>NZ_UFQC01000035.1 GCF_900496975.1 Achromobacter veterisilvae
GGCGCCGTCGCCGGGCCGCGGGTCCTGCGCCGCCCGCCGGGCGCGGGCGCGCCGCCACAGTACGAAGGACTCCAGCCCGATCAGCGCCAGCGTCACCCCGTAGGCGCCCAGCAGGTAGGGACCGTGGCCCTGCATCGAGAACAGCGCATCCCAGCTCATCGCGCCTCCCGCGGGGTTCGCGCGCGCGCGGCGCCCGGCTCGCGCTCGGCGATGATGTCGCGCACCCGCGCCAGCGCCGCCGCCGCGCTGTAGAGCCAGAACGCCGCCACCATCAGCAGCATCGCCGCCACCATGATGTTCGCCATGCTGGGCGCGGCGGTGAGGTTGATGGAGGCGCCCTGGTGCAGGGTGTTCCACCAGCGCACCGAGAAATAGATGATGGGCACGTTGATCACGCCGGCCAGCAGCAGGATGGCGCCGCCGCGGTCGGCCCGCTGCGTATCTTCCGTGGCGGCCTGCAAGGCCATGAAGCCCAGATACAGGAAGAGCAGGATCAGTTCCGAAGTCAGCCGCGCGTCCCAGACCCACCACGCGCCCCAGGTCGGCTTGCCCCACAGCGCGCCGGTCCACAGCGTCAGGAACGTGAACAGCGCGCCGGTGGGCGCCAGCGCCCGCATCATCATGAACGACAGGCGGGTGTGGAAGACCAGCCCCAGCGCGGCATACAGGGCCATGACCAGGTACAGGAACATCGACATCCAGGCCGCCGCCACGTGGATGAAGAGAATGCGGTAGACCTCGCCCTGCTGGCTGTCGGTGGGCGCCACGGCCAGCCCCACGTACAGCCCCGCGCAGGCCAGCAGCGCGGCGGCCAGCGCCAGCCACGGGATCAGCCGGCCGGCCAGGGGGTAGAACAGCGCGGGCGAGGCATAGCGCAGCCAGCCGCCGCCGGCCGCGGAAGCCGCGGGCGCGATGGAGTCCAGGGTGGGGTGCTTGTGCATGGCGTCCTCAGTCCAGCGCCACGCGCAGCGCCGCCGAGGCGCTCCAGGGGCACAGCAGGATGGCCAGGCACAGGCACGCGCCCAGTAGCGACAGTTGCGGCCCGGCGCCCATGCCCGCGTGCGCGGCCGATACCGCGCCCGCGCCGAAGATCAGGACCGGCACGTACAGGGGCAGCACCAGCAGCGGCAGCAGGGCGCCGCCGCGCAGCCCCAGCGTCAGCGCCGCGCCCAGCCCGCCCACCAGCGCCAGCGTGGGGGTGCCCAGCAGCAGCGACAGCGCGAGGATGCCGATGGCTTGCGGCGACAGGCCGAATTGCAGCGCCAGCACCGGGCTGGCCAGGATCAGCGGCAGGCAGCTACTGAACCAGTGCGCCGCCAGCTTGGCGCCCACCAGCAGCGGCAGCGGGTGCGGCGACACCAGCAGTTGCTCCAGCGCGCCGTTGTCGTAGTCCTGCGCGAACGGGCGGTTCAAGGTCAGCAGGACGCCCAGCAGGGCGCAGACCCACAGCACGCCCGGCCCGATCGCGGCGAGCAGCGCCGGGTCGGGCCCGACCGCCAGCGGGAACATCGTGCCCGCCACGACAAAGAACAGGGTGGCGCCCAGCGTGTCCGCCGGCCGTCTCCAGGCCAGCCGGATTTCACGCAACGCCAACTGCGACAGCGTAGCCAGCATCCGCGTAGTCATCCATGTCCAGGGTTTGGGTGTGGGCGGCGGCCGTGCCCGGCACGCGGTGCGACGCCAACACGGCGGCGCCGCCGGCGCCCAGGTGGGCGTCCAGCGCCGCGCGCAGTTGCTCCAGGCTCACGGCGTCCAGCCCGGCGTCGGGCTCGTCCAGCAGCCACAGGGGCTTGCCGCCCAGCACGACCGCCGCGAGCGCCAGCCGCCGGCTCTGTCCCTGGGACAGGCGCAGGGCCGGGACATCGGCGCAGCGGTCCAGGCGCCAGTCGCGCAGCGTTGCCGCGATGCGCGTTTGCGGCTGGGGCGTGCCGGCCACGTGCAGGGCGCAGCGCAGGTTCTCGGCGGCGCTCAGTTCGCCGCACAGGCCGTTGCCGTGCGCCAGGAACGCCATGCGGGCGAAGTATTCCGAGGGGTTGCGGCGTGCGTCCGCGCCGTGCCAGAGCACGCTGCCCGACAGCGGCCGCAGCAGGCCGGCCAGCATGCGCAGCAGGCTGGTCTTGCCGCTGCCGTTGGCGCCGCGCACGTGCAGCAGTTGCCCGGCGTGCAGTTCGAAATCCACCGGCGCCGGCTGGCCGCCGCGGCGGCTGACGAGGCCGCGCGCGGACAGGACGGGCGGCGGCGCGTCAGCGGGACGCATGCGCGGCCTCTTTGCCGGTCCCCGCCGGTTCCGGCGCCAGCGAGGTCTGGCCGGGCGGTATGTTGGGCAGCTTGTGGGCGATGCCCTTGTGGCAGTCGATGCAGGTCTTGCTCTTGTCGGCCAGGTAGGTGGAATGCATGTTCTGCGCGCGCACGCTCTGGCGCGTGAAGTCCATGTAGTCGTAGTTGTGGCAGTTGCGGCATTCCAGCGAATCGTTGGCCTTGAAACGGGCCCATTCGTGCCGGGCCAGTTCCAGGCGCTTGTCCACGAATTTTTCGCGCGTGTCGATGGTGCCGAAGATCTTGCCCCACACTTCCTTGGACGCCTGCATCTTGCGGGCGATCTTGTCGGTCCAGTTGTGCGGCACGTGGCAGTCCGAGCACAGCGCCCGCACGCCCGAGCGGTTGGTGAAGTGGATGGTGCCCTTCAGTTCGGCGTACACGTTGTCGCGCATCTCGTGGCAGCCCGTGCAGAACTTCTCGGTATTGGTGAGCTCCATGGCGGTGTTGAAGGCGCCCCAGAACAGGATGCCGCCGATGAACCCGCCCACCGTCAGGAAGCCCAGGCTGAAGTGCACGCTGGGCCGGCGGATGATGTTCCAGTAGCGCTTGATGAGTTCGACCATGGCTGCCTCCGGTGCCTTACTTCTTGTCGGACGCCGGAGCGGTCAGGCGCTTGAGGATCACGTCGATGTCCTGGTAGGTGTTGGTCACCAGCGGCTTGGCCTCGGCCTGGGGCACGTGGCACTGCACGCAGAAGTAGCGGCGCGGCGATACCTCCGCCAGCACGTTGCTGTCGCGGTCCATGTAGTGGGTCACGCTAAGCGGCGGCGCCTGGGTTTCCTCGGTGTTGACCCGCGCATGACAGGCCAGGCAGCGGTTGAAGTTCTTGTCGATCTGGTAGCCGTCGATCTTGTGCGGGATGGTGGGCGGCTGCATCGAATACGTGCGCATCCGCTTGATGTCCTTGTTTTCGACCGGGCTGATGAGCGGCGGATCGGTCTCCTCGGCCACGGGCGTGGGGCCGCGCATCGGGTCTTCCACTTCCAGCGGCGGCGCCGCCCACGCGGCGGAACCGAGGACGGCACACAAGGCGAAGGTGAGGGCGCGTAGGTTCATGGCTGTCTCCGGTTCGCCTTTCAGACCTTGACGATCTTGACCGCGCACTTCTTGAAGTCGGTCTGGAACGAGATGGGGTCGGTGGCGTCCAGCGTGACCTTGTTGATCAACTGGCCGGCGTCGAACCAGGGCACGAAGACCAGGCCGCGCGGCGGCTTGTCGCGTCCGCGCGTTTCCAGGCGCGTGCGCATCTTGCCGCGCCGCGACACGATTTCGACCTCGACGCCGCGCCGCAGGCCCATTTCCTGCGCGTCGTCCGGATGCATGAAACAGACCGCGTTGGGGAAGGCCTTGTACAGCTCCGGCACGCGCCGCGTCATGGAGCCGGAGTGCCAGTGCTCCAGCACGCGCCCGGTCGACAGCCAGAACGGATATTCCTTGTCCGGCGATTCGGCGGGCGGCTCGTAGGGCAGGGCGTAGATGATGGCGCGGCCGTCCGGGTTGCCGTAGAACTCGAAGCCGGTGCCCGGCTTCACATAGGGGTCGCTGCCCTCGCGGTAGCGCCACAGCGTTTCCTTGCCCTTGACCACCGGCCAGCGCAGGCCGCGGACCTCGTGGTACGTATCGAAGGGCGCCAGGTCGTGGCCGTGGCCGCGGCCGAATTCGGCGTATTCCTCGAACAACCCCTTCTGCGCATAAAAGCCGAAGGCGTCGGATTCCTGGTTGGCGTAGTCCTTGTCGCGCTCGGTGTTCGGATACCGGTTGACCTTGCCGTTGGCGAACAGCACGTCGAACAGCGTCTTGTCGCGATACTCGGGCTTCTTGGCCAGCAGGTCGGCGGGCCAGACTTCCTCGACCTTGAAGCGCTTGGAGAATTCCATCAATTGCCACAGGTCGGAGCGGGCCTGGCCGGGCGCGTCGACCAGTTGGTGCCAGAACTGGGTGCGGCGTTCCGCGTTGCCGTAGGCGCCTTCCTTTTCGACCCACATCGCCGCCGGCAGGATCAGGTCGGCGGAGATGGTCGTGACCGTGGGATAGGCGTCCGACACCACGATGAAGTTCTCGGGGTTGCGGTAGCCGGGCAGGCCTTCGTTCATCAGGTTGGCGGCGGCCTGCATATTGTTGTTGACCATCACCCAGTAGGCGTTGATCTGGCCGTCCTTGAGCATGCGGTTCTGCAGCACGGCGTGCGCGCCCACCTTGCCGGGGATGGTGCCGTCGGGCAACTGCCACAGTTCTTCGGCGTGGGCGCGGTGCTTGGGATTGGTCACCACCAGGTCGGCCGGCAGCCGGTGCGAGAACGTGCCCACTTCGCGGGCGGTGCCACAGGCCGAGGGCTGGCCCGTCAGCGAGAACGGGCTGTTGCCCGGCGTGGAGATCTTGCCCGTCAGCAGGTGGATGTTGTAGACCATGTTGTTGGCCCACACGCCGCGCGTGTGCTGGTTGAAGCCCATGGTCCAGAAGGACGTGACGCGCACCTTCGGATCGGCGTAAAGCTCGGCCAGGTCCTGCAACTGCTTCTTGGGCACGCCGCTCAGTTTGGACGTGTAGTCCAGGTCGTACTTGGAGACGAACTTGGCGAACTCGTCGTAGGTGATGGGACGCGAGCCGCCGGCCTTGTCGGCGTTCTTGGCGGCCTTCTGCAAGGGATGGTCGGGGCGCAGCCCGTAGCCGATGTCCGCGTTGCCTTCGTGGAACACCGTGTGCTTGTCCACGAAGTCGCGGTTCACGCGCTTGGTCTGGATGATGTGGTTGGCGATGTAGTTCAGGATCGCCAGGTCGGTCTGCGGGGTGAAGGTCAGGGTCAGGTCGGCCAGCTCGTACGAGCGGTGCTCGAACGTGGAGAGCACGGCCACCTTGGTCTTGGGCGCGGACAGGCGGCGGTCGGTGACGCGGGTCCAGAGGATGGGGTGCATCTCCGCCATGTTCGAGCCCCACAGCACGAAGGCGTCGGCGTTCTCGATGTCGTCATAACAGCCCATGGGTTCGTCGGCGCCGAAGGTGCGCATGAAGCCCACCGCGGCCGAGGCCATACAGTGCCGCGCGTTCGGGTCCAGGTTGTTGGACCGGAAGCCTGCCTTCATCAGCTTGAGCGCGGCGTAGCCTTCCCAGACCGTCCATTGCCCCGAGCCGAACATGCCCACGGCTTCCGGGCCCTTGTCCTTGAGCACCCGCTTGAACTGCTCGGCCATGACGTCGAAGGCCTGGTCCCAGGACACCGGCGCGAACTCGCCGTCCTTGGCGTACTTGCCGTCCTTCATGCGCAAAAGCGGCTGGGTCAGCCGGTCGTTGCCGTACATGATCTTGGACAGGAAATAGCCCTTGACGCAGTTCAGCCCCTTGTTCACCTCGGCGTTGAAATCGCCGTGCGTGGCCACGACCTGGTTGTCCTTCACCGCGACGTTCACGCCGCAGCCGGTCCCGCAGAACCTACAGGGCGCCTTGGACCACTTCAGCTTGGCGGCCTCGGATTCGGTGACGATGTTCTGCGTGTAGCCGACGATGGGAATGCCGGCCACGGTGGCGGCCGCCGCGGCGGCGGATTGCTTGATGAAGTCTCTACGAGCCATTGCCATCGTCAATCTCCTCGTTCATCGCTTCCAGCGTGTCGGCGTGCTGGTAGACCAGCGCCGAAGCCAGCACGCCATCCAGGCGCTGGATCTCCGAGATCCGGGCCATCATGTCGTCGGTGGAGGGGGCTTCCAGCGTGACCACCAGTTTCCCGGTATCGGAAGCGCCATGGATTTCCGCTCCGGCGATCGCGAGGATCGCCTGGCGGACGTCGGGCAGGCGGCGCGGCGTGGCGTGCACCACCATGCTGGCGATATGCAGCTCTGGCGGCGCCACGGAAGGCGCGGAATGGGGAAGGGCGGACATGGAAGGGGTTCCGTCGCTTCGTATCAGCTACCCGGGGGGCCGGCGAAAAGCTGATAGAACCAGACGATGAAGCCGTAGCCCGCCACGATGATGACCGACAGGACGGGGGCCATGACTGCCGTCAGGAACAGGAAACTCCGAAGTTCCTGCGGCTTGGTGTAGCCATCAGACTCGTTTTGCACACACCACCTCGCTACGACGTTGGGGCATTGCGTTAACGTGCGGATGTCGAAGTTTTTAGCAGATGGGTTTGATCGGCGTCAATGTTGCGGCACGGCGTAAATACGGGATATTTCGCTATATATTCAAGTACATAACGATGCCGGAATGACCGGCGGCCGGACGGAAAATCCGCCGGCCGCCGCAGGGTTTCCGCGGGCGGCGCGCTAGCCGATCGCGCCGTAGATTTGGCGGGCGTCGGCCGCCGTGGCCAGCGGCCGTCCCAAGGCCTGCGCGCCTTGCGCCGCCTGCCGCACCAGCGCCGCATTGCCGGGCGCGAGGCTGCCGTCGCGCAGCTTCAGGTTGTTCTCGAAACCGACGCGCATGTGGCCGCCGAACGCCGCGGCCGTCGCGACGCAGGCGTTTTCCTCGGGGCCGAAGGCGCAGACGGCCCAGGGCAGGGAGTGGTCATACGCGGCCAGGAAGGGCAGCAGGTCGTAGGCCGACGAGGTCTGGCCCGCGCTGTAGCGGCCCAGCACGAACAGCACCGACCACGCGCCGGGCGGCACCAGCCCGCGCTGCCGCAGCGCCTGCCAGCGGCGCACGTCGCCTTCGTCGTACAGGATGATCTGCGTCATGATGCGGCGCTCGGCCAGCCAGGCCAGGAAGGCAGCCAGTTCGGCTTCAGGAATGTCCGGCACGGCGATCTCGCGCAGCCCGATGGAGACGGCCTCGGGCCGCAGCTCGCGCACCAGGGCGATCTGCTCGGCCGCCTGGTAGACGCCGGCGGCCTCGCTGGTCACCTGCACCAGCAATTCATCGCCCACGGCGCCGCGCACGGCGGCCAGCGCGTCGCGGTAGGCCTGCGCGTCCAGCAGGTGGCTGCCGTCGGGCTTGCGCACGTGCATGTGCATCATGGCGGCGCCCGCGTCCAGGCAGGCGCGGGCCTCGCGCGCCAGGGCGGCCGCGGTCAGCGGCACGGCCGGATGGTCGGCGGCCTGTTTATAGGCGCCGTTGGGCGCCACGGTGATGACGACGGGGGAGTCGGCCAGCGCGGCGCGGGCGAGGGGGGCGGTACTCACGGGACTACCTTCGTGGTTGGGGTGGCCCGGCGGGTTCATGGCTGGATCTCCGGCAGTTCCGGCGCGATCAGGTCCAGCCCGGCGCGCAGCAGCCGGTCATAGCGCTCGCGCTCGGCCGCGATGGCCTCGGGCGTCCAGGCGTAGAAGCCTTCGCCGACCTTCATGCCGTGCCGGCCGTCCTGCGCGCGCTCGGTCAGGCAGCGCGCCGGCCGGTCGGAATTGCAGAAGGTGGGGTACATGGTCGCGCCGGCGGCGGCGTGCACGTCGATGCCCGCGTGGTCGCGCTGCATCACGGGGCCGGCCGCCAGGAATCGGAAGCCGAAACCGAAGCGCACGGCCGCGTCCACGTCCTCCGGCGACGCGATGCCGCGGTCGATGAGGTCGAAGGCTTCGCGCGACAGCGCGTGCTGCAATCGGTTGGCGAGAAAGCCGGGCAGGTCCTGGCCCACCTTCACCGGCACGCTGCCGCAGCGCCGCATGAAGGCGATGAGCGTGTCGGCGCAGGCGGAGTCGCTGGCTTCGCCCAGCACCACTTCGACCAGCGGCACCAGGTGCGCCGGCATGAAGAAATGCAGGCCCAGCATGCGGCCGCGCGTGGCCAGGCCCTGGCCGATGGCGCTGATCGGGAAGCTGGAGCTGTTGCTGGCGAGGATGGCGTCCGGCCGGGCGCGCCGTTCCAGGTCCGCGAACAGCGCCTGCTTGATGTCCAGGCGCTCGGGAACGCACTCGATGACCAGGTCCACGCCGGACCAGTCCACCGCGTCCAGGTCCGGCGCCGTGGCCAGCAGGGCCGCGTTGTCCTTGCGGCCGATGGTGTCCAGGTTCCCGGCGACCCGGGCGGGCAGGCCCGCCGCGCGCCCGGCGTCCGGCTCGATCACCGTCGTCCGGCAGGACGCGCGGGTCAAGACCACGGCGACGTCGGCGCCCATCGTGCCGCCGCCCACCACCACCGCGTGCGCCGCGCCCGGATTGGGCAGCGCTTTCGCGTCCGTCTGCATGGTTTGCTCCTTGTCTGAAAACTACGCTGGGGCCGAGTGTAGAGAAGCCGGTTTGATTGATGAATCAGATTTTTTGGATAGAATGATCTTTAAATCAGATCAATGAAAACGGCACGCCCCATGCAGATCAATCTTTCGATGCGCGATATCGACACCACGCTGGTGCTGGGGCGCACGCTGAACTTCCGCCAGGCGGCGGCGCAACTGCACCTGTCGCAATCGGCCCTGTCCACCCAGATACAGCGCATCGAGGACGGCCTGGGCGTGCGCCTCTTCGACCGCACCACGCGCACCGTCCGCCTGACCGCGGCGGGAGAGGTCTTCATGCAGCAGGCCGCGAGCCTGCAGGTGGCGTTCCGCGACGCCGTCGCCGCCGTCAGCGGCATCGTCAACGCGGAACAGGGGCAGGTCTCGGTCGCGGCCTTGCCGTCGGTGGCCGCGCGGCTGCTGCCGCGCGTGCTCATGGCCTATCGCCAGGCCCATCCCCTGGTGGCCCTGAAGGTGCGCGACACCTTGTCGGGGCCGGCCTTCGACCTAGTGCGCGCGGGCGAGGTGGACTTCGCGCTGACGGCCGCCGACCCCCAGCACGCGGACCTGCATTACGTGCCGCTGATGTCCGACAGCTTCCTGCTGCTGATCCCCGAGGCCCATCCCCTGGCCCGCGTCCGCGGGCCGCTGCGCTGGGCGGACACGGCCGACGCCGCGCACGTGTCCATGGTGCAGCCCAGCAGCGTGCGCCAGTACACCGAATGGGCTTTCCTGCAGAACCGCATCCGCTTCTCGCCCGCGTTCGAGGCCGAACACCTGACCACCATCGTCGCCATGGTCGAATGCGGGTTCGGCGTCGCCGCGCTGCCCGAAATCGCCGCCGGCGCCGTGGCGCAGAACGGCATCGTGCAGCGTCCGCTGACCGGTCCGGTGGCCGAACGCTCGATCGGCCTGGTCACCTCGCGCAACCGCAGCCTGTCGCCCGCGGCGGCGGCGCTGGTGCAGGCGCTGAAGGATTACCTGGCGGCGCAGCCCCGCTAGCACCGCGCGCCGGTACACGTTCCAAGGGTTTGTCTGGATGGCGTCTTGCCGCGCCCGCATGTTCTAGTGTGCCCCACAGTGATACAACTGTATTTTTTCTAGGTACATACGAAACATTTGTTTGGTAGTGGACCGTTGCAGGCCGGCACGATGGCGGGCGCCGCGCCAAGCCACCCGACGGCCCTCGGGCCGTCTCCAGACAGTCATTTTGAGCACGACAGGAGAGATTGGTGAAGCCTCTTAGTATTGGCCGTTTAGGCGCATTGGCAATGCTTGCCGGATCGCTGTACGTCACCGCGTCGGTGGCCGAGACAGTGTTGACCGTCGTTCCCCCCGCTCCCCTGCGCGTGCTCGATCCGATCCTCAGCACGGCGCAGATCGTGCGCACGCACGGTTTCATGGTGTTCGACACCTTGCTTGGCATGGACGCCAAGTTTCATCCCCAGCCCCAAATGGCGGACTACACCGTTTCCGACGATCGGATGGTCTATACGCTGAAGCTGCGCGACGGCCTGTCGTGGCACGACGGCACCCCGGTCACCGCCGAGGACTGCGTGGCGTCGCTGAAGCGGTGGGGAGCGAACGACGGCGCCGGCCGGGTGATGATGGAGCACGTCGCCTCGATCGAGGCGACTTCCGCCAGGGAATTGGTCATCACCCTGGCGAAGCCATTCGGGCACGTGCTGGAATTGCTGGCGAAGCCGTCCCCCGTCCCGGCATTCATGATGCCTAAACGCCTGGCGGAAACGCCGGCCGGGCAGCAGATACCCGAAATGATCGGCTCGGGCCCCTTCAAGTTCCTGCCCAAGCAGTTCCGCGCCGGGGACCAGGCCGTCTATGCGAAGAACACCGCTTACGTGCCCCGCGCGGAGCCATCGAGCTGGACGGCCGGCGGCAAGGTGGTGAACGTCGACAAAGTGGTCATGAAGAGCATGCCCGACATGCAGACCACGCTCAACGCCCTGCAGGCCGGGGACGTCGACTTTGTGGAGCAGGTGACCGTCGACCTGCTGCCTCTGCTTGAAGGCAATCCCGACGTAAAGGTCGGCACCCTGGTGACGCTGGGGTCGCAGCTCACGGGACAGTTCAACCATCGCCTGCCCCCGTTCAACAATCCCAAGGTAAGGCGCGCGGCCATCCTGGCGCTCGACCAGAAGCAATTCCTGCAGACCGCCATCGGCGACGCCAACTACTACCAGACATGCCCGTCCGTTTACGGGTGCTCCGTCCCGATGGCTTCCCAGGCCGGGGCCGAGTACCTGGCGGGCACTCCGGAAGAACGGATGGCCAAGGCGAAGGCCGCCTTGAAAGAGTCCGGCTATGACGGCACGCCCGTCATGATCATGCAGCCCAGCGACTTTGCCATCCTGAGCACTCAGGCGATCGTGGCGGCCGAGCGGCTGCGCGAGGCCGGCTTCAAGGTCAATGTGGTCCCGATGGACTGGGGCGCGTTGCAGGCGCGCAAGGACTCCTGGGCGCCCGTGGCGGAGGGCGGCTGGAACATGTTCTTCACGGCGTGGGGCGTCTCCGGCATCTGGAATCCGCTGGTCAATCCGCTGATTGACGGTTCCGGCAAGGACAAAGTCTGGGCGGGCTGGCGCGTCAGTCCGCGCGTGGAGGAACTGCGGGCAAAGTACCTGGTGGCATTGGATCTCGACAGCCAGAAAAAGATCGCCGAGGAAATCCAGCAGATCGCCTGGGATGAAGGGTTCTACTTCAACGGCGGCGAATACCGGTCGGTGAGCGCCTGGCGCAGCAACGTGCAGGGCACCAATGAAGGGCCGTTGAGCCTGTTCTGGAACATCCGCAAGTAATCCCGGCAAGAGGCGCCGCTTGCCGCGGCGCCTCTGCGGATGGGCCGATGGAGTAAATCATGATTTCCTTTTTCCTGCGGCGCGTGCTGGCCTCTGTGCCAGTCATGCTTTTCGTGGCCGTATTCGTCTTCCTGCTGTTGCGCCTGGCCCCCGGGGATCCGGCGCAGATGATTCTGGGCGATCAGGCGACGCCGGATCAGATCGCCGCGATCAGGGAGCATCTCGGATTGAACGAGCCGCTGCCCCGGCAATTCATTCATTGGATTTCCAGCGTCCTGAGCGGCGACTTCGGCACCTCGCTGATCTCGGACCGGCCGGTCATTGAAATGATCGGCCAGCGGCTGGAGCCCACGCTCGCCTTGGCGCTGGTGGCGATCGCACTGACCGTGCTGATTTCCGTTCCCCTGGGCGTGCTGGCCGCATGGCAGCACGGAAAGCTCGTCGACCGGGCGGTGATGGTGTTCTCGGTCGTGTGCTTTTCGGTGCCGATCTTCGTGATCGGCTACATCCTGATCGGCACCTTCGCCGTCCGGATGAACTGGTTTCCCGTGCAGGGCTATCGCCCGATTTCCGCGGGCTTCGGGCAGTTCGCGCACCGTGTCGTCCTTCCCGGGCTGGCGCTGGCGTCGATCTATATCGCGCTGGTGGCCCGCATGACCCGCGCCTCGATGCTCGAAGTCCTGCGCGAGGACTACGTGCGGACCGCGCGCGCAAAGGGCCTGGCCGAATACACGGTTTTGTTCCGGCATGCATTGCGCAACGCGGCCATCCCGATCCTGACCGTGATTGGAACCGGATTCGCCATGATGGTTTCCGGCGTGGTGGTGACCGAGACCGTATTCAATGTTCCTGGACTGGGAAGATTGGTCGTCGACGCCGTGCTGGCCCGCGACTACCCGCTGATCCAGGCGATCATCCTATTAACCGCCGGGACGTATGTCGTCATCAATCTGTTGGTCGACTTGTCTTACGCGATGACCGATCCAAGGATCCGATACCAATGAGCGCGCTTGCAACCATGGCCCCCTCGCGTGGGGGAATCAAACACCGGCTGCTGGAAAATCCGCCCCATTGGACCACGGTGCTGGCGCTGATCGTTCTGGTGCTGGTGGTGATCATGGCGTTTTCCGCGCCCTGGCTGGCGAACTTCGAGCCGACCAAGATCAACCCGGCCCAGCGGCTGAAGCCCGCGTCGGATATCTGGTGGCTGGGCACGGACGCGTTCGGACGGGACCTGTACTCGCGGGTGGTCTACGGCGCCCAGGTGTCGCTGCTCGTGGGCGCGGGCGTCACGATCGGCTCGATCGCCATCGCGCTTCCGCTGGGGCTGCTGGCCGGCTGGTTCCGTTCCGTGGACACGATATTGATGCGGATGATGGACGGCTTGATGGCCATTCCCGGAATCCTGCTGGCGATCGCGGTGGTTGCCTTGATCAAAGGTGGAATCGCGACGGTGATCGTGGCGATCATGCTGCCCGAGATTCCGCAAGTGGTCCGGCTGGTCCGGTCGCGCGTGCTCGCCGCCCGCGCGGAGACCTATGTCGATGCGGCCATTCTGCTCGGGACGCCCAACCTCCGGCTGATACGCCGCCATCTGCTGCCTTCGACCATCGCGCCGTTGGTCGTGCAGGGCACCTACATCTATGCGTCGGCGATCCTGACCGAGGCGGCGCTGTCCTTCCTGGGCGTCGGGATCAGTTCGGAAATTCCCACGTGGGGCAACATCATGGCGGAAGGCCGGGTCTATTTTTCGATGAAGCCCTGGCTGGTCTATTGGCCGGCGGTCGTGCTCTCGCTGTGCATTCTGTCGATCAACCTTCTGGGAGACGCCTTGCGCGACCGCCTGGATCCGAAAATGAAGGGCCGCGCATGATGGCGACGAGCACCGATTCATCCCCCGTCCTGTCCGTGCGCGATCTGCGGGTACAGACCTGCGGCAGGAAGCCCACGGAAATACTCAAGGGTATCTCGTTCGACATCCATCCCGGCGAGACGGTGTGTCTCGTCGGCGAAAGCGGTTCAGGAAAGTCGGTGACTTCGCTCGTCACCATGGACCTGTTGCCCAAGGACGAACTGGAAGTCACGGGCGGAAGCGTATTGCTCAACGGCGAAGACATCATCACCGCCTCGGGCAAGCGCACCCGCGCGCTGCGCGCCTCGACGATGGCGATGATATTCCAGGAGCCCATGACCGCGCTCAACCCGGTCCTGCCGATCGGCCTGCAAATGGACGAGGTGTATTGCGCGCACACCAGGATGCGGCCGGCCGAACGCAAGGCCGCGGCGCTGGCGGCGTTTTCATCCGTCCAGTTGCCGGACCCCGAACGGCTCTATGCAAGCTACCCCCATCAATTGTCCGGGGGCCAGCGCCAGCGAGTCATGATCGCCATGGCCCTGGCGCTGCGGCCCAAGCTCCTGATCGCCGATGAACCGACCACGGCGCTGGACGTCACGACGCAGAAGCAGATTTTGAGCCTGATCCGGAAACTGCAAGCGGAGCAGGGCACCGCCGTGCTCTTCATCACTCACGATATGGGCGTGGTGGTGGACATCGCGGATCGGGTCTGCGTCATGCGCCGCGGAAACCTGGAAGAATCCGGCCCCGTGCAGGACGTGCTGTCCCGGCCGCAGAAGGACTACACGAAAGACCTGCTGCGAGCGGTGCCCTCGCTTGCTCCCAGAGCGGCCCGGCACACCGCGGAAAGCAAGCCGGTGCTTGAAGTCAAGGGGCTGCACAAGCGCTTCGAAATGCGCTCGACCCTGTCGAAGCTGCTGGGCCGGCCAGGGCATGACGTGCATGCCGTGCGCGACGTGAAGTTCGAGCTTTTGCGCGGGCGGACGCTGGGCATCGTGGGGGAAAGCGGTTCGGGAAAATCCACCGTCGCGCGCTGCGTGCTGCGCCTGGAGGATCCTTCCGACGGCCATATCGTGGTCAATGGGCAGGACATCGCGCGCCTGCGCCACAACCGCGAGCTGGCCAAGGCGCGCATGTCGGTGCAAATGGTGTTTCAGGATCCAAACCGTTCGCTCAATCCGCGCTTGCGCATCGTCGAAAGCATGATCGAGGGGCCGCTGAACACCGGCGAAGCCCGGGAAAGCGCCATCGCGCGGGCAGGCGAACTGTTGGAGACGGTCGGACTGCCGCGCAACAGCCTGGATCGCTATCCCCATCAATTCTCGGGCGGCCAGCGGCAGCGTATCGCAATCGCCCGCGCCTTGATGATGAATCCCGACGTGATCGTCGCCGACGAGGCCGTTTCCGCGCTGGACGTCTCCATTCAAGCCCAGGTGCTCGAACTGCTGGCCGACATCCAAAGCCGCAGAAACCTGGCCTTATTGTTCATTACCCACGATCTGAGGGTCGCCGCGCAGATCTGCGACGACATCATGGTCATGCAGCGGGGCCGGGTCGTGGAGCACGGAGCCGCGTCGGAGATTTTTCGGACTCCCCGCGAACAATACACGCGCGATTTGATCAATGCCGCGCCGGGACGCGATTGGGACTTCGCGCACGGCCGGCGCCTCGCGGGAGAATCGATATGATCAGGGCGGCGCTGGTGCAGTTCGAACCTCGGGCGCTGGACCCCGCCGGAAATTTCCGGCGCATGGCGAGCGCGATCGAGGCGGAAGGGAAAGACGCCGATCTGATCGTCTTCCCCGAATTGTCGAACACGGGATACGTCGAGCCGGTCGCGGCGGGGGGCTCCATCGAGGCGAAGGTCCCCGACTTCGGCCTGGCGCTATGGGAAGCGTGCGCCGACCTGCATGGCGAGGAAATACAAGGCCTGTCGGAGCTCGCCGCCAGACACCGCGCCTACCTGGTGCTGGGGCTCGGGCTGCGCGACCCGCAAATGCGGGGCGTGATGCGCAATGCGTCCGTGCTCATCGGGCCGCGGGGCATCGAAGGGGCTTATTTCAAAGTCCATCAATGGCACAACGAAAAACTGTATTTCAAGAAAGGCGATCAGATCGAAACCTGGTCCGGACCCGGATGCCGCCTGGGGATGCAGATCTGCTATGACATCCGCTTTCCGGAGATAACCCGGATCCTGGCGTTGCAGGGCGCCGATGTCGTCACCAACATCTGGGCGTCGTCGGGCGTGGACGGCGCGCCGGTGGCCGACGAGGGATTGTTCATACACCGCGCCTACACCCGGGCCACCGAAAACGGCGTGTTCTTCCTCAGTTGCAATCGCGCGGGAGTGCAGGCGGGGCATCGCTTTTTTGGACGCTCTTGCGCGGTCGCTCCCAATGGGCGGGTCATCGGCGCGCTGGAGCACGACGCGGAAGACGTGCTGCGCGTGGAGATCGACCTGCAAGAGGTGTCGCGGTACCGGGCGTTCACGGGAATATGGACAGACCGGGATCCCGCGCTCTACGCGCGTTATCTCAATGCAGGCCGTTGATCGGCACCAGCCGCCATTTAAGGAATCCAAGGCATGAACACGCATACCGCAGCCCGGCAATACCGCATCGCCATTGCCGGCTTTCTACAAGAATCGGTGACCTTCATCGATGAACTCACCACGCTCGCGCAATGCAAGGCAGTCGAGATCGCCGCACCCGGGCTGGTCGATACCTTGCGCGGCTCCAACACAGGCCTGGGAGGAATCATCGATGTGTGCGAGCGTGAAAACGCTGAAATCGTGCCTTTCTTCTCGGTGAACGGCGGCGCGGCCGGTCCGATAAGCGACGAGGTCTACGATCATTACGTCGACAGGCTGATCGAGGGCCTGGAGCAGGCGGGACGGTTGGACGGCGTGCTGCTGGACCTTCACGGCGCAATGGTCACGCCGACGCGGCTGGACGCGGATCGGGAAACGCTCGAACGCGTCCGCGCGGTCGTCGGGCCCGATGTGCCTGTAATGGTCGCGCTCGATTATCACGCCAATCTGGACGCCGACACGATTGCCCAGGCCTCGGCGGTATTCGGATACCATTTTTCTCCGCACACCGATATGGGGGCGACTGGCAAGCGCGCGGCCGAGTGCCTGTTCCGGACATTGCGCGGCGAGATCGATCCGGTGACGGTTCTGATCAAGCCCGGTGTCATGGTTCCAAGCATCTTCAGCGCCACCGGGCTGGAGCCGCTCAAATCCATCGTGTTGGAGTCGATTCGCCAGGCGGAGAATTCCGACCGCTACCTGGATATCTCGATCTTCGCCGGCTTCTCCTATGCCGACGTACCGAACTGCGGCTTTTCCGTCGTGGTGGTGATCGACCGCGATGAGGCCGGGGCCTTGGCGATCGCGGAGGATTTCTCCGCGCGGATTCTGGAAAGCCGCGAGGCGCTGAGTCACCGCGAATTGATCTATTCCCTCGAGGACGGCATCGGCAAGGCCAGGGAGCTGGTCGCTTCGGGGCATCGCCCGGTCGTGCTGCTGGAACATGCGGATCGGATGCACGACTCCACGTATGTCCTGCGCGCGGTGCTGGACCAGGAATTGCCGAAGGTGGCGGTGCCGTATCTCTGGGATCCGGCCGCCGTAGCCGAAGCCATGAAGGCGGGGGTCGGCGCGGAGGTGACATTGCAGGTGGGCAGCCACAGCAGCGAGCGCGCGGGCGGCCCGGTGACCCTGTCCGGGAAAGTCGTGCAAGCGGGGAGGGTCACGTATCGGGCCACCGGGCCATACTTCACGGGGCGGGTCGTCGAACTGGGAAATACGGTGGTGATCGACACGGGCAAAGCCATGGTGTCCCTCACTTCCCTGCCCAGCACCGCGGTGGATGATGACTGCCTGACGCAGTTTGGCCGGTCCCTGGACGATTTCGACTATGTCGTCCTGCGCTCGAAGACCCATTTCCGCGCCTATTTCGAGCCGGTGTCGGCGGACATCCTCATTGTCGACACCCCGGATTGGGGGCCGGCCGACCTGACGCTGTTGCCCTATCGGCGGGTGCCGCTCGATACAACCTATCCGTTCAACGCGCCGCCCGCGAGCGGTTCGGCGGGCTGACGCCTGGGTGTGCAACAATTTCCTCGCTGTCCAACAATCCTCACGGTGCCACCAGCCAAGCCATGCAGACGACGGAATCCGCCACGCCACCTGAAAGCCTCGACGAACTGCTGACCCATCTGCGAAAGAACTTTTCCAATTACAGTTCGCAGTTTCAGGCCGGCGTTCGCTATCTTCTCGACCATCCGCGCGAGATCCCGCTCTTGTCCATGCGCAAGATCGCGGCCGGGGCCGGGGTCAAGCCCGCCACCCTGGTGCGCCTGGCGCAGTTCCTGGGTTTCGACGGATGGCAGAGCCTGCGCGAACTCTTCGTTGAATCGGTGCGCGGCGGCCCGCAGCCCTACACAAAGCGCGCCAAGGAACTCATACGCGTCAGCGGTTCGCGGAAGATGCTTTCCGAGATGCTTGAAGTGCAGCATCGCAATCTGGACGCGACGGGCGGAAACAACGGGGATTCCATCTCCGTCGCGGTCGATGCGATCAGCTCGGCGGCCAATGTCTACGTCGCGGGCTTCCGGTCGTGCTTTCCCGTCGCCTTCTCGTTCCACTATGTGTATCGCCTGTTCCGTCCATCGGTGCACCTGATCCGGGGGGAGGCCGGCACGCTCGAGATGGACCTGCGCTCGTTGACGAAAAAAGACGCGGTCGTCGTCGTGAGCTTCGCGCCGTACTCGATGGAGATCCTGCGCGTGGCGGATGCCGCCCATGAGGCGGGTTGCCGGGTGGTGGCCCTGACCGACAGCACGGTGGCGCCTATTGCCCTGCGTGCCGATTGCACGCTTCTTTTCCCCGTGGACAGCCCATCGTTCTTTCCTTCCATCACCGCCGCCGTCGCGCTTTCAGAGGCGTTGGTAGAGCAGTTGCTGGCAAAGAAGGGCAAGGGCGCCATCAAGGCCCTTGAGCAGAGTGAAGATCAACTGCACCAGACGGGCGCCTATGTCCCCATGCAACGGCATGGGGGCTCCCAGGCCTGATTCCGGCTAGAACGAGACCATCCTTCTATGGACGTACCGGTGCGCCTGCGCCTGTGCGCACGGGGGCGCTCGGGCCTTTAGGATTCGAATGTTTCTTTCTAAAAAATGATGATTCATTTGTTGCATTGATCGGCAGGGCTGCCTATACTCGGTAGACCTATCTCAGCCATCGTCCCTTGTCGGTCCAGGAGCCCAAGATGTCGCATGTTTTTCATCGCAATCCAAAGATGGACCTGCCCACCGCGGTGGGCGGCCAGGGCATGGAGCTGATAGACAGCAACGGCAAGCGCTATATCGACGCTTCCGGCGGCGCCGCGGTCTCCAGCCTGGGGCACGGGCATCCCCGCGTGATCAAGGCGATCCAGGACCAGGTCGCGCAGCTAGCCTATGCGCACACCTCGTTTTTCACGACACAGGTATCGGAAGACCTGGCGGATCTGCTTGCCGCCGCCGCGCCGGGCGACCTGAATCACGTGTACTTCGTATCCGGCGGCTCCGAGGCGGTCGAGGCCGCGTTGAAGCTGGCGCGGCAGTACTTCGTGGAAATCGGCCAGCCCCAGCGCCGGCACATGATCGCGCGCCGGCAGAGCTACCACGGCAATACGCTGGGAGCGCTGGCCATCGGCGGCAACGCCTGGCGCCGGGAACCTTTTCTGCCATTGCTGGTGCAGGCGCACCATGTGTCGCCGTGTTTTGCGTATCGCGAGCGCCTGGACGGCGAAACGGACAGCGCCTACGCGCAGCGTCTGGCGGATGAACTGGAAGCAAAAATCCTGGAGCTGGGGCCGGACACCGTCGCGGCCTTCGTCGCGGAAACCGTGGTGGGGGCGACGGCCGGCGCCGTGCCGCCGGTGGCGGACTATTTCAAGCGGATCCGGGCCGTTTGCGACAAGTACGGCGTCCTGCTGATCCTGGACGAGGTCATGTCGGGAATGGGCCGCACCGGCTATTTGTTCGCCTGCGAGGAAGACGGCGTGGTGCCCGATCTGGTCACGATCGCCAAGGGCCTGGGCGGAGGCTACCAACCCATCGGCGCGACGCTGTGCACGGACCGCATCTACGACGCGATCGTGGGCGGCAGCGGCTTCTTTCAGCATGGGCATACCTATATCGGCCACGCGACCGCCTGCGCGGCGGCCCTGGCCGTGCAGCAGACCATCGTCGACGATGGCCTGCTGGACAATGTGCGCGCCCGCGGAGAACAACTGCGCGGGGAATTGCGCGCCGCACTGGGCGACCACCCGAACGTTGGCGATATCCGCGGGCGGGGCCTGTTCGTGGGCGTAGAGCTGGTCGCGGACCGCGCCACCAAGGCCACGCTGGATCCTGCCCGCAAAACGCATGCGAAGTTCAAGGCGCGGGCGAAAGACAACGGCCTGTTGCTGTACCCGATGGGCGGAACCGTCGATGGCGTGCGGGGCGACCACGTATTGCTCGCGCCGCCATTCATCGCGAGCCCGGCCGATATCGGCCGTATCGTCGACCGTTTCGCGCAGACCCTGAACGACGTGTTGCCGCGTTAGCCGCTCCGGCATCCGCGGGACAGGCGATAGTGCCTGCCCGGCTCCTCTGCTACGATGATTCCGGCTACCTGGACTCCGGACAGAGGGGTGCGTCGTGACAAGTCGTCGAAAAATCGAAATCTACCGGTACGACCCCGACAAGGACGCCGCGCCGTACATGCAGAAGTTCGAGCTGGATGTCGCTCCCGGCGACAAGATGCTGCTCGATCTGCTGGTGCACCTCAAAAGCGTCGACGACTCGATAGGGTTTCGCCGTTCCTGTCGAGAAGGCGTTTGCGGATCGGACGCGATGAACATCAACGGCAGGAACGGTCTGGCCTGTATCACGAATCTGAATGAGCTTCCCGAACGAATCGTCCTGAGGCCGCTGCCGGGCCTGCCCGTCATTCGCGACCTGATCGTCGATATGTCGGCGTTCTTCATTCAATACCACTCGATCAAGCCTTACCTGATCAACGGCGATCCGCCGCCGGAACGCGAACGCTTGCAGTCGCCCGAGCAGCGCGAAGAACTCGACGGCCTGTACGAGTGCATCCTGTGCGCGTGCTGTTCGACCGCCTGTCCCTCGTTCTGGTGGAATCCCGACAAATACGTAGGCCCGGCGGGCCTGCTGCAGGCCTATCGCTTCCTCGTCGATTCGCGGGATCAGGCCACCTCGGAACGCCTGGACAACCTGGACGATCCGTATCGCCTTTTCCGCTGCCACACCATCATGAATTGCACCGATATCTGCCCCAAAGGGCTGGATCCCTCCGGTGCCATCGGCCACATCCGCGCGATGATGGCGCGGCGGATGATCTAGGCGCCGTCGTCGTCCGCCGCTTCCCGGGGACGCCACGCGCCAGGGGGATGGTGTATCAAGGTCAAGAGCACGACGGCCTGCGCGCGCGCATACAGGCTGTGGGGCTCGTCGCCTTGAAGCATCACCAATTGCCCCTGGGCGAGGGTGCATTGGCGATCGGGGGTTTCGATATCGACCTCCCCGGCGAGGCAATGCAGCGTCAATACGCCCGGGACATGATGCGAGGGCATCCGGTGCCCCGCCGGCAAGACCAGACGGATCAATTGCAGCTCGGTCGTACGCAGCAGGCTGATGCTGACGGCGGGTTCCGGCTCTGAAGACGGCTGCCGATGGAACAGGTCGATGACTTCCAGGGGGTCCGCATGTTTCAGCGCCATAGTCGTCTCCGGTGTCGTGAACGGGAATGAGGCCATTGTACCGAGCCGGACTTCCGCGGGACGCCGCCGCGCGTCCGCGTATTGGTGCGCGCCGCACAACAGAGTGCTTCCGGCGGCGGGCCTACCGCGCATGAGGCCCCAGACCTACGATGCCTTCGTCATCTTCACCCGACGCAAGGAACCTCATGAACGACTCGCACAACCCGGCCCGCCGCAATCTCATTGCCGGCGGCGCCGTCCTCGCGGCCGGCGCTTTCGCCATGCGCGCCGAAGCCGCCCCGCAGCGCAGCCCCCAGCCCAACCGGAGCATTCCCATGACCACCGATACCCTCATCGCCAAGGACGGCACGCAGATCTACTACAAGGACTGGGGCGCAGGCCCGGTCGTCACCTTTTCCCATGGCTGGCCGCTCAACTCGGACGCCTGGGATGGGCAGATGCACTTCCTGGCGCGCAACGGTTTCCGCGTCATCGCGCACGACCGCCGCGGACACGGCCGCTCGGGGCATCCCTCGTCCGGCAATGACATGAACGGCTACGCCGATGACCTGGCGCAACTGATCGAGACGCTCGGCCTGGAGCGCATCTCCATGGTCGGCCACTCCACCGGCGGCGGCGAAGTGGCGCGCTACATCGGCCGCCACGGCACCCGGCGCGTGGCGCGGGCGGTGCTCATCGGCGCGGTGCCGCCGGTGATGCTGAAGTCGGCCGCCAACCCCGAAGGCCTGCCGATCGAAGTCTTCGACGGCATCCGCGCCGGCGTGGCGGGGGACCGCTCGCAGTTCTACAAGGATCTGGCCATTCCCTTCTATGGCGCCAACCGCGCCGGCGCCAAGGTGTCGCAGGGCCTGCTGGACCAGTTCTGGCTGTGGAGCATGCAAAGCGGCCAGAAGAACGCCTACGAATGCATCGAGGCCTTCTCCGAGACCGACTTCACCGAAGACCTGAAGAAAATCGACGTGCCGACCCTGTTCATGCATGGCGAGGACGACCAGATCGTGCCGGTGCACGATTCGGCGAAGAAGGCCGCGCGGCTGGTGAAGAACGCCAGGGAAATCTACTACCCCGGCGCGCCGCACGGCCTCACCGCCACCATGCAGGACCGCGTCAACGCCGACCTGCTCGCCTTCCTCCGCGCCCCGGCCTGACGGGCCGCGCTTTCCACCGCCACACCACGGGCGGCGCGCCGATGCGGGCCGCCCCTTTGGAGATTTCGCCATGCTTTCCGTAGACGACACTCTGCATTCCAACAGCCAGGCTCCCAGGGATCTGGTTCCCTCCCGTTACGCGCTGCGTGTCGGCGAGATAGACGCGCTGGTGGTCAGCGACGGCGTGCTGCCGCTGCCGACCGCGACGATGGCCACCAACGCCGATCCCGCCGACCTGGCGGATTGGCTGAACCACATGTTCATGCCGCCGGACGCGTTCGACTGGCCGCTGAACGTGATGGTGGCCCGCAGCGCGGGCCAGACCGTGCTTATCGACGCGGGGCTGGGCGGGCAGTTCCCGGGCTTCCCGCGCGCCGGGCAGTTCCCGCAGCGGCTGGAGGCCGCCGGCATCGCGCTGGAGTCCGTGACCGATGTGATCATTACCCACATGCACATGGATCACGTGGGCGGGCTGCTGGTCGCCGGAGTGAAGGAGCGCCTGCGTCCGGACGTGCGCATCCACGTGTCCGCCGCCGAAGTCGAGTTCTGGACGTCGCCCGATTTCTCCCACACGGTCATGCCGAAGCCGGTGCCGGACGTGCTCCGGTCCACCGCGACAAGCTTCTACAACGAATACCGCGACCGGCTGCGGATCTTCGAGGACCGGCATGAGGTTGCGCCGGGCGTGGTCGTCCGGATCACCGGCGGCCATACCCCTGGGCACAGTGTGGTCGACCTGGTGTCGGGCGGTGAACGCCTGACCTTTGCCGGCGACGCCATGTTCCCGGTCGGGTTCGACCACCCCGATTGGCACAACGGCTTCGAACATGACCCCGAGGAGTCGGCCCGCGTTCGCATCGGCCTGTTCCGGGAACTGGCGCAGAACCGCGGGCTGCTGGTGGCCGCCCATCTGCCGTTCCCGTCCGTCGGCCGGGTGGCGGTCGACGGCGACGCCTTTCGCTGGGTTCCGGTCATCTGGGATTACTGATCGCTTCATCGAAGGAAACCCATGAAAAAACTCTCGGGAAAGACCGCTGTCATCACCGGCGGAAACAGCGGCATCGGCTTTGCCGCGGCCCGCGCCTTCGTGGCCGAAGGCGCGCGCGTCGCGATCCTCGGGCGGCGGCGGCAGGCCGTCGACGACGCGGTGGCGCAACTCGGAACCGCCGCGTTCGGCGTGGTGGGGGACGTCGCCGAGCTGTCGACGCACGATCGCCTGGTGGCCGAAGTGCGCGAGCGCTTCGGCGCCATCGACATCTACATGGCCAATGCCGGCATGAACAATATCGAGCCCTCGCCGGCGGTGAGCGTGGACAGCTACGACGCCCAGTTCGACACCAACGCGCGCGCCGTGTTCTTCGGTGTCAACAAGGCGCTGCCGCTGATGCGCGACGGGGCCTCCATCATCCTCACCGGCTCCATCGCGAGCGCGAAGGTGCTGGAAAACCACGCGGTCTACGCCGGCTCCAAGGCGGCCATCGGCGCCTTCGCGCGCGCCTGGGCGCTGGAGTTCAAGGCCAGGAAGATCCGCGTCAACGTGCTGAGCCCCGGTCCCACCGACACTCCCATCCTCGAAAAGCTGGGCGTGGCCGAATCGGACCGGCCGGCGTTCGAGCAGGGCATGGCCTCGGCCATTCCCCTCGGACGGCTGGGGCAACCGGACGAACTGGCCCGCGCCGCGCTGTTCCTGGCGTCGGACGACAGCAGTTTCATCACGGGAGTCGACCTGCGCGTCGACGGCGGCATCGCGTTGGCTTGAGGCGGTTCGCCGACGGCGCTGTCGTAGCGCCTGTCGAAATGTGGCTGTAGCTGGCGCGCGGCCGCCTACCACCGGGCCGGCCGCAAGGCGCCCAGCGCCACGAGTCCGGCCGCCGCCAGCAGCCAGCGCCACAACGCGTCGGGCGCGGTCCGCAAGGGAGCGGGGGCGCGCGCCTCCAGGGCGTAACCCTGGACCTGCACGCCAGGAGGCGCCGCGCCGGGCTCTCCCGCGGCGGGCGGGGCCAGCGCGGGCGCGGGCTGCGCCTGCGCCGGCGCCGCGGAACGGCAGCCGGGCAGCGCGCAGTCGGCTCCGTATCGCGCCACGCTTTGCGCCAGCGCCTGTTCCAGTTGCCGCCGATCCGCGGCATCGGCCCGCCACGCGCCCCGGTCGATCGCGGCGACCAGGGTTTCGAGCAAGTGCTGGCGCGCATGCGGATTGTGCCGGTCGAAATAGTCGTCCAGGCCGAGGTCGAACTTGTCGTCGACATAGACGGCCTTGACTTCGGACCAGTCGGCATCGCTCACCAGCCGGGGCGTCGTGACGTCCCACAGGAGCAGGTGCGCGGGCAGGTCGGCCATGTAGCGGGCGCCGTTGTAGCCGCTGTCCTGCATGGCGCGGATCCAGGCCGGGTTGAAGTAGCGCGATTGCAGTTCGCGGCCGAAGGTCCGCGCCAGCGGTTCGAGCCGTTCCGCGCCCGGGCGGCTGTCCTTCAGGTCGGCGACATAGTTGGTCACCTCCCTGCCGGTATGTTCACGCACCGCCATGCCGATGCCGCCGAGGTACGCGGCCGGCATGCTGGTGTCGAGCAGGCCGTAGGTGTTGGAACTGCGGCTGAAGACGGCGGCCTCCACGCCGGACAATTGCGCCACGAAACCCTGCGCATCGGACGCGCCGCTGTCGCCTTCGCTGTAGGCATGGCCCAGGCGGTCGGTATAGAGCCTGGACAAGCGGGCGTCGGTCCAGTCGGCCCCTGCCTGTATCGCGAACTGGGTCGAGGGCGAGTAGGCGCCGGGCGCGGTGGAATAGATGCGGCGATCGGCCCGCGCGCGCGCCTCGGGCGCGGCCACGCCCGCGGCAAGCAATTGTTCCGCGATCGCCAGGCTGTTGGCGCGCACGGCGTTGTCGCGTTCGTCCGCCGCGGACGCCAGCCGGGCGGCCTTCGCCAGCAGCGCGATCTTGTCGCCGAAGTGGTCGCGATAGGTGCCCGAGGTGGTGACCAGCACGTCCACGCGCGGGCGTCCCAGCGCGGCCCGGCTGTCCAGCGCGACGTCGATGACTTCGCCGCGTGGATTCCATACTGGGCGGGCGCCCATCAGGCGCAGGATCTGCGCCTCGACGGCGCCCTGGTTCTGGGCCGATTCGACCGACCAGAGCACGAAGGCCACCTTGCGCGGCATGACGCCATGTTCTTCGCGATACGTGTCGATCAGGGTGTCGGCCATGCGCGATCCGGTCTCCCAGGCTTCGCGCGTGGGGAGGCGCCGCGTGGCGAAGGTGTAGGGATTGCGCCCGGGCGGAAGCGCGTCGGGGTTGCGCACGGCGTCGGCCATGGGGCCGGGTTCGATGTAGCCGCCGTTGAGCGCGTCCAGCAGGGCGTCGATCTCCCGCGGCGCGGCCGCGACGCGCGCGGCGTAGTCCTGGATGCGCGCCGCCATGTCCGCCGGGGCCTGCCGCGCGCCGTCCGCCATCGCCGCGCGCACCGCCTCGATCGACGGCGGTTCCGCCATATCGCCCGCCAGCATGGCGTGCACCATGCGCGCCGACCCGTCGGCGCCGGGAGCCTGGCCCAGCACATGCCCGCCGACCGGCATCGCCGCCGCCGAGACTTCGGCAAGATAGCGGCGCAGGGCGGCGTCCAGCCGCGGCCACGGCGCATGCGCCACGTCCAGGCCCAGCGCGCGCGCATGGCCCGCGGCCAGGCTTCGCACGGCCTGCCTTGCCGTTTCGTCGGACGACTGCGCGGCGGTATCGAGCCGGTCGTGCAGGGTGGCGAGTTCGGGCGGCAGCGGAGAGCGGGCGAGGGCCGGCATGAAGCCGATGGTCACCGCGTTGGCGCGCCGCTTGTTGCCGATGCCGCCGTTGGCCTGCAGGGGCGTGGGCTGTATATGCGGCAGGTCGCCGATCAGGCGGCCGATCCAGTCATCGCGGGACGGCCCCTGTTGCTTGCCGGGCATGAGCGACAACTGGGTGAACAGCGGTACATAGGCGTCGGCATGGCGGTCGCGCGTCATCCACAGATAGAACGCAATGTATTGATGATGCGGCGGCAGCGCATCGGTCGACGCCAATGCGCCGGCGTCCTGCAGGAAGCCCCAGACCGGATGCGGCGCGGCGATGACCTTGCCGAAGCGCAGCATCGGAATCACGATGGAGCGCTGGCCGTCCTCGGCGGTGTGCACCATGATGCGGCCGGGAGGAGGGCCCCAGCGCGCTTCGGTCGCGGCGCGCAAGGCTTGCGGAAGCTGCCGATACCAGGCGAGGTACCGCGCTTCGGGAATCGCCACCGCGTCGCCGGATTTCAGGCGGCGCGCCAGTTCGGCCTGCGCGCGCGCATACTGCGCGTCGGATTCGCCGGCATGGCCGGGGCTGCCCCACAGGCCGGCGCTCACGTTGCTGCCGTCGCGCGCCATGCGCTGAGCCAGCGCGTGCGCGTCCGGCAGGGGAGCGGCGCCGACGTCGTAGCCTTCGTCCCGCAGCCGCCGCAGCAACGCGGCCAGGCTGGCCTGCGCGTCCAGATAGCTGTCCGGATCGCTGCCCACGTCGGCCTGGTCGGCGGCTTCGCTGTGGTAAGAGATCACCAGCCGCTTCTCCGCGTTGGGCAGGCGGCGCAGCCGTGTCCAGGCCAGGGCGCGCGCCACGCGCCACGACACCTGTTCGGCGAGCGGCTCGTGCAGCACCGCGCCGTCTTCGCGCACGCGCCGCGCGCCCACCATCATGGGTTCGACGACGCCGTTCGCTTCGCTGAGTGCCAGTTGTCCGCTGCGATCCGGCGCGAAGCCCCCCGGGTCCGCGCGCCATTCGGCCAGGTCGCGCGTGTAGTCGGTGGTGCAGCCCAGCACGGCCACGCCGAGCGCGCGGGCCTCGTCCACGCCGGCCCGGTGGGCGGTGTAGTCGATCTGGCTCGCGCAAAGCACCAGGGCGTCCACCGCGGGCTTGCCGTCGGCGCCGCGCAGAGGGCGCAGGGAATCATGGCTGTCGCTGCGCCACAGGGGCACCGGCAGGCCGCCCTGGCGTTCGGTCTCGCCGATCAGCGCATCGATCACCGCCGCGTTGTCTCCCAGGACCAGGCTGCGATAGAACACGATGCCGATCCGGGGCCGCGTGCCGGCGTCCGGCAGGCGCTGGCGCGTCCACGCCAGATAGGCATCGACGTCCGGGAAGACTCCGTCATGCGCGGGATGGTAGAAGGCGCGGTCGGGATACTCGATGGGCGGCTCGGCCGGCAGAGGCATGCCGAGGACGCGCGCGGCCAGATAATCCAGCAGGCGCGTGTAGTTTTCGACGGTGCCGTTGCGCCAGTAGGCAAGGGCTTGCGGCACCGCCGAGGCGGCGACGTTGCCGCGCACCCATTCGTCGCCATTGATGACGAGCACGCGGGTCCGCTTTGCCGCCGCGTCGAAGCGGGCCCGGTACTGGGCCAGGCGCGGGCCGATGCCTTCGACCACGACCAGGTCGTAGGCCGACAGGTCCACCGAATCGATCCCGGGCAATTGGCCGCCACCCAGGCCGTAGAGGTCGATCGCGAGAGTGCCGGCGCGCCGCGCCGCGGCGGCGCGCATCAGGGTCGGCTGCTGCGCGAGTTCGATCGAGATCACGGCCACGCGCGGACGCGCGCCGGCGCGCGCCGGAGGGTCATTCGCAGCCTGCGCCCAGCCCGCGAAGGCGAGCGCGAGCAGGGCCGCGCAGGCCGCGGCCAGCCGGGCGAACGCGCGCGCGGCTCGCGGCGGCGCGGCTGCCTGAAGGGCGCGATGCGCGCCGCCGGCTGCGGGAAGTTCAACGGTTCGTGTGCGCATGGACGTTCCTATTTCGCCGCTTCGCCCGGCTCGGGGACATACACCACCTGTCCGTCCGGCAGGCGGTAGGCGGTGCCCAGGCGTTCGCCCTGTCCGGACAACTGGCGATCCGTGACCCGCTCGACCTTGACCTGTTGCTGTGTCTTGCTCACCACTTCAAGTTCGCCGTCGGCGGTCTGGCGCGTCAGCGTCCAGGACGCGTCGGCGCTGAGCAGATCGGTCGAGCCCAGCACCGAGAACAACGCCAGGGCCATGGCCACGATGAAGGCCAGGCTGGCGTCGAACAGATTGGCCACGCCCGCGAGCGGGTCGTCGTGATGGGCGGACTCAAGCCGCGAGCGAGTGAACCTCAAGCGGGATTTCATGCGGGCCGCTCCGTCGGGCTGGCCGCCTGCGCAGCGCGCAGCGCGCGTTCGGCATATAGCCGCAAGGCGTCCAGGTCTTCGCGCTGCCAGCCTTCGCGGACCATCGCGATGACATGCGCCGCGACGCCGATCGCGATGCCGACGATGGTGGCGGAGAATGCCACCACCATGTGTTCGGCCAGCGCCGGCAGATCGCCGCGCGCCAGGCCGTTCAGCGCGGCCGCCATCGGGATCAAGGTGCCCATCAGGCCGAGCGACGGCCCCGCCCGCACCGCGAAGCGCACCGCGTTCAGGCTGCGCAGGCTGGCGTGCTCGGCGCGGGCCAGGACGCGTTCGATAGCCAGGTCCAGGTCGGCGCCGGGCGCGGCGGCGGCCGCGTCGATCTGGGCCGCATGGCGCGCCACCGCCGGCCGCCGGCCGCGCCAGCGGACGGCGGCACTGCGCGCGAACATGCCCAGCGCCACCAGGGTCCAGACCACCAGCGCCACCAGCAGGAGCAGTACGGGCGCGAACAGCAGTTGAGAGACTTGCTCCAGGACGAATTTGGGATTCATGATTAGAGGGCTCGCGTGTAGCGCAGGTAATAGGCACGGCCGGGCATGGTGTAGTCGGCCTTTTCGTAGTAGTCGCGGTCGAAGAGATTCGACACGTCGAACCGCAGGGTGTCCTTGGGCGTGACCTTCCACCGCGCGCTCAGGTCCACGACCGTGAACGGCCTGTTTTCGAACAGGCCGCCGCGGCCATCGGTGAAAATGCTGCGCTGGCTGTTGTCGGTGTCGTAGCGGGTATCGACGTGGCGGGCCGTCAAGGTTCCCGACAGCGTGTTGCCGTCGCTGACGGTGAGTGAGAGATTGCCTTTCCATTTGGCCACGTTGCGGATCGGCACCGCGCCGGTGGCGTCGAAGTCTTCGGCTTGCAGCAGCCGGGTGAAGCTGCCCGAGATGCCGACGCGGCCCGCGGGCAGGCCGAACCAAGAGCCGGCGTCATAGGCCAGCCGCGCCTCGATCCCGCGCATGCGGGAGTTGTCCGCGTTTTCGTAGCTGCTGACGCGCTCGGCGGCGGTGTTGCTCACGATCACGGAGCGGATGCGGTCGCGAATGCGCGAATCGAAGTACGTCAGGTCCGCGTCGAGCCGGCCATCGGCATAGCCGAGGCCGATGTCCCAACTGCGGTTGCGCTCGGGTTCGAGACCAGCGTTGCCCATCGTGACGCGGCGCTGCGCGCCCGCGTATTCGACGTTTTCACCCGCGAGTTCGCTGCCCTGCGGCGGCGCGAACGCCGTGCCGGCCGAGCCGTGCACCCGCCATGAGTCGGTCAGCTTGAAGACCGCGCCGCCGCGCGGGTTGAAGCTGGTGAAGTCCGACGAACCGGGGCTGTAGCTTGTCTTGTAGGGCGTGGCGCGAGTGCTGGAACGGATCCAGTCGTAGCGGCCGCCCAGGGTCAGGATCAGCCTGTCGTCGAGCCAGTTGCTGGCCCATTCCGCGAAGACGCCGTTGCTGTCGCGGCGTTCGTTGGGACTGAACGGCGCCAGGCGCTGGCCTTGGGCGCCATAGGAGAACCGATCGGCCTCGACCCGCTGCCAGTCGGTGCCGTAGGTGAGCGTCATGCTGTCGGCGAAGGCCCACACGTCCTGCACCTGATAGCCCAGATACCGCGACTCGGTGCGGCTGGAACGGTAGCGTTGCGCGGCCGCGGGCACCGTGATGTAGTTGTAGTTCTCGCGCGAGGCGTAGGCCGTCGCCGTGATGAGGTGATCCCGCGGCGCGATGGTGAAGCGCAGGTCGCCGCCGAGCCGGTCGGTTTCGTTGGCGGAGGCATTGGGCGGATCGAAGCTGACCGGGCCCGGCGCGTTGTTGCGCAGGTCGGCCCAGTCGATCGTGGCGTCGACGCGCACCATGTCGGTCAGGTCGCTGCCGATGCGCGCCTTGCCGGAAGTGCGGCGAAAGTCGCTGTTGGGGCGCTTGTCGCCGGCGCCGGTGGTGAAGTCCCCATTCTGATTCACGTAGCCGACGGCCAGATCGAAATCGGTGCGATCGGACAGGGAGCCGCCCAATGCGAAATCGGTCATGCGCGTATCGAACGAACCGTATCCCACGCCGATCGAGCCGCCGATCGGGCCGGTCGACCGGCGCGTGATGATGTTCACCACGCCGCCCATGGCCGAGGCGCCGTACAGCGACGAAGCGGGGCCCTTGAGCACCTCCACGCGCTCGATGCTTTCGGGCGAGAGTGTCGTGAAACTGGTGGATCCCGAAGGCCGGCCGTCGATCAGCACCAGCGTGCGCGGGTTGATCGTGAACTCGAAGTTCGGCCGCATTCCGCGCAGGCCTATGCCCGCCAGCCCATTGGGATACTGGATCACATCGACGCTGGCGTTCTTCTTGAGTTGATCGATGAAGCTGTTGGCGACCGTTGCCTGCAACACATTGCCATCGACGACTTCCATCGACGAGGCCACGTCATCGAGGCGCTGTTCGTTGCGGGTGGCGGTGACCACCACAGGATTCAGCTCCACCACCTGGTCCAGGGCGGCCCCGCCGTCTGGCGCGGCGCCGGGCGAGCGGCCATCCCCGTCGTCGGCGGCCTGCGCGCTGAACGTCAAACACAGCGCGGCGCCCAGCGCCGCGAATCGCCTGCCGTCACGCCCCGACGGCCACACATGCACAGACTTCTTTTTCATCCCGCTGCTCTCTAAGCCCTGCTTAAATTTGGTAATGATATAACATATCAAATCAATACCGAAATTTTTGTGCATGCAGCCGCCGGCCCAGGGTAGGTCCTTTCAACGGCACGTACTATTATTCAAAAGGCAGCTTTGGCGCATCGCTGGAAATGGCGGTTGCGCCTTTCCGGGAGCCGGAGAAATCGCTGAAGTCGCAAGCCCACACGTCCAGGAGGCGTTCATGCAAACAAGTGCCCGCAATCAACTATCCGGCGAAGTGGTCGCCTTTACACGGGGATCGGTCAATGACGAGGTCGTGCTGCGCACGACGGATGGCCTGGATGTCGCGGCAATCATCACGCATGGTAGTTCGCTTTCGCTCGATCTCGCGATCGGCAAGGCCGCCATCGCATTGGTAAAGGCATCATCGGTACTCATCATGGTCGATACCTCCGCCGCGCAGGTGTCCGCCCGCAATTGCGTTGGCGGAGTGGTCAAGGCCATTACGAAGGGCGCCGTCAATAGCGAAGTCATCGTGGAAGCGCCGGGTGGCGCCCAGATCGCGTCGATCATTACCAACAATAGCGTCGAACGCCTCAATTTGAGCGTCGGCAAGCCTGCCACCGCGGTTTTCAAGGCATCGAGCGTCCTCATCGCCGTTGATGCCTGACCCCCGCTGCGCAGCGCCGAAGGCAACGCCCACGCACCGGACGAGGTGGCGGCGGGCGTTGGCCGGCGCGGCGTCAGGACGCGTCAGCGAGCGCGTCCCGCAGCCAATCTACAAAAACCTCCGCCTGGGCATTCATCCGTCGTCCGGCCGCGGGCAGGGCGCGTAAACCTTCGTCGAATTCTACGGATCCGAACGGTGCGACCAGTGTGCCGTCGGCCAGTTCACGCGTGATCAACCGCTTTTCCACCAGGGCGACGCCCAGTCCGGAAAGCGCGGCCTCGATGCAAAGATGGGTGTGCGGGAACTCCAGCACCTCTCCGCGGGCGACGGATTTTCCAGTCTTGATTTCCCACTGATTCCAGGCGCTGGAGGTGTACTCGTGCGCGATCCGTACGCGCTTGCCGGGAGGCAGCTTCGCGCAGGCGGGCACGCAGACCGCGGCAAAGTTCACAGGGGCCAGGGGAATGGCGCGCCGCTGATCGGCATCGGTGTAATGGGACATGTCCCAAGCCACCAGCAAGTCCGCGCCTTCATTGCGCATTTCGCGTGCCGATGTCATGGACAGCCGGATCCGGATGTCGGGGTGCCTGCGATAGAACACCGCCAGTTGCGGCACCAGCCATCGCATTGCGAAGGTCGCGCTGCACGCCACGTGTACGCCGGGTCCCGACGCATGATTCGCGAGACTGCTGTAGGCGCTTTCCAGTTGATCGAACGCGGACCGGGCCGCGGCGTAGAAGTCGGCCGCCGCCGGCGTCATCCGCAGGCCCGTGCCGTCCTTTTCGAAGAGTTCGACGCCCGCGTCGTCCGCCAACAGCCTGAGATGCCGGCTGACCGCGCCGTGGGTGCGTGCCAATTCCTCGGCCGCCCGCGTGACCGAGCCGGTGCGCGCGACCGCTTCGAACGCCCGTAAGGAAGCCAGCGGGGGAAGTTTGCGCATGAATGCCCATCTGTCAGAAAAACTGACGAAGCTACAAAACAAATCGATTTTCGGATGCTAACAGGCTGGATAGCATTCTTCAACGAAATGTGCCGGATCGCGGTCATGGCATAGGGCTAACTACGTTCAATTAACTGACATATTGGAGTCATGCGGCATGCACATTACCAACATCGGCGCGCACGAGGCGCTCGACAGCCGGGGCAATCCCACGCTTGAGGTGGAAGTCGAGTTGTCGGATGGCGCCAGCGGGGTGGCGCTGGTGCCGTCCGGGGCATCGACAGGCAACCGGGAAGCCTGCGAACGGCGCGACGGCAACGCGGAACGCTTTCGAGGGCGCGGCGTCCTGGATGCCGCCCGGAGCGTGAATACGGAACTGCGCGGCTTGCTGCTGGGCACGCGCGCGGATCGGCAGGCGGAACTCGATCAGGCGATGATTTCCCTGGATGGCACGGAGAACAAGCGCCGCATCGGCGCCAATGCGATCCTGGGCGTATCCCTGGCCGCGGCTCGCGCGGCGGCGTCCAGTCTCGGTGTTCCTCTCTGGCGTTACCTGGGCGGCAGCCAGGCTTGCGTCATGCCGGTGCCCATGATCAATGTGCTCAATGGCGGCGCCCACGCGGACAATCCGCTGGACTTCCAGGAGTTCATGATCCTGCCGGTGGGCGCCGCGTCATTCGCGGAAGCCGTTCGTATGGGCGCCGAGGTGTTCCACTCGCTCAAAGAGGTTCTGAAGCGCGCGGGCCATGCCGTCAATGTGGGCGACGAAGGGGGCTTCGCGCCCGACCTGCGCACCGCCGTCGAGGCGCTGGACTTCCTGATGGATTCGATTGAACGGGCAGGGTTCAGGCCGGGCCAGGACATTGCGTTGGGGCTCGATCCGGCCGCCAGCGAATTCCACAGCCCCGCGGGCTACCTTTATGCCGGACAGGACCGCCACTTGAGTTCCGAAGAGCAGGTCGATTATCTGGCGAAACTGGTGCGGGCCTATCCGATCGTGTCGATCGAGGATGGCATGGCAGAAGACGACCCGGCCGGCTGGCAGATGCTGACCGCCAGGCTGGGAGATCGTTGCCAATTGGTCGGCGACGACGTGTTCTGCACCAACCCGGCCCTGTTTCAAAGCGGAGTGGAGCAGGGCATCGGCAACGCCATCCTGGTCAAGATCAACCAGATCGGCACCCTGACCGAAACCCAGGAGGTATTGCGCATAGCCGCCAGGCACGGATATCGCGCCGTCATTTCGCATCGCTCCGGCGAAACGGAAGACACCAGCATCTCGGATCTGGCGGTGGCCGGCAATGGCGGATTCATCAAGACCGGTTCGATGTCGCGCTCGGACCGCACGGCCAAATACAACCGGCTGCTCAGGATCGAGCGCGAGATCGGCGCCGGCGCGATCTACGCGGGTCCGTTATCGTTTCCCCGGGTAATCCGCCCTAATTGAATGTCGGATCGCCCTTGGCGCCTGTGGCCTGGCGCGCGGACGCCGGTTTGGGTAAAGTTATCCGCCGCCGGCGCCGCGGGCTCCTATGGCGCATTTCCGTGTTGTCGTTCCCAAGAATAATCAGAGTCCCACGATGAATAGCACTGAAGCTGCAAAACGCGAGGCAACCGGCGCCGGGTTCTCACTGGCGTCGATGCAATACGCCCGCATCCGCTCCTGGGAAGCCGTGCGTGAAATAGCGGCGGGGATACGCCCGGGGATGACCGAAAACCAGGCCCGCGAGCATGCCGCGGGCGTGTTGGCGCAGGCGGGAATGGACCGAATCTGGCATCCCGTCATCGTCCGCTTCGGCGAAGGCACCCTGAAGACGTTCAAAGAACAGTCGGATCCGGCGCGGGCCCTGGGCGAGAACGACATTTTTTTCATCGACATCGGGCCCGTGTGGCAGGGGCACGAGGGAGACGCGGGCGATACTTTCGTTGTGGGCGACGACCCGGACATGCATGCCTGTGCGGAGGTTGCCCGCCTGCTCTGGGAGGAGGTCAGCCAACACTGGAGGACAAACGGGGTGAGCGGGACCGCGCTGTACGCGTTCGCCGCCGAGCGGGCCGCGTCTTTGGGATGGCGGTTGAACCTCGACATCAAGGGGCACCGTGTCTGCGATTTTCCCCATGCGATCTACAAAGCCGGCAGTCTCGGGGATTTCGCCTCGTGCCCGAATACCGGTCTATGGGTACTGGAAATCCAGATCGCGCATCCTTCGCGCCCTTTCGGCGCATTCTACGAAGACATATTGATCGCCGACGATGCCGGCGTCCGCCCGGAACCGCCTTCTGCGGCGCGCTGACATAGCCGTCGTCATACTTCCGGGCACAGGCTTTCCTGGGCCTTGAGGCAGGTGGCGGACCCGGCGCCGCGTTGACCGCGCCGGTCTCATCGCGCGTCCAGTAGAATCAACGCCCGGCACCACTCCGATAAAGGAGGTTCCATGGCTTCCCTTACGCCGGCCTCTGCCGATACGCCGCCCCGGTCCTGGCTGCGCTGGCTGCCCGGACTGGCGATGTTGCGGTCATATGAAGCCGCCTGGCTGCCGAAGGACCTGGCCGCCGGCCTGGTGCTGACGGCGATGCTGGTGCCGGTCGGCATTGCCTACGCCGAGGCCTCGGGCGTGCCGGGCGTCTACGGCCTTTACGCCACGATCATCCCGATGCTGGCCTATGCGCTGTTCGGCCCGAGCCGGATCATGGTGCTGGGGCCGGACTCCGCGCTGGCGGCGCCGATCCTGGCGGTGGTGCTCGGCGTTTCCGGCGGCGATCCCATGCGAGCGGTGGCCGCGGCCAGCCTGATGGCCATCGTCGCCGGGCTGTTCTGCATCGTGCTGGGCCTGCTGCGGCTGGGGTTCGTCACCGAGCTGCTGTCCAAGCCGATCCGCTACGGCTACATGAACGGCATCGCTCTGACGGTGCTGGTGAGCCAGTTGCCGAAGCTATTCGCTGTTCCCATCGACGATGCCGGCCCGCTGCGCGAACTGTGGCAACTGGGGCTGGCGGTGTCGGGCGGGAAGACCAACTGGCACAGTTTCGCGGTGGGGGCGGCGACCCTGGCGGCGATCCTGCTGCTCAAGCGCTTCGAACGCGTGCCGGGCATTCTGATCGCGGTCATCCTGGCCACGCTGGCGGTCAGTGTGTTCCGGCTGGACGCCGTCGGTGTGAGCGTGCTGGGCGAGATTCCCCAGGGGCTGCCGAAGTTCGCGTTGCCGTGGCTCAGCAACGCCGACCTGGTCAAGATCGCGCTGGGCGGCTGCGCCGTGGCGATGATCGCGTTCGCGGATACCAGCGTGCTGTCGCGCACCTACGCCGCGCGCACGCATACGCGGGTGGATCCCAATCAGGAAATGGTGGGCCTGGGCGTCGCGAACCTGGCCGCCGGTTTCTTCCAGGGGTTCCCGATCAGCGGCAGCGCGTCGCGCACGCCGGTGGCCGAGGCGGCGGGCTCGCGCACGCAGCTCACCGGCGTCGTGGGCGCGGTCGCCGTGGCCGCCTTGCTGCTGGCGGCGCCGAGCCTGCTGCGCTATCTGCCGAACAGCGCGCTGGCCGCCGTGGTGATCGCGGCCGCCATCGGCCTGTTCGAATTCAAGGACCTGCGGCGCATCTACCGCATCCAGCAATGGGAATTCTGGCTGTCGATGCTGTGCTTCGCGGGCGTGGCCGTGTTCGGCGCGATTCCCGGCATCTGCCTGGCCGTGGTCATCGCCGTCATCGAATTCCTGTGGGACGGCTGGCGGCCGCATTTCGCGGTGCTCGGCCGCGTGCCGAACCTGCGCGGCTACCACGACCTGAAGCGCTACCCGCACGCGGCGCTGATCGACGGCCTGGTCCTGTTCCGCTGGGACGCCCCGCTGTTCTTCGCCAACGCCGAATTGTTCCAGCAGCGGCTGATGGAAGCCGTGCGGGCCTCGCCCACGCCGGTGCGGCGCGTGGTGGTGGCGGCCGAGCCCGTCACCAGCGTGGACGTCACGTCGGCCGATATGCTGCGCGAACTGAGCCGCAACCTGGCCGAGGAGGGGGCCGCGCTGCATTTCGCCGAGATGAAGGACCCGGTCCGGGACAAGCTCAAGCGCTTCGAGCTGACCGAGATATTCAGAGACGACCGCTTCCATCCCACGGTGGGCAGCGCGGTGGAAGACTATCTGGAGAGCGCGGGGATAGGCTCGCGCGAAGGCTAGGGCGGCGGTCCTCAGTCCGCCGCCGCGATCGCGGCGGCGATTTCGGCGGCCGCGGCCCGCATGGGTTCGCGGAATCCGGCCAGTTCGTCGAAGGCCACGCGCGCGCTGGGCACGGAAATCCCCAGGCCGGCGATGAGCTTGCCCTGCGCATCCCGGATGGGCACGGCGCAGCCGACCACGCCGGCCATTACCTCTTCATTGCTTGCCGCCCATTGATCCTTGCGCACCTTGCGCACCACGCTGCGCAGGGTCTCCGCGGAAACGATGGTGTTGGGCGCGAGCGGTTCGAGCGTGGCGTGGCCGAGCCACCATTCGAATTGTTCCTCGGGCATTTCGGACAGGAACAGCTTGCCTATTGACGTGCAGTACAGCGGCGAACGGTGTCCGTGGTCGAAGTACAGGCCCTGCGACCGCGTGGCGGTCGCCGAATCCACATAGAACACTTCGTCGTCCACCCGGCGGCCGAGCTGGCAATGCTCGCCGATGCGGTTGGACAGCGCGACCAGGATCTGGTGGCTCTGGTCGCCGCGCATGGCGGCCGAGACCGCGGCCATGCCCAGGTCGACCAGGGCGGCGCCGACCGCGAGCTTCTTGCTGCCCAGCACGCGCTTGAGCAAGCGCCTTTCTTCCAGTTGCGCGACGAGCCGGTGCACGGTGGGCACCGGCAGGCCGCAGGCGGCGGCCACATCGGTCATGGTGAGGGCGCGGTCCGCATGCGCCACTACGTCGAGCACGTGCAGCAACCGGTCTAGGGGTTGATCCCTAGGGACAGCCTGTGAGTCGCTGATCATAATGAATCCAATTAGTGAAAGAAAAACTTCCAATATTCGGAAGTTTATCACAGGGCAGATTTTCTTTCCAAGTGAGATCGGAACCCACCATGTCCAGTTCCCCCGAAACCGTACCCAGCGCCGAACCGGCCGCGGCACTCTCTCGCAAGGGGCCGCTTGCGGGCCTGCGCGTCATCGATGCGGGCAATATGATCGCCGGGCCGTTGGCGGCCACCCAGATGGCCGATTTCGGCGCCGACGTCATCAAGCTGGAATTGCCGGGCTCCGGCGATTCGATGCGCCACTGGACCCCGATGAAGGAGGGGCTGTCGCTGTGGTGGAAGGTGATCGCTCGCAATAAGCGGCTGATCACCCTGACCTTGTCCAATCCGCGCGGCCAGGAGCTGTTCCGGGAACTCATCCGCGAAGCCGACGTGCTGATCGAGAACTACCGTCCCGGCACGTTCGAGCGCTGGGGCCTGGGATACGACGAACTGGCGCGTATCAATCCGCGCCTGGTCATGGTGCGCGTCTCGGGGTTCGGCCAGACCGGCCCCTACGCCAGGCGCGGCGGCTACGGCACGATCGCGGAAGCATTTTCGGGCATCCCGTCGTTCACCGGCGCGCCGGACCGGCCGCCCACGCTGCCGGGGTTTCCCATGGCCGATTCGGTGGCCTCCACCTTCGCGGCGATGGCGGCGATGTTCGCCGTCTACAACCGCGATCACGGCAACGGGCAGGGCCAGGAGATCGACGTCAGCCTCTATGAGCCTTTGTTCCGGCTGGTCGAATCCCAGGTGATCGGCTTCGACCAGTTGGGCATCGTCAAGCAGCGGCTGGGCAATCGGCTGGCGGAGGATTCGCCGCGCAATACCTATCAGACGCTGGACGGGCGCTGGGTGGGTATTTCGGCCAGTTCGCAGCGCACGTTCGAACGCCTGGCCCAGGCGCTGGGCATGCCGGAACTCATTACCGATCCGCGCTTCGTCGACAACGCCTCGCGCTGCGAACACGACACGGCGCTGGACGAGATCATCGCCGGCTGGTTCCGCGAGCGCGACTGCGCGGCTGTCATGGCGCTGTTCGAAGAGGCCGAGGTGGTCGCCGGGCCGGTGCTGGACATCAGCGACATCGTCCGCGACCCGCACTACCAGGCCCGCGAGAACATCGTGTCGGTGCCCGACGACGATTTCGGGCAGGTGCGCATGCAGGGGGTGGTGCCGCGTTTCCTGGACACCCCGGGAGAGGTGCGCCACGCCGGTCGCGCCCTGGGCGCCGACAACCGCGAAATCTACCAGGGCCTGCTGGGCGTATCGCCGCAGGAATTCGACGCGCTGACCGCGCAGGGAGTGATCTGATGGCCGGGATGTTCGAAGGGGTGCGGATCGTGGGCGCGGGGCAGGCGCCCTACGCCAAGCGTTCGGAACGCGGCGTGCAGCGCCTGATGTACGAGGCGGGCGCGGCGGCGCTGGCCGACGCCGGGCTGCCGTGGAGCGCCGTGGACGGGCTGGCCGTCACCTGCTTCCTGCTGCCGCCCGACAATGCGCCGACGGTGGCCGAGCACTTTGGCATCGAGGCGCGCTTCCTGTTCCAGGGCCTGTATGGCGGCGCCTCGGGCATCATCGGCATGGCCCACGCGGCGCGCGCCATCCGCGACGGCGCCTGCGACGTGGCGCTGGTGCTTGCCGCGGACGCGTTCGACGTCGCCGCCCACAACGAAACCCTGGATCGTTTCAACGGCTCCATCAAGGAATACATGTCGCCGCAGGGGTTCGGCGGGGCCAACGGCATGTTCGCGCTGCATACCCGTCTGTATATGGAGCGGCATGGCGCGACGCCCGAGGATTTCGGCCGCTTCTGCGTGGCCTTGCGGGAGAACGCCCTGCGCAATCCCAACGCGCTGTTCAAGACCCCGCTCACGCTGGACGATTACCTGAACGCCAAGCCGATCGCGGATCCTCTGCGCCTGTACGACTGCGTCATGCCCTGCGTGGGCGGAGACGCCATCGTGCTGGCGTCGGAGCGGGTGGCCGCCGGGCTCAAGGGGCCGTCGCTGCGCATCCTGGCGGCGGAAGAAATCCACAACTACCCGGCCAACGATCCCTATGCCGTCCCGGGCGGCTGGTCGGGCCTGTCGAGCCGCCTCTACCAGCGTGCCGGCGTCGAACCTGCGCAGATGCAGTTCGCCCAACTGTACGACGATTACCCGGTCATGGCCTTCGTGCAGATGGAAGGGCTGGGGCTGTGCGAGCCCGGCCGCGCCCACGAGTACGTCCGCAACAACGACCTGAGCTGGCGCGGCGCGCTACCCGTCAACACCGGCGGCGGCCAGTTGTCGGCCGGCCAGGCCGGCGCCAGCGGCGGGATGATCGGCGTCTACGAGGCCGCGGCCCAGTTGCTGGGCCGCGCGCCGGGCCGGCAACTGGACTGCCGGCTGGGCCTGGTGTCCGGCTACGGCATGGTGGCCTACGGCCGCGGCCTGTGTTCCAGCGCCGCCATTCTCGAACGCGTCCACTGAGGAGTCGACATGCTCAAGCCCCAACCGCGGATCAATGCCTTGAACCAGCCCTTCTGGCAGGGCTGCAACGAGGACCGGCTGATGATCCAGTACTGCGGCGCCTGCCGGCGGCACGTGTTCTATCCCCGCGTATGTTGCCCGTTCTGCCGCGAGGACGGCCTGCAATGGGTGTCGGCCAGCGGGCGCGGAAAAGTGATTTCGCACACCACGGTGCGCCGTACCCACCATGACGGCTTCAATGCGGAGGCGCCGTATGTATTCGCCGCCATCGAACTGGAAGAGGGGCCCTGCCTCTACGGCCAGTTGCCCGGCGCGCCGCTCGAAGGCGCGTCCCTGATCGGCCAGGCGGTGCTGGCCACCTTCGTCGAGCACGGTCCGGGCCAGAAGATCGCGGCCTTCCGCCTGGCTTGAGGCGCAATCCTTTCTGGTAGACCTGCCATGTCCGATTTCCATGCTTGCGCCGCGGTGCGCGAGGATTTTCCCGCCAGTTCCCGGATGTTGTACCTGGATACCGCCCACCAGTCGCCGCTGGCCGGCAGCGTGCGCCAGGCGCTGGAGGCCTTCTATCAAGAGGCCAGCGCCTGCGGCGGCCCCAAGCCGGTCTGGCTCGAGCGGGTGGAGCAGGTGCGCGCCCGCGTCGCCGCCTTCCTCGGCGCGCAGGCGGGAGAGCTTGCATTCACCAAGAACACCTCGGAAGGCTTGAACATCGCGGCCAACGCCATCGATTTCAAGCCGGGCGACAACGTGCTGCTGATCGAGGGCGATCATCCCAACAACGCTTATGCCTGGCTGAACCTGAAACGGCGCGGGGTGGAAGTGCGCTTCGTCAAACTGGACCGGGGAGTGGCCGACGCCGCCTTGTTCGCGCCGCGCGTGGACGCGCGCACCCGGGCCATCTCGCTGTCTCACGTCACCTTCCATGCCGGCCATCGCCATGACGTGGCCGACGTCGGGCGGCTGTGCCGCGAGCGCGGGATCTACCTGGTGGTGGATGCGATGCAGTCGGTCGGCGTGCTGCCGGTCGATGTCAAGGCTATGGGCGTGTCCATGCTGGCCGCCGGCTGCCACAAGGGGCTGCTGGTGCCGCAGGGGCTGGGCCTGCTGTACGTGGACGCGGCGCTGACCGAACTGCGGCCGGTCTATCTGGCCACGGCCGGGCTGGCGCGCCCGCCGGCCGATCTCATCGCCGATCCCGACGACCTGGCCTTGCGCGAGGATGCCGGCCGCTTCGAGATCGGCAACTACAACCTGGCGGACATCCACGCGCTGGATGCCGCGCTGGATCTCATCGCCGGCGTGGGCATCGCCAACATCGAGCGCCACGTGCTGGCGCTGGGCGACCGCCTGATCGAACGCATGGACGCGCTGGGCGTGGGCCTGGCGGGCCCGCGCGAACGCGCTCGCCGCGCGCACATCTACGTGCTGGATCTGCCCGCCGAACGATGGGCGGGCTACCTGGCGCAGCAGGGCGTGCGCGTTTCGCCGGAACGCGACGGGGTGCGCGTGTCGTTCGGCGTATTCAATACCCCGGACGACGTCGATCGCGTCGCCGGGATCATCGCCGCCGGCTTGCAGGCGCCGGCGTCGGCTTGAGTAGAAGTGCCGCCTGCCATGCTAATCGCCCGGTCCCGAGGCCTGGCTTTACACAAGGGGTATGACATGAAAAACAGCACGTTCTCCCGCTACGCCACCGCCTGCGCGCTGGCGCTGGGCCTGTCGTCCGCCTGGGCCCAGGATCCGGGACCCACCCTGCAGAAGATCAAGGAGACCGGATCGGTGACGCTGGGCTACCGCGAATCCTCGGTGCCGTTTTCCTTCCTGGACGGCCAGCAGAAGCCGGTGGGCTTCTCGCTGGACCTGTGCGCGGCCATCGTCGACCGCATCAAGCAGCAGTTGGGCCTGTCCAGCCTGGCGGTCAAGCAGGTGGCGGTGAATTCCTCCAACCGCATCCCGCTGGTGGTCAACGGCACCGTGGACATCGAATGCGGCGGCACGGCCAACAATCTGGCGCGGCAGAAGCAGGTGTCCTTCTCGGTGGCCACGTTCGCCAGCCAGCCGCGCTGGCTGGTGCGCGCCGATTCCGGCCTGAAGCAGCCGGCCGATCTCAAGGGCAAGACGGTGGTGGTGACGCAGGGCTCGAACGCCGTGGGCTTCGTGCGCGCCGCCAACGACAAGGAGAAGCTGGGCATGAACGTGATCCAGGCCAAGGACCACGGCGAATCCATGCTGACCCTGAGCAACGGGCGCGCCGTCGCCTTCCTGGAGGACGACATCCTGCTGGCCGGCGAGCGCGCCAATTCGCGCGATCCGGCGGCCTTCGTTTTCCTGGAGGGCGGCTACGATCCGGGCTACTACGGCCTGATGTTCAAGAAAGACGACGCGCCCTTCAAGGCCCTGGTGGACGGCGTGCTGACCGGGATGATGAAGGACGGCTCGTTCGAGCAGGCCTACCGCAAGTGGTTCGAATCGCCCATTCCGCCGCGCAACGTCAACCTGAGTTTCCCGGTTCCGGAGCGGCTGCGGGAACGCATCGCCTCGCCCAGCGACAAGGTCGATTTCTGAAGACGGCGGGGCGGCCATGTTCAGCGTGCTATTCGAGGAAGTGCCGGAAGGCGGCGAGCGTTATCTGGATTGGCTGATGACCGGACTGGGCTGGACGCTGTTCCTGGCCCTGGCGGGATGGGCGGTCGCCTTCGCGCTGGGCCTGGCCGTGGGTTGCGCGCGCACCGCGCGCAGGCCGCTGGTCGCCGCGCTGGCGCGGATCTACGTGGAGGTGTTCCGCAACATTCCGGTGATCGTGCAGATGTTCGTCTGGTACTTCGTCGTGCCGGAGCTGCTGCCGCGCGCCTGGGGCGACGCGGTCAAGGCCGTCCCACCGCCTTGGGGCAGCGTCATCCCCGCGCTGCTGGGGCTGGCGCTGTACACGGCGGCGCGCGTGGCCGAGCAGGTCAAGGCCGGGATCGAAGCGCTGCCGCCGGGCCAGCGCCAGGCCGCCGAGGCGCTGGGCATGCGCAGCTTGCAGGTCTACCGCCTGGTGCTGTTGCCGCAGGCGCTGCGCATCATCATTCCCACCCTGACCAGCGAGGTCATGGGCATTTTCAAGAACAGTTCGGTGGCGCTGACCATCGGCGTGCTGGAGCTGACGGCCCAGGCGCGCCAGATCAATGAGTTCACGTTCCAGACGTTTCAGGCCTTCGGCGCGGCGACGCTGCTGTACCTGCTGCTGGCCTGCCTGGTGTACGTCTGCATGCGCCTGATCGAAGGCCGCCTGCGCATTCCGGGCCAGCAGGCGGATGCCGCGCCCAACCGTCCGGCGCGCGGCCGCATGCGCTGGCGCAAATCGTTCAAGGAGGTGTGACGGCCATGAACAGCTTCGACTTCGGCGCCATCGAGCGGGCCGCGCCCTATCTGCTGGAGGGGCTGGGCTTTTCGCTGCAGTTGACCGTCAGCAGTTTCGTCGGCGGGCTGGTGCTGGGCGTGGCGCTGGCGCTGGCGCGCCACCTGCGCGTGCCGGTGCTGGCGCCGCTGGCCACCGCCTACATCACCCTGATGCGCGCCATCCCGCTCATCATGGTGCTGTTCTGGTTTTTCTTCCTGGTGCCCATGCTGCTCATGTGGGCCACCGGCGCGGCGCGGCCGGTGCCGGTGGGGCCGGTGTACACCGCCTTCATCACGTTCGCGATGTTCGAGGCGGCCTATTACGCCGAGATCATCCGGGCAGGCCTCAATGCCGTGCCCAAAGGGCAGTACGAGGCCTGCCGGGCGTTGTCCATGTCCACGGCCAAGACCTACTGGCTGGTCATCCTGCCGCAGGTGCTGCGTTCGGTCAGCCCCATCCTGCTGACCCAGACCATCATCCTGTTCCAGGATACCTCCCTGGTCTACGTGCTCTCGATCACCGACATGCTGGGCGCGGCGTCGAAAATCGCGCAGCGCGACGCCAGCCTGGTGGAGATGTACCTGACCATCGCGGCGACCTACCTGTTGATTTGCGTCGTGGCCTCGCAGGCCGTCGCCTATCTCCGCAAACGCAATACCCCGGCCGCGCATGCCTGAGCGCCCCGGCCCCACCTGGAGAACGATCATGAGCCCGATCACCGCCACGCCCGCCGTCCAGTTGCGCCGGCTGAACAAGCACTACGGCGAGTTCCACGTCCTGAAGGACATCGACCTGGAGGTGGCCCAGGGCGAGCGCGTCATCGTCTGCGGACCTTCCGGGTCGGGCAAATCCACCATGATCCGCTGTGTCAACGGGCTGGAAAGCTATACCGATGGCGAGGTGCTGGTGCTGGGCCACGCCCTGGCCCACGAGGGCGCGGCGCTGTCGCGCGCCCGCCAGGAGGTGGGCATGGTGTTCCAGAGCTTCAACCTGTTTCCCCACCTGACGGTATTGGAGAACTGCATGCTGGCGCCGGTGCATTGCCAAGGGGTGTCGCGGGCCGAAGCACGCGAGCGCGCCTCGCACTACCTGGACCGGGTGCGCATCGCCAACCAGGCGGGCAAGTATCCCGGCCAGTTGTCCGGCGGGCAGCAGCAGCGCGTGGCGATCGCGCGAGCGCTGTGCATGCGGCCTAAAGTCATGCTGTTCGACGAGCCGACCTCCGCCCTGGACCCCGAGATGGTCAAGGAAGTGCTGGATACCATGCTGGCGCTGGCGGCCGATGGCATGACCATGATCTGCGTCACCCATGAAATGGGCTTTGCGCGGCAGGTTGCCGACCGGGTGGTCTTCATGGATGAAGGACTGGTGGTCGAGCAGGGCTGCCCCAGGCAGCTCTTCGACGCCCCGGTCCATGAGCGCACGCGGCGCTTCCTGGAGCAGGTGCTGCATTGATCGGCCCGGAAGGGGGCTGCCGGCCGCCGCGTCCGGGTGAAATGCGGAGGCCGCCGTGCTAGATTCAGATACCTCTTCCATGGCGCAGCCATCATGCCGCGACACACCGAACCCGCGATCGTCCCGGCGCGCACCGCGCTGCTGGTGATGCACTACCAGACGGACATCATGGCGCTGTTCCCCGCGGTGGCGCCGACCCTGCTGGCCAATGCCCGCGAGCTTTGCGATGCCGCGCGGCGCGCGGGCGTCGCGATCTATTTCGCGCGGATCGGGTTCAGCGCGGGCTATCCGGAGGTCAGTCCGCTGAACAAGAACGGGCAGGGGATCAAGAGGCTGGGCCTGTTCCTGGATGACGAGATTTCTCCGGAGCTGGGCCGGCGGGCCGGCGAGCCGCTCATCCTGGCGCACCGGGCCAGCGTGTTCTTCGGCACCGATCTGGAACTGCGGCTGTCGGCGGCGGGGGTGGATACGCTGCTGATGGCGGGCATCGCGTCCACGGGCGTGATGCTGTCGTCGGTCGCCTATGCGAGCGACGCGGATTTCCGGCTGTACACCGTCAAGGATTGCTGCTTCGATCCGGACCCGGTCGTGCACGAACACCTGTTCGCGACGGCGTTCGAGTCCCGCACGACGGTGCTGTCCCTGGCCGAGGCCTTGTCCCTGCTGGCGTAGCGGCGGCGCCCTCAGGCCGTGGCGCGGACCTGTTCGGACGCCAGGTAGGCGTCCCGCGAGGGCACGAGGTGGTTGCGGCAGACCGCCATCAGCGCGCCGCGGTCGCCGTCGCGCAGGGCGTGGATCAGGGCCCAGTGCTCTTGCCGGGCCCGTTCGCGGTAGGCGGCGGACGTCAGCGAACCGAAGCGGATGGGGTGGGTGCGGCGGGCGTATTCCTCGATGGCCTGGCCCAGCACCGCGTTGTCCAGCAGGCTGAAGAATTCATGATGGAAGCGCTGGTTGCTGCGGAATACGCGGCGGGTGTCGCCGTCGGCGACGGCCGCGTCGTGTTCGCGCTGCACGGCCACCAGCGCCGCCAGCCGCGCTTGCGGCACGGGCAGGGGAATCAGGCTGGCGGCGTGCACTTCCAGCACTTCGCGCAGGGCGTACAGCTCCATGACTTCGCGCGCCGAAAAGGCGCGCACGACGGCGCCCACGTTGCGCTTTTTCTCGACCACGCCCAGCAGTTCCAGGCCGGTCAGGACCTGCCGCACGGCGTGGCGCTTCATGGAAAAGCGCGCCATCAGGTCGTCTTCGGTCAACCGTTCGCGCGGGTGCAGCCGGCCGAAGACGATGTCTTCCTCCAGGGCCGCCACGGCGGCTTGCACGGCGTCGGGGGACTGCGCCTGCAGGGCGTCGGGCGTGATGGCGTTCATGGAGCGATGGCCTATTTCTTCGGAACGGTGTCGTGCGTGACGCCGGCGCGCAGGAAGTCGAAGTCGACGCCCTGGTCGGCCTGGGTCACCGTCTGCAGGAACAGCTTGCGGTAGCCGCGTTCGGCGGTGGGACGGCTGATGGGCAGGGCCGCGGCGCGGCGCGCCAGTTCGGCGTCGTCCACCAGCAGCGAGATTTCGCGGCCGGCCACCGACAGGCGGATGCGGTCGCCGTTCTGCACGTAGGCCAGGGGCCCGCCGATGGCGGCTTCGGGCGTGACGTGCAGCACGATGGTGCCGGCGGCGGTGCCGCTCATGCGGCCGTCGGAGATGCGCACCATGTCCTTCACGCCGGCGCGCGCCAGCTTCTTGGGGATGGGCATGTAGCCGGCTTCGGGCATGCCGGGCGCGCCGGTCGGGCCGATGCGCTTGAGCACCAGGATGTCGTCGGCGGCCACGTCCAGCGCGTCGTCGTCGATGCGCCGCGCCATGTCCTCGGCGTCTTCGAACACCACGGCGCGGCCCTCGTGCTCCATCAGCTTGGGGTTGGCGGCCGATTGCTTGATGATGGCGCCGCCGGGCGCCAGGTTGCCGCGCAGCACGGCCAGGCCGCCCACCGGGTAGATGGGCGAAGCCGCCGTGCGGATGACGTCCTGCGGGAAGGCGGGAGGCGCGTCGTCGAGTTCTTCGCCCAGGGTGCGCCCGGACACGGTCAGCGCGTCCAGGTGCAGGTAGGGGCGCAGTTCGCGCAGCAGCGCCGGCATGCCTCCGGCGTGGTGGAAGTCTTCCATGTAGTGCTGGCCCGAGGGCTTCAGGTCCACCAGCACGGGGGTCTCGCGGCTGATGCGGTCCAGGCCGGCCAGGTCGATGTCGATGCCCAGGCGGCCGGCGATGGCCGTCAGGTGCACGATGCCGTTGGTGGACCCGCCGATGGCCAGCAGCACGCGCAGGGCGTTTTCGATGGACTTGCCGGTCAGGATGCGGTCCGGGGTCAGCCGCGACGCGGCCATGGCCACGGCCGTGGCGCCGGTCTTTTCCGCGACGCGCACGCGGTCGGCGGTGACGGCCGGGGCCGAGGCGCCGCCCGCCACCATCATGCCCAGGGCTTCCGTGATGCAGGCCATGGTGCTGGCGGTGCCCATCACGGAACAGGTGCCGACGCTGGCCACCAATTGGTTGTTGACGTCCGCGATCTCTTCGGCGTCGATTTCATCGGCGCGGTAGCGGCCCCAGTAGCGGCGGCAGTCGGTGCACGCGCCCACGCGTTCGCCGCGGTGCGAGCCGGTGAGCATGGATCCCGTGACCAACTGGATGGCGGGCACGCCGGCGGACGCCGCGCCCATCAACTGGGCGGGCACGGTCTTGTCGCAGCCGCCGATCAGCACGACGGCGTCCATGGGCTGCGCGCGGATCATTTCCTCGGTGTCCATGGACATGAGGTTGCGCAGGTACATGCTGGTGGGCTGCGAGAAGCTCTCGTGCACCGAAATGGTGGGGAAGTCCATCGGCAGGCCGCCGGCCAGCATCACGCCGCGCTTGACCGCTTCGATCAGTTGGGGGGCGTTGCCGTGACAGGGGTTGTAGCTGCTGCCGGTGTTGACGATGCCGATGATGGGGCGGGACAGGGCGTCGTCGGTGTAGCCCGCGCCCTTGATGAATGCCTTGCGCAGGAAGAGCGAAAAGCCGGTGTCGCCGTAGTTGGTGAGCCCGCGGGCAACGCCGCGCGCGGCCGCGCCCGCGCTGTCGAAAGGCCCGGGGGCCGGCTTGCCGTGCTTGGTCTCGTCCGTCATTTTTGCTCTCGATAATATTATTGATAATCCAATGGCGGCATCATATCCACCCTTTGAAAGCGCCGGCAAGCGCTTTGTTCCAGCAATTTTATTGATCTATTTTTAAGATCAGTCGATAGAAAAATTCTGATTCTTCAATCAAGTTGCTGACCCTACACTGGCGCCGTTGACGAGCCGGGCGTCCCGTTCATTCCTATACCCATCCCGGCAGGAGACCTACATGTCAGACCTGCGTCTGCGGCCCCGCCGCGCCATGCTGTTTTCCCTGTTGGCGCTGTGCGCCGGCGTTTCCGCTCCGGCCCTGGCCGCCGATGCCTATCCCGACAAGCCCATCCGCCTGATCGTCCCGTACCCGCCTGGCGGCGCGACCGACGTGATCGGCCGCGTGCTGGCGCAGGAACTGACGGGCGCGCTGGGGCAGTCCGTGGTCGTGGAGAACCGCGCGGGCGCCGCCGGCAACATCGGCGCCGATCAGGTCGCGAAGGCGCCGGCCGACGGCTACACGCTGCTGATGGGCGCGCTGACCAGCCATTCGATCAATGCCGCGCTGTACCGAGGCCGCGTCACCTATGACGTGGAGAAGAGCTTCGCGCCGGTGTCCATCGTGGGCACGGTGCCGCTGGTGTTCGTGGTGAACCCGTCGGTGCAGGCGAACACGCTGGCCGAGTTCATCGCGCTGGCGAAGTCCAAGCCGGGCTTCATCACCATGGCGTCGGCCGGCAACGGCTCGCCGCAGCACCTGGCCGGCGAAATGTTCAAGCGCACCGCGGGCGTGGACGTGCTGCACGTGCCGTACAAGGGCAGCGGCCCGGCCATGACCGACCTGATGGGCGGCCAGGTGCTCAGCATGATCGAAACCGTGCCGGCGGCCCAGGCCAACATCAAGGCGGGCAAGCTGCGCGCGCTGGCGGTGACCTCGCCGCAGCGCGTGGAAGCGCTGCCGGACGTTCCCACCGCGGCCGAGGCCGGGCTGAAGGACTTCGAAGTGAGCTCGATGTTCGGCATCGTGGCGCCGGCCAACACGCCGGCTCCGGTGGTCGACCGCCTGAACGGCGAACTGAAGAAAATCCTGGCCAAGCCGGACGTCAAGGCGTCGTTGCTGAACCAGGGCGCGATCGCCACCTGGACCACGCCGGCCGACGCCGGAGCCCGCGTGTCGGCCGAGCTGGCCCGCTGGACCAAGGTGATCGACGAGGCCGGCGTCAAGGGCGACTGATCGTCCGCTTGCGCCAAGGTTGCGCCGTTGCGTCACTCGCCGGAAGTTCCTCCAGGAATTTCCGGCGATGTTGTTGCGGCCGGCCGCAGGGCATGCGCAACAAGGCTTGCGCGCGAGCGCGGGCGGACGCGTCATCGGCCGCGCCGCCGCGGCGCACGCATGCAATATTCCGCAATAAACCCCGAGCGGTCCGATACGGGGAGGTTGACCCCGAATTGACTAGGCCGTAATGTGCTTTGCGGGCCATCCTAGGACGGCAGGGGGATTCCACAATGACAGAGAACCAGGACGAAAGATCGATCCTGTATGCGCATTTCGGTACGCATAGCCCGTATTGGCGCCTGGCGGCTGACAGCGACGCGTTCGAGCTCGCAGCGGTCAAGGGCGCCGCGAACATCGCCATGGCGCTGCGGCCGGAACAGGCCGCGACGATACGCGGGTTGACCGGCATCACCTCCAGCGTGCGCATCGACATCGCGCTGTACGGCGACCTGCTCCGGCTCCACTTGGTGGGCCGCAAGATCAATCCCAACGAATGGGCCGGCACCGCGTCCGCGCATTCCGATACCGAGTCCGTCGCCAAGGACCTGGTCGAGGGCCTGTCCTTCGCCGAAACCGTGGTGTCCGAGGCCAATTCGGTCATCGTCATCGTCGACCAGAACGGCCGCGTGCAGCGCTTCAACAAGCTCAGCGAGGAATACACCGGCAAGCGCGAACAGGACATCGTCGGGCGCAGCGTCTTCGACATGTTCATGACGCGCGAAGAGGCCATCGCCTCGCGCCGCAATATCGCCGAGTTCTATAAGCGCGGCCAGTCCTACGAAGCCGAGCGGGTCATCAATACGGTCAAGGGCCCCCGGCTGTTCCTGTTCCGCAACAAGTTCGTCACCAGCGGCAGCGGCGAAAAGCGCGTCTACCTGATCTGCTCGGGCACCGACATCACGGAAGAGCGCCAGGCGCAGGAGCGCCTGCGGGTGCTGGCCAATACCGACATGCTGACCGACCTGCCCAACCGCCATGCCATCACGGCGCGGCTGAAAGAGGCGCTGGCGGCGGGCCGGGAAGGGCGGGGCGGCGTGCTGTTCCTGGACCTGGACAACTTCAAGCGCATCAACGACCACTACGGCCACGGCTTCGGCGACCACCTGCTCAAGGCGGTGGCGGTGGCCATCTCCGCCTGCCTGTCCGAGGGCCAGACGCTGGCGCGGCTGGGCGGCGACGAGTTCATCGTCCTGCAGGAAGCGGCCCAGCCCTGGGAACTCGAAGCCACCGCCCAGCGCATCATCGAGCGCCTGCGCGAACCTTTCCGCCAGGGGTTGATCGAGGTCTACACCAGTTGCTCCATCGGCATCGCGATGTACCCCGACCACGGCGCCGACCTGGACAGCGTGGTGCGCAGCGCCGACATCGCCATGTACGTGGCCAAGGAAGCGGGGCGCCACACTTATCGCGTGTTCCAGCCCGAAATGGACCGGCGCAACGCGGACTACGTCTGGCTGGATACCAATCTGCGCAAGGCCCTGAGCGAAGGCCACCTGATGCTGTACTACCAGCCCAAGCTGGCGGGGCGCACCGGCGAGGTCGACGGCGTGGAAGCCCTGGTGCGCTGGCGCTCGCCCGAGCGCGGCATGGTCGGCCCGGGCGCCTTCATCCCCTATGCCGAGGAATCCGGCCTGATCTCGCCGCTGGGCGTATGGGTCATGCGCGAAGCCGCCCGGCAGGCGGCCGCCTGGAAGCGCGACGGCCTGAATATCCGAATCGCCATTAACATGTCGGCCCGGCAGTTGAACGACAAGGGCGTGGTCAGCGATTTCATGCGCGCGATCGGCGACACCGGCCTGGATCCCTGCCTGCTGGACATCGAACTCACCGAAAGCTGCCTGATCGAAGACGAAGGCGCGGCCATCGAACTGATCAAGCAGTTCCGCCAACTGGGCGCGCGCGTCCACCTGGACGACTTCGGCACCGGCTATTCCTCGCTGTCGCAACTGGCCCGCATTCCGCTGGACGCGATCAAGCTGGACGCCAGTTTCGTGCGCGGCGTGAACGAGAACCCGGTGTCGCAGGCGCTGGCGCGCGCCATCGTCGCCGTGGCGCGCACGCTGGAACTGAAGGTGATCGCCGAGGGCGTGGAAACGACGGAAGAGGCGGTGTTCGTGGATACGCTGGGCGTGGACGCCAAACAAGGCTATCTCTATGCCAAGCCCATGCCGGCGCCGGAGTTCACCGCCTGGCTGACCCAGCGCCGCCGGCTGCATCTGATCGCCTGACGCAGCCGGCACCGCGCCGGCGTCAGTGCATGGTGGCTTCCATCGCGGCGTCGGCGGTGACGGCGCTGCGCCGGTTCTGCGCGATCACCAGGCGCTCCATGTAGGCCCGGTCCTTCGGATCGATCGAGAACGCGGCGTCGACCCAATCCTCGGTAATGTCCATCAGCTCGGAACGCGGCAGGCTCAGCACGCGCTGGCGCGTGCGCAGCATGGCGCGCATGCCGTTGAGCTTGGGCCGCATGACGTCGATGAACGTGCGCGTGGCCTTGTAGGCGTCGCCCGGCTCGAACAGCACGTCCACCAGGCCCCTGGCGTGGAACCATTCGGCGGTGTGGGATTCGCCCGTGCCGATCAGTTCTTCCGCGAGCTTCATGCCCGAGCGCCGGGCCACCAGCGAATAGCCGCCCATGCCCGGGAACAGGTTGAACGCCATTTCCGGGAAGCCCATGCGGGCATTGTTCTGGGCCAGCACGAAATGGTGGGCCAGCGCGGCCTCGAAGCCGCCGCCCAGCGCCGTGCCTTCGATCATTGCCAGCGAGATCGCGCCGGTGTCGAAGCCGCGCGTGGCCGCGTGCACGCAATCCACGCAAGCCCGGGCATAGGCCCGCAAGGCCTCGCGCTTGCCGGTGCGGATGGCTTCGGCGAAGAAGTTGAGGTCGCCGCCGACGTTGTAGATCTGCGGAACCAGCGAACCCGTGACCCAGAAGTCGATGGGCAGGCCGGAATCCTTGGCGGCCCGCGCCAGGGTCATGATTTCGTCGATCAATTCATGGTTAAAGCATGGGCGCGGCTGCGCCCGGAGCATCATCCACATGACTCGACGTCCCTCCTCGTAAAACGCGGAGATCTGTTTCAGATTGCCTGCTGCGGTGAAGGGGTGGCAGTCCGGATGAATGAGTTGATTCATTTGCTTTCGTCCAATCGATCAAGGTGAGTCGGAGTACTGCGGAGTCAGCCTAATACAGACCTTCCGGCTTCCGTCTCATGCAAACCTCATGCGACTGGCCAGACTTGTCCGTAAGTCAAAGGTCCGAGTGATCGTTGGAAAAAAGCGCGGCGCGCCATGGCCCGCTCAGCCCATCAGGCGAGGCGGGCATGGGTAGAACGGATGAGGACGCACGCAAATCCGCGGCTGTCCGGGCGGCGCGCCGCAAGTCCGCCGCGGCGGGCGGGCTCATGCGTAGGGAGGAGGAAGACGGCGCGTTCAGGCAAGGCCGCCGTTGGCGCGCAGGACCTGGCCGTTGACCCAGCCGGCGTCGGGGCCCGCCAGGAACGACACCACGCCCGAGATGTCGTCGGGCTGGCCCAGGCGTTCCAGGGGCGGCATCTTGGCGTAGTGCTCGATCAGTTCCGGGCTCTTGCCTTTCATGAACAGTTCGGTGGCGACCGGGCCCGGGGCCACCGCGTTGACGGTGATGCGGCGCCCGCGCAGTTCCTTGGCGAACACCTGGGTGAGGCTTTCCACCGCCGCCTTGCTGGCGATGTAGACGGCGTAGCCCGGCAGGTTGAGCGCGACGGTGGTGCTGGACACGTTGACGATGGCGCCGCCGTCGGCCAGGCGGGCGGCCGCCTCGCGCAGCGTGTTGAAGGTGCCGCGCGTGTTGATGGCGAAGGTGCGCTCGAACAGGTCGTCGCTGGTCTCGGCCAGCGGCTTGATCTCCAGGATGCCGGCGCTGTTGACCAGCACGTCGACGCGGCCCAGTTCCGCTTCCACCTGGCCGAACATGGCGCGCACGTCGTCGGCGGCGGACACGTCGGCGCGCACCGCCACGGCGCGGCCGCCCGCCAGCCGGATTTCCTCGGCCAGCGCGTCGGCTTGCGCGGCGCTGGAGGCGTAGTTGATGCCGACGGCGAAACCGTCGCGGGCCAGCCGGCGCGCGATGGCGGCGCCGATGCCGCGCGACCCGCCGGTGACCAGGGCGATGCGTTGCGGGGTTTGGACGTTCATGAAGTCTCTCCTGTGGTTGGGGGGATGAGTCGAATCATGGACTATTTCAGGCGGAAGATAATTACTCTATATTCGCTAACATAATTTCATTTGCATTAATAATGGACGGGGCGCGATGGATCGTTTCCAGGAAATGCGGGTGTTCGTGCGCATCGCCGAGCGGCGCAGCTTTTCCAAGGCCGCCGAGGACCTGCGGATACCGCGTCCCACGGTCACCAATCTGATCAAGCGGATGGAGACCCGCCTGGGCGCCCGGCTGCTGGAGCGCACCACGCGGCAGGTGCGGCTGACGCACGACGGAGAGGCCCACTACCGGCGCTGCGTGCGCCTGCTGGCGGACCTGGAAGAGGCCGACGGCGCGTTCCTGGACACCGCGCCCAAGGGGCTGCTGCGCGTCAACGCGCAAGGCACGCTGGCCAGGTTCTTCGTCATGCCGGGGCTGCCCGGCTTCCTGGAACGCTATCCCGACATCGTGCTGCACCTGGGCGAAGACGACCGCCTGGTCGACCTGGTGCGCGAAGGCGTGGATTGCGTGTTGCGCACCGGCTCGCTGCAGGACTCGTCGCTGGCCGGGCGGCAGATCGCCCTGATGCCGCAGGTGACCGTGGCCAGCCCGGCCTATCTGGCGCGCTACGGCGAGCCAACGCGCCTGGAAGACCTGGAGGGGCACCGCGCCGTGGACTACCTGTCCAGCGCCACGGGGCGCAGCCTGCCGCTGGATTTCACGGTGGACGGGCGCAACGTGCAAGTCCGGCCCCGGGCCGTGGTCAGCGTGACCGGGGCCGAGCTTTATACCGGCGCGGCGCTGGCGGGCCTGGGGCTGGTCCAGGTGCCGCGCTACCGCATCGAGCGCGAACTGGCGGCCGGCGAACTCAAGGTCGTGCTGCCCGCCGCGCCGCCCGCGCCCATGCCGGTGTCGGTGCTGTACCCGCAGAACCGCCAGGTGTCCGCGCGGGTGCGGGTCTTTACGCAGTGGCTGGCGGAGATCATTGCCCCCGCCTTCGGTCAGACGATGCCGGTCAGGTAGTACACGGCGATCGCCAGGAAGACCGACAAGGTCGATATCACGGTGATGGCGAAGATATCGCCGTAGGACTGGCGGTGCGTCAGGCCGGTCACCGCCAGCAGGGTGATGACCGCGCCGTTGTGGGGCAGCGTGTCCATGCCGCCGCTGGCCATGGCGGCGATCCGGTGCAGCACCTCCATGGGGATGCCCGCCGCGTTGGCGCTGTCGATGAAGGTCTGCGCCATGGCGGCCAGCGCGATGCTCATGCCGCCCGAGGCCGAGCCCGTGATGCCGGCCAGCGAGGTCACGGCCACGGCTTCGCCCACCAGCGGGTCGGGAATGGCCTTGAGCGCGTCGGCCACCAGCAGGAAGCCGGGCAGCGCGGCGATGACGCCGCCGAAGCCATACTCGGCCGCGGTGTTCATGGAGGCCAGCAGCGCGCCCGATACCGCGCTTTTGCTGCCCTCGGCGAAGTGCGCCTTGATGGCCCGGAACGAGAACAGCAGGATGGTGACGATGCCGGCGATCAGCGCGCCCATGACGGCCCACAGCGCCACCTGGTCCTCGGCGTTGACGGGCATGGGCTGGGGCAGCCCGGGCAGCGCCACTTCGGAGCCGGCCGGGTACCAGCCCGGGATCCAGCGCGTCAGCAGGTAATTGGCCACCCCCACCACGACCAGCGGCAGCAGCGCGACCAGCGGGTGGTGGTCGCGTTCGCCGGGCGGCGTGGCGGGTTCGTTGCGCAGGTCCGTGCCATAGGTTTCCCCGGCCGCCGCCGCGCGCTTGCGCCGCCACTCCAGGTAGGCGATGCCGGCCGTCAGCGTGAAGGCCGCGCCGATCAGGCCCAGCCAGGGCGCGGCCCAGGTGGTGGTTTCGAAGAACGTGGTGGGGATGATGTTCTGGATCTGCGGCGTGCCGGGCAGGGCGGTCATGGTGAAGGTGAACGCGCCCAGCGCAATCGCGCCGGGCATCAGCCGCTTCGGAATGCCGCCCTGGCGGAACATCTCGGCGGCGAACGGATAGACCGCGAACACCACCACGAAGAGCGACACGCCGCCGTAGGTCAGCACCGCGCAGACCAGCACGATGGCCAGGATGGCGCGTTCGGCGCCGATCAGGCGCAGCACCGCCTGCACGATGGCGCGCGAGAAGCCCGACAGCTCGATGAGCTTGCCGAACACCGCGCCCAGCAGGAAGACGGGGAAATAGAGCTTGGCGAAGCCCGCCATGCGCTCCATGAAGATGCCCGAGAACACCGGCGCCAGCGCCGAAGGGTCGGTCAGCAGCACCGCGCCCATGGCCGCGATGGGCGCGCACAGGATCACGCTGTAGCCTCGATACGCCGCCAGCATCAGAAACGCCAGCGCCGCCACCACGATGAACAATCCGGTCATTCGGTGCTCCAGGAATGAAGAGATAAGGGGTGAGGGGCTACACCTTACCGCATCCTTCCCGGAGACCGGGCGGCGATCAGTATGTGGCGCGCAAGGTCAGCATCACATTGCGGGGTTCGCCATACACGCTGTAGTAGCTGGACGGCACCCGGCTGTAGTAGTGGCGGTCGAACGCGTTGTTCAAGGTGATGGACGCGTCCAGGTTGCGGTTGACGCGGTAGCCGACCTGCGCGTCGACCACGGCATAGCCGCCCTGCCACGACTCGCCGTTGCGGCTGGTGCGGCTCTGCACCCGCGCGCCCGCGCCCACGCGCCAGCCCGGCAGCACGTCGGGCGTGAATCGGTAGGTGGTCCAGACCTTGAACAGGTGCTTGGGCGACTCCGGATTCACGATCTGGTTTTCCTGCGTGGGGTCGGACAGGTAGCGGGTCTGAAGATAGGTGTAGCCGGCGTATACGTCCCAGTTGGGCAGCAGGCGGCCGGTGATTTCGGCTTCGACGCCCTGGCTTTGCGCTTCGCCCTGGGAGACATACCGTCCAGGGTTCGCGTCGTCCGGCACGGCACGGTGGTTGTCGCGGATCCGGAACAGGGCCAGGGACGCGTTGGCGGCGCCGTCCAGGAACTCGCCCTTCAGCCCGATCTCGTATTGCTTGCCCGTGCGCGGGGCCAGCGGCTTGCCGTCGGCCGTCATCTGCCAGGCTTCCGAAAAGGCGAATACGTCGGAGTAGCTGGCATACGCCGACAACCAGGGGTTCAACCGCGCCACCGCGCCGAAGTACGGCACGAATTTGCGCACTTCGGGGTCGCGCCGCGTGTCGCCGGCCGTCGGCAGCACAGGCTGGGTCGCGTTGCGATACCAGCTCTGGCGGCCTCCGGCGATCAGGGTCAGCGGATCGGCCACGTTGAAGCTGAGCTGGCCGTACACGCCCATCTGGCTGGACTTGCTGTTGTCGCCCGAGGTGAACGGCACATCCATTTCCGGCACGTCGATGTGGTGGATGTCGACGCTGTCGATGCCGGCGCCCGACGACCGGCTGTCCTGTTTGCGCTCGGCGTAGTTGGCGCCGACCATGGCCGTGTGGGTGCGGCCGAACAGCGTGAACGGGCCGGAGGCGTGGGTGTCCAGGCCCATCCAGCGGATGCGGTCCTTCTGGAATTGCAGCCAGTAGGCCGCCTGGTCCGTGGCGGGATCGACCGGGCCGTCGATGTAGCCGTACTTGCTGTCCAGGTCGGTCGCCCGGTAATTCATCGACACCTGGCCGGTCCAGCCGTTGGCGAAGCGATGGCTCAGTTCCGCGTAGAACTCGGACAGGTCGGTATCGCCGCGCGCCCAGTCCACGCCGTAGAAGCCGGAGCGGGGGCCGTCCACGAACCTGCCGTCGGAATAGGTCGACAGGCCGTAGTCGAAAGGCTCCATGCGCGTTTTCTGGTAGGCCGCCGACAGCGTCAGCAATGTATTGGCGGTCAGGTCGAATTCCAGCGATCCGTAGACCAGGCCCTGGCGCGTATGGGCTTCGTCCATCGAGTAGTCGCGGTCCTGGCCGGCCAGCCCGGCCCGGGCGCGGACCCGGCCGTCGGCGGTCACCGGGCCGGTGACGTCCAGTTCGGTGCGGTAGTTGTTCCAGGATCCGGCCATGACGCTGCCGGTCAGGCTGAAGTCGTCCAGCGGACGCTTGCGCACCAGGTTGACGGTGCCGGCCGGGCTGCCGAAGCCTTGCAGCAGGCCCGCCGGGCCGCGCAGCACTTCAATCCGGTCGTACATCGCCAAGTCGAACTGCGGCAGGTATTGCAGCGCGCCGTTGGCGGGCACGCCGTCGAACTGGACGTCGGTTTCGTAGCCGCGCGCGGTGAAATAGGCGGTGCCGTCGCCATAGCTCATGGCGCTCACCCCGGTGGTCTCGCGCAGCGCGTCCTGCACGGTGGTCATGTTCTGGTCGTCCATGCGCTGGCGCGTCACGACGGACACCGAGTTGGGGATGTCGCGCACGTTCGTGGCGCTCTTGCCGATGGTGACGGTGTTGGCGGTGTAGGACTGCGAACCCTCGGTCTGGCCGGGGTCGGAGAGTTTCTCGGCCGCGCCGGTGACGCGTACGGGACTCAGTTGCGGGACATCGTCGGCGGCCCGGGCCAGGCCGGGCAGGCAGGCCTGGGCCAGCAGGGCGGCGGCGAGGGTCAGGCGGAAGGCGGGGAGGCGGCGTGGGGCAAATGCGACAGGGAGAAGTGCGGCGGGCGTCATTTTCTTTTGAAAACAATGGGAATCATTTGCATTAATGATAAAAAGCAATTTCCCTGCGCGCTGGACAGAAAATGTCGAAAAACGGACATAACTGGCTGGATTGCGAGCCTTTCAACCTTTTCTATCGAAATCCCGCCAATGCGTGAGTTTCCCGTCGAGGCGCCGCCCGTGGTGGCGCGCTCGTTCCACTACGAAGATGGCCAGCGGCAAGAGCCGCATTCGCACGAGCGCATCCAACTGATGTATTCGCCCACCGGCATCATGCGCGTCATGACCGAGGACGGCGCCTGGCTGCTGGCGCCGATGCGCGCGCTGTGGATCCCGCCGGGCGTGGCCCACGAGGTGCGCATGGTCGGCCAGGTGACGATGCGCTCGGCCTTCATCGCGCCCGACGCCGCGCCCTGGCTATGGAAGGATACTTGCGCGCTGGACGTGGCGCCGCTGATGCGCGAACTGATCCTGGCGCTGAACCAGCCGGTGGCGCGCCACGGGCCGGTGCAGCGGCTGAGCGCCGAGCTGTTGCTGAACCTGCTGGCCGGCACCGAGCGGCAGCATCGCCAACTGCCGCTGCCGTTCGACCGGCGCCTGCGCAAGGTCTGCGCGGCGGTGCTGCAGTCGCCCGGCAACGACGACACGCTGGAACAGTGGGGCGAGCGCATGGGCGCCAGCGCGCGCACGCTGGCGCGGCGCATGAAGGACGAGACCGGCATGAGCTTCCACAACTGGCGGCTGCAGGTGCGCATCGACGAAGGCATCTGCCGGCTGCTGCAGGGGCAGCCGGTGGTGAGCGTGGCGCGGGCGCTGGGGTATGCCGGCGCCAGCGCCTTCGTCTATATGTTCCGCAATGTGATGGGGGTGTCGCCGACGCGGTATCTGGAGCAGATCGCGGGCGGGCCGCGCTAGCCTTCCAGCAGCGCCAGCGCCTTGCGCGCCACCGCCGCGACGCCGAAGCTGGTCGCCAGGGCCTGGCCCTCCAGCTCGGCCAGCGGCACCCAGCGCGCGTCCAGCGCATCATCGCCGGCCACCGGCTCGCCGGCCTGCCAGCGGCACAGCACCGCGATCAGGATGTAATGCCGGCGCAGCGCGCCGGCCTCGTCATGGTCGAACACGTCGACGGCGTCGAAGACGCGCAGCGGCTGGGCGCGTACGCCGCATTCCTCGAACAGTTCGCGCGCGGCGGCGTCCTCGATCCGTTCGCCGGCCTCGATCTTGCCGCCCGGAAAGGCCCAGCGGCCCTGGTCCGGCGGGTTGGCGCGCCGCACCAGCAGCACGTGGCCGTCGCGCACCACGGCGGCGATGGTGGCGGGAATGGGGCGTGAGGGCGGCGTGGTCATGTCGGGTTGTCCTTGGGGGTGTGGGCCGGCGGCATTCAGTCGGGCGCCAGGCCGGCGAGCATCATCGCCAGGCCATATTCAAAGGTGGCGTCCGGTCCCTGCCTGTCCAGCGCTTTCATGGCGCGGGCCAGGGCGGGCGGCGGCGTGGGCGGGTCGGCGCGTTCGGGGGCGGCGGCTTCGGCGGCCTGCTGTTCCATGACCGAGCCGACCACGTAGTGGCCGATGGCGACCAGGGCGTTGGCCGCCTGCAGCGGCTTGAAGCCGGCATCGCAGAGCAGCTTCAATTGCGCCTCGACGCGATCGTACTGGGGCTCGGCGGGGCGGGTGCCGGCGTGGATGCGGGCGCCGTCGCGGTAGGCCAGCAGCGACCGGCGAAAGCTGCGCGCATTGGCGTACAGGAAGTCCTTCCAGGGCGCGCCGGGCGGCGGCATCGACTGGGTGTGGCTGCGCGCCATGGCGTCGGCCAGCGCGTCCAGCAGCGCCTGCTTGTTCTTGAAGTGCCAGTACAGCGCTGGCTGTTGCACGCCCAGGCGCTCGGCCAGCCTGCGGGTGGTCAGGCCGTCCACGCCCACTTCATTGAGCAGTTCGAGGGCGCTGGCGATGACGGCGTCGCGTTGCAATTTGGCCATGGGGATTCCGGTTCGGCTTGATAATTTATCGACGATCAATTTATCATGCGAAAACTTATCGTTGATAAATTTCATCCTCATGCCGGACCGCGCCATCGCCTTGCTGCTTTTCATCGTCACCCTGGACGCCGCCGGGATCGGGCTCATCATGCCGGTGTTGCCCGGCCTGCTCGACCAGTTGAGCGACCCGGCCTCGACCCCCGCCCACTACGGCCTGCTGCTGTCGCTGTACGCGCTGGCGCAATGCCTGGCCGGGCCCGTCCTGGGGGCGCTGTCCGACCGCTACGGGCGGCGGCCGGTGCTGCTGGCGTCGCTGGCGGGCGCGGCCGTCGACTACGTGGTGATGGCGGCCGCGCCGGCGCTGTGGGTGCTGTACCCGGGCCGCATCCTGGCGGGCATCACGGGGGCCACCGGCGCGGTGGCCGCCGCCAGCATCGCCGATGCCGGCGATCCGTCGCGGCGCGCCCGGCGCTGATGGCGGTGGAACACGCGCCGGCCGGCAAGAAGGGCTTCTTCGGCAGCCTGCCGCAGGCCGGCGTGGCGCCGGGCCTGATCCTGTCGTCCCTGGCGATGGGGGCCGTCGCCGCCTTGCCCGAGGCCGACATGCTGGCCTGGGGCTGGCGCCTGCCGTTCCTGGCCAGCGTCGTGCTGCTGCTGGTGGGATGGTTCATCCGCGTCAAGGTGGCCGAATCGCCGGACTTCGAGCAGATGCGCGAAAAAGGCGCCAAGGTCGAGGTGCCGGTGGCCGAGGTGCTGAAGCATCACCGGCGGGCCCTGCTGGTGGTGGTGGGCGCCAGGCTCGCGGAGGTGACCTGGTTCTACACCGTGGTGACCTTCTCGCTGGCCTACGCGACGGGCACCCTGGGCATCCCCCGCTCGGTCATGCTGGACGCCACGATCTGGGGCGCGGCCGTCGCCTTGTTCACCATGCCGCTGTTCGGCATGCTGGGCGACAGGATCGGCCACAAATGGGTGTTCATGGCGGGCACCGTGGGCATCCTGGCCTGCGCGCCGGTGTTCTTCCATCTGCTGGGCACGCGCGACACCGGGTGGATCATCCTGGCGGTCTGCCTCGCGGTCGGCCTGGTCTACGCTTGCCTGTACGGGCCGGAAGGCACCTTGTTCTCCAGCCAGTTCCCGGCCGAAGTCCGCTACACGGGAATCTCGCTGGCGGTGCAGGTATCCGGCGCCATCGGCGGCGGCCTCGCGCCCATCGTGGCGACCTGGCTGCTGGCAAAGGGCGGGGGCGATCCCCGCTACGTGGTGTGGTACTTGAGCATCCTGGGGGTGATCGCCTTGTTCAGCGCGTGGCTGATGCGCAGCGAGGCCTCCGCGGCCGTCGGCCTGCGGGTGCCTTCGAGCGCCAAACTGAGGACGCCATGAAAACCATCGACTACTACTTCTGGATGAATTCGGACTGGGCCTACCTGGGCGCCGACCGCCTGGAGGCGCTGGCCCAACGCCAGGGGGCGGCGATCCGCTACCTGCCGGTGGACCTGCCCGACGTCTATGCCCGCACCGGCGGGATCCTGCTGGGCCGGCGCTCGCCCGAGCGCCTGGCCTACCGCGTGGCGGAACTGGCGCGCTGGTGCCGCAAGCTGGGGATCCACGTCAATCCGCAACCGGCCCACATGTGCCCCGACGCGGGCCTGGCCTCGCGCATCGTCATCGCCGCGGACCAGGCCGGCCTGCCGGTGGCGGCGCTGTACAAGGCCATCCTGAAGGCCGAGTGGTGCGACGAGCAGGACATCTCCGACGCGGCCACGCTGCGCGCCATCCTGTTGCGCCAGGGGCTGGACGCCCCGGCGCTGCTGGCGGCGGCGGCCCGGCCCGAGGCGCGGGCGGCCTATCGGCGGAACACGGACGCGGCGGTCGAGGCCGGCGTGTTCGGATCGCCCGCGTACGTCTACCGGGGCGAGGTCTTCTGGGGCCAGGACCGGCTGGACATGCTGGAAGAGGCTGTGGCGGGGTAGGGGGGGCGGGCGCTTAAATGTGCCTGCCCTGCGGCAGCACGGTCAAGGCCACCAGGGCGACGATACTGGCGCCCATCACATACAGGGCGGGAGCGAAGGCCACGCCCGTGGTGTAGGTGATCCAGGTCAGGATGGCCGGAGCGAAGCCGCCCAGGACGGTCACCGCGGTGTTGTACGTCAGGGACATGCCCGAGGAGCGCACCGCGGTGGGGAACACCTCGGACAGCGCGGCGGGCGCCACGCCGACGTACATCGCCACCATCAGGCAGAACAGCGATTGCACCACGATCAGCGTCATTTGCGTGTGCGATGCCTGCAGCCACATCATGAGCGGATAGACGGCGATCAGCAGGACCAGGGCGGCCGCGCGCAGCAGGTTGCGGCGGCCGTAGCGGTCCGACAGGGTGCCGGAGAATACACAGCCGCCGGTCAGGAACAGATTGCCCACCAGCGCGGCCAGGAAAGCTTGCGAGCTGGTGAAGCCCATCGACTTCTGCACGTAGATCGGCATGAAGATGATGAGCGCGTAGGGTCCGACGGCCCAGAGTACCGACATGCAAAGCCCGGTCAGCAGCTCCTTGGGATAGTTGCGGATGACGGCCAGCAGCGGCGCCTTGACCCGGGCGTTCTGGCGAGCCTGGCGTTCCTGTTCTTCGCGGAAGTGCGGCGTTTCGTCCAGCGCGGCGCGCATCCACAAGCCGACCGGCGCAATGGCCAGGCCGATGATGAACGGAATGCGCCAGCCCCATTCGCCGACCTGTTGCTCGGTCAGCAGGGTGGTGACCAGGGTTGCCACGAGAGCGCCCAGCAGATTGGAGATGCCCATGCTGGCCTGCAGCCAGGAGGCGTATTGGCCGCGCTTGCCTTCGGGCGCGTGTTCCACCAGAAAGGCGGTGGCGCCGCCGACTTCGCCGCCGGCGGAGAAGCCTTGCAGCACGCGGCCGCAGACGATCAGCAGCGGAGCGCCCACGCCTATGGCGGCATAGGGAGGCGCGGCGGCGATCAGCAGGGTGCCCAGGGCCATCAGCATGATGGTCAGAGTCAGGGTCGCCTTGCGGCCGGCGCGGTCGCCGTAGGAACCCAGTACCAGCGCGCCCAGCGGACGGACCACGAAGCCCAGGCCGAAGGCCAGGAACGACGTCATTAGCTGGACGGTCGGGTTGGCGTCCTTGAAAAAATTCTGTCCGATGTAGACCGCGAACAGGGCATAGACCGTGAAGTCATACCATTCGAGGGCATTGCCGGCCGAAGCGGCAATGACTGCCTTGCGTCCGCTGTGGTGCCGTGCGGGTTGGGTCGCGGTCCGGCCCGGCAAGGCCTCGGCGCCCAGATTCATGGAGATGTCCTTCATTATTTCCCAATTCAGATCGTGCGCGTTCGGGTTGCGCCTGGTGTGTGGTGTATGTGGTCCCCGGAAAGACGAGCGCATCATAGAAATCAATCTCGATAATGTCGTATTACCTTTTGTTCCTGGTCCATAACATCAAATTAATCCCTGGCCCCCCGCCATAGCGGGACATGGGGGACGGTTGAGGTCACGCTAAGGGATAACCCCGACGTTCATATCGGGCAGAAGGGGGCCTAGTTGTGCTGTTCGAGGTTGTGCAGCACGTTGATGAAGGCCAGGGCGGGGCGCGACAGGGGCTGTAGCTGCAAATGGAAGACGTTCACGGGCGCGTTCACCGTGCCTCGGATGGGAACCGTCACCACTTTCGACCAAATCGGTCCGGCCACGGTGATTTCGTCCACCAGCGCCACGCCCGCGCCGGCCTGCACCAGGGCGCAGGCCACGTGGGCCTGCTGCACTTCGATGCGCGGTTCCGGCTGCGAGTCCTCGTCGCCGAACAGCCGGTTGATCAGCATGCCGAAGGGAATGTCGGCGCTGTAGCCGATCAGCGGCTCGTTGATCAGGTCGCGCACTTCCACCTGGCCGCGCGCGGCCAGCGGGTGGCCCTTGGGCAGGACCGCGACGATCTTGTTCTCGTAGAGAGGCTGCGAGGCCAGGCTCGGGTGCTCCACCGGCATATAGGCCACGCCCAGTTCCACCTGCTGCGTCAGCAGCGCCTGTTGCAGCGTCGCCGGGATCTGGGTCTGCAGCACGATGCGCATCTGCGGGTAGCGCTTGCGGAACTGCGCGATGGCGCGCGGCAGCAGGGATTGGCCCAGGCTGGGGCTGCAGGACAGGCGCAACTGCCCCTCGCGGTTCTCCGCCAGGTTGTCGGCCACTTCGTTCACGCGCTGCACGTTCTGGTAGAGCGCGGTGACTTCCACGAACAGCCGGCGGGCTTCCGGCGTGGGGTAGAGCCGGCCCTTGATGCGCTGGAACAGCATCAGTCCCAGGCGTTGTTCGGTATAGGCGATCAATCGGCTGACCGCGGGTTGGGACACGAACAGCAGCTTGGACGCGCCGCTGATGGAACCGCTGAGCATGATGGCCCGGAAGACCTCGATCTGCCGCAGATTCAATTTCATATGCTTAACCTGATGTTAATTCCGATGCACATATAAGCATAAGACGTTTTGGCAGGTCGCTCACTACACTGCACCCACTGATTTAAGGATGGAAGCGGTCATGAGCGATTTCGATTTGGTGGTGCGCGGCAATATCGTCGACCCGGATGCGGTGGCGGTGGACGGCTGGCTGGCGGTGCGGGAGGGAAAGATCGCGGCGCGCGGCGTGGGCGCGCCTCCCGCGGCGCGGGCCAGCGTGGACGCGAGGGGCCAGTGGATCGTCCCCGGCGTGGTGGACGGCCAAGTGCATTCGGGCAGCCAGCAGAACCAGGAGGGGCTGGGCTGGGCCTCGCGCGCCGCGGCGGCGGGCGGCGTCACCGTCATGGTGGACATGCCCTACGACGATCCGGAGCCCGTGGCCTCGCGTCCTCAACTGGACGCCAAGATCGCCGAAGCGGAGCGCGACTGTCATGTGGACGTCGCGCTGTTCGGCACCCTGAACACCCAGCATGGCCTGGCCGCCGCGGCCGGCCTGATCGAAGGCGGCGTGTGCGCGTTCAAGTTCTCGACCTTCGAGGCTACGCCAGGCCGTTTCCCCCGCATCGAGGAGGACGACCTGTACGAGGCGTTCCGGCTGATCGCGCCGTCCGGACTGGCCTGCGGCGTGCACAATCAGATGCAGGAGCTGACGCGCAAGAATATCGCGCGCCTGGTGGATGCCGCAGACACGGGGTGGGACGCCTTCATGCGCGCCCACACGCCGCTGATCGAAAACCTGGCCACCGCGCTGATCTACGAGATCGGCGCCGAGACGGGCGCGCGCGCGCACGCGGTGCACGTTTCGACCTCGCGCGGGTTCGAGATCTGCAATATGTACCGCCGCAACGGCCATCGCGCCAGCATCGAAACCTGCGTGCAGTACCTGATGCTCAACCATGAAGAGCACACCCGGCGCTTCGGCGCCAAGACCAAGCACTATCCGCCGATCCGGCCGAAGGCGGAGGTCGACCTGCTCTGGACCCATATCGCCAACGACGAATGCACCTTCGTCTCGTCGGACCACGTCAGTTGGGGGCTGGAACGCAAGCAGAATCCCAACGTTTTCAAGAACTCGTCCGGCGGCCCGGGCCTCGAAACGCTGCTGCCCGCCTTCTGGACCGGCTGCGAAGAGCACGGCATCGCGCCGTCCATGGTGGTGCGGCAATTGAGCCGCAACCCGGCGCGGCACTTCCTGCTGGACGACCGCAAGGGCTCGCTGGAGGTGGGCAAGGACGCCGACATCGTCATCCTCAAGCCGGAGCGCCATGCCTACGACCCCGCGGGCAGCCTGTCGGCCGTGCAGTGGAGTTCGTTCGAGGGCCGCGAGTTCTCGGTGCGCGTCGCCGCCACGTGGTGCCGCGGCCAGCAGGTGTTCGACGGCCAGCGCATCGTCAACCAGAAGGGCGACGGCCGCTTCCTGCGCCCGGGCCAGGCTTGAGGACCGGAACCATGGCTGTCGAATTTCCGCCCCTGAACGCCGAGCGCCTCTGGGCCCGCGTCGAAACCCTGTCCCGCTTCACCCTGCCCGACATGCCCTGGACGCGCCGGGCGTTCTCGCCGCTGTTCGGCGAGGCCCGCGCCTGGCTGCGCGGCGAATTCGAAGCCGCGGGCCTGTCCACCCGCCT
>NZ_UFQC01000088.1 GCF_900496975.1 Achromobacter veterisilvae
GGTGCCATCCAGCATCTGGCCGGCATGAAGGATTCCAAGGTCATCGTCGCCATCAACAAGGATCCGGAAGCCCCGATCTTCGGCGTGGCCGACTACGGCCTGGTGGGCGACCTGTTCCAGGTGGTGCCGGAACTGGCCGGCAATTTGTAATTCCCGGTCTCCACTCACAACGAACCGGCCTTCGGGCCGGTTTTTCCATTGAAGCGGGATTTTCACTATATGGACCGGTTCCCCCGCCTGCTGCGTCCGCAAGGGCTCGCAACTTGCGTAGAGTGTCTGCTATGCCGACAGCCTGCACCGTGAGGCGATCGGATCACGCAAAACACCTCTTTGGGCCTGCACGATGCACACTCCGGACAGCTTGCCATTCGTCATGATGCGCGGCGGCACGAGCAAAGGAATCTTTCTCCGGGAATCCGATGTTCCTGCCGACCGTGAATCGCTGACGACCCTATTGCTCGACATCTTTGGCAGCCCCGACCGCCGCCAGATCGATGGCTTGGGCGGAGCCGACAAACTGACCAGCAAGGCTGCCATCATGGGCCCGCCACGCCGCGAAGACAGCGACGTCAGCTATCTCTTCGGCCAGGTCGGCATCCTGGCCCCGGAAGTCGATTACAACCTGAACTGCGGCAACCTGACGGCTGCCGCCGGGGTATACGCGATTGAAAGCGGCCTGGTCACGCCGCGGGACGGACATACGCTGGTACGAGTTCACAACCTGAACACAGATCGGATCGTCCATGTCAGCGCCCCGACAACGTCGACGCAGGTCCATCACGCAGGGCGATTTGCAGATCGGCGGGGTTCCTGGGCGTGGCGCGCCCATAGCGCTGGATTTCTCGCGGGCAGTCGGCGCAATCACGGGCCGGCTGCTGCCCTTCGGAGAAGTGCAGACAGAGATCGCCGTTCCAGGCAGAGAAAGCGTGACGGTATCCGTCGTGGATGGCGCGAATCTCGTCATCTACGCCCGCGCCGAGTCCTTCGGACTATCCGGCACAGAAGATCCCCTGGTCATCGATAGCGATCTTGCGCTTCGTGCCCACATGGACGCATTGCGTCGCGAGGTCGCTATCCGCCTGGGATTGAGCGACTATTGGCACCAGCGCAGCGCCCCTTCCACGCCGATGCTGGTAATGCTGCAAAAGCCGCGCGATTACCATACGTGCACGACGGGCGAACTGATCAGCGCCGATCGCCTGGACCTCGTGTGCAGACAGTACGCCTCCGGCTCCGCCAGTAAAACCTTGGCCGGCACGGTCACGGTCACGACCGGCATGGCTTGTGGAATCTCCGGCAGCCTTCCTGCGCAATTGTGCGGCGCGCCGGGCCCGAGACGTTATACGTTCGGGCATCCAAGCGGTGTTATCCACGTCGATGCCAGCGTGGCGCGGTGCGGCAACGAATGGCATGTTGAACAGGCCGCAATAGAACGGACCGCAAGGCGCATCGCGGAAGGTCGTGTTTTCCTGCGGGGGAATTGCCTGTAATCGACGGACGGCAGGGTATTTTTTTCCGACGGATCCCGCAGCGTTCCACATTGGATCACGTCTGGCATTGGCCAATCCACGAAACTGCTGATACGCGGCGGAAGGGGGGGCGTTTTCTTGAATATGCCGCCGTGGGCTTGCACGGCGGAGGGACCCTGGCGGCCCGTCCTGGCGGATGGGCTTGGCGTTTTGGGCACACAATGGCCCCGCGCCGGACCTAAGTCCTTGATTCGATGGCGCGCCCGACAGGAATCGAACCTGTATCAAGAGCTTCGGAAACTCTCATTCTATCCATTGAACTACGGGCGCAGTGCAAGGAGGCGGTATTGTACCTAGTTTTCCGGGAACTGCATGGAGCGGATCAAATCTTCCGCCAAACTCAGCGAAAACCCCGGCAGTTGCATTGGCCCCGTGTCTATGACACCGTTATATAATCCAGCGTTTGCTTGCAAGGCGGGCCATCATCGCCGCCGACTTGTGCAGTACTGATTTTCTGTTGCCGCCGCCAGGCGCCCCCGGTACCCGTTAGCAGGATTTGGTCATGAGCAACGAGCAGGAACACATAGAAGAGCACTCCTCCCCCATCAAAACCCCGAAGCAACTGATCGTCACGGTCGTACTGTCTTTCGTGGTTCCCATCGCCATCATCATCCTACTGGTGAACATGGTGGCTTCGGGCACCAAGGTAGGGGCCGGTTCGGATACGATGTCCAACGAAGCCGTCACCAAGCGCATCGCCCCAGTCGCGGGTTTTGCCTTGGTCGATGCCAATGCCCCCAAGGTCTTCAAGACCGGCGAACAGGTTTTCTCCACCGTCTGTACGGCCTGTCACACCGCCGGCGTGGCGGGTGCCCCCAAGGTCGGCGACAACGGCGCGTGGGCTCCGTTCATCAAGGCCGGCTACGACGCCATGCTGAACGTGGCCCTGCACGGCAAGGGCGGCATGCCCGCCAAGGGCGGCAACCCCGCGCTGTCCGACTACGAAGTCGCGCGCGCGGTGGTCTACATGGCCAACAAGTCGGGCGGCTCGCTGCCCGAACCCGCCGCTCCGGCCGCGGAAGGCGACAAGAAGGAAGCGGATGCCGCCCCGGCCGCCGCTCCCGCAGCAGCCGCCGCCGCGCCTGCGCCCGCGGCTTGCATGGCGACCTTCACCATGGCGTCCATGCCGGTCTTGATGTAGGGATCCCAGGCGGCCTTGTCGCCGAACTTG
>NZ_UFQC01000032.1 GCF_900496975.1 Achromobacter veterisilvae
GCACTCCTGATGGCAAATACCTGCCGTCAAGAATACGAAAACTTGCCAAACCCCTCCACGCTATTGCGCGATGAACCAAATTCAATGCCGAGAACAATTTCGCGGTCGATAGCTTCACCGTCGCCTCGGGCGCCCGGTTGAGCACGTCCTTCTATGAGTTCGAAAGCCGCGCCAGGCCTTTCAGCAACCAGGGCCAGGTCTACGTGCTTCCGGGCGCCACCACGGCCATCAAGGGCGATTACGTCCAGTCGCGCGGCGCCAGCCTGGAGCTGGGCGTGTCCAGTCTTCTCGGTATGCCGCTGTACGGGCGGCTGGCGGTCCAGGGCAGGGCCAGCTTCGAGGATGGCACGGGGCTCTTCGTCAACGTGCTCAACGGCGACGCGCTGGGCAACGGAAAGACCCTGGCCTCGGTGATCAGCGCCACCACGCTGGAAGCGACGGATCGCACCTTCGTCACGACGGACAACAGCGAATTGTTCAACTTCAAGACCATCGTCAATGCCGATGGCACGGTGGACCTGCGCACCGTCGTGGACGAAGGTTCGGGCGGCGGTTCGCCCGTGAATTCCGGCGCGCCCAGCCGCGCGGTCTCCAACCGGGTCGCGGCGCAGGGCTTCGGCCAGGGCCTGGGGGCCGCGCGAGTGCTCGATGGCCTGCTGGCAAGCGGCGACAACACTGGCGACATGGCCACTGTGGTGGGCGCATTCGGCAGGCTGGGCAGCCAGCAGCAGGTGGCCGACGCCGTCGTGCAGACGCTGCCGCTCATGAGCGCCAGCCTGAACCAGGTGTCGGTCAGCGGCATGCAAGGCGTAAGCCGCGTAGTCCAGGCCCGGCAGAACGGCATGACCGGCCTGTCGTCCGGCGAAGGATTCCTTGCCGACAAGAACGTGTGGTTCAAGCCGCTGGCTTCGTATGCCGATCAGGACAACCGCAATGGCATGGCCGGCTATCGGGCCGATACCTATGGCTTCGTGCTCGGCGCCGATGCGAAGGTAGGGGAAGCCAGCCGCCTGGGCATGGGCTTTGCCTACGCGAGATCCGACGTGAAGGGCAAGTCCACGGCGGACACCAACAGCGCCGACATCGACGCCTACCAGCTCCTCGCCTACGGCAGCCACGGCCTCGGCGCCTGGCCGAATGCCTGGGTGAGCTGGCAGGCGGACGTGGGCATCAACCGCAATGACGGCCGGCGCTCGATGCGTTTCGGCGGACTCGATCGCACGGCCAAGTCGGATTTCGACAGCACGACCGCGCATCTGGGCGCGGCGATCGGGCGCGGATTCCAGGTCGGCGAGGACACGAGCTTCACGCCGTCGCTGCGCACGGACTACTTCCGCATTCACAGCGAGTCGTACACGGAACGGGGCGCCGGCGCGCTGAATCTGCGCGTGGGCTCGCAGACCAGCGAACAGTTGATCGCCATGGTCGAGGGCCAGTTGCAGCACCGGCTGACGGACCGCGCCTCGCTGACGGCCAGCCTGGGCGTGGGCTATGACATGCTGGGCGAAGGCAACAGCATCGCCTCCAGCTATGTGGGCGGCGGCGCCGCCTTCCAGACGCCGGGCGTCGAGCCTGCGCGCTGGATCGGCCGCGCGGGCCTGGGCCTCGCGTTCCAGGCCGCGGAAAACACCCAGGTTACGGCGCGCTATGACCTGGAGGCCCGCAGCGGCCTGGCGGCCCAGACGGCGTCGATCAACGTCCGCTGGGCGTTCTGATGCGCTTGCCGGCCGTCCTGCTGGCCTGCGCATTGATCGCGGGCTGCGCGGGCACGGCCGTGCAGGAGCGGCGGCAGGCCGCCGCGCGGGTCGCGCAGCAGGCGGGCTGGCAAGGCCTGGAAATGGACGCGGGGGCGTTCGTCCTGGCCGCGTTCGTGCCGCCGGGGTTGTCGCGGGCCGGCACGTTGACGGTGTATATCGAGGGAGACGGGGCGGCCTGGGTGGATGCCGGAACGCCATCGTTCGATCCGACGCCGCGCGATCCGCTGGCGCTGCGGCTGGCCATCGGCGATCCGCGGCGCCAGGCGGTCTACCTGGCCAGGCCGTGCCAGTACGTCGAGGGGCCCAGCCGCCGCCATTGCGAGGCGCATTACTGGACCGCGGGGCGTTTCGCGCCCGAGGTCGTCGCCGCCAGCGGACTGGCCATCGACCGGTTGAAAGCGCGCTATGGCGCCACGCGGATCGAACTGGTGGGCTATTCCGGCGGCGGCGCGGTGGCCGCGCTGCTTGCCGCGCGGCGCTCTGACGTCGCGCGCCTGATTACCGTGGCCGCCAATCTGGACACGCAATCCTGGACTACGGACCTGGGCCTGAGCCCCTTGCGCGGCTCGCTGAATCCCGCCGACGAGTGGCGGGCGCTGTCGGCGATACCGCAGCGGCATTACGTGGGCGCCAGGGACCGGGTCATGCCGCAGGGCATCGCGCGGTCGTATGCCAGCCGTTTCCCCGCCAGCGGCAAACCGGAGATCGTCGTCGTTCCGGACTTCGATCATCGGTGCTGCTGGGAGCAGGCGTGGCCGGCATTGCTGGACGGCTTGCCGCGAGCGTCGGGCGCGGAGCGCTAGAACCACACCGCGGTGACGAGCAGCGCGCAGCCGGCGGTGGCGGCTGCGGCCATGGCCACGGCCAGGCGGACCGCGAGCTTCCGTTCCTTGCGGCCCACGTTGGGGTTGGCGTCGTTGGCGGACCGTAGCTGTTCCCACGTCGATGCGCTGCCGGCTTCGCGGCTTTGGGTGGCGGCGGCATTGGCGCTGGCGCGCGAGATGCGGATAAGCCTGAGCGCGGGATAGGCCAGGACCGCTCCCGCCAGGAACAGGACGCAGGCGCCGGCCGCGCCGGCCGTGTAGGCCGAGCCGCCGCGCGCCGCGAAAAGAACGGCCGCCGCAAGCAATCCGATGAAGTTCAGGCCGGCCAGGGCCTTGAGCGCCTGCACTCCCCAGACGCCGGTGGCTTCTTCGGAGAAGTCGCCGACGGACTGCCAATAGGCGGCGTCCTTGGAGGACGCCTGGAAAAAGAATTCCAGGTCCCGGAGCAAGGCGTCGCCGCGCCTGTCGGCGGGAAGGGCGTCCCGGTGCCATTGGATGGCGAAGTTCCGGCTTCGGTCCGCATCCGCGTGATGCGCGGCCGCCCAGGTCCGAGCCAGGCACACCGCGTCGTCGGCGCTGAGTTCACCCGCGTATACAGCTCTGTCTCTCATTGTGAGCATCCCCATATATGGGATAGTTTACGGCGCCGGCGCGGGCGGCGAGATGCGCTGCGTCAAGCGCGCGCGGTGGACCGGCGGTAGCAGACTTCCAGCAGGCTGTTGCTGCGCAGGGTGATGATCAAGTCGGCACGCGGCCCGGCCAGGGCGCTTGCGGACAGGAGCGCGGCCGCCAGGGTGACGATCCAGTTGGGCAGAAGAAAAAGCAGGTCCCAGCCCGATAGGCGGGGGCTGCAGGGCTGTTTGCGTACCTGGCTGGTCAGGCCATGCGCCCGGCAATGCTGCTGGATCGCGGCCACGGTTTCGCTTATGTCGCCGACGTTTTCCAGGAAGAACCGTTCATGGCGGAGCAGGATGCGTGCAAGCTCGCCGGGCGGCAAGCGGCTCTGGAAATAGGTACGCGCGTTGGCCATCGAGGGTTCCTGCGGTGCGAAACCGGGTTTGCTTGCGGCCAAGCCGGTTTGCGGTTTTTGGCCACAGTCTAGCCGTTTCGCGCGCGGGCCGGCAATGCGCAAACAGCTCGCTCGCATTTGCCCGGCCGGAAACGGCCACGAGACACAAAGCGATCGAGGAATCGATGGCCGAATCGGCCTTGGCGGCCTGCTGTTACGGCTCCGATTCCGCGGCTCTGTGCCTGGCGGGCGGAGCGCCCGCGCCGCACACTTTCCGGGTCGCCGCCACGTCCGCGCGGATCGAGAGGATGCTCCATGCGCTACCGTTATGTCACCGCCGATGTTTTCACCCACCGCGCCTATGGCGGCAACCCGCTGGCGGTCGTGCTTGGCGCCGAGGGGCTCGCCGCCGCGCAGATGCAGCGCATCGCGCGCGAATTCAATTATTCGGAAACCAGCTTCGTCCTGCCCGCCCGCGATGCCGCGCATACGGCCTGGGTGCGCATCTTCACGCCCGACCGGGAGGTGCCGTTCGCCGGGCATCCGAACGTGGGCACGGCGGTGGTGCTGGCGCGCGAGTGGCAGGCGGCGGGGCGGCCCGTGCCGGATGCCTTCGTGTTCGAAGAGGAGGCGGGCCTGGTCCGCATCGCGCTGCGGGCGGGCGCGCAGGGCGTGGAGGGAGCGGAACTGCTGGCGCCGCAACCGCTGTCGCGCGGCGGCGTGGCGCCGGTCGCGGCGGTGGCGCGGGCGCTGAAGCTCGGCGTGGCGGACATCGACACGTCCGAGCATCCGCCGCAGGTGGTGTCGGTCGGCCTGGCGTTCCTGGTCGTGCAGTTGGCGAGCCGCGACGCCCTGCGGCGCGCCGCGCCCGACTCGGAGGGCTACGCGGCCATGCTGCCGCTGGACGGCGCCAAATCCATCTATGTCTACACCACGGACACCGCGGGCGATCCGCGGACAGACGTCCAGGCCCGCATGTTCACCGGGCGCATGACGGAGGATCCCGCCACCGGCAGCGCGACGGCGGCCATGACGGCGCTGCGCGCCGCCTTGCGCGGCGACGGCGTGTTGCGCCTGCGCGTCGGGCAGGGCGTGGACATGGGCCGCGCCAGCCTGTTGTCGGCCCACGCCGAGCCGCGGGCCGACGGTGTGTGGGCGGGCGTGGCGGGCCAGGCCGTGGCGGTCATGGAGGGGACCTTGCCGGCGCCCGACCTGGCCTGAGAGCGGCGCGGCGGCTGGCGGCCTGTTGGCGGCCGCGCCGGCCTCCTGTATGCTTGCGTTCATGGAAGCCCCGCATTTCGCGCCGTTGTCCGGCGCCTCCAACCGACGAATCACTCGACGCCTGCGTTGAGTGGCTGGTCGCATCCGCGCTGAATCTTCAGCGCTTTTCCCCGAAAGCCACGATACCCCTCGTGGCTTTTCTGTTTCCGGCCGTTCTTCCCGCTATCGAGGCGTATCGCAAGGCTTTCGTTTCCCCTACCAAGGAACGAAGCATGAGTTCTCAAGATATCGCCATCCGGCCCTACCATCCTTCCGACGAAGCCGCGATCATCCAGTTGTGGCGCGACTGCGGCCTGACGCGCCCGTGGAACGACCCGCAGAAGGACATCGCCCGCAAGCTGACGGTGCAGTCGGACCTGTTCCTGGTGGGAGAGGCGGACGGCGCGATCGTCGGGACGCTGATGGGCGGCTACGACGGCCACCGCGCCTGGATCAATTACCTGGCGGTGTCGCCGGCGCACCAGCGCCGCGGCCATGCGACGGCGCTCATGCGCGCCGTCGAACGCAAGCTGCTGGAGATGGGCTGCCCCAAGATCAACCTGCTGATACGGTCCGGCAATATCGCGGTGAAGGATTTCTATGAAACGCTGGGGTTCCAGCAGGACGAAGTCATCAGCCTGGGCAAGCGCCTGATCCCGGACCTCTGACGGACCGCGGGCCGGGCGCCTGCCGGCAGGCCCGTCAGACCGCCACGGTCAGGTACACGGCTTCGCGGCCGACGATGGGCATGCGCGTCGGCATGAAGATCGTGCAGTCGTCGCAGGGCGAACGGATTTCCTCGGTGCCGTTCATGGCGATCAGTTCGTCCTTGCCGAAGGTCTCGAAGCCGATGACCGGGCGCGTGAAGGTGAAGTCCGGCGACTTCACCATGTGCACTTCGAGCAGGCGATAGCGCCGCGGGGCCGGGGGCGGCGCCGTGCCGGCCGGGGCGTCGATCAGGCCCAGGTGCGCCAGGAAGCGCAGCGTGACGTCGGTGGCGAGCGCGGCGGCGGACTGCGCGAAATGCTGGCCGCATTCGACCACCAGCGAGCCGCCGCTGTCGGATTCCGGATCGCCGTGGCGGCCATAGCCCATGACGCCCGTGCCGGGGAAGATGCCCGGGGGCATCACGAGGTGGACTTCCGGCGTGCCGACGGCGCTGGCGAGCGCGGTGTTGCGGTCCATCTCCGTGTAGACCCAGAACGGCTGCACCGGCGCGCGCGTGGAGTGGATGTCCAGCACATAGTCGGCGGCGTCCAGCACGGGGCGCAGTTCCCGGGCGCGGCGCAGTTCGGGGCTGTCTTCCGGTCCGTCCAGCATGTCGTCCGACCAGATGCGGTTCAGGTTGTGCACAAGCTGGCGGTTTTCATAGGGGTTTTCGATGTCGAAGGCCTGGTAGGCCTCGACGTGCGCGAAGCTCACCGTCAGCGTGCCGATCTTGGGCCGCACGCCGCTGTCCAGCAGGTGCGTAGCGGCCACCATGCCGCAGATTTCGTTGCCATGGGTGATGGCGTTGATCAGTACGTGCGGGCCGGGCAGGCCCGACTCGAAACGATGGACGTAGGGAATTCCGACGTTGCCCTCGCGGTAGGCCGCGAGGTCGCGCGGCAGGACTTCCAGCGGAGCGGTGTCGGGTTCGAAAGCGGGAGTGTTCATCAGGGTCGGGCCTATTCAGGACGGATGCCGGCGCGGTCGATCAGGTCTTTGTACAACGCCAGGCGCTCGGACATCATGGCGGTGAACTGTTGGGGCGTCTGCGCTTCGAGGGGCAGGACGCCTGCTGTTTCCAGGGATGGTGGCTGCCGTCCTGAAAGCCTCTTGTGGGGATGGCGTGTTTGGTCTACTTTGCAATGAAGATTGCAGATTGAAATATAAGATGCAATGCGCGTTGTGAGATTTGGGGTTATCACCTAGGGCCTGTCCATACCTATGAATTTGAACCAGCGCATCGCCAGCTATGGCAGGAAACTCAGCAAGACCGAGCGCCTGCTGGTCGAGGAAATGCAGGCGCGCTATCCGCAAGGCCTGCTGGAATCGGCGACGGCGCTGGCGAAGAAGGTGGGAACCAGCCCGTCCACGGTGGTGCGCCTGCTGGCCAAGCTGGGCTATGAAAGCTATGCGCAGGCGCAGATGGAGGCGCGTTCGGAAGTGACGGCGCGGCTGGCCTCGCCCGGCGAGCGCGCCGATGCCGTCGGCGCGGACAACCCTACGGCGCGCGCCTGCCTGAACAACGCCTTGCTGCATGACCTGCACAACCTGAAGGAGACGTTCGCATCCATCGACGCGGCGGCCTTCGAATCGGCGGTGCGCCTGCTTACGCAGCGCAAGGCCAGGGTGCACGTGCTGGGGTTCCGGCAGGCCGCGCCGCTGGCGAGCCACGTGGCGCTTTACCTGAACATGTGCCTGCCCGCCGTGAAGCCGATGGCGGCGGCCGGCCCGCTGTCGCTCGAAGACCAGTTGCTCTGGATCGACGAGGCCGACGTGCTGCTGGCGTTCACGTTCAGGCGCTACTCCGTCGCCACGGCCGGCGCGGTGAAGTATTTCCGGCAGCGCGGCGGCAAGGTGGTGCTGATCACGGACTCGGCTTCGGCGCCCGCCGCCGCCTCGGCGCACCATGTGCTGGTCGCGCGCAGTTCCAGCGCCTCGCCCTTCGATTCCTACACGGCGGCGTTCTCCGTCTGCAATGCGCTGCTCGCGGCGGTGGCCCAGCGCCGCAAGCAGGCGCTGGGCGATGCGCTCGAACGCGGCGAGGGACTGTGGGACGCGCAATGGATACGGTCTCCGGGCGCCGAGTAGGCCGGCGCGCAGCGGTCTGAAAAACGGCTGGATCGGGGCGTTTTCAGCGCTTGCAAGATGCGCTCGCACTAGCTGTTCTAGTGCTTGATTACCCCTTGAAAACATTGCTTTCCAAGGCGATTTATTTTTGGCATATTGCGCCCGGATGAGCACATTTCAGGAGGGTGGCATGGGCGCGTGGCCGCGGCGTCAGATCGATGGCTTCCAGGTGGAATGCCAGGTCGTCAGGCTGGACGACGGCGTGCTGGCGATCGAGGTCGCCGTCTGCCGGGCCGAGGCCGCGGACGATGTTCCGCGGCGCTGGTCGCTGCCGCGCTTCGTGACCTTCGCGGACGCGGGGATTGCGCTGCGCCATGCCGAACTGGTGCTGTCGGGCATCGTATCGATCGACGAGTCCACGGGCGAACCCCGCTACGGAATTTTGTAGCAGGAAGTGCAATCCGGCGCGACGCCTCCGGCAGGTTTTGTTTCGTTTGGCACAATCGTGTGCCTTGCGCTGGCGGATTTGCCCGGTACATTGGTAGAGTAGGTGACAACAACAAGGAGAGTTCCATGCTTGATACTTTTCCTGTCTTGCGTCGCGCCGGCCTGGCCGCCGTGACGATCGGCGCGGCCGGCCTGCTGTTTGCCGGCTGCACCACCACCAGTCCCAAGTCCGCCGCGACCGCGAGCGAGCAGCGCCAGTCCCTCAGCAGCGCGGCCGATGCGACGCTGGGCAAGCTCTATGAAGCTTCGCCCCAGTCCAAGGACCTGGTCGCGCGCGCCAAGGGCGTGCTGGTCTTTCCCGACGTGTTGAGCGGCAGCTTCATCGTCGGCGCGGAACATGGCAAGGGCGTGTTGAAGGTGGGCGGCGCGAACGCCGGCTACTACAGCACGACGGCGGGTTCGATCGGCTTCCAGGCGGGCGCGCAATCCAAGGCCATGGTGTTGCTGTTCATGACCGACGAGGCGCTCAACAAGTTCCGCAACAGCAGCGGCTGGACCGTGGGCGCAGACGCCACGGTCGCGGTCGTCAATATCGGCGCCAACGGGCGCATCGATACGAATACCGCCCAGCAGCCCGTCGTGGGGTTCGTGATGAACAACGGCGGCCTGATGGCGGGCGTGTCGCTGGCCGGCACGAAGATCTCCAAGCTGGATCTCTGATCGGGCCTTGCCCGTAAAAGCGAAACGCCGCGGATTTCCTCCGCGGCGTTTCGTTTTGCCGTGCCGCCGCGCCGGCGGCTCAGCCGATCAGCGAGTCGCCGTTGTTGCGCACGGCGCTTTCGCGCTGCATTTCGGCCGCTTCTATTTTCGGATCCAGGCCGCGCCAGCGCCTGATCCGGCCGCGGTTCTCCTCGGGCTCCCAGCCCAATATGCCGTAGCGCGTGATTTCGGTTTCGCCCGTGTCGTATTCCACTTCGAAGTAGCCCTGACGATCGGGTAGCGTGCCGCCAGGGAACCAGTCGGTTTCAGGCATGGTGTGCTCCTTGCTAGACGATGGGAGGGAGGCCGGCGCGGGCTCGGCGGCCCGCGCCGGCGCTTTCATTGTGGGCTGGCCCGGACGATCCCGCAAGCGGCGGGCGGAATTGGCCGGGGCGCTTCAGGAGAGCGGCACCGCGGTGGTGTAGAGCACCTGCTTCAGCGCGAAGCTGGACCGGATGCTGGCCACGCCGGGGATGCGGGTGATGTGTTCGACGATGAGGCGTTCCAGCGCGTCGACGTCGGGAACCAGGGCGCGGATCAGGTAGTCGGCATCGCCCGACATCAGGTAGCACTCCATGATCTCGGGCAGCACGGCGATTTCGCGTTCGAATACGTCCAGCGCGGCCTTGCGCTGCTTGTCCAGGGATATCTGGATGAACACATTGACCTTCAGCCCCAGCTTGCGCGCGTTGAGCAGCGTGACGCGGCGGTCGATCAGCCCTTCGGCCTCGAGCCGGCGGACCCGCGCGAGACAGGGCGACGCCGACAGGTTGACGCGGGCCGCCAGCTCGACGTTGGTCAGGCGCGCGTCGCGCTGGAGTTCGTTCAGGATACGGATGTCAGTGGCATCTAGGTTGATTTCCAGCATAAGTCACCTGGTTGTCTTCAATCGGCAGTTCGGATGTGCTGAGTATGCCGTTTATCGCAGTGAATTGAGGTGAAATGTGCTGGGGTTTACCCTATAGACTATTCCTTCGTTTGGCCATTCGGCCAAAACGCGGAATATTCATGCGGTAAGTCGAGCAGTAATGAGTCAGCAGAGCAGGTGGGTCAGGTTTTTGCCGCTGGTGGGCGCGGTGGCGGTCTGGGGCGGCAATTGGCCCGTCATGAAACTGGGCTTGGCGCACATGAGCCCGCTGTGGCTGGCCGCCAGCCGCTTCGGATCCGCCGCCGCGATCAGCGTGCTGGTGCTGGGCCTGCTGGGGCGCCTGCGCCTGCCCACGCGCCAGGAGCTGCCGCTGGTGGCGGGCGTGGCGCTGCTGCAGATGGGCGCGTTCACCGCGCTGGCCTTGTGGGCGATGCAGTATGTGGCGCCCGGACGCGCGTCCGTCATCGCGTACGCCACCTCCATCTGGGTGATCCCGCTGTCCTCGCTGGTCCTGAAAGAGCGCCTGTCCTTGGCCCAATGGCTGGCGACGGCGCTGAGCTACGCGGGCATCGCCGTCATCGTCGCGCCCGCCTTCAGCCCGTGGCAGGCGCACACCGTCATCGGCCTGGCGATGCTGCTGGGCGCCTCCTTCGCCTGGGCGTGCAACATCATCCAGTTGCGCGGCAGCCGCCACGTCCGGCTGGGGGCGGAAATGATCCCGTGGCAGACCGCCATCGCCGCCGTGCCGCTGGCCGCGCTGGCCTGGATGCGCGACGGCGCGCCGGCGTTCCTCGCGGTGCCGGACGCCTGGCCCGTGATCCTGTACACGGGGCCGCTGGCCACGGCGCTCACTTTCATCGTGGTGCTGGGCATGACGCAGAAGATGCCGCCGGTGGCGACCTCGATCGCGATGCTCTGCGTGCCGGTGATCGGCTTGCTCGTGTCCGCGCTGGTCTTCCACGAACGCATTTCGGCCGACCTGGCGCTGGGCCTGGCCTTGATCGGGGCGAGCGTCGCGGCGTCCGCCGCGGCGGCCCGCTACGGGCGTCCGATGCTGTTGCGCCCGTCGTAGATCGTCCCCGGCCCGCGCGAGGCGCCTTTCGGCGCCGGCAGGCCCTAGAATGGCAGGCGCCGGGGAGGGCCCGGCTTCATGCGGGCGTGCGGCGGATATGGATTCGTTATATGTGTTGGTCGTGGCGGGCGCCATGACGGCGGGTTTCGTGCAAGGCCTTTCCGGTTTCGGTTTCGGCATGGTGGCCATGTCGTTCTGGGCCTGGACGGTGGACCCCAGGCTCGCGGCCGCGATGGCGGTGTTCGGATCGCTGACCGGGCAGTTGCTGGCGGCGTTCACCGTGCGCCGCGGCTTCGCGGCCGAGCGTCTGCTGCCGTTCGTCGCGGGCGGATTGCTGGGCATTCCGCTGGGCGTCAAATTGCTGCCGCACCTGGACCCCTTGGTGTTCAAGGCTTGCATCGGCGGGCTGCTGGCGATCTGGTGTCCGGTCATGCTGTTCGCGACGCGCTTGCCGCGCATCGCGGCGGGCGGGAAGGTGGCCGATGGCGTGGTGGGGGCGGTCGGCGGGATCATGGGGGGCATCGGCGGCTTTACCGGCGTGATTCCCACGCTGTGGTGCACCTTGCGCCGTTTCGACCGGGACGTGCAGCGCTCGGTCATCCAGAACTTCAACCTCTCGATGCTGGCCGTGACGATGGCCAGCTACATCTACGCGGGCGTGGTCACCCGCGACATGCTGCCGCTGTTCGCCGTGATCGTGCCGGCGATGCTGGTGCCCACGCTAGTGGGCACGCGCATCTACGCCGGCATCAGCGATGCGGCCTTCCGCCGCATCGTGCTGGGCCTGCTGACGGCGTCGGGCGTGGCCCTGCTGGTGTCGTCCGTTCCCAAGCTGCTGGCGTAGGACGTGCTATCGTTGGAAGCTTCTAGAGAGAGTCACGCATGGCATTGCATCGTTTCCAGAAAGGCGAACTGGGTCATTGGTTGCGCGTCGTCGCCGACAACGGCGAACCGGGCGCCGAACAGACCGAAGTGCCCGAGCACGTAGCGACGGCGCTGGAGACCTTGCGTTGCATCGAAGCCGGCGCCGACGGGCGTTGGCTCATCACTGGCAAGGGCAGGCTTGCCCTGCGCATGGAAGAGCCGGGCGCCATCCACGTGAGATAGCGCCGCGCGGCGCGGCAGGCCCGGCTGGCCGGAACACAGAGCACGCGTATCGTCCCTCGGCTATGTCCGAAGGCCGCGGTATTGTTGCGTCTCGATCGCCAGCCGTACTGAATTCCGCACAATTTGCGAATGTTTTCGCAGTATTTCTCGCATTTGCGACCATTTGCCACCGGGTACGGGAATCTCCTGAGACAGAATGCGCGATTTGGTCGCTTTCGGCATATCGCGGGCATGGCGTCGCCAGTAAGATGAACTTGCGTGACGTTTGCAGGTCTATTCATTTGCGCGGGAAGAATGCTCCCGCAATGTCACGCGTGGTTCACGCGGTTTAGGTAACCGACTGGGAGGTAGCACATGCAGCATCGTGACCAGGAAGTACTGATCGACGTTTCCACGGCGGCCATGGATACCGGCGGATATGGCGTATTGCTGACGGTAACGGCCGAGGGCGGCACCGAAGTGGATGCCGCGTTTTCCCACTTGGGCAACTGCGCTTCGTTGGACGAAGCACGCGACCGCGCGGAGATCTTCGCGCAGAATTGGGTAGAGGAAAACATCTTCCGATAGGGCATCCTGCCCTGGATGGAACTGATCAGCGGGACCGGTCTGTGCGTGCATGAAACTACGGAGAATGCTCAACGATTTGCGGCGAAAATTTCGGTTATCGTTGCTGCTCCAAAACCTGGGGCCCCGATCGGGCATGCGCCGTTCCAAGATGACTGCCGCACAGACCAATTCCACTCTCGCGGCCCACATCCGCGCATTGCGCGAACATTTCGATTCCGTCATCCTGCCCATGTGGATGGAGCAGGGATTCAATGGCGCGTTGGGCCTGCCCTTCGAATCGCTGGATTCCGCTTCCGGCGCCCCGCTGCCGGCGACGCGCTATCGCGCCATGGCCTGTGCGCGCCAGTTGTACGTCTTTTCCGAGGCGCCGGGCGCAGCCGCCGCCAGGCACGCGGATACGCTCTTCGAATCGCTGCGCCGTGTGTTCCGCGACGAGAAGCATGGCGGCTGGCGCTACAGCGTCGACGCCGAGGGGCGGCCGCTCGATGAAACCCAAGACCTGTATACGCACGCGTTCGTCGTGCTGGCCTGCGCGGCGTACTTCCGCCAAAGCCGCAACGCCGACGCGCGCAAGCTCATGCTGGCCACGGCGTCGGCCATCGAGGCGCGCTTCAAGACCACGGATTCCCTGTATCACGCCGCGCTGAGCGCGGACCTGGACCAGCCCTTGCGCCTGCCGGCGCAGAATCCCATGATGCACCTGACCGAAGCGTATCTGGCGGCCGCGCAAGTGGCGGAGCCGGCGCTGTTCGCGCAGCGCCTGCGCAGCCTGGCGCAAGGCATCAGCCACCGCTTCGTGCACGCGCCCACGCAATGCATTTCGGAAGAGCGGCAGGGCACGGCCGGCAACCGGCTGGAACCGGGGCACCAGTTCGAATGGCTGTCGCTGGTGCAGGGGTCGGCGCCGGTGTTCGAAGGCCTGGACCTGGCGGAATCGCTGCCGCGCGCCGTGCAATGGTCCCGCAGCCATGGCGTGGACGAGGGCGGCGTGGTGGCGTCCCTGGACGAATCGGGCGCCGTGATCGACGACACCCGCAGGATCTGGGCGCAGACCGAATACCTGCGCGTGTTGGCGGTGCAGGGCGATCTGCCCGCGCTGGCCGCCGGCCTGGCCGCTTTCCGGTCCCGTTTCCTGCATCCCGGGGGTTGGTACGAATGCCTGGACGCGGGCGGGAAGGTCGTGCGCCCCGACATGCCTTCGACTTCGCCCTACCACCTGGCGACCTGTCTGTCGGCGCTGCCAGACGTTGTTTAATTGCGGCGTTAACAATTATTTGCGGTCCTATAGACATAAAGCGATAGAAAAGCATTGGTGAAATCCCTTACAATTTGGTAACTATGTTTGTGGGGAAGCATCAATGAGCGTTATGTGCTTGGCTTGCCAACGCATTAACCCGGGGCTTGCTGGCGTTGCGCCGCATGCCCAACTCGGACATCAAGGATTCACCAATCCAACCCAGAGAGGGCGCGAGGAAAGCCGCGAGGACCATTTCCGCTGCCTGAATTGCGGCGCCAAATGGCTGCGCGAAACCGACAAGTGGGGCGTCGACCTCGGCTTCAAGCTGGCGCCGTGAACATAGCGCCGCGCGATTGAAAACGGGCTCCGGAGGAGCCCGTTTTATTTGGAATAATAGGCCGGGGCCGGCGGGAAACCGGTGTTATCCCGGCGCGCCGGCCGCCAGCACGTCGGGATCGCGGCCGGCGGTCTCCAGCAGCCACAGCCGGAAACAGGCCAGCGCATAGTGATCGCGGCGCTGGGCCGGGGCGCACAGGTGGTAGCCGCGGGCGATGCGTATGGGCAGGTCGGGGAAGGGGGCCGCCACGCGCCCGGCCTGCAGGTCGTCGCGGACCAGGCAGCGCTGCAGGACGGCGATGCCCATGTCGGCCATGACGGCGCGCACCAGGATGGACACCTGGTCGAAACCATTGGACAGCTTGACCGATTCGCGGGGAACGCCGGCGGCGGCGAACCACTGCGCCCAGTTGTCCACGCCATTCGAGTGATACAGCAGCGCTTCGCCGAGCAGGCCGGCGGGCGTGTTCCAGAGCCCCTGCGCCCGGCGCGCGGCCAGCCGGCCGGGGTGGCAGATCACGACCATCTCGCGGCCGATCACATAGTCGGCATGCCAGCCGGGCCATTGTTCGGGCGTGCCCGACAGGATGCTGGCGTCGGGCGTGGCGCCCGAGAAGTCTTCGTTGCGGCGATACGCCGCGAAGCTGAGCTGGATGTCGGGGTGGCGCTGGTGGAAGTCGGGCAGGCGCGGCACCAGCCAGGCGCTGGCCAGCGTGGGGACCGAGGACAGCGTAAGGCGCAGCCGGCGGTCGTCGGCGCGCAGTTCGGCGCTGAGCGCCTCGATCGCCTGCAAGGGGGCCTGGGCCCCGTCGTACAGGCGGCGGCCGGTGTCGGTCAGGGTCAGGCCGTGGGCGTTCCGGTGCATCAACGGCTGTCCGAAATGCGCTTCCAGCCTGGCGATGGCGCGGCTGACCGCGCCCTGTGTGACGCACAGGGCCTCGGCGGCCTGCGTGAAACTGCCCAGGCGCGCCGCCGTCACGAAGGCATGCAGTTCGGACATGGATGGCGATTGCAGGCGCATCCAGCATGACCTTTGGTAATGAAAGAGTGCAATATAGTCGTTTGAAAGGGGACCGTAAAGTTCGGACACTGGCGGCCTTGTCGATAGACCTTCACCTTTCGGAGCCATCCCCATGTCCCGCCGCCTTTTCGGCCGGTCCGCGCGCTTCGCGCTCGCCGCCTTGTTCGCCAACCTGACCTTCGCCGGCGCCGCCCAGGCAGCCGACTATCCCGTCCGTCCGATCAAGCTGGTGGTGCCCTTCGCCGCGGGCGGTTCGACCGACATCGTGGCCCGCCTGGTCGCCGAGTACGCGGGCCGCGACCTGAAGCAGACCATCGTGGTCGAGAACAAGGCCGGCGCGGGCGGTTCGCTGGGCATGGAGCAGGTGGCGCGCTCGACGCCCGACGGCTACACGATCGGCATGGCCACCATGAGCACGCACGGCTCGAACCCGGCCGTCTACCGGAAGATGAACTACGACCCGGTCAAGGATTTCGTGCCGGTGGCCAACGTGGTGGCCGTGCCCAGCATCTTCGCGATCAACCCGAACGTCCCGGCCAAGAACATGGCCGAATTCGTGGCCCTGGCCAAGGGCGCGCCGGAACGCTACAGCTTCGCCTCGCCGGGCGTGGGCTCGCTGGGCCACGTGAACATCGAGAACTTCATGATGCTGGCCGGCATCGAGCTGCTGCACGTGCCGTACCGCGGCGCGGGCCCGGCGCTGAACGACGTGATGGGCGGCCAGGTGGACGCGATCACCGACAACCTGTCCTCGACCTTGCCGCAGGTGCAGGGCGGAAAGCTGCGGGCGCTGGCGGTGCTGGGCGCCGAACGCTCGCCCTTGCTGCCGGACGTGCCGACCTACATCGAACTGGGCTACCCCGACATGGGCACGGGCGGCTGGTTCGGGCTGGTGGCGCCCGCGGGCACCCCGCAGGCCGTGGTCGACCGCCTGAACCAGGCCGTCCGGGCCGCGCAGCAGGATCCGGAATTCCGCAAGAAGGCCGAGGACGTAGGTGGTACGCTGATGCCCACCACGCCCCAGGAATTCCAGGCGCAGATCGAGCAGGCCCTGGCCCGCTACGCCAAAGTGGCCAAGACCGCGAACATTCAGGCTGATTGACGATGACCCACGCCGACTTCGACGCAGTTTCCGTGCATGAACCGGCAGGCCCGGCATTGCCCCTGGTCTGCGATTCGCCGCATAGCGGCGAGCGCTATCCCGGGGATTTTGGGGCGGCGGCAACCCTGGCGCAACTGCGCCAGGGCGAGGACACGCACGTGGACGCGTTGTGGTCGGCGGCGCCCGCCCTGGGCGCGACGCTGATCGCCGCGAACTTTCCGCGCGTCTATATCGATCCCAACCGCACGCTGCAGGACCTGGACCCGGAACTGCTGGCCGAACCCTGGCCCGAGGCCCTGGATCCGGGCGAGAAGACCCGGCTGGGCAAGGGCCTGATCTGGCGCAGGATGGACAAGGCGACGCCGATCTACGACCGCAAGCTGACGCTGGCCGAGGTGCGGCACCGCATCCAGGCGTACTACCAGCCCTACCATGCGGCCCTGTCGGCGGCGATCCAGCGGGTGGTCCAGCGGTTCGGCGCCGTGTGGCACCTGAACCTGCATTCCATGCCCAACGACGCCTACGAGCGCCTGGGCCGCCAGAGCGAGCATCCGCTGGCGGACTTCGTGCTGGGCGACCGCGACGGCACGACGTGCGAACCGGAATTCATCGCGTTGATCGAAGCGGCGCTGCGCGACAAAGGGTATACGGTTGCGCGCAACGATCCCTACAAGGGCGTGCAACTGATCGCGCAGATCGGCCAGCCGGCCTTGAACCGCCATAGCCTGCAGGTGGAGATCCGCCGCCCGCTGTACATGGACGAGGCCACGCGCGAGCGCAATTCGGGTTTCGCGCCGCTGCAGGCCGACCTGTCCGACGTGCTTGCGCAGGTGGCGGCATACGTGCGGGCGCGCCAGGCCGCGCCGACTTAAGTTTTCAGATGACGGGCCGTAGTCTGTAACAGGAGCCGCGCCGCTTTCGGAGCGGCGATACGGAGCCGCCATGGCTGAGAAGATCATCAATGGGTTCTCGGTGGTCGCGTACGCGACGCAGCCCGAGGGACGCACGCCGCCGCGCGCCTTTCTGGAAACGCGGCGGCTCGGCAAGAAGGACGGCGCGGAAATCGAGGCGGGCGGCCAGGATGACGATTCCGAGCCGGACAACCAGGCGTTCGAGATCTTCGCGAGCCGCCGCTTCCGCAGCACCGTCGAAGCCATGTCGGCCGCGCGCAACGCGCTGGACCGCATCGAGGACGTGGACGCCGACGGCGTGCCGGACCACCTGCCCGAATAGCGGCGCGCGCGGGCGAGGCCGGCCGCCGCCCCATATTGTTATCCCGACTTTGTATTTGTCGAACCCCTGAGCGCAGGCCGATGATGCCGCATGGCAATCATCGCCATTCACAGTCTGCTCAAAAGGAAGGTTGATGAATACGAACGTCCATTCCGGCGCCCTGGCGCGGGGGCTCTCGCGTCGCGCGCTGTTGCGCGCCGCCGGCATCGCGGGGCTGGCCGCGCCGCTGGGCATGCTCGGGTCGCGCGTGCTGGCGGCCGGCGGCGCGCCGCGCGAATTCAAGATTGCATGGAGCCAGACCGCGGTCTGCCAGTCGCCCGTATCCGTGGCGCTGGAGCGCGGCTTCTTCGACAAGTACGGCCTGAAGGTCGAGCGGATCAACTTCAGCGGGTCCACGGATCAGTTGCTGGAGGCGATCGCGACCGGCCATGCCGATGGCGGCATCGGCATGGCGCTGCGCTGGCTCAAGCCGCTGGAGCAGGGCTTCGACGTCAAGCTGGCGGTGGGCACGCATGGCGGCTGCATGCGCCTGCTGACGGCGGCGGATTCGCCCGTCAAGAGCGTGAGCGACCTCAAGGGACGCCGCGTGGCCGTGTCGGACCAGGCCAGCCCGGTGAAGAATTTCTTCGCCATCCGCGTGGCGCAATTGGGCATCGATCCCGAATCGGTGGACTGGCGCCAGTATCCTCAGGACCTGTTCGGCGAAGTCCTGCGCAAGGGCGAGGTCGACGCCATCGCCGGCGACGATCCGCTGATCTACACGCTGCGCGAAGACAACAAGCTGCGCGAGATCGCGACCAATATCGAGGGCGACTACGAGAACCGCACGTGCTGCGTGCTGGGCTTGCGCGGCGACCTGGTGCGCAACGATCCCGAGGCCGCCGCGGCCATCTCGCGGGCGGTGATCGACGCGCAGCGCTGGACCGCCTCCAATCCGGACGAGACGGCCCGCATCTTCGCGCCCTACGTGCCCGGCAAGGTGCCGGCCGAGCGAGTGGCCGCGATCCTGCGCAGCCATAGCCATGGGCACGCGTCGACCGGGGCCGCGCTGCGCGAGGAGATCGTGGGCTACGCGAAGGACCTGAAGACCATCAAGGTGCTCAGCCCGGGCCTGGACATCGACAAGTACGCGCTGGCGGTGGTGCCCAATGTCCTCGGCTGACGTGCTGCCCGCGGCCGCGGCGGGCGGGAACGCGGCGCCGCGCGGCTGGCGGGTGTGGAAGACCGGCGTCGCGGCCGCGGCGCTGTGGGCTGGCGTGGGCGGCGTGACGCTGGCGTGGCCGAACGTGCAGGTGGGCTTTTCGTCCTGGGGCTACACGCGCGAATTCGGCGCGGCGGCGGTGGCGCTGGCGGCGCTGCTGTTGCTGGCGGCCGTGCCCGGCGCCGGCCGGCTGCGGCCGGTGCGCGCCCTGCACCGGGCCGGACCCTGGCTGTCGGCGCTGGCCGTGGCGGTGGGTGCCTGGGAGATCGCGACGGCCAAGCTCGCGCTCCTGCCCAGCCCGTTCTTCGCGCCGCCGCAATCGCTGATCGAGGTGTACGCCACCGACTACCAGCGCCTGGCCGACAGCCTGGCGAATTCGCTGTGGCTGCTGGCCAACGGCTTCCTGCTCGGCGCGGCGGCGGGATTCCTCACGGGGGTCGCGATCGGCTGGTCGCGGGGGCTGGGCTACTGGGTGCATCCCGTGCTGCGCTTCCTGGGGCCGGTTCCTTCCACGGCGCTGCTGCCGATGGCGTTTTTCTTTTTTCCATCGAGCTGGTCGGCCGCCGTATTCCTGATCGCGCTGGCGACCTGGTTCCCGGTCACGGTGCTGACCTGGTCGGGCGTGGCCGGAGTGAACCGGGCGTACTACGACGTGGCCCGCACCATGGGGGCCAGCGAATGGTTCCTGGTGCTGCGGGTGGCGATTCCGGCGGCGCTGCCGCAGGTCTTCGTGGGCTTGTTCATGGGGCTGGGCGCGTCGTTCTCGGTGCTGGTCGCGGCCGAGATGATGGGCGTCAAGTCGGGGCTGGGCTGGTATCTGTCGTGGGCGCAGGGCTGGGCGTCCTACGCCAACATGTACGGGGCGCTGATCGTGATGGCGCTGGTGTTCTCCGGGCTGATCAGCCTGCTCTTCCTGGGGCGCGATCGCCTGTTGGCATGGCAGAAGGGAGTCGTGAAATGGTAGGGGCGGCGGTGGCGGAAAGGCCGGATGCGCGCGGCGCGGCGCTGGCCGTGCGCGGCGTGAACCATCATTTCGATCTGGATGGCGCGGCCCTGCCGGTGCTCGACGGCATCGACCTGGACGTGAAGGCGGGCGAGTTCGTGGCCTTGCTGGGCCCCAGCGGCTGCGGCAAGTCGACGCTGCTGCGGCTGGTGGCCGGCCTGGAGCCGCCGGCCGAGGGCGGCCTGCTGGCGGACGGCGAGCCGATAGCGGGGCCGTCGCCGTCGCGCATCGTCGTCTTCCAGGACCCCACGCTGTATCCCTGGCGCACGGTCTGGAACAACGTGGCCCTGGGCCTGCAGGCGCGGGGGCTGCTGAAGGCGCAGCGCGGCCGGGTGGACGACGCCCTGCACCGCGTGGGCCTGAAGGCGTTCGGCCAGGCATATCCGCACCAGTTGTCGGGCGGCATGGCGCAGCGCGCCGCGCTGGCGCGCGCGCTGGTCAACGACCCGCGCATCCTGATCCTGGACGAACCGCTGGGCAAGCTGGATTCGTTGACCCGCATCGCCATGCAGTCGGAACTGGTGGAACTCTGGCAGCGCTCGGGCTTCACGGCCCTGCTGGTCACGCACGACGTGGAAGAGGCCTTGTTCATGGCGTCGCGCATCGTGGTGCTGAGCGAGCGGCCCGCGCGGATCAAGGCCGAGATCGTGAACGACCTGCCATACCCGCGGCACCGCGGAGATCCGCGCCTGGCCGAGCTGCGCCATCGCGCGCTGGCCCTGCTGGGGCTGGATGCGACGTGGTGAACACCGGAGGGCTGGCGCTCGCCGCCGTGGCGGCCGGCGCCGCCATGCTGGCGTGGTCGCGGTCCGCGCGGCGCGTTCCGCAGGCAGGCGCGGCGGGGCCGGGCCTGCCATGGCTGGCCGCGGGGGCGCTGGGCGCGGCGGGCGGACTGCTGGTCCTGGGATGGCGGCAGGCGCAAGGCGTGCCGGGCCTGCTGGGATCGCGCCTGGGGCACCTGGTGCTGGCGGTCGTGCTGGTCCTGCTGCTGGCGGCCGTGGGCGCGGCCTGGCTGCATCGGCGCCAGGCATCCGCGTCCGCCGCCGAGCGGCCCGCCTGGCGGCGCCTGGAAGCCATGCTGACCGGCGCGCTCGCGCTGCTGGCGCTGGTTTTCGGAACCGCGATATGGCGGTTGCCCGGCGAGGCGCTGGCGATCGCCCACTGGCCCTTCGCTTGGCGCTACGACCCGGACCTGCCCGTCAGCCCGCACACCTGGCGCCGGCTGTGGGCGGCGCTGGCGCAGACCGGGGCCGCCGCGGTCCTGCTGGCGGCCGCGCTGGCGGCGGGGCGTTGGCGCCTTGCGTGCCTGGCCGCCGCCGCCGCGCTTGCGCTGGCCGCGGACTGGCCGCGTCCGCAGATGCTGTTGACCGAAGCGAACCGCTCTTCCTATCAACGTTCCGCGCTGCCGTTCTCCGACGCCAATCTGCTGGACGGCGGGCGCCTGTACCAGGCGCATTGCGCCGCCTGCCATGGCGCGGCGGCCGACGGGCGCGGCGAGCGGGCGGCGGGGCTGCCGGTGTGGCCGAGCGTGCTGGGCCCGGCGCTGTTCGAGAACCGGCTGGAGGGCGACCTGCACTGGCGGGTGGCCGAGGGCGGGCAGGTTCCGTCCGGCCGGCCCGCGATGCCGGCGTTCGGGCAGGCACTGGATCCGCGGCAGATCTGGCAGGTGCTGGATTACTTGCGCTTGCGGGCGTACGCGGCGGGCGGGGGCGCCGGGATGCCGGCCGTTCCCGCGCCGGTCGTGGCGCTGGACTGCCGCGATGGGCGCGCAACGCGCCTGAGCGGATTGCGCGGATTGCCCCTGCGCGTGGTCGCGTATGCGCCGCGGGCCCCCGAGGAACCGCAGGATCCGCGCCTGCTTACCGTGGCGTTGACGCGCGACGGGGCGGGCCGGCCGGACGCGGACTGCGTGGCGGCCGGCGCCCAGGCCTGGGATGCGTACGCGCTGGCGGCGGGCGTGCCGCCGGACGAACTGGCGGGCGCGCAGTTCCTGGTCGACCGCCGCGGCTGGCTGCGGGCGCGCCGCCTGCCTGGCGCGGCGCCGGCCTGGACCAGCGCCGACAACGTCTGCGGGCCCGCCGGACGCATGGAAGACGGGTCGGCCGGCGGCCTGGGCGAACTTTTGCTGGCGATGGATCGTGCGCCCATCGCCTTGCCGGATATCCGCCGCGAACAGTAGGCGCGTATCCCAGCACATTCCAATCCTATGCGAGGTCTGCAAGATGAGTACGTTGAACGAGTACCTGGGCCAGAAGCGCGATGCCGTGCTGGCGCGCAACGCGCGCGATCCGCAAACGCTGGCGCCGGTGAAACTGCGCGCGCAGGTCAGCGCCGAAGGACGCAGCGGCGTGCGCCGCATCCGCATCCGGGACCACCAGGTGGTCAGCGACAGCCCGGCGGATTTCGCCGGCTACGACCTGGGGCCCAGTTCTCCCGAACTGCTGCTGGGGTCGCTGGGTAGCTGCCTGACGCACATCTTCCTGATCAAGGCGGCGGAACTGGAACTGCCGCTGGAATCGCTACAGGTGGAGATCGAGGGCGACCTGGATCCGCGCGGCGGCAAGCCGGGCTACGAGAAGGTCCCGTTCTTTCCGCACAATATCCGCTACACGGCCCACATCGTCTCGCCGGCCGACGAGAGCGCGGTGCGCGCGGTGCACGAGGCGGTGGAGCAATGGTGCCCGATCCTGAACCTGCTCAAGCAGCCGCAGCCGCTGGAAGGCAGCGTGCGGCATACGCGCCCGGCCGCGAGCTGAGGCCGGGGGTCAGGTCAGCGTGCTGCGCATGAGGATGTCGGTCAGCGCGCGGGTGGGCCGGTTCGGCGAGGGCGCCGAAATCACGATGAATTCCACCTGCGGCAGCGCCGGCAGTTGCGCGGCGCCCGCGGGCGCGGCCAGCCCCGCGGTGGACAGGTGCGAGGGCTGCACGGTGATGCCCAGGCCCGCGCGGGCGGCGGCCTGGCAGCCGGCGTAGCTGGTGCTGGTGCAGACGATCTGCCAACTGCGCCCGGCCCGCGCGAGCGCGTCCAGCGCCAGCGTGCGCGTGACGCTGGGCTCGCGCAGCAGGATCAGCGGCAGCGGCATGTCGGGCGCCACGCGCAGCCCCTCCTTGGCCTGCCACAGCAGGGCTTCCTTGTGCAGCGTCTGGCCGCGGCGGTCGCCGCGGCGGCGCTTGCCGATCATGACGTCCAGCCCGTTGTCGTCCAGCAGCTTGTATAGCTCGCTGGTGACGCCGATGGTCAGGTCCAGTTCCACTTCGGGGTGGGCCAGCCGGAAGGCGGCCAGCACGTCGGGCAGCGGGCCCATCGCCAGGTCGTCCGAGGTGCCCAGGCGCACGCGGCCCCGCAGGCGCGGCGCGTCGAACAGGCGTTCGGCCCGTTCATGGGCGTCCAGGATGATTTCGGCGTGCACCAGCAGGCTGCGGCCGTCGCTGGTGAGGGCGAGCGAGTGCGTGTCGCGCAGGAACAGGCGGCGGTTCAATGCCAGTTCCAGTTGGCGGATGTGTTCGCTGACGGTCGGCTGCGTCAGGCCCAGCCGCCGCGCGGTTTCCGTGAAGCTGGGAGCGGCGGAGGCGGCGGCGAAGGTTTTGAGCCACAAGGGATTGAGCATTGTGCCTGGTCATAGGGTATTCCGATGACAGTTAAAGTACTCAATGGCCTTCACGATGACAAGCCGCGCGCCTATAGTTTTCCGCAAGTTCCACGGAAATCCCTGCCATGCGCCGCTTTCTTCCCGACCAATTCACGCTCGTCCTGATCGCCACCGTGGCCTTCGCCAGTGTCTTCCCGGCGGTGGGCAAGGGGGCGTCGTTCATGATGGTGGCGAGCAACCTGGCGATTTCGCTGCTGTTCTTCCTGCACGGCGCGCGCCTGTCCACGGAGGCCATCGTGGCCGGGGTGAAGGACCTGCGCCTGCACGCGCTGATCCTGGCCTGCACCTTCCTGCTGTTTCCCGCGCTGGGGCTGGGCCTGCGGGCGCTGTTTCCGGGCCTGCTGGCGCCGGCGCTGTGGCTGGGCGTGCTGTTCGTCTGCACCTTGTCCTCCACCGTGCAGTCTTCCATCGCCCTGACGTCCATGGCGCGCGGCAACATCCCGGGCGCGATCTGCGCGGCCACCGCGTCGAATCTGCTGGGCACCGTGCTGACGCCGCTGCTGGTGGCGGTGCTGCTGCACCGCCAGGGCGGGGGCCATGGCCTGGCCGACGCCGGCCGCATCCTGTTGCAGCTACTGCTGCCGTTCGCGATGGGCAGCCTGTTGCGGCCGTGGATCGGCGCCTGGGCCCAGCGCAACAGCCGGACGCTGGCGAAGGTGGACCGCAGCTCCATTCTGCTGGCGGTCTACACCGCGTTCAGCGAAGCCGTGGCGCAAGGAATCTGGCATGCGTTCCCGGCGATCGACATGGCATCCATGGTGCTGGTGAACGCCTTGCTGCTGGGGTCGGCGCTGTTGATCACGACGTGGGGCGCCCGCAAGCTCGGATTGTCCAAGGAGAACGAGATCACGCTGGTCTTCTGCGGTTCGAAGAAGTCGCTGGCCTCGGGCATCCCGCTGGCCACCGTCCTGTTCGGCACGTCGCAGATGGGGGTGGTGGTGCTGCCCCTGATGATCTTCCACCAGATGCAGTTGATGGTGTGCGCGGTGCTGGCGCGCCGCTATGCGGAGCGGCCGGTTCCCGGTCAGGCGGCCGCGTCGTCCAGCGGCCGGATCTTGCCGGCGGGCCGCCAGTAGACGCCGCCCTCGCGTTCCTCGACCGACAGCGCGGTCAGTCGGCCGTTCTTACAGGGTCCGCCCACGCACAGGCCGGTGTCGGGCTGATAGGTGGCGCCGTGGCGCGCGCACATGAGCAGGTCGCCCGCGCGGGTGAAGAAGCTGCCTTCCCAATCCAGTTCCACGCCCACGTGGGCGCAGCGGTTCAGGTAGCCGTGCACGCGGTCCTGGTAGCGCACGAAGAACGCGGTCGTGCGGCCGGCGCCATCGGACACGGGGACTTTCACGCCCAGGCCGCCATTGACGAGGTCGGTGGCGGCGCAGACGCGGACTTCGGGGGCGGCGGGAGAGTCCTGCATGGAAGGCCTGGAAATCAAAGGGGAGGATAGTCGTCCAAGGGGGTGGGCTTGTCAATCCGCCGGGACGGCGGGGGCGCGTTCCTGCTGGCGCGCCCACATGCTGGCGTACACGCCGTCTTGCGCGAGCAGGTCGGCATGGCGCCCGCGCTCGACGATGCGGCCTTCGGCCAGCACGATGATCTCGTCGGCGTCCGCCACGGTGGACAGCCGGTGGGCGATGATCAGGGTGCTGCGGCCCTGGCTGACTTCGCGCAGATTGGCCTGGATCTCGCGCTCGGTGTGGGTGTCCAGCGCGCTGGTGGCCTCGTCGAACAGGAAGATGGCGGGATTCTTGAGGAGGGTGCGGGCGATCGCCACGCGCTGTTTTTCGCCGCCGGACAGCTTCAGGCCGCGCTCGCCGACCAGGGTCCGGTAGCCGTCGGGCATGGCCATGATCAGGTCGTGGATGTGCGCCAGGCGGGCGGCCGCCTCGATTTCTTCGTCGCCGGCTTCGGGGCGGCCGTAGCCGATGTTGTAGCGGATGGTGTCGTTGAACAGCACGGTGTCCTGCGGCACCACGCCGATCGCCGCCCGCAGGCTGGCCTGCGCGACGTCGCGCACGTCCTGGCCGTCGACCAGGATCGCGCCGCCGTCGGCGTCGTAGAAGCGGAACAGCAGGCGGGCGATGGTGGACTTTCCGGCGCCCGACGTGCCCACGACGGCCACCGTCTTGCCGGCGGGGATGGTGAAGCTGACGCCCTTGAGGATGGGCCGGCGCGCGTCGTAGCCGAAGCGCACGTCGCGGAACTCCACCTGGCCGCCCGCCACGCGCAGGGGCCGGGCGTCCGGACGGTCGGCCACTTCCCGGTCCTGGCCCAGCAGCTCGAACATGCGTTCCATGTCGACCATGGCCTGCTTGATTTCGCGGTAGATGAAGCCGAAGAAGCTCAGCGGGGAGTACAACTGCAGCAGGTAGGTGTTGACCAGCACGAAATCGCCCAGCGTGTAGCGGCCCTCGGCGATGCCGGTGGCGGCCATCCACATGACGAGGGTCAGCCCGGCCGAAATGATCGCGGCCTGGCCGATATTGAGGATCGACAGGCTGACCTGGCTGCGCACGGCGGCGCGTTCGTAGCGGGTCAGCGACGCGTCGTAGCGGCGGGCTTCGTGCTCTTCGTTGCCGAAATACTTGACCGTTTCGTAGTTCAGCAGGCTTTCGATGGCCTTGGTGTTGGTTTCGGAGTCGGTCTCGTTCATCAGGCGCCGGAACTTGGCGCGCCATTCCGTGACGACGAGGGTGTAGCCCATGTACAGGATGACGGTCGCGCCGGTGGCCAGCGCCAGCCAGGCGTCGAACATCTTCCACAGCACGATGCAGACCAGGCCGATTTCGAAGAAGGTCGGCAGGATGTTGAAGAGCAGGAACGACAGCAGCGTCTGGATGCCTTTGGTGCCGCGCTCGATGGCGCGGTTCAGGCCGCCGGTCTGGCGTTCCAGGTGGAAGCGCAGCGCCAGCGCGTGCAGGTGCCGGAAGATCTGCAGCCCGACCGCGCGGATGGCGTGCTGGCCGACCCGGGCGAAGATCGCGTCGCGCAGTTCGGAAAACAGCAGGGAAAGCACTCTGGCGCTGCCATAGGCCAGGATCAGGCCCAGGGGCACCGTGACGGTCCCCGGCGCGCCCTTGCCGAGTTCGTCCACGGCCTGCTTGTACAGCAGCGGCACGTAGACCGTGGCCGCCTTGGCGGCGAACAGGCACAGCAGCGCCGCGACCACGCGGGCTTTCAGGCCCGTCCTGCCGGGCGGCCAGAGGTAGGGGAAGAGGGTGCGCAGCGTATGCAGATTGCCGCCGTTCTTGGGCCGGGTTTCAGGAGGATTCATGGGGCGGGTGAGGGTGGTTGCGCAGGGCCGGGCGCGGGGCGGCGGGCCGGGTGAACGGCATTATCGGGCACCTGCCGCATTCTTGCCCGGGACCGCGGCGCGCTGGCCCTGGGGGTATTATCGGGATCATGGCGCCGGGATGGGCAGGTCTCTCCCGGCGCTTCCAATCCGGTATCGCGACACGGGCGCAGCCTGGAGGGCCCGCATTTTTACTGTTCCAACCAAGGATCGAGCCCGGCTGCCCCTTGGTTGCGCGACCTGGCGCGTATTCGCCGCGCGAGCGTCGCGTTGCAAGCTACGGAGGGTCTTATGGCGAAAGTACCCGCAGTGAAATTGAACGACGGCGGCAGGATCCCGCAACTGGGCCTGGGCGTCTGGCAGGTTCCGGACGAGCAGGCGGCCTCCAGCGTGAAAGAAGCGCTGGCGGCAGGCTACCGCTCCGTGGACACCGCGGCCATCTACGGGAACGAGGCCGGCGTGGGCGCGGGCCTGCGCGGCTCCGGCGTGGCGCGCAAGGACCTGTTCATCACGACCAAGCTCTGGAACGACCGGCACGGCTACGACGAGGCCCACAAGGCCATGGACGAGAGCCTCGGGAAGCTGGGCCTGGCGTACGTGGACCTGTACCTGATCCATTGGCCGGTCGCCGGCGGCGAGACGTTCCTGGATGCCTGGCGGGCCATGATCGAGATGAAGGAAGACGGCCGCGCGCGCTCGATCGGCGTGTCCAATTTCACGCAGGCCAACCTGGAGCGCCTGATCGACGCCTCCGGCGTCACCCCGGCGGTGAACCAGATCGAGCTGCACCCCGGGTTCCCCCAGCGCGGCTTGCGCGCCTTCCATGCCAGGCACGGCATCGCGACCGAATCCTGGAGCCCCCTGGCCCAGGGCGGGGTGGCCAAGGAAAAGGCCATCGTGGACCTGGCGCGGAAGTACGGCAAGTCGCCCGCCCAGGTGACCCTGCGCTGGCACCTGCAGAACGATCTGATCGTGATCCCGAAGTCGGTCACGCCGGCCCGCATCCGCGAGAACATCGACGTCTTCGACTTCGAATTGTCGGCGGCGGACATGGCCGCCATCGACGGCATCCCGGACGGCAAGCGCCTGGGACCGGACCCGGAAACGTTTGGGTAGGATGGGTGGAGCGCGAGAGTTCTTAAGCTAGAACACCGCCCTCCAGCGCGCGCAACCCATGCGGCCGTAGGCAGATTGTGCCTGGCATCGGCCGGAAAACAAGCGATTGCGGCCGCATGGGTTGCGCGCGCTGGATACCTGAGTTCTTGCCCAGGAACTCTCGCGCTCCACCCATCCTACTTGATCGGGAATGCCCAGTAGCGCACGATCACCACCAGCAGGATGGCCAGGGCGACCCAGGACGCCCAGTGCCAGCCGCCGGTGCCGAGCAGGGCGGCCATCAGGCCGAACACGCTGAGCACGCCCAGCACGATCGGCGCGCCCCAGACAAACATGAAACCGCGGGTCGTCTTCGTCATGCGGGGGTCCTGTCGGGAATGGCGGCGGCCTGGTGCTTGCGCACGAGTTCGGCGATGCGCGCGTCGGTGGCGCGGCGCCGCGCCAGCCAGAGATAGAGCCCGCTGACCAGGACGACGATGGTGATGATGTCCAGCAGCGCCCAGAGGATCTTCAGGGGCATGCCGGCGTAGTCGCCGAAGTGCAGCGGGCGCGACAATTCAAGGGCGGTCAGGTACCAGGGCATGCGGGCCACGGTCGTCAGTTCGCCGGTCTTGCCGTCAATCAGGACGGGCGTGTTCAGGCGCGAGGTCAGCGGCGAATCGCCGCGCATCCAGGCGATGTAGTGGTGGGGGCTGCCGAAGGCGTTGCCGGGGAAGGCGATGAACGACACTTCGTTGCCGGGCAGGGCCTTCCTGGCCGTGTCGGCGGCGGACTGGGCCGAGGCCAGTTCGGTGGGCACCGTCTCGCCCTTGTAGGGTTCCAGGATGCGCACCAGTTCAGTGGACTGCCACAGGCGGAACAGCGGCGTCGACAGTTCGTTGATGACGCCGGTGACGCCCACCACGAAGGCCCAGACCAGCGTCACGATGCCCAGCAGGTTGTGCAGGTCCAGCCATTTCAGGCGCGTGGAACGGGCCGCGCGCACCGTGCCGAATTCCAGTTTCTTCATGAACGGGCCGTAGAGCACGACACCGGAGACGATGGCCACGCAGAACAGCAGGCCCATGAAGCCCAGGAACAGCTCGCCGGGCAGGCCGGCGAACAGGTCCACGTGCAGGGCCAGCATGATGCCCATGAACGAAAAGCGGTCCTGGGCATAGGGCGGGCCGTCCAGCAGCACGTCGCCCGTGCGGCCGTCCATGCGCACGGCGTGGCCGGACACCTGGCCGTCGCCGGGTTTCTTCGCCATGCCCACGTAGACCTGGGGTTCGTCGGGATCGAAGAACAGGTAGTCGACGGCTTCGCCCGGGTACATGGACTTGGCGGTGCCGATCAGTTTGTCGAGATTGGCGGGCGGCGTCGAGGCGGGCACGTCCGACAGCGGTTTGCCGTCGTCCAGCCAGTGTTCGATCTCGTGATGGAACACCAGGGGCAGGCCCGTCAGGCAGATGATGAGCAGGAAGATCGTACAGACCAGGCTGGTCCATTTGTGGACCAGATACCAGGTTTTGATGGTGGACGCGGCTGTCATGGAACTGGGCAGTGGCGGTTCACGCGGCCCTTCGAGGCGCGTGTTGGGGAAAGTCCCGACATTATCACGAATAATATCGATTCTCGTCACGTGGTTTTTCCACGGCGTGGCGCGGGCGCGCGGCGGGGACGGATCGAAAGCGGGTTAAAAAGAAGGTTCAGGCATCAATACGGTGGTAGTTCCGGATCATGGAGCAGCGTTTTCTCAAAGTCCCGCGCAACGAGCACGGCCGCGATTTCGCGGTGGGCGACCTGCACGGCCATTTTTCCCGCCTGGAGGACAGCCTGGACCAACTGGGCTTCGAGCCGTCCAGGGACCGGCTGTTCTCCGTGGGCGACCTGGTGGACCGCGGCCCGGAAAACGAGGCCGCGTTGGATTGGCTGGCCCGTCCCTGGTTTTACGCGGTGCAGGGCAACCACGAGGACTACGCCATCCGGCACGTGCGCACGGGGCGGGTGGACGTGGAGAACTGGCGCGGCTACGGCGGCGGCTGGTTCCTGGATTTGCCGCCGGAACGGCAGGAGGTCTTCGCCGAGGCCTTCGCGCGGCTGCCCATCGCCATCGAGGTCGAGACCTCGGCCGGCGCGGTGGGCCTGCTGCACGCGGACTGCCCGGTGCTGTTCTGGCCGCGCCTGGAATCCGCGCTGCAGGACCGCTACCAGCGCACCAGCGAGGCCTGCCAGTGGTCGCGCGACCGCCTGCGGCAGATGAACCGGACCGGCATCCAGGGCGTGCGGGCGGTGGTGGCGGGGCATACCCCGGTCGCGGCGCCGCTGCTGCTGGGGAATGTCTATCACATCGACACCGAAGGGTGGAAGTCCGGCTACTTCACGTTCCTGGAACTGGAGACGCTGCAGGCCTGGCCGCGGGAGGTGGTGACGGAAGCTTGATGCTCCGTGTGTCAGACACCAGCCGAGCCTTCCGTGTGTCAGACACGGTGGTGTCTGACACCGGCTGAATGTGAAACGCCTTCCGAAGTATCAAGCACCTGGCCAGTGCGATGGGTGTCAGACACCCGGAAACGTTGTTGCGGCCTGGCGTCTGTCTCGTATGGGTGTCTGACACCTGCGCGAGCGGTGGCTGGGTGTCAGACACCCGTGTAGCGCCGTCTCGAGCCTGTCGCGTTTTGCCGTACGGGTGTCTGACACCCGCGGGAGGCACTGCGATCAGGCTAGAGCGGCCGCGCCACGACCGTTCCGGGGCCGCTGACGGCGCCGGGTTGCGCGGGGGCGTCGGCGTCGACGCGCGGCACGGGGATGGGCGGGAAGAACGGCGTGTTGCCGGCCGGCGCGCCGTCGGCGCGGGGGACCGGGATCGGCAGCGCCTGCGGCGTCTGGACGGGGGCGTCGAGCGGCGCCGCGCCGCCGTTGGGCGGCAGCGGCTTCACCGAGGTGTCGGCGCCGTCCGTCGAACGGTTGTTGTTGAGGAAGTCCGTCAATTCGTCGCCGGACGACAGGTCCAGCGACGCCACGGCCTGCCCGGGCGGGAATTCCGAGAAATAGTATTCGCCGTTGTCCACCAGCAGCCCGTCGGGGCGCGGCGCGGGCTTGCCTTCCGGGACGCCCTTGAGCACCGGCTGCATGTAGTCCAGCCAGGTGGTCAGGGCCAGGCCGCTGCCGAACTCGTTGGTTCCCAGCGAGCGGGGCTGGTCGAAGCCCATCCAGACGGTGGTGGCCAGGTTGGGCGTGAAGCCCGAGAACCAGACGTCCACGGCTTCGTTGGTGGTGCCGGTCTTGCCGCCCACGTCGTTGCGCTTGAGCACCTGGTGCGCGCGCGCGGCCGTACCGCTGACCGTGACGCCGCGCAGGATGTCGTCCATGACCCAGGCGGTGCGCGGGTCGATGGCGCGCGCCTGCTCGTCGCCGGCGACGACCGGCTGCGCCTGCATCAGCACGTGGCCGGAGCGGTCGGTGACGCGGTCCACCAGGTAGGGGGTGACGCGGTAGCCGCCATTGGCGAACACGCCGTAGGCGTTGACGACCTGCAGGGGCGTGGCGCCGCCCGCGCCCAGCGCCAGGGGCAGCACGGCGGGCCAGCGGGATTTGTCGAAGCCGAAGCGGGTCAGGTAGTCCTGCGCGTACTGCGGCGTGATGGCCTGCAGGATGCGGATCGACACCATGTTCCTGGAGCGCACGAGGCCCTGGCGCAAGGTCAGCATGGGCTCGTACTTGTTGCCGTCGTTCTTGGGCTGCCAGGCCTTGGAGCCGGTCTGTTCGGCGGTCAGCATGAAGGGCTGGTCCGAGATCTGGGTGGCCGGCGTCAGGCCGCGTTCCAGGGCGGCCGCGTAGACGAAGGGCTTGATGTTGGAGCCGGGCTGGCGCCAGGCCTGGGTGACGCGGTTGAAACCGCCGCGGTTGTAGTCGAAGCCGCCGATCATGGCGCGGATGGCGCCGTCCTGGGGCGCCATGGACACCAGCGCGGCCTGCAGCGCCGGCATGTTGATGATTTCCCAGTTGTCGCCGTTCTTGTGGAGGTACACCACCGAGCCGCGGCGCAGGCGCTGGCTGTCGCCGGCCTTGGGGTTCAGCGCGCGGGCGACGACCGCCAGGGCCTTCTTGTCGGAGATCGTGACGATGTCGCGCGCGCTGCGGGCCAGCGTCACTTCGGTGGGGCTGGCGGCCAGCACCACGGCGGTCAGCAGGTCTTCGCTGTCGGGCGTCTTTTCCTGCACCCCGTCCAGGATCTCGTCCAGCGCGGCCGGGTCCTTTTCGACGCCTTCGGGCAGGTCGATCTGGTCTTCCGGGCCGGGATACGGCGCGCGGCGCGTGTAGTCCAGCACGCCGTCGCGCACCGCGAGGTAGGCGGCTTCCTGGTCCTTGGAGTCGATGGTGGTGTAGACGTCGATGCCCTTGGAATAGGTTTCTTCCTGGAACACGCCGTACATCAACTGGCGGGCTAGTTCGGCGGGATACTCGCCGTGCACCGCGAAGCCGCGCGCGCTCGTGCCGTCCGCGCCGCGGATGGTCAGGCGCTGTTTCAGGGCTTCGTCCGCCTGTTCGGGCGTCAGGTAGCCGAGCGTCTTCATGCGGCCCAGCACGTAGTGCTGGCGGATCTCGGCGCGCGGGAAGTTGGTGATGGGATTGAAGCGCGAGGGGGCCTTGGGGATGCCCGCCAGCATGGCGGCTTCGGCGGGGGTCACTTCGGACAGGGGCTTGCCGAAATAGGTGCGCGAGGCGGCCGCGAAGCCGTAGGCGCGGTGGCCCAGGTAGATCTGGTTCATGTAGAGCTCGAGGATCTGGTCCTTGGTGAGCTCGGATTCGATTTTGAAGGTCAGCAGCAGTTCATAGAACTTGCGCGAATAGGTCTTTTCCGAAGACAGGTAGAAGTTGCGCGCCACCTGCATGGTGATGGTGCTGCCGCCCTGCGTCTTGGATCCCTTGACCACGTTGGTCAGCACCGCGCGCGCCACGCCCATCCAGTCCACGCCGCCGTGGCTGTAGAAGCGGTCGTCCTCGGCGGCCAGCACCGCCTGGCGCATCACGGGCGGGATCTCGTCGAAACGCAGGACGTTGCGGTGTTCTTCGCCGTATTCGCCGATCAGCACCTTGTCCGCCGTATAGATGCGCAGCGGCACCCGGGGGCGGTAGTCCGTCATGGCGTGCAGGTCGGGCAGGCTGGGCCATGCCAGGGCCAGCGCCAGCCCGAGCAGGACGGCGCCGCACACGCCGGCGCCGGCGGCGGCGATGCCCGTCTTGACGAGGAGTCGTTTCCAGGGGAAACCCGGTTTGCCGCCCGGGGTGGCGGGAGATTGCTGGGGGGTGCTCATTGCAGGCGATTCTAGGACAGAACGGTATAGACCGCCCAGCGTGCAATAAGGTTTCGGTAACCAAATTTGTATCGCGGGCCGTGACAAACGGCAAGGCCGGCTGCCGCGGCCGCGCGCCCGTTCACCCTTTCGGGGCCGGCCGCAGGTAACGCTGGGGCGGCGCGCCCAGCGCGCGGTGGAACATGGCCGAGAACGCGCTGGCGCTGCGGTAGCCCAGGCCGGAGGCGATCCGCGCGATGGGCTCGCCGAGGGACAGGCGGCACACCGCGTCGGCCAGCCGCACCTGCTGCACCCACTGGCGGTAGTTCAGCCCCAGTTCGGCCTGGAACAGCCGGATCAGCGTGCGGGCGCTGGCGCCGACCTCGCTGCCCCAGTCCTCGATGCCGCGTTGCAGGCCCGGCTGGTCCAGGATGGCCGCGCAGATGGTCTGCAGGCGGCGGTCGCGGGGCCAGGGGATCTGGATCGGCGCGACGCGGGCGGCGGACAGTTCGGACAGCGCCAGGGCGGCGATCTGCTCGGCCCGGCCGCCCAGCGGGTAGTCGATGGGTTCCGCCGTGAGCGCCAGGACCAGTTCGCGCAGCAGCCCGCTGACCTCGACCACCTGGCATTGGGGCCAGTAGCGCTCCGCGGCCTCGGCCTGGAGATAGAGCGAACGCATGGAGACGGCGCCCACCATGTCCACGCCGTGCGGCACGCCCGCCGGCACCCATAGCGCGCGCAGCGGGGGCAGGGCCCAGAAGCCGCTGGGCGTGGTGACGCGCATGATGCCCTCGACGGCGTAGATCAACTGGGCCCGGGGGTGGGAGTGGGTGCCCGTCTGGGCGCCGGCGGGGAACTCCTTGGCCATGGCCGTGACCACGCGCGGCCGGTCCTGGTAGTCCTGCGCGTTGACGCTGCGGGCGGGGTCGGGCAGGGCGGGGCGTGCGGGCATGGGTGTCACTTCCGACATAAGGATGAGCAGGATGCCAAAAGGGCGATATCCGCATTTTGTCACTTATACGACGAAAATTGGCATGTCGGGCCGGCGCGGGATTCCTACACTGTCCACAGGTCCCGGCGCGGCGCCGGGCAGGCCATCCCATTATTGTCCGAGACCATGAACTCCGCCCAGAATCCCGCTGCCGTTGCCGACGGCAATCCCGCCCCGCCCGCGGCCCCGGCCGCCGCCTCGGATCCGTCCACCGCCTTCAAGGTGCTGGGCGCGATCAGCGTGGCGCATCTGATGAACGACATGATCCAGTCGATCCTGTTGGCCATCTACCCCATGCTGAAGGATTCGTTCAGCCTGTCGTTCGCGCAGATCGGCCTGATCACGCTGGTGTATCAATTGGCGGCCTCGCTGTTGCAGCCTTTCATCGGCTTCTACACCGACCGCAATCCCAAGCCGTATTCGCTGCCGGTGGGCATGGGTTTCACGCTGGTGGGGCTGCTGATGCTGTCGGTCGCGCCGTCGTTCGGCTGGCTGCTGGCGGCCGCGGTGCTGGTGGGCACGGGCTCGTCGGTGTTCCATCCGGAATCGTCGCGCGTGGCGCGGATGGCGTCGGGCGGCCGCCACGGGCTGGCGCAGTCGCTGTTCCAGGTGGGCGGCAACGTGGGGTCGGCGCTGGGCCCGCTGCTGGCCGCGCTGTTCATCATTCCGCACGGGCAGCGCAGCGTGGCGTGGTTTTCGCTGGCGGCGCTGTTCGGCATCGTGGTGCTGACGGGCATCGGGCGCTGGTACAGCGCCAACCGCGTCAGGCTCAAGCCGCGGGCGCGCCGCGAGGGAGCCGGCCACGGGCTGTCGCAACGGCAGGTGATGGGCGCCCTGGCCGTGCTGGGCGTGCTGGTGTTCTCCAAGTATTTCTACCTGGCCAGCCTGAACAGCTATTTCACCTTCTACCTGATGGACAAGTTCACCCTGTCGGTGCGCGAGGCGCAGCTCTTCCTGTTCCTGTTCCTGGCCGCGGTGGCGGTGGGCACCCTGGTGGGCGGCCCCGTCGGCGACCGCATCGGCCGCAAGATCGTGATCTGGGTGTCGATCCTGGGCGTGGCGCCGTTCACGCTGCTGCTGCCGCATGCGAACCTGTTCTGGACGGGGGCGCTGGTCGTGGTCATCGGCATGGTGCTCGCCTCCGCCTTTTCAGCCATCGTGGTCTACGCGCAGGAACTGGTCCCGGGCAAGGTGGGCATGATCGCCGGCCTGTTCTTCGGCTTCGCCTTCGGCATGGGCGGCGTGGGCGCCGCGGCGCTGGGCAAGCTGGCGGACGCCACGAGCATCGGCTACGTGTATCAGGTCTGCGCCTATCTGCCCTTGCTGGGCGTGGTGGCGATCCTGCTGCCGGACGTGGAAAAGGCGCGCGCCTGAGCCGGCGCGCGAGGGGCGGGACGGCGCCGTCCCGCCTTCGGGCTCAGCCTGTCCGCAGGGCGTTCAGGAGGGGGCTGCGGGTGTCGATGCTGGTGATTTCCCCGTCCTCCCCGTGGTGGACGACGGCCGAACGGCTGGACCGCAAATGCGTTAGCTGCGCCGGCGTGAGGGCGAAGCTCATCGCCAGCCCGTGGTCGCTCAAGGGCTTGATCGGCTTGCGGCGGTCCTTGCCGGAAAAGCGGCGATGGTTGTAGACCGCCCACGCCACCAGCACGGCGGCGTTGGCCGCAGCGAGCAGGGCATAGCCCGACAGCGTGCGCAGGGTGGGCACGAAGGCCGGCCACGGCGACATGCCGGGGCCTTCCGCCGCGCCGCTCAGGATGGCCAGGATGCCCGCGCCGAACAGGTAGACGAAGGCGAACCAGCCGATGCCGGTCAGGACGAGGTCGAACAGATAGCCCGCGCGGGACCGTTGCGTGGTGATGATCATGATGCGTCCGGTGATTTGATGCCCCGGTCCGGGCTGGTCCAGCGCGCGCGCTGGGCCTGCTTGCGGAGCATGACTTTGGGGAAACTGACGAGGGTGGTGAACAGGCTCACCATCCAGAAGGCCAGCGGATACCAGATGACCCAGTACAGGGCGCGCGGCAGGCCGGGTTCGTAGCGGCGGTCGATCAGGATGCTGACGGCGAATTGCAGCAGGCACACCATCGCGAGCATCATGCCGGTGAAGGCGGGAGGCATCAGGCTGGCGATGTGCATGTTGTTGGGCAGATCGACCACCTGGCTGACGGCCCACAGCAGCACCGATATGGCGAAGGCGAAGGCCCAGGCGGTGGACAGGCAGAATTCCGCCACCAGGGGCCACAGCCGGCGATGGCGCCAGCTCCAGATGGAGCGCAGGTTCTTCAGGAAGACCTCGGCGCCGCCCTGCGCCCAGCGCAGCCGCTGCTTCCACAGCCCGCGCAGGGTCTCGGGCATCAGGATCCAGCACAGTCCGCGCGGCTCGTAGAAGATCGACCAGTGGTCGCGCTGCAGCTTCCAGCTTATGTCGATGTCTTCGGTGATCATGTCCAGGCTCCAGTAGCCCACGCGGTCCAGCGCGGCGCGGCGGAACGCGGCGACCACGCCGGACACGGTGAAGACCTGTCCATAGACTCGCTGCGTGCGTTTGATGAGGCCGATGATCGAGGAGAATTCCCCCACCTGGATCCGGCCTATCATCGTCGAGCGCGTGCGGATGCGCGGGTTGCCGGTGACCGCGCCCACGCGCGGATTGTCGAGCAGCGGCGCCACCAGATAGGCGGCCGCGTCCGGATCCAGCATCGCGTCGCCGTCGATGCAGACCAGGTATTCGCTGCGCGCCGCCAGCGCGCCCATGCGCAGTGCCATGGCCTTGCCCTGGTTCTGCGCCAGGTGGACCACGCGCAGCCGGTCATGGATGGATGCCAGCCGGTCCAGCATGTCCGCCGTGCCGTCGCTGGAGCCGTCGTTGATGGCGATGACTTCGATGTGCGGATAATTCTGGCCCAGCGCGGCCAGCAGGGTCTCTTCGCCATGGTCCGCCTCGTTGAAGCAGGGCACCAGGATGGAGACCAGCGGATTGCCCGCCAGCGGCGGCGGCTCGCGGTCCTTGCCCCATTGCCAGTGCCGCTCCCAGTGCCACCAGAAATAGAGGCCGCCGGTCATCCACATGCCGGACATGAACAGGGGGTAGAAGAACACGAAGCCCAGGAGCGCCTCGCCGGTCAGCATCAGGGTGAAGCCGAAGGGCGCGCCGAGCATCGCGCAGAGAATAATCAGGGCGATCAGTCGGTCTATCATCGGATGGGATACCACGCATCGGAAATGGCGGGCCGGATGTCTTGCAGCCGGGGCTGGTCTTGCGAGAAGTCGTCGGGGTAGTAGCCGAAGCTGCGGGCGCCGCGCAGTTGCAGGCGCTTCATCCAGCCGGCGAGCACGGCGGTGTCGACCGGCGCGGCTTCCGGACGGCCGGGGCCCGTGCGCCAGTCGCGCGCCTGCAGTTCGAACACGGTCCTGTCCAGCGCGCCGGGCCGCCTGGCGACGGCGTCGACCATCCGGTCCAGCCAGGCGTTTTCGCGGTTCTCGGGCACGTTCTCCATGCGCGGCATGGCCATCGGCGCGGTCCAGTCGTAGGAGCCCAGGAAGTCGTCCAGGTTCTGCGCGAACCAGGTCTCGCTGGCGGGGTTCAGGATGGGTTCGGCGTAGATATTGCGGGCCGTCTTGATCTGCGGGCCGCGCACCGCGCGCACGCGTTCGGCCAGCTCGGCCGTGAAGTCGACCAGCGCGCGGCTTTTCAGGCGCGTCCAGCGCTGCAGCGTGTCCGGGTCCGCGCGCAGTTCGGCGACCGACCCGGGCAGACCGGCCTTGCGGTAGGCCGCCAGGGCGCCGGGGCTGGCGTCCTCGAAGTCGCTCAGGACGGCATCGTCATGGAACAGCACGCCGTCGAACAGGGTGTAGCGCGCCAGGTCCTCGTACAGATCGCCGATGCGCCGGCGCGCCACCGGATCGAAGGGCGACAGGCGCAGGTACTGGTCCGGATCCGGCGCCGGGGCGGCGTCGGGATGGGCGGGATCCCAGCGCGTGACACGCCCGATGGAGGGGTCGAGGTCGACCGCCAGCACCGGCATCCAGGCATAGACATTCACGTGCGCCCGGTTCTGCAATTGCCAGGAAACGCGGTTGAACAGGTCCGCGCGCATGGGCAGCCAGCGGTTGGGGAAGTACACGGACTTGACCAGCCCGTCGGCCTCGGGGTCGGCGAACGCCTGCAGGAACACCGTATTGATCTGCATGTCCACGATGCGCTGCACCAGTTCGCCCAGGTTGCGGTCGGCTTGGTCCGGATCGGGATCGTAGACATAGTCCAGGTCCACGTGCGCCACGCGCATCATGGGCAGGGCCTCGATGCCCGCGATGCTGTCGGCGAAGGGCCGCAACCGCGGGTCGTTGGCCAGCAGCAGGCGCGGCGTCGACATGAGGCGGGACACCCGGCTGGGGCCGTCCTCCAGCGTGAGCGCCATCCGGTAGCCATGCTCGTCCGCGATCTTCAGGGTCGAGCCGCCTTCGGCGCCGTAGGGCCACACCCAGACGCGCGGCGACTTGCCGGTGGCGCGGCGGATCTTGTCGGTGATTGCGGCCACGTCCCGTCCCATGCGGGCCTGGAACTGCGCCTCCGATTCGTACTGGCGGCCGCGGCCGTCGTAGACCCGGATGGCGGCGGCCGGTTCGGTGTTGCCTTGCGGATTGGCCAGCGCGCCGTAGTGGGAGGCGTCCGTGTGCGCGGCGATCTCCACCAGGCCGGACTGCGAGATCTCGCGGACCTCGTTCCAGTCCAGGAAGCGGCCGCGCGGCTGGGGGCTGCCGCCGAAGTCCACCTGCCTGCCGGCGGGCGTATCCATCCACATGCCCACGGGCGCCAGCAGGGCCGGCCACCGATAGGCTTTCAGGATGGGCAGGACTCGGGTAAGGAAGCTGCGGTAGCCGTCGTCGAAGCTCAGCAGCACGGCCCGCTCGGGCAGGGGCTTGCCGCCATTGCGCGCGTCCAGGATCTGGTCCACGGACACGGCCTGGTAGCCGTTCTCGCGCAGCCAGGCCAACTGGTCGACCAGGCGGTCGGTGCGCACGCTGAGGAAGCCCTGGTCGGGGTCTTCGTCTTCGACGTCGTGGTAGGCGAGGGCCAGGAACTGGCCGGATGCCCAGGGCTTGTCGACGGGTGCGACGGTCCGTTCGGCCGGGGGCGTGTAGACGGGGATGTCCTTGGCGCAGGCGGTCAGGAGCAGGATGACCAGCAACAGCAGGCCCGCCAGGAGGACACGGGTATGGGTTTTAAGCATGGAGGCGGTCTCAGAAGCGGTAGGCGAGGTCGAAGACGATGCGCAGTTCGCGCTCGCGGTCGCCGTCGTACGGGCGGCTGATGCCGGTGATCATCGCGCCCATGTCGAGCACGTCATTGGCGCGGTAGCGCTGGCCGTAGCCCAGCGCGATCACGCCGCCGGTACCGTAGCCCTGCTGGGCGTACGCGCCGGCGCCGACGGTGCCGATCTGTTCCCAGGCGGTTTCGTAGCGGCGGTACAGTGTGTGCGTCAGCCGCAGGCCGGGCAGCAGCATCAGGTCGGAGCGCGGATTGAAATAGGGCACGTCGCTGCCGCCGCTGTTGCGCTGCGTGGAGATGTCGAATTCCAGGTCGGCTTTCAGGTGCGGCGCGGTGTAGACGCGCTCGCGTCCGTTCAGGCCGAGCGACCAGCGGTCGTTGCCGTCGCTGAAATGCGAAGGCGACAGCGACAGCGTCCATTCGCGGCGCTCGTTGGCGAGCCAGCGCACGTATCCCGACAGGCTGTTGGACGTGACCCCGCTGGCCAGGGCGCGCAGCGGCGTTTCGCGCGACATCAGTTCGGCCGAGCCGCCCACCTGCCAGTGGTCGTCCACGTCATAGGCGGCGGTCAGGCGCAAGCCCGGCTTGACGCCATGGCCGTAGTCATGGGTGGAGACCTCGCCCTCGACCGTCAGGTCGCGGCCGCGCCATTGCACGCCGGTGCGGACCCAGCGGTAGGTGCCGCGGCCTTCTTCGAAGTCGCCGGCCGCGTATCCGCCTCCGCCGAACACGCGCCAGTTGTAATCCAGCGGCCTGGAGTACAGCACCGCGTCGATGCCGAAGTCGCCGCTGCCGGAAACCGGGCTGTCCGATGCCAGTCCGCGATAGCCGTTGATCTGGAGTTCGGCCTTGTTGTGCACCTCCCATTGCCGGGCGAGCCGGCGCGACACCAGGTCTTCGGGGGCGCGCGCGAGGGTGTCCCGGCTCAGGGCCTCGGCCTGGCGCCATTCCTGCAGTTCCAGCGCGCCGAAGCCCTGGCCGTTCTCCACGCCCAGGTTGCGGGGCGTCAGCGTCTCCGCCATTTTCAGCGTGCGTTCCGACGCGCGCGGCAGCGAGCGAGCCCGGTACGTCGCCGCCAACTGGGCGAGCAGGGTGGAGTTGTTGGGCGCCTCGCGCACCATGTCTTCCAGGCCGCGCTGGGCGGTCTCGGTGTCGTCCGACATCAGGCTGGCCGCGGCGTCGGTCTGCAGGCGTTCCAGGTGCAGGTCGTTCGGGATGCGGCTGGGCTGGCCCTTGGCGTAGACCCAGGCCGGATAGCCGTCCCGCATGGCGTCCAGCGTTTCCGAGGCTTCCTCGAACGTTTCGGCTTCGGCCAGGGAGTAGTACAGGCCGGTTTCGTTGTTCAGGCGGTCCTCGGCGTCGTCGTCGCGCGTGGCGCCGCCGGCGGCGACCTGCCGGTAGATGTCGCGGGCCTTCTCGGGCTCGCGCAGGTACAGGTAGGCCGACGCGACGTCGTTCAGGGCGTAGCGCGGCACCTCCGCGCCTTCCGCCCGCAGCGCCTCGTATTCGCGCACGAGGTCCGCCATGCGCACGCGGGCATGCAGGGCGTGGAGCCGGTCGATGCGCGCGCGCAGCACGTCGCCGCGGGCGGTTTCGCCCGCTTCGCGCCAGGCGGGAATCAGTTCGTCGTAGCGGGCCAGCGCGCGGTCGGCGATGGTGAAGCGTCCGGCCTCGCCGCGCGTGGGCATGGAGGCCAGGCGCACTTGCTGGGCCACGGCGTCGGCTTCCAGGCGCCGCATCTGCGCGGCGTCGAGCAGGCCGGGATGTTCGCGGGCCCGCGCCAGCGCCTCGGCCGGCATGCGGGCGCGCTGCAACGCGTGGACGTATTCGCGCTGGACGTAAGGCGCGCCGGGGGCGATGGCCAGGGCCTGGTCGGTCTGGCGCAGGGCGTCGAACGGGCGGCCCTGGCGGGCGTGGACGTAGGCGAGCGCCAGGCGCGCATCGGCGTCCCGGGGCTGGCGTCCGACCCAGCGCTCGCCCGCCGCAAGCGCGGTTTGCGCCTGGCCGGCGTCGGCCAGCGTCATGATTTCGCCGGCCTGGAACGCCGCCAGCCGGGGATGCCGGCGCAGGCCCGCCCGGTAGGCGGCCAGCGCCTCGGGCCAGCGCCGCAGGTCGCGGTAGGCGCGCGCCGCGGCGAGCTGGACGTCGGCGGGCGGGGTGGCGCCGGCCGGCAGCGTTTCGTAGGCGGCGGCCGCTTCGGCCGGCCTGCCGGCCCAGCCGGCGATGACGATGCGGTCGAGGATGGCCCGCTGGCCGGCGGCCGGACCTTGCTGGCGCAGCATGGCCAGCGCGGGTTCGTATTCGCCGGCGCGGGCGCGGGCGATCAGGCTGTCGTAATCGTCATTGCCGGGGCTGGCCAGGGCCAGGGCAGGCGCCAGGGCGGCGCAGGCGGCAAACAGGCTCAAGCCCGCCGCGGCAATGCAGGGAGATGGCGGCCGGTCGGCGGCTTTCTCCGTGGGTCTTCCTTTGCATGGCATCTGTAGTACTTCCGCAGTTGCAACTAAGGGCGTTCGCGACCTCCGCCGGATGCGCGCGGCCGGCACGACGGCCGGACGCCTCGCGGGCGCAAGGCGCCGGCGACGGAGATGGAAACATGGGTTTTGGTTGCGCGGCGCCCGCTTCGGGGACCTTCGCACTCGCGCAATGGGAGTGCATGGCTAGTACGCGCCACGCCCGCAGGGCGTGGTTGCGGCGCTCTCGCGGCGTCGTCAACAGGACGGACTTTAGGGGTTTTCGAAGAAGTTAACTGTCAATTACTGCAAAGAGAGGGCCGCGCGGGTCGACCTTGACGTATTCTTCATCGCTCGTACCGCGTCCGTCTTGGCGCGGACACGGCGGCTGCGGGCCTATGCACAAGCGTGCCCCTTTGCCGCACAAGTAACAAAAAGCATCAAAAATGCTGAGGTGTAACGCGTTCCGCGGTGCGGACCCTGGGCAACGGCAATTCCGAGCGACGGCGGACGCCGCGAAAGCGCGAGCCGGCAAGAACCATGACGACTTCCTTATTCTTCCTGATGTGGGGCCTGGCCACGGGATTGGCATTGCCATTGTTCGTGCCCTTCCACGCCAGCAACGTGGGGGGCATCAGGGCGTTCACGGCCGCCAACGCGCTGGCCGTCCTGTCCCTGCTGGCGTATGCGTCCTCGCGGATCCTTCCGCCGGGCGTCTACGTGATCGTGTCGAACGCGGCATGGGTCTGCGCGCTGAGCCTGGTCTACGTCGGCGTGCGGCTGTTTTTCGGCCTGCGTCCGCAAGTCCTGCGCACGGCCGGCCTGGGCGCGCTTTGCATCCTGGCGTTCGCGTTGCTGCTGTACGGCGGAGACGACCTGCGCGGACGCATACTGCTGTTCTCCGTCTATACCTGTACGGGCGCCCTGGCGACGGGGCGGGTGATTTTCCAGCAGCGCAAGCGGCTCAAGACCCGCGGCGTGATGCTGTACCTGATGCTGGCGATCTTCGGGCTGGCGGGGCTGCATGCGCTGCGCGTGGCGGTCTATACCATTGGCGGGCAGATGCCCGTGTCCTTGCTGGATCCGTCGCCCTGGGCCCTGTTCTTCATCGTCTGCGGAGTGGTCACCGTGCCGGCGCTGTTCCTGGCGCTGCTGCTGTTGGTCCAGACCAGCCAGTCCGAGCAGATGCAGGCCGCGCTGACTTTCGACAGCCTGACGCGGGCCTATTCGCGGCGCAGCATCCTGGACGAACTCGGCCGCGAGCTGCGGCGCTGCAAGCGCGTCGGCGGAAAGCTGGCCGTGCTGGTGCTGGACATCGACCATTTCAAATCCATCAACGACCGCTACGGGCACGCGGGAGGCGATACCGCGCTGCGCCACTACGCGCAGGTCGTCCAGCGGGCCGTCCGGAGCAGCGACCGCTTCGGCAGGCTGGGCGGCGAGGAATTCGTGCTGCTGATGTATGACTGCGACTCGGCCCGCGCGCTGGTGCAGGCGCAGCGAGTGTGCGACGTCCTGCGCGACGCGCCCCTCTACCTGCAAGGGGCGGAAGTCCCGATGACGACCAGCGGCGGCCTGGCCGTGTACCTGCCGGGCGACACCGCCGACGGCATCCTAGCCCGCGCCGACGCCGCGCTCTACCGCGCGAAGCAGCAGGGCCGCGACCGGGTGGAGATGGCCTGGCCCGGGCGCGCCCCGGGCCGCCCGGCGGACGCGGCGCCGGCCGCCCACGAGGGCGCGGAGTCTACGGTTTGAGGTGTTCCTTCAGGAACTTTTCCATGGCCTCGTAGAACTCGAACTTGTTCTCGTCGTTGTGGAAGCCGTGGCCCTCGTTGTCCTTGACCATGTATTCGACCTCGACGCCGCGCGCGCGGAGCGCCTTGACCATCTGGTCGCTCTCGTCCTTGTTCACGCGCGGATCCTTGGCGCCCTGCGCCACGAACAGCGGCGTCTTGATCCTGTCGGCGTGCAGGGCGGGGGAGGTCGCGGCGAGGCGTTCGCTGTCGCGCTCGGGGTCGCCCACCATGTCCTGCATCTTGGCCAGCATGGGCTTCCAGTACGGCGGAATCGACTTCATGAACGTGAACAGATTGGACACGCCCACGTAATCGACCGCGGCCGCGTAGAGGTCCGGCGTGAAGGCGACGCCGGCCAGCGTGGCGTAGCCGCCGTAGCTGGCGCCGTAGATCCCGATGCGCTTGGGATCGGCGATGCCTTGCCCCACCAGCCATTGGACGCCGTCCGTGATGTCGTCCTGCATCTTCAGGCCCCATTGGCCGAAGCTGGCTTCCCAGAAGGCGCGCCCATAGCCGGTGGAGCCGCGGAAATTCATCTGCAGCACGCAGAAACCGCGGTTGGCCAGGAATTGCACCTCGGGGTTGTAGCCCCAGCCGTCGCGCGCCCATGGGCCGCCATGCGGATTCACGATGCAAGGCAGGTTCGTGGGGGCGCGCCCGGCGGGCAGCGTCAGGTAGCCGTGGACGGTCAGGCCGTCGCGCGTCTGGTAGCTGATGGGCTGCACGCGGGACATGTCCGCTTCGGGGATGGCCGGGTTGATGTCGGCCAGCTTGGTCAGCGTGTCGGAGGCGGCGTCGTAGATGTAGCGCGAACCGGGAGTGCGGTCGTTGTAGGCGGCGACGATGAACTTGTTTTCGTCGCGGTTGGAGCCCTGGATGGCGAATTCGTAGCCTTCCAGCCTGGCCGACAGCTTCTTGAACAGCGTCTCGGTCTCGGCGTCGAAAAACCGGTACTGCGGCTTGTCGGTCTGGTAGGCGGCCAGCGTCAGCACGCGGCGCTTGCGCGAATAGGCCGCGGCGTCCAGGTCCACCGTGTCGGGGGTGAAGATGGTTTCTTCGACGTCGGGCGCGGCCGGGTCGATGACCACCAGCGCCAGCTTGTCGCGGCCGCGGTTGGACAGGGCGTAGAACTTCTTGTCGTCGAAGGTGAAGAACGCCGGGCTTACGCTGGTCCGGTAATCGGTGGTGATCAGCGGACGGAACTCGGAGGCTTCGTCGTCGCGGTAGAGCAGGGTGGTGTTCAGCCCGTCGCTGGCGACCGCCGCGCGCACCTTGCCGGCGTGGTCGGTCTGCCAGCCGACGATATTGCCGGGATTCTGCGCCACCAGCACCGCCGCGCCGGTGTGGACGTTGACGCGGTAGACGTCGAAGACCTCCGGGTCGCGCTGGTTGTGGCTGATCAGGACGTGGTCGGGGTCGTCTTCGAGGTCGTCCTCGATCCCGGCGCGCACCCCTTCGTAGGGCGTCAGGTCGGTGATCTTGCCGGTCTTGGCGTTGACGGCCAGCACGTGGAAGTTCTCGTCGCCGCCGAAATCCTTCTGGTAGAGCACCACATCGGCGCCTTTCCAGAAGAAATTGCTGATGTCGCGCGCGGTTTCGCTGGTCAGTTGGCGGGGGTCTCCCACCGGCGTGCTGCCTTGCAGGGGCTGCACATAGATGTTCATGCGGGCGGGGTTGCCGTCCACGCTGGTGGGCTGCATGAAGCCCAGCGTCCTGCCGTCATCGGCCAGCCGGAAAAAACCGCGTTCCGGATTGCGGAAGAAATCCTTCAGGGGGTAGGCGCGGGGCGGTTGCGCGGCGCTGGCGCCCAGCGATGCGCTGACGATGCCGGCGGCCAGGACGGTGCGCTTCAGGAATGAGAACAAGGGGAACCTCCGAGGTTGCTGCGGCCGCGGGCAGGGCCGGCTGCCGGCTGGTCCACCGATAATGCCATAGCGGCGCCGGCGGTGTCGAACCGCCGGCGCGCGAGGTCCCCGCCCCGCCCCGGCTCCCGGCGGGCACGCGTGCCGGGCCGATATGCGGGATAATCGCGGGCACTGATTTGGAGATACACATGTACAGGAATCTGGTCGCGGCATCGGCGCTGGCCCTGGGCCTCGCGGGATGCTCGATGGGCATTTCGCAGAACGGCTCGTCCCCGCACAGCGAGTTCAAGGCGCCGGTGGCCTTCAAGGACGCCTACGCGACGGCGATCCGGCAATCCCGGGATTGCCTGCGCAGCACGGACAACGCCTACCGCGTGATAGCCGACCTGAACGAAAGCGCGCAGTCCGGCGTGGTGCGGGTGCTGGCGCCCTACACCGACAATGAAATGTCGCGGGTCGAACTGAAGGCCGCCGGCGCCAAGAGCACCGACGTGCGCATCGCCATGTGGGGCAAGGGCACCTGGGACGCCGCGGCGATGCGCGCCATGCAGGATGCCGTCTATTACAGCCTGGTGTCGTGCAGCAGCTACATGCCGCTGGATCCGCGCCCCAAGGTCAAGCCCTCGCGCGACCTGAAGGACTGAGCCAAAGGCGTCAATCGCTGCCCGGGCGGCGGCGGATGATCTTGAACGTGGCGGTGGCGCGCGCGACCAGTTCGCCGTCGGCGCGCCGGACGTCGCCCTCGCAGAAGGCAATGGAGGCGCCGCGGCGCAGGCAGCGCCCCTCTATGGTCAGGTCGCCCGTGCCGGGCGACAGGAACGAGGTGTTCATGTCGATGGTGGCCATGCCTTCCAGGCCGTCGGCCGAGCCGCGGGCGGCGGCGCTGAGTGTGAAGTCCAGCACGCTCATCAGCGTGCCGCCGTGCACGTCGCCGCGGCTGTTGGTCAGGTCCTGCCGCCAGGGCAGGGTGGTGCGGGCGTAGCCCTGCTCGATGTGCTCGGGCACCAGGCCGAGGAAATTCATGAAAGGAATGGCGAGGCCGAAGTAATCGGTCTGGGCAGTTGCGGATGCAGTCATGGAACCGTTATGGACGGAAAGGGATAGCGGGTTGTCGCCGGTCATAATATATGTTTTTGCCACGGGGTTTCAGGGTGTCTGAGGCGCGCAAGATCGTGCATGTGGACATGGACGCGTTCTATGCGTCCGTGGAGCAGCGCGACAACCCGGACCTGCGCGGCCAGCCGGTGGTGGTGGCCTGGACTGGCCCGCGCTCGGTCGTCTGCGCCGCCTCGTACGAGGCGCGGCGCTTCGGCATCCATTCGGCCATGTCCGCGGCGCGGGCGGAACGGCTCTGTCCGCACGCCGTCTACGTGCCGCCCGATTTCAACCGCTACCGCGAGGTCTCGCGCCAGGTCCGGCAGATATTCGCCAGGCACACCGACCTGATCGAACCCCTGTCGCTGGACGAGGCCTACCTGGACGTCACCGTCAACAAATGCGGGCTGCCTTCGGCCACCGAGGTGGCCCAGGTCATCCGTCACCAGATCCGCGAGGAAACCGGCCTGACTGCCTCGGCCGGCGTGGCGCCCAACAAATTCCTGGCCAAGATCGCCTCGGACTGGAACAAGCCGGACGGCCTGTTCGTGGTCCGGCCCGGCAAGGTGCTGGCCTTCCTGGAGCCCCTGCCGGTGCGCAAGGTGCCGGGCGTGGGCAAGGTCACCCAGGCGCGGCTGGAGCAATTGGGCATCCATACGGTGGGCGACCTGGCCACGCACAGCGCCCAGGAACTCGAACATCATTTCGGCCGCTACGGCCGGCGCCTGTACGAATTGGCGCGCGGCATCGACGAACGCGAGGTGCAGACCGACGCGCCCTTGCAGCAGGTGTCGGCCGAAACCACGTTCTCGCAGGACGTCCGCCTGGACGCGCTGGGCGAGGCCATCGACCGCATGGCGCAGAAAGTGTGGGACCAGGCGCTGAAGAAGGGCGCGCTGGGCCGCACCGTGGTGCTCAAGCTGAAGACCGACCGCTTCCGCATCCTGACGCGCAGCCAGACCAGCCTGAACCCGCCGGGCTCCGCGGCCGAGCTTGCCGCGGCGGCGAAGCTGCTGTGCGAACGCGTGGAACTGCCGCCGGCGACGCTTTACCGGCTGGCGGGGGTGGGAATGAGCAATTTCGCCGATCCGGCGGAGTTGTCGCGCCAGCCGGACCTGTTCGGGGGCGCGTTCTGAGGGCGCGCCCGCGCGCGGCGGGCCGCCCGGAGATCAGGCCAGGCGGGCCTTCACTTGCTGCGACAGCGCGGTCATGTCGGCGCGGCCGGCCAGGGACTGCTTGAGCAGGGCCATGACCTTGCCCATGGCGGGCGCGCCCGTCACGCCTTGCGCGGCCACGTCGGCCAGCGCGGCGTCGATGGCGGCGGAGACTTCCTCGGGCGTGGCGGCCTGGGGCAGGAATTCCTGCAGCACCGCCAGTTCGCCCTTTTCCTGCTCGGCGGTTTCCGTGCGGCCGGCCTGTTCGAACGCGGCGATGGATTCGCGGCGCTGCTTGACCTGCTTTTCGATGATGGAGGTGATCTCGGCGTCGGTCAGGTCGCGGCGTTCGTCCACTTCCTTCTGCTTGACGGCGGCCAGGAGGAAACGCAGCGTGGCCAGGCGCTCGGCGGCCTTGGCGCGCATCGCTTCCTTGACGGAATCGGAGAGGCGGGTCTTGAGCGTAGCTGTGCTCATGGGTGAACCTTTGTGGTGTTGCGGCAAAGAAACAGTGTAAACCGGCGGCCTGCGGTTCGCCCCCGGGATGTTCGGCGGAGCGGTCGGACCCGTCTCTACTTTACCTTGGCGAGATCGCCGCGCAACGCCACGCCCGCGACCATGGCGCCGGCATGGCACTCGTAATCCGTCTTGCTGCTGTATTCGCTCTTGCGATAGTAGCTAACGATGTTGGTGACCGCGTTCGCGCCCGCCTTTTTCGCCGCTTCGTGCAGCGCGATGACGGCGGATTGGGCGACCCACAGGCAAGCCTCTTCGTCTTTCTTCGCGAACGCATTGGTCTTGCGGTTGGTGACGACGTTCGCTTCCAGCACCTTCCCCCTGGGTCCGGTGCCCGCCAGGTAGAAACTGACGCTGCCGTCGATTTTTCCGGCCGCCTGCGCGGCTTCGATCGCCGGCTTCAGCGGCAGGTGGACAGTGCGGTCCGCCGCGACGGCTTGCGTGGAGCAGACGAGCGACAGAGCCAGGGTTCCAAACAGCTTGTTAGACATGTTCATGGCGGGGATTCCAATGGTGAAACGGGAAAAAAGCGGCGGCATGGGGCAACTCAGCGCCAGCGGCGGAAAATCAGCGACGTGTTGATCCCGCCGAAGGCGAAGTTGTTGTTCATGACGTATTCGTTGTTCATGCGGCGGCCTTCGCTGAGGTAGTCGAGCTCACCGCAGCGGGGGTCGACATTGCGCAGATTCAGCGTCGGAGCGTACCAGTCGCCGTTGAGCATTTCGATGCTGAACCACGACTCCAGCACGCCGCAAGCGCCCAGCGTGTGGCCCAGATAGCTTTTCTGCGAGCTGATCGGCATGCGGCTGCCGAACAGGCCGTGGGTCGCTTGCGTTTCGGCGATGTCGCCCTGTTCGGTGGCGGTGCCGTGGCCGTTCACGTAGCCGATGGCCTCGGGCGGCAGGCCGGCGTCCGCCAGCGCCATCTCCATCGCGATGCGCATGGTCTTCGCCTCCGGGCGCGTGATGTGCGTGCCGTCCGAATTGCTGCCGAATCCCACGACTTCGGCGTGGATGCGCGCGCCGCGCGCCAGCGCGTGGTCCAGCGATTCCAGGACCAGCATGCCTCCGCCTTCGCCGATCACCAGGCCGTCGCGGTCGCGGTCGTAGGGGCGCGGAGTGAGTTCGGGCGTGTCGTTCTTCTGGCTGGTCGCGTAGAGCGCGTCGAACACCAGGGCTTCGCTCGCGCAGAGTTCCTCCGAACCGCCCGCCAGCATCAGGTCCTGGCGTCCGTACCGGATCGCCTCGTAGGCGTAGCCGATGCCCTGGCTGCCCGAGGTGCAGGCGCTGGAGGTCGGGATGATGCGGCCCTTCAGTTCAAAGAAGATGCCCACATTGGCCGCGGTGGTATGGGGCATCATGCGGACGTAGGAGTTGGCGTTCAGGTCGTCGGTGACGCCGTTGAGCAGCATGTTGCCGAACGCGCGGATTTCCGCCGTGCTGCCCACCGAAGAGCCGCAGGCCACGCCCATGCGGCCATCGGCGATGGCGGGATCGCCCAGCAGCGCGGCGTCGGCCAGCGCCAGTTCCGCGGCCCGCACCGCCAGTTGCGACACGCGCCCCATGCTGCGCAGTTGCTTGCGGGTCCAGTGCGAGGGCACCTGGAAGTCCTCGATGGGGCCGGCCAGGCGGGTGTTCAGTTCCGCGTAGCGCGACCAGTCCGGCATGATCCGGATGGCGCTTCGGCCCGCCTCGAACGCCTGCCGCACGCTGGTCCAGTCGGACCCGAGCGCGCTGATGCCGGCCATGCCGGTGATCACGACCCGTTTCATCAGCACAGCCCTCCGTTGACGGCAATGACCTGGCGCGTGATGTAGGCCGCGCCCGCGGACATCAGGAAGACGACCGCGGCGGCCACTTCCTCGGGCCGCCCCATGCGTTGCGCGGGCACGGCCTTCAGGATTTCCTCGACCGGCACGTGCTCGTCGATCATGTCGGTATCGATCAGCCCGGGCGCCACGCAGTTCACGGTGATCTGGCGCTTGGCCAGTTCCACGGCCAGCGCCTTGGCGGCCCCGATGAGGCCGGCCTTGGACGCGCTGTAGTTGACCTGGCCGCGGTTGCCCACCAGGCCGGATACCGACGCCATGCAGACCACGCGGCCCGGCGCGCGGCGGCGGATCATGGGCATGGCCAGCGGGCTGAGCACGTTGTAGAAGCCGTCCAGGTTGGTGCGCAGCACTGCGTCCCAGTCATCGCCGCTCAAGGCGGGGAACGCGCCGTCCCGCGTCAGGCCGGCATTGAGGACCACGCCGTAATAGGCGCCGTGCCCGTCGATGTCGGCCTGCAGCGCGGCCGCGCATTGCTGGCGGTCCGCCACGTCGAATTGCAGCACGCGCGCCTGCCGGCCTCGCGCCTGTATTTCGGCTTGCACGGCTTCGGCCTGGCCGCGTTGCTGGCGGCAGTGCAGCACCAGATCATGGCCGGCGTCGGCCAGGGCCAGCGCGATCGCGCGGCCGATGCCGCGGCTCGAACCGGTTACGAGGATGGGGGCAGCGCTCATTCGGGTGACTCTTCCTGGATAAAAGCGGCGGGGTCCTTGGGCTGGTAGACATTCAGCCTGGCCTGGGCCAGCAGGCGGGCTTCATCGTGCAATTCGCATTCGAAGACGCTCATGCCGCTGACGTCGACCAGCCCCCGGCGCACGTGGATGGTGAGGCGGGCGCCGGCAGGGATCGCGTCGGCGTGGCTTTCGTAGCGCCTCGTGCCAAGGAGGAAGCCCAGTTTGACGGGTTCGCCCGCCTGGCGGGCCTGGCAGCCGGCCCAGGCGCCCACGGCCTGGGCCATGAGTTCCATGCCCAGCCAGGGCGGCAGCGAGCCGTCGGGCAGGGAGTAGGGGCCGGGCCTGACGACGGCCAGCGCGCAGAGGCTGTCCGCATCATAGCTGCGGACCTGGTCGAGCAGGATCATGTCGCCGGCGTGCGGCAGCAGGCTGGCGATGGACCACGGGATCATGGCTGCGCTCCGAAGAGCAGGCTGACATTGTTGCCGCCGAATGCAAAGGAGTTGCTCATCGCCACGCGCGGCCGGCCCTGCGCGTAGCGGTGGGCCGCCGTGCTGAATTCCAGCGCCGGAAGCGCCGGATCGGGCACACCGTCCCAGACATGGGGCATCAACCGCCCGCCGGTATTGCCGGAGGACAGGGTCGCCCATGCCAGCGCCGCTTCCAGCGCGCCGGCGGCGCCCAGCGCGTGGCCGGTGAGCGCCTTGGTCGAGGAGCAGGGCACGCCCTGCGGGAAGACGGCGTGCATCGCGTGGCTTTCCATGGCGTCGTTGTGCGGCGTGCCGGTGCCGTGCAGGTTGACCCAGCCGATCTGGCCGGCCTCGATGCCGGCCGATTCCATGGCGGCGAGCATGGCCTGGCGCGCGCCGGCTCCGGTCGGCTCGGGCGCAGACATGTGCCAGGCGTCGGAACTGGCGCCGCCGCCGAGAAACGCCACGGAGCGGGCGTCGGCCCGTTCGCGCTCCATCAGGAACAGGACGCCGGCCTCTCCGATATTGATGCCGCGGCGGTTGGCCGAGAACGGCAGGCAGAGCGCGTCGTCCAGGGCGTCCAGCGTGGCGAAGCCATTGATGGTGAGCCGGCAGAGCGTGTCCGCGCCGCCGCAGACCACCGCGTCGCACAGGCCCAGTTCAAGCAGGCGGTGCGCGGACAGCAGCGCGCGGGCGCTGGAAGTGCAGGCCGTGGACAGAGTATAGGCCGGGCCGCGCGTCCCCAGCCAGTCCGCGAAGAACGCCGAGGGAGACGAGAGGGCCTGGCGGCGATAGTCGTAGTCTTCAGGCCAGGCGCCTTGCGCCGCCAGTTGGCGGAAGGCGGGGGCGTTGTCGTTTACGCCGGAGGTGCTGGTGCCCAGCACGACGGCAACGCGCCCCGGGCCATGCCGCGCGACGGCGCCGCGCAATTGCGGTTCGATCTGCAGCGCCGCGGCCAGCAGCAATTGATTGTTGCGGCTGCGGTGGTGCGCGGGCAGGGCTTCGCCAATGGGAGGCAGCGTTCCGGCATGGCCGCCCAGCGTCAGCGTGCGGCCCTGGACCCAGCCGGTCCGCGCGCGCATGCCGGAGGTGTCGCCGGCAAACGCCGCTTGCGCCACGGCGTCCATGCCCGAGCCCAGCGCGCACACGACGCCAGGCATGCCCAACCAGGTGTTCATGGCTGTTCCTTCAATGGCGAAATCCGCCAGGTAATGCCGTCGGCATCGACGACGGTGAACGTGTCGGCTTGCGCGGCTTGCGGCCATCGCACGGTCCAGCGCGGGCGGCCATGCTGCCGCAGTTCGCGCTCCGCCGCGCCGTCTTCCTGGGCGCGCGCGCGCCAGTTGCCCGCGCCATAGGCGGCGTCCAGCTCCGCCTCCGGCGTCCAGGCGAATATCAGGGCGGCGAACAGGTCGCGGGCCTGGCTGTTCGGCCTGACGAATCCGTCATTGCGCCATCGGCCGTCCTGAAGCATCTGCCTGGCCTGGGGCACGCCCATGGGGTCGAACAGCGACCAGCGCAGGGCCGGGCCTTCGCGCTGCACCACCAGCAGCGTGTCCAGGGACGGCTGGCCGGCGGCCGCCTGCTCGACATGGAGCCGGCGCGGCAGCGAAAACGTCGCGTCGCGCCCGGGCACCGGCGGCGCGCCCGCGCAGCCCGCCAGCAAGGCCAGCAGCGCCGCCGCGGCCAGGGCGCGGCCGGTCGCCAACAGGGAGCGGGGGCTGGCTGCCATCGGACGGATCACGCGGATGCCGGCTGCGCTTCGGCGCCGCGGCAGAGTTCGCTCAGTGTGCGCAGGCGGCGCTGCGGACTGGCGACAAAGGGATTGGTCCGGTCCCAGGCGTAGCCCGCCAGGATGGAACTGATCATACGGCGGATTTCCGGCTGCGCGTGTTCGTAGAAAACCACGTCCTGGAATTCGCCCGAGTACCAGCCCTGCACGTAGGCGCGGAATGTTTCCACCCCCACCATGAGCGGATCGGCGAACTCGGCCTGCCAGTCGACCTGGGCGCCGGTCAGTTGGCGGTGCAGCGCATCGGCGGCCAGCTTGGACGAGCGCAGGGCGATGGTGACGCCGGAGGAAAACACGGGGTCCAGGAACTCCGCCGCGTTGCCCAGCAGCGCATAGCCGGGGCCGTGCAGCCGCTGCACGCTGGCCGAGTAGCCGCCGATCGTGTTGGCGGGGGTATCCCAGACCGCGTTCTTCAGGATGCGTTTCAGGTTCGGCGCGGCGTCCGCCATCGCGCGCAGCGTGGCCATCAGGTCCTCTCCGGGGCCGCCGAAGAGAGTCTCGCCGCCCACGACGCCGAACGAGCAGCGGCCATTGGAGAACGGGATCAGCCAATACCAGATGCCGCGTTGTTCGGGATGCACGCTGATCAGGATCTTCTCGCGGTCGAAGCCGGGGTCGTCGATGCGGTCCTCGATATGGGTGAAGATGGCTTTGCGCGGCGGCATCGAGGACGGGCGTTCGAGGTCGAGCAGGCGCGCCAGCACGCGTCCGTAGCCGCTGGCATCGAGGACGAAGCGGGCCTTGACCTGGTACGACGCGCCGTCCGCGCCGCGCACGTCGAGCAGCGGACCGTCTTCGCCGAAGTCGGCCGCGGTGACTTCCTGCAGATAGCGCACCTCCACGCCCTGGCGCGCCGCGTCGTCGGCCAGCACCTTGTCGAAGTGCGCGCGTTGCACCTGGAACGTGGTGCCGGGGCCGGGGGTGAACTTGTCGCGGAAGTCGAAGTAGGTATAACGGTCTCCGCAGGCGAAGGCGGCGCCGTTCTTGACCTGGAAGCCGGCGGCCTGGACGGCCGGCAGCATCCCCGCTTCCTCCACGAATTCCAGGCAGTGGGCGAGAAGGCTCTCCCCGATGGAAAAGCGAGGGAACTGCTGGCGTTCCAGCATCAGGACGTCATGCCCCTGGCGTTTCAGCAGGGCGGCGGCAACCGCGCCGGCCGGGCCCGCCCCGATTACTACGACTTCCCGATGTTCCATATCCAATGTATCCACATTCAGTGATTGACGGAGGAGTGCTGCCCGGCCTTCCGGGGCCGCCGGATCCATGGCGCCCACAGCAGCGAAAAGGCGACTCCGAGCGCCACCGCCAGTCCGAAATTGGCAAGGGCCGGTGTGCGGCTGAGGGCAAGGAGTCCGAAGGACAATAGCGTGGTGGCGGCGCTCAGCAGAATGCCGACGAGGCTGGCGGAAGCGCCCGCCACGCGTTCATACATGAAGATCGCATAGTCCACGCCGATGGCCGACACCAGCAGCAGGCCGAACAAGCTGAACAGCGTGAGCGGCTGGCCCAGGTAGCCGAGCGCGGCCAGGCTGCACGCGGTGGCCGCTACGGGCACGGCCAGGATGCGCCAGGCGGCGGCGCGGCCCAGGGTCGCGAGCAGCAGAGCGGCGGCAACCGCATAGGACAACAGCTTGAGTTCGGCCGCCTCTATTCGGGTCGCCGCGAACATGCGGTTCAGTTCGCCGCTGCGGTCGACGAGCGTCACGCCAGGCACGGACCGGGCAATGGCGTCCAGCGCCGATGCGCTTCGCAGGCCCAGCAATGTCACCATGCCCGCGGCCTGCCCATCGTGCACGCCCAGCCACAACGAACGCCAGCGTTCAACCTGCTGGCCTTGCAGCGCCTGGTCGATGGTGACCGCGGGCAGGGTGGCCATGGACCGCAATTCCCGTTGCAAGGCTTCATAGGGGATGCCGAGACCGGTAATGGGTTCCCAGACTTCGGGTTGCGCGGCTCTGGCGGCCAGGCTCCGACCCAGCGCCCTCTGGTCGGCCATCGGCGATACCAACTGGCTCAGGGAGCTATAGGCGGCAAGGTCGCCGCGTTCGATCAGCGCGTCCAGCGCCAGGGACACCCGCGCCTGCCTGCGCAGCAGCTCGTCCGTATCGGGGGCGCGCACCAGGAAGAACTGGCTGGTCGGCACGAAGCCCGTTATTTCGCCGATCTGCCTTGCCTGCTGCACCAACGGCGCGGGCAGGCTCAGCCATTGGCGCAGGTCGTCCTGGATGCCCAGCCTGGAAATGCCGCCCGCGGTGGCCGCGGCCAATGCCAGGGCGCCGAGCCATAGCGCTTTACGATTTCCGGCAAGCTGCCCGCGTGCGCGCAGCGCGGCCTGCGCGAAGCGCAGCAGCGGCTGCCAGGGCCGGGGGCGCCAGTCCGCCATCCAGGCCGGAAGCTGGCACACGGTGCAGGCATAGGCGCCCAGCAGGCCCGCGGCCGAGAACACCGCTGTCTGCGTCAGCGCCGGGAACGGCGTGAAGGCCAGGGCGATGTACCCCACGAGGCTGGCGGCGAGACTGATGGTGAGACCCGGCAAGACGCGCCGCAGCGCGGGCCAGGCCCGCCAGTCTTCCATGCCGTAGCGCTTGCCCAGCCAGTGCAGCGGGAAATCCACCGCCACGCCGATCAGGCTCGCGCCGATCACGAGCGTAAGCAGATGGATCGACCCGAATACCGCCACGCAGGCTACCGCGCCCGTCAACAGGCCGACCGCGACCGGCACGAAAGCCAGTAGGGCGCGGGCGCGCCGCAGCGCCAGCAGCAGGACCAGGATGATGCCTATTGTGGCGCCGGCGCCGATCCAGCCGCTTTCGGCCATGGCCTGCGTCCGTCCCGCGGCCGCGTACAAGGGGCCGCCGGCCACCAGCAGTTCGGCGCCCTCCGCGCCCAGGATCCGGCGATCCTGTTCCAGTTGCGCCGCGATGCGCTGGGGCGTGCCGGAGTCGAAGGCATTGTCCCGGGTTTCGGCGCGCACCAGTACCCAGCGCCTGCCCGCCTGTTCCGCCTGCAGGGTGCCGGTACGGATGTCGTATTGCACGGCGCCGCCGGGGTGCAGCGCCTGTTCGGCCCGGCGGGTGAGTCCCAGCCAGTCCTGGTCCGCGGGAACCAGCCCCGAAGATGAAAACGGATCCGACAATTCGCGCGCGCGGCGCCGCGCATAGGACGCGGGGTCTGTTTCGAGCTGGCGCCGGTCGGCGGCGGGCAACATGGCCAGGCGGCCCGCCGCCAGCCGCGTGCGCAGGGCGGCCAGGTCGACTTCCAGTTCCATCTGCACGCTGGAGAACAGTCCGCTGTCCGTCCAGCGTTGCGCCAACTGGCGCGCGGGCGCGGTGGAGTCCGTGCCGGAGCGGCCCGCGACCAGCGCGATGATCTGGCGGGACAGCGGTTCCTGGATGCGGGCCTCGGCCAATTGGCGGGTGGCGTCGTTGCCGGCATGCGGCACCAGGTCCATCAGATTGGCGGACACGGGCCAGCCGTTGCGGCATTGCCACGCGCCGATGCACAGAATCAGCAGGAATCCCAGCTTGAACAGCCGGGGCAGCCACCGTTCAATCGGCGAACGCACGTTGTTCCTCGGCGGTCAGGGTCTGGCCGGCTGTCGCGTCCGTCATCTGCAGCACGCTGCGGTCGCCCTGCGTCTCGCGCAGTTCGATGCGGTCGACCAGCGCCGAGCCGTCGATCTGGATGTTGTCGAAGATCTGGCGCAGAAGGGCGGATTTCGGTGTCAGCACCAATTGCCACGCGTCCGGTTCGCCGGTGAGCGCCAGATCGAAGTTCTCGCGCAGCCCGGTGGTATCGCCCGCCAGCACGGACAGGAACAGTTGGTTTTCGCGGCCCGCGCCCGAGCGCTGCGGCAGCGCCTCCCATTTTCCGCTTTCGTCGCGGCGGGAGATGCCGCCGCCATCGATGCGCAGGTCTTGCGCAATGGGGGTGCGCAGCAGCCACAGCAGACCTTTGCCCGCCGCCAGGGTGAAGTCGCCCCGGCTGGTCAGCGGCTGCGGCAGCGATCGCAGGAACTTCTGCTGCACGAAATGGCCCCGCACGACGGGCGCCGCGCGCAGTTGTTGCTGCAAATCGGCCAGGTCGAAGGCGCTGGCGTTCCAGGACAGGCAGGCCAGCATCAGCAAGGTGAACAGTCGCTTCATGCCGGCGTATCCCTCGATTGCAACTGGCGCTGCACGGCGTCTTTCAGCGCAGAAGGAGACGCCAGTTGCATTTCGCGGGTCCGCAGGCAGACCGCGACCTGTTCGGAGGTGGCCCGCGTCAGGCGCCGGCCGCTGTCGGCGTCCAGGATCAGATAATTGATCTTCAAGCGATGTTCCCATTCCACGAGTTCGGCGCGCACGACCAGGCGCTGGCCGAACTGCGCGGGTTGCGCGTAACGCAGATGCAGGTCGATTACCGGCCAGACATAGCCGCTGGCCCGCATGGCGTCGTAGTTGTAGCCCAGCGCGTCCAGCAGTTCGCAGCGGGCCTGTTCCAGATATTTCACATAGTGGCCGTGCCACACGACGTTGATCGAATCGACATCGAAGAAGGGCACCCGGATTTCGACTTCAGCGCCGATCACGCCTCGTTTACGCATCGTCTTTCCAGAAGGGGTAGAAGTTGAACCATTGCAGAGGCGCCAGGCGGCAGTGCGCGGCGAGGCGGTCGGCATAGCGCTGGGCCAGGCCGGCGATCCGCGCCTGGCGGGTGGCGCGCGTCCATTCGATGCCATCGGAAAGGCGTTCCATGGCCACGCGGTAGCGCGAGCCGTGACGCGTGCAGAACAGCAGATTGACCGGGCTGCGCAGCAGGCCGGCGAGCAGCCAGGGCCCCTGGGGGAACAGGGCGGTGGCGCCAAGAAAATCCACGGGCGTCGTGCGATCGCCCTGCAACGGAATGCGGTCGCCGGCGATGGCCAGCCACTCGCCGCGGTCCAGCCGCTGCGCCAGGTCCAGCATGGCGGGCGCGTCCAGATCGCTGACCTGGATCATGCGCAGCGCGCCGCCGGCCTCGTCGAGCAGGCGGCTGAATTGGGCCGCGTGCTTGTCGTGGACCAGCACGTTGAGCTTCAGGGCGCCGGTCCGTTCCGCCAGCGCGCGGCAGATTTCGAGATTGCCCAGGTGCGAACCGACCAGGATCTGGCCGCGCCCCGTGCCCATCTGCCCGTGCAGGCCGTCGGGGTCGGCGATGTCCAGGCTGGCCATGGTGATCTTGCCCTGCCAGACGTCCAGTTTGTCCAGTATTGCATCGGCAAAAGCGAGGTACTGACGGTACACGGGCAGGTTGCGCGGCAGCGGAACAGGCATTTCGCCGGATTGCGCCAGCCGGCGCTGGTATTCGGCAATGGCCCGCCGCGCCCGGGCGCCGAAGACATAGAAATACAGGACGACCGCCCAGACCAGCGGCGCCACGAGCCGCCGGCCGAGGTTGCGCGCGGCCCAGGCGGTGAGGCGCATGAGCACAAGGCTGCCGCGCTCGGGCTGATCCGCCCAGTGCCGCTCCATGACGCTCATGGCCGCGGCCCTTTCGCCAGCCGGCGCCACACAAGCGCGGGCGAGCGGGCAAGCATGCCGAAGAACAGGCGCGCGTGCATGCGGCTGATCAGCAGGTTGTCGCGCACCCCCTTGAAGTGCGAGATGCCGCCTTCCGGGTAGGCCACGCGCGTGGGCAGCCAGACCATGGCGACGCCGCGCCAATGCAGGCGTACCAGGATGGCGATGTCGAAATCCATGCGCTGGCCGACGTGGGCGCCGTCGATCACGGGCAGCGCCTGGGCCAGTGGGTAGACGCGGAACCCGCACATCGCATCGGGAATGTCGGCCGAGAGCGTATTGATCCAGACCCAGACGCGGGTCAGCCAGCGGCCGTACAGGCGGCTGCGCGGCACGTCGTCGCCGTATACCGGAAGGCCGCAGACGACGGCTTGCGGCCTGGCGCGCGAGGCCTCCACGAATGCCGCCGCGTCCGGCAGCGCATGCTGTCCATCGGCATCCACCTGCAGCGCGTGGGTATAACCCAGCTCGGCCGCGGCGCGCAGCCCGTCCTGCACCGCCGCCCCTTTGCCGCCATTCGCCCCGCGCCGCAGCAGATGCGTGCGAGGCAGCGCCGCCAGCGCGTCCAGGGCCACGGCGCAGCCCGGCTCGGAGCCATCGTCCACCAGCACGCAGGGCAGGCCTTGCGCCGCGAGTTGCGCATGCACGGCGCCCACCGTGGCGCCGTGGTTGTAGACGGGGATGACTGCGCAGAGGCGGTGGGCGGTCATTGCAGGTCGCCTTCAACGATGCGGCCCGACGAGCAGGGCGCGCCGTCCAGGGTGAAGGCGAAATGCAGTTTTCGCTTCGAGGCGTCCCATTTCAGCGCCAGGGAGGCGATGTCGCCCGGACGAAGCAGCCGTTGGAACTTCAAGACTTCCATGCCGGCGAAACGCAGGCCGGGATGGAGGTCCCGTTGCGCCAGCGACATGGCCCAGCTAATTTGCGCCACTCCGGGAACCACCGGGGCCGTGGGGAAGTGGCCGGCGAAATGGGCGAGATCGTAGGGGATTTCCAGCGTATAGCGACGCTCGTTGTCGGCTGCGCCGGGCAGTTCCACGGCCTGGGGCATCAGGGGCCGGGGGCCCGCCGCGGCCTCGAATTCGCGGCGGGGCAGCTTGCCCTGCGCGTTGCTGGGCAACTGCGGAAAGAAGCGCCAGGTGCGAGGGACGGCCAGCGATCCGAAGATCGCGCCCAGATGCGCGCGCAGTTCGCCGACCAGCGCTTTCCGGCCCCGGTTGCGCAGGGTGTGCAACCCCTTGGCCGATAACGCGACCAGCGCGGCGAGGCGCGGGGCGCCGGCAATCGCGCCCAGGCGTGCTTCCGTCACGTAAGGATGCCGCGCCAGCGCCCGCTCCAGCATGGGCAGCGAGATGCGCTTCTCTTCGATCTTCACGATGCGGTCCAGGCGGCCGAGCAGCCGGAATCCGCCGGCGGCGAGTTCCGCTCCGTCCGCCGTTTGCTCCTCGGCGGCGTTGATCCAGGGGGATCGCACCCGCAGCGCGCCGTCGGCGTTCACGCTGACGGCGACGCCGGGCAGCGGCCGCCAGTCTTCCGCGCCCCGGCGCCAGGCGACGGCGCCCGTCTCCGAACTGCCGTAGATCTCCGTGGGGCGCAGGCCCAGTTCTTTTTCGATGTGGTCGGATACGTCGGACGGCAGTTCGCCGCCCGAGGAATGGATGCGGGTCAGCCTGCCGCGCAATTCGCGCCAGTCCAGCCGCTGCCCCAGGCGCCGCAGCAGCGCGGGGCTGGCGATCCAGGTGAAGGAGGGGTGGCGCAGGCTGGCCCGCTGCAGGTCTTCGGGGTAGATGCGCTGTAGCCGGTCGAGCAGGCGTCCCGCGCACAGCGGCCACAGCACCCTGAAGGGCAGGCCGTACATATGCTGCGCCGATACGCTGCCCAGCACGGGCGTGCGCGCATCGGGCCATTGCTCTTGCAAGGCGCGGACTTCGTCCATCAGTTGCCGCCAGTTCTTGGCGATGTGCTTGGGTTCGCCGCTGGATCCCGAGGTGCACAGCACCAGCTCCAGCGAGGGGTCCAGTTCGGCGGGCGGCAGCGGAGCCTGGCCATGAAGGCCGGCCAGCCGCCGTTGGCGGTCCGCCGGCACCGGCAGGCTGGCATCGGTCAGCCAGGCATCCACCGTGGCGTCGAGAGCGGCGCAGGTGTGCGCCTGGGCATCGCCTGGGAGCACCGCCACCACGCCGGCGCGCCAGCAGGCAAGGAGCGCGGTCGCCATCAGGGCGGCGTCTTCGAACCAGAGCGCGACGCGGCGCAGCGGGCTTGCCCGCAACGCGCCGGCCGCCGAGAGGCAGGCATGCGCGAACTCGCCGCGCGTCAGGAGCGGTTCGTCAGCGACGGGAACATTGGCTTCCGCGGGCGAGGCGGGCAGCAGGAGATGCGTCAGAGGAGTCCAGGCCATCATGGTTCAAGCCGCTTTGGCGGCCGCGGGACGCAGCAGCCATTCGCCGGCGATCAAGAGGCCCATCAGTCCATAACTGATGGCGCCGTTGTAGGCCAGCCACCAGCTCCAGGGCGCCCAGGCCGCCAGCGCCGCGGCCGTGGCGCCGTTCAAGGCGAAGAATACGCACCACACGCGCGTTACGTTGCGGGTGTAGCGCACGCCCTCGGGGGGCAGGCTGGGATGGCGCAGGCGGGCCAGTTGCTCGATCACCGGGCGTCCGGCCATCAGGCTGCCGCCGAAGATCGCCAGCATCATGCCGTTGACCATCACGGGGTACCAGCGCAGCCAGGCTTCGGAATCCGTGACCGCCAGGATCAGGCAGAAGGCAATCGCCACGGCGGGCAACAGGCGCGAGCCGCGCTGAGCGGCGCTTGCGGTCAGGCCGCGCGCCAGCCACAGGAGCGCGAGCGGCAAAGCCACCCAGGCCGCGTTCACGCGCCCCAGCGTCGCATAGACGGCGAAGGGGTAAGCGATGCCGGCCAGGGCCAGGGCGGCGGCAACGCCTTGCTTCATGCGGCCGGGTCCTGCTTTTGCCACATGGCCTGCACTACGTCTTCGACGGTGCGCACCGTGCGGAAGTCGTTGGCGTCGAGTTTGCGGCCCGTCTGCCGGCGCACGTGGTCGATGAGGTCGATGGCGTCGATGCTGTCGATTTCCAGATCGGTATACAGGTTCGCCTCGGGCGTGATGCGTTCCGGCTCGATCTCGAACAGTTCGACCAGCGCGCCGCGCAGCGTATTGAAGATTTCCTCGCGGGTATGCATCGTGACTCCGTATGCGTTAATCGTGACGTTGCGCGGCGACGAAGGCCGCCAGCTTGGCGATGCTGGCGAAATGCTCGCGCATGTTCCTCGTTTCCGGATCGATGGTGATGCCATAGCGCTTTTGCAGCGCAAGGCCCAGCTCCAGGGCGTCCACGGAGTCCAGTCCCAGCCCGTCGCCGAACAGGTGGGCGTCGCGGTCGATGTCCTCGGGCGAGATGTCTTCCAGCCCCAGGGATTCGATGACGAGGGTCTTCAGTTCAAGTTCCAGTTGATTCATCCAGCTTGGACTCCGCATTCGCCGCCATGGGCGATGGTTTGTTCGTTGAAATGCCGGCCGGCGCGGTGCGCGCCAGTTCGGCTTCGAAATAGGCGTGCAGGTGATCGTTCATTCTGCGCCCTGCGATCGGCAGCGGGTGCGCATCGCGCCACGTGGAGGGGTCGATGTCCTCTCCCACATGGATCACGTAGCGCATCCGGCACGCCGGAATCCGGTACCAGGGTTCGCCCTTGGTCAGGCTGCGCGGATTCATGCTGATCACCACGGGCGTCACGGTTCGCGCGCCGCGCAGCGCGATGGCGCAGGCGCCCCGGTGGAACCGGGGCAGTGTGTCTCGCGGCGTGCGGGTGCCTTCGGGAAAGACGATCAGGGTTTCGCCGTTGCGCAACACGTCGGCGGCGCGGTCGAACATGTCGAAGCTTTCGTCGTTGGTAATGTAGCCCGCATTGGCGATCGGTCCGCGGGTGAAGGGATTCGTGGCCAGGCTGTGCTTGACGATGCAGTTGGCGTTCTTGACGTGGCCGACCAGAAAGACCACGTCCAGCAGCGAGGGATGATTGGCCAGTATCATCTGCCCGGGTTGGCCGAGGCGTTCGGCGCCCTTGAATTCCACCGTCAGGATGCCGGTGCGGATCATGAAGCGGATGAAGAGGCGGAATGTCCGGTTCAAGGTCCCGCGCGCGCGGCGCTGGCGATCCAGCTTGCCGCCCGGCAGCAGGCGCTGCGACGGGAACACGAAGGCGCGCAGCAGAACGCCGCCCAGCCCGAACAGGGTGAACGCCATGCCGGTGGCGACGAGCCGCCAGAGCCAGAAGTCTTGCCGGTGGTGCGTGGTGCCGATCATGCCGTGCGTGTCCAGATCCACTGGCGGGCGCGGTTCGCATGCCGCCAGGCGTTTGTGCGCAACAACAGGTGGCGCAGCAGATTCAGGGGGTTGGGCCAGGCTTGCGGAGCGTCGAGAGCCGGGTCCGTCTGTTGCGGATCCATCGTCAGCGTCCAGTCCGAGCCGGGACGCAAGTGGAGCGCAACCGCGTAGGAACATGGTACGTCCTGCGTCCAGGGGGCGTACGGAGCCGGCGGCACTTCTTCCGTCAGCACCACCAGCACATCCTCGTGCCCGTGGCCGAAGAGCATGGCCGCTTCGATGATGGCGTGTTCGAGACCGTCGTCTTCCACCGACAAGGCGACGGATTCGGCCGTTTCGCGGCGTATGATCGACCACTGCGCGGCGATGGCGTTGTGCACCGACAAGCCGAACGCGGTAGGGGAAAGCGGCTCGTCCGCGGCCAGCGATTCCAGCAGCCCGAAGTTGCGGGTGGTTTCGCCGTGCCGGGAGGCGTAGACCAGGGGCATGCCCGGCCGTCCTTCGGCCAACGGCCACGCGCACTCGAACACCCCGCGGGCCAGTGGGCTCAGGCGGCGGCGTTGCAGGGCGGGCAGGAAGTCCAGGCGGGGCACACTCTTGTCGCCGAAAGGGCAGAACGGGTGTTCCGCCCAATCCAGCCAGCCGTCGGGACTATCGATTCCTGGTGCCCACCCCTGCCATTGCGCAATGGAAAACTTCAGCATAGCGCGCGATTCTACTACGGCAATATTAGGCGATTTTGATTTAACCAGTTACATCAGACGCATTCTTGGTGCGTTTCTGTATATATTTTTACTAAATATTACTTTTTGGCGTGGAAATTCAGGAACTTTTCATGTGGTGGGCGGACCGGTCCGCCGCCTCGCGGTACCGCGCGCAGGATTTGTCGGCCGAGGATTTACTGCGGGCGCAAGCCCTGCGCAGCCCGAAAGCGCTGGACGATTGGCGGGTCAGCCGGACCCTGCTCCACGAGGTCCGCGCGGCGCTTCCTCCCGGCGGCGCCACGTCGCTCAGCCATAGCGGCGGCCTTGCGGTCTGCGCCGCGACAGCCGCCGCAAGGCCCCTGGGCATCGACCTGGAGAGAATCCGGCCGCGCGACGTGGCGAGCCTGGCCGAGTGGGTCTGCTCGCCCGCCGAGCAAGCCGCGCTTGCGGGCATGGAATGCGCCGAGCGGCTCGGACACTTCTATTTGCTGTGGACGTTGAAAGAAGCCTTCATCAAGGCGGCGAAGCTGGATTTTCCGGCGGATATGGCGTCGGTCGGCCTGGCCGCCGGCCCGGATGCCAAATGGTATCTGCGGGCGCCGCCGGGGCAGTGGCGAGCCGCTTCCTATCGGTTGGGCGAGGAATGGATTTCCTCCGTAGTGTGGCGCGCCGCCGCGGACGAAACCGTCCATCGCCGGTGGCGCGCCGCAACCGGCTGCGTGCTGCCGGCAGTTACCGTTTTGGGAGAGTGGGTGCCGCTCCAAGCCTGAATCCGGACCAGGGTTTTCCATTAGGCGTTTTAAAGATGTATTATAAATATATGTTTAATGGCGAGCACGATCGCATCACGAGGAGCAGTAGATGTTGAGTCCCCAAATCCGCGGCCTGGTCAAGGGCACGGCCCCAGTCCTGAAGACGCATGGCGTCGCGTTGACCCGGCATTTCTATGCCCGCATGTTCCAGCACAATCCCGAACTCAAGCACGTGTTCAACCAGGGCCACCAGGCGGGCGGCGAGCAGCAGCAGGCGCTGGCCGGCGCCGTCGCGGCCTATGCCGAACACATCGACGATCCTTCGGTGCTGATGCCGGTCGTGACGCGCATCGTGCACAAGCACGTCAGCCTGGGCATCCGTCCGGAACACTATCCGATCGTGGGCAAGCACCTGCTGGCCTCCATTCGCGAAGTGCTGGGCGATGCGGCCACGGACGAACTGGTGGATGCCTGGGCCGCGGCCTATGGCCAGTTGGCCGGCCTGCTGATCGCCGAAGAGGCGCGCCTGTATGGGGAATCGGCCGCCAAGCCGGGCGGATGGACGGGCTGGCGCGCGTTTCGCGTGGTGGGCAAGCAGCCCGAAAGCGCCGAGATCACGTCGTTCTACCTGGCGCCGGCCGATGGCGGCACGGTGCCGGCCTACCAGCCCGGCCAGTACGTTTCCGTGCGCCTGTACGTGCCCGAACTGGGCCTGATGCAGCCGCGCCAGTACAGCCTGTCGGATGCGCCGGGGCAAGACCGCCTGCGCATTTCGGTCAAGCGCGAAGCGGGGAACGCGCAGACGCCGGCCGGCCGCGTCTCCAACGCGCTGCACGATCGCCTGGAAGAGGGCGGCGTGCTGGACGTGGCGCCGCCCCAGGGCGATTTCCACCTGCGCGAAGAGGGCAGCGCGCCCGTGGTGCTGCTGAGCGGCGGCGTGGGCCTGACGCCCATGGTGTCCATCCTGAACCACCTGGTGCGCCTGAACGACGACCGCCAGATCCGCTTCGTGCATGGCTGCCGCAACAGCTCGGCGCATGCCATGAAGGACCACATCAACAGCATCGCCGCCGAACGCGGCAACGTGCGCAAGGCGGTGTTCTACGAAGAAGTCGGCCATGGCGACCAGCGCGGCCGCGACTACGACCACACCGGCCGGGTGGACCTGCACGCCATCCGCGAGGACGCCATCGTCCCGGGCGCCGACTATTACCTGTGCGGCCCGGCGGGGTTCATGCGCGCGCAGCGCCAGGCCCTGGCCAGCCTGGGCGTGGCCGAGGACCGCATCCATGCCGAGGCCTTCGGCAGCGGAGGCGCGCCCGCCTGAGCGGTGTATCCTGGCGGCCTGCCGTTCCGGGGCCGCCGGGGCCTTCCCATCCATGCCATGCAACTGACCCGATTCACCGACTTCGGCCTGCGCGTCCTGATGTACCTGACGCAGTGCCGCGACCGGCCCTCCGCCGTCACCATCCCGGAGATCGCCGACCGCTTCGGCGTGTCGCGCAATCACCTGGTCAAGGTGGCGCACTTCATGGCGCAGCGCGGCTGGATTGGCACGTCGCGCGGCAAGGGCGGCGGCCTGCGGCTGGCGCGGCCCGCCGCCGACTACCGGCTGGGCGACCTGATACGCGAACTGGAGCAGCAGGGGCCGCTGATCGATTGCCGCGAACCGCCCTGCGCGCTGGACGGCTCGTGCCGGCTGTCGGGCGTGCTGGCGCAGACCCTGCAATCGTTCTACGAGGCGCTAAACGGTTATACGCTGGCCGACCTGGTGCGCGATCCGACGGCCGCGGCCATCATCCGCCTGCACCGCGCCGCCTGACTCGGGGCATGATGTTTTGTTATGGATCCTGCGGAGTTTGGCATTTGCCGGACGGGCCGGGCGCGCCCCAGAATAGGGCCACTTCCCTGTTCTCTTGGATATAGGCATGCGCGTTTGCGTGATCGGTGCGGGCGTCGTGGGCGTCACGTCGGCGTATTTCCTGGCGCGCCAGGGCCACGATGTGGTGCTGGTGGACAGCCAGGCGCGTCCGGCGGAAGTGTCCAGCTACGCCAACGGCGGACAGCTCAGCTATAGCTACGTGGCGCCGCTGGCCGGCCCCGGCGTGCTGCCCAGCGTGCCCGGCTGGCTGCTGCGCCGGGACTCCCCGCTGCGTTTCCGGCCCCGGCTGGATCCCCATCAATGGCGCTGGTGCCTGCGGTTCGCGCTGGCGTGCCGGGAGTCCGTGGCCCGGGAGTCCACCGCGCAGTTGTCCGGGCTGTCCTATCTCAGCCGGGACGTCATGCACACCCTGCTCGAACAAGAGAACCTGGACTTCGGCCACCTCAAGAACGGCAAGCTCATCGCCTACCGCACTCCGGCCTTGCTGGACAAGGCGCGCGCGCTGGTCGAGTACCAGGCCGCGCACGGGGCCGAGCAGCAGGTGCTGGACGCGGCCCGGACCCTGGCGCTGGAACCCGCGCTGGCGGGCATGGGCGGCAGCCTGGCGGGCGCCATCTTCACGCCCAGCGAAGAGGCCGGCGATTGCCGCCAGTTCACCGAAGCGCTGTTCGAGCGGCTGCAGTCCCTGGACAACGTGCAGTGCGCCATGTCCAACCCGGTGTCCGGCCTGCAGCGCGAAGGCCGCCGCATCGTGGCCGTGAACACCCGCGACGGCGATATCGGCGCCGACGCCATCGTGCTGGCGACCGGCATCGGCACGCGCGCGCTGCTCAAGCCGCTGGGCCACGACGTGCCGCTGTATCCCCTGAAGGGCTACAGCCTGAGCGTGCCGCTGGCCGATGACGACGAGTCGGTGGCGCCGCGCATCAGCGTGACGGACTACGAGCGGCGCATCGTCTACGCGCGCGTGGGCGGCGTGCTGCGGATCGCGGCCATGGTCGATATCGGCAGCGCCAATGCCGACATCGACCCGGCGCGCATCGCGCTGCTCCGGCGGCAGGTGCACGAGGCCTTCCCGGCGCTGGACCTGCGCCAGGCCATCCCCTGGGCGGGGCTGCGCCCGGCCACGCCCACCGGCAAGCCCCTGATCGGGCGCAGCCCGGCGGCGGACAACCTCTGGCTCAATATCGGGCAGGGCGCGCTGGGCTTCACCCTGGCTTGCGGCAGCGCCGCGCTGCTGACCGCCCAGATGGCGGGCATGGCCTTGCCGCTGGACCCGGCGCCGTTCCGGCCCTGAGGAACGGGCCTGTCCATTTCTCGATAGCCGCTGTCTTTTCGTCGGCAGACGGACTGGCCCCAGCTCAATAGGATAGCGATCCTCCCGCCACGCGCGCCATGCGCGGCGGGAGCCGATCCCTCATTCTCCGAGCGAAACCATCATGTCCTATCTGTTCCCGCTGTTCGCCATTCTGTTCTGGGCGGGCAACGTCATCGTCTCCAAGATGGCCGCCAGCGCCATCTCTCCCACGGCCATCACTTTCTACCGGCTGGTGCTGGCGCTGTTCCTCATGGGCCTGTTCACGGCGCGTCCCGCCTGGCGCAACCGCAAGGTCATCCTGCGCCACTGGCCCAAGCTGGCGCTGTACGGCGCCTTGTCCTCGGCGGTGTTCCAGGCGCTGTCCTACCGGGCGGCCGAGACCACCACGGCCACCAACATGGCCATCCTGACCGCGCTGATTCCCTTGCTGAGCATGCTGCTCAGCGTCGTGATCCTGCGCGATCCGCTGACCCTGGGCATGGCCGCGGGCGGCGCGCTCTCGTTCCTGGGGCTGCTGTACCTGGTGGGCCAGGGCGACATGCTGAGCGTGTTCCAGCAGGGCATCCACGTGGGCGACGGCCTGATGCTGCTGGCGGCCTTGTCCTATGCGCTGTACGGGGTGCTGCTGCGCCACTGGAAGGTGCCGGTTCCGGCATGGCAGTCCACCTTCGTGCAATCGATCTTCGCGCTGCTCTACATGCTGCCGCTGTACCTGCGCGTGCCGGCCGCGCAGGCCGCGCTGGACATGAACACCATTCCGTTGATCCTCTACGCCGGCATTTTCTCGTCGGTGCTGCTGTCGTTCCTGTGGATCGAAGGCGTGCACCGCCTGGGGCCCAACCGTTGCAGCATCTTCATCAACCTGCTGCCCCTGTTCACCGCGCTGGCCGCCTTCGTCCTGCTGCGCGAGCAATTGCGCATGTACCACCTGCTGGGCGGCGCGGTGACGCTGGCGGGCGTGCTGCTGGCGCAGACGGTGCGGCGTCCGCTGTTCGGCCGCGCCCGCGCGCTGGCGCTGGACTAGGACCGTTCACTGGCGTTCAAGACGCGCCCGCCCAGGCGGTGGGCTTCGCGGACCAGGCCCACCTGACGCGGGTGTTCAAGCAGGTCTACGGCAGCCCGCCGGGCGTGCTGCGCAGGGCGGGGGCGGGCGATTCCCAGACGTTGCGGGCCCGGGGCGTCTCGAGCCGGTAATCGGAGTACTTATAGGTGAAGAAGTCGGCGCCCAGCCGGGCAGCCGCGTCCAGCGGCCGGCGGGGATCCGCCGCCACCTCTCCGCGCAGGTTGCCCGCGCCGTGCACGTAGCCGACGAAATCCGAGTGCGTGTAGCGCGCGTATTCCTGGATCTGATGGACGATGCCCAGCGCCGCGCCGGGATAGGTCTCTTCGGACGCCACGGCCAGGCCCAGGCGTTTGCCCGCCATGCGGGCCTTGACCCGCGCCGGTTCGGGGCCTTCGCCCGCGTAGTGGCTGAACGAGCGGTCGAAGAAGGCCTTGGTCTGCGCCGACATTCCGTACCAATAGATGGGTGTGCAGACCAGCGTGCCGTCGGACGGCAGGAAGTGTTCGAGGAACAGCTCCGCATAGCGGTCGTCCGGGGCGGGCGCATGGCGCAAGTCGGGCAGGAAGCCCTGGATGTAGTCGTCCAGGAAGAGAAGCGTGGCGGACGTTCCGGCGGCTTCGGCCCCGCGCTGCGCGGCCGCGCCCAGCGCCGCGCTGTTGCCGTCGCGCCGCGGGCTGCCCACCAGGATGAGCAGGCGCTTTTCAGGATGATGTGAATTCATGTCTATTTCCTCGTTCGTGGATGCGGGAGTTCCGTGCGTTCAAGGAAATGTAGGTTCCAAGGACGGGGCGAGACAAATGACCATTCCTGCACTAAGATGAATTGAATTCATCAGAACTGCTGAAGCCCATGTTCGCCACGCTACCCGTCACGGCGCTGCGCACGTTCGAAGCGGCGGCAAGGCTGCGCAGCTTCAAGCTGGCCGCGGCCGAACTGTCGGTGACCGCCACGGCCGTTTCCCATCAGGTCAAGGCGCTGGAACGCCACATCGGGGTCGCGCTGTTCGAGCGCGTGCCGCGCGGCGTCCGGTTGACGGACGCAGGCGGGCGCCTGTTCGCCCGCGTGCACGGCGCGTTGCTCGACGTGGCCCAGGTCCTGGACGCCTTGCGGCCCGCGCCCGCTTCGGGCGCGCTGACGGTATCCACCACGCATTCGTTCGCCGCGCTGTGGCTGGTGCCTCGGCTGGGGCGCTTCTACCAGGCCCATCCGCAGTACCAGTTGCGCCTGGATGCGGGCGCCGACCCCGTGGACCTGCTGCAGGACGCCAGCGTGGACGTGGCCGTCCGCTACAGCCGCAGGCGTTTTCCCGACCTGCACGCCGCCTGTTCGCTGCGGGAATGGTTCGGCGTCTATGGCGCGCCGGCGCTGGTGGCGCGGCAGGGGCGGCGCGCGCCCGCGCTGGTGACCGTGCGCTGGCGCGATTCTCCGCTGTACGAACAGGGCTGGCAGGACTGGTGCGCGGCGGCGGGGCTGCCGGCCTGGCGCCGGCCGGCCGCGGTGCATGCCTATACCGAAGAGCACTACGCCTTGCAGGCCGCCATCGCCGGACAAGGCCTGGTGCTGGCCAGTTCCGTGATGGTGTCGGACAGCGTGGATGCGGGCACGTTGGTGCCTTTCCGTCCGGAGGTCCGGGTGGAGGGCGCCGCCTACACGGCGCTGTGCGCGCCGGGCCGCGAACGGCATCCGCCGGTCAAGGCTTTCCTGGCGTGGCTGCGCCGGGAATTCGAGACCGGCTGAGCGAAGCAGGGGGACGAATTCGATGGGCCACACGAACCCTCGCGCGAGGCACACGCTGCAACTGATGCGCAGCGGCAGCCTGAGCGGCTACGTCGAACTCGTGGAGTCGCTGGGCAGGGATCCCCATGCCTTCATGAAAGCCGTGGGACTGCAGGCGAAGTTCCTGGAAGATCCCGAGATGCTGATCTCCCGGGGCGCCGTGCGCGAATTGCTGGAGATAACCGCCCGCGCCACGCGGACGGAAGACCTGGCGCTGCGCATGGCGGCCCGGCGCAAGCTCTCCGCGCTGGGCCCCATCAGCCTGGTGCTGAGGGAGGCGCCTACGCCCAGGGCCGCGCTCGACACGCTGTGCCGCTATTTGCGGCTGGTGAACGCCGCGCTGACCATCCGGGTCGAAGACGCGGGCAACGTGGTCGTCATCCGCGAAGACCTGCTGCCGACTCCCGGCCTGGCGATGCGGCAATCGGTGGAGCTTGCCGTGGGCACCATGTTCCGCATTCTCTGCGAGCTGATAGGGCCGCATTGGCAGCCGCAGGACGTGTGCTTCACGCATCGTTCGCCCAGGGACGCCTCCGCGCATCGCGCTTTTTTCCGGCGCAGCGTCAAGTTCAACCAGGACTTCAACGGCCTGGTCTGCCTGGCAAGCGACCTGTCCAGGCCGCGCGAGCCCGGAGACCAGGTGGCGGCGGATCTGGCGAGGAAGTACCTGGAGGCGGCGCTGACGGACCGCGGCGAAAGCGCCCAGGAGACCTGTCGCCGGATCATATTGGCGCTGTTGCCGACCGGCGCCTGCAGCGCGCCGGAGGTTGCGCGGTTCCTGCACATCGACCGCCGCACGCTGCATCGCCGGCTCGATGCCGAGGGCCTCAGCTTCAGCCGCCTGCTCGACCAGGTGCGCGCCGATCTCGCCAAGCATCATTTGCGCGAGAGCGACCTGCCGCTCGGCGAGGTGGCGGAACTGCTGGGCTTCGCCCGGCCCAGCAGCTTCAGCCACTGGTTCCACGGCCTTTTCGGCTGTAGCGCTTCCCAGTGGAGCAAGCGGGCCGCCAGCCTGGCGCTCAGCGCAGAAGAGGGCGGCCCCGTTTCGCCTGTCTGAGCCCCATCGCGCCGCAAGGACAGGCGTTCCCGCGCTGCCTTTTTCATTGTCCCAAATTGGCAAATTTATGTCCCAAAAAAGCAAGTGATAACGCCGCGGGCGTCAGATACTTATGCCCATGGACGAGACATGCACAGCGTCCATCCGCGGCAAGACCGCGGCACAGACCGAGGCAGGCACCGCATCTGTCCGGCACAAGCGCCCACTGGAGACAAGAATGAGATTGCAGCGACTTGCACGACCCGCGATGGCGTTGATCGGATGGTCTTTGGCGTTCAGCGCCTGGGCGTTGGGCGACAAGCCCTTGAGGGTCATCGTCCCAGGCCCGGCAGGCGGCACGGTGGATATCGCCGCTCGCGTCATCGGCCAGCAGATGTCCGCGGACATCGGCCGGCCGGTCATCATCGAAAACCGTCCCGGCGCAACCGGGTCCATCGGGCTCAGCGCCATGCTGAAGGCCGATCCCGACGGCAACACGATTGCGCTCGGGCCGAACAACATGCTGGTCGAGGCGCCGCACGTGATGAAGGTCCCGTACGATCCGCTGGGAGACATCGTCACCATCGCCCGGGTGGCCCTGACGGGCTACGTGCTCGTGGCCGCCGCCGATTATCCGGCCAAGGATTTCCAGGGACTGGTCGAGCATTTGAAGACGCGCAAGGGCAAGTCGTCCTTCGCCAGCTACGGAACCGGCACGGTGTCGCAGTATTCGGGACTGATCTTCAGCAGCCAGGCCGATCTGGGCATGCAGCACGTGGCGTACCTCGGGTCTCCGCCGGCGTTGACGGATGTGATCGGCGGCCAGGTGGACATCATGTTCGATGGCATGGTGACGTCCCTGCCTTTGATCAAGAGCGGCAGGCTGCGCACCTATGCGGTCGTGGGGAAGAACCGATCCCACTATCTTCCCGACGTGCCGACGATGAGCGAGCTGGGTTATCCGGAAATCGAGTTCCAGGGGCAGGTGTGCTTCTTCGGTTCCAGCAAGCTGCCGCCCGAGATCCTGGCGAAGCTTCAGGCGATCATCGGCAAGGCGGCGAGTGTGCCGGCGGTGCGGCAGAAACTGGCCGACGCGGGCCTGGAGCCCGACGTGAACACCGATACGGCCGTGCTGCTGGCTGAAAACAGGCAACTGTCCCAGGGCAATGCCGCCATCGTCAAGAAATTCGACATCCAGGCGAATTGATTCGCCTCGCTCCTTCCCTTTCCCCTATCAGTCGGAGAACCTTCGCCATGAACTTTCTTGACGGCCATCTTTATCCAGAAAACCAGCAACCCCTGATCATCACGGCCGCGCCCTATGCGCCGGGCTGGATTCCCTCGGACTTTCCGGAAGACATCCCCGTCACGATGGAGGAGCAGATCCAGAAGGCGGTTGACTGCTATGAAGCCGGCGCCGCCGTGCTGCACCTGCACGTGCGCGAACCGGACGGCAAGGGGAGCAAGCGCCTGTCCATGTTCAATGAATTGATCGCGGGGGTGCGCGAGGCGGTGCCCGAGATGGTCATCCAGGTGGGCGGCTCCATCAGCTTCGCGCCCGAAGAGGGGCAGGCGGCCAAGTGGCTGAGCGACGATACGCGGCACATGCTGGCGGAACTCGACCCCAGGCCCGACCAGGTGACGGTGACCGTCAACACCACGCAAATGAACGTGACGGAACACGCCTGCATCGACGACTTCAAGGGCGTCTCTCGCGGATTCCCGCAGCTCTATTCCGCCTACAAGGACATGATCGTGCCCTCGAACCCCAGTTGGGCCGAGGAACACATCCGCCGCCTGTCGGCCGCCGGGATCCAGAGCGAATTCCAGGTCTACAACATCAACAGTTTCGAAACGATAGAGCGGATGATCCGCCGCGGCATTTACAAGGGGCCCCTGGTGATGAACTGGGTGGCCATCAGCGGCGGCATGGACCAGGCGAACATTTACAACCTGGCCAATATGCTGCGCGCCGTGCCCGACGGCGCGGTCGTCACGGTGGAAAGCTCGGTGCTCAATGTGCTGCCCGTCAACATGATCGGCATCGCCCTGGGGCTGCACGTGCGCTGCGGCATCGAGGACGTGCTCTGGAACCAGACCCGCACGGGCAAGATGAGTTCCGTCGAGCAGGTCAAGCAGTTGGTCCGCATCTCCGGCGAGTTCGGCCGTCCCATCGCGACCGCGCAGCAGGCGCGCGAGATCATGAAGATCGGCGTCTTCTACGAAACGGCGGAAGAGACGCTGCAGGCCAATGGTTTCGCGCCCAACCGCAACGGCGGCAACCAGGGCTTCCTGCGCAAGCCGGCCTGACGCCTTCCTGGCAAGCCGTTCCGGCATCCGGGCCCGGACTGCCGGATCCCGCCACGGCACCGCGGCGAGGCGGAACGGATGGAACGGCCGCCGGCCAAGCGATGCCGCGCCATGCCGCCGTCTAGGGCCGGGCCGGTGGCCGGGGCAGCAGGGGCAGGGCGGCCAGCATGCAAAGCCCGGCCAGCGCCCAGGCCAGCGGCCAGGAGGTGGCCGCGACGAGGTGGGGCATCGCCGCCGGCGTGAGGAACAGCCCGGCATAGACGCAGCTATTGGCCATGCCCAGCGCGGTTCCGGCGCGCGCGGCGCCGGCCAGGGTGGCCAGTTCGGTATAGGCCACGCCGTGCCAGGCCGAGGCGCAGATGCCGGCGGCCGCCACCAGGATGGCCAGGAGCAGCGTTGCGCCGTCCGCGTCCGGCGTGGCTGCGCCGGACGCCCACGCCGCGGCGCCCAGGGCCGCGAACAGCAAAAAGCTCAGCCAGACGCAGAAGCGCAGGTAGGCGCGCCGGTTGCCGCGGCGGTCGGTCCACCTGCCGCTGGCGACGCGCGCGGCCATGGCGCCCAATTGCACCGCCACCATCACGCCGGTCATGGCGCCGATGCCGGCGCCGCTGAAATCGTGCAGGAACACCGTGGCGAAACTCAGGACGGCGAACTGCGGGCAGCACAGCAGACCGATGGCCGCCGCGGCGCGCCAGACCCGGGCGTCGCGCAGCGGGCCGTGCGCGGCGCCGGCCTG
>NZ_UFQC01000031.1 GCF_900496975.1 Achromobacter veterisilvae
GCCGCCAGGAACGCCGACTTGGCCGCGTTGGCCGAATCGGCCGCCTGGCGCGCCTTGCGCAACTGCTGCTCCACGCGTTTTTTCGCCGTGACGTCCACGAACGCCGTCACCAGCACGTCCTGACCCTGGTACCGCGCGCGCGCCATGCTCACCGACAGGTCGATCTCCCTGCCGTCGTGGGTGGGAAAACCCAGTTCCTCCTGCAAGGGTCCCCGCCGCCAGCCCCCGCCGCCATCCGTCAGGCGCGCCCGATACCGCCGGGTCAGCTCATCCGACAGGGTGTCGGCCGGGAGGGCGATCCGGCTGACGGTTTCCGTCATGGAAGGGCTCCACAGCAAGGGCTTTCCGCTATCGGCGGAGATCAGGCCCAGCCCCACCGGCGCGGTGTCGATCAGCGTCCGGCTCAGCGTCTCGCTGTCGTAGATCTGCCGCGACCATTCCAGCAGCGGACGGAAGACCCGCAGCTTCAGCGCCGCCGCGCACAGCCACATGATGGCCAGCGTCGCCAGCGACATGGCGGCGTCCGCGCCGACGTTCCAGCCAAGCGCCGCGGCCATGCCTCGCGGGGAATAGGCATGGACCAGCACGAGGTCCTCTTCCCCGAACGCGCCGGCGATGACGATCCCCCCGTTCCAGTACAGTTCCTGCGGTTCTGGGCCGGCCGCCGCCAGCAGCGCCTGGACCAGGGTCGGCGGCAATCGGTCGGCGTCCTCGCAGGCTTCGCCGCCCGATGCCAGCGCGAGTCCGCTGGCCGACAGGATCATCGCGCATCCGCTTTCGTCGTCCTGGGCGAATGGCGTCATGAGCGCGCTCGGGCCGTATTTTTCGACCAGGCTGCGGCTCAGCACGAAGCCCTGCCGCTGCGCGTCCAGATGGACGCGCAGCCGGGTCTGGATGCCCAGCGCAAAGGTCAGGATCACCATCAGGGTCGTGAGCAGGCCGCCGCCCAGCAGCAGCAGGCGCTGGTAACGGCGATAGCGGGCCAGGGCCTGGAGCTGGGGTTCGGACACGGTGTCGCGCTGGCCCTCAGGCCACCCTGTATTGCTCGCCGTTGCGCGGCAAGGGCTGCGCCGAGGCCTCGTTCAGGACCTTGGCGATGAAGTCCGAGACTTCCAGCGGACGGCACAGCTCGTAGCCCTGCCCCACGTGGCAGCCCAGCTCGCGCAGCAAATAGATGTGTTCCGAGCGTTCGATGCCTTCCGCCACCACCCGCATGCCCAGCCGGCGGCCGAGATCCAGTGCGGTGATCACGACGGCGCGCGCCGCGGGCTCGGTGTGCATGCGCTGCACGAAAGAGCGGTCTATCTTGAATTCCGAGAACGGCAGGCGGGTCAGCCGTTCCAGCGTCGACGTGCCGGTGCCGAAATCGTCCATGCTGATGCCGAAGCCTCGCGCGCGCATCCATTCCAGGTCCGACGCGATGCGCTGAATGTCGTCGATGTCGACGTCTTCGGTCAGTTCGATCTTCAGGAGTTCGGCCGGGATGCCTTCGCGCCGCGCGCCGGCATCCAGGCGATACAGCAGCCCCGGGATCGCCAGGGTGGCGGCGGACGCGTTGATGGAGACCGGCAATGCGGCGTTCGCGCGCAGGAGGGTGTGCAGGACCTCATGGACGCGCGCCAGGACGAAATCGAACAGCGCGCACTTGCGGCCCAGGCGGCGCAGGGCGGGCAGGAACTCGGACGGCGGTATCTCGCCGAACCCGCCATGCCGCCAGCGCGCCAGGGCCTCCGCGCCCACCATCCGGCCCGTCGTCAGGTCGTACTGCGGCTGCAGGACGATCCGGAACTCCTGGCCCGACTCGACCGACTGCCGCAATTTGTCTTCCGTGAAACGCGCGGGCGGGCAGGCGGCGCCCCCCGGCCTGGCCGGACGCCGAGTCGCCAGGCGTCCCAGCGCGCCGGCCAGGCTGTGCTTGTCCACCAGGCTGGCCACTTCGACCCCGACCCCGGCATCCCGCAGCTCGGACGCCTGCGCGTCCAGCGTTTGCGCGGGCAGGTCGCTCAGCCAGATTACCGCGGGCACCTTGGCCAGGCGGTTCAGCGCATACAGGCGCAACAGGCGGACGGGAAGATTCAGGTGCTCGGACGCGTCTCCCGACACCTCGCAGACGATGACGTCCACCGCCTCGGCGGCGAGTTCCGCCTCGAGCTGGCCCCGCGTTTCCGACACGCGCAAGGAGTGCAGGTCGCCCTGGATCAGCAGGCCGCTCAGCATGTCGGTGGAACGGGTCAGCGGTCCCAAGGCCATGACATGAGGCGCGCCCGCGCCTGCCTGGTCGGATAGAGCGGCTGGAATATTCACGATGAGATCCTCGCTAGTCGCAATGGGGCGGGCCCGGCGGGAGCGGGCTGCGCGAATGCCGGCGTATGGCATTGCGCCGCCCGTATCGCCCGCGGACCGCAGGGCTGTCCGATGCGCCGATCGATGGCGACCGCCCTGGACTGGCATGTCTGCGCGTCCCGGAGCCTGGCTTTGCGATACAGATGAATGAACGGATTCAGTATCTGGCCCCGGCCATGCCCGGACAATCAGACGGGTACTAAATGAGCGCTTCGGCGCTATCTCGCGGCCGGTGGACGCGGAAAGGCCGGCACCGCGCCCTCGATCGGCTGGCGCGCGATGACCAGGCCGGTTTCGTAGGCGAAACAGAACAGGTCGACGTCGCGTTCGATGCCGAGCTTGCGCATGGCGCTGCTTTTCTGAGAGCTGACGGTCTGCTTGGTGCGGTTGAGCTGGCGCGCGATTTCGGAAATGGACGCGCCCGACACGTACAGGCGCACGACTTCGGCCTCGCGGGGCGACAAGGCGCGCGCCTGCCCGTCGCCGCCCCCGCCGCCCTCTCCCCGCAGCCGCGGGGAAAAGTAGGATGCGCCCGCGTAGACGGCATGCACCGCCGAGACCAGATGGCCGACCTCGTCCGCCTTGTTGAGGACGGAATGCACGCCGATCTTCCTCATCTCGGCCACGACCGCGAGGTTCTCGATGGCCGTGAGCACGACGATCTTCAGTTCCGGATAGCGGCGGCGGATGAACGAAAGCATGGCCATGCCGTCGCCGAATTCTCCGCCGGGCATGACGTAGTCGGTGATCAACACGTCGCAGTGGCAACGCGCCAGCAGGTCCAGCACCTCGGTGGAGTTCCTGGCGACCCCCGCGTTGCGCAGCGTATGGATGCTGGAAAGCTCATGCTTGATGCCGACGACCACCATGGGATGGTCATCGGCAATGATGAAGTTGATTTTCATGGTGCAGTCGGCTCCGGAACAGCCTTGGGCTGCAGAAGAGAAAACATGCACTGTACGTTTGGATCCGCCGGGCCAAATTCGTACTGGTTCGTTAATAACGCGACCGCGCTAGTACTAGTACGAAAGCGGGCCGCCTCAGCGCAACCGCGCTTCGTGCAGATCCAGCAGCCGCACCTGTTCGCGGGCCAGCGTGTCCGAAATGCGATGCGTCCGGGCCAGGCGGAACAAGGCCTGGCGCGACGCGGCGATCGCCTCCAGGCGCATCAGGCGCTCGATGCCGGCCTGCTTCTCCAGGTCCTCCGCCGAGGTTCCGTCCGGCACCTCCCCCGCCTGCCGGCGCAGGTCGGCGGCCAGGCTGTCGGCGGCGTCCGCGTACAGCCCCGTGTCTTCCGGATGCGCCGCGATCCGGCGCCGGGCATATTGCGCCACGCCGTCCAGCGCGGCCTGCAGCATCGCTTCCTGCGCCAGCGCCAGTTCCCGCCGCACCCGGCCATTGGGCGGGAAATGCAGGCCGCGCAGCAGCCTCGGCAGGCTGGCGCTGGCCAGCAGCAGGGAATAGACGATGACCATCGCCGCCAGGGATATCGCCAGATCGCGCGCGGGAAACGGCGCGCCGTTGTCCAGGGCGAAGGGCAGCGTCATGACCCCCGCCAGGGTCACCGCGCCGCGCACGCCCGCCAGCGACATGGCCAGGATCACGCGCAGCCCGATCCGGACGGGCTCGCCGCCCCGGCGGCGGGCCGCCGCCGCGTTGACCTTCAACGCGACGACGACCCACAACAGCCTGCACAGCACCAGTCCCAGGCTGATCGCCAGGCCGTACAGCGGCAGCCAGTAGATGGAATGCCCACCGCTCTCCTGCGCGGCCCGCGACAGGTTTGCCAGGATGGTCGGGAATTGCTCTCCCAGCAGCACGAACATCATGCCGTTGAGCGTGAACTGCACCATGTTCCAGACCGCATGGCGTTCCATCCGGGTGGCCGCCAGCGCCCCGCCGGACATTTCAGCATAGCTCATGGCGATCCCCGCCGCGACGGCGGCCAGGATGCCGGACGCGCCGGCCTGCTCGGCGACGTAGTAGACGAAGAACGGGGTGACCAGGCTGAGCAGCACGTCCACGCCCGGCTCTTCCCCGAGGCGCCGCGAAACCAGGCGGCGCGCGCGCATCGCCAGCAAGGTCAGCCCGGCGCCGATCGCGATGCCGGCCGCGGACACCCAGACGAAGGACAGGGCCGCCTGCGTCAGGGAAAACGTGCCGGTGGCGGCGGCCACCACCGCGAACCGGAACGCCACCAGGCCGCTGGCGTCGTTGAACAGGGCCTCGCCTTCCAGTATCGCCATCATCCGCCGCGGAACGGCGACCTTGCGCGAGATGGCCTCCACCGCGACCGGATCGGTGGGCGATACGATGGCCGCGATGGCGAAGGCCACCGCCAGCGGCACCGCCGGGATCATCCAGTGGATCAGGTAGCCCACGCCGATCACGGTCACGAACACCAGCCCGAACGCCAGTTGCAGGATGGACGACGATTCGCGCATGACCGCCAGCTTCGACACCCGCCAGCCGTCCAGGAACAGCAGCGGCGGCAGGAACAGGAGGAAGAAAATGTCGGGCTCGATCAGCACCCCGCGCTGGAACACCGCGGCCACCACGAAGCCCAGCCCGATCTGCACGAAGGGCAAGGGAACGGCCAGCGGCAGCAGGCGGACCAGCACGCCGCTCAGCAGGACGGCGACCAGCATGGCCATGACGACGGTGAAAGTCTCCAAGGGCGTTCCTCCCGAATCCGGAATCGAATGGCGGATCCTGGCAGCAAGGTACCCGCGCGCGAAGCGCGGCGCAACATCCGCCGCCAACAAAAAAGCCCCTGATTTCTCGGCGAAATCAGGGGCTCGTGCATTCTTGGCGGACAGAGGGGGATTCGAACCCCCGATACGCTTTTGACGTATACACGCTTTCCAGGCGTGCGCCTTCAACCACTCGGCCACCTGTCCTAACTGCGTTTTTCGGCGTGTTTTTACCGCTGCGAAAAATGCGAATCCGCGATTCTAGCAGATTGCGCGCATCCGCGGCAAGGCCACATGAAAAAAGGGGACGCCTTGGCGTCCCCCCTCTCGGCCTGTTCGCCCACTAAGCGCTGGCGGGCGGGTCCTGTTCGCGGTAGGAGCTGACCGTGCCGTCCGGCTCGGTCTCTTCCAGGCGCACCCTGAACCCCCAGAGCCGCGCCAGGTGCTTCATGACCTGTTCGGCGTCTTCGCCGGCCAGCGGGCGGCCGCGGGTCTTCAGGTGGCGCAGCACCAGGGAACGGTCGGAGTCGCGGTTGAAGCGGACCACCTGGATGTCCGGCACCTGGTTGTCGCGGTTGTGCTGCGCGGCGAGCAGGCGCCGGATGTCGCGGTAGCCCTCGTCGTCGTGGATCGCGGCCACTTCCAGCTTCGGATTGGCCTGGTGGTCCGAGATCGCGAAAAAGCGGAATTCCCGGATCAGGCGCGGCGACAGGTACTGCGAGATGAAGGATTCGTCCTTGAAGTTGCGCATGGCGAAGTCCAGCGTCTTCAGCCAGTCGCCGCCCGCGATGTCGGGGAACCAGCGGCGGTCCTCGGGCGTGGGCGCCTCGCAGATGCGGCGGATGTCCGACATCATGGCGAAGCCCAGCGCATACGGGTTGATGCCGCCGTAGCCGCGCTCGTCGAAGCCGCGCTGGCTGACCACATTGGTGTGGCTCTGCAGGAACTCCATCATGAAGCCGTCGTTCACCAGCCCCTTTTCATGCAGCCGGTTCAGGATGGTGTAGTGCCAGAACGTGGCCCAGCCCTCGTTCATGACCTTGGTCTGCGTCTGCGGGTAGAAGTACTGCGCGATCTTGCGGACGATGCGCACCAGTTCCTTCTGCCACGGCGCGAGCTTGGGCGAGTACTTCTCGATGAAGTACAGCAGATTCTCTTCAGGTTCGGGCGGGAACACCGAAGCCTCGACCCGCGTGTCCTTTTCGTCCTCGAGCCGCGGCAGGGTCCGCCACAGGTCGTTGTACTGCAGGCGGGCATGCTCCGCGCGCTCGGCCTGGCGCGCGGCCTCTTCCTTGTAGGAAATCGGCGCGGGGCGCTTGTAGCGGTCCACCCCGTGGTGCGACAGCGCATGGCAGGAGTCGAGAAGCGCCTCGACGGCCTCGATACCGTAGCGGTCCTCGCAGGCCATGACGTACTTGCGCGCGAAGACCAGGTAGTCCAGCACGCCGTCCGCGTCCGTCCATTGGCGGAACAGGTAATTGCCCTTGAAGAAGGAGTTGTGCCCGTAGCAGGCATGCGCAATCACCAGCGCCTGCATCGTCATGGAATTCTCTTCCATGAGGTACGAGATGCAAGGGTTGGAATTGATCACGATCTCGTAGGCCAGCCCCTGCATGCCGCGGCGGTAGAACTGCTCGTTGCGGATGAACTCCTTGCCGTACGACCAGTGGGGATACCCGATGGGCAACCCGGCCGAGGCATAGGCGTCCAGCATCTGCTCCGAGGTGATCACCTCGATCTGGTTCGGATACGTGTCCAGGCCGTATTCCGCGGCGATCTTGGAAATCGCTTCGTCATAGGACTGGATCAGTTCGAACGTCCATTCGGAACCTTGGGAGATCGGCCGGGCGCTGCCGGCGGCCTCCGGCTCCACGAGAGCTCCGACGATGGTATTCATGCGGTCTCCTTTTTGAACAGATCATGGAACACAGGGAAGATTTCGCTGCGTTCGCAGATGCGCCGCATCACGAAGTGCGGCTCCAGTTTCTGTTCGTATTCCGCCCACAGGCTGCTCTTGCGCGCTTCCTGCGAATCGGGGACCTCGATATAGGCGAAGTAGCGCGTGGCGGGCAACAGGTGCTCGGCCAGGAAGCGCGCGCTCTTGCCGGCGTCGGCGCCGAAAGAATCGCCGTCGCTGGCCTGCGCCGCGTAGACGTTCCAGGACCCCGGCGGATAGCGCTTTTCGAGGATCTCGCGCATCAGCTCCAGCGCGGACAGCACGATGGTGCCGCCGCTCTTGGGATCGTAGAAGAAGGTCTGCTCGTCCACTTCCTCGGCGTTGTCCGTGTGGCGGATGAAAACCAGGTCCACGTGCTCGTACTTGCGCGACAGGAACAAATACAGCAGCGAGAAGAACCGCTTGGCCAGGTCCTTCTTGCCTTCGTCCATGGAGCCCGACACATCCATCAGGCAGAACATCACGGCGCGCGCCATGGGGATCGAGACCGACACCCGATTGCGGTAGCGCAGGTCCAGGTCGTCCAGGAACGGCACGCGGACCAGGCGCTCGCGGCAATCCTCGACCTCCTGCTCCAGCGCCCGGATCTCGTCGGCCGGGGCGCCCGCCTCGCGCGCCTTGGCCAGGCGCTCTTCGGCATCTTCAAGGTCGGCCCGCGCCTTCACGCCGAGCGCGACGCGGCGCGCCAGCGACGACTTGAGCGTGCGGCTGATGCTCAGCATGCTGGGCGAGCCGGAAGTCGTGTAGCCGGCGCGCTGCCATTTCTTCTGGCTGACCTCGCCCAACTGGGTGCGCGCCATGTGCGGCAGCTCCAGGTCCTCGAAGAACAGGTTGAGGAATTCGGCCCGCGACAGGCTGAAGGTGAACTGGTCCACCGATTCGCCCTCGCCCGGCTCGGACCCGCCTTCCCCCTGCCCGCCCTGCGGCCGGTCGAAGGTGTCGCCCTTGGCAAACTCGCGGTTGCCGGGGTGCACCATCTCGCGGTCGCCGCCCTGGCCGTGATGGAAGGTCGGCTCGGAGATGTCGCGGACGGGCAGGTTGATCTCGCCGCCCTGGTCCATGTCCTGGATCGAACGGTCGCGGATCATCCCGTGGACCGCCTTGCGGATCTGGTCCTTGTAACGCCGGAGAAAACGCTCCCGGTTGACGGCGCTTTTATTGCGCCCGTTGAGACGGCGATCGATCAGTGAATTCATGATTCACCTCGCTCAGGAAGACTTCCTCACACGGAGGTACCACTCGCACAGCAGCCTGACCTGCTTTTCCGTGTAGCCCTTTTCGACCATGCGATCCACGAAGCTCTGGTGTTTCGACTTGTCCTCGGCCGAGGCCTTGGCATTGAACGAAATCACCGGCAGCAGGTCTTCCGTGTTCGAGAACATCTTCTTCTCGATCACTTCGCGCAGCTTTTCATAGCTGGTCCAGGTGGGGTTGCGGCCATTGTTGTTGGCGCGCGCCCGCAGCACGAAGTTGACGATCTCGTTGCGGAAGTCCTTGGGATTCGCGATGCCCGCGGGCTTTTCGATCTTTTCCAGTTCATCGTTGAGCGCGCTGCGGTCGAAGCTTTCGCCGGTTTCCGGGTCGCGGAATTCCTCGTCCTGGATCCAGCAGTCGGCGAACGTCACGTAGCGGTCGAAAATGTTCTGGCCGTATTCGGAGTAGGACTCCAGGTAGGCGGTCTGGATTTCCTTGCCGATGAATTCCGCATAGCGCGGCGCCAGGTAGCCCTTGATGAATTCAAGATAGCGCCGGCGGATTTCCTCGGGGTAGTCCTCGCGGCCGATGCGCTGCTCGAGCACGTACATCAGGTGCACCGGATTGGCCGCCACTTCCGTCTGGTCGTAGTTGAAGACGCTGGACAGGATCTTGTACGCGAAACGCGTCGACACGCCCGTCATGCCTTCGTCGGTGCCGGCGTAATCCTTGTACTCCTGCAGGGCCTTGGCCTTCGGGTCCACGTCCTTCAGGCTTTCGCCGTCGTAGACTCGCAGCTTCGAATAAATGCTGGAATTCTCGGGTTCCTTCAGGCGCGTCAGGACCGAGAATTGCGCCATCATGTCCAGCGTTCCCGGCGCGCACGGCGCGGCCGACAGCGAACTGTGGTGCAGCAGCTTCTCGTAGATGCGGACCTCTTCCGAGACCTGCAGGCAGTAAGGCACCTTGACGATGTAGATCCGGTCGAGGAACGCCTCGTTGTGCTTGTTGTTGCGGAAGGTCTGCCATTCCGACTCGTTCGAGTGGGCGAGGATCATGCCGTTGAACGGGATCGCGGAGAAGCCCTCGGTGCCCTTGAAGTTGCCTTCCTGGGTGGCCGTCAGCAAGGGGTGCAGCATCTTGATCGGGGCCTTGAACATTTCCACGAATTCGAGCAACCCCTGGTTCGCCAGGCACAGCCCGCCGGAATAGCTGTAGGCGTCCGGATCGTCCTGCGAATGGCGGTCGAGCTTGCGGATGTCCACCTTGCCGACCAGCGAGGAGATGTCCTGGTTGTTTTCGTCGCCCGGCTCGGTCTTGGCGATGGCGGTCTGGCGCAGCACGGAAGGATTCAGGCGCACGACGCGGAACTGCGAGATGTCGCCGTCGAATTCCTTCAGGCGCTTCACGGCCCACGGCGACATGATGCCGGTCAGGTAGCGCCGCGGAATGCCGTATTCCTTTTCGAGCGTGTCGCCGAACCGTTCCGGATGGAACAGGCCCAGGGGCGATTCATTCACCGGCGAACCCTTCAGGGCGTAGATGGGATAAGCCTCCATCAAGGCCTTGAGCCGTTCCGCGATGGACGACTTGCCGCCGCCCACGGGGCCCAGCAGATAAAGGATTTGCTTGCGCTCTTCCAGCCCTTGCGCGGCATGCTTGAAGAACGCGACGATCTGCCCGATCACGTCCTCCATGCCGTAGAACTCCTGGAACGCCGGATAGCGCCGGATGGTCCGGTTGGAAAACAAACGGGAAAGACGTGGGTCGTTGCGCGTATCCACGATCTCAGGTTCGCCGATCGCGGCCAGCATGCGCTCAGCCGGGCTGGCGTACGCCATGGGATCGCGTTTGGCGAGGCTCAGATATTCCTCGAGGGAGAGTTCTGATTCCTGCTCTCTTGCATACTGCGACTTGAAGCCTTCGACGATGTTTTGCACGGAAACCTCCTACAACACGCGAAAAATCCAATACGTCCCTACGTGTCCCCATTGTGCCTCAGCGCTTGCGCATTACTAGACAATCTCGCGATAAGCATCATCGGCCGGAAGGTATGTTGCTTTCGCCACACATCAACCATGAGCACGATCGGGCCCTTTCCGTTTAGGCTGCACCCTCGAGACACAAGTTCCGTCAGGGAATGCAACTTACGTGAATAAGTTCGCTCGTTCGCCCTCAGCATATCGCTGTATGCGCGCGCGGTTGATGCGGCCGCACATGAAATGCTCAGCAATGATTTGAAGGGAAGAGCGATATCCCGGGATTCTTATGATGCGGGTGTAAACCCGATGCGCCCGCTATGCGATGGCAGCGGACGGTCTGAACGGCGCGTAGCGTCTTCGTTCAGCAGCGTGCCGGTCCGGTCGTGAAAAAGCGCCGATAACGCGGCACGGGAATCCGTGGTGACGAGGGCGCGTGGCGCTGAGCGGGTTAATCCTTCAGGGCGTATCGCCAAGTCATGTGTCTATGCTATAGCCAATTGACGGTTTTGTGGCAATTCATTTGGCGCGCCGCTGAAAATAGTCGTGGCGCGCATGGCCGCGCATGCGCGCGAAGTGTTCTCGAATTTGATGCCATCGCGCCGGCGCAATCGCTCCCAGGCCTTGAATCGCGGCGTTTCGCGCGCTTGGCAGCCGCAAGCGCAGAGTGCTAGTACCCCTTGCGCCAATACGGTTTACCGAGGTCAGGACAGCGCAGGCAGTTCGACCCGCCGCATCAGTTCGCGCCACGTATCGGCGACTCTGGCGCGCACGCGCAGATCCGCGCCCACCCGCTCGGCGTCGATGAATTCGTAGCGCCGGGCGCCTTCCAGGTGTTCCAGCATCGGCAGGCGGACCATGCCCGCCGCATCGCCCAGCAGCACCGGCGCCAGATACAGCAGCAGTTCGTCCACGCAGCCGGCGGAAACCAGCGCGCCGCTCAAGCCGGCGCCGGCCTCCACGTGCACTTCATTGACGTGTTCCTGGGCCAGCCAGCGCATCATCGCGGGCAGGTCCACCCGGCCCGGCGCCTCGCCCGGCAACACCACGACGCGGGCGTTCCTGGCCTTCAGGCGTTCGGCCTTGGCCGCATCCTCGCGGGCGGTGAAAAGAATGACTTCCGCGCCGTCGAACAGCCTGGCGTGCTCGGGAATCTCGAAACGGCCGTCCACGACGGCCTTGCGCGGCTGGCGGGGCGTGTCCACGCCCCTCGCGTTGAGCTGCGGATCGTCTTTCAGGACGGTGCCCATGCCGGTCAGGACCACGCAACTGCGCGCCCGCCAGCGGTGCCCGTCGGCGCGGGCGTCGGCGCCCGTGATCCATTGCGATACGCCGTTATGCAGCGCGCTGCGCCCATCCAGCGACGCGGCCATCTTCATCCACACCCATGGCAGGCCGCGGCTCATGCGGGAAATGAAGCCGGCGTTGACGGCCAGCGCCTCTTCCCGGCAGACGCCGGTGGCCACCGCGATGCCGGCGTCGCGCAGCCGCGCCAGCCCCTGCCCGTTGACCAGCGGATTCGGATCGCCCAGCGCCACCACCACCCGCGCCGGGCGCGCCGCCAGCACGGCGTCCACGCAGGGCGGCGTGCGGCCGAAATGGCTGCACGGCTCCAGGGTCACGTAAAGCGTGGCGCCCGCGACCGATTCGCCGCGCGCCTGGGCGTCGCGCAGGGCGCGGACTTCGGCATGCGGGCCGCCCGGCGGCTGGGTCGCCCCTTCGCCCAGCACGCGCCCGTCGCGCACGATGACGCAGCCGACCCGGGGGTTGGGCGCGGTGGAGTACATGACGGTCTGCGCCAGCGCCAGGGCGCGTCGCATCCAGAACAGGTCGTCGGTGTCGCTCGGGATCATCATGCTGGGATTGTATGTCGCCGCGGCCGCCGGCGCGCCGGCACGGCACTGTCACCAAATGTCCGTTTCGGGCCGATAGGCGTCTTCCGCGATGCTCGCGAACGCCCGGGATTGCAGTAAAAATAGAACTACACCCTTCTTATTCCCGTGCCAGGAGCCCGGTCCCATGAAACAAGCGCTGATCGTCATCGACGTACAAGAATCTTTCCGGCACCGTCCGTTTTGGGATGAAACCGAGTATCCGGCCTTCGTGCAGCAGATCCAATCCCTGATCGATGCGGCCGCCGCCCAGGACATTCCGGTGCTCCAGGTGTTCCACACCAGCACCTCCAGCGACCCCGCCAACCCCTTCTCGCTGGCCTCGGGCCACGTCCGGACGCTGAAGGAACTGCGCGTCGCCCCCGCGGCCGTGTTCCACAAGACCGTGCATTCGTCGCTCTACGCCAAGGACGCCGGCGGCGCCAGCCTGCAGGATTGGCTGCGCGAACACGGTATCGAAGGCGTCATCGTCTGCGGCATCCGCACCGAACAGTGCTGCGAGACCACCTCGCGCCATGCCAGCGACGCCGGCTTCAAGGTGGTGTTCCCCACCGACGCCACCCTGACGTTCGCCATGCAAAGCCCGTCCGGCAAGCACTACACGCCGGCCGAGATCCGCGACCGCACCGAACTGGTCCTGCAGGGGCGCTTCGCCCGCATCGCGCGCGCCGCCGATGCGCTGACGGCCTAGCCGCCCGCGGAAGCCCCCATGGTTCCGGTGTATTTCGTGCTGTCGCAGGGCATCGTCCTGCTGGACGTGGCCGGCCCGGCGGAGGCCTTCCGGGTGGCCAACAAGCTGTGTCCCGGGACGTTCGAACAGCATTTCTGCGGCCCGTCCCGAGAAGTCGAAAGCGGCATTCCCGGGCTGCACCTGGCGCACGTCAAGGCGCTGCCGGCGGCGGTTCCGCCGGAAGCCCTGGTCATCATCTCGGGCATCGTGGGCAAGCCGACTCGCCTGGAAGACCCCGGCGCCCGGGCCATCATCGACTGGCTGGCCGTCCGGCACCCGGCGGACGGCTTCACGCTGATGACCGTCTGCGCGGGCGCGCTGTTCGCCGCGGCCGCCGGCCTGACCCGGCAGCGCGAATGCACGACGCACCACACCTGCCTGGAACAGTTGGCCAGCATCGACCCGAGCGCGCGCCTGCACGACAACCGCATCTTCGTCGAGGACGGCAAGCTGGTCAGCAGCGCGGGGATCACGGCGGGCATCGACCTGGCGCTGCACATGGTGTCGCGCCATTGCGGGCCGCGCGTGGCCAGCGAGGTGGCGCGCGACATGGTGGTCTACCAGCGGCGCGCCGGCACGGATTCCACGCTGTCGCCCTGGCTGGACCACCGCAGCCACCTGCATCCGGGCGTGCACCGGGTGCAGGATGCGGTCATCCGCGATCCGGCCGCGCCCTGGTCGGCGCAATCGCTGGCGGACCATGCGCATACCAGCGCCCGCCACCTGACCCGGCTGTTCCGCGAGCACGCGGGATGCACGCCGATGGACTATCTCTATCAGATACGCGTCGCGCTGGCGCGCGACTTGCTGCGCGAAACCCGGCTGGACCTGGAGCGCGTGGCGGAGAAGTCGGGTTTCGGGTCGGCGCAGCACATGCGGCGCGTCTGGCGCAAGTTCCAGCCGCTCACGCCCAGCGTGGCGCGCGCGGCCGCCCCGCGCTGACGGCGCCCGCGCGGCGCGAGCTAGTTTTCCTTGCGCAGCTTCCCGGGCAGCAGCGGGCCCTGCATCTCGCGGATGGCCTCGACGAATTCGCCGATGTCCTCGAAGCTCTTGTAGACCGACGCGAAACGCACGTACGCCACCTTGTCGAGCTTGCGCAGTTCGTTCATGACGAGTTCGCCGATGTGCTCGGTCGGCACTTCCCGCAGTCCGCTGGCCAGCAGTTGCTCTTCGATGCGAGCGACCGCCGCGTCCACGTCTTCGGTGCTGACGGGCCGCTTGCGCAGCGCCAGGCTCAGGCTCGCGCGCAGCTTGCCGGGATCGTAGTCGCTGCGGCTGCCGTTGCGCTTCACGACGGAAGGCATGGCAAGCTCCACCCGCTCGTAGGTGGTGAATCGCTTGTCACAGGACAGGCAGCGGCGGCGGCGGCGGATGGCGTCGCCCTCTTCCGAGACCCGGCTGTCGACGACCTGCGTTTCGGCATGGCCGCAAAATGGACACCGCATGTGTGATCCCTAAAGACACTGGTGGCAATAGTTAAGCATATTGTAACGATGCGCCGGGCTGCCAGCGCCAATACGGGCCAATCCCGGCCCCCGGGGGCCCGAAAAGCAAAGGGACGGCGCCTTGCGGGGCCGTCCCTTTGCGTGGGACCCGAACGCGGGCGGGGCCCGCGGGCGGGTCGTGGGCTTACTTCTTGCCGTAGACCGGCAGGCGCGAGGTCAGTTCATTGACGCGGGCGCGCACGGCGGCGATGTTCGCTTCGTCGCGCGGGTTGTCCAGCACGTCGGCGATCAGGTTGGCGGTCAGTTCGGCTTCCGCTTCCTTGAAGCCGCGGGTGGTCATGGCCGGCGTGCCCAGGCGGATGCCGCTGGTCACGAAGGGCTTTTCCGGGTCGTTCGGGATGGCGTTCTTGTTGACCGTGATGTGGGCCTGGCCCAGCACGGCTTCCGCTTCCTTGCCCGTGATGCCCTTGGAACGCAGGTCCACCAGCATGACGTGGCTTTCGGTGCGGCCCGAGACGATGCGCAGGCCGCGCTTGACCAGCGTGTCGGCCAGCACCTTGGCGTTCTTGACCACTTGCTGCGCGTAGTCCTTGAACTCGGGCTCCAGCGCTTCCTTGAAGGCAACGGCCTTGCCGGCGATGACGTGCATCAGCGGACCGCCCTGGATGCCGGGGAAGATGGCCGAGTTGACGATTTTTTCGTGTTCGGCCTTCATCATGATGACGCCGCCGCGCGGGCCGCGCAGTGACTTGTGCGTCGTCGAGGTGACGAAGTCGGCGTGGGGCATCGGGTTGGGATAGGCGCCGCCGGCGACCAGGCCCGCGTAGTGGGCGATGTCGACCATGAACAGCGCGCCGTTTTCACGGGCGATGCGGGCCATGCGCTCGAAATCGATGTGCAGGGCGTAGGCGGAGGCACCCGCCACGATCAGCTTGGGCTTGTGTTCGCGGGCCAGTTGCTCGACCTGCGCGTAGTTCAGGACCTCGTTTTCGTCCAGGCCGTACGAGATGAAGTTGTACAGCTTGCCCGACGCGTTGACCGACGCGCCGTGCGTCAGGTGGCCGCCTTCGGCCAGGCTCATGCCCAGCACGGTGTCGCCCGGCTTCAGGACGGCCATGTACACGCCCTGGTTGGCCTGCGAGCCCGAGTTGGGCTGCACGTTGGCGGCCTCGGCGCCGAAGATCTGCTTCAGGCGGTCGATGGCCAGTTGCTCGACCACGTCCACGTACTCGCAACCACCGTAGTAGCGCTTGCCCGGATAGCCTTCGGCGTACTTGTTCGTGAGCTGCGTGCCCTGGGCTTCCATGACGGCCGGGCTGGCATAGTTCTCCGAAGCGATCAGCTCGATGTGCTGCTCTTGGCGAACGTCTTCCTTCTGGATGGCGGCCCAAACGTCCGGGTCAGCCTTGGACAGGGTGAGGTTGCGGTCAAACATGACGGGGGGTTCCTGAGACGGTAAGAAAGGAGAAAACGGCGTCGGGTGGGTAAACCCGGAGAATGCCGGATAGTTTACCGCGTCGGGCCCGATCGATTGCCGCCAAAATGCCTTCAATCCCGGCAAAATCGCCTCGACGGGCGCGAAAACCACGCCATCGTCCCGCGCCCGGAAACCCCTCTCAACCCGACTTGAGGAACTTTCATGCAAAGAAAAAGGGGCCGCATGGCGGCCCCCGATTGGCGGCGCGGCCGCGTCAGGCGGACGTGGCGCCGATCTGCTTGGGCGCGAGCTTCGGGTTGAGCGTATAGGTGCCCGTCAGGGACGCCTTGGCCAGCACATGCTTCTGCAAGGCCCGCAAGGCGTCTTCGCCGGTGAAGGAACCTTGCAGGTTCAGGCTGTGCACGTCCAGGGCGTACAGCGTGAACACGTACCGGTGCACCAGCGAGTCGTTCCAGGGCGGGCACGGGCCGTCGTAGCCGAAATAGTCCCCGCTCATGTCGTGGTCGTTCGCGAACCACGAGGAATAGGAGTTGATGCCCTGGCGGGCGTCCATGGGCGCCAGGGGGCCGCCCTTGCCGCGCGGCGTGATGCCGTTGGAGAAGGCGCCTTCCTCGATCTCGCGCATGTCGGCGGCCAAGTCCACCAGCACCCAATGGAAAAAGTCCACGCGCGGCAGATCGGCCGGCACTTCGCGGCCTTCCTGGTTGACGTCGTCGGGACTGGAGGGCACGTCGGGATCGTGGCAGATGAGGGCAAACGACTGCGTGCCCGCCGGGACGTCGTCCCAGGAAAACTGCGGGTTGAAGTTGTCTGCCAGCGCGACGTGCGATTGCGCATCGATCCTGCCGAACGCGTAGCGCTCGGGAATCGACTCGTGATCGGAAAATGACAAACTCGAAAGTTCCATGTCGTGCTCCTAGATGTGCCGCAAAGGCCCCACTGCCCCTGTCCGTACCCTCAGCGTATCAAAAAAGCCCCCACGCGGCACGCCGCGCGCTTGCTGCCCCCAAAGGGGGCTTTTTTGCCGCCGGGCCGTCCCAGGCAAGAACTCCGCGATCAGGGGTTCAAGTTAACACGCGCGAACTTGCGCTTGCCCACCTGAACGACGTAAGTCCCCGCCGGCAATTGCAACGATTTGTCTTCCACACGGTCCCCGTTTACGCGGACGCCGCCCTGTTCCACGTTGCGTTGCGCTTCCGATCCGGAAGCGACCAGGCCGGCTTCGCGCAGCAGCTTCAGGATGCCCACGGGCGCGCCGCCGATGTTCACTTCGGGGATGTCTTCGGGAATGGCGCCGTCGCGGAAACGGGCCTCGAACGCGGCCAGCGCGTCCTCCGCCGCCTTGGCGGAATGGAAGCGGGTAACGATTTCCTGGGCCAGCATGACCTTGGCGTCGCGCGGATTGCGGCCGCCGTCGATTTCCTGCTTGAGCGCGGCGATGTCTTCCAGCGACCGGAACGACAGCAGCTCGAAGTAGCGCCACATCAGCGTGTCGGAAATCGACATGAGCTTGCCGAACATCGAATCGGGCGACTCCGAAATGCCGATGTAGTTGCCCTTGGACTTGGACATCTTCTCTACGCCGTCCGTCCCGACCAGCAAGGGCATCGTCAGGATGCACTGCGGCTCCTGGCCATATTCTTTTTGCAGCTCGCGGCCGACCAGCAGATTGAACTTCTGATCGGTGCCCCCCAGCTCCAGATCGGACTTCAGCGCCACCGAGTCGTAGCCCTGCATCAGCGGATACAGGAATTCGTGCACCGAGATCGGGATGCCGCTCTTGAAGCGCTTGGTGAAGTCCTCGCGCTCCATCATGCGCGCCACCGTGTAGCGCGACGCCAACTGGATCATGCCGCGCGCGCCCAGCGGGTCGCACCACTCGGAGTTGTAGCGGATCTCGGTGCGGGCGGGATCCAGCACCAGGCTGGCCTGGGCGTAATAGGTCTTGGCGTTGGCCTCGATCTGCTCGCGGGTCAGCGGCGGACGCGTGTTGTTGCGGCCGCTGGGGTCGCCGATGGTGGAGGTGAAATCGCCGATCAGGAAGATGACGTTGTGGCCCATGTCCTGCAACTGGCGCATCTTGTTCAGCACCACCGTGTGGCCCAGGTGGATGTCCGGCGCGGTCGGGTCCAGCCCCAGCTTGATGCGCAGCGGCACGCCGGTGGCGCGGCTCTTGGCCAGCTTGCGGGCGAACTCGGACTCGACCAGGAGTTCGTCGCAACCGCGCTTGGCTATACGCAGATCGGCTTCGACTTCAGGGGTGATAGGGGCTTCTGTGGATGACATGGCAGGGGGACCGACGCGGCTTCAGCCGACAAAAAGGTGTAAAAAGTGACGAAAACTATCGAAAATTCTAGCCGAATCGGCTAGGATACCGCCCTAATCATACGCAATTGCCTGGTATACGCAGTTGCGGTCGCTCTACCATCCGTTGTTCACAAGATGCGCCTCGCGCCAGCCCTTGCCCCCGGAAACCGTGGCGCGCGAGGGCTTGTCCGCATTGCGCACCCTGCGAGCTCCTGCCACCTGAGAGGGTCTCTTCACGATGAATCGTGGCCTCCACGAACTGGCGAGTAGCATCAAGCGCAAAGTTGCTGCCCTGTTTGCGCCCGCAGAACCCAAGCCCCAGCGCTCGGGACTTTTCCGCCGCACTCTTCTCGTCACCGCACTCGGTCTGTTCGCAGGCGCCGCCGCTCTCGGCATGGTGCAGCAACCCGACCGCAGCGAACTCCCCCCTTCGCGCATCATCCGCAGCGTCCTGCCGCTGAGCGCCGAGCAAGTCGAAGTCAGCGCCCCCAGCGCCGCCCCCTATATCAGCGAGACCCGCATCCGGCCCGGTGACACGCTCTCCGCCGTGCTGCAGCGCCTGGAACTCGACGCGCCCAATCTGCAAACCTTCCTGACCCACGACGCCAGCGCCCGCAGCATCTACAAGCTGTACCCGGGCCGCTCCGTGCAGGCCGCGACCGACGAGGAAGGCAAGCTGATCTGGCTGCGCTACATCCATACCCCCGGCAACGAGACCGATGGCCAGGTGGTGACGCGCATGCTGCACGTCGCGCCGTCGGGCGACAGCTACAAGGCCGAGGAAGTCGCCGAAAACACCGAGCGCCAGACCCGCGTCGCCGTGGGCACGATCCGCTCGTCGCTGTTCGGCGCCACCGACGCCGCCGGCATCCCGGATTCGGTCACCATGCAGATGGCCGACATCCTCAGCGCCAAGATCGACTTCCTGCGCGACCTGCGCCAGGGCGACCAGTTCCGCGTGGTCTACGAAGTGCGTTCGCACGACGGGCGCTACGCCGGCGCGGGCCGCGTGCTGGCGCTGGAATTCATCAACGGCGGCAAGACCTACAACGCCGTCTGGTTCAGCCCCGACGAAAAGAGCGGTTCGTACTACGACTTCGACGGCACCAGCCTGCGCGGCGCGTTCCTGCGCACCGCCCTGAAGTTCAGCCGCATCAGCTCCACGTTCGGGATGCGCATGCACCCCATCCACAAGACCTGGACGGGGCACAAGGGCGTGGACTACGCCGCGCCCTCCGGCACGCCGATCCACTCCACCGCCGACGGCACGGTCGAATTCTCCGGCTGGCAGAATGGCTACGGCAACGTGGTCATCGTGAAGCACCACGGCAAGTACTCGACGCTGTACGCCCACCAGAGCCGCATCGCCGAAGGCGTCACCAAGGGCGCGAAGATCTCGCAAGGCCAGTTGCTGGGCTACGTGGGCTCCACCGGCTGGGCGACCGGCCCGCACCTGCACTATGAATTCCGCGTGGACAACCAGCCGATCGACCCGCTGTCGGTGGACCTGCCGGTCGCGCGCAGCCTGGAGCCCGCCGAAGTGCGCGCCTTCAACCAGGCCGTGGCGCCCTACAAGCAGCAGATCCAGCTACTGACCCAGTTCCAGCAGACCCTGCCCGACGCGCTGACGAACGTGGCCAGCCGCTAGGCGGACCACCCGGCAGAACGTCCCCGAAGGCGGCCCCGCAAGATCCACTGCGCGGCCGCTTTTTCTTTTTTCGAGAGGCGCCCGTGACTTCCGCCCTGCCCGTGCAAAGCCAGGATTCCAAGCTCTACATCGGCTTGATGTCGGGCACCAGCGTAGACGGCGTGGACGGCGTGCTGGCGCGGCTGGGCGGCGGCCAGCCGCCGCGGGTGCTCGCCAGCGCCAGCCTCCCCATGCCCGCGGACCTGCGCCAGGAACTGCTGGCGCTGAACCTGTCCGGCGAGGACGAACTGGCCCGCGGCGCGCTGGCCGCCAATGCGCTGGCCCGCCTGTACGCGCAGGCCGTGGCCGCGCTGCTGCGCGACGCCGGCGTGGCGGCGCGGGACGTGGCCGCCATCGGCGCGCACGGCCAGACGGTCAGGCACCGTCCCGACAGCGGCTACACCCTGCAGCTCAATGCGCCCGCCCTGCTGGCGGAATTGTCGAACATCGACGTGGTGGCCGACTTCCGCAGCCGGGACGTGGCCGCGGGCGGCCAGGGCGCCCCCCTGGTGCCGCCCTTTCACGCGGCCGTCTTCGGCGCGCCCCAGGGCCGCGCGGTGCTCAACCTGGGCGGCATCGCGAATGTGACGCTGCTGGAGCCGGGCCAATCCCCGCGGGGCTTCGACACCGGCCCCGCCAACGTCTTCCTGGACGGCTGGTGCCAGCGCCACCTGGGAACGCCCTTCGACGCCGACGGCCGCTGGGCCGCCAGCGGACAGGTGCTGGCGCCGCTGCTGGAACAATTGATCGCCGGCGAGCCGTGGTTCGCCCTGCCGCCGCCCAAATCCACCGGCCGCGACCTCTTCAACATGCAGTGGCTGGATTCCCGGCTGGCCGCGTACGACGGGCCCACGCCGGCTCCGCAGGACGTGCAGGCCACGCTGCAGCGCCTGACGGCCCGGACCGTGGCCAACGCCATCGACGCGGCCGCGGCCGGCACGCGGGAAGTGTTCGTATGCGGCGGCGGCGCGCGCAATCCCGGCCTGATGCGCGAGCTGGCGTACTGCCTGCAGCGCCCCGTGCGCGCCACCGACGCGCTGGGCGTGCCGGCGCAGGAAGTCGAGGCCCTGGCCTTCGCCTGGCTGGCGCAGGCATTCATGGAGCGCCGGCCGGCGGGGCTGCCCGCCGTTACCGGCGCGCGCGGGCCCCGCATCCTGGGCGCGCTCTATCCCGCCTAGGGTCTTTTATCCGCGCCCAATGCAAAAAGCCCTTGGGCACGTGCCGAAGGGCCCTTCTGACTGCCCGGCCGGCGGCTTACACCGAGAACGAGGAGCCGCAGCCGCAGGTGGTGCTGGCGTTCGGATTGCGGATGACGAACTGCGCGCCTTCCAGGTCTTCCTTGTAGTCGATTTCCGCGCCGACCAGGTACTGGAAGCTCATCGGATCGACGAGCAGTTGCACGCCGGCCTTGTCCAGCACGGTGTCGTCTTCGTTCACGACTTCGTCGAAGGTGAAGCCGTACTGGAAGCCCGAACAGCCGCCGCCCTGCACGAAGACGCGCAGCTTGAGTTCAGGATTGCCTTCTTCGGCCAACAGATCCTTCACCTTGGCCGCGGCCGAGTCGGTAAAGACCAGGGGGGCAGGCGGGGCGGCCTGCAGGTCGACGGTTTCGGTCACTGCATTCATGGTTCACTCCTGGCCGGTTCGGCCATATTTCGATGAGCGGCCTCGCCGCTCGTATGGTGTCACTATAGCGCAGGGTTTGCGCAGACTCAAAGTTCCAGCTTGACACTGCGGGAAGCACGGACCGTTTCTCCCTCCAGGACGCTGACGGTCACGCTTTCGGGGACAAATCCCTCGGGCACGGCCAGCATCCCCTGGCTGCGCTGGTACTGGTCGAACTGCAGGGCCAGCGACGCCGCCGCGGTGTTCTCGCCGGTGACGGCCACCGGGCCGGATTCGGCCTTGACCTGCATGGGGGCCAGATCCACCGTCACCGTTTCGCCCTTCAAGGTCCCCGTGGCCTGGAACCGCAGGGCGCCCGCGAACGGCGAACCGCCGTTGCGGCCGCTGCGCATCAGCAGGACCTTGTAGCGCAGGCCGGCTCCGCTGCGGTCGATCTCCACGCCGCGGATGTCCACCGACCCCTCGGGCCCGGGGGGCAGCAGTTGTTCATAGAACGCCAGTTGGTCGCGCACCCTGCCGATCTCGGCCTGGGCGGCGCGCAACTGGGTTTCCAGTTCCTGGCGCGCCGAACGCTCGATGACGAGTTCGCCGTCGGCGGTATCGAGCTGCCCCTGCGTATAGCGCAGTTGAGTGGCCTGCTGGCGCGCGGCCTCTTCCTGGGCCTCGGCCTGCCGGACGCTGATGACGACCGCGTCCTGCGGCCGGTAAAGCTGGCGGGCATAGAAATAGCCCGCGGAGCCGCCCAGCAGCACCCCGGCCAGCAGGCCCGCGGCCACGCGCGCCAGCCCGCCGGCAAGGCGAGGCTGGAGCGTTGGGAGAGGGTCGGCTGGCATGGAGGGACGGCGGCCCGCGGCCGGCGGCCGCAAGCCCGGATACATCAGGGCAGGATGGCGACCTGGTCCAGGCCCGTGGATTCGGGGATGCCGAACATCAGGTTCATGTTCTGGACGGCCTGGCCGGCGGCGCCCTTGACCAGGTTGTCCTGCACCACCATCACGATCAGTTGGTCGCCATTGCCGGGGCGGCTGAGCGCGATGCGCAGATTGTTCGAAGCGCGCACCGAACGCGTTTCGGGCAGGCTGCCGGCGGGCATCACGTCCACGAACGGCTCATCCGCGTAGCGCTGTTCGAACAGCGCCTGGAAGTCGGTGTCGCGGGCTTCGGGCAGGATGCGCGCGTAGATCGTGGAGAACATGCCGCGGATCATCGGCACCAGGTGGGGCACGAAGGTCAGGCCCACCGTGCCGCCCGCGATCTTCTCGAGCTGGGCGACGATTTCGGGATGGTGGCGGTGGCCCGCGACGCCATACGCCTTGAAATTGTCGGACGCTTCGGAGAACAGCGAACCCACTTCCGCCTTGCGGCCCGCGCCCGACACGCCCGACTTGCAGTCGGCGATCAGGGTCTGGGCGTCGACCAGCTTCTTGCCGCCTTCGAGCAGCGGGGCCAGCCCCAGCAGCACGGTGGTCGGGTAGCAGCCGGGATTGCCGATGACGCGCGCCTTGGAGATGGCTTCGCGGTTCAGCTCCACCAGGCCGTACTGCGATTCGGCCAGGATGTCCGGGCAGGTGTGGGGAATCTTGTACCAGCGTTCAAACGTCGGGATGTCCTGCAGGCGGAAATCCGCGGCCAGGTCGATGACGCGGGTGCCCGCGGCGATCAGTTCCTGCGCCTGGGCCATGGCCACGCCGTGGGGCGTCGCGAAGAACACCACGTCGCAATCGGTCAGCGTGGCCTTTTCCGGCGCGGAGAAGGCGAGCTTCACGCGGCCGCGCAGGTTCGGGTACATGTCGGCCACCGGCAGCCCGTCTTCCTTGCGGGACGTGATGGCGGTCAACTCCACGTTGGGATGCTGCGACAGCAAGCGCAGCAGCTCGACGCCGGTATAACCGGTGCCGCCGACGATACCAACCTTGATGCGGGTGTTCGATGCTTGGGCCATGATGTGTGCTCTTCGTAGAACGAGGATCGATTGTATCGCTCGGGAAATCGGGTGTTGCGGCAGAGCGCCCGAAATGGCACCGCAACCCTTCTTTCCGACCGGAGGGAATACGCGGAGTTCCGCGCGGAAAATAGGCGTGCACGAAAAAAAAGCCCGCCGAAGCGGGCTTTTTTGCAAGACATTAACGCTTGCTGAACTGCTTGCGCCGACGTGCCTTGCGGAAGCCGACCTTCTTGCGTTCGACTTCGCGGGCATCGCGGGTCACGAAGCCGGCTTGCGACAGCGCGGGCTTCAGGGTCGCGTCGTAGTCGATCAGGGCACGCGTGATGCCGTGACGGACTGCGCCGGCCTGGCCGGTTTCGCCGCCGCCGTGCACGTTGACCTTGATGTCGAACGATTCCAGGTGGCCGGTCAGTTCCAGCGGCTGGCGCACGATCATGCGGCCGGTTTCGCGGGCGAAGAACTCGTCGACGGGCTTGCCGTTGACGACGATCTTACCCGTGCCCTTCTTGATGAAAACGCGAGCCACCGAGGTTTTGCGACGGCCGGTTCCGTAATTCCAGTTACCGATCATGGCGTTTCCTTAGATATCCAGCGTCTTGGGCTGCTGGGCGGTGTGCGGGTGCTCGGCACCGGCGTACACCTTCAGTTTCTTGATCATGGCGTAGCCCAGAGGACCCTTGGGCAGCATGCCCTTGACAGCCTTCTGGATGGCACGGCCGGGGAAACGCTCTTGGAGCTTCTCGAAGTTCGTTTCACGGATACCGCCCGGGTACGTCGTGTGGCGGAAGTACTTCTTGTCCTTCGCCTTGCTACCCGTAACGACGATATCGGCAGCGTTGATGATGACGATGTAGTCACCGGTATCAACGTGCGGCGTGAATTCAGGTTTGTGCTTGCCACGCAGACGACGTGCGACTTCGCTGGCCACACGACCGAGGACTTTGCCCTTGGCGTCGATCACAAACCAGTCACGTTGGACTTCATGCGGCTTGGCCACAAAGGTCTTCATGATGGTTCCTAAGAATAAAAATTCCCTGGCTGGACCATCCAGCCAGTGCTTTTCCCCGAACTGGGCCGAAATCCCGGAAAAACCTTGCGGCTTCCGGCAAACCCCGGCTGATATCGGCGTCCCGCCTAAGCGTTATTACCCGCCCGTGCAATAGCCAAAATGAGGGAAAGCCGATGATTCTACCACAGTTGCTCAAAAAGTGGGCAACCCCGTGGTGGCAGAGAACTGGCCGGCAGCGCGCGAGGCGTCCGCCGGCCGATTCGATGCGGGGGACGCATCCCCGCGCCCTGTCAGGCGCCGAGGTAGGCTTCCAGCACGCGGGGATGGCCCAGCAGTTCGCGGCCCGTGCCCGTCAGCGCCATCGCGCCGTTCTCCAGCACGTAGCCGTGCTGGGCGATCTTCAGCGCCTGGCGCACGTTCTGCTCGACCAGGAACAGAGTCAGGCCGTCGGCGTTGATCGCCCGCAGCGACCGGAAGATCTCCTGCACCACGATGGGCGCCAGGCCCATCGACGGTTCATCCAGCAGCAGCAGGCGCGGCTTGGCCATCAGCGCCCGGCCGATGGCCAGCATCTGCTGTTCGCCGCCCGACAGGTTGCCGGCGATGCCGGTGATCCGTTCTTTCAGGCGCGGAAACAGGTTGAACACGTATTCCAGGTCCGAGCCGACGTTCTTGAGGCCGCGGCGGTAGGCGCCCAGCTCCAGGTTTTCGAGCACGGTCATGGTCGTGAGGATGGCCCGACCTTCCGGCACCTGGACGATGCCGCGCGCCACCAGTTGATGGGGCGCCAGGTTGGTGATGTCCTCGCCTTCGAAGACGATCTTGCCGCGCGCCTTGGGCAGGAGCCCCGACAGCGCCAGCAGCGTGGTCGATTTGCCGGCGCCGTTGGCGCCGACCAGGGCGGTGATTTCCTTGGCGTTCAGGTCCAGGTCGATGCCGCGGACGGCCTCGATGTGGCCGTAGTTGACCTCGAGCCCGCGGACTTCCAGCATGGCGCTCATTTGGCGGCCTCCGCTTGTTCGGTGTCTTCGTCGTCCTCGCGGCCCAGATAGGCTTCGATGACCTGTTCGTTGTTGCGGATCTCTTCGGGTCCGCCGCAAGCGATGATCTTGCCGAAGTTCAGCACCGCGATGCGCTCGCACAGGCCCATGACGAAGCGCATGTCGTGCTCGATCATGAGGATGGTGTAGCCGCGGTCGCGGATGGCCAGGATCTCGCGCATCAGTTCGGCGCGTTCGCCGGTGTTCATGCCGGCCACGGGCTCGTCCAGCAGCAGCAGCTTGGGCTCGGTGGCCAGCGCGCGCGCCAGCTCCAGGCGGCGCTGTTCGCCGTAGGACAGGTTGTCGGCCAGGTCGTTGGCCTTGTGGTCCAGGCGCATCCAGGTGAGCAGTTCGTGCGCGCGCTCGCGGGCGCGCTTTTCGTGCTCGCGGTAGCCCGGCAGGCCCAGCAGCAGGCTGGGGAAGCCGTAGTTCATGTGGCGATAGGCGCCCACCACCACGTTCTCCAGCAGCGTCATCTCTTTGAAGAGACGGATGTTCTGGAACGTGCGGGCGATGCCCATGCGCGTGATGCGGTGCGGCCGCTTGCCCAGGACGCTCTGGCCGTTGAACGCGATGGTGCCGCCGCTGGGCGGCAGCAGGCCGGTGATCAGGTTGAACACCGTGGTCTTGCCGGCGCCGTTGGGGCCGATCAGGCCGAAGATGGCGCCTTCGGGCACGGACAGGCTGACGTCATGCAGCACGTGCAGGCCGCCGAAGCTCTTGGAGACGGAAGAAAGCTCAAGCATGGCGCTTGCCTCCCTGGCGTCCTTGGCGCATCCAGCGCTTGAAGCGCGCCGGATCCCAGATGCCTTGCGGCAGGAACAACACAATCACCACCAGAATCACTCCATTCGCGACCAGGCGCAGATCGGCAAAACCGCGCAGCAATTCGGGCAGCACGGTAATGATGAAGCTGCCCAGCACGGGGCCGGCCAGGCCGCCGATGCCGCCCAGGATGGCCATGGTCAGGATTTCCACGCCACGGTCGAAACCGTATTCATTGGGGCCGATGAAGAAGGTCAGGTGCGCGTTCAGGGCGCCGGCCAGGCCGGCGATCATCGCGCCGGCCACGAAGGCCAGCATTTTGTTGGCGCGCACGTCGATGCCCATCAGGCCGGCCGCGGTTTCGTCGCCGCGGATGGCGTCGAACGAGCGTCCGATCTTGGAAGCGCGCACGCGCCACAGCACGAACAGCACGATGACGACCGCCAGCACCACGTGCCACCACTGCGTCAACTGCGGGATGCCGTTGAGGCCCAGCGCGCCGCCGGTGAGGGACTCGGTGTTCAGGATGGTCACGCGGACCACTTCGCCGAAGCCCAGCGTGGCCATCGCGAGGTAGACCCCGGACAGCCGCAAGGTCGGCAAGCCGATCAGCGCGGCCACCAGCGCGGGCGCCGCCATGCCGCCGGCCAGCGCGACCGAGAACGGGGCGTCATAGTTCATGGTGAGCAGCGCGGCGGTGTACGCCCCGATGCCCATGAAGGCGGCATTGGCCATGGCCAGCATGCCGCAAGCCAGGGTCAGCCAGATGGAGAGGGCCAGCAAGGCGTTGGTGCCCAGCGTGAGCACCAGGTTGCCGTAGATGGCCCAGAAGTTTTCGAATCCGCTCATTCTTTAAGCCTTGCGTTGAACCACTTTGCCGAACAGACCTTGCGGGCGCACCAGCAGGATCAGGAACAGCAGGCCGAAAGCCACCGCATCGCGCATGGTGGAGCCGATGTAGGCCACCGACAGCACCTCGGCGAAGCCCAGGAACAGGCCGCCCAGCATGGCGCCGCGGATGTCGCCCATGCCGCCCAGGATGATGACCGCGATGCCCTTGTGCAGCATGGGCTGGCCCATCAGGGGGAACAATGCGTTCGAGTACAGGCCGATCAGCACGCCGGCCACGCCGCCCAGGGCGGCCGCGGCGAACGAGGTGGTGACGAACAGCTTTTCGACGTTGATGCCCAGCAGCCAGGCGGCCTTGGGCGATTCGGCGATGGCGCGCAGGGCGCGGCCGAATTGCGTGCGGCGCATGACGTACATCAGCACGGCCATCAGCGCGAAAGACAGGAAGATGATGCCCAGTTCGATGACGGTCAGGTGCAGGCCGGCGATCTCGATGACTTCCTCGGGCACGGTGCCGTGCGGGAAGCGCAGATTGCTGGCGCCGAAGATGCCCTGCGCGCCGTTGTTCAGGATGATGCCCACGCCGATGGTGGCGATCATGGGGATCAGGTGGGGCGCATTGCGCTTGCGCAGCGGCTTGAGCACCAGGTAGTCGATGATGACCCCGGTAAAGCCGGCAACGAAGAACGCCGCCATCAGCCCGGCCCACAGGGGCAGGCTGAAATGCTGCACGACGAACAGTGCCGCGTAGGCGCCAACCATGAAGACGGCGCCGTGCGCCAGGTTGATCACCCCGAGCACGCCGAAGATCAGCGTGAAGCCCAGCGCGAACAGTGCATACACACAGCCCAGCGACAAGGCGTTGACGAATTGTTGTTCGAACATGATGGGACTTTCCAAAGCTGTGAGGGCCCCATGCAGCGCCCACTGCATGGCCTTGAGCCTCCTTGCGGGGAGGCGCTTTTTCTATGGTGGCGGCCCTGCGATAAAAAGCGCCTTGCGGACGGCGCCGCCGTCCGCAAGGCGCATCCCCCCGCGCGGGGATGCGTAGCGCTTACTTCTCGATGACGTACTTGCCGTCCTTGGTCACGCTGACGATCGGCGCCTGGTCGGCGTCGTAGCCGGCGGGCTTGCCGGCGCGGTCGGTGGCCTGGCGGAACTTGAACGGGCCGGTGGCGCCGGTCCAGGTCACGGAGGGCAGCGCATCGCGCAGGGCTGCGCGATCCTTGGCCAGTTCGCCGGAAAGCTTGACGTTCTTCAGCGCCTGGGCGGCGATGTACATGGCGTCGTACGACTGGGCCGCGAACTGGTCGGGCGCGCCGTTGAACTTCGCCTTGTAGGCATCGATGAACTTGACGTTCTCGGGCGCCTTGTTCTCGATCGACCACGGGCTGCCGATCCACAGATTGTTCGACGCGCCGCCGGGGGCCAGGTCGAAAATCTTGACGGAGTTCATGCCGTTGCCGCCGATGACCGGCACGTTCAGGCCCAGTTGGCGGGCCTGGACCATGATCGGGGCGCCTTCGGCCAGCAGCGCGGACAGCACGATGGCGTCGGGGTTGGTGCCCTTGATCTTGGTCAGTTGGGCCTTGAAGTCCACGTCGCCCTTGGCGAACGTTTCGGTCGTGGTGACCGGGATCTTCTGGTCTTCCAGGGCCTTCTTGAAGTTGTCGTAGCCGCTCTTGGTGAAGACGTCGTCGTTGCCGTAGAGGACGGCCACGTTCTTCAGGCCGGTCTTGGCCTTGACGGTGGAGATGGTGGCCGGCAGCACGTCGGCTTCGGTGACCGAATTGCGGAACACGTAGTTGCCGATGGAGGTGATGCCGTCGGCGGTGTTGGACGTGCCGAAGGCGACCGTCTTGGCGGCCTGGGCGATCGGATCGGCGGCCTGGGCCGAGTTCGACAGCGTGGGGCCGAAGACCATCAGGACGTTGTCCTTGAAGATCAGCTTCTTGAAGACGTTGATCGCTTCTTCTTTCTTGCCTTGTTCGTCCTCGACCACGAGCACGATCTTGTTGCCGTTGATACCGCCGGCGGCGTTGATTTCGTCAGCGGCGAGCTGGAAACCGTTGCGGATCGACACGCCGTACTGGGCGGCGCCGCCGGACAGGGCTTCCGCCACGCCCAGCTTGATGTCGGCTGCGTGGGCAGCCGGGAGGACACCGGCGGCGATCAGCGCGGCCAGCAGCTTCTTGGTCTTGGATTGCATGGTTGGTACCACCTTATAGTCTGTCTCGGAATATTGGTAATCCGGGCTGTTGTAATCCTGCCGGATTGACGTCGGATGCCGCCTAAAGGCGCCATGTTTGCGCGTCAAGACCCGGGATATTACTCCTTTGTATCAGGCCGATACTCGAACGCCATTCAACAAAAGCCTACAAACCGCCCATTTTTTTGTAAAAAATGCGGGGTTACTAGCAAAAACCCTAACGCATGCCGAATGCCATTCAGCACAGGCCCCCGCCCTATATTCTGCCCGATAGCGCGACGCCCAGATACTGGCCGTAAGCGCTTTCGGTCAGGCGGAACCAGGGCATCTCGCTGTCGCGAAAACCCATGTAACTATCGTGCATCGCCTTGAACCTGGGGTCTTTGGCGCCCAAGTCCTCGTACATCTTCTGGGTGGTCTCGAACGCCACGTCCATGATGGAACGGGGAAACGCGCGGATCTGCGCGCCATTGGCCGCCAATTGGGCCAGCGCGCCCGGGTTGCGGGCATCATAGCGGGCAGTGGCCGCGGAATGCGCGGCCTGCACGGCCGATTCCACCACGGCCTGGTAATTCTTGGGCAGGGCGTTCCAGGCTTCGTCGTTGACGTACAGCGATAGCTGCTCGCCGCCGGCCCACCAGCCGGGTGCGTAGTAATACTTAGCTACTTTATTCAGGCCGAGCTTGTCGTCGTCGTAGGCGCCCGCCCCCGCCACGGCCTGCAGGCCGTCTTTCTCGAAGGCCTCGGCCAGTTTCGCCATGTCCGCGTGCTGCGGGACCACGCCCATGCGCGCCAGCACGTCGCCGGCCAGGCCGCCCACGCGCATTTTCAAGTCTTTGAGATCGCCCAGGCGCTTGATTTCCTTGTTGAACCAGCCGCCCATCTGGGCGCCGGTATTGCCCAGCGGAAAGTTGATGATCTTTTCGGGCTTGAAGAGTTCGCGGGTCAGGCGCAGGCCGCCGCCCTCGCTCATCCAGGCGTTCATCTGCCGCGCGTTCAACCCGAAGGGGACGGCGGCGTCGAAGCAGAAGACGGGATTCTTGGAGTAGTAGGCGCGGGAAGAGACGTGGCCGCATTCCACCTTCCGGGTGGACACCGCTTCCATCAGGTCGCCGGCGGCCACGATCTCGCCTTCGGGGAAATGGCGGATATTGAATTTTCCGCCCGTGGCTTCGGAGACGAACTTGCAGAAGCTCTCGCCGGTGCCGATGCGCAGGTCGAGGATGGCGGGAAAGCCGGACGACAGGCGCCAACTGACGGACGGCATGTCCTGGGCGAACGCGGGCGCGCCGACGGCAGCGCCGGTCGCGACGGCGCCCAGCCCGGCGCGCTTCAAGAATGAACGTCGTTGCATCTCTTTGCTCCTTTACAGCGACACCTGGGACATCGAGCGATACCCGCCGGATATTACACGCCGAGACGGGCCCGGAGAGGAAGCCCCGATCCGGTAAGGGATTGCAAAGGCCGGACGGCAAAGGATGCGCGGCGGCGGCCGCAAGAGGCCGCCGCCGGCGGGGGTCAGGTCCCGGCGATGGCCATCGCTTCGATCAGGATCGAGCCGGTGGTCTTGGTGCCGCGCGAAATGGTGTCCGCGCCGACCGCGACGATCTGCTTGAACATGTCGGCCAGATTGCCCGCGATGGTGATTTCCTGCACCGCGTGCTGGATCTTGCCGTTTTCCACCCAGTAGCCGAACGCGCCGCGCGAATAGTCGCCCGTCACGTAGTTGACGCCCTGGCCGATGAGCTCGGTCACGAGGAAACCGGTGCCCATTTTCTTGAGCATGGCCTCGAAGTCGTCGCCGCGGCGGGTCAGCGTGGAGCTGAACACCAGGTTGTGCGAACCGCCGGCGTTGCCCGTGGTCGCCATGCCCAGCTTGCGGGCGGTGTAGGACGACAGGAAATAGCCTTCGAGCACGCCGGCCGACACCACGTTGCGGCGGCGCGTGCGCACGCCTTCGTCGTCGAAGGGCGAACTGCCCATGGCGCCGGGGATGTGCGGGTCTTCGGTCAGGTTGATGTGTTCGGGGAAGATCGGCTTGCCCAGCGCGTCCAGCAGGAAGCTGGCCTTGCGGTACAGGGCGCCGCCGTTGGCGGCCTGGGTCAGGGCGCCCACCAGCCCCAGCGCCAGCGGCGCTTCGAACAGGACGGGGAACTTGCCGGTGCGGATGCGGCGGGCCGACAGGCGCGACAGCGTGCGCTCGGCGGCGTAGCGGCCGATGGCCTCGGGCGAGGCCAGCTTGGCCGGATCGCGTTCGGAGGTGTACCAGTAGTCGCGCTGCATGCCGTTGCCGCGGCCGGCGATGGGCGCCACCGACAGGCTGTGGCGCGAATACGGATAGCCGCCCAGGAAGCCGCGCGTGTTGCCCATCACGAACTGGCCTTCGTAGGTGCCCACGGTGGCGCCGTCGGTGTTGGTGATGCGGGGGTCGACCTCGCGGGCGGCGCGCTCGGCGCGCAGCGCCAGTTCGGCCGCTTCTTCGGTGGACACGCTCCAGGCGTGATGCAGGCGCAGATCGGGGAATTCGGTGGCCAGTTGGTCGGCGTCGGGCAGGCCGGCGGCCGGGTCGGCGGCGGTATGGCGCGCGATATGCCAGGCCGCTTCGACCGTCTGGCGCAGCGCCGCCTCGGAAAAGTCGGAGGTGGAGGCGGAGCCGCGGCTCTGGCCGGCGTAGACCGTCAGGTCCAGCGAGCGGTCGCGGGTCTGCTCCACCGTTTCGATGTCGTTCTTGCGTACGGAGACCGACAGGCCCAGGCTTTCCGAGACTTCCGCCGCGGCGTCGGAGGCGCCGATCTGGCGCGCATAGGCGAGGGTTTGTTCGACGAGTTCGGAAAAACGCGCGTGATTCGCCGCCAGCGGCAAGGATGAGGAGGATTTAACCATTGCAGTCCAATTTGCAGAGACGGTTATCATAGCCAAGTCTGTCATTGCGCAGTTTTCCATGAATTCCCATATCGAAGAAGAATCCGCCGGCGACGGCTACGACGAGAACGGTTACGACCGCCCCAGCAAGTCCCAGGTCAAGCGCGAAATGCACGCCTTGCTGGACCTGGGCAAGCAGTTGATCGAACTGTCGCCCGAACGCCTCAAGCAGTTGCCCCTGGCGGAACGCCTCTACGAGGCGATCCGGGTGGCGCAGCGCACCACCGGGCGCGAAGGCCGCCGGCGCCAGATTCACTTCGTGGGCAAGCTGATGCGGGACGCCCCCGCGGACGAGATCCGCGCGCAGTTGGACGTCTGGGAAAACGGTTCGCGCGAGGAAACCGCCGCCATGCACCGGCTGGAAACGCTGCGCGACCGCCTGCTGGACGACGACGACGCCCTCACCCGGCTGCTCACCAACAATCCCCAGGCGGATGCCCAGCAACTGCGCTCCCTGATCCGCGCCGCCCGCAAGGAGCGGCAGGCCAACGCATCGCTGCTGCAAGGCCAGGAACCGCAAAAGAAGCATTACCGCGCGCTGTTCCAGGCCCTGAAGACCCTCACCCCCTGATTTTCACCGCCCGCCGTCCATGAACGCCACGACCGACCTGCTCGATTGCATCGAGATCGAACCCGCCCCCAACCCCACGCACGCCGTGATCTGGCTGCACGGCCTGGGCGCCGACGGCAACGATTTCGCGCCCATCGTGCCGGAACTGGACCTGCCCGCCGGCCTTGCGGTGCGCTTCGTGTTCCCGAACGCGCCGGTGCAGCGCGTGACGATCAACAACGGCATGGCGATGCGTTCCTGGTACGACATCCTGGTCATGGACCTGGTGCGCGTCGAAGACGGCCAGGGCATCCGCGCCTCGGAAGCCGCGATCCGCAAGCTGGTCGCGCGCGAGAACGCCCGGGGCATCCCGACTTCGAAGATCGTGCTGGCCGGTTTCTCCCAGGGCTGCGCCATGACCCTGCACACCGGCATCCGCCTGCCCGAGAAACTGGCGGGCATGATGGGCCTGTCCGGCTACCTGCCGCTCATGGATACGGCCGAGGCCGAACGCAAGGGCGCCAATCGGGACACGCCGATTTTCCTGGCCCACGGCCAGTACGACCCCGTGGTGCCGCTGGCGCGCGCCCAGGCCTCGCTGGCCGAGCTGCAGCGGCTGGGCTATGACGTGCGCTGGCACACGTACCCGATGCCGCATTCGGTCTGCGCCGAGGAAGTGGCCGACATTTCCACCTTCCTGCGCGGCGTCCTGGCCTGACCCCGGGCCGCGCGTCCTGCGCGGCCCCGCCCCTTGGGGCAAAAACCATTTTGTATACCAACTAGTATTCCAGCCTTGAATTTTCAGGGCTGCGCTTCCGTGCGTCCATAGAGAAAAACGCCGATCTCGAAAGGGCTTGTCGCCTGTTTGTATTGAATATAGTATTCGATCCAAGCCTTACCGGCCCGGGCAAAAGGTGTTCGGGCTTCCCTGTTGTTGCAGTCGACCCATCCCATTGGCCGTGTGTTGCGCCGGGTATCGGCGTGGCATCAAGACGCAGGAGAAAGTCCCGTGAAATCCTTGCCATCGCCCCGACTGGCGGGCGCGGCGCTGCTCGCGCTGCTCGCCCCCCTGGCCGCCCAGGCCGAAGCCCTGAATCCCCCGGTGAAGGTCCGCTACGAAGAGGTGGTGCGCTCCATCCTCTACGTGCCCAAGTACGTGGCCCTGTCGCAGGGCTACTTCAAGGACGCGGGCCTGGACGTGTCGATGAAGACGTCCCAGGGCACCGACAAAGGCATGACCGCGCTGCTCTCGGGCAGCGCCGACATCGTGCTGATCGGCCCCGAGGCCTCCATCTACGTGCAGAACAGCGAGTCCCCGGTCAAGCCCCGGATCTTCGCCGGGCTGACCGCCACCGACGGCTTCTTCCTGCTGGCGCGCAAGCCGGTGGAGAAGTTCGACTGGTCCATGCTCAAGGGCAAGGAGGTCATCGGCTTCCGCCCCGGCTCCAACCCGCTGGTCTTCCTGGAAACGGCGCTGCGCAAGCATGGCGTGGATCCGCAAAAGGACGTGAAGCTGCTGAACAACATCGGCATTCCGGCGCGCGCCGGCGCCTGGATGGCGGGCCAGGGCGAATACGGCATCTTCCTGGAACCCGAGGCCGGCGAACTGGTGCGCAACGGCAAGGGTTATATCGTGGCTTCGGTCGGCCACGAAGTGGGCCAGGTGGACTACACCGTTTTCACGGCCACCGACAAATACATCCGCGACAACCCCAAGGTCATCCAGGCCTGGACCGACGTCGTGGCGCGCGCCGAAAAATACGTCCAGGACACGCCCGCGGCCACCCTGACGCCGCAGATCATGACCTACTTCCCGGGCATGGACCAGGCCGCCGTGACCGAGGCCATCGAGCGCTACAAGAAATACCAGATCTGGAAGCGTTCGCCGCTGGTGACGGCGGAAGCGATGACGCAGTTGCAGGACATGCTGGTCGCCAGCGCGGTCATGAAGGACAGCGCCCGCGCGAAGTACGAGGACGTCGTGGTGGCCGACTTCGCCAGGAAGGCGCAATGATGGGCGCGGTCGTCCACAACCTGAAGCCGGACGCGGCCACGGCGAAAATCGAGCTGCGCGACGTCTGTCTGTCGTACTTCACCCAGGAAGGCGAGACCGAGGCGCTGTCGAACGTGTCGTTCACGCTGGCCGCGGGCGAATTCGTCAGCCTGATCGGACAGAGCGGCTGCGGCAAGAGCACGCTGCTGTCCCTGATCGCCGGCCTGATCCCGCCCACCTCGGGCTCGGTGACGATAGACGGCCAGGCCGTGACCAAGCCCAATCCGCGCATCGGCTACATGCTCCAGCAGGACTACCTGTTCGAATGGCGCAGCATCCTGGACAACGTGATGCTGGGCGCGGAGATCCAGGGCCGGCGCGATGCGCGCAGCGAGGCGCGCGCCGTGCACCTGCTGGAAAAATGCGGGCTGGGCGCCTTCCTGTCGCACACGCCGCGCCAATTGTCGGGCGGCATGCGCCAGCGCGCCGCGCTGGCGCGCACGCTGGTCACCGAGCCGGACGTGATCCTGCTGGACGAGCCCTTTTCCGCGCTGGATTCGCAGACGCGGCTGGCGATCTCCGACGAAGTCGTGGACATCCTGCGCCGCGAGGGCAAGACGGTGGTGCTGGTCACGCACGACATCGGCGAGGCCATCGCCATGACGGACCGCGTGATCGTGCTGTCGCGCCGCCCCGGCCGCCTGAAAAGCCAGTACCGCATCCACTATGGCGACGGCCAGGCCCGGCCGACGCCGTTCCAGGCGCGTTCGCGGCCGGAATTCAATACCTACTTCAAACAGCTCTGGGACGAGCTGGACGTCCACGTGGAGGGTTGACCCATGAACGCGCCCGTCGCCAACACCGTTCCCCTGCGCGCCGTGCGCGCGCCCAGCGAAAAGTACCTGGACTACCTGCGCCGCGACCGCGCGCGCCGCCGGCACATCCGGATGGCGCAGGTCCTGCTGCTGGCGGTCTTCCTGTGCGCCTGGGAGATCCTGCCGCGCATGCACGTCCTCAATCCCCTGCTGACCAGCTATCCCAGCGCCCTGTGGCCCACGTTCATCGAACTGTGGAACCACGGCAGCCTGGGCAAGCACATCATGACCACGCTCTCCGCGACGCTGGTGGGCTTCGCCCTCAGCATGCTGATCGGCATCGCGGTGGCGGCCGCGCTGTGGTGGTCCGACTTCCTGTACAAGGTGCTGGACCCCTTCCTGGTGGTGGCCAACGCCATGCCCAAGATCGCCTTCGTGCCGATCTTCTACCTGTGGCTGGGGTCGGACTACGCGGTGTACGGCATGGCCGTGGCGATCGCGGTGTTCGTGACCATCATGGTGGTCTACGCGGGCTTTCGCGGCATCGACCTGAACAAGATGAAGCTCGCCCACACCTTCGGCGCCAGCCGCTGGCAGGTGCTGACCAAGGTGGTGCTGCCCGGCAGCGTGCCCACGCTCATCGCGGCCGTGAAGATGAACATCGGCCTGGCGCTGGTGGGCGTCATCGTGGGCGAGTTCCAGTCGGCGGATTCCGGCCTGGGCTTTCTCATCATGAACGGCAGCCAGGTGTTCAAGCTGAACATCGTCATGACGGCCATCGCCGCGCTGGCCGTGATTTCCAGCGTGATGTACCTGGTCGTGTATCGCATCGAAGCCGCCGTGGCGCGGCGCTACGGATAAGGAACCGCCATGGAATTCCCCCAATGGGTGAAGGATCGCGTCGTGGCCCGCCAGGGCCGCCTGCATCCCTATGACGAACTGCCCGCCGCGCGCCTGGCCGTGGTGGTGGTGGACATGCAGCAATACTTCACGCTGCCGGGCTACCAGGGCGAATGCGCGCCGGCCCGCGGGATCATCGCCCCCATCAACCGCCTGTGCGACGCGGTGCGGGCCGCCGGCGGCACCATCGTCTGGGTGCAGACCGCCTCCGACAACGCCGATTCGTTCTGGTCGCACCACCATCGCGTGATGCTGACGCCCGAGCGCAGCGCGAAACGCCTGGAGACGCTGCGCCGCGACTCGCCCGGCTTCGCGCTGCACCCGGATCTGCGCGCCCACGATTCGGACCTGCGGGTGGTCAAGCGCTTCTACAGCGCCATGGCGCCCGGCTCATCGGAGCTGGAACCCCTGCTGCGCGGACGCGGCGTGGACACGCTGCTGATCGCCGGCACGGTCACCAACGTGTGCTGCGAATCCACCGCGCGCGACGCGATGATGCGGGACTTCCGCAGCATCATGGTCGACGACGCGCTGGCGGCGGTCACGCCGGCCGAGCACGAGCATGCGCTGCACGGCTGGATCCTGTTCTTCGGCGACGTGCTGTCCGTGGACGAGGCGACGGCGCGGCTCCGGCCCGCCCGGCCGGCCGAAAAAGCCGCCTGAGCGGGCCCGGCCCGCCGCCGGGTCAGACCAGGTTCAGCCAGACCCGCCGCATCGTCGGATCCTCGGGATCCGCGTCGTTGGTGAAACCCAGGCTGGTCATCAGCGCCAGCATGGGCCGGTTGCCCGAGAGCACCAGGCCGTCGATGTATTCCAGGCCCTGTTCGCGCGCCGCGTCGATCAGGGCCGTCATCAACTGGCGGCCCAGGCCGCGCCGCTGCCAGTCGTCCCCGATCACCAGTGCGTACTCCGCCCCGCGTCCGTCCGGATTGCGCAGGTAGTGCGCGAACCCCACCAGCACCTCGCGCGGATGCCCGCGGTTGGCCGGGTTGGGCACCTGCGTGGCGGCCACCAGGGCAAGTTCCCGGTGGTAGTCGACCTGGGTGTAGCGCGACACCATGCGCGGCGTGAGTTCGCGCATCATGGACACGAAGCGCATATAGCGCGAACGCTCGGACAGGCCGCGGATGAACTCCTGCAGCGGCTCGGCGTCCTCGGGGCGGATGGGCCGCAGGACCCAGGGGATGCCGTCCTCGAAGCGGCGCACCTGCACCAGGCGGGCCGGATACGGGTGGATCGCCATGTGCGGATAGCCCGCGGCCTGGGGCGATTCGCAGCCCGGCTTCTCGGTCAGCCTCATCCGCAGGCCGCCGGCGCGCAGATGCGTTTCGCCCGCGTAGAGCGGATCGATGTCCAGGGTCTCGATGTCGGGCAGTTCCGAGACCAGCTCCGACACCAGCACCACGGCCTGTTGCAGCGCCTCGGCCGCCATGTGGCCGATGCGCGGAGCCAGCACCCGGCGCCAGAGCCGGCTGCGCTCGATCAACTGGCGGGCCAGGAAGCCGTTGAGCGGCGGCAGGTCGACGCCGCGGTCGGACAGGGACAGCACGGCGTCCGGCCCGCCCGCGCCGAAGCGGATGACCGGGCCGAATTGGGGATCGCGCCGGACCCGGATCGCCATGGGGCGGGATTCGGGTTCGGCGGCCGCGACGTCCGTGGGCATATCGCGCAGCGGCACGTAGAACAGGGCCAGCAGGGTCCGGATTTCGGAGCTGGTGAGTTCGCGCCGGCAATCGGCCCGCACCCGCGCCAGCACCTCGCGGGCGGCGGCCAGGTCGGGCACGTGGGTGGCGGGCTCGGGCGGCTGCGTCTGCAGCAGCAACTGCTGGTTGTAGTGATGGGTCGCCAGCACGCCGAAAGCGTCGGCGGCCGATTCGGGCGTGCGGAACGCCGAGGTGCCCGCGTCGTCCAGCATGCGCCGCAAGGGCCGCATGCCGGCGTCGCCCATGAAGCAGGTCACCACCGGCTTCTTCGCCTTGGGCGCGATCTGGGCCAGTTCGCGCGCCACGGCCGGCATGTCCGCCAGCGCGTCGGGCGCCAGCAGCACCAGCACGCCGTCCACGCCGGTGTCGTCCAGCACCGCGTCCAGGATGGCGCGGATGCGCTCCGGAGTCAGCGGCGTGTAGGTGATGACGGGATTGGCGCTGGCCGCGTCCGGCTCCAGCATGGCGGCCAGGGCGCGCTGGGTCGCGGGCGCGAGTTCCGCGCGAAGCACGGCCGCGTCGGGCCCGATCAGGTCCATGGCCAACTGGGGCGGCCCGCTGCCGTTGGAGATCAGCGCCACGCGCCGGCCCTTGGGCCGCCGCGTGTAGCCCAGCACCTTCACCGCCGAGAACAACTGCACGAAGTAGCGCACCCGCACCGCGCCGGCGCGGCGCAGGGCGGCATCGAAGATGGCGTCGCCGCTGTCGGTGTCGGGCCGGCCGGCCTTGAGCACGATCACTGGCTTGACGGAGGCGGCCGCGCGCAGCGTGCTCATGAATTCGCGGGCCGGGCCCACGTCTTCGAGGTAGAGCACGATACTGTCGGTGCGCGGGTCGCTGGCCAGGTAGTCCAGTACCTTGGGCAGGCCCACCACCGCTTCGTCGCCCAGCGACACGGCGGTGGAAAAGCCGATGTGCACGTCCTCGGCCCAGTCCATGACCGCGGCCATGATGGAGCGCGACTGCGCCAGCAGCGCCACGCGGCCGGCGCGCGCCAGCACCGGATGCTGGCTGAGATTCAGGCCCGCGTGCGGCCGCTGGGCGCCGAAAGAGCGCGGGCCCAGCAGTTCGCAGCGGTTTTCCTCGGCCCAGGCGCGGCACAGCGCCAGCGTGCCGCGCGGATAGGGATCGGGCAGTTCGTGCGGCAGCAGGATCACCGAGCGGGGCGACAGGGGCGACAGGCGGCGCAGCGTCTCCGGCAGGACCGCCGGCGACACGCAAACCAGGGCCAGATCAGGCCGCTCCCCCGCCGCCAGGCCCTGCAGGCTGTCCGGCAGGTCCGGCGCGGCGCCCACCTCGCACGCGACCACCGTGGTTTTCGCCTTGAGCGCGGGCGACAGCGAACCCGTCGCCGGCAAGGGCCGGTCGGCGACGATCACCAGCGAACTGGGTTCGAACATCGGGGCGAGAGCGTGTCGCAGCATAGGGGTGGCGGGCCAGGGCGCGAGCCCTAATCTAAAATACCGTTCATCGTAACAAGACAAGCCCGCGATCCGCTTGACGCGGACACAGCCCGACGCCGTTTTGTGGCGCCGCAGCCGCTATCATTGCCATCTATGACCTCCAACGCCTCTTCCCCCATTCGTACCCGTTTCGCGCCTTCGCCCACGGGTTTCCTGCACCTGGGCGGCGCCCGCACGGCGCTGTTCTCCTGGGCCTTCGCGCGCCACCACAAGGGCACCTTCGTCCTGCGCATCGAGGACACGGACGTCGAGCGCTCGACGCCGGAGGCCGTGCAGGCCATCCTGGACAGCATGGACTGGCTGGGCATGCAGCCCGACGAAGGCCCCTTCTACCAGATGCAGCGCATGGACCGCTACCGCGAAGTGGTCGCGCAGATGCTGGCCGCCGGCACCGCCTACCACTGCTACAGCACGCCCGAGGAAGTGGAAGCCATGCGCGAGGCCGCGCGCGCCCGCGGCGACAAGCCGCGCTACGACGGAACCTGGCGCCCGGAACCCGGCAAGACGCTGCCCGCCATCCCCGAGGGCCGCAAGCCCGTCGTGCGCTTCAAGAACCCGCAGGAAGGCGCCACCTCCTGGAACGACATGGTCAAGGGCACGATCAGCTTCGACAACGGCGAACTCGACGACCTGATCATCGCGCGCCCGGACGGCACCCCCACCTACAACTTCTGCGTCGTGGTCGACGACTGGGACATGGGCATCACCCACGTCCTGCGCGGCGACGACCACGTCAACAACACGCCGCGCCAGATCAACATCCTGCGCGCGCTCGGCGCCACCCTGCCCGAATACGGCCACGTGCCGATGATCCTGGGCCCGGACGGCGAAAAGCTGTCCAAGCGCCACGGCGCCGTCAACGTGATGGAGTACGACAACGAGGGCTACCTGCCCGAGGCGATGGTCAACTACCTGGCCCGCCTGGGCTGGAGCCATGGCGACGACGAACTCTTCAGCCGCGAGCAGCTCGTGTCGTGGTTCGACACCAAGCACCTGTCCAAGTCGGCGTCGCAGTGGGATCCGAAGAAGCTGAACTGGGTCAACGCCCACTACATCAAGCAGATGGACAACGCCGAACTGGCCGAACGCGTGGCGCCCCGCGTGGCGACGCGCGGCGGCCACCCGGAAAAGATCGACCTGCCGGGCGTCATGGGGCTGCTGAAGGACCGCGCCGAAACGCTGGAACAACTGGCCGACGGCGCCATGCTGTTCTGCGCCGAATTCAAAGGCGCGCCCGCGGAACTGGCGGAGCAGCACCTTACCGCCCCCGCCCGCGAAGCGCTGGCCGACTTCGCCCAGCGCGCCCAGGGGACCGACTGGACCCGCGAGGCGCTGTCGGCGCTGATCAAGGCCGTGCTGGCGGACCGCGGCATGAAGATGCCGCAGTTGGCCATTCCGCTGCGCGTGGCCGTCACCGGCCAGACCCAGACCCCCGCCGTGGACGCGGTGCTGGCCCTGCTGGGCAAGGAAGCCGTGCTGAAGCGGCTGGCGGGGATCTGAGTTTTTTTTGGGGGGGTGTCAGACACCCGGGTAGGCCTGCTTCAGCCCGGCGGGCGTCTCGTACGGGTGTCTGACACCTGGCACGCGCCTGTGTCTGACACTTGGCGCACGTCTGTGTCTGACACCCGTACGAGACGCCCGCCAATGCCGACAGGTGCCTCACGGGTGTCTGACACCCCCCAAGACGTCAACCCCCCCCCACCCTCGGCCGCGCCTTCAACGCCCGGGCGAAGAACGCGCCCAGGAGCGGCAGCATCACGGCCGACCCGCCGAACAGCGCGGGCGCCCCGATTTCATCGACCACCGCGCCCGCCAGGGCCACGCCGGCCGCCTGGCCCATGAACAGGCAGGACGCGAACCAGGCGATCGCCGTGCCGCGCGCCGACGGCACCATCTGCGTGGCGTTCGTCTGCAGGGTGGCGTGCAGCAGGTAGTAGCCGAAGCCGGCCAGCACGCTCGCCAGCAGGCTCCACATCCAGACGGGCCCCAGCAGGTAGGACAGGAACGCCACGCCCAGGACTAGCCCCCCAGCGACGGCCAGGCCGCGTTCGCCCAGGCGCTTGAGGATGCGGCCGGCCACCACCGTATAGATCAGGCCGCCCACGGCGTAGACGGCCACCAGCGCGCCCGCGGCGGTCAGCGAAATGCCGAAACGCTCGTGCAGGTAGGACGGCGCGAAAGCCAGGGCGCCGAAGACCAGCAGGCCTTCGACGAAGACGGTCGCCAGCACCACGCGCGCCCAGGGCGTGCCCAGCACCAGCCGCGCCTGCGCCACGAAGCCCTGCCTCGCGGCGCCCGGATCCACGCGCCCCAGGCCCGAGGCGCGCTGGCGGCGCACTTCCATGAGCAGGAGCACGCCGACGGCGAGGTAGCCGCAGACCAGCGCGGCGAAGGCCCAGCGCCAGCCCACCGTATCGGCGAAGAGGCCGCCGGCCAGTTGGCCCGCCGACATGCCCAGGATGGTGCCGGTCAGGAAGCGCGCGAGCGTCGCCTGGCGGCGCTCGTACGGGACGTTGTCGCCGATCCAGGCCATCGACAGCGGCACGATGCCCGCCCCCGCCGCGCCCGACAGGACCCGGCAGAACACCAGCACGTCCAGGGATCCGGCCATCACGGCCCCCGCGCTGCCCAGCGCGCAGGCGAAGGTCGCCACGCTGACGACGCGGTACTTGCCGTAGCGGTCGCCCAGCGGGCCGAAGAACATCTGCAGCACGCCGTAGGCCACGGCGAACGCGGTCACCGCGCGCGCGGCCTGGCCCGTGGTGGTGCCGAACTCCGCCGCCAATTGCGGCAACATGGGGTCACAGATGCGGAACGCGCTGGCGCTGACGAAGGCGGCCAGGGCAAGCAGCGCGATCGCGCGGGCTTCGGAAGACAGGGCGGGCATGGATTACCGGCGGCAAGGGTGGGGACGAAGACCGCACCTTACCGCAGCCCGGCCGTCTTGGCGAAACCGCCAGGCGGAGCGTCCGCCCTGCGCGGCTAGTATGGCAGGCGGTAGCCCGCCGGCATGCGGCGGGCGGTCATGAGCTGGCCGCCGCTTTTCAGTTCGCGCAGCGTCAGCCTGGCCTGCTCGACCTTTTCGACGCGATAGCGGTTGAGATAGATCGGATCGTTGGCGTCGACGGGCTCGCCGGCGGATTTGGTGGTCTGCATCGTGTAGATGCCGTCCGCCACCGTCCAGCAACCCGTCTCGCGCAGCGCGGGACGGGTCTTGCGGCCGATCTTCAACAGGGATTCGTAGGCCATCGTGCCATCGGCGGACAGCACGATCAGCGATTGCAGATCGCCGCTGACGTCGCGCGGACGGGTGTTCGACAGCCACGTGCCGATCATCGGGTCGCCGCTCCTGGCGGGCACGCATGCCGCCGGCTTGGGCGGTTCCGCGGGCCGGACCTCGGTGATGGCGGCGGGCTTCCTGGCGGCGCAGCCGGCCAGGACCAGAACGGCGCAGGCGATGCCGGCCGAACGCAAATACACACTGCTCATGACTTCCTCAACACGTCTGTCGACGCGCCGCGCCGATCACACCGGCGCCCTCTTCGCGCAGCAAACATTCCGCACTCTAAAGAGCCGCCAGGGAAGAATCAACGGCGATCCGCGCGGTGTGCAATTGCGCAACAGTCCGCGCGGGAAAGAACCGGCTTTAGCGCCGGAAACCGCAAAAATGCGTTGGTTTCAAGCGACACCGCGGCCGCTGCGCAGCGCCTTCGCCCGCAGCATTTCCTCCATGCGCGCGGCGGCCGGAGACAGGCTGCGGCCCGCCAGGCGGGTGATGCCCAGTTCGCGCTCGATGCGCGGCCGCGACAGCGGCACGAACGCCAGCCCGGGCGAGTCCGGCGGCACGCCCAATCGGGCCAGCACCGTCACGCCCACTCCGCGCTCCAGCATCGCCAGCAGCGACATCATGTTGGAGACGAACACCTGCCGGTCCAACATGAAGGCCGCCTGCGGGTAGCCGGCAAGCTGGCGGTGCGCCATCGTGCCCACCAGCGGCAGGCCGGCGATTTCGCGCCAGGTGACGGACTTGCGCCCCGCCAGCGGATGGCCGCGGTGGCAGACCAGCCCGAAGGCGTCGCGCAGCAGGGGCTCGAACGACAGCCGGCGGTCCTGCGACACCGGGCTGCACACGCCCAGCTCGACCTCGCCCGCCAGCACCATGCGCTCGACGCCCTCGGAGTTGTCGTCGAACAGCCGCAAGGCCACCGCCGGATAGCGCTCGCGGTACGCGGCCACCAGCTCGGGCAGCCAATGCGTGGCCACCGTCGCGACCGAGGCCATGGTCAGGGTGCCCGCGCCGTTGCTGGCAAGCCCCGCGAGCGCGCCGGCCACGCGGTCGTGATGCTCGACCAGTTCGCGCGCCAGCGGCAGGCAGTCCTGGCCGAAACGCGTCAGCGTGTTGCGGTTGCCGCGCTCGAACAGCGGCTGGCCCAGCCGCTGCTCCATTTCGCGGATGGACAGGGACAGCGCCGGCTGCGAGCGGAACGCGCGGGCGGCCGCGGCGCGGAAACTGCGCAACTCGGCCACCAGCAGGAAATGGCGGTAGTGCGCGATCGACAGGTCGGGCTGGGAGGGCATGCGCTGCGGTGTATTTGGAAAGCTTATCGAAGCATTGGAAAAATAAAGTTTTCTGATCATAGGCCGGCACTTAAGATGGCCGCAATATGAATGCCGCCGCCCCTGCTCCCGCCCTCCTCGACGCCAGCGCCGATCCGCTGGACTTCAGCCTGGCCGACAGGCTGCCCGCCCGCGCCGCCGGCCGCGGCCGGCTGCTGATCGGCGCGCCGCCGCGGGACGGCCGGCCGGGCCTGCTGTTCGTGCCGGGGGCGTACCACGGCGCCTGGTGCTACGCGCATTACCTGGCCTACTTCGCCGCCGCCGGCCTGGCCTGCGCGGCCCTGGACGTGCGCGGCCATGGCGCGCTGCCGCAGGACGCGGCCTTTGCGTCCGCGACCATCGCCGACCTGGGCCGCGACGTGGCCGACGCGCTGGACGCGCTGCAAGCGCCGTCTGTCGTGGTCGGCCACAGCATGGGCGCGCTGCCGGCCCTGCTGGCCGCGCGCCAGTGCCCGGTGGCCGGCGTGGTGCTGCTGGCGCCCTCGCCTCCCGGCGACCTGCCGGGCGCGCTGGCCCTGCCCCCGGTGCCCGACGCCGCGCCCCGCGCCGCGCCCGGCGCCGCCGAGATCCGCGCCCGCTTCCTGGCGACGGCGCCCGGCCGCGACGTCGGCGCGGTTTCCCGGCGCCTGTGCGCCGAAAGCCCGCAGGTGCTCAACGACCGCTACCTGCTGCGCGTGGCGGTCGGCGCCGCCCCCCTCGGCGCGCCCGGCCTGTGCCTGGAGGCCGGCCTGGACACCCATGACCGGCATCCGCCCGGACAGGACCTGGCGATCGCTCGCCGCTACGGTTTTTCCCACGCCGTGCTTGCCGGGCAGCCGCACTGCATGATGTACGCGGACAACTGGCAAGCCAGCGCCGGCGCCATCCTGGAATGGCATCGGGCGCAATTCGGCTGACAACGACAACAGCGCAACCGCGCAAGAACGCAACCAGGAGACAAGCATGTCCATTTCCCGACGACTCCGCCCGGCGCTGATCGGCGCCGGCCTGCTGCTGGCCGCCACGGCGCAGGCCGCCGGCTGGCCCGAGAAACCCGTGACCCTCATCGTGCCGTCGGCGGCCGGCGGCGCGGCCGACCTGACCGCGCGCACCTTCGCCCAGTACCTGGGCGAGCAGACCGGCCAGACCGTCGTCGTCGAGGACCGCCCCGGCGCGGGCGGCATCGTCGGCACCAACGCCGCCCGCAACGCGGCGCCGGACGGCTATACGTTCCTGCTGTCCACGAACTCCACCCATGCCGCCAACCAGTTCCTGTACAAGAGCCTGCCCTATGACGCGCAAAAGGACTTCCGGCAGGTCGGCCTGCTGGGCACCTTCGGCACGGTCGGCGTGGTGGCGCCGGGCAGCCCGTACCGCACGGTGCCCGAGCTGGTGGACTACGCCAAAAAGCATCCCGGCGAGGTCTTCTTCGGCTACTACAGTTCGTCCTCGCAAGTGCCGTCCGAACTGTTCAAGCAGCGCGCGGGCATCGAGATCAGCGGCGCCGCTTACAAGAACATCACGCAGATCATCACCGACCTGCGCGGCAAGCAGATCAGCTTCGCCTTCGTGGACTACCTCACGGCCATGGGCCAGATCGACGGCAAGGGGCTGATCCCCATCGCCGTCACGGGCGCGCAGCCGCAGGCGGCCTGGCCCGACGTGCCGACCATGGCGACCTACTATCCGGATTTCGTCGTGGCCGGCTGGCTGGGCCTGTCCGCCCCGGCGGGCACGCCCCCGGACATCGTGGCGAAGATGAACGCCCACCTGCAGTCGGCGGTCAAGGACGAAGCCACCGCGAAGAAGCTGCGCGCGCTGGGGCTGACGCCCGAATCGATGGACGTGGCGCGCTTCGACGCCTTCGTGAAGGAAGACACGGCGCGCTGGAAGGAATGGATCCGCATCTCGGGCATCCAGCCCCAATAAGCGGCCCGTCCCTTTCCGCGCGCCTCCCTTCTATATAGATAGAGGAGAAGCGCGCGCGCCGCTACAGCGGCAGGCGCTGCTCGTGCTTGATCTCGCGCAGCGCCACGATGGTGCGCGTCTGGCGGATGCCCGGCATGTTGAAGAGAAACCGGTGCAGGAAGCGGTCGTAGGCCTCGGGGCTTTCCACCAGGATCTTCAAGAGGAAGTCCGAATCCCCGGTGACCGCATAGCATTCCAGGATCTCGGGCGCGTCGCGCACCGACCGCTCGAAGTTCTCGACCGTGTTCGCGGAATGCCGTTCCAGGCTGATCTGGGCGAACATGCAGCCCAGCCCCACCTTGCTGCGGTCCACCTGCGCGCTGTACCCCTGAATCACCCCGCTGGCCTCCATCGCCTTCACCCGCCGCCACACCGGCGCGGCCGACAGGCCGACCTTCTCCGACAGTTGCTGCGCCGAAGCCCGGCCGTCCTCCTGCAAGGCCTTGAGGATGCCGATATCGGTCTTGTCCATCTCTTAGTCTCCTGGTTTTGTTCAACACGAAACGTTTATTTCGAATTATAGGGATAGCACGATCCAAAAACGCAATAAACCTGATCCCTCGCGAACCTATCATGGTGCCGAAACCAGGAGTATTTACCATGGACGGTACCCCCGCCGCCGAACCGCCGCTGGATCTCGACTACCAGTTGGCCGACAACCTCACCCGAACCTCCGGCCGCATCTTCCTGACCGGCACCCAGGCGCTGGTGCGCATCATGCTCACCCAGAGCCGGCGGGACCGCGAGCGCGGCCTGAACACGGCCGGCTTCGTCTCGGGCTACCGCGGCTCCCCGCTGGGCGGCGTGGACATGGCCATGTGGAAGGCGCAGAAGGCGCTGGACGCCAACCAGATCAGCTTCCTGCCCGGCATCAATGAAGACATGGCGGCCACCGCCGTCATGGGCACGCAGCAGGCGGGCCTGCGCGCCGACCGCAAGGTCGATGGCGTCTTTGCGATGTGGTACGGCAAGGGCCCCGGCGTGGACCGGGCCGGCGACGCGCTGCATCACGGCAACGCCGCGGGCGCCTCGCGCAACGGCGGCGTGCTGGTGGTGGTGGGAGACGACCACACGGCCGTCTCGTCCTCGATCCCGCATGCCAGCGAGGCCTCGCTGATCGGCTGGCAGATGCCCATCGTGCATCCCGCCTCCATCGACGAATACGAGACCTTCGCGCTGTGGGGATGGGCGCTGTCGCGCTATTCGGGCACCTGGGTCGCCTTCAAGGCCGTGTCCGAAACCATCGAAAGCGGGCACTCCTTCACGCCCGCCCCGGTCGCGTCCTACGACATGCCCGCCGACCCGGACCTGCCGCCCGAATCGCTGGAATACTCGGCGCGCGACTTCCTGTCGCTGGCCGTCGAAACGCGCATGAACCTGCGCATGAAGGCGGTCGCCGCGTTCGCGCGCCGCCACAGCATCGACCGCCTGGCCTGTCCGGCCCCCAAGGCCGCCGTCGGCATCGTCACGGTGGGCAAGGCGCACCTGGACACCATGGAAGCGCTGTCGCGCCTGGGCGTGGACACCGTCACCGCGAACGCGCCCGTCCGCATCTACAAGCCCGGCCTGACCTGGCCGCTGGACGCCGGCCGCCTGCTGGAATTCGCGCGCGGCCTGTCGCACATCCTCGTGATCGAGGAAAAGGGCGCGGTGGTCGAAAGCCAGATCAAGGACCTGCTGTTCAATATGCCGGACCGCCCGTCGGTCACGGGCAAGAAGGGCTTCGACGGCGAGCCGATGGTGCCGTCGGCCGGCCAGTTGCGCCCGTCCCTGCTGGCGCGTCCGCTCGCCGGCTGGCTCAGCCGCGCCGCCGGCCTGCCGCCGGCCGCCGACCTGTCCGCCTTCGACTGCCAGGCCCCGCTGTCCAACGACGCCGACGGCATGCGCCGCCGCCCCTATTTCTGTTCGGGCTGTCCGCACAGCACCTCGACCAAGGTGCCCGAAGGCAGCCAGGCGCTGTCCGGCGTGGGCTGCCACTACATGGCCGCCTGGATGGACCGCGACACCGGCGGCCTGACCCAGATGGGCGGCGAAGGCGTGGACTGGATCGGCCTGTCGCGCTACACCGAAATGCCGCACATCTTCCAGAACATGGGAGAAGGCACGTACTACCACTCGGGCTACCTGGCCATCCGCCAGGCGGTGGCCGCGCGCGCCAACATCACCTACAAGATCCTCTTCAACGACGCGGTGGCCATGACCGGCGGCCAGCCCGTCGACGGCCCGATCTCCGTGCCGCAGATCTGCCAGCAGCTACGCGGCGAAAACGTGGCCCGCATTGTCGTCACCAGCGACGAGCCCGAGAAATACCAGGGCGTGGACCTGGGCCCGGGCATCAAGGTGCTCCACCGCCGCGAACTGGACGCCGTGCAGCGCGAACTGCGCGAGATCCCCGGCGTGACGGTGCTGATCCACGACCAGACCTGCGCCGCCGAAAAGCGCCGCCGCCGGAAGAAGAACCAGTTCCCCGACCCGGCGCGCCGCATGCTGATCAACAGCGCGGTCTGCGAAGGCTGCGGCGACTGCGGCGTGCAGTCGAACTGCCTGTCGGTGGTGCCGCTGGAAACGCCTTACGGCCGCAAGCGCGCCATCGACCAGTCGAGCTGCAACAAGGACTACTCGTGCGCGGAGGGCTTCTGCCCCAGCTTCGTCTCGGTCATGGGCGGCAAGCCCAGGAAGAGCGCGGCGCCCAAGGCCGACCAGGAACGCCTGCAAAAGCTGATCGCGCAGTTGCCCCCGCCGGCCCCGCCCGCGCTGGAACACCCGTACCGCCTGCTGGTCGCGGGCATGGGCGGCACCGGCGTCATCACCATCGGCGCCATCGTGTCGATGGCGGCGCACCTGGAGGGCCTGTCCGCCGCCGTGCTGGACCTGACCGGCCTGGCGCAGAAAGGCGGCACCGTGGTCAGCCACATCCGGCTGGCGCCCCCGGGCGCGCCGGACGGCCCGGTGCGCCTGGACTGGCGGCAGGCCGACGCGGCGATCCTGTGCGACCCGGTGGCGTCCGTCGCGCCGGACTCGCTGGGCGCGCTGCGCCGCGGCCACACCCAGGTGACCGTCAACACCTATGTGGCCCCCGTGTCCGACTTCACGCGCAACCCCGATGCCGCCATGCGGCCCGAGGCGCTGCTGGCCAAGATCCGCCATGCGGCGGGCGAGTCCCATACCGCCGAGATCGACGCGCACGCCGCCGCGCTGGCGCTGTTCGGCGACAGCATCCTGTCCAATATGTTCATGCTGGGCTACGCATGGCAGCGCGGCGGCGTGCCGCTGTCGCAGGCCGCCCTCTACCGCGCCATCGAACTCAACGGCGTGGCGGTGGCCGCCAATCGCGCCGCGTTCGACAGCGGCCGCCTGGCCGCGCACCAGCCCGACGCGCTGGGCGCCGCGCTGCGGCCCGCCGCCCAGGTGGTGCAGTTGCACGTGCCGGAGACCTTCGAACGCGCGGTGGCCCGCCGCGTCGAGGACCTGACCGCCTACCAGAACGCCGCCTATGCCCGCGAGTTCCAGGACGTGGTCGAGGCCGTGGCGGCCCGCGAACGCGAACTGGCGCCCGACGCCCGGACCCCGCGCCTGGCGATGGCGGTGGCGCGCGGCCTCTTCAAGCTCATGGCCTACAAGGACGAATACGAAGTGGCGCGGCTCTACACGGGCGAATCGTTCCGGGCGCAGTTGAAGAGCCAGTTCGAAGGCGACTACAGCCTGCGCTTCCACATGGCGCCGCCGGTCTTCGCCCGCAAGGACCCGCGCACCGGCGTGCCGCGCAAGATGACGCTGGGCCCGCGCACCATGACGGCGCTGAAAGCGCTGGCGCGCCTGAAGGGTCTGCGCGGCACCTGGTTCGATCCCTTCGGCCACACCGCCGAACGCAAGATGGAACGGGCGCTGATCCGCGAGTACCGCCAGACCATAGACCAGTTGCTCGTGGGGTTGAACGGGGACAAGATTGCCCAAGCGGCTACAATCGCCGCCCTTGCAGAAACCATACGCGGCTTCGGCCACGTCAAGGCGGCGAGCGTCGAGAAATATCGGACGGAGTTAGGCCGATTGATGCAAAGCTATACGGCGCCTGCCCCGCGCGACATGCCCCTGCGGAAAACCGCATAAACATTCGCTCCGAGCGGCATCTTCCTGGGCGCGCCTTGCTGGGCGCGCCTAGTGCATTTGGTAACAATCTTTTGTGAGCTTCGTCTTATCTTCTTCTTGTCCCTGTCGTACTCGATCACTAGAATTAGTGTCCATCGAGGGGTGCTACACTACATGTTGTGGTCGCCTAAGCGCTGATTCCCGTCGGCCACGCCTTTTGGACTAGTCCGTCCAAGCGTCGCGATTCCCCTCAAAGACCCGATTTCGTACCGGACATGACCCCGTCATGTCGTTATCTACGCGCTTTTCGCACAGGAGCTTCCATGCAGACTACGATCGCCTCTGTGACCCGGCCTTCGGCCGTGCCGCCCTCTCAAACCGATTCCCCTGCCGACGCCAATGGCGGGCAATGGGCCAGCTACAACATCATTCGCCGCAATGGCTCGGTGGTCGGGTTCGAACCCAACAAGATCGCCATCGCCATGACCAAGGCCTTCCTGGCCGTGAACGGCGGCCAGGGCGCGGCCTCCGCGCGCGTGCGTGAGCTGGTCGAAAATCTGACCGGCCAGGCCGTCAACGCCCTGGTGCGCAACCGCCCCAACGGTGGCACCTTCCATATTGAAGACATCCAGGACCAGGTCGAACTGGCGCTGATGCGCTCGGGCGAGCACGACGTCGCCCGCGCCTACGTGCTGTACCGCGAGAAGCGCACGCAGGAACGCGCCGCGGCAGCCGCCGCCGAAGGCCAGGAGAAGGCCGCCGCCGCCCCGCAGGAACACGTGCTGAACGTGACCGACGCCGGCGTGCGCCGTCCGCTGGACCTGGCCGAACTGCGCGCGACCATCGTCGCCGCCGGCGAAGGCCTGGCCGAATTCATCGACAGCGAAGCCATCCTGAAGGAAACGGTCAAGAACCTGTACGACGGCATCCCCGTCGACGAAGTGTTCAAGTCCGCCATCCTGTCGGCGCGCGCGCTGGTCGAAAAGGACCCGGCCTACAGCCAGGTCACCGCCCGCCTGCTGCTGCACACGATCCGCAAGGAAGTGCTGGGCGAAGAAGTGTCGCAGGACGGCATGGGCGCCCGCTACGCCGAATACTTCCCCACGTTCATCGCCCGCGGCATCGAAGGCGGCCTGCTGTCGCCCGAACTGGCCAGCTATGACCTGGCCAAGCTGGGCCACGCCCTGAACGCCAAGCGCGACCTGCAATTCGGCTATCTCGGCCTGCAAACGCTGTACGACCGCTACTTCCTGCACATCCGCGGCACCCGCATCGAACTGCCGCAGGTGTTCTTCATGCGCGTGGCCATGGGCCTGGCGCTGCGCGAAGCCGACCGCGAAGCCCGCGCCATCGAGTTCTACGAGATCCTGTCCTCGTTCGACTTCATGAGCTCGACGCCGACGCTGTTCAACTCGGGCACCCTGCACTCGCAGTTGTCGTCGTGCTACCTGACCACCGTCTCCGACGACCTGGAAGGCATCTACGACGCCATCAAGGAAAACGCGCTGCTGGCCAAGTACGCCGGCGGCCTGGGCAACGACTGGACCCCGGTGCGCGCGCTGCGCAGCCACATCAAGGGCACCAACGGCGAAAGCCAGGGCGTCGTGCCGTTCCTGAAGGTCGTCAACGACACCGCCGTGGCGGTGAACCAGGGCGGCAAGCGCAAGGGCGCCGTGTGCACGTACCTGGAAACGTGGCACCTGGACATCGAGGAATTCCTGGAACTGCGCAAGAACACCGGCGACGAACGCCGCCGCACCCACGACATGAACACGGCGAACTGGATTCCCGACCTGTTCATGAAGCGCGTCATGGAAGCCGGCGAATGGACCCTGTTCTCGCCGTCCGACTGCCCCGACCTGCACGACAAGGTCGGCCAGGAATTCGAGAAGGCCTACGTCGGCTATGAATCCAAGGTCGCCAGCGGCGAGCTGAAGCTCTTCAAGAAGATGCCGGCGCTGACCCTGTGGCGCAAGATGCTGTCGATGCTGTTCGAAACCGGCCACCCGTGGATCACCTTCAAGGATCCGTGCAACATCCGTTCGCCGCAGCAGCACGTGGGCGTCGTCCACAGCTCGAACCTGTGCACCGAGATCACGCTGAACACCAACGAATCCGAAATCGCGGTGTGCAACCTGGGTTCGGTGAACCTGGTCGCCCACATGAAGCCGGCCGCCGGCGGCGGTTTCGAACTCGACCACGACAAGATCAAGCGCACGGTGCGCATCGCCATGCGCATGCTCGACAACGTGATCGACATCAACTATTACGCCGTCGAGAAGGCCCGCAATTCGAACGCGCGCCATCGTCCGGTGGGCATGGGCATCATGGGCTTCCAGGATTGCCTGCAGATGATGCGCGTGCCTTACGCTTCGCAGGACGCCATCGAATTCGCCGACCGCTCGATGGAAGCCGTGTGCTATCACGCGTACTGGGCCTCGAGCCTGCTGGCCGAAGAACGCGGCCGCTATCAGTCGTACGAAGGCTCGCTGTGGTCGCGCGGCATCCTGCCGCAAGACACGTTGAAGATGCTTCGCGATGAACGCGGCGGCCATGTCGAGGTCGATGAATCGAGCACGCTCGATTGGGATACGTTGCGCGCGCGCATCAAAGAACATGGCATGCGCAACTCCAATTGCATCGCAATCGCCCCAACCGCGACTATTTCCAATATCATTGGTGTATCTGCGTGCATCGAACCTACTTTCCAGAACTTGTACGTCAAATCGAATCTCTCCGGCGAGTTCACGGTCGTTAACGATTACCTCGTGCGTGACCTGAAGAAACTCGGTCTCTGGGACGAAGTCATGGTCGCCGACCTCAAGTACTTCGACGGCAGCCTGTCCCGCATCGATCGCGTACCTTCCGAACTCCGCGAACTCTACGCCACCGCGTTCGAAGTCGAACCGAGCTGGCTGGTTGAATGCGCGTCGCGCCGCCAGAAGTGGATCGATCAAGCCCAGTCGCTGAACATCTACATGGCCGGCGCCTCGGGCAAGAAGCTGGACGACACCTACAAGCTGGCCTGGAAGCGTGGCCTGAAGACGACCTACTACCTGCGCACCCTTGGCGCCACCAGCGCCGAGAAGTCCACGGGACGCGGCGGCGAATTGAACGCCGTCACCGCGGGTGGCCAATCCACGGCTTCGGCCGTGGCCGCCGCACCTGTTTTGCCGGAACCCGAAGTTCTCGGGGCGGTTTGCACCATGCGGCCGGGAGACCCCGGCTTCGAAGAGTGCGAAGCCTGCCAATAACCGCCTCCGGAGAATGAATCATGATTAATTGGGAAGACGACACCATCGCCACGCAACCTGCACAATCGCCCGCCCCCGCGGCGGGCGGGCAGGCTGCGCCCGAAGTACGGGCGGCGACCGGTGTATTCGGCGACGCCGCCATGCCCACGCCCGCCGCGCCTGAACACGCGGCCGGCCTGGCCGTCAGCGGCTCCGCCACCTCGCAGCGCGTGAAGGTTGCCGACAAGCGCGTCATCAACGGCGAGACGGACGTCAATCAGCTCGTGCCCTTCAAGTACAAGTGGGCGTGGGAGAAGTACCTGGCCACTTGCGCCAACCACTGGATGCCGCAAGAAATCAACATGTCGCGCGACATCGCCCTCTGGAAGAACCCGAACGGGCTCACCGAGGACGAGCGCCGCATCGTCAAGCGCAACCTGGGCTTCTTCGTCACGGCCGATTCGCTGGCCGCGAACAACATCGTGCTGGGCACCTACCGCCACATCACGGCGCCCGAGTGCCGCCAGTTCCTGCTGCGCCAGGCGTTCGAGGAAGCGATCCACACCCACGCTTATCAGTACATCGTCGAAAGCCTGGACCTGGACGAGGCGGAGATCTTCAACGCCTACAACGAAGTCCCGTCCATCCGCGCCAAGGACGAGTTCCTGATCCCGTTCATCGACGCGATCGCGGACCCCAACTTCAAGACGGGCACCCCCGAGGCCGACCAGACGCTGCTGAAGTCGCTGATCGTCTTCGCTTGCCTGATGGAAGGCCTGTTCTTCTACGTTGGCTTCACGCAGATCCTGGCGCTGGGCCGCCAGAACAAGATGACCGGCGCCGCCGAGCAGTACATGTACATCCTTCGCGATGAATCCATGCACTGCAACTTCGGCATCGACCTGATCAACACCGTCAAGCTGGAAAATCCGCATCTGTGGACGCCGGAATTCCGCGAAGAAATCCGGGAACTCTTCCGCAAAGCGGTCGAACTCGAATACGCTTACGCCGAAGACACGATGCCGCGCGGCGTGTTGGGCCTGAACGCCCCCATGTTCAAGTCCTACCTGCGCTTCATCGCGAACCGCCGTTGCCAGCAAATCGGTATCGAACCGCTGTTCCCGCAGGAAGAAAACCCCTTCCCGTGGATGGCGGAAATGATCGACCTTAAAAAGGAACGCAACTTTTTTGAAACTCGCGTGATCGAATACCAAACCGGTGGCACGCTGAGCTGGGAGTAAACGCAGTTCGTCATCAGGCCCGGCGCGGGCACGCTCCAGAATCAAGGAGCGTCGCGTTCGCGACAGGCTTGATGGCGCTCTCCTCGGTCAGGGTGTTTTGTCGCCGGGCCGCCTCAAGGCAAAAACGCACCCCCTCGGGGGCAGCGAGCCGAAAGCGCGGCGCGGGGACAGTTTCGAACACGTAGAACAAGCGGTAGGCGGTCTGTGATCAGACTGCCCACCGGCGCCATTTGAAATGGCTCGCGCCAAAGGAGCGGGGGCCATATCAAATGGCTGTGCCGAATTCATTAGCGCAAACCGTAGTAGCTGTTGCTCGCACAGAACAGCGGCATGCGCCGATGAATAGCCCGGGCACGATCCGTCTTGTTGGCGGGTCGGGGCACGGGTTTAAGTTCTGGGACCCCTGAACCTAAGGAGCATGACCATGGCAACAGCCAAGAAAGCCGTAAAGAAAGCGGTGAAAAAGCCCGCCGCCAAGAAGGCAGTAGCGAAGAAGGCCGCTCCGGCCAAGAAAGCTGCCGTCAAGAAGGTAGCCGTCAAGAAAGTCGCCGCCAAGAAACCGGCAGTGAAGAAGGTTGCCGCCAAGAAGCCGGCCGTCAAGAAAGCCGTCGCCAAGAAGGCGGTAGCGAAGAAGGCCGTCGCCAAGAAGGCAGTAGCCAAGAAGGCCGTCGCCAAGAAAGCGGTAGCCAAGAAGGTCGTCGCCAAGAAGGCAGTAGCCAAGAAGGCCGTCGCCAAGAAGGCGGTTGCCAAAAAGGCCGTCGCCAAGAAAGCGGTAGCCAAGAAGGTCGTCGCCAAGAAGGCGGTTGCCAAGAAGGCCGTCGCCAAGAAAGCGGTAGCCAAGAAGGCTCCGGCTGCCAAGAAGGCGGTTGCCAAGAAGGCTCCGGCCGCCAAGAAGGCGCCTGCTGCCAAGAAGGCCGTTGCCAAGAAGGCTCCCGCCGCCAAGAAGGCCCCCGCTGCCGCCAAGCCTGCTGCTGCCAAGAAGCCGGCCGCTGCAAAGAAGCCTGCCGCGAAGAAAGCCGCTCCGAAGAAGCCCGTAACGCCGCCGTCCACGGCAGCCGCCCCGGGCGCGAAGACCGCGCTGAACCCCGCCGCGTCGTGGCCGTTCCCGACCGGTGGCCGTCCCTAATCAGGACGGTTCGAAGCCTTAGCTTCGCGAGAGCCGCCTGGCCTTGGCCGGGCGGCTTTTTTGTTGGCCTCCGTGCCACCGGGCTAGCTCCCCCCCAAAAAAGGGCATCTTTTGCCTTGGGGCGGCCCGACAGCAAGAGCCCCCCCGACGGTTCCGGCACAGGGGCGTTCTTTTCACGCTTGAGCGTGCGACAATTGTCTCCTCTTTTTCAGGGTGATCGTGTCCATGCTCGGTGAAATCTTCCGCTTCCTTCTCGAAATCGTGTTCACGCTGTTCGGAGCGGCGCTGATTGCCCGCGCCTGGATGCACGCGATACGGCTGCACCCCTTCAATCCCCTCGCCCGCGCGGTCTATCAGGCCACCAACTGGCTGGTGACGCCCCTGCGCAAGATCATTCCGGCCGGCAACAAGATCGACTGGACGAGCCTGGTCGCGGCCTGGCTGTCGGCGCTGGTCTACCTGGTGCTCATCTGGCTGGTGGCGATCGGCGCGCTGATTCCTCTCGAACTGCTGCCCGCCGCCATGGGGTCGGCGCTGATCATGGCCGCCAAATGGGCGCTGAACCTGGTGGTCTGGCTGACGCTGATCCAGGCGGTGCTGTCGTGGGTCAACCCGATGGCCCCCATGATGCCGCTGCTGCAGGCGCTGACCGACCCGATGCTCAATCCGATCCGCCGCATCCTGCCCCGCACCTCGATCGACTTCTCGCCGCTGGTGCTGCTGATCGTGGCGCAGATCGTGCTGATGGTCCTGGCCCGCCTGAGCTACGGCATGATGGGCGTCTGAAGCACCCCTACACCGGAATGGCGGCGTAGATCTCGATCAGCTTCTTGCGGTCGATCTTGTGGTTGTTCGACATGGGCAGCGACGGGCAGGCCACCAGTTCCGACGGCACCATGTAAGGCGGCAGGCGCCGGGCCAGCCGCGCCTTCCAGCCGTCGAGCGCGTCCGGCGCCAGCAGGCTGGCCGCCTGGCCTTCAGCGGCGCCCGCCACGAAGCCGATCAGGCGCACCGCCGTGCCGTCGGGCCGGCGCAGCACGGCGCAAGCGCCGCCCTCCACGCCCGGCAAACCGTGCAGCGCCTCGTCGATCTCGGCCAGCTCTATGCGGTAGCCGTTCAGCTTGATCTGGTCGTCCATCCGGCCGCGGCAGAACAGCAAGCCGCCTTCCCCCATCTGCCCCAGGTCGCCGGTGCGGAACGCCCGCCGGCCGTCGGCATAGGTGTAGAGCTTGGCCTCGTTCAGGTCGGCGCGGTTCAGGTAGCCGCGCATCACGTGGTCGCCCACGATGCAGATCTCGCCGCCCTCGTCCACCAGCAGCACGCTGTCCGGTTTGGCATGGCCGACCGGCAGCGGATCGTGCGCGGCCAGCACGGCGTCGGTCACTTCGATCCAGGTGGTGGCCACGGTGGCCTCGGTCGGACCGTAGGTATTCAGGATGACCGCGCCGGGGAAGCGCTGGCGCAGCTTCCTGGCCAGCGCCGCGGGCAGGGGCTCGCCGCAGAACAGGAAGGTGCGCAGCGCGGGCAGCGCGGCCGGCGAGAAATCGCGGTTGGCCAGTTGCTGGTGGGCGAACGACGGCGTGGACACCCATACGGTCACGCCATGCTCCGCCAGCCGGGGGATCCACGCGCCCGCGGCCGCGATCTGTTCGCGCGCGTTCAGCACGCAACTGCCGCCCGAGGCCAGGGTGGCGAACACCTCGTACATGGACAGGTCGAAACTGAACGGCGCCTGGTTCATGAACACGGGCGCCTCGCCCAGGCCGAAACTGCCCAGCATCCAGTCGCCCAGCAGGCCGACGCTTTCGCGGCCGATCTGCACGCCCTTGGGATCGCCCGTGCTGCCCGAGGTGAACATGACGTAGGCCAGGCCGCGCTCGGCCAACTGGGCGCCCTGGCCCGGCGTGAACGTGCCGGCCGCCGCGTCGTAGACGGCCGCGGGACGCACGATCTCGACGATGCGGCGCAGGCGTTCGGCCGGATAAATGGTGTCCACCGGGACGAAGGGCGCGCCGATCAGCAGCGCCCCCACCATCGCGACGAAGAAGGACGCTTCCTTGTGGCCGTATATGGCCACCGGCACGTCCGGCGCGGCGCCGTGCCGGCGCGCTTCGTCGGCCCAGGCGCAGGCCTCGTCGCGCAATTGCGCCCACGTCAGGCTGCGGTCGGCGGCGGCGACGGCCAGCGCGCCGGGGGCACGCTCGGACTCCGTGAACCGGAAGGATTTCAGGTCGAAACGCATGCCGAAACTCCCGGCGTCAAATGGGGCTGCGGCCGCTGAACACGTAGAGCGCCAGCGCGGCCAGGATCAGGGTGAACACGCGCCCGAGCAGGCGCATGGCGGGCCGCGCCAGGGCCGCCTGCAGGGCCGGTCGGGTGCGCGCGGCGTTGACCAGCAGGTTGTGGCCCACCGAGTACGCGCCGAACATGAGGCCGCTGACGATGTAGTGCGGCGACAGGCCGTTCCAGACTCCCATGGCCAGCAGGGTCGCGAAGATGCCGATGTTCTGCGCGGCCAGGCGGTGGCGCGAGAAGTACGCGGTCTTGCTGAGCGCCTTGTAGATGGGCATGAAGACCACGTCGCGCAGCCATTCCGACAGGCTGATGTGCCAGCGCCGCCAGAAATCCTGCGGGTTCAGCGTCGCCAGCGGGTTGCGGAAGTTGATCGGCAGGGTGAAGCCGAACAGCATGCCGATGCCGATCGCCATCGTGGAATAGCCCGCGAAGTCGAAGAACAGGTAGGCGCTGTAGAGCGAGGCATTGAGGGCCACGCCGGTGAACGAATAGTCGTGCGCGTCCAGCGTCGCCAGGCCGTAGCGCCAGATTGCCTCGGCCAGGCCGAACTTCTGGATGACGCCCAGCATGATGAGTTCCAGGCCGCTCAGCCAGGTGTTCAGGTTCACGCCCTCGTAGCCGCGCTTCAGGTCCGCCTGGAAATTGCGCCAGCGGTACATGGGGCCGGCCAGCAGCGTCAGCGGGAAGAACAGGTAGATGAAGTAATCCAGCGGCGAGACGCGCTCGTTGCGTTGCGCGAACAGCAGCACGTCGACGGCGCGGAAGGTGGCGAACGACAGGCCCAGCATCGCGCCCAGGTGCGACACGCCCGTCTTCACCAGCAGCAGCGGCGCCATCGTAATGACCACGCCCAGCCAGGTGGGGATGTAGTTGCGCCGCACCGCCCACAGCGCGCCGCCCGAAATGGCGATCAGCGCGATCGGCTGGTAGGGGCGCGCCCAGAACACCGCCATCCAGACGCCCAGGCAGATCACCCCGATGACGTGCCGGTAGCCGATGCGCAGCGGCATGCCGAAAGAACGGTACGCCAACAGGCCCAGGCCGCCGAACAGGGCGCCGCCGAAAAAGCTCAAGCTTGCGAACAATTCCATGCTGCGGTCAGAACTGTTGGTATTGGAATTCGACCTTGATCGGTCCGCCGCTGCCCGTGGTGGGCTGCGCTTGCAGCACGAACACCAGGATCACCCCGACGTACAGGCACAGGTGCCAGAAGAAGCGGCGCCCCCAGGCGGCGCCCGGCTTGCGGGGCGCCTGCCCTTCGGCGGGGCTGCCTGCCTTCGGCCCGGCCCAGGAAAATAATTTGTTCATCGGGAAAAGTACTCCGCAATGCCTTGGTCGGCCAGCGCCCAGCCGAGTTCGGCCAGATGCATGTCGTCGCGCAGCATGCCTGGCTCGAACGGGATGCTGTAGAGGTCCAGGCAACCCATCCGATAACGGGCGCACATGCCGGTGATGGCGGCCACCACCGGGTCGAAGCGCTCGACGTCCAGGATGAGTTTGGGGTTGAACGGCTGGATGACGAAATAGGCGCGGACCTTGCGTTTCTGCAGCAGGGCCATGACGCGCGACAGGTCGCCCAGTTCGGCGCGGGTGATCGGGTCGACGTCGGCGAACTCGTTGCGGGCCGGCGAATACAGCGGCGCCAGGTACTGCCGGTAGTAATCGTCGCGCACGTCGTAGGGATTGTGGCCGCCCAGGTCGCGTTCGGCCTCGCGCGCCTGGTGCGTCAGCCGGCCCCACTGGCCCTGGTCGAGGCGGGCGGCCGACGGCCAGGACACATAGCGGTGCGCGGGCACGGACAACTTGCTGCGCGGCCGGTCGGGCGCCGGTTCCTTGCGCGCCAGCCACCACAGCGACAGCTTGTCCTTCAGCTCGGCGACCTGGCCATTGGCGATGAGCCACAACAGCCCCCAGTTGGCATTGTCGGTGATCCAGGTCTGCATCTGCTCGCGCGTGCTGGGCTGGTCCCACAGGCGGTCCCAGACCGGGCCGGTCACGTGTTCGGCGAACGCGCTGCGCGGCAACTGGCCGCCCGAGGCGAACCAGGCCGGCGACACCATGATCACCAGCCGGGTATTGGGCGTCAGCGAATCCGCCACCGACTCCAGCACGCTGACGATGCCGTAGGACTGGAACATGGCGTGGCCGTAGGCCAGCGTGGGCACCTTCAGCTCTTCCGGGAAGAACCGGTAGGGAACGAAGCGCAGGTCGTGGCTGGACAGTTCGGAAGAGCCGAGCACGACCAGCGTCCCGTCGCTCAGGGCATTGCCCAGGCGGTTCAGGTTGACGTGCTGTGTGCCCCAGTCCGGCCCCAGGTTGGGCAGGTAGTTGCTCTTGCCGGCGGCCACGGCCGCCGGGGTCGGCTGCATGGGATTCACGAGGCGGCTGAGCAGGTCGTCCGCGCCGCAATAGGCCCCGACAGCCAGCGCCACCGCCGTCGCGGCGGCCGCGACGTGGGACAACAGCCGGGAATTACGCAGTATGGGCAGCGACATAGCCGGCAAGCGTGCGGACCGACTGTAGATGCTCCGCGATCTCGGGAGCCGGAATGCTGCAGCCGTACTCCGACTCGACCGCGAGCGTGATATCCACGGCGGCCAGCGAGTCGACCAGGCCGGTGGCGATCAGTTGCGTATCGGGAGTGACTTTCTTCATGACGATCGACTCGACGATCTCGCCGATCCTGGTGTGGAGTTCTTGCTCGGAATGCATAGCTAGTGCAGCGTTACGTTGCCTTGTCGGCAAAACATCCCCCGCCCCGGGGTTCAGGACGACGAGGATACTGAGAAAATGCTGAAACCGAACTGAAATTCCAGCTTGCCAGAACGACGCCGTGATGCACTTGGTTACATGGTAGCCGCGGCGCGACGTCGATCGCAGGCGCAATCATGTCACTTCGTCCGTGGAATCGCCATGAGACTTTTGGAGAAAATGGCGAGAAAAGGCTGGAAAGCGTAACGCCTGCGGGTAAGTCCCGGGGTGCCGCGTTGCGACGGAGCGACATCTGGCAAAAGAATGCCCGCTTGCGCGGGCATCTTCACATACTGGCCGCCCCGGAAAACCGCCTGCCGGGGCGCGGCAGCAATTACATCGGCGTCACGCGGGTCGGGCCGGCGCCGCTGATCACCTGGACGCGCTGGCCCACGCTGATGGGCACATCCGCTTCCTGCGCCACGACGCGGGTTTCGCCGTTGTCGAGACGCACGGTGATTTCGTAGCCGGAATTCTTGCCGGTCTGGTTTTCGACGGCGTTACCCGCCAGCGCGCCCAGAATGACGCCGCCGACCGTGGCGATGGTGCGGCCGGTGCCGCCGCCGATGGCGTTGCCCGCCACGCCGCCCAGCGCGCCGCCGGCCACCATGCCGACCCCGCTGGATTTGTCGTTCTGAATCACGATGGGACGCACGCCCGTCACCGTTCCCGTGCGCACGATCTGCTCGCGCTGCGCCTGGTCATAGCTGTACACGCCGCTGGACGCGCTGCGGTTGGCGCAGCCGCCCAGAACTGCCATCGACGTTACGACGGCAGCGATGGCCAGCCACCGGCCGGCGCGCGGCGACACCAGGGAAAGAGATTTGCTTTGGTTCATTTGGACTCCTCGATCGGCTATGCCGATGACTTCTTGATCATACTCCGCCCCGCAAGAACGGCCATCGCGGCTGCAACACACTGAAACTCACGGCCAGAAGCTGCAAACAACCGGGCGAACCCGCCGCCGCGCGCCGGCCTCGCGGCTATTCGACCGGACGGGCGCCGCCGGGTTCCCCGAGGCGCCGGAGACGCTCAGCCGGGCAGATGGATACCGTAGGCGGCATGCAGCACGGCATCGATCTCGGCGCGCGACGGCGCGTGGTTCTGCGGCCCGCGCGAAGCGATCTTGATGGCGCCCATGACGTTGCCCAGGCGGCAGCTATCTTCCCAGTTCCAGCCGCTGGTGAGGCCATAGAGCAGGCCGCCGCGCTGGGCGTCGCCGCAACCCGTCGGGTCCACGACCTGGGCCGCGCGCACCGGCTCGATATGGATGGTCTTGCCGCCGGTCAGCAAGGTCGCGCCTTCGGCGCCCCGCGTCACCACCACGGCCTGCAGTGCGCCGGCGATGTCGGCCATGCTGCGGCCCGTGCGCTGTTCCACCACGCCCGCCTCGTAGTCGTTCACCGTCAGCGCGCGCGCCAGCTTCAGCATGCGCTCCAGGTCCGCGCCGTCGAACAGCGGCATGGCCTGGCCCAGGTCGAAGATGAACGGGATGCCGCGTTGGTGCAGGCGTTCGGCGTGGGCGAACATGCCCTCTTTCGCGTCGGGCGCGATGATGGCCCATTCCGCGTCGGCATCGCTGAGGTCGTTATCGGCCGCGAACGACATGGCGCCCGGGTGGAAGGCCGTGATCTGGTTGTCGTCCAGGTCGGTCGTGATGAAGCATTGCGCGGTGAAGGTATCGGGAATGACCTTCACGCGGCTGACGTCGATGCCCAGGTCCGACAGGCGCGCCAGGTATTCGCCCGCGTCCTCGCCCACGGTCGCCACCGGCACGGGCTTGCCGCCCAGCAGGTTCATGTTGTAGGCGATGTTGCCCGAGCAGCCGCCGTATTCCTTGCGCATGCTGGGCACCAGGAACGACACGCTCAGGGATTGGATGCGGTCGGCCAGGATGTGCTCTTTGAAATGGCCTTCGAACACCGCGATGGTGTCGAACGCCATCGAACCGCAAACCAGGACTGGGGTCGCCATGCTTGTCATCCTTTAAGGAAAGAATTTATCGATTTGGTAGCCATTGACCTGAACGCCGGTCACTTCAATGGGTACGGAGATTTTCAGCTCTCCGGCAGGCGCGAACGGGCCGCGCAACTGTTCGGGAGTGAGATAGTTTTCGGGCATCAGCACGCGGCGCACCACCACCGTGTCCGACAGGTCCGTCAGGTCCAGCACCAGCGCGGGCCAGTGCTGCGGCTTGTCGTAGCGGTTGCGCAGCACCAGGTTCAGCACGAGCCGGCTGCGCCCATCGTCGATCGCCGCCGCGCCCGTCGGCGGCTGCAGCGACGAGGAAGAAATCGCGATGCGTTCCAGCCGGCGCGCGTATCCCACGGTGCAGCCCAGGGGCTGGCACGCGGTTTCCAGCACCGGCCGCAGGGCCGGCACGGAGTTGGCGATGTCGCCGCGGTACACATACAGCAGTTGCAGGCCCAGCGCGATCAGGCCGGCCAGGCAGGCGCCGCCCCACAGCTTGCGTATCAGGCCGCGCCGCTCCTGGCGGTCCTGGTCCAGGAATTCGGGCGGCGCGCGGCCCACGTCGGTCGCGCTGGAATAGCGCGTGCGCGTATCGCCCAGCACCGGCTCGCGCGGATCGTCGCGGTCGGGGCCGTATTCGTCTTCGTATTCGTCGTCGCGCGCATCGTCGCGCACGTCCACGTGCCGGTAGTCGCCCTCCGGGGCCAGCGACGGCTCCGCGGGCGCGCCGGCGCGGCGCGCGCCCCAACCGATGGCGGGTTCGGCGTCCGCCGCGAAGACCGGATCGGGGCGACGGGCGGGCGATGGCGGCGCGGCGGGCGCGGCCCGGCGCGGCGGTTCCGCGTCATCGGCGGCATCGTCGTCAAAACCGTCTTCATCGTCCTCGTCCTCCGGCGAGCCGGCGTCGGGCTCGGCGCGGCGGCGGATATCGTCGCGCCCGCGCAGCACGGCGGGCGGAAGCGCGGGCGAAACGGCGGCGGGCGCTTCGGGTTCGTCTTCCCAGGGCGGAGGGGCTTCGGCGGCGGGCGCGGCCAGGACCGGCGCGGGGTTGGCGCTCGCCGCGGGTGCCGCCGGCGGGGGTGCCGCCGGCGCGCCGGGCTCGGCCAACAGGCAGGCGCGCCCGTCGAATACCGTGGAGCAGGCGCCGCAGCGCACCAGGCCGTTACGGACCCGGAGTTGGTCAGGCACCACCTTGAAGGAAGTGCCGCACTGCGGGCAACGGGTGGTCAAGGCCATGGCGCGATCCTGCGGCGACTGCGCTCAGGCCTTCTGGCCGTGCAGGCAGACCCAGCCGTCGCGGGCGCGCCAGGCCGACATCGCGATCCAGGGCGCGTAGGCGGCGGCCACTTCCTCGGCCTGGCGCTCCAGGACGCCCGACAGCACCAGGTGGCCGCCCGCGGCGACGCGCCCGGCCAGCATGGGCGCCAGCACCTTCAGCGGGTTGGACAGAATGTTGGCCACCACCACCTCGAACGCGCCTTCCGGCAGCGCGTCGGGCAGCATGGCCTGAAGCTCGACCCGGTTGACCCCGGCATTGAAGACCGTGCTCTGCACGGCCTGGGCGTCGATGTCGACGGCAAGGGTCGGGCCCGCGCCGAGCTTGCGCGCGGCGATGGCGAGAATCCCCGAACCGCAGCCGTAGTCCAGCAGCGTGGCGCCCTGCGGCAGTTCGGCCTCGAGCCAGGCCAGGCACAGATGGGTGGTCGGATGGCTGCCCGTGCCGAACGCCAGGCCGGGATCGAGTTCGATGTGGATCGATCCGTCCTGCGCGGGCGCGTCCGGCTCGAACCCGGGCACGTCGGGGCTGTCGCGGTGCCAACTGGGCACGATCCACAGCCGCTCGGCGATATGGATGGGACCGAACTGCGACTGCGTCAGGCGCACCCAGTCGGCGTCGGGCACCTCGCGCAGGCTCCAGCCGGCGAACAGCGCGGGATCCAGCCCGCCCGCCTCGGCGGCCTCTTCCAGGATCTGCGCCGGGTCCGCGCCGTCGGGCAACAGGGCGACGACGCGATTGCGGTCCCAGGCCTGCACGTCGGGCTCGGTGCCCGGTTCGCCGAACAAGGGACGCTCGTCGTCGGTGCCCAGGTCGGCGTCTTCGACGGACACCGACAGCACGCCCGCTTCGAGCAGCGCGTCCGACAGGGCCTCGGCCTGAGCCTCCAGGCAATGGAGCACGAGTTCACGCATGATTATTTCTTCCATCTGGCCAACGGGCCGCGGCATGCGCCGCGGCCCGTTGGCCGTATAACCCCGGAATATCGCCCAAAGGACCTCTTCCTGGAGCAAAAAGGGGCCGTCAGGCCCCAAGGTCGTTGGTCAGGGACGCTGCGCCAACTTGTTTTCCAGATAGTGGATGCTGGTGCCGCCTTCGATAAAGCGGGCGTCCTGCAGCAATTCGCGATGCAGCGGGATGTTGGTGGAAATGCCTTCCACCACCATTTCCGACAGCGCGATGCGCATGCGGGCCAGCGCCTGGTCGCGCGTGTCGCCGTAGGTGATGACCTTGGCGATCATCGAATCATAGTTCGGCGGCACGAAATAGCCGTTGAACGCGTGCGAATCGATGCGCACGCCCGGACCGCCCGGCGTATGCCAGTTGGTGATGCGGCCGGGGCTGGGCACGAAGCGGAACGGATCCTCGGCGTTGATCCGGCATTCGATGGCGTGGCCCTTGAAGGCGACGTCGCGCTGGCGCAGGGCGAACTTCTCGCCCGCGGCGATCAGGATCTGCTGCTGGACCAGGTCGATGCCGGTGATCAGCTCGGTGACCGGATGCTCGACCTGGATGCGGGTGTTCATTTCGATGAAATAGAACTCGCCGCTTTCGTACAGGAATTCGAACGTGCCGGCGCCGCGGTAGCCCATCTTGCGGCAGGCGTCGGCGCAGCGGTCGCCGATGCGCTCGATCAGGCGGCGCGCGACTCCGGGCGCGGGCGCTTCCTCGATGACTTTCTGGTGGCGGCGCTGCATGGAGCAGTCGCGCTCGCCCAGCCAGACGGCGTTGCGGCCGCCATCGGCCAGCACCTGGATTTCGATATGGCGCGGGTTCTCGAGGAACTTCTCCATATAGACTTCCGGGTTGTTGAACGCGGCGCCCGCTTCCGAGCGCGTCATCGTGACGGCGTTCAGCAGCGCGGCTTCGGTGTAGACCACGCGCATGCCGCGGCCCCCGCCGCCGCCCGCGGCCTTGATGATGACCGGATACCCGACTTCGCGCGCAACGCGGATGATTTCCTGCGGATCGTCGGGCAAAGCGCCTTCCGAGCCCGGCACCACCGGCACGCCGGCTTCGATCATGGCGCGCTTGGCGCTGACCTTGTCGCCCATCAGGCGGATGGTGTCGGGACGCGGGCCGATGAACACGAAGCCGCTCTTTTCGACGCGGTCGGCGAAGTCGGCGTTCTCGGACAGGAACCCGTAGCCCGGGTGGATGGCCTCGGAATCCGTGACTTCGGCGGCCGAAATGATGGCCGGCATGTTCAGGTAGCTTTCGCGCGACGGCGCGGGCCCGATGCACACGGATTCATCGGCCAGGCGCACGTACTTGGCTTCGCGGTCGGCCTCGGAGTGCACGACCACGGTCTTGATGCCCAGCTCGCGGCAAGCGCGCTGAATGCGCAGGGCGATTTCGCCCCGATTGGCGATCAGGATTTTTTCGAACATTTTCAGCTATCAGCCAATGACGAACAGGGGTTGACCGTACTCGACGGGCTCGCCGTTTTCGACCAGGATTTCTTTGATGACGCCGGACTTGTCGGCCTCGATTTCATTGAGCAGCTTCATGGCCTCAATGATGCAGAGCGGATCGCCTTCCTTGACGGTGGCGCCCACATCGACGAACGGCGCGGCGCCCGGGTTCGGCGAACGGTAGAAGGTGCCCACCATGGGGGCCTTGACGACGTGGCCCTGGATGACGGGGGCAGCTTCGGCGGCGGGCGCGGCCGGCGCGGCGGCCTGGGCCACGGGCGCCGCGGGCACGCCGGCTTCGGGGTGGTGGTAGGCCACCGGCTGCAAGGTTTGCGAGAACTTGACGATCCTCACCTTGCCTTCGCCTTCGGTGATTTCCAGCTCGGCGATGCCCGATTCAGCCACCAGGTCGATCAGGGTTTTGAGTTTTCGAAGGTCCATAGAAGCTGCTTCCCGATATAGTGTCTAGTGTCGGCGACGTCCCAGCGTCGGGTCCGCGCCGTAAAGATGTAGATGCTGTGAGTTGGTGCGAGATCAGTGCCGCACTGCGTAACGCAGAGCCGCTTCGTAGCCGTCCGCGCCCAGGCCGCTGATAAGGCCTACCGCCAAGTCGGACAGATAAGAGTGATGCCTGAAGGGCTCTCGCTTATACAGATTGGACAAATGTACTTCAATAAATGGGATCGCGACCCCGGCCAGCGCATCGCGGATCGCGACGCTGGTGTGCGTATAAGCCGCCGCGTTGATGATGATGAAGTCCGTGCCGTCTTGACGGGCCGCCTGAATGCGGTCGACCAGAGCGCCTTCGTGATTGCCTTGCCACGCGGTCAGCGTGGCGCCCAGTTCGCCTGCGAGCAGTTCCAGTCGCTCATTGATCTGGGGCAGGGTGAGACTGCCGTAGATATGAGGTTCCCGGGTGCCGAGCAGGTTTAGATTCGGGCCATGCAATACCAGTATGTTTTGCGCCATGCGCTTGCCAATGAGTGGTTTGCCAATTGTTGGCAAAACAGCCGATAAACCAGCTTTTTACGCCAATTCCTACTATTTGTCCAACAGACTTACGCCTTTAAACCAGATAAAGTGCGCTCCAGATCATCCGGCTGGATTTCTCCCAATATCTTCCGGTTAATGCCGCCATCTGCATTGAAAACAATAGTAAAAGGCAGGCCACCACTGGGGTTTCCCAGCTTGCGCAGCGTATCGATAGCCCCTGCGCCGATAACCCAGAGCGGGTAGGAAACCTGTACTTTCTCGACGAATTTTTGCATGTTGGCCGCCGAATCGACGCCGATGCCGACAAAACGCACTTGCGGGTATTTTTTCTGCAAAGCGTCGAGTTCCGGCATTTCGCGGACGCAAGGCGCGCACCAGGTCGCCCAGAAATTGACCACGATGGGCTGGCCCTTCCAGCCGGACAGCGAATGGGACGCCCCGCCCAGGTCGGGGAGCTGCAACTGCATCAGGGCGGCAACCGGATCGCCGGCCTCGGCGGTAGCCGCGGGGGCCGCGGGCTTGCGGCCCAACAGCGTATAGCCGCCCGCGACCGTGGCGGCCACGGCCACGCCGGCGGAAAGGAGTAGGCGTCGATTCATGGCGCGATCATAACCGCAGCCGCTGTTTTTTGTCGTTGGGCCGTCTCAAGATAAAACGCCCCCCGCGCGCCGCCTGGCGGCATTTTTCCTCCGCCCTCGCCCAAGGCCTGCCCGGCCGCTATATATACAATGCAGGACAGGAGAGTTTTCAATGCACCTGCACATTCTTGGCATCTGCGGTACGTTCATGGGCGGCCTGGCGTTGATCGCGCGCGCGGCCGGCCACAAGGTCACGGGTTGCGACGCGGGCGTATACCCGCCCATGAGCACGCAACTGTCCGAACAGGGAATCGAACTGATCGAAGGCTTCGGGGCCGAGCAATTGGCGCTGAAGCCCGACCTCTACGTCATCGGCAACGTGGTCAGCCGGGGCAACCCGCTGATGGAAGCCATCCTGGAATCCGGCGCGCGCTATGTGTCGGGGCCGCAATGGCTGGGCGACAGCATCCTGCCCGGCCAGCACGTGCTGGCAGTGGCGGGCACCCACGGCAAGACCACCACCAGTTCGATGCTGGCCTGGGTGCTGGAGGCCGCCGGCCTGGCGCCCAACTTCCTGATCGGCGGCGTGGCGCAGGATCTGCGCGTATCGGCCCGCTACGACCCCGGCCGGCGCCCCTTCGTGATCGAGGCGGACGAATACGACACGGCGTTCTTCGACAAGCGCTCCAAGTTCGTCCATTACCGCCCCCGCACGGCCATTCTCAACAACCTTGAATACGATCACGCCGACATCTTTCCGGATCTGGCGGCGATCGAAACCCAATTCCATCATCTCGTGCGCACGATTCCCGGTTCCGGACGCATTGTGCGCCCGGCGCACTGCGCCGCGCTGGACCGCGTGATTGCGCGCGGATGCTGGTCGGAAACCGTCACGTTCGGCGCGGATGGCGCCTGGCAGGCGACGGCCCCGGACGCGGACGGCGCTTTCGGCGTGCTGCGCGAGGGCGCGGCCGCGGGCACCGTGCGCTGGGCCCTGACCGGCGAGCACAACCGGATGAACGCGCTGGCCGCGCTGGCCGCCGCCGAACACGTGGGCGTGCCGGCGGCGCAAGGCATCGAGGCGCTGAGCCGCTTCGCGGGCGTGAAGCGCCGCATGGAGCTTCGCGGCACGGTCAACGGCATCAAGGTCTACGACGATTTCGCGCACCACCCCACCGCCATCGCCACTACCCTGGAAGGGCTGCGCCGCCAGGCCGGCCCGGCGCGCATCCTGGCGGTGCTGGAACCCCGCTCGAACACGATGAAGCTGGGCACCATGGCCGCCCGCCTGCCCGACGCCCTGGCCGACGCGGACCTGGTGTTCTGCTTCGGCACCCATTCCGGCAAGCACGCGCTGGGCTGGAACCCGGCGGAAGTGCTGGCGCCCCTGGGCGGCCGGGCGTCGAGCTACGATGACCTCGGGGCGCTCGTGGCCGCGGTGGCGGACGCCGCCCGGCCGGGCGACCAGGTGCTGGTGATGAGCAACGGCGGCTTCGGCGGCGTGCACGGCAAGCTGCTGGACGCCTTGCGGGCGCGCGCCTGATCTTCCCAGACACCTAGGCAAAGGCGAGTCATGATCCTCTACCTGCACGGTTTCCGTTCCTCGCCGACCTCGCTCAAGGCCCGGATGATGGCCGACGCCATGGCCTCGCGCGAGCTGTCCGCGGCCTGGGCCTGCCCGCAGCTTCCCGCCAGCCCGCGGGAGGCCGTCGACCTGGCGATGGGCATCGCCCGGCGCCAGCTCGACGGCGCGGATTCCCCCCGGGCGCTGACGGTGATCGGCTCTTCCCTGGGCGGGTTCTACGCCACCTGGCTGGCCGAGCAGTTGGGCTGCAAGGCGGTGCTGCTGAACCCCGCGGTGGAGGCCGCCCGCGACCTGGCCACCCAGGTCGGCGAGCACCGCATGTATCATTCCGACGCGCCGTTCGCCTTCCTGCCCGGGTATGTGGACGAGTTGGCCGCCATCCACGTTCCCCGCATCACCCAGCCCGACCGGTACTTCCTGGTGGCGGCCACGGGCGACGAGGTGCTGGATTGGCGCGAAATGCGCGACCGTTACGCGGGCTGCCGCCAGCGCATCGTGCAAGGCAGCGACCACGGCCTGTCCGACTTCGCGCGCTGGATGCCCGAGGTGCTTGAATTCGCCCTGGGCGACGGGCAGGTTCGCCCCCAATAATCAGTTTCAGACCTCAACACTCTATATAGCTGCGCAAGGCGGCGCGTGCGCGCCGCCCAGGACGATTCCCACCATGTATGTGTTTTACGAAGACGACGGCAGCTTCAAGGCCGGCAATATCCTGTCGGAGACCGACGCCAGCCTGCAGGTGGAGTCGGAGTCCGGCAAGCGCAGCAAGATCAAGCGCGCCAACACGCTATTCACCTTCGCTGCGCCCGAGCCGGCCGCGCTGATGGGCCAGGCGGCCGACACCGCCGAGGCCCTGGACCTGCAATTCCTGTGGGAATGCGCGCCGCAGGAGGAATTCGACGCGCCCGCCCTGGCCGCCGACTACTTCGGCCACGCGCCCACCCCGGTCGAGCAGGCCGCCCTGCTGATGCGCCTGCACGGCGCGCCGGCGTACTTCCACCGCCGCGGCAAGGGCCGCTACCGCCCGGCCCCGCCCGACATCCTCGCCGCCGCGCTGGCCGCGCTCGAGAAAAAGCAGCGCCAGGCCGAGCAGCAGCAGGAATGGGTGGACGAGATGGCCGCCGGACGGCTGCCCGAACCGATCGCCCAGGCCGCGGAGTCCCTCCTGATCCGTCCGGACAAGAATTCGCAGCAATGGAAGGCCCTGGACGCCGCCTGCGCCAAGCTGGGCAAGAGCCCCGACAGGCTGCTGCTGGAACTGGGCGCCTGGCCGCACGCGCTGGCGCTGCACAAGCGCCGCTTCCTGGCGACGAACTTCCCGCGCGGGCTGGCTTTCCCCGCCCTGGAACTGCCCCCCATCGACCGCGAACTGCCGCTCTCGGACGCCGAGATCTATTCGGTGGACGACGTCACCACCACCGAGATCGACGACGCGCTGTCCGTCACCCCCCTGCCGGACGGCCGTTTGCGCGTCGGCGTGCACGTGGCGGCCCCGGGCCTGAGCGTGACGCGCGACAGCGAATTCGACAAACTGGCGCGGGCACGCCTGTCCACCGTCTACATGCCGGGCGACAAGATCCCGATGCAGCCGGACAACGTCATCCAGGCGTTCTCGCTGGACGCCGGCCGCGAAGTGCCGGTGCTGTCGCTGTACGTCGTGGCCGATCCGGAAACCGGCGAGGTCATCGAATCGGAAACGCGTCTGGAGCGCATCGTGGTGCGCGAAAACCTGCGCCACAACATGCTGGACGCCCAGGTCACCGAAGCCAGCCTGTCCGACCCTTCGGCCGAGCTGCCCTACGGCCACTGGCTGCGCCCGCTCTGGAAGCTGGCGCAGGCCCTGTCCGCCCAGCGCGAGAACGTGCGCGGCAAGCCCGAGAACAATTCCCGCGTCGAGTACAGCTTCTACCTGGACGGCGACCCCGACGATCCCGACACGCCGGTGCGCCTGGTTCCGCGCCAGCGCAACGCGCCGCTGGACCGCATGGTGGCCGAGTACATGATCCTGGCGAACAACCTGTGGGGCGGCCTGCTGCACCAGCACGGCGTGCCGGGCATCTACCGTTCGCAACAGGCCGGCCGCGTGCGCATGAGCACGCAGGCGCTGCCGCACGAAGCCATCGGCGTGCCTCAGTATGCATGGAGCACGTCGCCGCTGCGCCGCTATGTGGATCTGGTCAATCAGTGGCAGTTGATCGCCGCGGTCGAACACGGTGTCTCCGCGCGCCTGGTGGCCCCGTTCAAGCCGCGCGACGCGGACCTGTTCGCCATCATCGGCGCCTTCGACGCGCAGTACGCCGCCTGGGCCGAGTTCCAGAGCGCGATGGAGCGCTACTGGTGCCTGCGCTGGCTGAAGCAGCACAACGTGACCCGCACGGTCGCGCACGTGCTGCGCGAGGATCTGGTCCGGTTCGCCAACGCGCCGCTGGTGACGCGGGTCGGAGGGATGCCGGAGCTGGAGCGGGGGACGGCGGTGGAGTTGGATATCCTGGGGATGGATGAGTTGTCGCTGGAGCTGGATTGCCGGTATGTGGGGGAGATCAGGCCGGCTGTGGGGGGCGAGGGGTAAATTTGTCTGGGCCGGGTTGATGCGGGGCTTTATGCCTATGGGTCGCTCGGTGTGTTCCTAGGTCGCCCGTCGGCGCGGGCGCCATGGCCGCTCGCGCCCACGATTGCGGTCCGGCGCGCAGGCGCCGGACTACCCCTTCGTCATCCTCGTTGTCGCCTTCGGCGACTGCCTTCGGATTCCCTCGGGCGCATCGAGGTTGCTCGCGTCCACGGCGCCCGCGCCGACGGGCTGCCTCTGTCTTGGCTTGCCGCGCTGCTGGACCTGTGTTCAGGGACGGGGTTTGCGTTGCCCGCTGCTTGCGGCCGCGCGGGCGACCGCAAGCAGCATACGCGGGTTTGGGCGTCGGGGCGGTGTGCGCTTTCGCGAGTGCAGTGAGCGGTTTGCTAATGGCGCCGCAATCGGTTTTGGGGTGGGCGGTGATGGGTGGCGCGCGGCGACGGGCTGCTTGCGCATGCCGACCCGGACGCGCGCGCCCCCCATCCGGCGCCGGGGTTCAAGTGGCGATTGCTGCGGCAGATGTCTGACGGTATGCCTCGGGCTTCCTCAGGTGTCAGACACCCCACGGCAAGGCGCTACGGGCTTGAAGCAATGCATCCGGGTGTCTGACACCAATCGTGGCGGGCACGTCTTCTCGCGGGGGGTGTCAGACACCCCGCAACACCTCTTCAAGCCGTACCGTTATCTCGTATGGGTGTCTGACACCTGCATGCAAACGTTATGCCTCGGGGGTCTGACGTTCTGCCTCAGGTGTCAGACACCCCACGGCAAGGCGCTACAGGCTTGAAGCAATGCATCGGGGTGTCTGACACCCATCGTGGCGGGCACGTCTTCTCACGGGGGTGTCAGACACCCGGCAACACCTCTTCAAGCCGTTCCGTTATCTCGTATGGGTGTCTGACACCTGACCATAGAACAGCGCGCAGCGTCATCGCCAACCGCAAGACGCCGCGTAAGCCCCATGCCAGCCGCCCGCGCGGCCGGCATGGGGCGGGCATCGCAAGATACTCCACCACCACCCCACCCGCGGCAAGAACCCCAAGCACACCGCCCGCCCCAGCGAACGTCAGATTGCAACTGAAAGAGCCCGTCGCGTCGGGGGCCTGGGGTGCGCGGGGAGTCGATAAGCCCGAGGGAATCCGAAGGAGTCGCCGAAGGCGAGGACGAGGATGACAAGGGGGCAGTCCGGAGCGAAGGCTCCGGACCGCAATCGTTGACCCGCGCGCCCCAGGCCCCCGACGCGACGGGCGTCTCAAGAACTCAACCATCCCAGCCAACCCAGGATTCTGCCCGCCCCCTCCCTGTACCCCTTAAACTCCCCCAAAAACCACAACGATATGGAGGAGCGACATGCGCATTCTGCTGGTCGAAGACAATCTCGACCTGGGCGATGCCGTGGAAAGCAAGCTGCGCTCGGCCGGGCATAGCGTGCAATGGGTGCGCGACGGCGTGGCGGCGCTGCGGTGGGGGCTGGACGAGACCTGGGACGCGCTGGTCCTGGATATCAACCTGCCGGGCAAGGACGGCTTCACCGTCATCCGCGAACTGCGCGCCGCCGGGCTGGAGGCGCCTGTCCTGGTCATGACCGCGCGCGCCGAAATCGAAGACAAGATCGACATGCTGGACCTGGGCGCGGACGATTACCTCGTCAAGCCCTTCGACCTGCGCGAACTCGAAGCCCGGCTTCGCGCGCTGATGCGCCGCCCCGCCGGCCAGACCAGCAGCGTCACCGCCTACGGCAACCTCAGCCTGGACCTGGCCAACCGCCACGTCAGCCTGGCGGGCGTTCCGCTGGAACTGGGGCGGCGCGAGTTCCGCCTGCTGGAGATCCTGGTGGGCAGGCTGGGCCAGACCGTCGCCAAGGAACGCCTGATGAACCAGCTTTTCGACCTGGACGACGGGTCGCTCAACGCGCTGGAACTGCTGATATCGCGGCTGCGCAAGAAACTGGCGGGCGCCTCGGTCGATATCGTCACGGTGCGCGGCGTCGGCTACCAGGCCCGCAACCATGAGCATTCCTGAAAGCTTCTCCATCCGCCGCCGCGTGTTCACGCTGGGCGTGCTGCTGCTGGCCTGCGCGCTGATCGGGCTGGTGTTCTTCCTGCGCGGCTATGCGCAGCGCGCGGCCGAGCAGGCCTTCGACCGGCTGCTGGCCGCCTCCGCGCTCACCATCGCCGGTTCGGTGCAGATCGAAGACAACAACGTGACCGTGGAGCCCCCGGTATCTTCGCTGGCCATGCTGTCCGGCGGCGAGCGCGTGTTCTACGAAGCCCGCGCCTCCAACGGCCGGCTCATCACCGGCTATGGCGACCTGGCGCCCGCCCTGCCGCTGGCCCAGTCCGCCACGCCCGTATTCGCCTACCTGCGCTACCACGACGAACCGGTGCGCGTGGCCACCGTCGGGCGGCTGGTGTCCGCCAGCCAGCACGCCGGGTGGGTCACCGTGCGCGTGGCGGAGACGCTGGGCTCGCGCGCGGCCCTGGCCGACGAAATCCTGGGACGCAGCGTGCTGCCGCTGGTCGTGGTGTCGCTGGTGGCGCTGGGCCTGCTCTGGTTCGGGGTGCAGCGCGCCTTCGCCCCACTGGGCGCGGTCGAGCGGGAACTGCGCAGCCGCGCGCCGGACGACCTGGCCCCGCTAGCGACGCCGGTGCCGCGCGAGGTGAAGCGGCTGGCCGAGGCGCTGAACGCCTTCATGCAGCGCCTGTCGGGCATCATGGATACGCTGAACACCCTGGTGGCCGACGCGGCCCACCAGGTCCGCACGCCGCTGGCGTCGCTGCGCGCGCAGGCCGAGGTGGCCCTGGACGAAACCGATCCGCAGCGGCTGCATGCGCGGCTGGAACGCATCCACCAGAACGCCACGCACGCCAGCCAGTTGATCAACCAGTTGCTGATGGACGCCACCATCACCCATCGCCTCGGCAAGGGCGCCCGCACGCTGGTGGGCGTGGCGGAAACCATCAACGAAACGCGGCGCCGCATCGGCCCGCTGGAGGCGCGGCGGCTGCGCATCGAAATCGCGCCCGACGTCCGCCGGGCCCGGATCGCCGGCGACCGCGTCGCCTTGCGCGAAATGCTGCGCAACCTGGTGGACAACGCCCTGCGCTACGCGCCGGACGGCCCGGTGGACATCCAGGCGACGCCGGTGGCGGGATTCCGCGTGGCGCTCACCGTGTCGGACCGCGGCCCCGGCGTCGCCGACGACGAAAAGGACACCGTGCAGCAGCGGTTCGTGCGCGGCCGGGCCGGCGACGCGCAGCCCGGCTCCGGGCTGGGGCTGGCCATCGTGCGCTCGGTGGCCACCGCCCACGGCGGTTCGCTCTGGCTGCAGGACCGGCCGGGCGGTGGCCTGACGGCGCGCATCATCCTGCCGCTGGCGCGCTCGGCGCCCTGGCGCGCGGCGGCCGCCGGCCTGGGCGCGCTGTGCATCGCCGGCCTGCTGCTGGCGGCGGCGCCCGCCGGGGTGCGCGCCGCCGAGGCCGCCGAAATCGTCACCCGCTACCCGGCCCCGCAGTCCTCTTCCCGAGTCCTGACCATCGCCGGCCCCACCGACACGCCCGTGGTCGCGCCGCTGATCCAGGGTTTCCAGTCGCAGCGGCCGGACGTGACGGTGGTGTACCGCGAGATGGGCAGCCGCGAACTCTACGAGGCCGCCGTCGAAGGGCGGCTGAAGGACGTGGACGTGCTGATGAGCTCGGCGTCGGACCTGCAGATCCGCCTGGCCAACGACGGCTATGCGCTCAGCTACGCCTCGCCCTATGCCGCCCGGCTGCCCTCCTGGGCGATCTGGCGCCACGAGGTCTACGGCTTCACCTTCGAGCCCGCCGTCATCGTCTACAACCCCAAGCGCTTTACCGAAGCCACCGTGCCGCGCTCCCGCCAGGACCTGCTGCGCCTGCTGGAGCGGGACCCGGCCAGGCTGCACGGCCGCGTCGGCACCTACGACATCTCGGCCAGCAGCGTGGGCTATCTGCTGGCCGAGCAGGACGAACTGGTGTCGTCGAATTTCTGGGGGCTGGCCAACGCGATGGGCCAGGTGGGCGTGCGCCTGTCCGCGACCAGCGCCGAGATCCTGGACGCCGTGGAAAACGACGATATCGACATCGGCTACAACATCCTCGGCTCCTACGCCCTGTCGCGGCAGGCGGCGGGCAGCCCGATAGGCGTGGTGTTCCCGCAGGACTACGTGCTGGTGCTGGCGCGCTCGGTGCTGATCGCCCGCGCCGCCCCCAACCCGGACCTGGGCCGCGCGCTGGTGGACTGGCTGCTGTCTCCCGCCGGCCAGCAGGTGGCGTCCAGCCACGCGGCGCTAGGCTCCATCATGGAAGACACGCCCGGCCGCTGGACTTCCGAGGCGGTCCTGGCGCGGTCGCAGGGCATCGTGCAGCCGGTGGTGCTGAGCCCCGCGCTGCTGGTGGGCCTGGACCAGCGCCGGCATTCGCGCTTCGTGCAGAACTGGATACGGCTGGTCACGGACACGCCTCAAGGGATTACCCCTAGGCCTGCCGCGCCGCCATGACAGGACGACGACAGACGCCGGCTCCTAAGATGGCCGCAGGCTGGACCCAGATCCGGCTTCTGACCATCCAATCGGAGACAACATCCATGCTTGCCAAGTCCCAACTGGCGGCCGCCTGCGCCGCTGCATTCGCCATCGCCACCGGCAGCGCCTTCGCGCAGCAAGTGCCGGCAGGTTATCCGGCCGACTACCAAAAGATCCTGGACGGCGCCAAGAAGGAAGGCAAGGTCGTCATCTACTCGACCACCGACACCAAGGCCGCCGGCCCCATCATCAAGGGCTTCGAAGCGCTGTATCCGGGCGTCAAGGTCGAATACAACGACATGAACAGCACCGAGCTCTACAACCGCTACATCAGCGAACAGGCGGCGGGCGGCGGCAGCGGCGACATCGTCTGGAGTTCGTCGATGGACTCGGCGCTGAAGCTGGCCACCGACTACGCCCTGAAGTACAAGTCGCCCGAAATCGGCAAGCTGCCGGCCTGGGCCGTCTGGAAGGATTCGGCCTACGGCACCACGTACGAGCCGGCCGTGTTCATCTACAACAAGCGCCTGATCCCGGCCAACGAAGTGCCCACCACGCACGCCGCGCTGGCCAAGCTGGTTTCCAGCCAGGCCGACAAGTTCAAGAACAAGGTCACCACCTACGACATCGAGAAGTCCGCGGTGGGCTTCATGCTGGCCGTGCAGGACAAGGCCAACGATCCCAAGTACTTCGAAACGCTCAAGGGCATCGGCGCGGGCGGCCTGATCGTGCAGTCGTCCACCGGCACCATGATGGAGCGCGTGTCCTCCGGCGAAAACCTGATCGGCTACAACATCCTGGGTTCGTACGCGGAAACGCGCGCCAAGACCGATCCGTCGCTGGGCGTGGCCTATCCCACCGACTACGCGCTGGTCCTGTCGCGCGTGGCCTTCATCAGCAAGAAGGCCAAGAACCGCAACGCCGCCAAGCTGTGGATGGACTACCTGCTGTCCCAGAAGGGCCAGGCGATCATGGCCAACCAGGCCGACCTGGCTTCCGTGCGCGACGACATCGAAGGCGACAACGACGTGGACGGCATGACCAAGAAGCTGGGCGCCTCGCTCAAGCCGATCCCGGTCGACGAAACGCTGCTGGACTACCTGGAGCAGAACAAGCGCCTGCAGTTCATCAAGGACTGGCGCGCCGCCACGGGCAAGTAACGCCCCTCGGCCCCGGGACCGCGCTGCGCGGCCCGGCCAGCCGCGCGCGCCGGCGGG
>NZ_UFQC01000056.1 GCF_900496975.1 Achromobacter veterisilvae
GACTTCGAGGCCTGGGCCAGCCAGTGCTTCGCCATGCGCGACGAGTTGATTGCCCTGGCGCAGCGACAGGTGCTGCCACAGGCGTGCGGGCATCCCTTCCACCTGCTTCCCGTCGAGCTGGCCCAGCAGACCACTGGCGCAGGCACGACCTTTCTTCGCTGGCGCAAGCACGATCGATCGGCCATGGGCGTGGCGTTGTGGCAGGAGCTGATGGCGAGCCCCAGCACGCCGGTCAACCTGCTGCACGACCTGCACGAGATCGAACTGCAGCGCGTCATGCTGAACATGCAGATCAGCCTGCTGCACACCCTGGGCAGGCAAGCACAGGAATGCGCCAGCAAGGCCGCGCAGGCGGACAACACCTACCTGCGCCGGCTCGCGTCCGTTCCTGCCGCAGTGCGCGATCGGTGATTGCGCCTGCCATCCGAGCACGCGCCCGAGCCCAACGAGGCACGGGTATTTCAACCACCACGGAGATTCCAACATGAGCACACAATTCATCGGCGAGGGCAACATCGGATCGCCTCCCGAGTACCGCGAATTCCCCAATGGCAACGACGATCCTCGCCGGTTGCTCCGGCTGAACGTGTACTTCGACAACCCCGTCCCCACCAAGGGCGGCGAGTTCGAGGACCGCGGCGGCTTCTGGGCGCCGGTGGAACTCTGGCACCACGACGCCGACCGCTGGCAGCAGCTCTACCAGAAGGGCATGCGGGTGCTGGTCGTCGGCCGCATGGAGCGCGACCCCTGGACGGACAACGAAGATCAGCCGCGTGAGACTTGGCAGGTCAACGCGCGCAGTGTCGGCATCCTGCCGTACCGCATCGAGTCTGTGGCCCTCAGCCCGAAGCCACAGGAGGCAGAGCCGAAGCCCCAGGCCACCCAGGAATCGACGGCGCCGAAAGAGACCAAGCGCAGGAAGTGATCGGGCATGGAGGGCGGCTGCCGCAGTGCTTCGCCGCCCTCCATGCGCTGCGAATTATCCCCAGGGGATAGCTCCACCAACGTCCACCGAGTTCCACGCGCGCTCCCGGAAATCGCGGCTCTCGGCCCGCACACTTCCGGCCACGCACCTTCCCCGCACTCGCCATTTCATCGGCGTGAAAGCGGTCGCTGCCGCATGCGGCTTGTTTGCTGCTGCCAGGGGCTGCGCTCGGCATCCTCGATCCCAGCAACTCCATGAACAACAGGAATCGGGATGGACGGATATGCGGCTGTTCTTGTGCGAGAAGCCCTCCCAGGGCAAAGACATTGGCCGGATTCTCGGCGCCACGCAGCGCGGTGAAGGCTGCCTCAACGGTTCCGGCGTCACGGTCACCTGGTGCATCGGCCATCTCGTGGAGGCGGCGCCGCCCGAGGCCTACGACGAGCAGCTCAAACGATGGTCCGTTGAGCAGTTGCCCATCATTCCCCAGCACTGGCGGGTCGAGGTCAAACCGAAGACCGCCACGCAATTCAAGGTCGTCAAGGCGCTCTTGGCGAAGGCGACTCACCTGGTTATCGCCACCGATGCCGACCGCGAGGGCGAATTGATCGCCCGCGAGATCGTGGAGCTTTGCGGCTACCGCGGCCCCATCGAACGCCTGTGGCTGTCGGCGCTCAACGATGCGTCCATTCGGGCGGCACTGGGCAAGCTGCGGCCTTCGGCCGAGACGCTTTCGATGTACCACTCGGCGCTGGCGCGCTCCCGTGCGGATTGGCTCGTGGGCATGAACCTGAGCCGGCTGTTCACGGTGCTGGGGCGACAGGCGGGTTACGACGGCGTGCTGTCGGTCGGCCGCGTACAGACCCCGACGCTCAAGCTCGTTGTGGACCGCGACCGCGAGATCGCGCGCTTCGTGTCCGTACCATACTGGGCCATCGCCGTGTCCCTGTTCGCAGGCGGTTCGACTTTCGCCGCGCAATGGGTTCCACCCGATGCGTGCACCGACGACGCAGGCCGCTGCCTGCGGCAGCCGGTCGCACAGCAGACCATGCAGCAGATCCGCGCTGCGGGCAGTGCCCACGTCGTGTCGGTGGAGACTGAGCGTGTCCGCGAAGGCCCGCCGCTGCCGTTCGACCTGGGCACCTTGCAGGAAGTGTGTTCCAAGCAGCTTGGGCTGGACGTGCAGGAAACCTTGGAGATTGCCCAAGCCCTGTACGAGACGCACAAGGCCACGACGTACCCCCGCTCGGACTCCGGCTACCTGCCCGAGAGCATGTTTGCCGAAGTGCCCACCGTTCTCGACAGCCTGCTCAAGACCGATCCCTCGCTGCGCTCGATCATGGGCCAGCTCGACCGCTCGCAGCGCTCGCGCGCCTGGAACGATGGCAAGGTCACGGCGCACCACGGCATCATCCCGACGCTCGAACCGGCGAAGCTCTCCGCCATGAGCGAGAAGGAACTGGCCGTGTACAGGCTCATCCGGTCGCATTACCTGGCGCAGTTCCTCCCTCACCACGAGTTCGACCGCACTGTGGCCAAGTTTTCGTGCGGGGGGCAGAACCTGGCGGCCACGGGCAAGCAGGTTGTCATCCCGGGTTGGCGCCAGGTGCTCGCCGAGCCGCAGGCCGAAGACGGTGATGGCGAGGGCGATACTGCGGTCCGCGCCCAGGTGCTGCCCGCGCTGCCGAAACTGTATGAGGGCCTGGCATGCCAGGTGGCCGACGTCGATCTCAAGGCACTCAAGACGCTGCCGCCCAAACCGTACACGCAAGGCGAGTTGGTCAAGTCCATGAAAGGCGTCGCCAAGCTGGTGTCCGATCCCCGCCTGAAGCAGAAGCTCAAGGATACGGTTGGCATCGGCACCGAAGCGACGCGGGCCAACATCATCGGCGGCCTGATCGCTCGCGGCTACCTCGTGAAGAAGGGGCGCGCCATCCGCGCCTCGGATGCGGCTTTCACTTTGATCGATGCCGTGCCTGCGGCGATTGCCGACCCTGGCACCACCGCCGTCTGGGAACAGGCGCTCGACATGATCGAGGCCGGACAGCTCACCCTGGACGTGTTCATCGGCAAGCAGGCCGCGTGGATTTCGCAGTTGATTGCGCAGTACGGCAGCGCCTCCCTGTCCATCAAGGTTCCCCAAGGGCCGGCATGCCCGCAGTGCGGCGCACCCACGCGCCAGCGCAGCGGCAAGAGCGGCCCGTTCTGGTCGTGCAGCCGCTACCCGGACTGCAAAGGCACGCTGCCAGTCGAATCCGGCAGCTCCAAGCGCGGCGCCTCGCGCCCGCGCCGTAGCGGCCGCAAAGGCTCCTGACCGCCCCCGTTCCCCGTGAGCCGTGCCCGCCTTCGGCGGCGTGGCCCCTGTCCCGCACTCCGCCGCATGCCCTGCGGGACGCCCAGCGCGCAACGCCTTCTTGATCCGTGTGCGCGTCCCGCCCAGCCGTCCCCGGCCGCGGGACCTGAAGGTAGCTTCTCTGCGAGCCGCACCACGCGCGTTCTGTTGATCTGCGTTTCTTCCGCCCTCTGCGAAGGGTCTCCCGGTGGCTTGCCAGGCTGCACGAGCCACCGGGAGACCCTTCGTGGTCAGCGGTAATCGGTGCCGGTGCCCGCCGGTGCAAAAACGGGCTCCCTTTGTGCGCGGATGTGCGCCAGACGATGCCGGCCCCAGCCACGACATGGGCCGGGTGTGATTGCTTGATGAGCAGACGGTTCTAGCGACGACCGGGCCTGCCAATCAGCCCACGGGTGGTTCCTCTTTTCTCCCGAGCCGAAGGCCGTTGGGCCTTCGGCGCCATTCTCCTGCCCATCAACGTCCCGGCCCGGCCATTGGCCTGGGCCACACGAACAGGAGAGACGACATGCACCCTCAACCTTGCGCACCGCTGCTGTACGGCAGACGGAGGTCGAGAACGGCATGCCCGCCTATCGCGCGGCCATCGCCAATGGTACGCTCGGCTGCAGCCGAGGCCGTAGCCCAAAGGCTGGACTACCTCTTTTGCAGAGGTAAACCTCGGGATGAACTGGGCGAAAACATGCCTTATGTGCCCGCCTTACGGCGAGCTGTTTCCGATGCTTCGCGCAGGATTTCCCGCCCCCCATTCGCTGCGATTGCGGCCACGATGACGCCCAGCACCAGATCCGGGATGTTCGACCCGAACCCCATCACCAGCACCCCGGACAGCACAATCGCACCATTGACGATGGAGTCGTTGCTGGTAAAGATCGCTGACGCCTTGAAGTTCACATCTTCCCCGCGATGGCGGCGCAGTAGTCTGAGGCACACTAGGTTCAAAGCCGCGTTCAGCGCGGCCATGGCCATCATGGCTGGGCCGACAGGCTCTTCCCCTCCAGCGAAGCGGCGTAGGACTTCCAACAGCAGCAGCGCGGCCAGGCCGATTAGCAAGAAACCCGACAAGCGGGCCGCGCCCACCTTGACCGTTGCCGCACGACCGACGGCATACAGGCTAACCGCATAGACCGACGCATCGGCGAGGTTGTCCAACCCGGCGCCCATCAGCGCCGTAGAGCCAGCCCAGATGCCAAGGGCAATGCCGGCGGCGGACTGCGTCAGGTTGATCAGCAACACAGTCAGAAGAATCTTTCGGTCCTTCGCATCGCTCGCATCTAGGCGGCCCAACTCGTCGTTTTCGTGATTTCTGTGGTTTTCAGCCATGCATTGTTCCTTCCAAATCGATGGATGCTGAAGCCTGTAGCGGCTGGAGAGTCAAGGCGCAGATGCAACGAACTTGCCACAGGGTCTTCCCGGACGCCCTTGACTCTACCGTAGCTAGAAGGTTTTCCAATCCAGTCAGAGCTTTAGGACAGAACAGATGAGCACCAATGCGCCCCCTTCATTGCGACTGTCATCCGGTATGGCTGCTATCCACTGATCCGTGGCGCCACTGCGGTTGTGCTCTTCGGCGAGCTCGCGACCGGCCGGCCGTCTTTTCCGACGGAGCTACTCACAGTGATCGTCGCGCTCGCTTGTGCCGCCTTGCTAGAGGGCGGGCGGCCTTTCCACTCCCCGTTGAGCCAGTAGCGGCGTTCCAAGCTGTGGTTGGCCGTCGGCGCATGGCTCGGCTTCTTGGTCGTGCATCTGGCCTTCCAGCACTCCAATCTGGGATACCGGGTCGGGCCGTTGGGATTGTTGATCGGGGTGGCTGAAGCCCATCGCTGGCATCACAAGCGTGAGCACGAAGACGCCCAAGTCAACTACGGCGATTTCTGGATGCCCGGGGGCCACTTGTTCAGCGCTTTCCGGTCGCAAAAGCACACGCTGGGCGCCAAAGAGTGACACTCAAGAAAGATGGACTTTCCAATGGACTACGGCCCGCAGCTTGTCTATCCCTTCCGGAGCCGGCCAGCAGCGGCAAACGCTTGCGCTGCTGGCTATACGATCTTGCCCACGTCGCATTCTTGCGCGAGTCGGGCCTTGCGGCTTCTTGCGAAGCGATCGCGAGTTGCGTGGCGTGCCCATGAGTCGGGCCGCGTCGTGGCGCACTGCTACCTTGGCCTGCACCTGCACCTGCGCAGCCACGCCGCGATGCTCGGTCTGGCCTGGAGAACCCGTAAGGTGGCGGAGATTGCGGCGCGCAGGTCGTCCGGCTCGCGCTGGCTCCTGTGGGCCACGCCCTCGGTCGCACGCCGTCTCAAAACGTCAGAATCGCGCGCTTTCGCATGATGGAGCGCGGCACGTGGCTCTCAGAACTGGACCCGATCACTTCCAGCACCGATGACACGCTCGAGCTTCAGGCGGGCTCGGCCAAGCTGTTGAGAATGCCGCACTCGCGCGAGGTTCGGGCGCTATCGCAGGAGCGTCGCAGATCCATTAAGTCGCGCTCCAAGGCGCGCAATTCCTTCATCTTGGTCCGCACTTGCGCGATATGAGCGTCGACCAGCGCGTTCACCTCGCCGCAGCCCAACTCTGGCCGATCCCGTAAGTTCAGCAGTTGACGGATCTCATCCAGCGTCATGTCCTTCGCCCGGCAGCGGCGGATGAACAGCAAGCGCTGCAAATGGACTTCGTCATAGAGCCTGAAGTTGCCCTCGCTACGTGCAGGCTCGGGCAGCAAGCCTTCTGACTCGTAAAAGCGCACGGTCTGCACCAAGCAATCTGCCTTCTTGCCCAGTTCACCGATCCGCATCATGGTTGCTTCCTATAAAAAACTTGACTCTATATCTACTAGAGGTTTTCTAATGATGGCATCCGGGGAAAACCTTGTCAATGAAGAGCGATCTATGAACAAAGAACCTTCCAGCCCATGCGCCTGCTCCGGCGGCAATGGCCAACAGACGGCGTGCGCCAGTGAGCAGGCCAGCACTGAAACCACCGTTTTCCACGTGAGCAACATGGATTGCCGCAATGAGGAAGCACTGGTGCGGCGAACGCTGGAGGGCATGCCCGGTGTCGAGCGGCTCCTGTTCGATCTTCCGCAGCGTTTGTTGACCATTTCGCACCGCGAAGTCTCGGCCGATGCCTTGGAGCAAGCGCTGAATTCGGTGGGCATGAAGGCTCAGGCTGTCCGAGACGCCGCCGTGTCGACCACCTACCGCATCGAGAACATGGACTGCCCGAGCGAGGAGAAACTCATCCGCTCGCACCTCGGGGCAGTCGAGGGAATTCAGGACCTCGACTTCGACCTCGCTGAGCGCACCCTGTCGGTGAAACACCTCGCTCAGGCACGCGCGCAGATGGAGCAGGTCCTGGCCTCGATCGGCATGCGCGCCAAGGAGCAGACCTTCGGCCACACGGGGCCGATCGAAGCCGCGGCTGTGATCCCATCCTCGGCCCTGCAGCAGCAACCAACCGCTGCCGTTTCCGCGCCGCCGATCGGCGAGCGGGTGACGTACCGGATCGAGAACATGGATTGCCCGACGGAAGAAGCGCTGATCCGCGACCGGCTGGGCAAGCTGCCGGGTGTGACCGCGCTCGACTTCAATCTGATGCAGCGTGTGCTGGGAGTCCAGCACACGCTGGCGACCTCAGCGCCGATCGAGAAGGCGCTTGCTTCCATTGGAATGCAGGCTGCGCGGCAGGACATGCAGACAGCCACCACGGTACTTCGCATCGCGAAGATGGACTGTCCGACCGAGGAAAGTCTGATCCGCGGCAAGCTGCAAGGCATGCCGGGCGTGCAGGGAATGGATTTCAACCTGATGCAGCGCACGCTCACGGTTCGGCACACACCCGACGCGATCAAGCCGGCAGTCGAAGCCATCGAATCGCTGGGCATGGAAGCCGAGGTCCAGAGGACTGATGAGCCGCGCGATGCCCCGGTGGCCGCGCACAAGACCAATTGGTGGCCGATGGCGGTTTCGGGCGTTGCGGCGGTGGCCGCCGAAGGCGTGTACTGGGTCAACGACGGCAATCATTGGGCCGTGATCGTGCTGGCACTGGTTTCGATCTTCACCGGCGGCCTCAGCACCTACAAGAAGGGCTGGATCGCGCTGAAGAACCTCAACCTGAACATGAACGCCCTGATGGCCATCGCGGTCACCGGCGGCATGGCGATCGGCCACTGGCCGGAGGCCGCCATGGTCATGTTCCTGTTCGCGTTGGCGGAAGTGATCGAGGCGAAGTCGCTGGACCGCGCCCGCAACGCCATTCGGGGGCTGATGGACTTGGCGCCCGAGACCGCGACCGTGCGGCAGGCCGATGGCTCATGGACAGAGCTGCCGGCCAAGGAGGTCGCAAAGGGCGCGGTGGTCCGCGTGCGTCCTGGCGAGCGCATCGCACTGGACGGCCTGATCACCTCGGGTCGATCGGCCATCAACCAGGCGCCCATCACCGGCGAGAGCCTGCCCGTCGAGAAGGCCGAAGGTGACCAGGTCTTCGCCGGAACCATCAATGAGACCGGCTCTTTCGAATACAAGGTGACCGCAGGCGCCAGCGACTCGACGCTCGCGCGCATCATCCATGCCGTGGAGTCCGCGCAGGGCAGCCGTGCGCCCACGCAGCGCTTCGTCGACCAGTTCGCCCGCGTCTACACGCCGGCGGTGTTCGCGGTGTCCGTGCTGGTTGCCGTCGTGCCGCCGCTCGCCTTCGGCGGCGCATGGTTTGACTGGGTCTACAAGGCCCTGGTACTGCTGGTGATCGCCTGCCCCTGCGCTCTGGTCATCTCCACGCCGGTCACCATCGTCAGCGGCTTGGCCGCTGCCGCCCGACGCGGCATCCTGATCAAGGGTGGCGTCTACCTGGAGGGCGGGCGCAAGCTCAAGGCGTTGGCCCTGGACAAGACCGGCACACTCACACATGGCAAGCCCGAGCAGACCGACTTCGTGCCGCTGATCGGCGAGGCGCAGGAAGTTGCCGCCTGGGCCGCAAGCCTCGCGGCACGCTCGGACCATCCTGTGTCTCAGGCCATCGCCCGCAAGGCGAACCGTGACGGCATCGCGCTGCACGAGGTCGACGACTTCGCGGCGCTGCCTGGCCGCGGCGTGCGCGGCCGCGTCGCCGGGCGCATGTTGCACATGGGCAACCACAGGCTCGCCCAGGAGCTGGGCCTGAGCGAAGCGACGCTCCAGGCTCGGCTGGAGACCCTGGAGCGCCAAGGCAAGACAGCGATCCTGCTGATGGACGATGCGACCGTGCTCGGCATTTTTGCAGTGGCCGACACCGTGAAGGAAACCAGCCGTGAGGCGGTGGCCGACCTGCAGGCGCTGGGTGTGCGCACGCTGATGCTGACGGGGGACAACCAGCACACGGCCGCGGCCATCGCTGCCCAGGTCGGAATCTCTGAAGCCCGTGGTGACCAACTGCCCGAAGACAAGCTCAAGACCATCGAAAGCCTGGTCGGCGGCGAGGGCCAGGTGGGCATGGTGGGCGACGGCATCAACGATTCGCCCGCGCTCGCCCGTGCCGACATCGGCTTCGCCATGGGCGCGGCCGGCACCGACACCGCGATCGAAACAGCCGACGTCGCCCTGATGGACGACGACCTGCGCAAGATCCCCGCCTTCATCCGGCTGTCGCGTAGCACTGCGGCGATCCTCACGCAGAACATCGTTCTGGCCCTTGGCATCAAGGCGGTGTTCCTTGCGTTGACGTTCACAGGGCATGCCACCATGTGGATGGCTGTGTTCGCTGACATGGGGGCAAGTCTTTTGGTTGTCGTCAATGGGCTGCGCCTCCTGAAGTTCAAGGCGGCATGAACAATGGATGAACCATCTCTTCGCAAGACGCAGTGGTACTCACTCGCGATCGTTATATTCGCCGGCGATCAGGCAGCTAAGAGCTACATTGACGCGACAACTCCCTTGGGTTGGTCGCACGAGGTGGCGTCATTCTTCAACCTAGTTCACGCTCTCAATCCCGGCGCGGCGTTCAGCTTCCTTGCTGGCGCGGGCGGCTGGCAGCGGTGGTTTTTTCTGGCGATCGCGTTCGCAATATCGGCATGGCTCGCATGGCTGCTCTCCCGGCCGCTGCGCAAAACGGAAGGCCTTTAGTACAGCCTCATTCTGGGCGGCGCATTGGGCAACGCGTTCGACCGCGCCACGCGCGGGCACGTTATCGACTACATCGACTTTCACCTGCACGGCTGGCACTGGCCCGCCTTCAACATCGCTGACATGGCCATCGTGGGCGGGGCGATCGCGCTGGTGGCCCAGTCGTTCATGAGCGTGGAGAACCCGGCCGCCACAAAGGAGTCCCAGTGACATTGGGACGATCCGGAAATTCGCAATGCACACGGTGCAGGACACCAATCTGAAGAGAACGGCCCCCAGCATGAGCGGCCGCGGCTTGGCCCTCATGCTAGCGCCCACCGCCGCTTTTGCTGCAACGCCCTGTTGCGATGGCGGCGATTGCTGCAACGACGTCGCAATGCCTTGCTGTGAATAAACAGCACGCAAGCCAGTTGACCTGGCAATTATGAAAGTCCATCACGGCGATGCTGGCCTTTTTCGTTCCAATGAGCCGTCACGGAGAGGTGATGATGAAGCTATGCCGGGATCCTGCAAGCTTTAGGACGGTCTTCTTTACCGCATAGCGATATGCTGATGTCACCCGTTCGCCTCGCCTGGCAAGTACAAGTAGTTCGTCGCGGTTTTCTGGCCGTGTCCGCCCGCTTGGCTGGCCCTTTTGCCCCAAACAAGCGCAATCATGCCTGCGTTACCACCAAAGTTCGCCCCCGCCAGTTGCTGTTCCTAAAGGGCATCAAGCTCAACACCATCGCCGACCGGCCAGCGTATTTCGCATCGCTGCGTGCCCGTCGGGGCCAGCCCATCGTCATCCTCGCAGAGCTGGGACCGGACGAGGCATTCGCCCTGTGGAAGCAGCATGTACTGGGCGACAGGCCTCGCTGACCCAGTTTCGCCTCATCCTCCTGACAGCCCCGCACTTATTGCGGGGCTTTCTTTTTTCCGCGTTCGCCAATCGGGGCTGTTGCAAATGCCGATTTCCGGCTGACGCGGCTCGCCTCGCGCATGAAGCTGCCCGCATGTGTCGCTGATTCGTCAGCACCATGCCAGCAGCCAGAGTTTCCAGGCTGCCGCGGATTCTTTCCGCGCTACCCGCCAGTCCGCCATCGCATCGAGTCTGCGGACGCGCGTCACCCGTGACGCCGATGCTTTTTTCTCAACCGCGTGCGGGAGCTGCCATCCCGTGAGGGACGAGGCCCCGCTTTTTCCAAGGAGCCCGTCCATGTCCCAGCAAGCCTCTTTCGGCCAGTTGGCCTTGATCCATTGCGGCAAGTTCCTGCCGCTCGAAATCCTGCATAGCGCCGCCGGCCACTACATCGGCACGCGCGATACAGAAGGTCCCGTTTCGCGGGAATCCTGCCAGTACTTCCGCAGCTATGCCGCGGCTCAACGTGCCCTCGAAAGAGGCGGCTGGTCCCAGCTCGCCACACCCTGATCCAACTGGAGGAACCACGTCATGAACCAGCTTTTGCCCCAGGAAGTCGTCGATCAGATCATGCGGGAAGAGCAGCATTTCGCCGCCGCGCCCCAAGCCTTCTTCGAGGTCTGGAAGCGCGGCGTCGAGATCGCAGGCCCGCAATGGTTTGGCGACGGCACGCGCGAAGGCCTGAACCAGGCAAAGAGCAAGTGGGATCTGCGTCCCGACATGCTGCGTGCCAACGACGCACTCGGCGTCCTGAGCAGCGGGGAACGCATGTTCCTGTCCGCCATGTTCAGCTTCTACAACGCGCGCGAGGGCGGTGCCATGCTCAAGCGCTGCCACTTCCAAGGACTGTCGGACTTCGATGGTCTCGATCTGCAACGTCGCCAGGTGATCGCCGACCTGCTGCTGAACTACAGCGGTTGGTGAGCCGGTCCCTGGCACACCTTCATCACTGCGTTCACGGGACCCCATGAGGGACATGCGCCTCGTTCGAGGCCATGTCCCTCGCGTTTTCTCCCCGCCCAGCGCCATCCGGCATCAGGCGGTTTCCCCTGCGGATGCCATCGTCCGCAAGGGCTGGCTCCGTTCATTCATCGAAAGGAGCCTTCATGGCCAACAACTACTACGAAGCCACCGGCGTTCTCGTGCTCGACCGTGTGACGCCCGTCATCCAGGCGCTGTTCGGCGCCTTCGCGCTGGACGAGAGCCACCCCGGCAACGGGCAGGCCTACATCGCCCAGATCGCCGAGACCACCAATCCGCAATGGCCGGACGTGCTCGATGGCCTGGAAGACCTGGCCACGCAACTCGGTATTCCGATGCCGGACGACGAAGGGCTGTCGATCCCGCCGCTGCTCGAACTGCTCGCCGTGCACTTCCGTGCCGATGAGGACGAAGAGCTGGGGAACTTGATCGACCGTCATTCGTTCGAGGACACCGCCGATCTCGACGCATTGTTTCTGATCGCCACCCGGTTCGATGACGGGCACCACCTGACCGCCATCCAGTTCGAGGGCTGCTGGTACTGCAGCAAGCCGCGGCTGTTCGAGTTCGGCGGCAACGGCTGCTACCTGAGCCGCGAGGTCCGCTTCATCAGCTCCTCCTCCCAGGCCCTCCAGCTCGGCGACCAATTGCGCAAGACCATTGTGGCCGCCGACATCGAAGAGGCTTCGGCCCTGATCGCGCTGGAGACCATCAATCTGCTGGCGGGCGTCAGCGACGAGCCATTCCGCATGAATTTGCGCCGGCGCGTCGCCGAGCGATTGGCCCAAACGCCAACGATCAGCGTCACCTGACGCTGTTTCCTTTCTTTCCACCCACCGGGGTCAATTCCCGGTGGCGGGGATTTGCTCCATCATTATTCTGTTGGAGAAATCCCATGTCCCAGAATCCCAATCCCTTTCTACGCGGCTACTGGAATCTGAAAATCGTCCGCACGCTGTCCATCAGCTACGAGGACGGAAGCCCGCATGTTTGGCGAAACATCCACCCGAGCCAGCAGCACCTCTGCGACGCGGCGCTGGTTTCTTCTCCTTGCATCATCACCAGCGACTTCGCGGTGGTCAGGACTGGCACCGAACCTGTCGGCGCCGCACTGATCGCCGAATGCGACGCGGCTGAAGGGGGCAGCGGCGAAGGCATGGTGGGTGCCGTGGTGTACGCGATCCACGGCGACGACTTCGACGGCCGCCCCGTCCACATTGGCGACACCTATTCGGCCGAGGCCGCACGGGAAGTCGTGCAGCGGTTGAGCTTCGAGACCGGCTACTACAGCCGGTGCTGGGAAATCAGCAGCGCGCACATCAGCCGCGAAACCGGCCAGTACCTGGCCAACCTGGCTGACCTCGCGACGCCGGAGGCCTTTTTGTTCATCGCGTTCCGGATTCCCTACAGCCCGGCGATCGGCGTCAAGCTGATCTCCACGCCCTGGACGGACCAGCACCTGCAGGACGTCGAGGGGATCGCCGCCGAGCAGCTTCGGCAGGAGCACCGCAGCAAGGGCATGCCGGACGAGCTGGCACAGATCCTTGAACTGGCCGGCCAGGCCGACGTGCGCATCCTCATCCTCGATGCCGACGCACCCGTGTTGCCGGGCCTATCGCTGGCCGGCGAATAGCTGCCACACACATCCCCGGCCTTCCTTGTCCTCACCGCATGCCGGCCCGGTCTCCCGCCAGAGAGCCGGGCCGGCGCACTTTCACAGGAGCGATCCCATGTTCCCCGACCTCATCACACCCGCATCCGACTTCGAGCACCAACTCGGAGCCTGCGTCAACGCCATGAGCCAGGAAGATGCCATCGGCCAGATCCTGGTATTCGAGCGCATGAGCGGCACGCTGCACATGCGCCATATCGCCAGCGCCGACCTGGTGGACACCGACGTGGACGACTACGAAATGGTCGTCTTCGACGGTGGCAACACAAGCGGCGACACGTGGAAACACGTGTTCTTTCCGCGTCAGCGCGAGCACTACTTCGTGTACCAAGCCTGATTCCTCCAGCCCCTTTCGAGGGGCTTTTTCTTGCCCGCAGCACAGGAAAACGGTTGTGGTGCGGTGCCGTTTCCTGCGGGCAGGCAGACCGCCCCAGGGCCATGCTTGCCCCATGTTCGTCGGCGTTGCCGGCACATGCCCAGGCAGTCGAGACCTTCGAGGCTGCAAGCGCGGGAAACCGTGCTGGTCGTTTCTTCCTACGGACCTACCGCGTCCATCCACGCCACCCACAAGGGACCTCTCCCTTGCGGGCGGGGAATCCCTTGTTTTTCCTCAAGGAGTTTCCCCATGGATCGTTCCCTCATCAAATCCATGATGCCTTCGCTGGTCGCAGGCCATGTGCCCCGCAACGTGCGGTCGTTCAAGTACCGCGTGTTCGATGATCAGCCGCTGTCCTCAACGCTGGGCTTCGCCATCGACCCCCAACCCTTCGACGGCAAGGTGGTCGCCGCGACCGACGATGCCATCGTCGTCAAGCTCAAGCCTTCCGAGTTCGCGGTGCTCGATCCCAGCCTGGTGACCACGGTTCCTGCCGAAGGCGCCAAGGTGCATGTCCAACCCTATGCCCGTCGTCGCTTCGACGGACTGCGCGCGGACACGCCGGAGGTCATCACCGAGGAGACTTCGGACGGCACGCCGTACACCATCACGAGGCACATCCTCGGCTCGGCGCCGGCCAAGCTGCCCATTCCCACGCCGCAGTGCATGGAGTTGGGCCAGCTCATCGAGCAGTTGGAGGAGATGCCGGCCCCCGATCGCTTCCGGCGCATCACCCACATGCTGGTGGATGCCGGTGCCCGCGACTTCACCTGGGTCGATCCCACGCCCTCCAAGATCATCGAGACCCCGCCGGCGATCAGCTTCACGGTCTCGACCGCGAAGTTCGAGGGCCGGGTGACGATCCTCTACGACCGCGGCGGAGACACCTACGTGGTGGAACTGCACCGTCAGAACGGTGAATCGGTCGAACTGGTCGATCGGCACGACGAGGTGTATTTCGACATGCTCGGCGAAGTGCTGGAGAGGCTCATCGACGACGGGCGCTGGCGCCAGATCGACGTGAGCATCCTCGACGCGAAAGCGGCCCGCAAGCGCCAGGCCGTCCCGGCATGACGCCCCGCAGCGAAACCGGGCGGTCCTGCGGCTGACCCGAGGCATCCGCCACGGCGTTCCAGCCGTTCCGGCCGCGTGCACTACAGGCCCTTCATCCCATCGGATGGAGGCCTTTCTCATTCTTCCACACAGGAGATTTCATCCATGTCACTGCGATTCAAAGGCGCTGACCTGCGCCCCGTGCTGACCGAAGCCATCGCCAATCAGGGGTCGTCTCAGAAAACGGAAAAAAATCGTACGCTAAGAGCCGAAGTGGGCCCTTTAGCAGCAATGCAAAGCTGCGATCAACGGGCAGGAAACATTGCCATGGTGCGCGTTGCACTCTCTCACTAGCGTCGACAGGGCCTCTTCCATCCGCGTGAGGTCCGCCATGCGTGCGCGCACATCGGCCAGCCGGTGAGCAGCCAGTTCGGCCGCCTCGCTGCAATGGGTGCCGTCCTCCAGTTTCAGGAGCTGGCCGACTTCATCCAGGCTGAATCCCAGGCGCTGGGCTGACTTCACGAACTTCACCCGCGCCACGTCCGCCTGCCCGTAGCGGCGGATGCGACCGTAGGGCCGCTCCGGCTGGGGTAGCAAGCCCTTGAGCTGATAGAAGCGGATCGTCTCCACGTTGACCCGGGCTGCCTTGGCGAAGGCCCCGATGGTCAGATTCTCTTGAGCGTTCTCCATGGCGCTTGACTCCGTAGTTGACTACGGAAGTAACGTTACAGCATCAAGCGAAGTCCCGGAAGGAGAACCTTATGTCGGAACCCAAGAACGGCTGCGGCGCACTGGCGACCGGCGGCGTCGCGGCCGTCCTCGCCTCGGCCTGCTGCCTCGGCCCCCTTGTCCTGGTCGCGCTCGGCTTCTCTGGCGCGTGGATCGGCAACCTGACCGTGCTGGAGCCGTATCGGCCGATCTTCATCGGCGCAGCGCTCATCGCGCTGTTCTTCGCCTGGCGCAGCATCTTCCGACCAGCCCATGCCTGCAAGCCCGGCGACGTTTGCGCCGTGCCCCAAGTGCGGACTGCCTACAAGGTGATCTTCTGGATCGTGGCCGCCCTGGTTCTGGTTGCCCTCGCGTTTCCCTACGTCCTGCCGCTGTTCTACTGAAAGGAGATCACCATGAAGAAACTCACCACCCTCACCACCCTCATCGCCCTGGCCGCCGCTCTAAGCGCGCCCGCCTGGGCTGCCACCAAGACCGTCACCCTGTCGGTGCCCGGCATGACCTGCGCCGCGTGCCCGATCACGGTCAAGACGGCTCTGTCCAAGGTCGCCGGCGTCGAGAAGGCCGAAGTCAGCTTCGAGAAGCGGGAGGCCGTCGTCACCTTCGACGAGGCCAAGACCAATGCCGACGCCTTGACCAAGGCCACCGCAAACGCGGGTTACCCGTCCAGCGTCAAGCAGTGAGGGCGTAATCATGGCCGAGGCGATCACCCTCCACATCGAAGGCATGACCTGCACGTCGTGCGCCGAGCACGTCCAGCAGGCTTTGACGAACGTGCCCGGCGTGCGCGCGGCCTCGGTGTCCTATCCGCAGCGGCAGGCCGAAATCGAGGCGGATGCAGGCGTGAGCGTGGCCCCGCTGGTTGCCGCAGTGGCCACGCTCGGCTATCGCGCACGGCTTACCGACACGCCGAACAAGCCTGCCGGCCTGCTAGACAAGGCGCTGGGCTGGCTCGGTGGCGAAACGAAGCATGTTGGCGGTGAACAAGCGCTGCACGTGGCTGTGATAGGCAGCGGCGGCGCGGCGATGGCGGCTGCCTTGAAGGCCGTGGAGCAAGGCGCCCGCGTCACGCTGATCGAGCGCGGCACCATCGGCGGCACCTGCGTCAATGTCGGCTGCGTGCCGTCCAAGATCATGATCCGCGCCGCGCACATCGTCCACCTGCGCCGCGAAAGCCCGTTCGATGCTGGCCTGCCGGCCGCAGCGCCCGCTGTACTGCGCGAGCGGCTGCTGGCCCAGCAACAAGGCCGCGTCGAGGAGCTGCGCCATGCCAAGTACGAAGGCATCCTGGCAAGCACTCCGGCCATCACCGTGCTGCGCGGCGAGGCCCGGTTCAGGGACACGCGCACGCTGACCGTGGCGACCGCTGACGGCGGCACGCACGAGGTGAACTTCGACCGCTGCCTGATTGCCACCGGCGCGAGCCCGGCGCTTCCGCCAATCCCGGGCCTTGCGGACACACCCCACTGGACCTCCACCGAGGCGCTGGAAAGCAGCTCGCTCCCCGAGCGGCTGGCCGTGATTGGTTCCTCCGTGGTGGCGGTCGAGTTGGCGCAAGCCTTCGCCCGGCTGGGCAGCCAGGTCACGATCCTGGCGCGCAGCACGCTGTTCTTCCGAGAAGACCCGGCCATCGGGGAAGCCGTAACAGACGCCTTCCGCGCCGAGGGCATCGAGGTGCTGGACCACACCCAGGCGAGCCACGTTGCCTATGCGGGCGGGGAATTCGTGCTCACCACCGGGCAGGGGGAAGTGCGCGCCGACAAGCTGCTGGTCGCCACCGGTCGCGCGCCGAACACGCGCAGCCTGAACCTTGAAGCGGCAGGCGTCGAAGTCAATGCGCAGGGAGCCATCGTCATCGACCGCGCCATGCGCACGAGCGCACCGCACATCTTTGCTGCCGGCGACTGCACCGACCAGCCGCAGTTCGTCTATGTGGCGGCGGCGGCCGGCACGCGCGCCGCGATCAACATGACCGGCGGCGACGCGGCGCTGGACCTGACGGCGATGCCGGCGGTGGTGTTCACCGATCCGCAGGTGGCGACCGTGGGCTACAGCGAGGCGGAAGCGCACCACGACGGCATCGAGACCGACAGCCGGCTGCTGACGCTCGACAACGTGCCGAGGGCGCTCGCCAACTTCGACACGCGCGGCTTCATCAAGCTGGTGGCGGAAGCTGGCTCAGGGCGGCTGATCGGCGTACAGGCGGTCGCGCCGGAAGCGGGCGAACTGATCCAGACGGCCGCGCTGGCGATCCGCCACCGGATGACCGTGCAGGAGCTGGCCGACCAGTTGTTCCCCTACCTGACCATGGTCGAGGGACTGAAGCTCGCGGCGCAGACCTTCAACAAGGACGTGAAGCAACTGTCCTGTTGCGCCGGATGAGGAAAAGGGAGGTGTTCGATGAACGCCTACAGCCGCGCCAACCGCCGCATCTACGCGGCCTTGTCCGATCCCCTGTCGGCCACCCACCGGCACCGCCTCGACGATCTGCTCAAGCGCCACGACAACGGCAAGACGACCTGGCTGGCCTGGCTGCGCCAGTCGCCCGTCAAGCCGAACTCGCGCCACATACTCGAACACATCGAGCGCCTCAAAGCCTGGCAGGCGCTCGACCTGCCTTCCGGCATCGAGCGGTCGGTGCACCAGAACCGCCTGCTCAAGATCGCCCGCGAAGGCGGCCAGATGACGCCCGCCGATCTGGCCAAGTTCGAGGCACAGCGCCGCTACGCGACCCTGGTGCGCTCGCCATCGAGGGCATGGCCACCGTCACCGACGAAATCATCGACCTGCACGACCGCATCCTGGGCAAGCTGTTCAACGCTGCCAAGCACAAGCATCAGCAGCAGTTCCAGGCGTCCGGCAAGGCGATCAACGCCAAGGTGCGGCTGGCCACCTCGATCAAGCAGGGCACGGTGACGGCCTCGCTGATGCTCAGGAAACTCGGCAGCTACCCGCGCCAGAACGGCCTGGCCGTGGCGCTGCGCGAGCTGGGCCGCATCGAGCGAACGCTGTTCATCCTGGACTGGCTGCAAAGCGTCGAGCTGCGCCGCCGCGTGCATGCCGGACTGAACAAGGGCGAAGCCCGCAACGCGCTAGCCCGCGCCGTGTTCTTCAACCGGCTGGGCGAAATCCGCGACCGCAGTTTCGAGCAGCAGCGCTACCGGGCCAGCGGCCTCAACCTGGTGACGGCGGCCATAGTGTTGTGGAACACGGTCTATCTGGAACGGGCCTCAAACGCCTTACGCGGTCACGGCCAGACTGTCGATGACGCCCTGTTGCAGTACCTGTCGCCGCTGGGCTGGGAGCACATCAACCTGACCGGCGATTACCTCTGGCGCAGCAGCGCCAAGATCGGCGCGGGCAAGTTCAGGCCGCTACGACCGCTGCAACCGGCTTAGCGTACGATTTTTTCCGTTTTCTGAGACGTCCCCAATCAGTGCCGCATTGTCCTGGTCAAGGATCAGGGCGTGTACTTCCTCGCCGAGCGTGGGGAGCGTCGCCCGGATGGGCGCCAGGCACTGCTCGCCTACGCCGTCGGATGCAACCCGGACACCGACCCGTTCGATGACTGGTGGCACCTCGCCGGCCGCGAGCTGGGCGGCGATGACTTCGCGGAGTATTTCGACCCGAAGGACGGCCTGTTCACGCGCCTCCAGCACTCGGCGGACGATCTCGTGCTTTCCGCCACCGCCACGCACCTGTCCTTAGCAGTGGTGCCTCCCGCCTGACGCGGCAACCGCCTCGCAGCCCCCGCATCGGGGGCCTTCTTTTGTTCGCACCGCCGCCATCGCCGCGCGTGCGCGTTTGTCTCCAGCCGCCGAGGCACGCCCCGCCGGCCACAACGCCGGCATGCCACCGGAGACAACCGCATGAACACGCCATCGACCTCGCCGAGGCTGCACCTCCTACCGGTGTCGCTGCGCACGGCCAATGCATTCGTTCTGTCGCACCATCGCCACCACCGCCCGGTCCAGGGCGCGAAGTTCGCCCTGGCCGTCACGCTGAGCGACAGCGACCTGATCCACGGCGTGGCCATTGTCGGCCGCCCGGTCGCGCGGCACCTGGACGCTGGAAGTCACGCGGCTGTGCACCGACGGCACACCCAGCGCCTGCAGCAAGCTCTACGGCGCGGCCTGGCAGGCGGCAAGGGCGCTGGGCTACATACGCCTGCTCACCTACACCATGCCCGACGAAGGTGGCGCCAGCCTGCGCGCCGCCGGCTGGCGGCTGATCGGCGCGCGCGGTGGCGGCGCCTGGAGCCGTCCCGGCCGTCCGCGCGCCGATACCCCCGAGCACCTGCGCGGCGCCAAGTGCCTGTGACAGGCGCCGGGTGGCGCGGACAAAGGGAAGCGCCCGGGTGCCGATTGATTGCTGCCGCGCGCGCGAGGCCCCGCCATGCTGGCCCCATGCCTGCTGACGTCGTCAGCGACATGCCAGGCAACCATCGGTCTTCGAGGTTGCGGCGCAGTTCCCACTGCGTGACCGAGCCAGCTCGCACCGCATCCTTCCGCGAGCGGCCACCAGCCTCTGGTGGCGGATGCTTTCGCCTTATCAACCCACCGCGGGGTCACGCACCTTCCCCGCATGCGTGGGCCGGTGTGTCTCCGCTTCATCCCAATGGAGATTCACCATGAACACCACGTCCAACGAGAAATCGTATTTCGACCTCCACACCTCGGGCATCGGCTACATCCAGCGTGTCCGTGAAGTGCCCGTCCGGGGCGGCCGCCGTGCGCAGCCTTTCCTGGCATGCACCATCGCCGCGCTGGTCGGCCCCGCCCGGGACCCCAGCTACCGCTACTTCGACGTCAAGGTCTCGGGTGCCGAGGCCAAGAAGCTCGTTCAGCGCTACATCGGCGTTGACGATCCCAAGCAGCGCCCGCTGGTGCGCTTTCGCCTCGGTGACCTGTGGGGCGATGTGTACATCCGCGACAAGGGTGAGCAGAAGGGTCAGGCCGCCGCGTCCCTCAAGGCGCGACTGCTCAAGGCCGAACTGATCGACCGGGCCGAACTGGCTTCGATCGAGCAGCACGAGTTGATCACCCGCGGCATCGGCTATCTCAATCGTGTGAAGGACGTCACCCCAAAAGCTGGCGACTCGTTCCTCTCTTGCACCGTCGCGGCACTGGCCGGGCCTGTCGATGAACCGGAGTATCGGTACTTCGACACCATCGTCGCCACCCCGGAAGCCGAGCACCTGGTTCGCCGGTGCGTTCAGGCCGTCGAGGGTGACCGCAAGGTGCTGATCGCCTTCCGTCTGAACGACATGAAGATCGATCCGTACATCCGCACCAAGGGTGAGCACGCCGGGGAACCGGCCGCCAGCCTGGAATCGACGCTGGTCCACATCGGTCTCATCAAGATCGACGGCACCCAGGTCTATCCGACGAGCCAGGCGCAAGCCGAGGCGCCGCCGGCCGAAGACGCATCCGCGTCCGAAGCCGACGATGCCATCGACACGGCCACCGAGCCCGCCGAGCGCGAGCCCGAGGCGCAAGTCCAGGAGCAGGAGCCGGCATTGGCTGCTTCGTTCTGATCCGGCACGGCCTCTCACGGGGCCTTGTCGCTTTTCCTCCCCACGTACGCCGCGTCCCCAGGACGCGTGCTTGCGCATTTCATCCCCCGAGTTCCGCGTGGTCTCACGGCCACGCGGTTGTCGAATTTCTCAAAGGAGATCAGCCATGTCTCTGGTATCCCGCTTTGCTCCGCAATCCCCGATCCTGCGCTCTGATCGCCCACTCTCGGACGACCGCATTCGTGCCGTCGTTCCGTCGATCTTCGCCGACGCTCCACATGGGAGCCGGTCCGATCGGTATGCCTACATACCGACCTCGACCGTGCTGACCAAGCTGCGCCAGGAGGGCTTCGAGCCCTTCATGGTGTGTCAGACGCGCGTGCGCAACGAAGACCGGCGCGAGTACACGAAGCACCTCATCCGACTTCGCCATGCAAGCCAGATCAACGGCGACGAGGCGAACGAGATCATCCTGCTCAACAGCCATGACGGCACGAGCAGCTATCAGATGCTCGCCGGCATGTTCCGGTTCGTCTGCCACAACGGCCTGGTTTGCGGTGACACCACCGCAGACATCCGCGTTCCCCACAAGGGCGACGTGGCCAGCCAGGTGATCGAAGGTGCCTACGGAGTCCTCGAAGGTTTCGAGCGCGTGCAGAACGCGCGCGATGCGATGCGCACCATCACCCTCGATGAGGGCGAAGCGGAGGTCTTTGCGAACTCTGCGCTCGCACTCAAGTACGACGATCCGGCCAAGTCCACGCCTGTCACCGAGAGCCAACTGCTGGCCCCTCGGCGATGGGACGACCGCAAGAACGACCTGTGGGCCGTCTTCAACCGCGTCCAGGAGAACCTAGTCAAAGGGGGCCTGAACGGACGCACGGCCAACGGCCGCAATCAGCGCACCCGTCCGGTGCAAGGCATCGACCAGAACCTGCGCCTGAACCGGGCGTTGTGGCTGCTGGCCGAAGGCATGCGCCAGCTCAAGGCGTGATGCCACGCGGACCTCGCCCACCTCGGGCGAGGCCATTTCCTCTCATCCACCGGGTGCCGTCGGCGGCCCGTCATTCATCATCAGGAGAACCATCATGGCAACCCCATCGGCTTCCGAGAAATCTGTTGCGCCCATCGTCGTCCCCGGCCAGCTCACGCTGCGTACCATCCGCGGCAAGAACGGCCCGTTCACGGTTGGCCGCCTCGCGACGCACCTCGGTACTTTCGAGGTCAAAGACCCGGAGCTGGAGCAGTACCCCGAAGGCAAGTACGACGGGGAATTCATCATCAGGTACATCTTCCCGAAGTCCTATCCGGTCGGCGGCGGCATGCGGTTCGAGATCCGTGCCAGCCTCGACGGCATGACGCTCAACGGCATCGACAAACTCAGCCGCGACGAAGCCCGCAGCTTCGCCACCCAGGACGTCGATCCGCTCGATGAAGAGCAAGGGGCGCAGCCTGCGGCAACGCCGGCCAAGCCCACCAAAGCGTCCAGGCCCGCCAAGCCCGCACCCGTGCAGGCGTCCGCGGACCCGCTGGTCGATACCACGCCCTTCGGCGTGGATGCGCCACCGCCTGCTACGGCCGCTGCCCCCGGCAGCACCGAAGACGGTGACGCCGCGCTCTTCGGCCTGCTGTGGCCGCTGGGCGAGTCCGTGAAACTGGATTCGACCATCGACCGCCGCACCCTGCGCGCGCAGATCGCCCGCCTGGGCGAGCTGGGCTACGCGCTGGACTTCAAGACGCAGGAGTGGAGCCGCCAGGCCGAACCAAAACCTGCGTGATCGCAGACGCCGCATGCGCGGTGTTCTTCATCCACCCGCCGGGGTTCCTTTCCCATGCGGGGGAGGCCCTGGCCATTTTCTGGAGGTCTCCATCATGTCCACCATCGCTTGCGATACCCCGCGTTCAACGCTGGATGAACCCGCGTGGCGGGACCTTTGCAAAGCGGCCGCCGCACACGCCCAGCGCGGTTGCGGCTTGTCCTACGACCACTACGTGACGCTCTTCAGTTCGGCGATCGACGCACAGGCCAATCGTTTGCCGGATGAGCAACGTGCTCAGGCTCTCGAAATCGCGGCCCAGGAATGGGACTACGCAACACCTGCCGAACGGCAGGAAACCCAGGACTGGAATGCGGAGCATGGCTATTGCTCGCACGGGATCGAGTTCGGCTACTGCCCGGCCGGTTGTGATCGAGACGATGACGACTGGGATTGAGGGCGACGCATAGGTTCCTTCGCCGCAGATGCGGCATTCCATCACCCGCTGGGGGTTCTTCCCCACGGGGAGGCCTTCAGCTCAACTTTTCGAGGAGGCCTCTCATGGGCTGGTATTTCTCAAACCAATCGCGGTCCGAACTGATCGCGGAACTGATCGCACCGCAAGAGACCGAGCGCGCCAGCGTCAAGGTCATCGCTCACACCCTGCGCGGCAACGTGCTGTGGTCCGTCGCCGAAGTGACCGCCAAGGTCGAAGGCGTGCATCGTGATCTCGCACCGGGCCAGTCCCTGCGCTACATCCGCTGCGATCTGCTTGAACGAAGCGGCGGCCAGTGGGGCTACAAGTCCTTGGACGAGTCCATGCACCCGTACTACTACACGTGCCCGCTGTCCTATCTGGACCTCGCACCGGAGCAGTCCGCCGACTGGCGTGCAGGCGTTCGCGCCTACCACGCCCGGCGGCGCACACCCACGGCATCCGCGGCATCCGCCGCGGCGTCGATGGCCTGAGCCAGGAGGAACCGACATGGACCCGATCCTGGCAACGCTTCCGCCCTCGTTGCTGGCACTCGTTGAAGGGAGTTTGTCCAACGACGAAGTGTCCTCCGACGAGGAAATGCTGGCGTACTTCATCGACAACGGCCTCACCGAGGACCAGGCACGGCAGGCACTGACCTACCGCGACCAGTACCTCAACAACATCTACCTGGAAGGCTTCACGCCGATCACTTCGGCGGACGAGCCGCTTCACTTCAACCCGCACACCCGGCAGTTCGAGCCGGACTGAGCGGTTTTCTTCCACCCCCTGGGGCAGTACTTGCCCCAGCGGGCGGTGCTGTTCCCGTTCATCCGAGGACACCACCATGCCCGCAAACACTTCTTCCACGCTGTACCGCATCGACGAATGCCCGGACGTGATGGCCGACGCCTGCGTCGGCGATGACCAGGGCAACCTGATCTTCCTGTCCATCTGGGCGCGGGACACCGCCGTCCAGCAGTTCCTCGCTCGCCTGACCCTCGGGCGCGACGAGCAGGGACTGGACCAGTTCCACGTCATCACCGACCAGGGCGGCAGCGTCCCGGTATTCATCGGCAACGTCGATCGCCTGGAAAAGCGCATCACGCGCGCGTACCGGCGGACGCTGTTCGGCTCGCTGTCCAACGTGTGGCTGTTCGACCGGCGCTGCGTCAAGCCCGACAAGGCCAACGCCAGCGCATTGGCACTGCTGCCACGCGACAGCGCCCACAGGCTTGACCGCCTGTGGATGCTGGTGCGGGACACCTGCCCGTTGCCGCTGCTCGATCACTGGCGCGAGACCGTGCTGGAACTGCTGCAAACCCGCGAGATGCTGGCCCGCCTTCCGTTCGCCCTCGGGCCGCTGGAAGGCCATCGGCTCGCCATCGACGTGCCGGCGCTGACCCTGGCGCTCGGCTCCCTGATCCGCAGCGACGCGCTCACCGCCTATCCGTATCCGGCCAAGATTTGGACGCCGGAAGCGGTAGCGGCTTGACCCACCCTCGGAGGCACGCCTTGGCGTACTTCCGTGTTTCATCCCCGCCAACCAGGAGACTTCCATGGCCCTCATGTTCCCGCGGCTCGCCCGCAATTTCGTCAAGAACGGATATTTCCCGACCGACGAACCCACGCTCGAAAGAGCGCTCAACGCACTGATGCCCAGCGACGGGCCGATGTGCATCCTCGATCCCTGCGCCGGCGAAGGCGTGGCGATCGCCGAAGCCGCCCATGCCCTCGGGCGCGAGCAGGCAAAGGCGTTCGCCGTCGAGTTCGACGCGGAGCGGGCGCGCCATGCCCGCGGCCTGGTCGATCACTGCCTGCACGCGGACCTGATGGACACGATGGTCTCCAAGCAGTCCTTCGGGCTGCTCTGGCTCAACCCGCCGTATGGGGACCTGTCCAAGGACGTCAACGGCAACATCGGCTATCAGGGCCAGGGCCGTGCCCGCCTTGAAAAGCTGTTCTACCAGCGCACGCTCTCGCTGCTGCAATACGGCGGCGTGCTGGTTTTCATCGTCCCCGGCTACGTGCTCGACGCGGAGTTGGTCGGCTGGCTGACGCGCCACTACACGGACCTGCGCATCTACCGAGCGGTGGAGACGCAGTTCAAGCAGGTGGTGATCTTCGGACGCCGGGTGCGCCAGCGCGAGCAGGTGCCCGATGGCGTCAAGGCCGTGCGCAATCTGCTGTTGCAGGTAGGGCAAGGCGAAGTCGAAGCCGAGGAACTGCCGAGCGAGTGGCCGTTCCTGCCGTACATCGTCCCCGCCAGCCCGGCCGAGCCAGAGCATTTCTTCCGCGTGACGATGGAGCCCGAGCAGTTCGCCGATGAGGTTGGCAGGCTGCAAGGCTTGTGGCCATCGCAGGACACGCACCTGGGGGCTGCGCAGCAATCGCTGCGTCCACCGGCGCGGGCCTTGTCCCGCTGGCATCTCGCCCTGGCTCTGGCCGCGGGTGCGATCTCGGGGGTTGTGCGCTCCAAGACCGGGCGCGTGCTCGTCGTCAAAGGTGACACCCACAAGGACAAGACGCTCCAGCGGGAGTTCACCGAACGCGAAGACGGCTCCATCGCCGAGACCCGCATCCTCACCGACAAGTTCGTTCCCGTCATCCGCGCGTGGGACATGACACCTGGCTCCGCGACACGGGGCGAGGTGTTGACCATTCGCTGATCCACCGGACGCGCTGCCGTCCTGCTGTACCAACTCGAAGGAGAAACACCATGATCCCCAATCCGTTCAAGCGGCCTGCGCCGCACAAGCAACCGTTGTTCGCACCGAGTACGTTGAAGTTGAGCGAGAAGGTGCATTGGCTGGCCCGGCGAGGCCTGATCGACCCCTTGGCCTATGTCCAGCGCCATGTGCGCGGGGACTGGGGCGAGATCGATGAGGCCACACGCCAAGCCAACGACGTGGCGATCCAACAGGACAACCTAATGATCTCGCAGTTCAGGATCACGCCGGACCTGGCGCTGATCGTCAAGACCAGCGAGGACCACCAGACCACGGTGGTCCAGCTTCCCGAAGAGCGGGACCTGATCTGAGGCCCCACATCGTCATCCTCATCCACCTGACGGAGCCACTTCACTCCGGCAGGGGTGTCGTGGCTCAATGACTCATCAAGGAGGAGCCCATGGCATCGCATCGCATCGAAACCTACTGCCAGCGGCTGGCGTTCCCCATCGGGGCGCTCATCTTCAGCAGAGGTGTAGACCGCCTGGTCCGCGCGGGTCGCCTGGACCCGATCCCGTACTTCAGGCGCCACACCCGTGGCGACTGGGGCGACGTCAACATCCAGCAATGGCAGACGAACAGCAGCGCGCTTCAATCGGGCGCGTCGCTGGAATCGCACTACGTGATCCATCCGGGGCTCGCCATTCGCATCGTCACCGATTCGCAGCGCTGCGCAACCGTCATCGTGCTTCCGTCCGAAGACTGAGCACGGTTCACCTGCGGGCCGCCCAGGCCAGCACCTTCAACCACCCTCAGCCACGCGTCGATTCTCTTCCCACCACGGGGCATGCCATTGCCCCGCTGGGGGTGGTGCATGCCCCATTTTTCTTTGGAGCATCACCATGTCCCTCGATCTCGAAACCACTGCCGCTGAATCCGCGCCCGTACAGGGCGAACTGCTCGACGCGGAATCTTCCCCTCTGACCCTGAGCCTTCAGGATTTTGTCGGCGAGTTCGGCGACGAACTACTCGACGCCCTCAACAGCGCTAATCCGCCGGTCTATACCGGCCAACCGCAGGCGCACCGGCAACTGGTGGTCGCCAGCCTCAAGCGCAAGCTGTTCCCAGCCCAGGCCGAAGTCGTCCACGCCGCCGCCGAGCTGCTGATCGACCGTGGCGAACGTGCTGCGATCGTCAATGGCGAGATGGGCTGCGGCAAGACGACCGTCGGCATTGCCACGGCCGCCGTGCTCAACGCCGAAGGCTATCGCCGCACTCTGGTGCTGTCGCCGCCCCACCTGGTTTACAAGTGGCGGCGCGAGATCCAGGAGACGGTGGCCGGTGCCAAGGTGTGGGTACTCAACGGGCCGGATACGCTCGTCAAGCTCATCAAGCTGCGCGAGCAGTTGGGCGTGCAGCCCACGGGCCAGGAGTTCTTCGTCCTGGGGCGCGTCAGGATGCGGATGGGCTTTCACTGGAAGCCTGTCTTCACCACGCGGCGCACCCGCCACGGCGACGTGGCGGCCTGCCCGGACTGCGGCACGGTCATCACCGACCTCGACGGCGAGCCGGTCAACCCGATCGCGCTCCAAGCCGAGGAGTGCCGCAGGAAGTGCGGCCACTGCGCCGCGCCCCTGTGGACACTGATCCGCCCGCGCAGTCTGTCCGGCAGCGACCAGTCCTCGGCCGTGCTCAAAGCCTTAAAGCGCATACCGACCATCGGAGAGGTCACCGCGCAGAAGCTGATGCAAAAGTTCGGTGACGGGTTCCTGGCGTCGATGCTCGGCGACAACATCCATGAGTTCATCAACCTCATGGATGGCAACGGCGAGCTGGTGTTTTCCGACCGTCAGGCCACGCGCATGGAACGTGCGATGGCCAACATGGAGTTCGGCTTTGGCGAGGGCGGCTATCAGCCGTCCGAGTTCATCAAACGCTACCTGCCGCAAGGCACGTTCGACCTGCTCATCGCCGATGAGGCACATGAGTACAAGAACGGGGGCAGTGCCCAGGGCCAGGCCATGGGCGTGCTGGCGGCGAAGGCTCGCAAGACCTTGCTGCTGACCGGCACGTTGATGGGCGGCTACGGGGACGACCTGTTCCACCTGCTGTTCCGAGCCCTTCCGGGGCGGATGATCGAAGACGGCTACCGCCCGACCACGAGCGGCAGCATGACCTCGGCTGCGATGGCGTTCATGCGCGATCACGGGGTGTTGAAGGACATCTACTC
>NZ_UFQC01000067.1 GCF_900496975.1 Achromobacter veterisilvae
GTCCTGGAAACCCGATTCTCTCGGATTCCACTGGCGAACCGCCGCCTTCAACCTTCAACTACGCCTGGGACATTGCCGTGGTCACCCTGCTCGGGCGCAACGGCGCCGGGCGCACCACGACCCTGCGGGCCATTCTCGGCCTGACGGGATCGCGCAAGGGTTCGGTGCGCATCCACGGCACCGAGGCCATCGACCTGCCCACCTACAAGATCGCCCACCTGGGCGTGGGCTATTGCCCCGAGGAACGCGGCATCTTCGCCAGCCTGTCGTGCGAAGAGAACCTGCTGCTGCCTCCCGTCGTCGGCTCGCTGGGCGGCGGCATGTCGCTGGCCGAGATCTACGACATGTTCCCCAATCTGCAGGAACGCCGGAACTCCCCCGGCACCCGCCTGTCCGGGGGCGAACAACAGATGCTGGCCGTCGCGCGCATCCTGCGGACCGGCGCCAACCTGCTGCTGCTCGACGAGATCTCCGAAGGCCTCGCGCCCGTCATCGTGCAGGCGCTCGCGCGCATGATCACGGCGCTCAAGCAGCGGGGCTACACCATCGTCATGGTGGAACAGAACTTCCGCTTCGCCGCGCCGCTGGCCGACCGCTTCTACGTCATGGAGCACGGCCAGATCGTCGAGCACTTCGAAGCCGCAGAACTTTCAGAAAAACAGGACACGCTCAACGAACTGCTGGGCGTGTAAAAAACCTGTCATCCGCCGGAACCCCGGCAACACTACACCGTAGGGAAGAGGAGTCATCCCATGAAGCTGCACACCATCACTGCTGCACTGGCCTTGGCGGGCCTGGGATTTGCGGGGGCAACCGCCCACGCGCAAGGTATCTCCGACGATGTCATCCGCATCGGCTTCATCACTGACATGTCGGGCGTGTATTCCGACATCGACGGCAAGGCCGGTCTGGACGCGATCCGGATGGCGATCGAAGACGCTGGCGGCACCGTCAACGGAAAGAAGATCGAAGTGGTGTCCGCTGACCACCAGAACAAGGCCGACGTGGCCTCCGCCCGCGCGCGCGAATGGTTCGACCAGCAGAAGGTCGACGTCATCGTCGCCGGCACCAACTCGGCCACCAGCCTGGCCATGGCCGCGGTCGCGGCCGAAAAGAAGAAGCCCTTCATCGCGGTGGGCGCCGGCGCGTCCGACCTGACCAACGCCCAATGTTCGCCCTACACCGTCCACTACGCCTACGACACCGTCGCGCTGGCGCGCGGAACGGGTTCCGCGGTGGTGAAGGACGGCGGCAAGAGCTGGTTCTTCCTGACCGCCGACTACGCGTTCGGCCATGCGCTGGAGCGCGACACCATTGCCGTGGTCAAGGCCGCGGGCGGCGAGATCAAGGGCCAGGTGCGCGCGCCGCTGGGCGCCTCGGACTTCTCGTCCTTCCTGCTGCAGGCCCAAGCCTCCAAGGCCCAGATCCTCGGCATGGCCAACGCCGGCGGCGACACCATCAACACCATCAAGGCCGCCAACGAATTCGGCGTGACCAAGACCATGAAGATGGCCGGCCTGCTGGTGTTCATCAACGACGTGCACTCGCTGGGCCTGCAAGCCACGCAAGGCATGTACCTGACCGACGGCTGGTACTGGGATCAATCCGACGCCTCGCGCGCCTGGTCCAAGAAATTCGAAGACAAGGTGGGCCGCAAGCCCTCCATGCTGCAGGCCGGCGACTACTCGGCGGCGTCCTTCTACCTGAACGCCGTCAAGGCCACGGGCACGGACGATGCCGACGCGGTGATGAAGTGGATGAAGTCGAACAAGGTCAACGACTTCTTCGCCCAGGGCGGCTACGTGCGCGAAGACGGCCGCATGATCCATGACATGTACCTCATGCAGGTGAAGACGCCTGCCGAGTCCAAGGGTCCGTGGGACTACTACAAGGTCGTGGCGACGCTGCCCGGCGACGAGGTCTACACCAAGTTGTCCGAGTCCACCTGCAAGCTGGTCAAGAAGTAATCCAGCCTATTTGTCCCTGATGCTGCCCGGCCACCCGCCGGGCAGCATCCCGAATCGCCCGCATCCATCCGTACGCGCAGGATTTTTACAAGATGACTGACTTTTTCGGCATCCCCATACAGGCCTTGTTCGGCCAGCTATTGCTAGGCCTGGTCAACGGCTCCTTCTACGCCATGCTGTCCCTTGGGCTGGCCGTCATCTTCGGGCTGCTGAACGTCATCAACTTCGCGCACGGCGCGCTCTACATGCTGGGCGCGTTCGTCGCCTGGATGGGCCTGTCGTACTTCGGGTTGAACTACTGGGTCATGCTGATCCTGGCGCCGCTGATCGTGGGGCTGTTCGGCATCATCATCGAAAAACTCCTGCTCAAGCATCTGTACAAGCTCGACCACCTGTACGGGCTGCTGCTGACCTTCGGGCTGACGCTGCTCATCGAGGGGCTGTTCCGCAGCTTCTACGGCGTGTCGGGCCAGCCCTACCCCACGCCCGACGCCCTGCGCGGCGCGACCAACCTGGGCTTCATGATCCTGCCGAACTACCGCGGCTGGGTCGTGGCGGCTTCCATCATCGTGTGCCTGGCCACCTGGTTCGTGATCGAGCGCACCCGGCTGGGCGCGCTGCTTCGCGCCGGCACCGAAAACCCGAAGCTGGTCGAGGCCTTCGGCGTCAACGTGCCCCGCATGATCACGCTGACCTACGGCTTCGGCGTGGCGCTGGCGGGCTTCGCCGGCGTGCTGGCCGCGCCCGTGCTGCAGATTTCCCCGCTGATGGGGTCCAACCTCATCATCGTCGTGTTCGCGGTCGTCGTGATCGGAGGCATGGGGTCCATCATGGGCGCCATCGTCACCGGGCTGGGCCTGGGCGTCATCGAAGGCCTGACCAAGGTGTTCTGGCCCGAAGCCTCCAGCACGGTCGTCTTCATCATCATGGCCATTGTTCTGTTGATTCGCCCGGCCGGGCTGTTCGGAAAAGAGAAATGAATCGTCAATTCCTGGGCTATGCGGCGCTGGCCATCGTGGTGGCCATTCTTCCCTTCGTCGGGGTGTATCCGATCTTCGCCATGAAGGTCATGTGCTACGCGCTCTTCGCCTGCGCGTTCAACCTGCTGCTGGGCTTCACCGGGCTCCTGTCGTTCGGCCATGCCGCCTTCCTGGGCAGCGCGGCCTATGCCGCCGGGCACGCCATGAAGGTCTGGGGCTTTCCCACCGAGATCGGCCTGCTGTTCGGCGTGGCCGTCGCGGCGCTGCTGGGCCTGGCCATGGGCGCGCTCGCCATCCGCCGCAGCGGCATCTATTTCGCCATGATCACCCTGGCGCTGGCGCAGATGGTGTTCTTCTTCTTCCTGCAGGCCAAGTTCACCGGCGGCGAAGACGGGCTGCAAAGCGTGCCGCGCGGCACCTTGCTGGGCCTGGTCGACCTGTCCAAGGACCTGAATCTGTACTACGTCGTGATGGGCGTGTTCGCGCTGGGCTTTTTCATCATCTGGCGCACGGTGCACTCGCCCTTCGGGCAAGTGCTGCAGGCCCTGCGCGAGAATGAACCGCGCGCCATCTCGCTGGGCTACGACGTCGACCGCTTCAAGCTGCTCGCCTTCGTGCTGTCCGCCGCCATCGCCGGGCTCGCCGGCGCCACCAAGACGCTGGTGTTCGTGTCCGCCACCCTGTCCGACGCCACCTGGCAGATGTCCGGCCTGGTGATCCTCATGACGCTGATCGGCGGCCTGGGCACCTTGACCGGCCCCATCCTGGGCGCCTTCATCGTCGTGCTGCTCGAGAACAAGGTGGGCGACTTCGGCCAGGCCATGGCCAGCCTGACCGGCGTGGACTGGTTCCTGCGCCTGGGCGAATCCGTCACGATCGTGATCGGCCTGATCTTCGTGATCTGCGTGCTGGCGTTCCGCCGCGGCATCGTGGGCGAGATCGGCGCGTTCGTGAACCGCCGGCGCGCCGCCCGCGCCTAGAACGCACGCCCCCATGACCGGACGGGGCCGCCGCATGCGGCCCCGTTTGCATTGCGGACCCGCGGTCGCCTCCCGCCGGCCCCGTACAATGACAGGCACCCAACCCGACAGGTGCCCGACCATGCGCAACTTGCACATCGCCTCCGCCTTTTGCGCCCTGGCGTTGGCCGCGGCCATGCCGTCCGCCGCGGCGGCCCAGGCCTCACCCTCTTCGCCCCCGGCCTGCGAAGTCGATCGCCCGGTGCGCTTCAGCGGCCTGAACTGGGAATCGAACCTGGTGCTGGCGGGCATCGAACGCTACGTCCTCGAACACGGCTACGGCTGCAAGACCTCGGTCGAGATCGGCGAGACGCTGCCCATGCTGGCGGCGCTGCAGCGCGGAGACGTGGACGTCACCCCCGAGGTCTGGCCGGGACAGATCGAGGGCGCCTGGAAGAAGGCGCTGGCCAGCGGCCGCGTGCTGGGCGTGGGCCACGTCTACGATGCCGGCGAAGGCTGGTATGTGCCCCGCTACACCGTGGAGCGCCACCCCGGCCTGAAGGCCGCATCCGACCTGACGCGCTTCAAGGAGGTGTTCGCCGACCCCGAGGACCCGGGGCGCGGCCGCATCTATGGCTGCCCCGCCGGCTGGGCCTGCGGCACGCTCAACGACAACCTGCTGCGCGCGCTGGGCCTGGACCGCGACTACGCGCTCTTCGCGCCCGGCTCGGGCGCCGCCCAGAAGGCCGCCATCGTCTCGGCCTACAAGCGCAAGCGCGACATCGTCTTCTACTACTGGACGCCGACCTCGCTGGTGGGCGCGCTGGACCTGGTCAAGCTGGAATTGCCGCCCTTCGACCAGCGGGCCTACACCTGCATGACCGACCCGAAATGCGCCAGCCCGGTCGCCACGGAATTCAAGCCCAACCCGGTGGTCACGGGCCTGAACGCCGGCTTCGCCAAAGAAGCGCCGCAACTGGCCTCCTTCTTCGCCAAGCTGGCCGTGCCGGAGGACGCCATCGACGCCACCCTGGGCTGGCTGGAAAACGAAGGCAAGGAACCCGAGGACGCCGCCCGCTACTTCCTCAAGCAGTACGGCGAAGTCTGGCGGCAATGGATGCCGGCCGAAACCGCCGCGCGCGTGCAGGCGGCGCTGGCGAAGGAATAAGGCGGGCGGCCCGGCCCGCCGCCGTTCCCCGGCTCATGTATCCTGACGTTTCGGCGCGGTCGACGCGCCACCCCATACAAGCGAAGGAAACAACCATGGACGCCCTGTACTGGCACGACGGTCGCTGGACCACCGAAAATCCCAAACTGCTCGGCCCCGCCGACCACGCCTTCTGGATGGCCAGCATGGTCTTCGACGGCGCCCGCGCCTTCCGCGGCCTGACACCCGACCTGGACCTGCACTGCCAGCGCGTGGTGCGCTCGGCCGAGAAAATGCTGATGAAACCGCAGATCGGCTGGGAAGACATCCAATCGCTGTGCCTGCAGGCCGTGGCCAAGTTCCCGCCGGGCACCGAGCTCTACATCAAGCCCATGTTCTATTGCGCCGACGGCTTCCTGCTGCCCGACGCCGACAAGACGCAGTTCGTGCTGCACGTGTTCAAGGTCCCGATGCCCGGCGACCAGGGCTTTTCCGCCTGCTTCTCCAGCTTCGCGCGGTCCTGGCCCAACATGGCGCCCACCGACGCCAAGGCCTCCTGCCTCTACCCCAACGGCCAGCGCGCCATCCGCGAAGCCGCGGAAAAAGGCTACGACAACGCCATCATGCTGGACGGCGCGGGCAACATCGCCGAATTCGCCACCAGCAACCTCTGGATCGCCAAGGACGGCGTGGTGTCCACGCCCGTGGACAACGGCACCTTCCTGAACGGCATCACCCGCCGCCGCGTGCTGGCCCTGCTGAAGGCCGACGGCGTCGAGGTGCAGGAACGCAGCCTCACGCGGGCCGACGTCGAAGCCGCCGACGAAGTCTTCTCTTCGGGCAACTACGGCAAGGTCGTGCACGTGAACCGCGTCGAAGACCGCGCCCTGGAATACGGCCCGATGGCGCGCCGCGCGCACAAGCTGTACATGGATTACGCGGAAAGCACCGGCCGCCGCTGACGCCTCCGGCAGCCGCTCCCGGGATCAGGAATCCCGGGGCGGCGCATGCAGCACCGCCACATGCGGCGACTCCCGCCAGCGGGGGTAGCGCGTCAGCACCTCCGGATCGTGTCCGGGCACGACGTGTGCCTCGGATTGCGCCGCAGCTAACAGCTTGGCGTATCCCGACAGCATCTCGGCCGTGTTGTACACGATGGGAAAGGGGCGGCCCGCCCCCATGTTTTCGTAGTAGTGGCTTGCGTCCGAAGCCAGCACCACCCAGCCTCTCGCCGTGTGCACGCGCACGGCCTGCAAGCCCTTGGTGTGGCCGCCGATCTTCAGCAGTTCGATGCCGGGCAGCAGCACCGAATCGCCGTCGTGGAATACGACCCTGTCTTCGTAGACGCGCCTGACCAGCGCGACCACATCCTCGACCGCATAGGCATGCCGCAGCGGCTCGAAGCACATGCACCGGCCGGTGGCATAGTCCATCTCGGCATCCTGTACATGGAAACGCGCTTGCGGCAGGCGGTCGAGATTGCCGGCATGGTCGTAATGCAGATGCGTCAGCACCACGTGCTGCACGTCCTCGGGGCGCACGCCCAGGGGCGCCAGCGCCTCGATGGGACAGTGGATCAGCTCGCGGCGGCGCTTCCGCGCCATATCGGCGTTGAACCCGGTGTCGACCAGGACGATGCCTTCCGCGCCGCGCAGCAACCATACGAAGAAATCCATGGGCATGTCGCCGTCATGCGGATCCCCGCCGAGGAAGTTGTCGCGCCGCCGCCGCGGCATCCGCGCATAGCGGATGGCATAGACTTCGTATTCGGGCGTGGCGCCCGGCCTCTGATCGTTCAAGTCAGACTCCCAGATAGGCTTTCTGCACGAACGGGTCCGCCAGCAGATCGGCCCCGCTGCCGCTGCGCACGACTTCGCCGTGCTCGAAAGCGTATGCCTGGTGGGCCAGGCGCAGCGCAAGCCGCGCATTCTGCTCCACCAGCATGATGGCGATGCCGCTTTCCCGGTTGATGCGTTCGATCGCGCCGGCGATCTCCGCCACGATCTTCGGCGCGATGCCGAGCGAGGGTTCGTCGAGCATCAGCAAGCGCGGCTGCGCCATCATTGCGCGGCCGATGGCCACCATCTGCTGCTCGCCGCCGGACAGCGACCCCGCCAACTGGGCCCGGCGTTCATGCACCCGCGGAAACAGCGCGTAGATTTCGTCCAGCCGGCTGCGCACGCCGGCGGGCGAACGGACCGCGTGCGCGCCGGCCAGCAGGTTGTCCTTTACGGTCATGCGGCCGAACAGCCGGCGCCCCTCGGGCGACAGGGACAGGCCGCCGGCCACTCGGGCGGCGGATCCCAGGCTGGCGATATCGCGGCCGTCGAACAGAATCCGGCCGGCCGCCGCCGGCGCCAGGCCGATCAGCGCCTTCAAGGTGGAACTCTTGCCCGCTCCGTTGGAACCGACCAGCGCCACGATCTGGCCGCGCTCCACCGCGAAGCTGACTCCGCGCACGGCTTCCAGCCGGCCATAGCGCACCTTCAGGTCCTGGACTTCAAGCATGGGCATAGTCGGGGGCTCCCAGATAGGCTTCGATGACGGCGGGGTTCTCGCGTATGGCCTGCGGCGCGCCTTCGGCGATTTTCTCTCCCTGGACCAGAACGACGATGCGATGGCACAACTCCATGACCAGCGCCATGTGATGCTCGACCAGCAGCATCGTCAGGCCCTCCTCCGACCGCAGCCTGCGCAACAGCCGGCCCAGTTCGTTGCACTCTTCGTGGTTCAGCCCGGCCGCGGGCTCGTCGAGCAGCAGCATCCGGGGACGGCAGGCCAGCGCCACCGCGATCCCCAGCTTCTTCTGCAGGCCGTAGGCCAGGGCCCCCGCCGGCGCGTCGCGCCAGGCCTGGAGATCCAGCAAGGCCAACAGGCGGTCGACCTCGTGCGCGATCTGCGCGTCGTCCAGCAGATCGTGGCTGCGCCCAGCCAGCCGGCGCAGCCAGGAATGCCGGACACGCGACAACATGCCGCGCCGGATGTTCTCCGCCACCGTGGCGTCAGGGTAGGTCGACGTGGACTGAAAGGTGCGTGCCAGGCCTTGCACGACCACCCGGCTGGGCGGCCCGCCCGAAATGTCGCGGCCGTCGAAACGCACGCGGCCGGCGCTGGGCGGCATGGTGCCGCTGATGACGTTGAACGCCGTGGTCTTGCCCGCGCCGTTCGGGCCGATCAGCCCGACGATTTCGCCCTCGGCCACGGAAAAGCTCAGGCCGCGCAGGGCCGCCAGGCCGCCGAAGCTGCGCGACAGGCCCTCGACCTGCAATAGGGACTGGTTCATTGGGACTCCTTGCCGCCGCGGGCTTGCCAGGGGCCCGGCAGGCCCGCCAGGCCCGCCGGCAAAAAGCGCAGGATGAGGATCAGCGCCGCGCCATAGAAAATGTGTTGCGTCTGCACCGCGCCGCGGAACAGTTCCGGCAATGGCGTCAGCACCATGGCGCCGATCAGCCCGCCCCATACCGAGCGCCTTCCGCCGATGACGAGCATGATGATGAAGCCGATGGAGATGCTGGCATTGAACGATTCCGGCGACACGTAGCCCACGTAGCGCGCCTGCAGCGCGCCCCCCGCCGCGGCAAGCGCGCAACCGCCCACGAAGGCGCACAACTGGATACGGCGCACGCCGAGTCCGGTGGATTCGGCCAGCGCCGGGTTCTCGGCCACCGCGTCGATCGCATGGCCGAACGGCCGCCGCGCCAGCGCGCTCAACAAGCCGACCGAGCCCAATGCGATGAACAGCGCCAGTCCGTAGAACCGGGCGCGGGAGTCGAACGCCAGTCCCGCGATGGAGGCCGGCTCGATACCCGCGATGCCGTTGGCCCCGCCGGACCAGGAGGCGCCGTCAAGCAGGATCAGCCGCAGCAACTCCCCGAATGCGAACGTGACGAGCACGAAATACACGCCCTTCAGGCGCAGGATGACCGCCCCCAGCGCCAGCGCGACCAGCGCCGTCAGCGCAATGCCGGCCAGCGCCCCGGACAGGAACCCCAGCCCCAGATAGCGCGCGGCCAGCACCGAACCGTAGGCGCCCACGGCGACGAAGGCGGCGTGCCCCAGCGAAAGCTGGCCGCAGCGCGCGATCAGGGCCAGGCCGTTGACGATCAGCACATTGAGGCAGGTCAACACCGCCAAGTGCTGGACGAAAGGCCCGGCGAACCACGGCGCCACCGCGGCCGCGGCCAGCGCCACCCACAGCAGCCAGCGCAGCGGCGCGGGCCGCGCCGGGCCGGACGCAAGAGAAAGTTCCGTCATGGCTTATGCCTCCCCCCGGCCCAGCAGCCCCTTGGGCCGCACGACCAGCATCACGATCACAATGGCGAAAATCAGCATGTCCGCGGTGCTGCTTTCGAACATCAGGCTGCCGTAGCTCTCGGCCAGGCCCAGCGCCAGGCCGGCCACGGCCGCCCCGGGGATACTGCCCAGCCCGCCCAGGATCACCACGATGAACGCCTTGAGCAAGGGCGTGGCGCCGACGAACGGCGACACCGAGAACAGCGGCGCCATCAACGCCCCCGCCACGGCCGCAAGGCCGACTCCCAGGCCGAAACCCAGCGGGTAGTAGATGCGGGAGCGGATGCCTTGTATGGCCGCGATCTCGAAATCCTCCACCACCGCCCGCAGCGCCCGGCCGGGGCGGGAATAGCGCAGAAACCCGTAAAGCAGCGCCAGGGCCAGCAGCGCGAACGCCACCACATAGATGCGCGACAAAGGGACGACGACCTTGCCGAACCTGGCGGTGCCCTGGGCGACGGCCGGCATGGACAGCGGATCGGGCCCGAAGAACATCAGGGCAACGTTCTGCAGAATCATCGCCAGGCCGATGGTCGCGATCATGCCGTTGAGTTCGTCCCGGCGAAACGGCTTGAGCACGCCCCATTCCAGCACCGCGCCCCCGGCGACCGCCAGCGCGAACGTCAAGGCCACCGCCGGCAGGAAAGACAGGCCTGCCTGGGTGGTCAGGAAATAGGCGCCGAACGCGCCGAGCATGTAGAACTCGCCGTGCGCGAAGTTCACCATCCTCATTACGCCGAACACCAGCGTGAATCCCACCGCCATCAGCAGGTACAGCAGCCCCACGATCAAGCCGTTGATCGTGGCCTGCGTCAACAGAATGCTCCAGTCCACGTCGATCCTCCGCCGCCTCAGCGGCACCCCTCGACGGTGCAGCGCGCCCGTATGACTTCGCGGCCGTCCTTGACCTCGGCGACATAGAAAGGCGCGTTCAATTGGTGGTCGATGCCGTACATGGCGCGCCCGGTCCAACTCAGCCTGCCCAGGGAACCCTCGAAGCCGTCGAGCTTCTCCATCTCGGCCCGCACGCGTTCGGTGTCTTCGACGGTGCCGGCGCGACGCATGGCCTCGAACAGCATGAGCGTGCCGTCGTAGAACGCCGGGCTGAAGCCGTTCATGGAATGCTTGTACTTGGCCGCATACCGTTCGGCGTAGGCCTTGGTCGCGGGCAGGTCCGGATCGATCGGCGTGTGGACCAGCATGCCTTCGGTGGCCTGTTTTCCGGCCACGTTCACGATCTCCTGGGTAGCGGGTCCGCCGGTGCGGACGATGCGCCCCTCGAAACCGAGCTCGCGCGCCTGCTTGACGATCAGGCCGGCCGTGGTGGGAGAGTTTCCGTCCAGTTCGATCGCGTCGATGCCGCGCGCCATCATGCGGGTCAGCAGCGGCACGAAATCCACGCGGTCGCGCTCGAAGAATTCCTTCGTCGACAGCGCCGCGCCCGCTTTCTTGTAGGCGGCTTCGAGGTCCAGCGCGATCTGCTGCCCGGTCTCGTCGTTGGGGAACAGCGCGCCCACCTTCTTCAACCCCTGCGCCTTCACGAACCAGTCGATCTGCGGCTGCGAAACCTCGGCCGTGGTCACATTGGGACGAAACGTGTAGGGCTTGTCGGCCGACAGCGCCTTGGCGGTGAACCCGAGCGTCAGCAGGATGACCTTGTTCTTTTCGGTCATCGGCTGGATCGCCAGGACCGGCGCGGAGCCGACCGGCCCCACGATGTAGCGGACCTTGTCCTCGAACACCAGCCGGTTGGCCACGGTCACGGCTTCGTTGGCCTGGTACTTGTCGTCGTAGGCAACGACCTGGACACGGTACTTCTTGCCGCCGACCTCCAGTCCGCCCGCCTCGTTGACCTGGTCGGCCGCCACCTCTGCGGCATTCTTCATGCCCTGCCCCCACGCGGCGCCGGCGCCGGACAGCGTAACCAGCGCGCCCAGTTTAAGGGTCTCCTGCGCCTGCGCGGCGGGCAACGTGGCCAGGGCCACGAGGCCGGCCAGAATGATCGGATAACGCATGATGTCTCCTGTGGGTGCGCGGGCAGTGGCTGCCCGTCGGTTGCGCCCGCTCTACCGGCGGGCGATGGCGTCCAGTACCGGCAGCACGTAGCCACGGAACTGCCGCGGGTTTTCGCTCATCGGGAAGTGCCCCAACTCGCGCATGACGGTGACTTGCGCGCCGGGTATGCCGGCGGCGGTCCGCAAAGTGTCTTCAGGGGTGCAGGAAAAGTCGTACTCGCCCGTGAGCAGATAAAGCGGGCACCGGTCGGTGCGGATGCCGTCCAGCCGGCCGCGCAGGTCGCCGTCCACGCGATAGAAGTAGAGATCGCCGCGGAACACGCCCGGCCCGCCCTGCATGTACTGCCAGAGCGTCTCGTGGCGATGCACGGCCGGCGACTGCGGCGCGACCAGGCCCGAGACCAGCGCGGCGCAAACCTCGCCGCCGTGCACATCGCCCCGGTGCAGCCATGCGATGTCGTACCAGGGTTCCTGGAAGTCCGCCGCCTCCACGCCGATCAACGCGCGGAAGCGCTCCCCGTGCAAATGGGCGAGCTGCAGCACGATGCGCCCGCCGATCGAGCAGCCGATCAAGGCGGGGCGGTCCAGCGCCAGCGCGTCGCAAAACGCCAATATGGTCTCGACGTAAAGTTCCGTCGACAAGCGGTATTCCTCGTCCTGCCAGCCTTCCGGCGGATAGGACTTGCCATGCCAGGGCAGGTCGAACGCGATGACGCGATACCGCGACGTGATGTCGGCGTCGCACATCATGTGCCGGTACTGTCTGCTGTCCGCGCCCGCCGTATGCAGGCAGACCAGGGGGATGCCGCTGCCGGCCTCTTCGAAATAGACGCGGCAAGTCTTGCCGGCGATATCGAACGACACGTAGCGGCCGACGATGGGTTCCAGGGCCGCCGTCATGCTTGCGCCTCCCGGCCTATCGCCAGCAGGTCCTTGATGAATTGCAGATGGGCCATCAGCGGCTGCAGATTGCCGTCGATGACAAGCTCGCGCCGCTTGCCGAGCGCAAAGATGTCGTGCCAGCCCGCGGCCGGCACGGACTGCCAGAAACGCGACCAGGCCTCCTCCGACGCCCGCACCGCAAAGTCGCAGGACGGCAGCGGCAGGGAAGGCGTTTCCGCCGACGCCACGCGTCCGTCCCGCACGCGCACCAGCACCGGATGCGCGCCGAACCGCAGCAGCATGTCCAGATGGACGGCCCGCCGGCGCGAAAACGACGGCGCCAGGCGGCAGAAGCGCCGGGCCAACTGCGCGCCGCGGCTGTCTTCAGCGGGAATGGATGGGATTTCCATAGTGCCTCCTCTGTTATCGTTCTTTTCAACAGAACGATTATTCTTTCTATGAGAACATTCTATCGATCGAAAACTTGCCGTGTCAACACGGAACCGGACGAGACAAGTTCCATTGCCGCGCCCGCTTCTGCCGTTCGGGACGCACGAGCCGCGGGCGCCCGGTGCTTATTGCGCCGCGACGGCGCCCGAAGCCTTGACGGCCTGCCCCCACTTCTCCTGCTCTTGATTCATGAATACGGCGAAGGCTTCGGGCGTGCTATTGACGACCTCTCCTCCCAGCCCCTCGATCCGCGCCTGCATGTCGGGCGTGGCGACGATCTTCGATACGTCCTCGTAGATGCGCTGCGCCTGAGCCGGCGGCAGCGACGACGGAGCCAGCAATCCGAACCAGGTGGCGGCCTCGAACCCGGGCATGCCGGCCTCTGCGAAGGTGGGCACGTCGCGCAGCGCCTGGACGCGTTTGCCGTTGGCCACGGCCAGCGCGCGCAGCTTGCCGGACTGGATCAGCGGCAGCGCCGAGGTGATCGTCGCCAGCATCATCTGCACCTGGCCGCCGGCCAGGTCGGTGAAGGCCGGCGCGTCTCCGCGGTACGGCACGTGAGTGATGGCGGACTGCGTGGCGATCTTGAACAGTTCGCCGCTCAGGTGCTGGGCCGTGCCGTTGCCCGGCGACGCGAAATTGACCGCCGCGCCGTCCTGCTTCAGGTAGGCCAGGAATTCCTGCAGGTTCGTGGCGGGAACCGCCGGATTGACCACCAGCACCAGCGGAACCTTGGTGACCAGCGTGATGGGCGCGAAGTCCTTGACCGGGTCGTAGTTGAGCTTGGTGTAGAGATGGCCGCTGATGGTGTGGGCCGACGTGGTCATGAACAGCGTATAGCCGTCGCCCTGGGCGCGCGCCACCGCGCTGGCGCCGATGGTCGTGCCGGCGCCGGCACGGTTCTCGACGATGACCGACTTGCCCCAGGACTGCGTCAACTTCTCCGCAACGGCGCGCGCCACCACGTCCGTGGCGCCTCCCGCCGGATAAGGCACGATCATCGTCACGGGCTTCGCGGGGTATGAGTCGGCCTGCGCCGCTCCGGATAACAGCGCCGCGGCACAGGCCAGGGCGGGCAACCACTTGCATCGCATCGGAATGTCTCCTCTCGTCTTCGGCTTGAGCGTACTCTTTATCGTTCCAGTAGACAGAACGCTTATTCTATTTTATATTTTTTCAAACCCGATATGTCAATGAATAGGTGTTTTCCGGGATTTGGGACCAACCCGGGAAGCCCCACCGAGAGAGGAGCAGAGCATCATGTCCGATACCCCGGATACCCTGAAATCCATGCTGATAGGCGGACAATGGATTGCGCAGGAGACCAGCGCGTTCGAATCCATCAACCCCGCGACGGGCGTACGCAACTACCTCGTCAGCGCAGCGTCCGAGGCGCAGGTGGACCAGGCAGTCGAAGCTGCGTGGCAGGCGCAGCGCCAACCGGCCTGGCGCAACATGCTGCCGCACCAGCGCGCGGCAATCCTGCGCCGCATCGCGGACGGCATGGACGCGAACGCTTCCGTCCTGGCCCGGCTGCAGATGATCGAGAACGGCAAGGTATGGGCGGAGTGCAAGGCCCAGGTCGCCAGCGCGGCGGCCACCTTCCGCTACTACGCAGGCGTCTGCGAAACGCTTGGCGCCGAAGTCACGCCGCCTCGCGGCAACTACCTTTCCATGACGCATTACGAACCGTATGGCGTCGTCGTGGCCATCACGCCATGGAATTCGCCGCTCACGATGGAAGCGCAGAAAGTGGCGCCCGCGCTCGCGGCCGGCAATGCCGTGATCCTCAAGCCCTCCGAGGTCACGTCGTCTCCCGCCCTGGTGCTGGGCCGCATCGCGCTCGAGGCCGGCCTTCCTCCCGGCATCCTCAACGTGGTCACCGGACTGGGATCGACGGTGGGCCGCCGCCTTGTCGAGCATCCTGGCGTGCGCATGGTGTCGTTCACCGGCGGGACCGCCAGCGGCCGCGCGATCGCGCATGCCGCGGCGGAGAAACTCATGCCGGTGGCGCTGGAGCTGGGCGGGAAATCGCCGCACATCGTGTTCGCGGACGCGGACCAGGACGCGGCGATCGAAGGGGTCATCGGCGGCATTTTCGAAGGCAGCGGGCAGTCGTGCGTGGCGGGTTCCCGGCTGTACGTGCAGCGCGGCATCGCCGAATCCTTCATCGCAAAGCTGGTCGCCCGCGCGGGCCAACTGAAAGTCGACCTGCCCGACACGGAGGGCGCGCAGATGGGGCCGATCGCCTCTTTCGCCCATCGCGGCAAGATCGAGAGCATGGTGGAGTCGGCGCGCCGCGAAGGCGCGCACGTGCTGCTCGGCGGCGAACGGCCGGATGGCCCCAGGCTGGCGGCCGGCGCGTTCTACCGCCCCACCGTGCTGGGCGGGCTCTCGCGCGACGCGCACGTCGTGCGCGAAGAGATCTTCGGGCCGGTGCTGTGCGCGCTGACGTTCGACGATGAAGACGATCTGGTCGACCAGGCGAACGACAGCGCCTACGGCCTGGCCTCCGGCATCTGGACCGCCGATTACCGCCGCGCCTGGCGCGTGGCCGGACGGCTCGAAGCGGGCAGCGTGTGGATCAACACCTACAAGCAGCTATCGATATCCACGCCCTTCGGCGGCTTCAAGCAAAGCGGCATCGGCCGCGAGAAAGGCGTGAGCGGACTGCGGCTGTACCAGCAATCCAAGGGCATCTACTTCGGCATGTAGCCCAACGCCCCCCGTTCCATTCCCGGCCGCGGCTGCGGCCCTCCCCCCTCTTCCTATCGGAGATACTTATATGGCTGAATTTCAACGCGTCGGCTTCATCGGCCTGGGCGTCATGGGCGAACCGATATGCCGCAACCTGGCCGTCAAGAGCGGACTGCCGGTATCGGGCTGCGACAACGACTCCGCCCCCCTGCAACGGCTGGCGCCGCATGGCGTGACCGCGGCAACGGCCGCGCAGATCATGCGGCAAAGCGACGTGGTGTTCCTGTCCCTGCCGTCCGGCGAAGTCGTCGCGCAGCTATCGCGCGACGCCGACGGACTGCTGGCGCATGCGCGGCCCGGCCAGTTGATCGTCGACCTGAGCACCTCGCCGGTGGACGTGACGCGCGAATTGGCGCGCGAGTTCGCGGCGAAGGGCGCGACCTTCATCGACGCCCCCGTGGCCCGCACCCGCGCCGCGGCGGAAGCCGGCACCCTGTCGGTCATGATCGGCGGCGATCGGCAGACCTTCGAGTCCGTCAAGCCGCTGGTCTCCGCTTTCGCCAACGAGATCACCTATTGCGGCCCCATCGGCAGCGGCCAGGTGGTGAAGATCCTGAACAATATGGTGCTGTTCGAGACCGTGGTCGCCCTGTCCGAAGCCCGCGCCATCGCCCGCCGTTCCGGGGTGGATCCCCAGGTCCTGCTGGAGACGTTCACCCGCGGATCGGCCGACAGCTTCGCGTTGCGCAACCACGGCTTAAAGGCTATTCTGCCTGGAGATTTTCCCGAAAAAGCCTTCCCTGTGGACTACGCCCGCAAAGACCTGCGCTATGCCTTGGCGCTGGCGGAACAGACCGGCGTGCAAGCGCTTGGCGCCCGCAACGTGGATGTCTGGTTCGATGCGGCGCTAGTCCAGGGGCAAGGCAACCGTTACTTCCCGGTCATCAGCCGGGTGATCGACGCGGAGTAGGGAACCACCGCCAAATCACCCCCTTACCATTCCAATGAGCCGTACCCCCACTCAGGAAAACTCCACCGACGGCGTCGCGGCCGTCGAACGCGCCCTGGCAATCATCGGGGCCGTCGCGCAACGCACCGACCCCATCACACTTGCCGACCTTTCCCGAGCCACGGGGTTTTACAAGAGCACGCTCTTGCGGCTTATCGCATCGCTGGAAAAAGCCGCCCTGGTGGTGCGCCGCGCCGACGGGCGCTATGCCCTGGGCCCGTATGCCCATCAACTGGGACGCGCGTACGAGGCCACCTACCGGCTGACCGAAACCATCCTCCCCCTGCTGCAGGGGCTGGTGGACAAGGGAACGGAGAGCGCGTCGTTCCACGTCTATCACGACGCGCAATCGCGCGTGTGCCTGCTGCGCGTGGACTCCCATCATTCCACGCTCGACCGCATCCGAGTGGGCGACCTCCTGCCGCTGGACAAAGGCGCGGCGGGCCGGCTGATCACCGCCTACCTGATCGATGGGCAAGCGTCCGCGCAGGCCGGCCTGTCCTTGACCTCCATGGGCGAACGCGACCCGAACTGCGCGGCCGTGGCCAGCCCCGTGTTCGGCCCCGACGACGACATCTGCGGCGCCATTTCCCTGTCCGGGCCGAAAGAACGCTTCACTCCCGCCGCCGTCAAGAAAATGGCCAAGCTGGCCCAGGAGGCCGCGGCGTCCGCGACGCAGGCGCTGGGCGGACGCTGGCCATCGGGCAGATAACCCCGCAAGCTGAACATCCCCCAAAGCCATGCGCAGGAACTCCATGCACACACGCCGCGACTTCCTCCGCAACAGCGCCTCGCTCGCCGCCGCGGGCAGCGCCCTGGCCCTGCTGCCGGCGCCGCTGCGCCGCGCCTTCGCGATTCCCGCCGCCCGCCGCACGGGCACGATCCGCGATGTGGAGCACATCGTGATCTTCATGCAGGAGAACCGCTCGTTCGACCATTATTTCGGCGGGCTGGCGGGCGTGCGCGGCTTCGGCGACCGGTTCCCGATCCCCGTGCCCGACAGCCCCGAACGCGCGCATCGCACGGTCTGGGCGCAGTACAACGACCAGGCCGGCGAAGGGCCGCGCACCGTCCTGCCCTTTCACGCGGACACGCGCAAGGTGGCGGAGTACATGCGCATCGCCAGCACGCCGCATACCTGGTCGAATGCGCAGGCGGCCTGGGACGGCGGCCGCATGGGCAAGTGGCCCGCGGCCAAGAAGAACCATTCCATGGCCTACTTCACGGAAGGCGACATGCCCTTCCAGTACGCCATGGCGCGCGCCTTCGCCGTGTGCGACGCCTATCACTGTTCGTTCACCGGCGGCACCAACACCAACCGGCTGTTCCTGTGGACCGGCACCAACGACGGCCTGGGCCGCGGGCACGGCCCGGCGCTGGGCAACCTCTACAACAAGCTGTCGGGCGGCGACCCGGCGGGCGGGTACACCTGGACGACCTACCCCGAGCGGCTGGAGGCGGCCGGCGTCAGTTGGCGCATCTACCAGGACATGGCGGACAACTATTCGCTCAACCCCACGGCGGGCTTCAAGGCCTACCGCGACGCCTACCATGGGGCGCCGGGCTCGCTGGCCGCGCTGAAGGACAAGGCCCTGACCACGCGCGGCCTGGATTCGCTGCGCCAGGACGTGCTGGACGGCAAGCTGCCGCAGGTGTCCTGGATCTGCGCCACCAAGGCCGGCTCCGAACACCCCAGCCCGTCCAGCCCGGCGCAGGGCGCGGACTACACGGCGCGGGTACTGGATGCGCTGACCGCCAATCCGGAGGTCTGGAGCAAGACGGTGCTGCTGTTGATGTTCGATGAGAACGACGGTTTCTTCGACCATATGCCGCCCCCCGCGCCGCCCTCGCGCGGTCGCGCCGGCGCGCTGGCCGGCGCGTCCACCGTGGACACGGCCGGGGAATACCACGAGATCGTCACCGGCGCCGAAAAGGACGATACGGCCGCTCATCTGCACGGCATCTATGGGCTGGGCCCGCGCGTGCCCATGTACGTGCTGTCGCCCTGGACCCGCGGCGGCTGGGTCAATTCCGAGGTATTCGACCACACCTCGGTGCTGCGCTTCATCGAACGGCGCTTCGGCGTGGCCGAGCCGAATATTTCCCCATGGCGCCGGGCAGTCTGCGGCGACCTGACCTCGATCTTCAACTTCGCCACGCCCAACGACGACGACCTGTTGCGCGGCCTGCCGCCCACCGCCGGCGCCGCGGCGCGCGCGGCCGCCCTGCCCGGCACCGTCACC
>NZ_UFQC01000028.1 GCF_900496975.1 Achromobacter veterisilvae
TCCTCAACGTGCTGCTGGCCTGGCCGGATTGCTGCTTCCGGTCGGAGACCGTGGTGCATCCGCGCACGCGCAACACCCTGGCGTTCGTCCCGGCTCAGTTCTCTGAGTTCGAGGTGACGCCGAAAGAGCGCGAGCTGATCGACATCTGCAAAGAAGAGAAGGCGCAGGGCCGCAAGGTTCTGGCCTACACGGTCTATACCGGCACGCGCGACACCACGTCGCGTCTGAAGGTGCTGCTGGAGCAGGAAGGCTTCAAGGTGGCGGTACTACGCGCAAGCGTGGATGCCAGCCGCCGCGAGGACTGGATCGCCGAGCAGTTGGACCGTGGCATCGACGTGCTCATCACCAACCCCGAACTCGTCAAGACGGGATTGGACCTGTTGGAGTTCCCGACGATCGTGTTCATGCAGTCGGGCTACAACGTGTACTCGCTCCAGCAGGCGGCACGCCGCTCCTGGCGTATCGGGCAGAAACAGTCCGTGCGGGTGATCTACCTCGGCTACGCGGGTTCTTCGCAGATGACCTGCCTTGAGCTGATGGCCAAGAAGATCATGGTGTCGCAGTCCACCTCGGGCGACGTGCCCGAATCCGGGCTCGATGTCCTGAACCAGGATGGTGATTCCGTCGAGGTTGCCCTTGCAAGGCAACTTGTGATGGCTTGATTTTTTCCACTTACGGCCCTTCGGGGCCGTTTTTTTTGGCGGGAACGCTGCCAGCAAATCGGACGCCGCGCGATTCGTATTGTTTGCTGTCGCGTGCAGACGCAGCGGCGATGGTGAGGGCTCGATGTTTCAGGACACCGTGCTATGTGCCCATCCCATCCTTGGTTCCACCATCCCGAACGCCGCCTGTTGTCGGGGTTTCTCGGCCTGCTCGTATCGGTCCTGGCCGGCGGCTGCGCGACGACCACGACGCAGATAGCGCCCGACGTCATTGAGGAAGCCTCGCTCGCACCCCAGCCCGAAGCGGCCCAGTTCATTCCGGTCGTGCGCTACGGTCGCTACACCCTCGTCGAGCTTGCGCCGATGGCTGCACAGCGCGACTTGCTGCTGCAAACCGTCGATGTATCTATGCCCGAAGACGCCCGAGCGACGGTCGGCGATGGGCTGCGGCATGTGCTCAAGCGCAGTGGCTATCAGCTTTGCGAGACGGCGCATGCCGTGATCGAGTTGTACGCGCTGCCGCTGCCGGCAGCGCACCTGCATCTGGGCCCCATGAGCCTGCGCGATGCGTTGCTTACCCTGGCCGGCCCGGCCTGGGAACTGCACGTGAATGACCGCACGCGCCAAGTCTGCTTCGAGCGGACCGGCGAACCCGCTGGGACCGAGCCGATTCTTGAACTGCCCGCCGCCGACGCGGCGCAGACGTTCCCGCCGGTGCCTTCCATTTCGGGAGGCCAGCCATGAACGCTTCGCAGTTTTCCCGGCGCCCGGCCGCCGCCGTGGTGGTGCAGAGCCTGCTCTGGCTTTGGTTGATCTGCCTCAGCGTCCTCGTCGTCCTGGGCTACCAGACGATGAGCGACCTGGCCGACCAGGAGCGGCTCGAAACCCGCCTGCAGCGCCTCGAAGCGCAGGTAGTAGGTCTGGCCGAAACCATCAAGGCCTTCCAGCAGCGGCCCGCAGCCGCGACTGCCACAGGCCTGCAAGACGCCCGTCAGGCCCTGGAGGCGCGCATTGCCCAATTCGAGCAGGCGCTAGGCGGCCATGCAACTGCCGACGACCTTCAGGCGCTACGCGCGGAAGTCGAGCAGATCAAGGTGCGCCAGACGGCAGCGCGTGCCGCCGTGCCAGCGCAGCCGCGCATGTCTAGCAAGCCCGCTGCCGCGAAACCTGAGCCGCCGACGCTGCCGTTTCGCGTCGTCGGCGCCGAACTGCGCGCTGGCCAGCGCAGCGTGTCCGTCGCGCCGAGCGCCGGGGATTTCACGCCTGACCAGCTCCAGGTGCTGCTGCCAGGCGACGCGGTTGGCCCGTGGCGCTTGCTGGCCATCGATGGCAACGCCGCGGTATTCCAGGCCGACGGGCAAGTCCGCCGCCTGGCGATTCCTTGAGGGAGGCCAACTCGCCATGAAGCCCGCGATCTTTCTCGCCGTGCTCCTGCTGGCCTCACCGCAGTTGACCGCCTGGGCACAGCAACCCGCCACGGCCCAGCCTCGCCATACGCAGAGCCAGGAACGGCCCCTCGTCGGTCGTACCCTGGACGACCGCGCGGCACGCGACTGGGGACTGCAACCGCAGGAGTGGGCGCGCTATCAGGAACTCATGGAAGGGCCTTTGGGCATCCATTCGCCCAACCTGGACCCGCTTTCCGCGCTGGGCATCGAGGCCCGCTCCGACGAAGAGCGACGCCGCTACGCAGAGATGCAGGTGCAGGCCGAGGCGCGCCGCGTAGAGAAGCTACTCGCCTACCAGCGCGCTTACGACGAGGCCTGGCAGCGGCTGCACCCCGGCATGGAGCGCGTGAACCTCCCTGATGACACGTCAAGTGCCGCCGCGATGCGCGGCAGTGGCCGCACGGCGGTTTTCATCAAGGACGGCTGTGTCGCCTGCGGTCAACTCGTGCAGCGCCTACAGACTTCGGGGGCCGAGTTCGACCTGTACATGGTCGGCAGCCGCCAGGACGATGCACGCATCCGTGATTGGGCCAAGCGCGCGCAAATCGACCCGGCCCGCGTGCGCAGCGGCAGCATCACGCTCAACCACGACGGCGGCCGCTGGCTGTCGCTGAGCCTGCCCGGCGACTTACCAGCGGTCGTGCGCGAGGTGAACGGCCAATGGCAGCGCCAACCCTGACGGCGCCGCTGCGCGCACTGGTGGTCGCTGCTGGCCTGTACGTCAGCACCGTCTATGCCCAGGAGGTTCCGCCGCCGGCCTACCAGCTTGCCGCCCAGCGCGCGGGCATCCCTTCGACGGTGCTCTACGCCGTGGCCCTGCAAGAGAGCGGTATCCGACGCAACGGGCGCATCGTCCCGTGGCCTTGGTCCCTCAACGTCGCCGGCCAGTCGCGCCGCTACACGACCCGAGCCGACGCCTGCGCGGGTTTGCAGCGGGCGATGCGCTCGACGCCTCATACGCGCATCGACGCGGGCCTTGGGCAGATCAACCTCGGCTACCACCAGCAGCGCTACAGCACCGCGTGCGACCTGCTTGACCCGTACCGCAACCTCGCCATCGCCGCCGAGATTCTGAAAGAACAGCACCCCCCCGGTGAGGACTGGCTGGTGGCGGTCGGCCGTTACCACCGCCCCGCGGGTGGTGAGCCGGCCGCCCGCTACCGGCGCAGCGTGTCCCGCCACCTCGCCCGCGTGCAGGGTGCGCGCCAACCACTGCGGCGTCCGCCGCGCGCCAGGAGATCTCTCCATGACGAAATCCCATCTGGCCAATCTCACGTTCAAGGGCCTGCTCATGCTGCTGACGGCCTTGCCGCTGGCCTCGCGTGCCGGCGAGCCACTGATCGTGGTCGAGGACCGTGGCGGTGCATCGGCGCTGCCGTACTACGAAGCACTCAACCTCCAGCCGCGGGGCAACGGTGCGGCGCGGTCACCCATCCCGATGCCGCAGATTCCCGCGACAGCCGCGGATGAGGCCGCGATGCTGCCGGTGCGCAGCGCCAAGCTCACGCCCGGCACCGTCGCGAGACGGGTGATCGAGGCACCGGGCCTGCGGCCGTTCGTGGTCATCGGCGACGACAAGGCTTCCCGGGACTGGCTGCAGCGCCATGCGGCCTCCTTGCACGAGCGCGGTGCGGTCGGCTTGGTGGTCAATGTCGAGACCGCACAGGCCTTGGCGCGGCTGCGCGCACTGGCGCCCGGCGTGCCACTGGCACCCGTGGCGGGCGATGATCTGGCCGAGCGCTTGGGCCTGCGGTACTACCCGGCGCTGATCACGGCCACCGGCATCGAGCAATGAAGCCATGTCGGGGAAACAGCCGGTTGAGGTTCTGCTTCGCCCAGCGGTGGAGCTATATACCGTCGCAGCGTGTGCAGGCGCCGCGTTTTTGTCCCTGGTGGCCCCGTGGTCGCTCGCGCTGAGCCCCGCCATGGGTGTCGGAAGCGCGCTGGCGTTCGGCGCCTACGGTGCCATCCGCTACCACGATGCCCGCGTGATCCTGCGCTACCGGCGCAACATCCGCCGCCTTCCGCGGTATGTGATGACCAGCCGCGACGTGCCGGTCAGCCAGCAGCGGCTCTTCATCGGTCGGGGCTTTCTCTGGGAGCAGAAGCACACCCATAGGCTGATGCAGACGTACCGGCCGGAGTTCCGCCGCTACGTTGAGGCGACATCCGCTTACCGGCTGGCGCGGCGTCTGGAAGAGCGGTTGGAGTTCGCGCCGTTTCCGCTTTCACGTCTGCCAAGGATCACAGGCTGGGATGTGCCTTTCAACCCGGTTCGGCCGCTGCCGCCCGTGGGGGGCCTGCCGCGGCTACACGGCATCGAGCCGGAGGAAGTGGACGTCAGCTTGCCGTTGGGCGAGCGCGTCGGGCATTCGCTGGTGCTGGGCACGACGCGCGTGGGAAAGACACGGCTCGCCGAATTGTTTGTTACCCAGGACATCCGCCGCAAGAACGCCGCAGGCGAACATGAGGTGGTCATCGTCATCGACCCCAAGGGCGATGCCGACCTCCTGAAGCGCATGTACGTCGAGGCCAAGCGCGCGGGACGCGAGGGCGAGTTCTACATCTTCCATTTGGGCTGGCCGGAAATCAGCGCCCGCTACAACGCGGTGGGTCGCTTCGGACGCATCTCGGAAGTCGCCACCCGCATCGCGGGACAGCTCTCCGGCGAAGGCAATAGCGCGGCGTTCCGCGAGTTCGCTTGGCGCTTCGTCAACATCATCGCCCGCGCGCTGGTGGAGCTGGGGCAACGCCCGGACTACATGCTGATCCAGCGGCACGTCATCAACATCGACGCGCTGTTCATCGAGTACGCACAACATTACTTCGCCAAGACCGAACCCAAGGCATGGGAGGTGATCGTCCAGATCGAAGCCAAGGTCAATGAGAAGAACATCCCGCGCAACATGATCGGGCGCGAGAAGCGTGTGGTGGCGCTGGAGCAGTACCTCTCCCAGGCGCGCAACTACGACCCTGTGCTTGACGGCCTGCGCTCGGCAGTCCGCTACGACAAGACCTACTTCGACAAGATTGTTGCCAGCCTCTTGCCACTGCTGGAGAAGCTCACCAGCGGCAAGATCGCGCAGCTCCTGGCCCCGAACTACTCCGACCTGGCCGATCCGCGCCCGATCTTCGATTGGATGCAAGTCATCAGAAAGCGCGCCGTGGTCTATGTGGGCCTGGATGCGCTCTCGGACGCTGAAGTCGCCGCAGCGGTCGGCAATTCCATGTTCTCGGATCTAGTATCCGTCGCAGGGCACATCTACAAGTACGGGATCGATGATGGCTTACCCGGTGCATCGGCAGGCACACGCGTGCCGATCAACGTGCACGCGGACGAATTCAATGAGTTGATGGGCGACGAGTTCATACCGCTCATCAACAAGGGTGGCGGCGCCGGCCTGCAAGTTACTGCGTACACGCAGACGCTCTCGGACATTGAAGCCCGCATTGGCAACCGCGCGAAAGCGGGCCAGGTGATCGGCAACTTCAACAACCTGTTCATGCTCAGGGTCCGGGAGACGGCCACCGCCGAACTGCTGACCCGCCAACTGCCGAAGGTCGAGGTCTATACCACCACCATCGTCTCGGGCGCGACGGACAGTTCAGACATCCGCGGCGCGACGGATTTCACCAGCAACACGCAGGACCGCATCAGCATGTCCAGCGTGGCGATGATCGAGCCGTCGCACGTCGTCGGCCTGCCCAAGGGTCAATGCTTCGCGCTCCTGCAGGGCGGCCAGCTCTGGAAGATCAGGATGCCACTGCCGGCGCCGGACCCCGATGAGGCCATGCCGCAGGATCTGCAACAACTGGCGGGCTACATGCGCCAGAGCTACACCGATGCCACCCAATGGTGGGAGTTCACCAGTTCCCCAGCCTTACAGGATGCGGCCTTGCCCGACGATCTGCTCGATGACGCCGAGCTGGCCAAGCCGGTCGAGTCTGCCGCGGCGGCCACCGGCGCCGACGACAGCGCCGAAAACGAGGCCTCACCATGAAAGATGCCGCCTCGACCGCGCAGCGGGAGCAGAACCAGCGCCAAGGTCTGATCGTCGGCACCATCACCTTGCCGTTCCGGCTGCTCGGGGTGCTGATCGGCTCGCTGCTGTTCTCCATCGTGGTGGAGTGCGTCGGCATGCACCTGTTCTGGAAGGACCAGGGCTGGCACCATTCCCAGCAGATGTTGCAGTACGAGCTGGGGCACCTGTCCAATCACTTCACGCGCAGCGTGGTCGTGCAGGAGCCGGGGCGCACGGCACACGAGCTGGTGGATACCGGCTACGAATGGGTGTTCGTGCGCTCGGGGCTGCTGGAACGCATGAGTCAGACCGCTGAGCGCGCCCGCACGCCCAGCCAGGGACAGACGCGGAACTTCCGGTACTTCATCAGCCAGGTCTATGTCTGGGCCGAGAGCTACCTGATTGCCGCCGCGTTCACGACGTTGACCTTTCTCGTGCGACTGCTGGTCTTGGTGCTCACGTTGCCGTTGATCTTCACGGCGGCATTCGTCGGGCTGATCGACGGCCTGGTTCGGCGTGACGTGCGTCGATTTGGCGCCGGGCGGGAATCGGGCTTCATCTACCACCGTGCAAAAGCCAGCCTGATGCCGCTGGCCGTGCTGCCGTGGATCACCTACCTGGCACTGCCGATCTCGGTGCATCCGCTGCTGATCCTCCTGCCGAGTGCCGCCTTGCTGGGCTTGGCCGTGAGCCTGACCGCCGGCAGCTTCAAAAAGTATCTCTAGACCATCAATCCGGTCGCCCGCGAGTTCCTATTGTTTGCGGTCTGAAGTCGCCCTGATCTCCACGATCGAGCCATTGCTGATCACACAGGAATGGCGCGATGGTGGCTTCAACCTGGCTGCGCGCCGCGCATCGCGGCGTGCCCACTTTTCTCGTGACGGCCCTCCTGATGGGTCAGTCCCCGATGGCGGTGGCCGAGTCCCCGGCACAGCGCCAGGAACTGGCCGGCGCGCTGCGCCAGCTCGACGCGCTGGAGCGCACCGTGACCGACAGCGCCGCGCACACCGCCGTCATTCCGGGCGAGCGCTACCACTTCGACTACCCGCGGCTGCTGGCGGACCTGGCGCGCGTGCGCGCTGGCATCCAGGCCCATCTCACACCGTCGCGCGCCCAGCCGCGCGACCCCTCCGGACTGGCCGGCGACTACCGCACCGAGCGCTCGGCCGAGCCGCTGCCGGCTGCGGAGGGCAAGCTATGAACGGCGCCCAGGTCTCGGCTTTTCAAGCCAACAGCGGCATCACGCCTTCCGCGATGGCGACCGTCCTGGTCGGCGTCGTGTTCGCAGTCCTGCTCGTGTGGGGCGTCTGGGCCATCCGAACGGCCTACGTGGGGTGGTCCGAGAGCCGCCTCAACCAACGCCAGTTCCTCGGCGTTTGCATTCGCTTCGTCGCGATGTACCTCGTCCTGACTTTCTTCCTCCTCTCCTGACCTGAAAGGCCTGACCATGCAAAACCGCATCCTCACTTCCCGTTTTGCCCAGCGCGCCGCCGTGGCCCTGGGTGCAGCCGCGCTGCCTGCGCTGTCGTTCGCGCAGGGTCTGCCGCAGTTGGAGAACCCAACTCGCGGCACGGGCAACGGCATCATGGAAACGATCAGGAACTACGGCTACGACATCATCATGCTCGTAGCCCTCCTGGTCGTGGCGTCGATGTTTATCGGTGTCTGCTATCACGCCTACGGGACTTACGCGGAAATCCACACCGGCCGCAAGACCTGGGGCCAGTTCGGCCTCACGGTCGCCATTGGCGCTGTCCTGCTCGTGATCGGCATCTGGCTGCTCACCGAAGCCACCGGCATCCTGTGAGCAGGTGCAGGCCATGTCCGAGCACCAGCACATCCGTGCGGACGGAACGGTCACGTTCCTGCCGCACCGGCTCAACCGCCATCCCATCGTCGTGCGCGGCCTCACGGCGGACGAACTGTGGATCTGCTGCGGCCTGTCCGGCGGCGCGGGCTTGCTGATCGGCGCGCCGCTGTCCTGGGTGTTCCGCACCATTGCGCTGGCTCCTACATTCATCGTGCTCGGCGTGGCGTTTGGCGTGTTCGTGGGCGGCGGCATTCTGCGCCGGCTCAAGCGCGGCCGGCCCGACACCTGGCTGTACCGGCAGTTGCAGTGGCGCGTCGCCACGCGCCATCCGCTGATGGCAGGCTGGGTGGGCGGCCATGTGCTGATCTCGCGCTCGGGCTTCTGGACCACCCGAAGGTCTGTTGCAAGGGGGGCGCGATGAGCCGTTTCAAGAACGAGATCGCCCACCTGCAGGCGCATATCAAGACGTTGCGGCTGGGCGCTGGAGCACTGGTCATCGTCGCCCTGGTCATGGGTGGCGGCTGGTGGAGTGCTCCGCGCGATCTGACCATCCATGTCCCGCCTGACCTGCGCTCCGGCAGTACCCGCAAGTGGTGGGAAGTGCCGCCCGAATCGGTCTATGCCTTCACGTTCTACGTGTTCCAGCAACTCAACCGCTGGCCGACCAATGGCGAGGAAGACTACCCGCGCAACCTGCACGCGCTGTCGCCATACCTCACGCCGGCCTGTCACGCCTTCCTGCGTGCCGACTACGACTACCGGCGCAGCACGGGCGAACTGCGGCAGCGCGTGCGCGGCATCTATGAAATCCCGGGCCGTGGTTATGGCGACGATCCCACCGCCCGCGTGCGCATCGTCTCCGACCGCGACTGGGTGGTGTCGCTGGACATCAGCGCCGACGAGTACTACGGCGCTGAGCAGGTCAAGCGCGCTCTGGTGCGCTACCCCATCAAGGTCACACGGGTGGACGTCGATCCCACGCGCAACCCGTTCGGCCTGGCGCTCGACTGCTACGACGGCACGCCCCAACGCATCAACGCCCCGGAGCCGACGCGCCCGGCATCTGGCGGCCTGTCTCCGCAAGCGCCTCAAGGAGAAACCCCATGAAGCACCCCCTACAGCATTACTTTCTCGCCGTGCTGGGGCTGCTGGCCATAGCATCGACACCTGTAGCCCATGCGGTGGAAATCCTGCGCTGGGAGCGCATGCCGCTGGCCGTTCCCCTGAAGGTCGGCCAGGAGCGCATCGTGTTCATCGACAGGAACGTCCGGGTTGGCGTACCGGCCGGCGTGGGCGAGCGCCTGCGCGTGCAAAGCGCGGGCGGCGCGGTGTACCTGCGGGCGAGCGAGCCAATCGAGCCCACACGGCTGCAACTGCAAGACGCGGACAGCGGCGCATTGATCCTGCTGGACATCGCCGCCGAGCCGGCCAAGGATGGCGAACCTGCACTGGAGCCGGTGCGCATCGTCGAGGGCAAAACCGCCCCAGCGCGCTATGGCGACCAGCCAGCGGCCGCCGATGAAGCGTCGGCACGCGCTGGTGATTCGGCGAGCGCGCCGTCGGCCCGGCGCGAAACCCCGGTCCCCGTCGTACTGACACGGTTTGCCGCGCAGAACCTCTACGCACCGTTGCGCACGGTAGAACCGCTTGCGGGCGTGATGCGGGTCAACCTGCGCCGCGACCTGGACCTCGGCACGCTGATGCCGACGTTGCCAGTGCACGCCGTCGCACTCGCCTCTTGGCACCTGGAGGATCAGTGGGTCACCGCAGTGCGCCTCACGAACAACAGTGCCGCCTGGACCACCCTCGACCCGCGCGTGTTGCAAGGCGATTTCCTCACCGCCACTTTCCAGCATGAGGCGTTGGGCCCACGCGGCACACCGGAGGACACGACCGTCCTGTACCTGGTGACGCGCGGGCGGAGCCTGGCGCAATCGCTGCTGCCCGCCATCCACCGCTTCGACCCGGCCGTGCATCTGCCGCAGCCGGGTGCAGATGAGAACGGCAAGGAGGCCCGCCATGCGCAGTAATGGACTCCTGAAGTGGCTGATGATCCCTGTCGCGCTACTGGTGCTGTTCATTGGCGTCCGTCTGTTCTCGGGCGACGGGGCCTCGACACCTTCCCAAACCGACGCGGGGAGCCAGCTCACGCCCGAAGAGATGAAGGCGCTGGGCATCGAGGGCGATACCCCGCGCGATACCGTGGCCACGCTGGTCGCGCAGGTCAAGCAACTGCGCACCGAGCTTCAGACCGCGCTGTCCGACAACAAATCCCAGCGCGAAGAGAACCAGCGGCTGCGCCAGCGCGAGAACTCGATCGACCAGCGCATCAACTCCGCGCTCGAATCCGAGCGTTCCAACCTGCGCCGCGACCAGCAGCAGACCGAGGGGCTGCTCGCCGACCTGCAGCGGCGCCTGGACAGCATTGGCGGGCGCGGCGGCGGCCATGCCGATCTGCCCGTGGGCCTGGGCCTGCGCGATGGCGACGAGGCCGGCATGGACGGCGGCATGCGCTGGGTGGAGCCGGACGACGCCAAGCAATCCGAGGGCCGCGCCTCGTCCAGCGGCGGCATCAGCTTCCCGACGAGCTTCGGACCGGCGCAGCGCACGCTGGAAGCCACGGCGGAAACCGTGGCGAACGCGGGTGCGCGCGCCGCCGGCGTCAAGACTGCCAAGCCCGTCTATACGGTGCCGACGAACTCCACCCTCATGGGATCGGTAGCCATGACCGCCCTGATCGGCCGCGTGCCGATCGACGGCACCGTGAACGACCCGTACCCCTTCAAAGTCCTGGTGGGCCCCGACAACCTCACGGCCAACGGCATCGATATTCCCGACGTGGCGGGCGCCGTGTTCAGCGGCACAGCCTCGGGCGACTGGACGCTCTCGTGCGTGCGCGGCCAGGTGCGCAGCATTACGTTCGTCTTTCATGACGGAACCATCCGCACCATTCCCGAGGACCGCGAGGGCAACCAGCAGAACAACCAGCAACGCGATGGCCTGGGCTGGATCAGCGATCCCTATGGCATTCCCTGCGTCAGTGGGGAGCGGCGCAGCAACGCCCAGCAGTACCTCGGTTCGCAGGCCCTGATCACCGCGGCCGGTGCCGGCGTGGCCTCGCTCATCGAAAGCGACAGCGGCCAGATGTCCTACGTCGGCTCGGACGGCTCCATCGGCACTGTGGGCATCAGTGGTCAGGAGGCCGTGGGCCGGATTCTCGCCGGTGGCGTCCAGGAAATGTCGAACTGGGTCAACAAGCTCTACGGCCAGGCCTTCGCCGCCGTCTATGTGCAGCCCGGCGCGAAAGTCGCCGTCCACCTCGAAAAACCCCTTGCCATCGACTTCGATCCCGAAGGCCGCAAGGTCGATCACCGCGCAGGAGAAAGCCATGCTCTCGAACTTGAATAAGGGCCTTGCGCTGGCCGTTGCCGTTGCGGTGCTTGGCGGTTGCGCCACAAGCAAGGAAAAGCTGCTGCCCCACGGGAGCAGCACGATGATGGACATTTGGCAGCAGGAAGCCGGCGACGGTGGCGGCGGTGCCGGCCAGGTGGCGCGCAGGCAATTGCTCGATGCGCGTCAAAGCGTGCGTCGTCCGCTGACCGAAGCGGACGTGCAGGCCGCGCCGGCCGAACAGATGCGCTACACGCGCACTGCGCGCAATGAGGTCTATCGCCAGTTCCAGCGCCTGCCGAATCCCGACCTTGTGATGTACGTGTACCCGCATTTGGCTGGCACCGATCCCGTCCCCGTGCCGGGCTATACGACGGTTTTCCCCCTGTATCAGCGCATCCAGTACGCCATGCCAGGCGAGCGCGTGGAGGACTATTGATGCGCTGGAAACTCCCCTGGCCTAAGCCGGCCGCGCCGAAGCTGACCGCATCCGGCGCTGGCAATGAAGAGCAACCGGACGGCTGGCAGCGCCACATCGAGGCCTTGCGCCAAGCTGGTATTCCCGAACCCGGCTCGGCGGTGCACGATCGCAAGCCGGCGACGGTGGCCGACGAGCAGGCCCTGTACGACGTCGCGCCTTCGTTCGTGGAACTTCTGCCTTGGGTGGAGTTTCTGCCCGAGTCGAAGTCCATGCTGCTGGAGGACGGGCAATCGGTCGCGGCCTTCTACGAGCTGGTGCCGCTCGGCACCGAGGGCCGGGAACCCGGCTGGCTCGCGCATGCCCGGGATGCCTTGGAGAATGCGCTGCAGGACAGCTTCGATGAACTGGACGAGCACCCCTGGGTACTCCAGCTCTACGCCCAGGACGAGCCCAGCTTCGATCAGTACATGCAGACCCTGCGCGACTATGTGCAGCCGCGCGCCCGCGATACGGCCTTCACCGAGTTTTACCTGCGCTTTTTCGGTCATCACCTGCGCGCGGTGGCCAAGCCGGGCGGCCTGTTCGAGGACACCGTGGTCACGCGCCTGCGCTGGCGCGGCCAAAGCCGACGTGTACGGATGGTGGTCTATCGGTGCTCCACCGGACAGGCGAGCCGCCGTGGCCAAACGCCGGAGCAGATGCTCAATATTGTCTGCGACCGCCTGTGCGGTGGATTGGCGAACGCCGGTATCCAGGCCCGGCGCATGATCGCGACGGACGTTCACGACTGGCTGCTGCGGTGGTTCAACCCTAATCCCGCGTTGCTCGGGCCTGGGGTCGAGGACCGCGAGCGCTTCTATGCGTTGGCGCGCTATCCCGATGAGACCGAAGACGGCGAGATCGAGCTGGCGAGCGGACGGGATTTCAGCCAGCGGTTGTTCTTTGGGCAGCCGCGCTCTGACGTAGCGCGCGGTACCTGGTATTTCGACGGCATGCCGCACCGCGTGCTGATCACCGACCGGCTACGGATGCCACCCGGCGCCGGGCACCTGACCGGCGAGACGCGCAAGGGCGATGCGATCAACACGCTGTTCGACCAGATGCCCGAAGACACCCTGATGTGCCTGACGATGGTCGCCACACCGCAGGATGTCCTCGAATCGGATTTGAATCACCTGGCGAAGAAGGCCGTGGGCGAAACCCTGGCGTCCGAGCAGACGCTCAAGGATGTGCACGAGGCCCGTTCGCTCATCGGCAGCGCGCACAAGCTCTACCGGGGCACGCTGGCGTTCTATCTGCGCGGACGTGACGAAGCCGAGCTGGACCGTCGCGGGCTGGATCTGGCCAACGTGATGCTCAACGCCGGCTTGCAACCGGTGCGCGAGGACGACGAGGTGGCGCCGCTTAACAGCTACTTGCGCTGGCTGCCGTGCTGCTACAACCCCAGCCAAGACCGGCGCAAGTGGTACACGCAACTCATGTTCGCCCAGCACGCGGCGAACCTGTCGCCGGTATGGGGCCGTGCCCAGGGCACGGGGCACCCCGGCATCACGATGTTCAACCGCGGCGGCGGCCCGATCACCTTCGACCCGCTCAACCGCCTGGACCGGCAGATGAACGCCCATCTGTTCCTGTTCGGCCCGACCGGCTCGGGCAAAAGCGCCACGCTCAACAACCTGCTGAACCAGGTCACGGCCATCTACCGGCCGCGGCTCTTCATCGTGGAGGCTGGAAACAGCTTCGGTTTGTTCAGCGACTTCGCCAGGCGTTTGGGTCTGACGGTCAACCGCGTGAAGCTGGCACCCGGCTCGGGCGTGACCCTGGCGCCGTTCGCCGATGCGCGCCGGTTGATCGAGACACCCAGCGACGTGCAGACGCTCGATGCCGATGCGCTGGACGAAGACCTGCCACCCGATGCCTTGGCCATGGAGCCGGACGAGCAACGCGACGTACTGGGCGAGTTGGAGATCACTGCGCGACTGATGATCACAGGCGGCGAAGACAAGGAAGAAGCCCGCATGACGCGGGCCGACCGCTCGCTGATCCGCCAGTGCATTCTGGATGCTGCCGAGCGCTGCCACGGCGAGAGTGGCGAGAAGCGCACGGTGCTCACACGCGACGTGCGCGATGCGCTGCGCGCGCGGGGCAACGACAGCACGCTGCCCGAGATGCGGCGCGTGCGACTGCTGGAGATGGCCGATGCCATGGACATGTTCTGTCAAGGCACCGATGGCGAGATGTTCGATCGGGACGGCTCGCCTTGGCCCGAGGCCGACATCACCCTGGTGGATCTCGCGACCTATGCCCGCGAGGGCTACAACGCGCAGCTTTCGATCGCGTACATCAGCCTGATCAGCACGGTGAACAACATCGCCGAGCGCGACCAGTACCTCGGTCGGCCGATCATCAACGTGACCGACGAAGGCCACATCATCACCAAGAACCCGTTGCTCGCGCCCTACGTCGTGAAGATCACGAAGATGTGGCGCAAGTTGGGCGCGTGGTTCTGGCTCGCGACGCAGAACATCGACGATCTGCCTCGCGCCGCCGAGCCCATGCTCAACATGATCGAGTGGTGGATCTGCCTGTCGATGCCGCCGGACGAGGTGGAGAAGATCGCGCGCTTTCGCGAACTCTCGCCCGCGCAGAAAGCGCTGATGCTTTCCGCACGCAAGGAGGCGGGGAAATTCACCGAAGGCGTGATCCTGTCGAAGTCGATGGAGGTGCTGTTCCGGGCCGTACCGCCGAGCCTCTATCTCGCACTCGCGCAGACCGAACCCGAGGAGAAGGCCGAGCGCTACCAGCTCATGCAGCAGTACGGCATCACCGAACTGGAGGCGGCCTTCAAGGTGGCCGAGAAGATTGACCAGGCGCGCGGTATCGAGTCGCCGGCCCTCGACTTGCCGCAATAGCTGGAGAACGCCATGGAACCAAAACGTCCTTCCATTCCGATGCAAGTACAGGCATTCCGCCGCCGACACCGGCGGCCCCGCTGGTCTTCGGCGCTGGCCGTTGCCCTGGTGGCGCTGCTGCTGATCTGGCTCGCTTCCCGGTTGCCCGGCGAATCCTCAACGCAGTCGTCCGCTCCGGAAAGCGCTGCGCAGGTGGCGGGGCCGCCGTGGCAGATGGGCAGCCCGGAAGGCCGCTTTACGCTGACGCTCTATGCCGACCTGGAATGCCCGTTCTGCCGGGACTACTTTCCGGAGCTCAAGCAGTGGGTAGGAGCCAACACCGACGTTGCCCTGCAATGGCATCACCAGCCGCTGGCCGCGCATGAGCCGGCCGCGTCAGCCGAAGCACGCCTAGCCGAATGCGCCGCTGAGGTCGGCGGGCAAGCTGCCTTCTGGCGGGCCATCGAATGGGTCTATGCCCATACACGCAGCGACGGCCAGGGCTTGCCCGACGGCCTGAGCTATCCAGACCTTACGCCCGCCATCGAGCACTGTCTGGCAAGCAAGCGGCCGGATGCAGTGATCCGCGCCCAGGCCGAGGAAGCCACGAAGGGCGGCGTGACCGCCACGCCATCTATCCGGCTGCATGATCGCCAGACGGGTCAGGCAATCCTGCTGCAAGGGCCGATCGAGGGTGACTCCCTGCTGTCGGCCATGGACATGCTGTCGGCTGACGACCCAGCCGCCACACCCGCCACCGAAATGCCTGCCGACGTTGTCGGCGACATGCCCAGGTAGCCTGCGGTCCTTGAGGCTACGGCGCAGTCCTCTGCGCTGATCGCTACCCGTTCGCCTCGCATCCTGGCCGCGAACGATCACCGCACCCGCGGTGGTGGATGCATCATGTTCCGTTGTTCCCATCCCCAGGAGGGCTTGCCCTCCCTGGGCATGCGCCTCCGATCTCATCACCCGGAGGTTCGTCATGTCTTTCGTCTTCAATGACTCCTGCGTGGAGTCGCTTTCCGTCGTCGCAGCCCAGCACGAAGACTGGATCATCCAGCCAGCCATCGCGCTGCTGGAACAGCGGGTTTTCAAAGCCGGCCCCCGGCTCGACCGGCCTGCAGCCGTGCGGGACTACCTGCGTCTGAAACTGGTCGCCGAGCCCAACGAAGTATTCGTCGTTGTGTTCATGGACAGCCTGCACCGGGTGCTGGCCTACGAGCCGATGTTCAGAGGCACGATCAATTCGGCCACGGTGCACGCGCGTGTCATCGTGCAGCGTGCTTTGGAGCTGAATGCCGCCGCGGTCATTCTTTCGCACCAGCATCCCTCGGGAGCCACTGAACCGTCGAGCGCCGATCGCGCGCTGACCCAGCAACTGCAGGCCGCGCTGGCGCTGATCGATGTTCGGGTACTGGATCACATCATCGTCGGCCAGGGAATTCCGTACTCCTTCGCGGAGCACGGCCTGCTGTAGCACATCGCTTCATTCCCTTTCGGGTCGATACCCCGTCGCTTGCGACGGCTTTCGAGAACGGCGATCGCAGGTCGCTGTGAAGCGAAGCGGCGAATACCCCGCCCCTTGGGGCGGGGAAGTTTATTGATCACAGCGGGGGCTTCGGCCTCCGCTTCTTCCTTGCCGAGAAGCAAGCAGGTATGCGGGGTGTCCGCGATGCGCATTGTTTGTGGGGGCCGCACCGGGTTCGGCGTTTGACTATGGCCCTGATCAACTTCCGGGGCACGCGTCATGCCAGCATCTTTTCCCAGGTCCGCTCCAAGCTGGCGAGCCCTTGGCCTGGCCGTTGTACTGCCGGTGTCCTTGGGTGTCTTTAGTCCGGCCACATTCGCTGCCGATGTGCTGGTCATCACCGACAGCCGCCATCCGGTCAAGACCATGGGCGGCGAGCGGCTGATCGAGCTGGACGAAGCGTACCGGATTGAAGCGGAGCTTTCTGCGGAACTGCCCGCCGAACCCGAACAGGCGACCGTCCTCGTCAAGCGTCGGCTGAACAGCGGCGGCACCGACCTCCAACGCCGCATCGCTTCCGCCTACCAGGGCGTTACCGACGCATGGAGCCTGGGCATCACCAGCATCCCGGCCGTCGTGGTGGATCAACGCTACGTCGTCTATGGCGAACCCGATGTGGCCCGCGCCGTCGCGCGCATCGAGCAGCACCGGAGGGCCCAGCCGTGACCCGCCCATTCGACCTGATGCGCCGCCTGCGTGCTGGCGTGGCATCCGTGCTGCTGCTCAGCGCTACGGGCAGCTATGCGCTCAACACCGCAACCATCGTCGGCTCGGTGGCATCGCCAGACTGCCTCGAATACCGCGTCGTCGGGATCTGCTACTGGCTGTACTGCACCTGGACCGGCTGCACGGTGCGCACGTCTGTCAAAGTGCGCCACTACATCCCCGATGCGGTCGTCTCCAGCTACAGCAATACCGGAGAGAACCCTTGGGTTGAGGTTCGGGCGATGAGCATGCCTAACCCTTCGGCCCAGGCCGGCGGCGACGGCACCACCAACGAAGACCACGAGAACAACCTCGCCAAATTCAAGAACGCGGATGTCATCGGGCATCCCGGCGTCGAGGTGTTCAACCAGTTCGTCTCCTCATCGGGCTACTTCTGCGAGGGCGCGGGCACGGCGTTCATGCCGTATCTGCTCAGCACCTTGGACACGCTGGCCTGGCGCTACAACGTGCCCGAGATGGCCTATCCCGAGGCACTGGTCCCCGGAATGCGCGAGATCGGCGCGAGATCGACGTTGAACCTCTGGGGCAACGTGTATCCGCGCGGCGGCTTCCTGCACCAGACGGACGACCACAAGGCTGGCGCCGTGGTGGCCCAGCGTGCGGGCGATGTCGTCACTCGCCGCGGGCAGTTGCACGTGTACCAGCCGCTGCTCGCCAACGCCCGTGATGGCTACTGGCCGGCTGGAGAACTGGTCGAAGGCGACGCCTCGACGGGCAAGTGGCAGGAACTCACCCCCGTCCTGTCATCGTCGTGCTCGGTCTTCCCGCGCAGCGGCTCCCTGACACAGGCCCAGCAAGGCGATTACGCGTGGGCGCTGTGGCGGCCCTACGCGTGCTGCGAACGCCGCGGGCAGGTGTTCCTTGGCAGCGTTGATTTCCTCTGAGGTGCCACGATGAAGCGTCCTGAACCGACGAATCTCTCCACCATGGCGTACCGCCTGTTGCGTCCGACGGTACTGGTCGGTGCGCTCGCCATGAGCGGCGGCCTGGCATGGGCACAGGTCGGATACCAGAATAGTGGCCCCGTCATCGGCGATGACGTCATGTACTCGATCGGCGGCGGCAGCGCGGTGTCCATGGGCCGTGCGGCCGGCATGCGCTCGATCGGGGTCGGCGTGGGGTGGAACAGCAACCTGATCTGCGGCGACATGAGCATCCAGACCACGTTGCGCAATCAGCTCAACGGCATCACGAATGGTTTCCAGCAGATCATGGGCAACGTGATCCAGAGCGCCACGAGTGCCGTGGCATCCCTGCCTGCGTTGATCATCCAGCGCGCCGATCCTGGCCTGTACAACTTGCTCACGAATGGCGTGCTGCAGGCTCGGCTGGACTTCGACCGCTCGAAGCTGACGTGCCGCGCCATGGCCGAGAAGATGGCCGAGACGGCCGGCGGCCAGCTTGGCTGGAGCCAGATGGCCGAAGGCATGGCGCTGCGCGATGCGGTGTCGAGCACGGACGCCGTGTCGGCCATCGAGCAGGCCGAGACGCGCCGGGGCAATGACGGCGTGCCCTGGGTGGGCGGCAGCAATGCCGGTGGCGCAGGCCAGCCGGCTATCCGGGTGGTCGGCGATGTCACCCGCGCGGGCTACAACCTGGTCAACGGTCGTGGCGTGACCGACACGTCGTCCGTCGCAGCGGCCAGTTGCGCGAGCCTCTCGTGCCAGACCTGGGCCTCGCCGCAGCAGGCGATCGAATGGGCCACACGGGTCCTCGGGGAGCAGGAGCAGCGCACCTGCGACGCCTGCACCAAGACCGAGACGGTGCCCGGCGTCGGACTGACGCCGCTGATCCAGGAGGAATACGAGGCGAAGCTGGAAACCCTGCAGGAGCTGATCTCGGGGACGCGCAACACGACGTTCGAGAACCTGCGCGAGGCAGGTAGCACCTCGCTGCCCATCACGCGCGGCGTCATCGAGGCGCTGCGCGACGAGCCAGATCAAGACCTCCTGGCGCGGCGCCTGGCGTCCGAAGTCGCGCTCTCGTCGGTGCTGGAGAAGGCATTGCTGCTTCAGCGGACCCTGCTGACGGGCAAGAAGGAACCCAACGTGGCGGCCAACCAGTTGGCCGTCGAGGCCGTGAACCACGAGAGCAACACGCTCGATCAGGAGATCCGCAATCTCAAGACCGAGCTGGAGCTGCGCCGCGAGCTGGCCAACAACTCGCCGATGGCCATCATCCAGCGCCACGGTACGCGCGCGACGGGTTCGCGCGGCGTCTATGAGGGCGACCCGGTGCCTGACCGCCTCGACCAGTTGCAGAAGGGCAACCCGGGAGGCCGGCCATGAGTCCGATGCGCGCGAAGTGGCTGCGCCGGCTGATCAGCCGGCGCGCGGCGAAGGCGCTGCTATGGACGGTGGTGATCGTCGCAACTGCCGTGGGAGCCAATGTCGTCGGCATCTACCTGGTCGGCAGCGTTGCCGGCTGGGAGCAGTGGCTGGCCGCCGCTGCGGGCTACTTTCTGGTGTGGCGGCTGTGCCTGTACGGCGCGACAGCCTATGGATGGGTCTGGATGCGCCGCCGGTTGCTGGCGCGCGAGGCCCAGAACAACGCGGATGGGCAGGCACGGCGCCGCCTGGTGCGCAGCGAGATCGCCAGTGTCGTCGCCATCGTGGCGCTGGAAGCCAGCCTGCTGATGCAGGGCTGAGGGGAGGTTCGTGCCATGACGCTTTTCACGACGGACTATCTGGAGTACTACCTCACCCTCGTGTCCTGGATCGTCCATAACGGGATCTGGGCCGTGCTGGTGTCCAGCGGGGTATTCGCGCTGCCTTTCGTGGCGATCATCGTGCAGGAATGGCTCAAGGCCCGAGCAGAAGGCGCGGACGAAGGCAACAAGGGCGTGCTGTCGGCTGCGCGTATTGAGAACCGGGTGTTCGTCGCCATCGTGGTGGTGATGTTCGCCGGCATCCCGTTCATCGACGTCGATCTGAACACCATCCGGTACGACAGCTCGCGCTCGGCGCAGTGCCAGGTCAACGTGCCGCAGCCGACCGATACAGGCTGGTCGCAGTCCTTCTCGACGCTCAACAACCAAAGCGCCAAGCTGCCGGTGTGGTGGGCCTTCATGCATGCACTCTCGCGCGGCGTCACGGGTGCTTCCGTGGCGGCGATCCCTTGCGGCACTGATCTGCGGCAGATGAGGATGGAGATCGACGCCACGCGCATCGATGACCCCGTGCTGGCTCAGGAGGTCGCGGATTTCACCCACGACTGCTACGGACCGGCACGCGCCAAGCTGTTCATGCAGCGCCCGCAACTCGACGAGGCGCAGATGCATGATGTCACCTGGATCGGCTCACGCTTCTTCACGGACACAGCCGGCTACTACGACAACTATCGGTCGAGCACGCCGCGCGATGACTGGCCTTATGACAGCAACCGTGATGCTGGGCTGGCTCAGATATCCAGCGGCGGTGGCTATCCGACCTGCAGGCAATGGTGGGCCGACGGTAGCAACGGCCTGCGCGCGCGGCTGCTGGGCCAAGTGGACCCCAGCCTGCTCACGCGGCTGGCGGGCTGGGCCGGGTTCCTGAGCCGCGCCGAGGTGGACGACTCCGTGATCCGCACCATCGCTTCGCCGAGGCAACAGAAGTTGAACCAGGGTAGCGTCTATACGGACTACGGGGGCCAGATCGACAAGACCTTGCCGAACGTCATCACGCGCGCGGCCGGCGACGTAGGAATGGCAGTTGGGGGAATTGCGGCGTTCCCTGCCATGGACGTCGTGCGCCAGGCGTTGCCCATGGTGCTCGCCTTGCTCAAGATGGCGCTGGTCATCTGCATCCCGCTCGTGCTGGTCATTGGCACCTATGACCTGAAGATGGTCATTACCGTCAGCGTCGTGCAGTTCGCGCTGTTCTTCGTGGATTTTTGGTTCCAGCTCGCACGCTGGATCGACAGCACTATCCTGGACGCGCTCTATGGGTGGGGTTGGGGCTGGAACCGGCCGCACAGCAATTTCGATCCGCTGGTCGGGTTGAACAATGCGTTCGGCGACATGCTGCTCAACTTCGTCATGGGAACGATGTTCCTGGTCCTGCCGGGATTCTGGCTGGCGAGCCTCACCTGGGTTGGAATTCGGGCCGGACATGCCATTCAAGGGCTTTCTGATGGCAGCAAGAGCGCCGGTCAAGCAGGTGGCAAGGGCGCCGGGGCACTCACAGGAGGAAAGCTGAAATAGAGAGGATGCGATCAGTCGTCGGTGTACAACTCGTGCGACGTGTCGTTGTACAAATTGGGATCGTAGCCCGGTGTCTTACGCAGTTCGGTGAGGTCTGTGAAAGGCCACTCTTCCTCATCCGAGGTATTGGCAGCAGTAGCCCACCCCGCCGCCGCCACGCCCAGCAACATGACTGCGAACCAGAAGGCAACGTAGAACAGCATTCCCAGCACAGCCAGCTTGACTACCCACAACAGCACAGCGACGCCCGCCATCGGCATCCCCTTGGAGGCGAGCCAGTTCGACAACCGTCGCTCGCCGCGCACATAGGCGCGCCATCCACGACCGATGCTGCGGCCGAGGCGTTCTGCGGTGCTGATGCGGGTTGTCGTGCTCATGGTCGTCTCCTGCTACATGGGTATAGCTATTCCAGCTTGCTCCAATCCTGCTTGCTTGCCAGTACCAATGCGTTCCAGTCGTCCGGCGGATTTCCCCGCCCCAACATCTTCTCAAAAACGGCGTAGGGGTCTGACTTGCTACCCGACGACCGTAATGTCTGCTCATCGTTGACCCAGGCGTACACGATGACCTTCGCCTTCGAGTCGTACCGGAAGAACAACCGGAACCGCCGTCCGATCTTGGCCCTTCGCCAGTGGCGGTGGGCCGATCCCAAGGTATTGCCCTGGCGGTACTCGTCGCGTGCCGGATCACCTGGCACCACTTCCAACATCAACTGGCTCAACGCCCGGAAGAGCTTGACGTTGGCATTGGACTCGAAGCCCGCCGGGTCGTTCTCCTGCGCGCGCCTCGCGGCCGCATGCAGTTTCTGCAACTGCTCGATCACGCAGTCGTGGAAGAGCAGCGTCCAGCCATGCCGTTGCATTAGAGTTCCACTTCCCCGTCGATCTCCTCGTCCAGGTTCACGCCGTGGCCAGCATGCTCCAGCATGGCGCGAGCCAGATCCTCGGGCAGGCCCTGGATGTTCCGACCCGCTTCAATGTCGCGCGCCAGCAGGCTGAGGAACGCGCCGATGGCAGGGTCCTCGTGCTCGGCATCGACACGGGTAACGACGACTTCGCTGCCCCGCAGGTCGAACGCGAGCTTGCCGCCGACGTCGACGCCGAGCGCCTGCCGGATGGGCTTCGGCAGCGTGATCTGGCCCTTTGAGGTCAGCGTGGCGATTTCGTGGATGGCAGGCATGGCGGCTCTCCTGATTGCGATGCCTGAATGGTAAGGAAAATTCCTTACAATGTCAATGTGGGGTCTCATGGCGTTCTCCCGAGTCCAAGAATCGGCCCATCGTAGGGCGGGAACAGCCCGCCTTCCCACATCAATCCGGCCCCGCTGCAACCCGCATTGGGGGTGGACGATCAACGTCTGCCGCTCTATACCCAAAGGCTGCTAAGGGCCCAAAGGGCCGAAAGGGCAAGGGAATGGGGTGCAAGGGGAAAGGCCCTACCCGAAAAGGCAAAAAGGCCCCCCGCTCGGCCCACCACCAGGACACCCGCATGCTCTTTCTGTTCCAGCGAAAAAGGGCCTCGGTCGCGCCCGCTCCGTCGCCAACGCCTGCCGCCAATCTCCCGAAAGGACTGCTGCGGCCCGAGTCGGCCGCATCTCTGCTGGCTACGCCGCGCCGGCAGAAACTGCTGGAACACATCTGGCAGCGCACGTCGCTCTCGCCCAAGCAGTTCGCCACCTTGTACCGGGCCCCGCTGGAACGCTACGCCGAGCTGGTCCAGGGATTTCCGGCCTCCGAAAGCCATCACCATGCGTATGCCGGCGGCATGCTGGACCACGGACTGGAGATCGTTGCCTACGCCCTCAAGCTGCGGCAATCGCACCTGCTACCGGCAGGCAGCACCCCGGAGGACCAGGCGGCGCAATCCGAAGCCTGGACCGCCGCTGTCGCCTACGCCGCACTGCTGCACGACATCGGCAAGATCGCTGTCGATCTGCACGTCGAGTACGCCGACGGTACGGTGTGGCATCCTTGGCACGGCCCGCTGCACCAGCCGTACCGCTTTCGTTACCGCGAGGATCGCGAGTACCGCCTGCACAGCGCCGCGACGGGATTGCTCTACCGTCAACTGCTTGACCGCCAAGTCTTCGACTGGCTCAGTGGCTACCCCGCGCTCTGGGGTCCGCTGCTCTATGTCTTGGCCGGGCAGTACGAGCACGCCGGAGTGTTGGGCGAACTGATCGTGCAGGCCGACCGGGCCTCAGTCGCTCAGGAACTGGGCGGTGATCCGACGCGCGCCATCGCCGCGCCCAAGCATGCGCTGCAACGCAAGCTGCTCGACGGGTTGCGTTATCTGCTCAAGGAAGCGTTGAAGCTGAACCAGCCGGAAGCCTCTGATGGCTGGCTCACCGAGGATGCTTTGTGGCTGGTGAGCAAGACCGTCTCAGACAAACTGCGCGCGCATTTGCTGTCCCAGGGCAGCGACGGCATCCCAGCGAACAACACTGCCGTGTTCAACGTGCTGCAGGACCACGGCATGTTGCAGCCGACGCCGGATGGCAGGGCGATCTGGCGCGCGACCGTGACCAGTGCGACTGGTTGGTCACATTCGTTCACCCTGTTGCGGCTGGCACCTGCACTGATTTGGGAGTTTGGCGAGCGGCCAGCGCCGTTCGCCGGGGAGGTAGTGATCGACACCACCTCGGCAGACAAAGATGCCGATGCGTCGCTACCAACGCCAGCGATCACTGCAAGGCCCGCTACCGAAGATCAGCTGCCCCCTCAGAGCCAGGGCATCGCCAGCACCGCTGCCCTGGCTCCACTGCCAGCCGCCCAAACCATGCCCGATGTCATGGAAGACATGCTGGCGATGGTGGGAATGGGTGATTTGCCTGTCACCCGGCAGGACGCAGAAGCCGCCTCGAACGAAGCGACTGCCGCAGAACCCGAAACGCCTACACCGCCCTTGGCCAATCCACTGCCCCTGTCACCGGCGCCCGTGTCTACGGACGCGCAGCCATCCGGTGAGCATTTCATGGCATGGTTGAAACAGGGCATAGTCTCGCGCAGGCTCATCATCAACGATGCAAGAGCGCTGGTGCATACCGTGTGCGATACGGGGTACTTGGTCAGCCCCGGCGTGTTCCAGCGCTATGCGCAGGAGCATCCTCAGGTCAGTTTGCTGGCCAAGCGGGAGAATCAACAGGATTGGCAGTGGGTGCAAAAGCGCTTCGAGCGACTGCAACTGCATCGCAAGCAGCCCAATGGCCTGAACATCTGGACATGCGAAGTCACCGGGCCTCGGAAGTCACGGCGACTTCATGGATACTTGCTGGCGCGCACCCATGTTCTATTTGCGCAGGAGGTTCCCCCCAACAATCCGCACCTCAGGGTACTCAACACCAAGTAGACGCACTCATGTAGGGTAGGAACGATCCATTGCTGGATCATCCCCCCCTAAGAACCGGACTTGCGACTTTCACCGCATCCGGCTCAAGCACAACACGTCCAGCAGAAAAAGGATTCTCAGATTATATCTCTGATCACCTTTTCCGTCTGGACTCGAAGCCCTTATCGGGCCGGTTTCGCTACCTGCAAACCAAGGGTATGCACCTTTATGTGACAGACCGGATGCAGAAGCACTCGGTTCGATAGAGCATCTGACCCACCATCCATCCGATAAACCAGGTGGTGGTCATGCCATCCGCTCTCGTAGTCCAGAGGTTCCCCGCACAAGGCGCAGCGCCCTGCTTGGGATACATATAGTTTTGCAGTCTCGGTTCGATAGGCGATGCGTTTAAGCAGCCGCTTCGTCCTTAACTGCTCACCATAGACCTCCCACGATGGATCAAATGGGTTGTATTCCCCTTTGATTTTCTCGTGTCTCACGATCTCTGTATCAGCGAGCTTCAACAGGGTGATCGGGAAGGAGCCTTCTTCTGTCCATATCGTTGCAGCAAACTCGTTCCGACCGGCGATGCTTTGCCAATAACGGCGGTGGCACCACGGTCGGGACTTATTCGGATGCCGTCGTCTCGACCAACGCACGAGGCGCCAGTAGATCAGATTATCCATCCGACTAAAGGTTTCTTTCGCCACCACCGGTTGGTGGTACTGCGCCCATCCCCGTAAAACGGAGTTGAGCTTGGCAATGAGATCCTCCTGTTTCACCATTAAATGCGTTTTTACGATCTCTCTGACCTTGCGATAGAACGCTTGCACGTTCTTCTTGCTAGGCTTGATGAGCAACTTTCCTTTGTACTTGCGAAAGTTCCATCCCAGAAAGTCAAAGCCTTCGTCTATATGTACGACTTTCGTCTTCTCCGGCGATAGTCGCAGTCCTCGTTGTGCAAGGAAGGCTTCTACCCACGGCCTGATTTCAGCCTCCAACAATTCTTGCGAATTGCCGGTGATCACAAAATCGTCGGCGTACCGGACTACATTGACTTTCAGCTTCGTGGCTTTTGCCCTTCCGTATCGCGTACCGAGATACGCTTTCAGGTCTGACTCCAGTCCGTTCAAACACACATTCGCCAACGTGGGCGAGATGATTCCGCCTTGCGGCGTTCCTTCTTCGGTTGGCGAGAGGCGGCCCTTGTGGACTACCCCGGCTTTCAACCACTTACGCAGGACGACCTTGCTCATGGGAACGTGGTCAACCAGCCATTGGTGGTTAATGTGGTCAAAACAACCTTGTATATCCGCCTCCAACACCCATTGAGCCGCAACTTTTCTGGATGTGCAGACAAATATCTGTCCCATTGCGTCCGCCGTTGAGCGTTGTTTCCGAAAGCCGTAGCTGTTCGGGTCGCTCGTGGTTTCTGCCACGGGTTCAAGCCCCAGCAAATGCAAAGCCTGCATCGCCCGGTCGAACAGCGTGGGAATACCCAAGGGGCGTTCTTTACCGTTCGCTTTGGGGATGTAGACCCGCCGCAAGGGAAGAGGCTTGTAACCTCTTTGCTGCCTTAACCTGCCTATCGCCGCCCGTTTCAGGGCAGGAGTTTCCCAAAGCTGGCGATCGACACCGGCCGTTCGCTTGCCTTGGTTTTCAGTAACCCGTCTTACCGCCAAGGCTCTGGCGGAAAACGAGTGGGTTAAAGATCGTTGCAGAGCCTTGACCCTGCGCCAATCATTATCCCGCGTCGCCTTCGCGATACGTTGCTGCGTTGTTCGCACGAATTGCTCGACTCGTCGCCAGTCAATGGCGTGCCAGTCTTGCGGCTCGTGTGAGGACGCAGAACCACGGGGAGTGGTCTTTCTCATGCTTTCCTCTTTCCGGTTATCCCGTTAAAAGGACGCACAACGTCCCCGAAGGGATGGTGTACATCCCCTCGGGGTGGTTTGAACGTTTGCAGTCGTCTTGCGACGGTTGCACCTAGTATCCGCCGTGATCGGCGTCGCGCATCCGGTCTGGCTGGAGTCGCGCCCATGATGGCCGTCGATTCGCTGCACGTTGCCGTGCCTCTCATCGTGCCATCGGGCATGTCGTTCCGGCTGCCGCCGCCGTGTCGTCGCGCGTGCAGCGCGGGCGCATTCGCGCCGCGCTTCGCGCAACATCCGGCGCAGCCGTCCAGCGTGCAGGCGTCTTGCCTCGAACGCGCCTGGCCTGCGGCCATTGGCGCGTTCGCCAGTGGGCTGGCTGCAAGCAGCACAGCGCTGCCGGGCCGCCGACGCCCGGAACGAGAGCGAAGGGCAAAGGCGGAAGGCAAGACAAAAGGGTGCGGCACCTGTCGGCCCGCAAAGCTAGTCTGCACGTGGGGGTGGCGCGGCACGGCGCGGCTTCGCCGCCGTGCCGCTTATGGCGCGAGGCCTGCGCCAATGCAGGCAAGTCCGCGTGCTTCGCACGACCGGACACGCCAGAGCTTTCAGGGAGCGCAGCCATGACCGACTGCCGCGACGACGATTTCCGCATCCGCCCCAGCGCCCCGAAGAACCGGGGTCAGGGCTTCGTCTCCAAGGTGCTCAAGCAGGCAGGCAAGGCCAGCAGCGGCAAGTCGGCGGTGCGCCGTCCTGGCGCCAGCGGCAACGGGCAGCACGCCGGTCAGCGGCCCGGCTCGCGCCTGGGGCGCGGCCACACGGCGGCGCGCTTCGCGGGGGCGAAGCTCACGCCCATGTCGCGGCGCGTGTCCATCAAGACGTTGCTGGTCAATCAGCAGCGGGCCAGCCCGCAGTCGCTCGCCAAGCACTTGCGCTACATCGAGCGCGATGGCGTGGGCCGCGATGGCGAGCCGGGCCAAGCCTACGGGCCGCAAACCGATGCCGCCGACCTCGACGCCTTCAAGGAACGCTGCGCCGACGCCCGGCACCATTTCCGCTTCATCGTCTCGCCCGAGGACGGCGCGGAGTTGGAAGACCTGCGCACCTACACGCGGTACCTCATGGGCCGGATGGAGGCCGACATGGGCACAGGCCTTGACTGGGTGGCCGTCAGCCACTGGAACACCGACAACCCGCACACGCACATCGTCGTGCGTGGACGCGACGACACCGGCAAAGACCTCATCATCGCGGGCGACTACATCGCCGATGGCTTCCGCCATCGTGCTGCCGAGCTGGCGACCGAATGGCTGGGGCAGCGCACCGAGCTGGAGATCCAGAAGACCTTGCAGCGCGAGGTGGATCAGGAGCGGTGGACGAGTCTCGATCGCACCTTGCAACGCGAGGCCGGTGAGGACAGACACGTGCATATCGAACGTTTCAACGAGTCGCGGCTTCAACGCCAGCGCCTGCTGCTGATCGGCCGGTTGCAGCGTTTGCAGCGCCTGGGCCTGGCAGACGAGACACAGCCGGGCGCCTGGGCCGTTCATGCCGATGCAGAAAAGACACTGCGTGCCTTGGGTGAGCGCGGCGACATCATCCGCACCATGCAGCGGGTCATGCGGGGCGAGCCGCGCGAGCTGGCGGTGTTCGAGCCGGGCAACGATGGCCGAATCATCCTCGGCCGCGTGGCCGCAAAGGGGCTGGCCGACGAGTTGCGCGACCGGGGCTATCTGGTCATCGACGGCGTGGATGGCAAGGCCCACTACGTCGCGCTCAATGCCCGCCACGAGCTGGCGAACTATCCGACCGGCGCCGTGGTGGAAGTGAAGGGATCGGCCGACGTGCGCGCGGCCGACAAGAACATCGCCGCGCTGGCGATCGATGGCCTGTACCGCACCGACCACCACCTCGCCATCGCGCAGGGTCAGGCCATACCGGGCCGCGATCCGCAGGAAGTCGTCGCTGCACACGTCCGGCGGCTGGAAGCCCTGCGCCGGGTGGGCATCGTGGAGCACGTGGCCGAGGGGCTATGGAAGGTGCCGGACGACCTGCCCGAACAGGGCCGCCGCTACGATGCGCAGCGCCTGGGTGGCGTGGCCGTGGAGCTGAAATCGCACCTATCCATCGAGCGGCAGGCCCGCGTCATCGGCACCACCTGGTTCGATCAGCAGTTGATCGGTGGAGGCAAGGGGCTGGGCGACCTGGGCTTTGGCAGCGAGGTTAAGAATGCGCTGCAACAGCGCGCCGACTTCCTGGCCGAACAGGGGCTGGCCGAGAAGCGCGGCCAGCGCGTGATCTTGGCCCGCAACCTGCTGGGCACGTTGCGCAATCGGGAACTGGTGCAGGCCGCAAAGGACATTGCCGCCGAAACTGGCTTGGAGCATCGCTCGGTGGCCGACGGGCAGCGCGTGACTGGCATCTACAGGCGCTCCGTCATGCTTGCCAGCGGGCGCTACGCCATGCTCGATGACGGCATTGGCTTCAGCCTGGTGCCGTGGAAGCCGGTGATCGAGCAACGGTTGGGGCAGCAGCTTGCCGCCACGGCTCGCAGCGGCGGTGTGTCTTGGGAGGTTGGGCGGCAACGAAGCCTGTCCGTGGGCTAATCAGTGCAGATCTAGCGCATCGGAACCGTTTTACAGCGGTACATTTCATGATACGATTCATATATGTTTCGTATAGGACTTATTTCCCATGGGTATTGTGAATATTGATGACGATCTACACGACCAACTGCGCAAGGCAAGCGCCGTATCGTGCCGGTCGATCAACGCGCAGGCGGCCTTCTGGATCAGGATCGGCATGCTGTGCGAAATGAACCCGACGCAGAGCTTCAACGACATCGTTGCCCGTGAGCTGCGGGCCGCAGGCGTTGCGGCGCAGCCCCACAAGATGGCATTGCCATGACCAAACGACCGGAGGAAATCGTGCTGTTGGCAGAGTCGGGGCGGTTGCTGGCGCAGGTGTTCAGCCATCTCGATGGATTGAACCTGATCGGCATGTCCACTATGCAAGTCAATGAGTTGGTCGATGACCTCATCGTCAATGCACTCCATGCACGCCCGGCAAGCAAAGGTCAATACGGATACGCCTATGCGATCAATGCTTCTTCCAACAACGTGGTCTGTCACGGCGTTCCATCCACCGCAGACATCTTGCAAGACGGGGATATCGTCAATTTCGACATCACGCTGGAGAAGAACGGCTACATCGCCGACTCCAGTAAGACCTATCTAGTGGGCGAAGTGTCACCGCCGGCGCGGCGGCTGGTACGAGTGGCCTATGAAGCGATGTGGAAAGGCATCCAGGCCGTCCGTCCGGGCGCCACGCTCGGCGACGTGGGCCACGCCATCGAGCGGCACGCCCGCAGGAATGGCTATTCGATCGTCCGGGAATACTGCGGACACGGCATCGGACGCGAAATGCACGAAGAGCCGCAGGTGTTGCACTGGGGCAAGCCGCGAATGGGCCTGGTGCTGCGGGAAGACATGGTGTTCACCATTGAACCGATGCTCAATCAAGGACGGCGTGCCGTCCGAACCGAGGATGATGGCTGGACGGTCGTTACGCGCGACGGGCAACTATCCGCGCAGTTTGAACACACGGTAGCTGTAACACCGAATGGGGTTCGAGTTCTAACGTTGCGTGCCGAAGAAAGGTCGGGGGCGTTGAAAACTATCGGGTTCGAGGAAACGCAAGATATTTAATTCAATGGTGGCAGTTGCTGGGAGGTATCCGTTAGGGCGGCCCTCGAAACCCATCGAAATGGTGAATGTCATCGCATTCCTGGCCTCACCGAATCGCTCGATGGCTCGGATGGCATCGAGCGCCGCCACAAGCTGCTGCTGATGCTCGACGAGTTCCCTGCGCTCGGCAGGCTCGATTTCTTCGAGACGGCCTTGGCCTTCATGGCCGGCTACGGCATCCGTAGCTTCCTCATCGCGCAGTCGCTCAACCAGATCGACAAAGCCTACGGCCAGAACCATTCGATTCTGGACAACTGCCATGTGCGCGTGACGTTCGCCACGAACGACGAGCGCACCGCCAAACGGATCTCCGAGACGCTGGGCACGGCCACCGAGCTGCGCGCCCAGCGCAACTACGCGGGCCACCGGCTCGCGCCGTGGCTGGGCCACCTGATGGTGTCGCGTCAGGAAACCGCGCGCCCGCTGCTAACGCCCGGCGAAGTCATGCAGCTTCCGCCCGACGAGGCGGTGGTCATCCAACTCGGCATAGTTCCGGACGCGGCATACGACCTGGTGCTGCGGCCGTACCAGCCGCTGTTCTTCAATCGGGGAGCTTCGCAATGAGCGCGACCAAGAAGCAGCGGCCCATATGCCGAATACGGCATATGGGCCGCTGCCCAAGACCGAAAGCGTGAAGCTGACCTTCGCTTGCCCGGCCAGCCTGAAAGCCGACCTCGACCGTTATGTTGCGGCCAAAGATATGTGTTCGTGGTGCATGCGCTGGTGCCTTCATTGAGGTAGAGGCGCCAGCACAGCGCACATAAATTCCAGCCGCCAGTGCCCTACAGTTGGCTCAGGAAGTCCATGACAGCCGGTGGCTTTCGTGGTCTGGGCAATGCCGGCAACCCAGTGATATCGACGCTGGCCAGCGCTTTGGCCTTCATCTCAAGGTCAACCTCGGCATAGATGTTGGTCGTATCGAGTGAGGCGTGTCCGAGCCATGCGCGGATGGTGTTGATGTCCACGCCGGCACGCAGCAGATGGACGGCCGTCGTGTGTCGAATCGTGTGTGGACTGATCCGCTTGTCCGCCATCGACGTGACGCTGTTGGCGGCAAGTGCCGCGCAGCATGTCACGACACGGTGCACGCCAAAGCGTGTCATCGGCTCGCCCGTGCGACCTTGGAACACAGAGTCTTCGGGGTCGCGACCGTTCACCAAGGGACGCAAGACGGCGACTGTCTGAGGCCATAGCGGGCACACCCGCCATTTGCTGCCCTTACCCAAGATACGCACAGCCGGCGACGTTCCGAGCATCAGGTTTGCGACCTTCAGCGTCGCGGCTTCATCGGCTCGCGCACCGCTGTTGTAGAGGAACAGCAGCAGTGCATAGTCGCGCGCGCCGAGCGCTGAGCCGCGTTCGGGCACTCGAAGCAGTGCATCAAGCTCTGGCTTGTCCAGGTAGCCGACCGTCGTCCTGGCCGCCTTCTTGAAGGGAATCGAGCGAACCTGAGCGCACCATGCTGCATGTTCCGGTGATCGCGATCCGATGAAGCGCGCCATCGAATGCAGCGCCGCAAGACGCTGGTTGCGCGTGAGCACGCTGCAGGTGCGATCACGCTCGACGTGATCGAGGAATGCGCGGATTCGCTCGTCAGATACATCTTCGACCGATAGGCGATCGACATCCTTGCGCACGGCACTGGCCACGAAGGGCAGCAACTGGGTCAAGGCGTCCCGATAGCTGACCTGGGTGTTGCGTGCGAGGTTGCGCTCGGCCACCAGGTGTTCGAGGAGGAAGCGGCGCACCCAGGGCGCCAACAGCGAGTGATCACGCATCGCCATCCTCCTCGCATGCGTCGAGGCTGGCGTACTGGGCGAAGCGCAAGCTCGCCTGGTGCAGCAACTCCGGTGTCATATGCAGGTATCGCTGGGTCGAGGCGATTCTCACGTGACCCAGGTAGGTTGCCAGATACGGCAGCAATTGCTGTACGTCCTTGCCTTCCTGATACCAATTCACCACTCGATGAACTGCTGCGGTATGCCTCAGGTCATGCATGCGTGGCGGTTGACGTTCGCCGGGTGGGCGACCAATCCCGGCTCGGGCACGCACCTTGCGGAACAGAAGAATTCCTCTCTGATAGCACAGCCCGTGGCCTGTGCGCGTTGCGAACAATGCCGAGGACAGTCCCTCGGGCATCGGCAGTTCGCGGCAACGCAGGTCAACGTAGCAAGACAGCGAATGGTAGGCAGCCTCTCCCAGCGGGACGAGCCTTGTCTTGTAGAACTTCGTCTCGCGCACGATGAGCAATTGCCGTGTTCGATCCAAGTCCGCCAACGTCAGGTGCAAGGCTTCGCTGATACGAAGCCCGCAGGCATACAGCAGCAACAGCAATGCCCTGAAGGTCGGGGCCTGTAACTCACTCATCGGGGTTGCCAACGAATCCGTGGCGTCCAGCAGTCGTTGCAATTCCTCGTGCGAGTACACGTACGGAGTGAGTGGTGGCGGTAACCTGGGACGTTGCTGCGGCAGGGGCGATACATGGATGTGGCCTCGCGCAATGGCGAAGCGGTACAGGCCGCTCAATCTTCCATAGCGTGTCGTCCAGCCTGTGGTGAGCTTGCCATGCCCATGCAGGAACGCCGATACGGCTGCAGGCGTCACCTCTGCCAAGGGCAGATCGCCTGTTTCCCTGGCGAACTGGTAGAGCAGACGCTCAGCGCTCTTGAGCCTCGTGCCGGTTGCGCGCCGGGCTGCCAAGTAATGCTCGATGAGTTCGCTGGTCTTCATTGCAGGCCTCCCAGATCGAACTGGCCGACTTGCCGCAGCGCGGCCAGGTCCACCTTGGTATAGATCGCGGTCGATTCGGCGCTGAGGTGGCCAAGATGGTCTCCGATCTCCTTGAGCGTCAGCCCTTCTGCGAGCATCTTGGAAGCACACGCGTGACGCAACGCATGGGGGCCATGATGGGCAAGTGTCACGTCCAGCCCTTCAAAGCGTCTCGCGACGATGTCGTAGATGGCCCGCCTGCTGATGGGTATGCGAGGTGCCTGCACGCGAATGAAGACCTGTGCATGTTCTACAGCCGGCCGTGCGGTGTCGATGTACTCGTGCAGAGCCTGGGCAACCGAAGCGACCAGGGGATAGGTCTGGGGTTGGCGGCGCTTGAGCCGCCAGATCCGGAGCTGTTGACGGTCGAAGTCGATATCGTCCAGCCTGAGCGCAACGACTTCCCCGCTTCGCAGGCCGTACACAGCCAGCAACAGCATGATGGCGCGATCCCGTAGATCGGCCTCCGAGTCACTTGCTGCCGTGGAGATCAATCGTTGCACGTCGTCCCATCCCGGAGCATATGGGAGCGTCTGCAAGCGGTAGTGGCGCGGGCTCAGGATCGAGTCGGCCAGTCGTGCCTGGCACAATCCGCTGTCCGCCGCGTGGCGCAGGAACACCCGCAGCATGGTGGCGACGTACCGCGCCGACACCCGTGACCAGCGGCCAGCGCCATACGTCACGAAGTACGCATCGATGTCTTCCGGCTCCAGGGTTGCCAGACTGCGGCCAGTCTGCCTGCACCAAAGCAGGAATGTTGCGACACGGTCTCGCCATTGCTCGATGGTGCATGGTGCCAGGCCGCGCTCGTCACGCATCCATCGCACAAACTCCTGAAGTTGATCGACAAAGGCTTCAGGTCGTTGCGGCTCGTACCACCATCCGAGGTACTTCAACCATGGACGGGCTATTGTGACCATGGTCAGGGCACACTTCGGTGTAGGTGACGGGCTGATGGCGCCGATGATGTCCTCAAGACGCTGTGCGTCCACGCCTTCGCGGTCGCCCGGCGACATCTTGCGCGCGAACCGCAGCAGGATGTGAGCGCGATGCCGCTGCGTGGAATCTGTCGCGCCTACTGTGGTGCCATGGTGCAAGTAGCGCTCCCGCTCCAAGGCGAATGGGCCGGATCGGTGGCGCGCTACGACCAACTGAGAATTGAAAAGGGTCTCGAACATGACTGGCCTCCAAGATGAACAAGGAAGACCAGCAGATGATCGAATTTATGTTGCGTCAATGGCCCTACATCTGGACCGATAGCCTGGGAGCAGATATCAAGGCAGGCATCGCAAACACATATCTTTGGCCGCAACATAGCGGTCGTAATGTTGCCGACAACATTTCGACCGCTACGCCACGCTGCACGCGCACGCATATGGCGAAGCAGTTGATGCAGAGAAGTTGATTCCGCACATGCTGGAGGCGTTCATGGCGGGGGATCGAGGGTTCAGAAAGGGCGCGGCGATCCGGAGTGCGCCATCAAAGCAGACATGATGGATGCCGCCAAGCCTTTGGGCTATGACGATGCGATAAGCCAGCCGGCTCTCGGTAGTCCAGCACGACGCGGTGCGATGCGGCTTTCTCTCCTGACGCTTTTCTCCTAGCCTGCAAAGCAGGCTCGGAAAAGAGCTAACCTACCGTCCCATATACGGTTTCAAGCTCTACATGCTTTGCACGAAAGACTTGACGCCGGAACTTTTTTCGTAGTTCGCCGCGATTTGGTTGGCCATCTGTCTGGCCGCATCACCAAAGCCGCGCACACTGATCACTCGCTCCTGGCTGTCGGTATCCACTGGCTGACGGAACTTCAGATCCAGACCGTTCTCCGAGAACGCAGCTCTCACATCCTCGCCGCGACCGTGGACAGTTCCATCCACAGCTGCCTTGACGCTGCCTGACCGGCATCCATTCCCTGGGACATAGCAAAATAGAGCCATCGGATCGTTGACGGTCGGCTCGTCAATGAGGTCATTCATTCGACTGTTCTCAGCGGCAAGCGCGCGAACCGTGAAGTTGGCTGGAGCCCCAGGGCAACGGGAAGTATGTACTCCTCATTGCTTTCTCCCGATTCGAGTGGCGTCAGGGTATATGGAAAAAGTGCCTGAGCCATCGGGCGAGATCGAGCATCTCGGCGGAGGCATCAACGCCGTAGAGGCGCCAGCCAGGCTGCATCTCGGTGAAGGCCTTCAGCTCCGGCCCGCCGCCAGCGCCGAGCACCAGAATGTCTGCGTCGGCAGGCGCACGTTCGGCCAACAGCACGCCTGCCATCCTGTGCAAGTCCAGAAAGACAGGCACAGTCCTCGCTATTTTCTCAAAATAGCTCGATACAATCGCCGGGTTCGGAGAACGGGGGCATCAAATGCGGCCTTCCGTTTGCGTGGGAACGGGGGTCTCAGGCCATAGCAGCGAACGGTGGACCTGGGCGCCTGCCATGGCACCGTTACCCACGGCAAGCGACACCGAATGGGGTGCCCGCGCCACGTCACCACAGGCGAATACACCAGTCACTGAGGTCTTGCTCTCGGCATCGGTGCGAACCTGGATGCCCATGGGCGTCTCTTCCAGCGCGCAGCCCATGGCTTCGGCCAGGGAACTGGAAGGAGAGGTGCGTGTCGCCGTGAACAGGCCCGTGAAACTCAGCCTCCGCCCGTCGGCCATCACCACATCAGCATGCCCTTCGATCCTGTCGATCGTGGCCTCCTCGATCGCCACGCCCCGGCGCTCCAAGGCGAACCTAGCGTCCTGACTCAGATCCACAGCACCATTGACGAGTAAGGTCACATCACCCCAGTCGGTGAGCAGTTCGGCCTGATGGATGGACATCGGACTGGCGCCGACGATACCGATGTGGCCTTGTCCGATCTCGTAGCCATGGCAGTACGGGCAATGGAAGACGGTCTTACCCCAGCGTTCAGCAAGTCCGACGACGGCAGGAAGGTGGTCGGTCACACCGGTGGCTAGCAGCATGCGGCGGCCTTGATGCGATCCGCCGTCAGGCATCCTGACCGTGAATTCGTCCACTTGTCCCGTAACGGCCTCAACACGAGCTTCGAGCCAGGTCAAAGTTGGATAGGCTTTAAGCTGGCGGCGGGCGTTCGCCGCGATCTCGCCGGGGGGCACGCCATCCTGGCCGAGAAAACCATGCGAATGGCTTGCGAAGCGGTTGCGCCGCTCGCCTGCATCGATCATCAGCACGGACCTACGCGCTCGTACAAGTTGCAGGGCTGCAGCCATTCCTGCGTAGCTTCCGCCGACGATGATCACATCGTAGTGCATGTTCAACTCCTTTTGCGTCGCACTGCCGCATGCCGGCGCGCAAAGTCAGCGGCCAGATCGGCAAGGGTGATTTCTGAGAACCGCTTCAGCAGCAGCGCTTCGGCCTCGGCAAACGTACCTTCGAGCGCGGCATTCACCGCTTGTTCGACCAGGCACTCCGGTGTCTCGTTGCGGTTACCGATGGCAAACATCGTCGGCTCGCCGAGTGCTTCGTGCAACTGGCGCAGGGTGACGGTGCCGAGGTCGGCATGAATGCGCCATCCTCCCGCATGGCCTCGATCGGACGTGACGATGCCCGCTTCTCGCAGGTATCCCATGGTGCGCCGGACAACGACTGGGTTGGTACCCAGGCATTGCGCCAGGGTTTCTGAAGTGACGGGGCCCTCCTGCTCGGCCATGTGCAGAAGGGCATGCAGGACGGAAGACAGACGGCTATCGCGTTTCATGTAACTAATGATGTTGCATATTTGGATGTATGTCAAGACCGACTTGGAATGTGGATCCGGTCGAGCCGCCTGCGCTTGACATTCAAGACAGTTGCTCACGCCTTCACACCTGAGGCGCTGCGCGCTGACGCTTGCCTTCAGGGGGCAGCCCTGCGGGCCATCCCCGCCGTGCGATGCTTGGCGCATCCTTGATGCAGCCGAACCGGCTGCGCCGGACCGGCCCGACCAGCGCCCCGCCGCAATGGACGGGGCGCTGGCGAACACGCTGGCGCTTCATACGGTAGGTTGTGCAAATGTGTGCCGCCCTCAACGCTGTGGTTCCTGCCCAACGCGCCACGAAGGACGGTTCGCGGACATCCTTCCGGGCAGCGCTATGGAGCCTCCATGCCACGCCTCAAAACCGGTACCGCAAAGTGCTGCGGGGGCATTCTCGCCTGTCGTCGGGTTCTTGACCTGGCCCGTGTCAGCGGGCGAACCGTGGAATCGGTGATATCACTCGAGTCGGTGCAATTGTTGTTCCGCTGAATGCTTCAGAACTTGTCAATTGTGGGACGGTCAAATTTCGAATCGACAGCAGTCGACCGTTCGACAAACCGGGCCAATATAGGGGCCGGCTCAGCGTCGCGGTGCAGCAAGTAGGTTGCCAGCATCAGAGGATTACCCTCTAGCGGTCGAGCCACGATGCCTGACTCTCGGGTGGAAGCAATATGCGCTGCGCCTGCTAAGCCCAAGGCCAAACCCGCAGAAACTAAAGTCATCATTACATCAAAGCTGCCTACGCGTTGAGCAACCAGTGGTTCTTGTACCTGCATTCGCAGAATGCGGTCAATCTGGCGAGCGTGCCCCTCGCATATGACAGGATATCCCAGTACTAGCGGGTAGCGCAACACTTCAACTAGCGGAATTTTCTTGAAAGCTAGCACGGGATGGCGCGCCGGTACCGCAACCATCACTTCATCCTCCCAGACAGGAGTGGCCACGATTCCATCGCCGGCATCTTCAGCCATCGAAAATCCGGCATCATAGATGCCATCGTGCAAACCAGCGATTTGCTGGGCCAAAGGAATTTCGAACAATCGAATATCCACCTCAGGATCTTCCTCACGACATTGCGCCAGCAGTGCAGGTAAGCGCGATGGCATGATTCCGTCAGATAAGGCCACACGTAACTGACCGTGAAATCCTCTAGCGGCGGCTTTGACGCTGTCGAGAGCTTGATCCAGCATCATAAATACACGCGGAACATGCTCCAGAAACAAGTGTCCCGCTCGAGTCAGTTGCGTACTGCGGGTGGTACGAATGAATAGCAGTACCCCCAACTCTTCTTCCAGCTCTTTGATGGTGCGAGATAGCGGCGATTGGTCGATGTGCAGCCTCTCAGCGGCGCGAGCAAAGTGCAGTTCTTCAGCGACTGCAAGAAAACATCGTAAGTGACGAAGTTCCATTTCGACCTCTCTTCACCCCGTTGCTCTCTAGACCCAAGGGGCACCATCGACGACTGAAAGCCAGCATCTGCTCTTATTCGTCGGCCCTGGCGACAGCCTGGAAGACGCCCGGCAGTCGAGTAAAAAATAGTAAGTCAGATTGGTTTAATGCATACCAACAGTGCGACAAGCAACACCGTACTCCCAAGCAAGATCGAAGGCATAACGACACCGCGACCATTGTGCAAATTGGCCCCGTCATCAAAAGAAAGCCTGCGAAGTCGCCCCCGCAGCAATCCATGACTCGCAGAGAGACCCGCGACCAGTACTAACTTCACCAGTAACCACGGTTGGGGAAACCATCCACCTTGCAGCGCAAGGTACAGTCCTAGTGCCCATGTCACCATCATTGCCGGGGTGGTCACATGCTGATCCCAACGATGTACCAGTGTGAGGTACGCTAGCCCTGCATCGCGGTCGTAAGCCTTCAAGGTGTGCCGGGAAAATGCTATTGAGAGCATAAGGAACAATTGCCCTCCCATCCACGTGATGGCGGCCGACAGGTGCACCGCTTTGATCGATAAATACAGCATGACCATTCATTCAACGTTGGGAAGCTAGGGTTGCCTCGCGTTTCGCGAGTCTGCGTTCGCAGGCAAACGCCCCAAAGGGAATCAAAGCGGCCAACACCATGAAGACACGCTCAGATCGTGACCAACCATAGCCAGAGATCGATCCCACTAGCGTCCAGAAGTAGAATATGAACGCTAGGCCGTGGATGGGGCCTAGCAACGTCGTTGCAGTCGGCATTCCAGCCAAGTGCTTGAGCGGAACCGCCACCCCTAGTAGCAACACCAACGTAGCGCCCTCCACTAATGAGGCCACCCGCATGCGACGCACCTGAAGGATTTCGGCGTCTACTTTCGACAGGGGCATCATGCGTGAACCTCGATTATCCTGCTGCCAGTTAACCTCGATGCCGGCAGAAGGCCGGCCTTTGCAGTACCTGTCATTACGTCAGCCTCCACCGTGACTGAGAATCTCAATGTCAGCCGCATAGGCTTGGTCACGCGCTGAGTCCATTGAAGACAATCGCCGTGAAGGGAGATATCTTGGAACGACACCGTTTGATCTCCTTGCGTTGCCCGACCATGCAAGATGCCTTGCAGGGATGAAATGTCCAACGTGATTTGCAATGCGCCGATCGGCGTTGCCAACTCAACTTTCCAGACGCCGATAAATCGATTAGCCAAACGCTCATCGCCCGCATCCAGTGCGGAAGCGGGCTTGTTAACGGAGATTTCGTGTAGCTGGGAAACTGCTACGGTATCAGGCCGCTGCCCATTGAGACTGGCGCTGCGCCAGACGGTGCCGCGCCGCTCATATTCAAAGAGCTTTTCAACACCAAGCGCTACATCCGCACCAAGTTCGCGTTCAAGCAAGTAAAGAGCCACGTCTAGGCCGGACGTGACGCCACCACCAGTGACTAAGTCGCCGTCGTCGACAACCCGACCTGACATTGGCAGTGCCCCCAGCGCACTCAATAGCTCTAGGCCCATGTGATGGGTTGTCGCACAACGTCCCTTAAGCAAATCGGCCATGGCAAGAATCAATGACCCGCCGCATACCGTGGCCACGATGACGTCCGGATCTTCCATTGCTTCTCGCATAGCAGAGGACAGTTGCGTTTGCGATGCCTGAAGCAGCAATTGCGGGACGGATTCGGAGCCATCTCCGCTCACCTTACCGGCGGCACCCGGCACCAAGACGATACCGCCATCATGGGGAGCCAAGGCTGCGCTAGCCGGGATGCGCACGCCGCTGACACCGCACGGGACATCACGGGCACCCTCGGCACTGACCAGTTCAACGTGGACGGGAACTGCACTGAGTTCTCCAGCTGCCAGGAACACCTCGTATGGAGCTATTGCATCTAACAGGTCGAAGCCGTTGAACAGCGCAATCTGCACCTTAAGCGGTGCTCGCGCAGCGGTATATGAGTTACTGAGGTCATTTGCGACTACATCCATTGTTTGCATAGGTCACAACAAGTAAACAGGTCCGATATGCCGGAACAACTGCGGCTACGAGCAAAGTATGGAGTGCCGCAGTACGGCCGCCAACTGGCCAAATGGACACTTATCGACTGATTCAAGCCAAGCATCTCCTTGGAGCAGCCCCCTGATTCCCCGGCCCCGTCCTGTCGCTTATCTTTAGAGATAGGAACAGGGCTGTGCATATGACTAGGCATACGGAGTCAGTAGAGGTAGTGGCAAAGGACCTGTGCCCTAGGCGCTGGCCGCTTTCAGAGAAGGCGGCCCTGGTGCGCCGTACTTATGAGCCGGGCATGAGTGTGTCGTTGCTGGCACGCCAGGAAGGTGTCTCGGCGGGACTGCTGTTCCAGTGATGCAAGCCTGAGCGCTAGGGTGTCTTGACGGCGGTCTCGGCTGGCGAGGCAGTCGTGCCGGCATCTGAGCTGGCGGCGGCCCATGCGGAAATCACCATGAATCTCCCCGGGGCGATTCACCAAGCTCCAGCGCGTGCTCGGCAAGAAGATCCTGAAGAACGAAATCCTAAAGGAAGCCGTGGAGTATGCCGCGACAAAAAAGTGGATTGCGCGCTCGCCCTTGTTGTCCATCATGGCGGGGAATATGTGCAATAACAGCGTACAACCACATCGCCAGATCGAATCTGGCAAAGGTTGAATCCGATCTTCACCAACTCGGTCAGATTATTGTGTCTCGCTCAGCTATCTCCAAAGTTCTTTCTATATTGGCGAGGACTGACTCCTACTATGCGCTGAAACTGCAGACGGAAGTTGGCGGCGGAACCAAGGCCCACTTCTCCCACGATCTGCTCTACTGTAAGTCCGCTACGTTCCAGTAACTCTTGTGCCCGTCGAACTCTTGCGCGAATAATCCACTGAGCCGGTGACTCTCCATACTGTTCGTGGAATCGCCTATGTAGTGTCCGCGGGCTGGTGTGTGCCTGGCGAGCAAGCAAGACCAAAGACAGCGGTTTATGTAGATTGGCCAAGGCCCAAGTGAGCAAAGGTTGAAGACTCCTGTCAGCTCCTTGGGGCTTGGGAGGGATGAACTGTGCTTGCCCGCCCTCACGCTGCAGCGGCACAACCGACAGTCGGGCCACCTGCGATGCCACCGCGACACCAAAGTCACGGCGGATCATGTACAGGCAAAGATCAAGGCCTGCGGCAGCCCCTGCCGAAGTGAGTACCTGTCCGTTGTCTACAAAAAGTACCCGAGGGTCCACATTAATTTTTGGGTAAAGGCGCTGCAGATCTGCGGCAGCAGCCCAATGAGTGGTAGCACAAAGACCATCTAATAGGCCGGTCTCTGCCAGAACGAATGCTCCAGTGCAGATAGATGCAATCCGCGTTCCCCTCATTAATGCAGTGCGAAGTGCTTCGGTTACTCCAGGCGTCAGTGCTCGCTGTGGCGTATGGACGCCCGGCACGATGATCGTATCTGCAGTCTTCAGAATAGCCAGATTGTGGCGAATTCGCAGCGAGAACGGACCAGCGTCCATCTCATCCTGCTCTGCACATACGGCCACTTGGTAGCAAGGAAGGCCGTTCTCGTGTGTTGCGAAGCGAAAGGTCTCGCAGGCAGTCGCTAGGTCGAATGACAGCACCCCCGGTACTACTAAACAGACGACCTTGTGTGGTGAGTGCTGCAAAGGAGGCTTCATCTGGATGCTGGCAACGAGTAGGAAGGTTGGCGAAAAATAGTCGATTGTTGTCATTCTAGCCAGTTCCCCGAATCAACGCTATCCAAGAAAATCGAATGCATTGAGCTTCACGCGATGTGCAGTCGCAACGATTCTCAATAGGCATCCTTTCGTCATCAAGCCGCGCAGCCGCAATTGATCCGTTTTGACAGAACTCTGTTTGGTTCCAAAGAGGGGTCTACGAATCTCGCGCTGGCCACAATGGAGATAATCTATGGCGGCGTATTTCACTATGCTGAGAGATCGGTGGATTTTTTGTGTATGGCTGATACGTTTGCGCTGATAGCAGCGTATACCTTCTTGCCATAGAAATGTCTGCCAATTCCTCGATAATGTATTTATCACTAAAAACCCTCCACCTAATAGCAGCGCTGACCTTCTCCGGGGGGGTAATGAGTTTGGCTCTCGTAATGTCGGGCTGGTCACGGGTTTATGGTGTAGTTCTGCCTCACGAGAGGAGTATTGGCCGTACGCTTCTTTGGTGGGATCACTATGTAACCGTGCCGGCCATGCTTACAGTTCTTGGGCTTGGATTTCTTATGGCAATCAGTGGCGGCTGGATGGAGCAAAATTGGCTAATTGGGAAGGTTATTCTCGCAATTGTCCTGACCGGCCTGCATCGATTACTCAGATCAGCCTTAAAGAAGCGAGTGGCGGGCGATGCATTATTAGAGTCATCGTGGTACAGAGCCGGCCCCATGATTGTTACTGCGGCTTTGGCGCTTATCGTGACGCTCGCTATTTGCAAGCCAATCCACTCATAAGCTGTACCGCATGATCAAAATATTTTTATATACCGGCAACTCGGATCAAACTCTTTGGCATGTAGATACACTTACTCGTCCGGTTTTCTTCGGCAAGGTCGCCCTTTCCTTATTAGCAATTTTCCTAGGTTCGACGCCTGCCGGCCCAGCATGGGCTCAGACTGAAGAGGTGGCCGCATTGCCCACCGTCACCGTAACAGGTTCTCTGACGCCCGATGATCTAGCCAGAGAGCGGCTCGAACAGGCGCGGGAAGAAATGGCGTATCGTGCTGGTGGAACCAGCGTGGTCGATGCGAAAGACTATCGCGATGGCCGAGCCGGAAACATGGCTGATGTAATGTCATACGCTCCCGGAGTTTATGCCCAGACTCGACACGGCGAGGAAACGCGTTTTTCGATACGTGGTTCCGGTATTCAACGGGGGTTCTTGCTTCGCGGCATCTATCTTTATCAAGACGGTATACCGTTAAGCCATGCCGACGGAGCCGGTGACTTCCAATCAATCGATCCACTTGCTGCTGAGTACGTCGAGATTTGGCGCGGTGCGAATGCGTTGGAGTTTGGAGGAAATAGCCTTGGAGGGGCGGTAAATTTCGTCACTCCAACTGGTTGGACCGCACCGCATGTTGTCCTGCGAGCGCAGACAGGATCTTATGGCCAGAGTCAAAGTCACGCTTCCTTTGCAGGAGCCAATGAACGCTTGGATGGATTTTTGAGCCTATCACATAGCGAGCAAGACGGTCATCGCGATCACGCAAGGACGCGCGCAACCCGATTCTCAGGAAATGTCGGGTTGATGTTCAATTCTGCGTGGTATGCGCGCCTTTACTTAACCCATATTGACAGTAAGCTGCAATTGCCAGGTGCTCTCACCAGATCAGCCATGAGGGCTGACCGCCATCAAAGCGCACCAGGCTACGCTGAGCTGGATGCAGATAACAACTATCGAATGAGTCGCGCAGCTCTAAAATTGGAGTGGACTCCTACAGATAAGGTGAAATGGATTAGTTCAATTTATCTTGCTAACCGGGACCGATTGCACTCCATGGCCTATGGCATTCTCGATCAACAGTCTATAGATACAGGCATGGACAGCAGGGGGATCCTTAATCTGTCAAAGGGAGCATTAACACGACGGTTGGTAGTAGGGGCTTCGTTTATGAAACACCGGGCGGATGAGCGCAGCTATGCCAACTTGAATGGTAAGGCCGGTCGCCAAACTCGGGATAACGTTCTGATAGGGCGCCAGTACACGCTGTATGGAGAATATTCGCATGAGTTGGTGGAGTCTTGGACTCTTCAGGTCGGGGCACAGGCCGTGTATGCGGGGCGTGATTTGCGGAACCTCTTTGCACCCTCAAATAGTTACAGCAAACATTTCACGGGCGTGAGTCCCAAACTCGGCCTTATCTACAACTACTCCGAGAATTCACAAATCTATGCAAATCTCAGCCGAAGTTTAGAGGCTCCTCCTTTCGGTGAGTTGGTTGTACGGCCCGCATATCCTCTCGCTTCTGACCAGAAAGCTACAACATTGGAACTAGGGTATCGGTTTCGGAATGGCGATTCGTGGGTAGACGCGGCAATCTATCGCTCGCGCTTGCACGGTGAACTTCTATCACTTAATGACGCAAATGGAGTGGCCCTGGGCACTGTAAATGCAGATCGCACCATCCACCAAGGGATTGAACTAGGAATGCAAATCCCCCTTTATACTCATGCTACAGGACGATTTAATTATTTATTCAATGACTTCCGTTTCAATCATGACTCTGTCTATGGTAAAAATCGCTTGGCTGGTATTGCGCCACATGTCCTTCGTGCGGAGATAGAATGGAAAATCTCACCTTACCTGTTTATGACGCCTTCTATCGAATGGTTGCCAGGTAATACAAAAATCGACCATGCAAACACATTGTCGCAGGGTGGGTACGCCCTGTTCGGCCTAACAGTTGGCGGTAAAATGGCGCGAAATTTGCGCTGGTTTGTCGAAGGACGCAATCTGACGAATCGCAAGTATGTCGCGGGTACAGCCGCGCAAGCCAACGTACAAGGTCGCGATGGCGCATATTACTTTCCTGGCGATGGGCGTGCTTTCTATGCCGGGTTGGAGTGGCGATTGTAGCGATGAACAAGTCTGATTAAAGAAGAGCGAGCAGGTGGTCGCCGTTGGTTTTTACCAGCATTTCGTAAAATTCTGCGCCCATTTAAAATTGAACAGTGATCGCCAAGTCTGTTACCCCAACCACAGTGCCGTGGTGGAGCTTTTTCCGGATGCAGTCCCGTCGCCCGATACGCTGTCTTTCTGGTTCTGGCGACTGCTGCGCTATCCATAGTAAATAGAGCAGGAATCTGAAAAGTCCGACTTGATAATGACCGAACCAAGCTCAATTCCTTTCATCCGGTTCTGTGCTCAGGAGGAAGGGAAGCAGCTCCGCCAGCACGTCTTCAGGTGATTCTTCGGGCTGAAGATGACCGCCTCGAATGGATTTGCCGCAGACGTTTCCAGCCCAACGCATGCCAGATGCAGATCGGTGATGCGCTATGCCGCGCTCCTGACCATAGAACGAGGACAGGACAGTGCAGTTTTTTCCTGCGGAGCGGTCTGCTGCATCATGAGCACGGTCTTCTTGTGCTGCCGCCCGATAGTCCTCGCAGATTGCATGACGAACATTCGGATTGCGGAATGCGTGCCGATTCCAGCGTCAGCTTGGCTTCTCGAAGGTTGCGATGATCAGGATTGATAGGTGTCAGCCATGCTAGGGTCACGACCAGACGCCCCTCCGTCACATGACCCAAATGCTGGGTATCGCCAAAAGCCTGCAGGGCATTTGGAAGCGCCAGCACGAACAGCAAAGTGACTGTGCGTTGGCCTTGGAGCACGCAAGACTAGCTCAGCACGCTTATCCAGGCCGATGTAACCAGCAGCAGTGCCATTCCCTGGTTGAAGCACCGTATGGCCCTCGGCGATGCAAGAAGGCGAGCAGCGCCCCTGCCCAACAACGCCCAAACCGTCAGACAAGGCAGCGCTACCAACAGGAAGATCGCCGCATACAAACCATAGGTTGCCGGGCCTGAGCCGGCACCGACGAAAACGCTCACCACTGACAACGCCATCATCCAGGTCTTGGGGTTGATCAGTTGCAGTCCGGCGCCATGGATGGCACCTGGACAATTGCCGGAGGTTTCGACCTCGATACCACTGGCCGGGGCGTTGAAGAGCTTCCAACCCAGCCAACTGATCCAGGCCACCCCCACCAAGGCCATGCCATTCTGTAGCAGCGGATAATGCAGAAGCATCTCACCAAGCCCGAGGCCAACCACCAGCAGCAGGCCGGTCGCACCCACAGCGGCGCCGAGCACAAGAGGCAAAACAGCCAGCAGACCGTGGCGGACGGCGCCACCGAGAATCAATAAATTGGTGGGGCCCGGTGTGATAGAGGCAACGAAGGCAAAGAGCACGAAGGGCAAGAGTTGGTTGAAAGAGAGGGTGTTCATTGACGGACTCCAGTCACTTGCTAGGAGTCGATTGTCCGCAGCAACTCACCAGTGATCTTGAAGATTTGTGCAGGATCGGCGGTAGATTGCCGGCGTAAAGCCATAGGCCCGCCGGAACCAGCGCCCCAGGTGGCTCTGGTCGGCGAAGCCCAGGTCGATGGCCACGTGGGCGGGAGGCCAGCCATTCGCGAGCAGGCGCCGAGCCTGGGCCAAGCGCAATTGCACTAGGTAAGCATGCGGCGCCAGGCCAAAGGCTGCCTTGAACGCGCGGGAGAGACGAAAGCGGTCGACCCCGCACGCATGGGCCAGATCCTCGAGGTTGATGTCCTGCTGAAAGTGCCCGTGCAGATAGTCGCGGGCACGAATGACCACCGAAGGCAGACGCGGGTCTACCGCATCCCGTGTACGCCAAAGCAGTTGCCGCGAAAGTCGCTCCAGCAGGGCATCCAACGATGCCTGCCGCACCATGCGTAGCTCATTGTGCTGTAGCGCCAAAACGGCGTTGACGATACAGGGCATCAGGCCGGGTTCACAGGGTAGGGTCTTGTCGAAACTCGGCTGGCAGTGATCGGGGGCATTCTCGAACAATGCTCGCAACTCCCGCTCAATCCATTGCGGGTCCAAGTAAAGCATGGAGTATGTGAAGCCGCCCGGCGCGGGTGCATAGCCATCGTGGATTTCACCGGGTTCCAGCATGAACACCTGGCCCGCGGTGCTGTTGTGCAGCTCCTTGCGGCAGTGGAACTGTTGCACACCCTGCTCGGTGAAGCCGATTAGATAACTGTCGTGCCAGTGGGGATCGTAGGCGTGCCCCTCGAAATGGGCACGAATGGTTTCGATACCGCTTTCGGGGTCCTGCTTCACGTTGATCCAGTTGTCGGTAGCCATGGTTGCCTAGCAGGAAGAACGGTTAGCCAAGGTGAACGATCATCTTAGCCCTTACCCACAGAAAATCTGGAAGATTTGTGCAATGCAGCGGCTGCGAGCTACCCGACGCTAGGCGAAACGGCCAAGGCTAGGGGATGGTTACGGGGCTCAGGGGCCTTTTTGCGCCACTATCTGCGCTGCTCGCCACGTTGGCCGCAGCCCTGACAACGGCACAGCGGGCGAGGAAGACCGGCTCAGATCGCTCGGCCTTGGCGGCTGCGTGAATTTTGCAGGGCCGACTGGGTAGCCAAGTACCAAGCGATACCCGGCGCGCGCCCCTCGGTCATGCCCGACAACGCCAAACCGACCGTGTCCGAGCTTGGACATCAAGTCGATCAGTGACTCAGCCACGCGGCGCTTTGTCCAGCGCGGGTGCTCTGAATATGTCCGGCTATTGCCGTAGCCCGGCAAGTCCGGCACTACGACTGTGAGCGATTGGGCTAACCGTGACGCAATGCGGCGCCATGCGAGATGAGTTTGAGGATAGCCGTGCAGCAAGAGCATGGGTGGCCCAAAGCCACCCGTAACACCGCAGAATGCCACGCCGCCAGCTTCGACATGCAGCTCGGAAAATCCGGGGAAGAACCCTAGCGAAAAATTTTGGTCGAAATCCGGCATCAACGTCTCCCTGACACGACAAGTCATCAATGCGGATCAGCCTTGTGGATGAACTCCAAGAGATCGTGGTTGAAGCGATCAGGCTCTTCAAGGAACGGCGCGTGCCCCGATGCCGGATACAGCTTGCTTTGCACTTTGGGATTGAGGCTCTTGGCTCTGGCGATAGCGGGTTTGGCTTTCACAAGCGCGTCCTGGGCGCCATAGATCAACAGCAGGGGAACCTGCGTCTTGCCAAGTCCTTCCGCTGCGGCAACCGTCATCGACTGCACGGAGCGCTGCATGTCCCATGATGCCAATGCGGCGTTGGCCAGCAGCAGGTCGAACGTAGTTGCGTCGGGCTGGCGATGGAAGCACAGGCGCAGAAAAGCGCGTTCGGCATCCAGGTGAGTCTTCAAGTCCGAAGCGACCATATCCTGATAAACCTCGGGATGCGACACGATTTGGTCGGGTTTCAACTCGATCACGCCATCGACATATACGGCACCAGCGATGTCGTCATCTCCGTGGGAGGCCAGGTAGTTCGATATCACCGCGCCGCCCAATGACCATCCGACAAGCACCGGCTTGTGTGCATGGGTGTATTCGATGACAGCGGCCAAGTCATCAGCCCACCGGCGACCATCAGTGTATGCCTCTGCCTCCACTGGCTTGGCGGACAGGCCGTGGCCTCGCAGATCGTAGGTAATCAAACGATGGTGTTGAAGTTGGGGATCAAGCAATTGCTTGTTCCAGTTCAACCGGCTGCCAAGCAGTCCATGAACAAAGATGATGGGGGTGCCGTTTGGATTGCCAGCCTCCTGCACAGCCAACACGACGCCATCGGGTGCGGTGACGGTGTAGTCCTTGGTATCGGCACGCGCGGCGGATGACGTGACCAGCAATGCAAGGGTCACGAACAGCGCACCAAGCGCACCACGAATCTTCGGTAGAGACATGAATCAACACTCCTGGGTTTTGGGAAGATTCCTAGTCTCAACCTTCACATTGATGTGAGTGTCAAGAGAAAAAAGTGGTATCGTTTGTTCATGTCTAAAACCACGACACAAGCCTCAATGTCCATCGGCGAACTTGCCCGCAAGACGGGGGCGAGTCTGCGCTCGATCCGGCACTACGACGATAACGGGCTGCTGCCCTCCGTGCGCGCCGAGAACGGCTATCGCTTGTTCCCTGCATCAGCCATCACGCAAGTTCGCCAACTCCAGCGATTGATTGCGGCAGGCTTCAGTCTGACGGAAATCCGAGGGTTTCCCGATTGCATGAAGATGATCGAAGGGGCGGCGGCGTGCCCTGAGACGACGGAAGTGCAGCGCAAAAGGCTTGCGTCCATCGAGCGACAGATCTCAGAGCTTGAACAGCGACGCGTGCGGTTGCGCAAGATGCTAGCGGAGGGAATCGGGCCTGTGGCAGAGTAGTCGATGCCTTAATGGTGCTGAGGCGTGAGTCGGAATGCACCGACTCGACGCTGCGCGTTGTTCATTCTGGAGCGCCGCGATCGACTAGGCTAGGATAATTAAATATGCCCGCCCTCTGCTGGCAGTCGCCTCCGCTGCAGCACGCTCCGGCTTCCTACCGCGATGCTCTTATGTGGCTCCTAGTCCACAACGTCGCAGCTCCGCAACGCGGCCAAAATTAGAGCTAACCCCACGTTCCATATAGGGTTCTAGCCGTCCGGCTGGTTTCACTAAACGCTTGACGTCGGCCATTTTTTAGGATGTCACGCTCCTCAGTCACCCGCTTGAGCTCGGCCTGCAGACGCCGGTTCTCCGCCGCCAGCGAGGTGTCCATCTGCCGCGTCTGGGGCGCCTTGCGTTGCTCGCGCACCCACGCGTACATCGAATGGATGCTGACACCCAACCGCGCTGCCACTTCGCGCGCCGGCCGCCCCTAGTCGATCACCTGTTTGGCCGCCTCGGCCTTGAACTCATCCGAATACCGCTTGCCGCTCATATCCACCTCCGTGATTGCCATAATGTACGGCTTGGAGATGTCTAGTGAACCAGGGGCGATTCACCTTTTTGGTTATGGCCTAACAGCAGATTCAGCCATTCAGTAATTACCCAGGTTCCAACGATGATTCACATTACATTGCCCATACGAAACTAGCCTAGCCCCTTAACCGCCTTTCTGCTGGCAGTGTCCACCCTGACCCTCACAGGTCAGAAGTGCCGCTTACGCGGGGGTACGTTGTCTGGTGAGCTTCGCACCCATCCATTACTGGTCGAGCACGTCACCATAGGCTACGTGTGGTCGTACACACGGTTATGGCACTTCCTTTCAGAAGGCATAACAAGGCAGATCAGAGCTTGCGCTCTGCGGTTTCACGTTATCTAAGTCAGATCGTTTTACGCACACAAAGAGTTCCATTTGATATCGCAAGGATGTTGTATGGATTACTCAGGTTTGGAGTGTCTAGTTGCCCTGTTGGGCAGTCTAGGGGCGTAAGAATGCGAACGAGCGTTTGGTAAACGTCGCCGTAAGGCAGAGTCTCTTCCGTAGAAGTGTCTCTGTCGTTTGAGACACCAGCCAAGGCTAGGTCTTTTGACTTGTGTCAGGCACCTTGATGCACTAACTGATAGCAGTGAGGTAATACCCTGAACCTGCTCCTTGGGGGAGTAGGTCGTTCGGTTCTCAAGGGTTGAACCGACGCAGAAGCGACATCTACGTGTCGCACCAAGAAGCCAACTATGTCTGCATGGCCGACCCACCGGCGCAGCAAAGAAGCAACGTGACGGTAGCCGATTTACAGACAAGCGTCTGGACTGTCAAGGGTGAAAGAGGTAACATGACGATTGGGGATTTTTCATCACATTTCAGCTTTAGAGCAATAAGAAAACGACATGCTATTTCGGAGGCTACTTCGTAACAGAATGCGCCGCTTCGGTACGGTTGCCGTGGCGGTGGTGTTTCTGTTGCAGACCTTCGCCGTAGCAAGCATGCCTTTGGTGTCCATCTCGGCGGACGAAGAGATGGTCATCATCTGCACCGGCTCTGGCATGAAGACTGTGCCATTGTCGGACTTTGGCATTGATCTCGATCAAGACCAGCCAGACAGCGGGACGATGCCATCCGGGGGTATGTGTGCGTTGTGTCCGCTCGCGCACTGTGTCGGGCTCCCGCCATCGATGGCCTTTCTGCCCGCCCTCGATCTCAATACTCACGCTCCTCAAGCTCCCCCGGCGGCGCGCTTTGTAGCCGAAGGCTTCAGAACCGCGCACCAGGCACGCGCGCCCCCCTCCAACATCTGATTCGCTGCCCATCAGACCGTGCAGATTACTTTCTGCGCGGTCTTCGCTACGATCATTGTTGGAGTTTTTTCATGTCCGGAGATTCTTCCGCGATCGGCGCTGGCCGTTCGCGTCTGCGCCCACGTGCGCTAGCAGTCGCCATCAGAGCGCAGTTCTCTCACCGGCGTATAGCCACAGCCCTTTGTGAGACCCCGCAGGGCCTCCGAAACCCGTCTGGCAAAGCTTTCACACTGGCACTCGCCGTATCCTGCGCACTGGCCCATCAGCCAGCCCACGCGCAGCAGCAAAGCGACACCGTTGAGCCCCAAGACTCCCAGGCCACGACCGTACTGGATACCATCACCGTCACGGCCACGCGCAGCCCACACAGCCGATTCGACGTTCCAGCCTCCGTCTCGACGGTGACCCGCGAGGAATTGGACGATGCCCAGGCGAACACGGTCTCAACCCTGTTGCGCGCACTTCCCAACGTGAACTATGGCGGCGGTCCTCGACCTGCTGCCCAGAGCCCTGCAATCCGCGGCCTGCAGGGTCCGCGCATTATCCTGTCCGTGGATGGCGCGCGACGCAACAACGAGGGTGGCGTCAATACCCCATTGCTGATCGACCCGGACTTCATCCGGCAGGTCGATGTCGTACGCGGCCCGGTCTCGGCTGTGTATGGTGGCGGTGGCCTTGGTGGCGTGATGGCGTTCGAGACCATCGATGCGGAGGATTTCCTGGAGCCTGGCAAGAGCTTCGGGGGACGAATCAAGGGCGGCTACCAAAGCGCCAATGAGGAATGGTCGACGAACCTGACTGCTGCAGCACGCTCCGGAAACTTCGATTTTCTGGCCAGCGGGACCTTTCGCGACTTCGGCGAGATCCATACCGGGGCCAGCGGCGACCACGCGAAATACCCTAACGACGGCAACCTGAAGAGCGGTCTGTTCAAGGGCGGTTTTTCTCCCAATGAACTCAACCGTGTGGAGCTGAGCTACCAGCGTTTTGTCGACAAGATGGTTGGTCCCACCAATCCCGGCGGCAATCTACTGTCCCAGTTCTCGCACGATCTCAAAAGAGACCAGGAGCAGTACACAGGTACTTGGGCATTCCGCGATACCGATCGCAGTCTGCTGGACGGCAAGCTGACGATCTACCAGACCACATTCAAGCTCAATAGTCATAGCTTGGCGACGCCCCCACAAGCCGACACCACGACGATGACCAAGACGGTCGGGGCCAGCCTGCAAAACAGCAGCCGGTTCAATACCGGCCCGTGGATGGCGCATCGCCTGACTTATGGCGTGGATATCTACCGCGATACCAGCGAGAACACTTCCGCAGGGCAGTCCAATAGCGTTTTGCCCAACGGGGAAATGCGTGCCGTGGGCGTGTTTCTGCAGGACGAAGTTTCGTTCCTCAACAACTGGACGCTGATCGGCGCCCTGCGTCACGACGACTACAAGCTCACGTCGCCCGGTCAGAGCGAGGTCAGCCACAACAAGCTTTCGCCCAAGCTCACCCTCAAGTACCAGCCTTGGGACGTTCTGGGCGTCTACGCCAGTTATGGAAAGGCCTACCGCGGTCCGACTTTGACGGAAATGTTCGGCAATCTCAACACGAACCAGGCACTGTTCAACTTCCGGCCTAACACTGATCTGAAGCCTGAGACCAGTACCGCGAAGGAAGTGGGTGCGACCTTGTCGTTCGACGATGTGCTGGGCGCGGGCGACCGCCTGCGCGTGAAGGCCACGTACTTTACGGAGGATGTGGAAGACATGATCGATCAACAGGTGGTTGGCAGCTACACACGTGCAGCACCCTTCGTTGGGACCGGCCTGATCTTCCAGCGAAACAATGTGGCCCGCGCCGAGCGACATGGCGCTGAGGTGGAAGTGGCCTACGCTTGGGATGACCTCACCTTGGGCCTGGGCTACTCGCGACTGCGTTCGAAGAATGCAGACACGGGTGCCCATCTGTACGCGCCACCTGACAAGCTTGCCTTCGGTGCTCAGTATCGGATTGACAACAACTGGTCCGTGCGCTACCTCGGGCAGTTTGTACGCGCCCAAGATTACGACTCAACGGAACTTCGTCGGCGCAGCGGCTATGCCGTGCATGACATTGGCCTGTCCTACCAACAGCGCCAGTACCGTATAGATGTCGGTATCACAAACCTTTTCGACAAACCTTATGCCACATACCAGCAGTCGATGGCAGAGACATTTACCTACGAACTGGGACGCAGCGTCAATGTCACGCTGAGCGCCCGGTTTTGACGGGAGGCCACTATGCGACTCATTCACGTGACGGCAGCGTTGGCCTTGGTGATCGGCCTCTCTGGGTGCGTGAGCACTCCTGGACCTCGCAAGGACGACCTTCAGCCTGTGACCATCGCCTTCGAGTTGGTAGCAAACGGCCATAGCGCTCGATGCGGAGCAGCGCTGGGCGCGCTGGGCAGAGATGCAAAGCGCGCCACATTGCGCGATGCCCGCTTCTACGTGCAAGACGTGGCGTTGGTTCAGGCCGATGGCAGGAGAACCCCCATCGCCCTGACCCCCAACGATTGGCAGAACGATCAGGTCGCACTTCTCGACTTCGAGGATGCCACCGGCACATGCGCTGGAGGGAGCCCCGCAACCAATACAGTGGTTACCGGCAAGGTGCCAGCTGGTCGATACACCGGTCTGGCCTTCACTGTGGGCGTTCCGCCCTCGTTGAACCACACCAGTACTGAACTGGAAGGGGCGCCGCTGGACATTGCGGCGATGGGCTGGAGTTGGCAAGCGGGCCGCAAGTTCGCCAAGATCGAGATCGACCCCGAAGGTGGGGTAACGAAGCTGGATGGCTCACGTTCCGCGTCCTGGTATGTGCACCTGGGTTCAACTGGGTGCACCGGCAATCCGGTCACCGGTCAAACAGTGTCCTGCTTGCGCTCGAATCGTCTCCCAGTGGTGTTAGAGCAGTTCGACCCGGACACGCAGCGGGTCGAACTGGATCTTGGCTCACTGTTCAAGTCCACCCGCCTCTCCGAGGATCGGGGAGGCGCCGTGGGATGCATGAGTGGGCCCACCGATCCCGAGTGCGGCCCCATCTTTGAGCGACTTGGATTGTCACTTGACAGTGGTGAGCCCGATGCGTCCAGGCACTCCCCCGCCTTTTCTGTCGCCACGAAGCGATAGGACCTTGGCTGCTCCCTGCAGCAGCTCTCGCACGCGGTTGGTCGGCACCTCTCCGAGAGAGATGCTGCCCGCTTCGTGCGCCTTAACTCTGCGCGGCGCCAGATGAATACGCCTCAATGTAGAACACAAACAAGAACTGGAGGATGAGAAGCATGCACATTCCAGATGACCTGCTCATGCTGTCCCACAGGGGTCTTGAAAGACAGTCAACAAGAAGGAGCCATCACACCGGAGCGGCGCAAGCGAAATCAGTTTTCCAGCAGAAGACAACTCGCATGTCATGCATATGCGCGAGGAATTCTTCGAAAGGGGGAAGGCAATGATGCGCCGAACGCTAGGGCTGGTTATCGGTTTACTCGCCGTGCCCATGGGAGTGGCAGCAGAGGTCGCCAGCACCGTCTGGTCATGGAACCTGCCGACGCACGTACCGGAGCCGCGCGTGCCTGCCGACAACCCGATGTCGGCGGTAAAAGTCGAACTCGGGCGGAAGCTCTTCTACGACACCCGACTGTCTGGCAACGGCACCATGTCATGTGCGTCATGCCACCACCAGAGCCGGGCCTTCACCGACGGCCGATCACTATCGGTGGGATCGACTGGGGAGCGCACGCATCGCAATGCACTGGGGCTCGCCAACAGCGCTTGGCATGCCACATACAACTGGGCCAATCCAGCGCTGGTTTCGCTGGAACAGCAGATGGAGATCCCGCTGTTTGGCGATGACCCCATCGAAATGGGCGTCAATGACGCCAATCGACAGCAGGTTCTGGACCGCTTTCGCAACGATCCGATCTATCCGCCATTGTTCCGACAGTCCTTTCCCGACGACGACGAACCGCTGAACATGGCCACGGTGATCAAGGCTATCGCCGCATTTCAGCGCTCCATGGTCTCTGTGGATAGCCGCTACGACCGCTACTTGCAGGGTAAAGAAACGCTCTCCGCTTCTGAAGAACGCGGAATGGTGCTTTTCTTCGGCGAGAAAGCCGAGTGCCACCACTGCCACGGCAGCTTCAACTTCAATGATCAAGTCGTCCACAAGAAGAGCCGGTTGGTCGAGACACTGTTCCACAACAACGGGCTGTACAACGTGGATGGCAAGGGAGGGTATCCCTATCCAAACCGGGGGGTATTCGAGAGTACTGCCAAGCCAGAGGACATGGGTGCCTTCCGGGCTCCGAGTCTGCGCAACGTCGAAGCCACAGCACCCTATATGCATGACGGTAGCGTAGCCACCCTCGAAGAAGTTATCGAGCAGTACTCACAGGGGGGCAAGGTCACGACATCCGGCCCGAACCAGGGGGATGGACGCCTGAACCCTCACAAGAGCGGCCTCATCTCCAGGATCGATTTCACAGAGGAGGAAAAGGCGGACCTCCTGAACTTTCTCAAGACGTTGACCGACGAGGGCTTCCTGAACGACCCCAAGTTCTCGGATCCGTGGAGTCACTCCAAGTGAGCGTGATCGTTCAAATGAATCATGGTTTTACTACTACAAAAAGGAGGCTGCCTATCGAGAAGACGAATCCACGATTGAACGAATCCGGTGCGATGTCGACTGTGATTCTAGGGCCAGTATCCAGTGCTACTGGTGGCGGCCTGACGAATACGACGTCCACCAACCCTGACTTTCAAATTTCAAGGAGTTACCCATGAAGATCAAAATCGTCAAGAAAACCACGATGACTGTCGCCGGGCGTGCTGGCGCTTGCTGCGCTTCGTGCTGCGCACCGGTTGGCGTGAACTAAGCCTGGTCCACCACCGGCACCTCCGTGTCGGTGGTGGACTCGCTCATGGGAGAGTATCGTGCGTATAGGATTTAACTACACACTTGGTGACACCGCGCCGCTGGTTCGCCGACTGTTGGACTCAGGTCGGATTGACTACGTAGAACTGCTGATCGACAACTTCCTGTCCGTACCGCCGGAAGAAATGGCTCAGGGCTTTGGAGCCCCAGTGGGTTTCCACATCATGTTCTCCAAGTTCATTGAGAACGATGACGCGGCATTGGACAGTATGGCCATCCGATTGCGCCGACTGATCGACCTTCTCAAGCCGCTCTATGTGTCCGACCATATTGCGCGCTTCAACCACGAAGGACGCCAACTCTATCACCTGGCTGAGATCGACTACATCACGGATTACGAACAAGTGCGGTGCCGCGTGGACTGGTGGCAGCAGAAACTCGGCTGCCGTCTTCACCTGGAGAACTATCCTTCCATCATGGATGGCGGGCGCGATGCTCCCCACTTTCACGAGCGATTGCACCGCGATACGGGCGCTGGCGTGCTGTTTGACGTCTCCAACGCTGTTTGCGCACATTTGAACTGCGGCCTTCCTTTAGAGGCTTGGGAAGGCATCATCGAACGCAGCAGTCATTTCCACGTCGCCGGCTACAACTTATCCATCTTGGCACCGCATCTGGTGGTGGATACCCATGACCGAATGCTGTCCGAAGAGACGCTCGGCTTCCTGGAGCGTTACCGCGCGCGTTTCAATACCGCCGGTTCCACCATGACCTACGAACGCGACGACAACTTTGTGGAGACAGAGATCGAGCACGATCTTGATCGCCTGCGAGATTTGTTCGATCGCTCATCTGTGGAGGCGTTCGATGCACCGCGTGTCTGATTCCCGAGTGATAGACGCAGATCTGCTGGATTCCTTGACGGTGCCAGCCCGCCAGGGAGACTACGCACGGGACTCCCGTGCATTCGTACGCATCGATACCAGCCTACGGGTGTACTGGCACACGCTGTTCGACATTTGTCCTGGTTTGCTTGAACTGTCTGGACCGGACGGTTTGGCAATCTTCCGGCCTTTCATGACCTGGGCGGACGAGCAGAAGCTCTCCTTAAACTGGACCTACTACCTGTGGGTCGACGTATGGCTGCAGCAGTCTGCCTTCCGAGATCAAATTGAAGTGGAATTGCGCTATGCCCTGATGGGAGCATCGGCCGCACGCTGGGCCACAGGCGATCGCTCTGAAGCGCAGGGGATCGTTTTGGGTGCCGCTGACCTTCCAAACCTGGTGTGTGGCTGGAAGACCGTGACGCTTGAGGGGGGGCGAGAAATCGAACAGATCGAACTCGAAGCGCCCCTACCGACACCGGATGGCTCCCATGGCTATTTTCTGGTGCCCAGCAGGTCGCTCGACGACGGTTTTCCAGGCTGGTCGCCTATTCCTCGGTGACGAACATGACGGCGCCTCTGTCCATCCGTACCGGTGCCTTCTGGCAAGGCTTTGCAGCGCTGTTGCTGGCTTTTGGCGTTGCCCAGTTGTCGCTGCAAGTGGACGTGGTCATGCTGGGCCAGCGCGCGCCTGGCAGCGTCGGTGCCTACGTGATGCTGACTCGACTGGTCATGATCGACCTCGTTGTCACGATGGCATATGGCGCCGTGGCGTCAGTCACTATCGCTCAGGCGGTTCGCGATGGTGATGCGTCATTGACCATCCGCTGGGCGATGGGATTGGCTGGCCTGATCGGGGCCCTCCTGCTGGGAGCGGGGTGGATCACCTATCCGCTGCTGGTGCCTTGGGTCGCCGGGGGCGATGAAACGCTGGTGACGATGCTTGAGCTTGCAATCCCTTGGTTTGTAGCGGGAGCGCCGTTTCGCATGATCAATTCTTGCGCCGCGTTCGCCTTCCATGCCACCCAACGGGGGGCCTGGGTCGTGCGCTGGAAGCTTTGCGAGGTGGTCCTCAAACTCATCATGAACGTAGTGTTCCTGGACTTCTTGGACGCGGGCTTCGCTGGTTGCTTAATGGCTTCACTGTTGGTCCATGCTGTTTCGACGTGTTGGGTGCTGTGGCAGCTTCGCAGGCAATCGGGGGGACTGCCCGTTCTTCCACCTTTGAGCTGGAGCCGAAAGCAAGCCGTCAAGAGCACCTGGGAAGCGCAGCGCATACTTGCACTGCAGCTGCTAGGCTTGCTGACGCTCAGCCTGTTCGCCTCGCCTACGATTTCAACGGTGACGACAGCGCGTCTGGATGCTTTTGCTGCCGGACTGGCGTTGGCGATGCTTGTCTTCTCGCCTCTGGCCGCGTTCTTGCGTTTTCTCGCTATCCGTTTTTCGGGACGGACTACCGCCGACATCGATGTACTGACTCGTGAATTGCTACGTTTTGGTGTCCCCGTAGCAGCCTTGGCAGGCCTGCTCCTGTCGTGGGGACAGAACTGGCTTGGGCAGGCCGTGTACGCACAGCAAGGACTGTGGTGGCACGTATTCGTCTGGTCGCTGGCATTCTCTTTGCCTGTACGTGTGGCCGGCACTGTCTTGCGTGCCGGCTTGCAAAGCAGAGGCGGATTCAATGAGGTGGCCAAGGCCGATACCCTGCTGGGATGGGGACTTGGACTGCCTATCACTGCGGTCGGCCTTGCGCTCGATCTACCGATACTGGCCTATGCCTTCCTCTGGTTGCCTGAAGTTGCATTGGTGGCATGGCTGGCTTTCCGATACAGGGCAACGTCCTGCGTGGACGAGGCGCCCGCAGTTGCAAACGAGAACCCATGATGCGAATGACCCTCCGAGTGGCCGTCTTGGGCCTACTTTTGTTGATCTCTCTCTACGCCGGTCAAGCGGCGGCCCACGCCTTCCTGGTCCAAACCACGCCGGAAGACAGCACCGAACTGCACGCGCCCCCTACCCAAGCCGTACTGCGTTTCAACGAGGCGGTAACGCCCGCGCGTATTGAGTTACTCAACGAGCAGGACGAGGTTCTGACTTCCAGCGGCAACTGGACGGTTGAGCATGACACGGTGCGCCTAAGCCTTCCCCAAACGTTGGCTGCCGGCGTGTATCGCGTCGCTTACCGCGTCACGTCCGCCGACGGGCATCCCGTGGTCGGGTTTATCCAGTTCGGAATCGGGGTCAAGCCAGGTGAGGAGCCAACGGTAGAAACGTCCGTTGGCGGCATGGAATGGATAGCGGTACTTGTACGTGTGATCCACTACTTCGCGGTACTTGCTGGCATGGGCGGGGCACTGTTCTGGGCGTTCGTGCTCTCTGGACATGCAAGGCACTCCGTGCAAGCCACCCGCGACAACTTGGTATGGGTGATATTGCTCGCCGCCTGGTCTGGCGTACTGTTGGTCGGGCTCAGCGGCGCAGCGCTCGATGGCGGTGGCACCGCGGCTTTGCTTAGTGCGCGCGCTTGGTCCATAGGCTCAACCAGTACAACCGCAGCCGCAGCGGTTGTGGTTCTATTGGCCTCGCTGCTTTCCCTGGCAGGGTTGTGGCAGCGGCGTACCAGCATCGGCATGCTGTTGCTCTCTAGCGGCGCGCTACTGGGGGCGCTCTCGTTCACGGTGACAGGCCACATCGGAACGGCACCACCTCGATCGGTCAGTATTCCTCTGGTGTTCCTGCACGGCCTGGCGGCGGCGTTCTGGGTTGGCTCGCTGTGGCCCCTGTCCGTCATGCTGCGACACGAGACTGGGCCACAGGCGCTGGAAACTGTCCAGCGATTCTCCCGCATCGCGGTAATTGCAGTCGCGACACTGGTTGCGACTGGAATAGGCATGAGCCTCCTGCAGTCAGTTTCCTCTGTCGAGGCGGTAACACAGACAGGCTACGGTGCGATCTGGGGCATCAAAATGTTGTTGGTGTCGTTGTTGATCGGCATTGCTGTGTGGAACCGCATCGCCGTAACCCCGATGCTTCGCACTGGCGAGCGCGTGGCGAGTTTGAGGCTGCGTCGTAACGTGTTCATTGAGATTGCACTGGTAATTGGCGTGCTGACTTTGACCTCGACCTTTGCGCTGGCACCACCACCGCGCACGCTACCGCAGTTCGCGCCAACGATCCCTATTTCCAGCCCCTCGACAGGCTATTCGACGGTCGTAACCTCGGGCGGCTGGAACGCGCTGATCGACGTAGTGCCGGCGCGCGTGGGCAGCAACCGGATACAGATCCTGCTGACGGATGCCGATGGGCATAACCGGACGACAGGGCTGATCTCCGAATGGGCTCAGGCCTCCAATGCCGACTCCTCAGACCCTATCGTCGTCGTCCATGATCCGCAGATGACCGGCGACATCATGCTGCCATCTTCAGGACGTTGGCGGGTGCGCTTGCGCTGGGCGGATTCTGATGACCGTGCGCATGTCCTGCGGTTGAGCGTTCAGATTCCGCCCGATACCACCGGCGCTCTGTGAGCGGCCGGTTAGAGCCTCTTTCAAGTTTTTCAACCACTCGATCCTTAAGGAGTCATCTCTCATGAAACGACTGATCAAACTGGCAACTGCGATTGCTCTGTGCGCATCGGGGGCGGCATTTGCCCACGGCTACAAGGCTGGCCCGATCGAAATTGATCATCCCTGGTCAAGAGCGACTGTACCCGCGGTTCCTACCGGGGTGGTGTATTTCGTGCTGCGCAATCCTAGTCAGGATGAAGACCGCCTCGTATCCGTTTCAACACCGGTAGCCGAGAAAGCTGAGCTTCACACACACATCCGCGACAGCGACGTGATGCGCATGCGTAAAGTTGACTCCATAGAGATCGCACCAGTATCGACGACTGCATTGGAACCAGGGGGGCTCCACGTGATGTTGATTGGATTGAAGCAGCCGTTGGTCAAGGGCAAGGCTTTCCCGCTCACATTGGTTTTCGAGGAAGCGGGTCCCGTAACCGTTCAAGTCGATGTGCAAGGAACGACAGACAAAGCACCAGCACATACCGGCAGTGGTCAAGACGGACATACCCATTAATTCGAAGTCTAACTGGTAGTTGCCAGGCCGAACATCGTTGTGGGCTACGACCCCGATCGTCTAGAACATTCCCTCAGAAAAGAAGGAGGTCTTAGGTTGGTGGTAGTCGCCTCTTCCAGTCAGTCGATAGCGGCTACTTCACCAAGCAAGGAAAGTGGAAGTGGAATTAAGGCACCTTCGCTATTTTGCCGTCCTGGCAGAGGAACTTCACTTCACGCACGCCGCTGAGCGCTTGCATATCGAACAACCACCTCTCTCGCGGGCCATCAAGGAGCTTGAGGAAGAGTTGGGCGTCCTGCTTTTCGATCGAAACCGCCGAGGAACAGTGCTGACGGCAGCGGGCGCTACGTTCTTGCAGGACGTTCGCAGGCTATTCGCCACCTTGGAGCAGGCACGGGAGAACGCCAAGGCCGTCGGTTCTGGCTTGCGGGGGAGCCTTCGTATCGCAGTATCCGATGGGGCAATCGATCCGCGGCTATCAGCGGTTCTCGCCCGCTGTCGCGCAGAGGAGCCCGAGATCGAGGTGCGCCTCTCTGAAGTTCCCCTGGCCGAACAAATTCGCGGCCTCCGTTCTGGTGACTTCACTGCGGGATTTGCACACACGGCCGATGTTGGAGAAGGCATTGTCGCCGAGCCGATCTGGCGAGACCCGTTGGTGCTCGCAGTGCCAGCGCTGCACGAGTTGCTCGCCCACAAGGAGGTCCCACTTCATGAACTAGGGAGCCATCCGATTATCCTGTGTGATCCGCACGTCTGCGAGGGCTATTGCCGTGAACTGGCACGGCTTCTTCGGCCACTGGAGGACGAGCCCAATGTTGTTGAGCACGTGTCCTCACTGGACATGATGCTCACTCTTGTCAGCGCAGGCTTCGGCGTAGGTTTCACAACGGAAGCCAGGATCGCCACCTGCCAACGGCCGAATGTGGTGATTCGCCCACTGGCGATGGATTCAGCGATGATTACAACCTATCTGCTTCGGCCCGACAGTGACAGTTTGCCGGCTCCGCTGGAGCGGTTTATCGTTCGACTACGCACTCATTTCGGTGGCTAACAAAGTTAGCCCACTGATAATCAGCTCAAGAATCTGGGCGGTGACCGATACTCCGCTCCGTTACGATCATTAGTTCAGCGGAACTTATCCTGAGGGCAGCGGCTACTTTCAGTATCAGAGCGAGCGTGGGCATATGCTCTCCACGCTCGATTTTTCCCATGTGCGAGCGCTCAATGCCGGCCAAAGAGGCAAGCTCTTCTTGAGCGATCCCTTGGTCCATACGAGCGGCACGCACCGCTTGACCGAAAGCCTGTGCCGGCTCAGTTTCATAGGTGGTTGTGCCAGGGGGGCGGCCCCGTTGAACGCTACGCTTCTGCATCACCAGAAGCGTCAAGCAATCAATGAAATTTAACCACGTTAAATTTAACTCTTTTGGCTATCATGTTGGCTCGCCTTTTTAACCCGATTGCTTATTGGGGGCTCTTATGCACGACGCCACCAGCCAGTTATCCCACTTCAGGCTCGCTATAGCGCCTGGCGTACCCTCATCGCATCTATCGGCACTGCTCGCGCTACAACGCGCGGAAGAGCCGGACGTTGCCATCGCGTTTTTTGAAGTCACAGTTGACGACCTGCATACGGGACTCTACGAAGGTCGCTACGACGCAGGTCTCTCGCTTCGTGAAGTAAGCGACCCGTCCCTGAAAAGCCAACCTCTGTGGGCCGAAGACATGGCCGTTGCGACGCCATTGCGCTCCCCCTTGCTCAGCAAGGAGAGGCTCACAATTGATGATCTGCAGTACCGCCCGCTGTTTCGCTGGCAAGCAGAGATCTGTCCCTTGTTGGATCGGCGGCTGTCTGCCCTTATGCGTGCAGGCGAGCAAAGCGCTCGGCACGTGACGTCTTTCGAGATGATGGCGCTATGGGTCGCAGCCGGTTATGGAATCGGGCTATCCGCTCGGTCGCGCATTGAGCATGCTCATGGATGGGGAATCGCCATGTGGCCGATCTGCGACGGCCCTTACAAGATCGTGACGCACCTGCAGCAGCCTCATGGACAAGTCAACCCTGTTACAGAGCGGTTCGAGCGTAGAGCACTGCAGATTGCCAAGGCTGGCGCAGCCTGACCCTAAGTCTGGCGACCGGGACAATCCCGTCCCGGTCGCCAGATCGCACTATCGGCGTTCAAGCCTCTTCAAGCACCATAGTGGTATCCACCAGCCGACGAACGCTCTGCCGCACATGTTCGAGGATGAGCCGTGGCGAGACAGTCTCGGGGGCATCTGTATGCTCCTGACTGCCTGCGATGACCCGGGCTACCATACCCAAGTTGGCCGGCGTCACCATATCGATGGCCGCGCGATCACCCAGATCCGGGTGCGGCTGGGTCAGCAAGCGGTACAGACTCCACGAATCCGCATGCGGGCATTGGCTCATGAGCACTTGGGCCAGCTTGTGCTTGAGCGGCACCAGTTGCCAGTCAGGGACCCGCTGCCCCCGATTGCCCAAACTGATGGACAGCAGCTTACCTGCCTTCAGTTCGCGGTTGATCTGGTCCTTGGACTTCCCAGCTAGCTTGGCGAATAGCGGTACCGGCAGACAGCTCGGCGACTCGTACATGGCCAGCATTTCCTCGCGCTCGCGCTGGATTGCGGATACTTCCGGTTCCGGCGCCCGCGTGGGCGGCGGAGGCACCTGCGACAGCCGCTGAAACCTAATATCGGCATCGTTCGGCGTCACGACGATGGGAGCCGCCATTACAGGCGGCACAGAGGCTTCAGGGGACACAGCGGCGGCGGTGGCAGGCTCTTCCTCATCTGCCATCGCCGGCACCCCCTCAATACGAATGGTGAGATGAGCGCTGGCCGCTTCCACCTGGCCCTGTTCAAGCAGGTCGAGGCGGTCGGCCCAGTCCTGCATCATCCTGCGGCGCGGTTCCACATACTTGGCGTGGTTGTAGGCCGAACTCACCTTGTTCGGGTCCGAATGCGAAAGCTGCGCATCCACCCAAATCTTGGGGTAGCCGATCTCGTTGAGCGCCGTCGAAATCGTTCCGCGGATGCCGTGGCCAGTCAGTTGGTCTTCGTAGCCCATCCGCTTCAAGGCGGCATTGAGGGTGTTCTCGCTGATGCGTTTCTTGAGTTCGCTGCGGTGCGCCAACAGGTGGCGCTGGGCTGGCCGCATCACCCCCAGAAGGTAGCGCACGATCTCGATAGCCTGGAGGGACAGCGGCACGATGTAGGGTGGCACGTCTTGAGGGCGCTTGCCGGCCTTGCGCATTTCGTCCTGAAGCTGCTTGACGATCTGCGGCGGGATGCTCCATAGGCCGCGATCCAGATCGAACTGATCCGGGGTCGCCAGCCGCAGCTCGCCAGTTCGCACCCCGGTGAGGAGGAGCAGCCGGATGCCGAGTTGAGTCTGCCAGCCACGCGGGTTGTAGAGCCGGAGCTTCTGAAGGAATTCGGGCAGCTCGGGCAGATGCAGGTACGGGTTGTGGGTCACCGGAGGCTTGGGCTCAGCCACCACATCCAGGTCAGAGGCCGGATTGGCCTCCAGCCCCTCTACGATCACGAGGGCATAGCGGAATAACTGGCTCAACCAAGTGCGGACCTTTTCTGCCGTGGTGAAGGCCTTGCGTTCCTCGATCCTTGCCAGGACACCCAGAAGCTGCGGCCGGCGAATGTCGTAGATCGACATTTTCCCGAGCGTGGGCAGCACGTCCTTGCCGAAAATCCGCAGGATCTGCGAGAGGGTGCTTTGGCGACCTTCCTTGAGTTCCTTGCGGCGATGCTCAACCCAGGCATCGAAGACGGTCTTGAAGGTGTAATCGGCCGCCAGCTTCACGGCATGGCGCTTCTGCTTGCGGTCGGTGTGGGGGTTGATGCCCTTGGCCAGGAGTGCGCGGGCTTCGTCGCGCAAGGTACGCGCTTCACGCAGGCCGATCTCGGGGTAGTTGCCCAAGGAGATGCGCTTTTGTTTGCCGAGCCAGTAGTAGCGCAGGTGCCACGATTTGCCGCCGGTAGGGGCGACCACCAGGCCGAGGCCATCGGTGTCGGGGAGGTTGTAGGTTTTGTCAGCGGCCTTGGCTTGCCGCACCGTCAGATCAGAGAGTGCCATCATCGAAGCTCCTAAGTCTTGGACTTAGGCCCGATGCTGCTGGTCATCCCGATCCAACCCCAGCAACAAACCGGAACCGGCAGCACTCGCATTCTTTGGCCTTGTTTTTGGCCTCAAAAACGCTGGCTGTCGGTGGATTCCAGTGGCTTTTGCTGGAATGAAAAAAGGAGCCGAAGCTCCTGTTTTCAAGGACTTACAGCCCCCAGTGGAAGTCTGTAGATCATAAATTGGAGCGGGAGACGAGTCTCGAACTCGCGACCTCAACCTTGGCAAGGTTGCGCTCTACCAACTGAGCTACTCCCGCATGGGTTCCGTGCTGCATTGCTGCGATTGCCCAGAACCGGTTTCTTATTCACTCCGATCAACTTGGTTATCGATCGGAAGGCGCGCATATTACATGATTTTTTCGAGCTTGTCATTTGGCCTGTGCGGCCCGGCCTTGTTCACTGCATGCAGTTTTCGAACAAACCCGGAAATTCAGGGCAAGCAACTTGGGAAAAAAGCTCAACCATGCTCAATAAAGTAATATGAGCGAAGACAGAAACTATAGCATACCTAGTTGTACCCATGTCAAATCCACCTGCCGAAGGCGCTGCGCTCCATTCCTTGTCCCCGGCCGTCCAGGACCTTACCCGGCTGAATACGCTGGGCCTGGTTTCGCGGGCCGACGCTTTCGTGACGCTGGCCGATCCGGCGCAGTTGCCGGCGGTATCGCGCCTGGCGAGGGACGGGTCTTCCTTGCTGGTGCTGGGCGGGGGCAGCAATCTGGTGCTGCCCGAGCGGGTGGCGGGGCTGGTGGCGCGGGTTGCGTTCAAGGGCGTGCGGCTGCTGGAGGCCCGGCCCGATGCCTGGCTGGTTGAGGCGGCGGGCGGCGAGACCTGGCATGGTTTCGTCGAAACCTGCGTCGGGCAGGGATGGGACGGGCTGGAGAACTTGGCGTTGATTCCCGGGACGGTCGGCGCGGCGCCGGTGCAGAACATCGGCGCCTATGGCGTCGAGCTGCAGGAACGCTTCCATAGCCTGACCGCATGGGACGTGCGCGAGGGCCGCTACGTCGAAATGAGCGCGGCGGACTGCCGGTTTTCCTATCGTGACAGCGTCTTCAAGCATGGCGAACCGGGGCGCTGGATCATCGTGAGCGTGCGGTTCGCCTTGCCGCGGCCCTGGCGGCCGGTGCTGGGCTATCCCGACCTGCAGCGCCATGCGCGGCTGGCGGCGGGCGCGCCCGCGGCGCGACAGGTCTTCGACGCCGTATGCGAGATCCGCCGAGCCAAACTGCCCGATCCGGCGGTGACGGGCAATGCGGGCAGCTTTTTCAAGAATCCCATCGTCTCGGCCGACACGCGCGATGCGCTGGCCGGCCGCTTTCCCGGCCTGGTGTCCTACGCGCAGGCGGACGGCAGCTGCAAGCTGGCCGCGGGCTGGCTGATCGACCAATGCGGCTGGAAGGGCCGGACGCTGGGCGCCGCGGGCGTTCATGACCGGCAGGCGCTGGTGCTGGTCAACCGCGGCGGCGCCGGCGCGGCCGACATCATGGCCTTGGCGCGCGCCATACAGGACGCGGTGTTCGAGCGCTACGGCGTGAGGCTCGAGCCGGAACCCGTGGTGGTTTGACCCGGCGACGCGCGCCGGGCGCCCAAAAAAAAGGACCCGGTTGGGTCCTTTTCTGTTTCCGGGGCGGCGTCAGAGGCCCAGGACGGATTGCATGTCGTACAGGCCGTTGTGCTTGCCTTCCAGGAAGCGAGCGGCGCGCAGCGCGCCTTCCGCGTAGGTGGCGCGGCTGGAAGAGCGGTGCGTGATCTCGACGCGTTCCCCGATGCCGCAGAAGGACACCGTGTGGTCGCCCACGATGTCGCCGCCGCGCAGGACGGAGAAGCCGATGGTGCCGGGCTTGCGCACGCCGGTGTCGCCGTGGCGGCTCCAGGTGGCGATGTCAGGCAGGGCGACGTCCCAGGCCGATGCGATGGTCTCGCCCATTTTCAGGGCGGTGCCGGAGGGCGCGTCCACCTTGTTGCGGTGGTGCGCTTCGAAGACTTCGACGTCGTAGCCGGCGTTCAGGATGCGCGCGGCCATGTCGAGCAGCTTGAGCGTGGCGTTGACGCCCACGCTCATGTTGGGCGCGAAGACGATGCCGATCTTCTGCGCGGCGACCTCGATCGCGGCGCGGCCGTTGTCGTCGAAGCCGGTGGTGCCGATGACGGCCTTCACGCCATGCTTCACGCAGGCCTGCAGATGTTCGAGCGTGCCTTCCGGGCGGGTGAAGTCGACCAGGCAGTCGGCCTGGGCGAGCGCGTCCAGGTCGTCCGTGATGGCCACGCCGGTCTGCTTGCCCAGCGGCGCGCCGGCGTCCTGGCCCAGCGCGGCCGAATCCTTGCGGTCCAGCGCGACCGCGAGCTGCAGGCCGGTGGCGTTCAGGACGGCGTCGATCAGCATCTGGCCCATACGGCCGCTGGCGCCGGCGATTGCGATACGCATGGCGGAATCCTTGGAATTAATTGAGCGGCTCGGGCGTGTTGCCCGGTTGGCCTGGGTACTGGTTCAGCGGGTTGACGGGGGCGGCGGAGTCGCGCCGGCTTTCGGCGTCTTCTTCCTTCTGGCGGGCTTCGTCCTCGTTCAGGCGTTTTTCCGTCTTTTCGTCGGAAACCGCATTGGGCGTGTTGATCTGGTAGGGCTGGAGGTCGGGCTGCTTGTCGCCTTCCCAGCGGACCAGACGGTCGTTTTCGAACCAGACGGTGAATTTGCGCTCCTGCGCGTCGCCGTAGCCGGGCTTGAAGTAGTAGGGGTAGTCCCAGCGGTTGGCGTGCAGCACGCTGGTCAGCGTGGGGCTGCCGAGCGCGAAGCGCACCTGCTCGCGGGTCATGCCCGGCTGCAGCAGGGCGACCTGTTCCTGGGTGATCCAGTTTCCTTGCTGGACGGGGGCCTTGTACGGGAAACCCCACTTGTCCCCCGTGCATCCGGCCAGGGCGACGGCCAGGGCGGCGACGGCCAAACCGGTCTTGAGCGAGCGGGAGGGAATTCGTGCAATCATGGACACTACGCGCCCCTATTATTTGGAAGCAGACAAAACCGTTATCATAAAGGTTTCATAAGGATAGTTCCGCGTGGCGGCATGAATTCGGTGAGCCGGCTTGCGGTGCACCCATCCTTGCCCATGCCAACGCGGACGGAGAGCGATTACACCATGAGCGACCAAAGCGAACTGAAGAACATGGGTTTGAAGGCGACGTTCCCGCGCCTGAAAATTCTTGATATTTTCCGGAAATCGGACCAGCGGCACCTCAGCGCCGAAGACGTGTACCGCGCCCTGATCGGCGAAAACGTCGAAATCGGCCTGGCCACCGTATACCGCGTCCTTACCCAGTTCGAACAGGCCGGCATCCTTGCCCGCAGCCAGTTCGACAGCGGCAAGGCGGTGTTCGAACTCAATGACGGGGACCACCACGATCACCTGATCTGCACGAATTGCGGCAAGGTGGTCGAGTTTTCGGACCCGGAGATCGAAAAGCGCCAGCAGAAGATCGCCAAGGATAATTCCTTCGCCCTGGAGAGCCACGCCATGGTGCTGTACGGCATCTGCGGCAGTTGCATGAAAGGACGCTGATCCCCGGGCGTTAGCCCCTCGGCCCGCGCCAGCGCTCGCAGCGGGCCTGTGAGATCCAAAGCCCCTTCTGATGGAAGGGGCTTTTTTTGTTGCGCGAGCGGTATCGGGTGCCGGACGCGCGTATCCCGCGGGCGCCGGGTGCCGCGCCCCCTGGGCCGGGCGCTATCTTTCGAAGCCTTGCAGCATTTCGCGCGCATGTTCGCGCGTGGTGGCGGTGAGCTTGATGCCGCCCAGCATCCGGGCGATTTCCTCGACGCGGGCCTGGGCATCCAGTTCTTCGATGCTGGAGCGCGTGGTGCCCCGCGATTCGGCCTTGCTGACCAGGAACTGGTTGTTGGCGCAGGCCGCGACCTGGGGCAGGTGGGTCACGCACAGCACCTGGTGGCGTTCGCCGAGTTCGCGCAGCAGCTTGCCCACGACCTCGGCCACCGCGCCGCCCACGCCGCTGTCGACTTCGTCGAAGATCAGGGTGGGCACGCGCGCGGCGCGGCTGGCGATGACGGACAGCGCCAGCGAGATCCGCGACAGTTCGCCGCCCGAGGCCACCTTGGCCAGCGGGCGCGGCGTCGTGCCGGCATGGCCGGCCACCAGGAATTCCACCTGTTCGTTGCCATGGGCGGACGGCGCCGAGGCGCCGAGCACGGGCTCGAACTTGCCGCCCTGCATGGCCAGCGTCTGCATCGCCTGGGTGACCAGCTTGCCCAGGTCCTTGGCGGTCTTGCGGCGCGCCGCCGTGAGTTTCGCGGCGGCCGCGTCGTATTGCGCCTGCGCGGCCAGCGCCTGGGCGCGCAGCGCCTCGACGTCGCCCGCGGCCTGCAGCGCGGAGAGCTGGGCGTGCAGCGTTTCGCGCAGTTCGCACAGGGCGTCGGGGTCGACGCGGAACTTCCGGGCGGTCTCGAACACCAGGCTCAGCCGGATTTCCACGGTGTCCAGCCGCTGCGGGTCGAGCTCGACGCGGCTGACGTAGTTGTTCAGGTCGGACACGGCCTCGGTGATCGCGATGCGCGCGGATTCCAGCTCTTCGTACACGCCCCGCAGTTCGGGATCGCGGCGCAGCATGTGCTGGATTTGATTGTCGGCCTGGGCGAGGCGGTGGTGCGCGGAGTCGCCTTCCCCGTCCAGCGCCTCCAGGATCCGCGTGGCGCCTTCCAGCAGGGATTGCGCGTGCGACAGGCGCGTGTGCTCGGACTGCAGCGATTCCCATTCGTCGGGGCCCAGGGCCAGTTGGTCCAGTTCGTCGACCTGCCATTGCAGGCGGTCGCGTTCGGTGGCCAGGCTTTCGGCGTCCTTTTCGGCGGATTCGAGCTGGCGCGCCAGCGCGCGCCACTGCTTCCAGGCCTGGCCGACCGCGTGCCGCAGTTCGCCGTGGCCGCCATGGGCGTCCAGGAGGTCGCGCTGCGCGTCGGGGCGCATCAGGCTTTGGTGCGCGTGCTGGCCGTGGATGTCGACCAGGCTGTCGCCCAGCTCGCGCAATTGCGCGACGGTAGCGGGCGTGCCGTTGATGTAGGCGCGGCTGCGGCCCTGCGCGTCGATGACGCGGCGCAGGGACAGCTCGGCGTCGGCGTCGATCTCGCGTTCTTCCAGCCAGGCGTGCAGCGCCTTGGGCGTGTCGAAGACGGCGGTGATGTCGGCGCGCGCCGCGCCTTCGCGCAGCATGCTGGCATCGCCCCGTTCGCCGAGCGCCAGCGCCAGCGCGTCCACCAGGATGGATTTGCCCGCGCCGGTCTCGCCGGAGAAGACGGTGAAGCCGGGACCGAAATGGATCTCGGTCTGCTCGACGATGACGAAGTCGCGGATATGCAGGGTGCGCAGCATGTCGGGGCGCTTACTACTCTACGTTGTCGGTGGCCTGGGGCATCAGATTCCAATGCAGCTTGCGGCGCAGGGTGGAGAAGAAACTGTAGCCTTCGGGGTGCACGAAGCGGATGGCATAGGGCGCGCGCTGCACGACGATGCGGTCTCCCGGCTGCAGGTCGGACCAGGTCTGCATGTCGAAATGCACGCTGGCGCCGACTTCCACGCGGCCCATGGCCGTCAGCGTCATGTTGAGCACGCCCGTGTCGGGGATCACGATGGGGCGGTTGGACAGCGTCTGCGGCGCCACGGGCACCAGCACCATGGCGTTCATGCCCGGGTGCAGGATGGGGCCGTTGGCCGACAGCGCGTAGGCGGTGGAGCCGGTAGGGGTGGCGATGATGAGGCCGTCGGCGCGCTGCGTGTACATGAAGGCGCCGTCCAGTTCGACCCGCACTTCGATCATGCCGCCGCGCCCCGCGCGGTTCAGGACCACGTCGTTCAGGGCGGTGGCGGAATACATCTTCTGGTCGCCGCGCCACACGCTGCCTTCGAGCAGCGTGCGTTCTTCGATCTGGAAGCTGCCTTCGAGCACGCGCGCCAGCGCGCCATGCGCGTCCTGCAGCGCGATGTCGGTGATGAAGCCCAGGCGCCCGTGGTTGATGCCGATCAGCGGCACGCCATAGGGCGCCAGGTGGCGGCCCGCGCCCAGCACGGTGCCGTCGCCGCCCATCACGACGGCCAGCGACGCGGTCTTGCCGATTTCCTCCAGCGTGGCGACGGGGTATTCGGTCAGCCCGGTATTGCGCGCCGTGTCCGCATCGATGAGCACGTGCCGGCCCGCCTGCGCCAGCGCGTGGGCAAGTGCTCTCAGCGGTGTATCCAGGCCGGTGTCCTGGTATCTGCCGATCAGGGCGACGGTAGGAAAGTGCATGGCTGCTTGCGAATCCAAAAAAGGCGGGCCCGAGGCCGAAACCCGCCCGGAACGGGCCGTTTAGCCGATTATATGGGGCCGCATATCGGCTTGCGGGACAAAAATCGCCTCAATCGGAAAAGTTTCCCTAAAATACCTGTTATGGATGACCGTGCACGCGCACTACTGAAAGCGTTGATCGAACGCTATATCGCCGATGGGCAGCCAGTCGGCTCGCGGACGCTATCGAAAGTCTTCGACTTGTCCCCGGCCACGATCCGCAATGTGATGGCGGACCTGGAAGAACTGGGCCTGATACACAGTCCGCACACCTCCGCCGGCCGCGTTCCCACGCCGCGGGGCTACCGCATGTTCGTCGATTCCCTGCTGGCGGTGCAGTCCTACCAGCTTGAGCCCCACAACATGGGCGAGATGCTGGCGGCGGCCGAGCCCACCCGGGCCGTCAACGCCGCGGCGGCGCTGCTGTCCAACCTGACCCAGTTCGCCGGGGTGGTGCTGACGCCCAAGCGCGCGCAGGTGTTCCGCCAGATCGAATTCATCCGCCTGTCCGACAAGCGGGTGCTGCTCATCATCGTCACGCCCGACGGCGACGTCCAGAACCGCATTCTTTTCGTCCAGCGCGACTACGCCGAGACGGAATTGCTGGAAGCCGGCAATTTCTTCAACATGCACTTCGCCGGCAAGTCCTTCAACGTCGTGCGGCAAACCCTGTCCACCGAACTGGCCCAGTTGCGGGAAGATATTTCCCGCCTGATGCAGGCGGCCGTCGAGGCCAGCGCGGAAGCGGCCGAGGACGGCGACGCCATGGTGATTTCCGGAGAGCGCAAGCTTCTGGACGTGACCGACATCGCGTCCGACATGGACCGCCTGCGCAAGATGTTCTCGCTGTTCGAGAAAAAGACCGATTTGCTGCAACTGCTGGACGTCTCCAGCCGCGCGCAGGGCGTGCAGATCTACATCGGCGGCGATTCGCAGCTAGTCCCGATGGAGGAAGTCTCCGTCATCACCGCGCCCTACGGCGTGGACGGCAAGGTGGTGGGCACGCTGGGCGTGATCGGTCCGACGCGCATGGCGTACGAACGCGTGATCCCCATCGTGGACATCACGGCGCGCCTGCTGTCCAACGCCCTCAGCCACAACCAGTAGGTCCATTCAAAGCGACATCCTCCTGTTGGAGGAAGGGGAGTTTTTGTGTTTCTTCGCCTGTTCAAGTACTTGTGGCCTGAACGGTACCTGCCCGAGCCCGAGCAGGACGACCCCTTCGACGAAGATCCGCCGCCGCGCGGGTCCGGCAAGACCGGCGTGCTGCTGGTGAACCTGGGCACGCCGGACACGCCGGGCAAGCAGGACATACGCAAGTACCTGGGCGAATTCCTGTCCGATCCCCGGGTGATCGAAATCCCCCGCTACCTGTGGAAGCCGATCCTGCACGGACTGGTCCTGACGATGCGGCCCAGGAAACTGGAGCCGCGCTACGCCGGCGTCTGGATGAAGGAAGGCTCGCCGCTGATGGTGTACAGCCAGCGCCAGGCCGACGGCGTGCGCGCCGCGCTGCGGGAGGCCGGCATCGACGCCGTGGTCGAACTGGGCATGCGCTACGGCAATCCGTCGATCCCCGACGCCATCGCGAGCCTGCGCCGGCAAGGCTGTCAACGCATCCTGACGGTGCCGCTCTATCCCCAGTACGCCGCCAGCACCACCGCCACGGTGGTGGACGCGGTGACCCGCCACGCGGCCCGCCTGCGCGACCAGCCCGAACTGCGCTTCATCAAGCGCTTCCATGAAGAGCCCGCCTACCTGGACGCGCTGGCGGGCCGCATCGAGCGCTACTGGCAGGAGCACGGCAAGCCGCAGAAACTGGTCATGAGCTTCCATGGCCTGCCGCGGTATTCGATCGAACTGGGCGATCCGTACTACCGCGATTGCATGGATACGGCGCGGCTTTTGTCGCAGCGCCTGTCGTTGCCGCGCGAGCAGATCGAAGTGACCTTCCAGAGCCGTTTCGGCACCGCCCGCTGGCTGGAGCCCTATACCGAGCCCACCTTGAAGGTGCTGGCGGCGGCAGGCACGACGGAGGTCGATGTGGTGTGCCCGGGTTTTGTGGCAGACTGTCTGGAAACCCTGGAAGAGATCAGCCTGGAATGCCGCGACGCCTTCATCGGGGCGGGCGGCCGGCAGTTCCGCTACATTCCGGCGATCAACGACGATCCGGCCTGGATCGCAGGGCTGGCCGGCCTGGTGGAACGGCACTTGCAGGGATGGCCCACGCACATCACGGACTTGAAGGAGAAGGCGCATGCACCATGATCCCAAGACTGGCAAGGTAGTAAAAAAGGGGACGGTAAGCACTCCCGTGCATGAGGATCAGGTCGAGCACGAACTCGACGAGGCGCTTGCCGAGACCTTTCCGGCCAGCGATCCCATCGCGATTAACCCTGAACCGGAAGACGACGACGAGCGCATGGACCGCGCCTTGAAGGAAAGCTTTCCGGCCAGCGATCCGGCCGCCCCCGCGCAACCCAAGAAGAAGTAGGCGGCCGGGCCGGCGGGCGCACCCCCTGGGGGCCTCCAGGGAATATTTCGCTTTCCCGGGCTTGAAATAGGGGTATTGGCCCCCATTCATGTCTGCGAAAGCCATTCTTTTTGGAGGATTCCCCATGACGGCACCGAACGAGCCTGTAGATCAGACGCCCGAGACCGGCGGCAACGCCGGCGCGGCCCCCGCCGCCGAGGACGCCGCGCAGGCCGAGCTGAACGAGTTGCGCGCCCAGCTTGACGCTGCCCAGGCGACCGTCAACGAACAGCATGATCAACTGTTGCGGGCCCATGCCGAAGCCGACAACGTGCGCCGCCGCGCCCAGGAAGACGTGTCCAAGGCCCGCAAATTCGGCATCGAGTCGTTCGCCGAAAGCCTGGTGCCCGTGAAGGACAGCCTGGAGGCGGCACTGGCGCAGCCCGACCAGACCGTGGAAACGCTGCGCGAAGGCGTGGAAGTGACCCTGAAGCAGCTCACCGCCGCCTTCGAGCGCAACCTGCTCAAGGAAATCGCGCCGGCCCAGGGCGACAAGTTCGATCCCCACCTGCACCAGGCCATTTCGTCCGTCCCGGCCGAACAGCCTGCCAATACCGTGCTGCAACTGCTGCAGAAGGGCTATGCCATCGCCGACCGCACGCTGCGTCCGGCGCTGGTGGTGGTGTCCGCCGGCCAGAGCTGAATCCGGCCCTCCGCGCCATGAGCGACCCCCGTTTCGATCCCTCGCAGGTATTCCAGGCGTTCGGCATGCGCCGCGTCGATTCCCAGGGTTTCGACGCGGCCGTGGTCCAGGCGCCCGGGGCCGACCTGCGCTGCGTGTTCCTGTGGGGGCAGGATTGCTATAACTGCAATCTCTTCAAACAGGCGGCCCTGATGCACCGCGAGGCGCTGCTGGAACTGGGTCTGACCTGGTTCGAGGCGGACGTCTACGCCGACGAGCCCCTCGGACGGCGCTTCTCGCTTCATGGCGTCCCCACTTTTGTACTGTACCGGTCCGGAAAGCGGCTGGGCCGCATCACGGGCTGGCCCGGGCTGCCCCAGTTCACGGCCGCGGTCCGGCACCAGCAGGAAATTGCCGAAAATTCCGGCCAGGCGTCTTGAAAAACCCTGCCCACAGCCCCAGTTATGGGGGGACAGGAAATTTCTCTCCAATTTCATAGATTTATTCAAGGTAACCCACCATGAGCAAAATTATCGGCATTGACCTGGGCACGACCAACAGCTGCGTGGCTGTCATGGACGGTGGGCAGGTCAAGATCATCGAAAACGCGGAAGGCGCGCGCACCACCCCCTCCATCGTCGCCTACATGGACGACGGCGAGACCCTGGTCGGCGCGCCCGCCAAGCGCCAGGCCGTGACCAACCCGCGCAACACGCTGTACGCGGTGAAGCGCCTGATCGGCCGCAAGTTCGAAGAAAAGGCGGTGCAGAAGGACATCAACCTGATGCCCTACGCCATCGTCAAGGCCGACAACGGCGACGCCTGGGTGGAAGTGCGCGGCAAGAAGATGGCGCCTCCCCAAGTGTCGGCCGACGTGCTGCGCAAGATGAAGAAGACCGCCGAGGACTACCTGGGCGAAGAAGTGACCGAGGCCGTCATCACCGTGCCCGCCTACTTCAACGACAGCCAGCGCCAGGCCACCAAGGACGCCGGCCGCATCGCGGGCCTGGAAGTCAAGCGCATCATCAACGAACCCACCGCCGCGGCGCTGGCGTTCGGCCTGGACAAGACCGAGAAGGGCGACCGCAAGATCGCCGTCTATGACCTGGGCGGCGGCACGTTCGACGTGTCCATCATCGAAATCGCCGACGTGGACGGCGAAAAGCAGTTCGAAGTGCTGTCGACCAACGGCGACACCTTCCTGGGCGGCGAAGACTTCGACCAGCGCATCATCGACTACATCATTGCCGAGTTCAAGAAGGAACAGGGCGTCGACCTGTCCAAGGACGTGCTGGCCCTGCAGCGCCTGAAGGAAGCGGCCGAAAAGGCCAAGATCGAGCTGTCCTCGGCCCAGCAGACCGAAATCAACCTGCCGTACATCACGGCGGACGCCTCGGGTCCGAAGCACTTGAACCTGAAGATCACGCGCGCCAAGCTGGAAGCGCTGGTCGAAGAACTGATCGAACGCACGATCGAGCCCTGCCGCGTGGCCATCAAGGACGCCGGCGTGAAGGTTTCCGACATCGACGACGTGATCCTGGTCGGCGGCATGACCCGCATGCCCAAGGTCCAGGAGAAGGTGAAGGAATTCTTCGGCAAGGATCCGCGCAAGGACGTGAACCCCGATGAAGCCGTCGCCGCTGGCGCCGCCATTCAAGGTTCCGTGCTGTCGGGCGACCGCAAGGACGTGCTGCTGCTGGACGTGACGCCTCTGTCGCTGGGTATCGAAACCCTGGGCGGCGTGATGACCAAGATGATCCAGAAGAACACGACCATCCCGACCCGATTCTCGCAGACCTTCTCGACCGCCGACGACAACCAGCCGGCCGTGACGATCAAGGTGTTCCAGGGCGAGCGCGAAATCGCCGCGGGCAACAAGGCCCTGGGCGAGTTCAACCTCGAAGGGATCCCGCCGTCGCCGCGTGGCATGCCGCAGATCGAAGTCACGTTCGACATCGACGCCAACGGCATCCTCCACGTGTCCGCCAAGGACAAGGGCACCGGCAAGGAAAACAAGATCACCATCAAGGCCAACTCGGGTCTGTCGGAAGACGAGATCCAGCGCATGGTCAAGGATGCCGAGGCCAACGCCGAGGAAGATCACCGCGTCGCCGAACTGGCCCAGTCGCGCAACCAGGCCGACGCGCTGGTGCACGCCACCCGCAAGTCGCTGACCGAATATGGCGACAAGCTCGAGGCTTCCGAAAAGGAAAGCATCGAAGCCGCCATCAAGGACCTGGAAGACACGCTGAAGGAAGGCGACAAGGCCGCGATCGACGCCAAGGTGGAAGCCCTGTCCACGGCATCGCAGAAGCTGGGCGAAAAGATGTACGCCGACATGCAGGCGCAGCAAGCCGCCGGCCAGCAGCAAGCGGCCGACAACGCGAAGCCGGTGGACGACAACGTCGTCGACGCCGACTTCAAGGAAGTCAAGCGCGACCAATAATGGCCGGACGCTGACCTGCCTTTGCCGCCCGGTAGCCGGAGAAATCCGCCTACCGGGCGTACTCATTCTGTAGCACTGAAAAGAAGGCTCGTTTTCGAGCCCACGGATCATGGCAAAACGCGACTATTACGAAATCCTGGGCGTTGCAAAGAACGCCTCGGACGACGATCTCAAGAAGGCCTATCGAAAGCTGGCCATGAAGTACCATCCGGACCGCAATCCGGACAGCAAAGAAGCCGAAGAGAAGTTCAAGGAAGCCAAGGAGGCCTACGAGGTCCTGGGCGATGAGCAAAAACGCGCCGCGTATGACCGCTACGGCCATGCGGGCGTGGATCCCAACGCCGCCGGCATGGGCGGCGGCATGGGCGGCGGTTTCGCCGACGCCTTCGGCGATATCTTCGGCGAAATCTTCGGCGGCGGTGGCGGCGGGCGCCGTGGCGGCGGCCCGCAGGTCTACCGCGGCGCCGACCTGAAATACGCGCTGGAAATCACGCTCGAGCAGGCCGCGGCGGGTTTCGACACCGAGATCCGCGTGCCTAGCTGGGAACACTGCGACACCTGCCACGGCTCGGGCGCCAAGCCCGGCACCTCGCCCAAGACCTGCCGCACCTGCGGCGGATCCGGCGCCGTGCGTATGCAGCAGGGCTTTTTCAGCGTGCAGCAGACCTGCCCGACCTGCCATGGCAACGGCAAGGAAATCACCGACCCGTGCCAGGCCTGCGACGGCGTGGGCCGCATCCGCCGCAACAAGACCTTGCAGGTCAAGATTCCGGCCGGCATCGACGACGGCATGCGCATCCGCTCCAGCGGCAACGGCGAGCCGGGCATCAACGGCGGTCCTCCGGGCGACCTGTATGTGGAAATCCACATCAAGCAGCACAAGATATTCCAGCGCGACGGCGACGACCTGCACTGCGAATTGACCATCCCGTTCACCACCGCGGCCCTGGGCGGCGAGCTCCAGGTGCCGACGCTGGGCGGCAAGGCCGAGATCTCGATCCCCGAAGGCACGCAGTCGGGCAAGACCTTCCGCCTGCGCGGCAAGGGCATCCGCGGCGTGCGCGGCAGCTATCCGGGCGACCTCTACTGCCACGTCGTGGTGGAAACGCCGGTGCGCCTGAGCGACGACCAGAAGAGCATCCTGCGCCAGTTCGAGGCTTCGCTGAACGACGGCGGCGACCGCCATTCGCCGCAAAGCAAGTCCTGGACGGACCGGGTGAAGGAATTCTTCAGCTAAACCGCCGAGAGAGGGAACGAAGAAAACCGCGACAGCCGTCGCGGTTTTTTTTTCGGCAAACAAAAACCGCGGCTTTCGCCGCGGTCGTACTGCTGCTTCCACTTCTACTGCTACTTCAAGTACTGCTACTGCTACTGCTACTTCAAGCGCCGCTGTCGCCGGAAAAAACCGGCCTCAAGCCATGATGCCGCCCGAGGCCGGCCGGGCCACAGCAAGCAGCTCACCGGGCGATCGGCGGGTATTCCAGTTCGCCGAACGTGTATTGGCCGCTGGCCTTGGCTTGCGACAGTTCGGCCTGGACGTCGGCGCGCGATTTGCCGCCGGCCGAAACCGCCGAAACGGGCGGGTATTCGAGTTCGCCGAACGTGTACTGGCCGCTGAACTTGGCCTGTTGCAACTGGGCTTGCACGTCGTGCGAGCTCAGGCTGGCCGCGTGGGGCTGGGCGGGCGGATAGTCCAGTTCGCCGAAGGTGTACTGGCCGCTGGCCTTGGCCTGTTGCAGTTCGGTCGCCACTTGGGCGCTGCTCTTGGCTTGTTCGATGCCGGCCGCCTGGGCGCCGACGCCCGCCAGGGCCAGGGAAAGCAGAAGGGTGGTGGCTAGGGTTTTCATGGTAGACCTCCAATTCGTCTTGAGTGGGGACCGAATCCGGCGGCCCTCCGTCGTGGTTCGTTGTTTGTTCCCGATGACTGAATTGTGATCTCTATCCCACCTGGGATAAACCCGTATTTCTTGAAAACATCTTTCCAAATAGCCGAGTAATTGGGTATTTATTATCTATTTCTGCTATGGGTGGCATTATTGCGCGATTTTCCGCGTGCCACGGAGGGGGATACGCAGGGGGGAAGTGCCAAAAAAAGCCCCGCCATGGCGGGGCTTGCGGACAATGGCGGGGAGGATCAGGGCGCGGTCTTTTTCTTGAAATCGCCGGCAACCGCCGTGCTGAAGCCATCCGGGCGCAGGTACTTGCGCAGCGCGGCGTTGACCGCCTCGGGCGTCAGCGCGGAGATCTTCTTGTCCATCTCGGCGGACCAGGCGAACGTGCGGCCGCGCTGGATATAGTCCAGCCAGGTGCTGGCCAGGACGTCGTCCTGGGCGCGGGCCAGGTTGCGGTAGTTCAAGAGGGCAGTGATGCCGTCCGAGATTTCCTTGTCCGTGAAACCGTCCTTCAGCACGCGGGCCAGTTCCTCGCCGACCGCCTTTTCGAGGCGTTCGCGGTTCTGCGGCGCATAGATCGCGTACATGGTCCAGTTGGCCGCGGGCTCGAACGAGGACACGGACAGCGAGCTGCGCACGTTGTAGGACAGGCCCTCGGTCTCGCGCACGCGGTTCCACAGGCGCGAGGTTTCCGACGCGCCGAACAGGTAGTTGCCCAGGTACAGCGCCGCGTAGTCGGGGTCCGTGTCCTGCAGTTTCAGCGGCATGCGCGACATATAGAAGGCGTTGGCCTTGTCGGGCGTATCGATGTCGAATTGCCTGGCGGGGATGTCGCGGTACGGGTTGGGCACGCGGGTGTAGGCGGGCGCCTTCTTCCAGCCGGCCAGGCCGGTCTTGAGCGCTTTTTCCACCGCCGCGGGCTCGAAGTCGCCGACTGCCGAATACTCGATGTTGCCCGCGCCGTAGAACTTGGCGTGGAACTTGGCCAGGGCGTCGCGGTTGAGCCCGCGCGCGCTGGCGAGCGCTTCCTCGAAGGTCGGCACGTAGCGCAAGTCATCGGCGGGCCACGGATTGTCCTGGCGGGCCAGGGCGCGTCCGGCCAGGGCCGAAGGCTCGGTCATGGCGTTCTGGATCGACGTTTCCATCTGGCGCTGGTATTCCTCCAGTTGTTCCTTCGGGAAGTTGGCGTTGCGCACGATATCCAGCGCCAGTTCGGTGAGCGCGGGCAGGTTCTCGCCCTTGGTCGACATGGCGATCTTCAGCGTGGTGCCGCCGCCGCTGAAGCCCAGTTCGGCCTGCAGCGCGTCCAGGCGGTCCTGGATGTCCTGGCGCGACAGCTTGGCCGTGCCGCGCGACAACTGGTCGGCTACGGCGCTGGCGTTCACGCGCTGGCCGCGCAGGTCTTTCTCGTTGCCGAACTGGATCAGCATCTGTGCCTGCACGCGGTTGCCGCGCGTGGCCTTGGGCAGCAGCGCCAACTGGACGGGACCGTTGGGCAGGTCCAGCTTCTTGCGCTGCGTCAGCTTGTCGATATTTTCAGGAGAGGGGTCGAAGGCGGAAGCGGCCTTGAAGTCGGAGTCGCCCTTGTAGTCCTTGAAGACGGCCGTCAGGTCCACGCGCTGCGCCAGCGGGGCGCGCACGGGTTTTTCCGTGGGGATGTAGCGGCCCTCGATGCGGTTGCTCTGCACCAGATAGGCCGTCGCGGCGCGCTGCACTTCGGCCAGCGTGGCCTGGCGGGCGCGGTCGCGCTGCAGGAAGAACAGGCGCCAGTCACCGGCGGCGATGGCCTCGGACAGCGCCACGCCGACTTGTTCGGGATCGCTGTAGGTCTGTTCCCACGAGGTCAGCCACTTGCTGCGCGCGCGGTCCAGTTCCTGCTGGGTGAACGGCTTCTTGCCCAGGGATTCGAGCGTGCCGGTCAGCGCCGTCATCGCGGCGTCCAGGCTCTTGCCGGGGGGCAGTTGCGCGGCGAACATCGCCAGGCCGGGGTCCAGGTTCTCCATGGTGAAGCCGAACACGCCCGAGGCCAGCTTGGTCGGGACCAGGGCATGGTACAGGCGGCCGGAGGGCGTGTCGGCCAGGATGGTGGCGGCCAGGTCCAGCGGCACGAAATCGGGGCTGCCGGCCGCGGGAATGTGGTACATCGCGGCCACCAGCGGCGTGCCGCCCGCGCGGCGCAGCGTCACGGCGCGTTCGCCGTCCTGCGCGGGCTCGACGGTGTATTCGGGCGGAAGCTTGCGGTCGGGCCTGGGCAGCTTGCCCAGCGTTTCCTCGATATCGGCCAGCGTCGCCTGCGGGTCGAATTTGCCGGCCACGATCAGCACCGCGTTGTCGGGCTGGTAGTACTCGTGATAGAAGGCGCGCAGTTGGGCGATGTCGACGTTTTCCACGTCGGAGCGGGCGCCGATGGTGTTCTTGCCGTAGCTGTGCCACTGGAACGCCGCGGACTGCATCTTCTGCATCAGGATGCGGAAGGGGCTGTTTTCGCCGCTTTCCATTTCATTGCGGACCACGGTCATTTCCGAATCCAGGTCTTCCTTGGCGATCAGGGAATTGACCATGGCGTCGGCCTGCCAGCCGAGGTACCACTTGAGGGTGTCGGGGTTGGCGGCGAAGCTGGCGAAATAGTTGGTGCGGTCGCTGGAGGTCGAGCCGTTGGCCTGCAGGCCGCGGCGCGAGAATTCGCCCATGGCGTTGCGGGTGGTGGACGTGCCCTTAAACAGCATGTGTTCCAGCAGGTGCGCCATGCCCGTCTGGCCGTAGTTTTCGTTGCGCGAGCCCACCAGGTAGGTCATGTTGACGGTGGTGGAGGGCTTGGATTCGTCGGGAACCAGCAGCACCCGCAGGCCGTTGGCCAGACGGTATTCGGTGATGCCTTCGATCGAGGCGGCCTCCGAGACGCCGGCCGGCAGGCTGGCGGCTCCGGCCTGGAAGGCCAGGAAGGAGGAAAACAGCAGCGCGCCCAGCGGGCGCGGCAGCTTCGATAGGGACAGGCGCATGGCGGACAATTCCTTTGGCATGGCAGAATCCGTTGGAGTGTATACGTAGGCAATGGTTCAGGGGCCGCCGGGCGATCGTGTCCCGGACGCGTCCTCTGGCCGCAAGGCAAGGAAGCCCGGCATGTCTTTATCCATCGAGGTCGAAACGCCGCGCCTGGTGCTGCGCCAATGGCGGGGGGCCGACCGCCAGCCGTTCGCGGCGCTGAACGCGGACCCCCTCGTCACCGAATACCTGCTGCCCCTGACCGGGCCCGAGAGCGACGCGCTGGCCGACCGGCTGGCCGCGGGCATCGACGAGCACGGCTGGGGGTTCTGGGCGGTGGAGGCGCCGGGCGTCGCGCCCTTCATCGGCTTCGTGGGCATCAAATCCTTGCCGCCCGCGCTGCCGTTCGCGCCGGGCGTGGAGATCGGCTGGCGCCTGGCGCGGCCGCACTGGGGCAAGGGCTATGCCAGCGAGGCGGCCCGGGCCGCGCTGAAAGTGGGGTTCGAGCAAGTGGGGCTGGACGAGATCGTGGCCTTCACCGCGACGGGAAACCTGCGGTCCCGGGCGGTGATGGAGCGCCTGGGCATGGCGGCGGACCCGGATCCCTTCGACCATCCCGCCGTGCCGGAGGGCAGCCCGCTGCGCCTGCACGTGCTCTACCGCATCGGCCGGCAGGACTGGCGCGGGCTGGAAAACGGTGACGCAGCCCCGGGCGGAACGCCGGTTGCAGCCGCGTAGAAGGGCCGATTTGAGGTCTTCCGGCTTGCGGGTGTAAGCTTTTCAGCACGTAGTAGCAGTCCGCCGACGGGATGCGCGATAGCCGCCTACAGGCTTCCCGTCCAACGCCAGGCACCGCCTCTTGCAAGAGCGGCGCTGGCGCTTGTCGTTCGCGCCTTCGCTGCCGGCATCCTGCCGGCGCATCTTTCGGAGGAACGACCCATGCTGACCGAGATCGTCACGCGTGCGCTGTCCCAACTGACCGGAGCCCCCCTGAGCGGCGATGGAATCAAAGGGCAGTTTCAGTACGCCTATGCCAGCGATGACGGCCAATTCGTGGCCATACTGACCCACGACATGACCACCTATGTGGTGGACTTGAGCGCACAACGGTATTTTGCGGAATGCGGCGGTTCGCCCAGGGGGTTCGCCGGGCATGTGCTCGAGATGGAGGGCGTCGCGGCGCGCAGCCATCCCTGGCCCGCCGCGAACGACCTCTTCGACCTGGACATGGATGCCGACGAACTGTCGTGGCGCCAGTGCCCCGGCCTGCGCCAGGCGCCTCCCGCCGACCGATCTGTGGAGAGCCGCGCCGCCTGAGAGTGGCCAGAAGCGGCAGAATCTCACTGAACCGGCGGGCATCGCCGGTTTTTTTTGGGGTGTCTGACACCCGGGAGAGACTGGCGTCAATTTGTCTTCTGGTGTCTGACACCCGGGAGAGATTGGCGTCAACTTGCGCGGACATTTCATGGGGTGTCAGACACCTGGGCACAGGCTGCCGCTACAACCTGGGCAGGCTGTCGCTACAATTTACGCCATGACTACGCACGCTGAAACCCGCGCCCCGGACGGCGCCATCCTGGTCGAATGCACGCACGAGCGCCATGCGGACCAGATACTGGCCATTTTCAATGACGCGATCGCCACCTCGACCGCGCTGTACGACTACAAGCCGCGGCCGCGCGAGGCGATGGCGGGCTGGTTCCAGGCCAAGCGGCAGGGCGGTTTTCCGGTGGTGGGATTCGAAAACGAGGCGGGCGAGCTGATGGCGTTCGCCAGCTACGGCACGTTCCGCGCATGGCCGGCCTACAAGTATTCGGTCGAGCATTCCGTCTACGTGGACGGGCGCTTTCGCGGACGGGGGCTGGGCGAGGCGCTGATGCGCGAACTGATCGCGCGGGCGCGGGCCAATCAGGTGCACGTGCTGGTCGGCGGCATCGACGCGGCCAACCAGGGTAGCATCCGCCTGCACGAGAAACTGGGCTTCACGCATGCGGGCACGATCCGCGAGGCGGGCTTCAAGTTCGGGCGCTGGCTGGACCTGGCGTTCTACCAGTTGACGCTGGATACGCCGGAGCGGCCGGTGGATGGTTGAGGGCCGATGCGATGGGTTGCGCGCGCTTGAGATGGGAGTGCTTGCTCAAGAACTCTCGCGCTGCACCCATCCTTGTATGGTTCTGTAGCCCCCACCGAAATGTGTTCAGTGGGAGCTGGGGATCGGGACACACCCATCCA
>NZ_UFQC01000024.1 GCF_900496975.1 Achromobacter veterisilvae
CCCTGCCCGGCACCGTCACCCCGCCCGCGCCCGCGCAGCCCGGCGCGGCGCGCCAGGAGGCCGGCACGCGGCCCTCGCGGGCCCTGCCCTACGCGCTGCACGTCCACGCCAGCGCGGCCGGCCAGCGGATCGCCCTGGACTTCGAGAATGCCGGCACGGCCGGCGCCGTGCTGCACGTCTACGACCGGCTGCGCCTCGAGCGCGGTCCGCGCCGCTATACGGTGGAAGCGGGCAAGCAATTGGCGGGTTCATGGGATACGGCCGAGGACGATGGCCGCTACGATCTTTGGGTGCTGGGCCCCAACGGCTTTCATCGCCATTGCGCGGGCCGTATTGCGCCGAACGCGCAATACGCGCTGGAGGTCCGCGCCGCGTATGGAAGCGGCGATGCGGAATTGCGCCTGTCGGTCCGCAATACCGGCGCGCGGGCCTGTACGTTCACGATCGAGGACCAGGCCTATGGAAGGCCCGCCGCCACGCAGGCCATCGAAGCGGGCCTGGAAGCCGCTTACGCCTGGCCGCTGGAGGACAACGGCGGCTGGTACGACTTCACCGTGCGCATTGCGGAGGATCCCGTCTTCGTGCGCCGGCTGGCCGGGCGGGTCGAAACGGGCCGGCCGTCCACCTCCGATCCCGCGATGGGACGGGAAGCGATACTGGAGTGGAACGCGCAGGCCTGAACCGGCCCGCGCGCCGCAGGAAGCGTCAGGCCTCGCCGGCCTGCTCGCCGCCCTTGCCCAGGCCCAGGTAGCTTTCGATGACCTTGGGATCCCCGGCCAGTTCGCGCGCCGGGCCGTGCAGGATGACTTCGCCGGTTTCCAGCACGTAGCCGTAATCGGCCACCTGCAGCGCCGCGCGCGCGTTCTGCTCGACCAGCAGGATCGCCACGCCGGTTTCGCGCAGGCGCGCGATGATGTGGAAGATCTCGCGCACGATGCGCGGGGCCAGGCCCAGGCTGGGCTCGTCCAGCATCAGCAGGTTGGGCTTGGCCATCAGCGCGCGGCCCACCGCCAGCATCTGGCGCTCGCCGCCGGACAGGGTGCCGGCCTGCTGGCCGCGCCGCTCGCGCAGGCGCGGGAACAGATCGAAGACTTCGTTCAAGGTATCGCGCCAGCCGCTCTCGCGGGCGCGGTAGCGCCGGAAGCCGCCCAGCAGCAGGTTGTCTTCCACCGACATGGTGCCGAACAGTTCGCGGCGCTCGGGCACCAGCGACATGCCGGCCCCGACGCGGCGCTCGACCTGCCAGCCCGACACGTCGGTGCCGGCGTACTGCACGGTGCCGGCCGCATGGCCGGTCTGGGGCAAGGAGCCCATGATGGCGTTCAGCATGGTGGACTTGCCGGCGCCGTTGGCGCCGATCACCGTGACGATGCTGCCGGCGGGCACGGTGAGCGTGGCGCCCACCAGCGCGCCGACCTTGCCGTAGCGGGCCGACAGCTTGCTGACTTCGAGGACGGGGGATTGCGTCGCGCTCATCACACGCCTCCCGCCGACACGGGCTTGGCCTGGTCCGCTTCGGGCAGGTCGTCATCGATGCCGCCCAGGTAGGCTTCCAGCACCGCCGGGTTCTTTTGCACGTCGGCCGGCACGCCTTCCGCCAGCTTGGTGCCGAAATCCATCACCACCAGGTGGTTGGTCAGGCGCATCACAAAATCCATATCGTGTTCGACGAGCAGAATGCTCATTCCCTCGGCGCGCAGTTGCTCCAGCACGCGGGCCAGGTCTTGCTTTTCCTTGTAGCGCAGGCCGGCCGCGGGCTCGTCCAGCAGCAGCAGCACCGGGTCGGCGGCCAGGGCGCGCGCGATTTCCAGGATGCGTTGCTGGCCCAGCGCCAGGTTGCCCGCCTGCTCGTACAGGTATTCGCCCAGGCCCACGCGCTTGATCTGTTCGGCGGCCTCGTGCAGCAGTTGGGCTTCGCGGGCCCGGTCCGAATGCAGCGCGCCCGCCAGCACGCCGACGTCGGAGCGCAGGTGCGCGCCCAGCGCCACGTTCTCCAGCACTGTCATGCCGGGCAGCAACTGCACGTGCTGGAAGGTGCGTCCGACGCCCAGCTTGGCGATCTCGCGCGCCGAGCGGTTGTCGATGCGCTGACCCATGAACGTGACCTTGCCGCGGGTCACGGGCAGCACGCCGCTGATCAGGTTGAAAGTCGTGCTCTTGCCGGCGCCGTTGGGGCCGATCAGGCCCATGATCTCGCCGGAGCTGACCTTGAACGTGATGTCGTTGACCGCGACCAGGCCGCCGAATTCCTTGCGGATGGCGTCCACTTCCAGCACCACCTGGCCGGCCTGCGGACGCGCGCGCGTCGGCAGCGCCGGCGCCGGCGCGGGCGGCGCCAGGTTGCGGCGCGAACCGTCGGCGCCGGTGACGCTGTCCCACCAGCCGGCCAGGATCGGCCACAGGCCGTTGCGGGCGTATTGCAGCATCAGGATCAGCAGCACGCCGAAGACGATCATCTCGAAGTTGGCGTTGGTGTCCAGCAACTTGGGCAGGAGGTTCTGCAACTGGTCCTTCAGCACCAGGATGACGCTGGAGCCCAGCAAGGCGCCCCACACGTAGCCGGCGCCGCCCACCACGGCCATGAACAGGTATTCGATGCCGTAGTTCACGCCGAAGGGGCTGGGGCTGACGGCGCGCTGCATGTGCGCGTACAGCCAGCCCGACATGCAGGCCAGCAAGGCGGCCCAGACGAAGATCACGACCTTGTAGGCGGCGGTGTTCACGCCCATGGACTCGGCCATGCCGGCGCCGCTCTTGAGCGCGCGGATGGCGCGCCCCGGACGCGAGTTCAGCAGGTTGCGGGTCGCCCACAGCGCCAGCAGCACAAACACCCAGATCAGGTAATAGATGTGGCGGCCGCTGGCCAGCGACATGCCGAAAATGCTGATGGGTTCGATGCCGGCGATGCCGTCGTGCTTGCCCAGCCAGTCGATGTTGCCGAACAGGAAGTACAGCGACAGGCCCCACGCGATGGTGCCCAGCGGCAGGTAGTGGCCCGACAGGCGCAGGGTAATGGCGCCCAGCAGGTAGGCCACGGCGGCGGTCAGGACCAAGCCGGCCGGCAGGGCCAGCCAGGGCGACACGTCGTATTGCGTGGTCAGGAAAGCGGTGGTGTAGGCGCCCAGGCCCACGAACGCCGCCTGGCCGAACGAGGTCAGGCCGCCCACGCCTGTCAGCAGCACCAGGCCCAGCACGACCAGGCTGGCCAGGCCGATGTAGTTGAGTTGCGTCACCCAGAATTCGGGCGTGGCCGGCACCAGGGGCAGGCCCGCCAGGACGACGATGAAGACGGCAAGCAGAATGCGGTTCATGGCGTTTACTCCTCTTCGTCCACGTGATGGGTGCTGAACGAACGCCAGACCAGAACCGGGATAATCAAGGTGAAGACGATCACTTCCTTATAGGCGCTGGCCCAGAAGGAAGAAAAGGATTCCAGCACGCCCACCAGCAGCGAGCCCGCGGCCGCCACGGGGTAGCTGGCGAGGCCGCCGATGATGGCGCCGACGAAGCCCTTCAGGCCGATCAGGAATCCGGTGTCGTAGTAGACGGTGGTGATGGGCGCGATCAGCATGCCGGACATGGCGCCGATGGCGATCGCCAGCGTGAAGGTCAGGCTGCCGGACATCGTGGTGCTGATTCCCACCAGGCGCGCGCCGCGGCGGTTGACGGCGGTGGCGCGCAGGGCGCGGCCATAGAGCGTCTTGCCGAAAAACAGCCACAGGCCGACGATCAGGATCGCGCAGGTCGCGACCACGAACAGGCTCTGCGCGGACCAGGTCGTGAAGCCCAGGTCGACTTGCCCGCTGACGAACGCCGGCGTGCGCCAGCCCTCGGCGCCGAAGAACACCAGGGCCAGGCCGGTCAGCGCGAAGTGCACCGCGACCGAGACGATCAACAGCACCAGCACGGTGGCTTCGGCCAGCGGCTGGTAGACGATGCGATAGACCATCGGCCCCATCGGGATCACCAGCAGCAGCGTCAGCAGCATGTTCAGCCACAGCGAATTGCCGGGCGCGGCGTAGGTCACGGTGAGCCAAAGCAGCGCCAGGGGCAGGACCACGCAGGTCGCCAGGGCCTTGGGCAGGCCGGCGGCGCTGCGGGCGCGCAGCGCGCGCAGCAATTCGAGCGCCAGGCACACGACGCCCAGCAGCGGCAAGAGATAGGCGGTGCCGGGCACCTTGCCATCCACCAGCATGGCCAGGGTCAGGGCGCCGAACGCCACGAACTCGCCCTGGGGAATGAAAATGACTCGCGTGACGGCGAATACCAGCACCAGAGCCATGCCCAGGAGGGCATAGATGGCGCCATTGACGACACCGTCTTGCAGCAGGATCAGCGCAATTGAGGAATCCATCTAACAACTACCTTGTGGTTTCTTGGTGTCCAGGCCGCGTCCGGGACACTGATACGACACACCGGCCGGAAAGGCCGGTGCGAAGCATTGCCCGGGTGCCGCGGACGTGCGCCTGGCCGGCGCCGCCGCATTGCGCACCCGTGGATCGGGCGATCCGGTGGATTTACAGGTCGGGCTGGTAGACCCACTTGCCGCCTTCCACCTTGACGATGACGCGCGAGCGCTCGTCAAAGCCGGCATGATCCGTCGGCGACATGTTGAACACGCCTTGCGAGGCGGCCAGGTCCTTCACGCCTTCCAGGGCGTCGCGCATGGCGGCGCGGAACTCCGGCGTGCCCGGCTTGGCGCCCGTCTTCAGGGCCACCGGCAGCGCGGCCACGACCAACTGGCCGGCGTCCCACATGTGGCCGCCGAACGTGTTGGTGGAGCCCGCGCCGTTGGCCTTCTCGTAGGATTCCACGTAGGCCAGGGCCGATTTCTTGACCTGGTTGCTGTCCGGAAGCTGGGCCGCGACCAGCAGCGGGCCGGCCGGCAGCAGCATGCCGTCGCAGTCCTTGCCGCAGACGCGCAGCACGTCGTTGTTGGCGGCGCCGTGCGTTTGATAGATGGTGCCGCCGTAGTTGCGGGCCTTCAGTTCCTTCTGCGGCAGCGCCGAGGGAGTGCCCGCGCCGGCGATCAGGATCGCGTCGGGCTTTGCGCCGACCAGCTTCAGCACCTGGCCCGTCACGCTGGTGTCGGTGCGGCTGTATTTTTCGATGGCGACGATCTCGATGCCCTTGGCCTTGGCGGCCTTCTGCATCACGTCCAGCCAGCCGTCGCCGTAGGCGTCGGCAAAGCCGATGAAGCCCAGCGTCTTGACCTTGGACTTGGCCATGGCGTCAGCCAGGGCGCCGGCCATCAGCGCATCGTTCTGCGGGGTCTTGAAGACCCAGCGGCGCTTATCGTCCACGGGTTCGACGATCTTGGCGCTGGCGGCCACGCTGATCATGGGAACCTTGGCTTCGGCGGCCACGTCGACCATGGCCAGCGAGCCCGGCGTGACGGAGGTGCCGATCAGCACGTCGACCTTGTCGTCGGAGGCCAGCTTGCGCGAGTTCTTGACGGCTTGCGTCGTATCGGTGGCGTCGTCCAGGACGATCCATTCGATCTTCTGGCCGGCCACTTCCTTGGGCAGGAGCGCCACCGTGTTGCGCTCGGGAATCCCCAGCGACGCGGCGGGACCGGTGCTGGACACCGTGACGCCGACCTTGACCTGCGCGCTCGCCAGGAGCGGCAGAGTCAGGGCAACAGCGGCAGCCGCCGCGGACAAGCCGAAGTGCTTGCGCATATTTTTGTCTCCTGTGGTGGCTCAAAGGCGCCTCGACCGAGGCAAGGGCGAGCCTAGTTAAAGTTATACAGAAAAAAATATTATAGGGTTAAAACAGTATCAGATGACTACGCGCAACTCCGGTAAATCCCTGATGCGCCATATCAAAGTGTTTAGCAAACGCATTCGTTAATGGCGAACTTGTACTAGAAAAGGCGGGTAGGCGTCAGTTGGGGGATTCCCTTGGCCCACTTCAGCGTTCCAGCATCGGCCACACACGCTCCACCCGCGACGCGACCCAAGCCGCCACCACGGCCTTGACCGCATCGCCGGGAAGGAACACGGCCACCGCCAGCGCGGCCTTGGACAGGTCCATCTTCGCGACCGTGGCCAGCCACGGCACGCCGAAGGCGTACACCACCGCGATGCCGCCGACGGCGCACGCGACGATGTAGCCGGCCACCTGCTTCGCGCCCGCGGCGCGGGCGGCCAGGCGGCGCGCCAGCCAGCCCGTGACGAAGGCGCCGGCCACCAGGCCGACGAGGAAGCCGCCCGTCGGCCCGAGGAACGCGCCCAGCCCGCCCCGGCCGCCCGGCAGCACGGGCAGCCCGATGGCCGCCAGCGCCAGGTACAGCAGGCAGGCCAGCGCGCCCCGCACCGGCCCCAGCATCGCGCCCGCCAGCATGGCGCCCAGCGTCTGCAATGTGATGGGGACCGGGATGGCGGGCAATGGAATGGGCGGGATTAGGCTCAGGACGACTATCAGCGCCGCGAACAGCGCGATCAGCACGGTGTTGCTGGATTTCACGGTTTTCCCCTTGCAGGTGGATTAAGGCGCGCGGCGCTCAGGCGCTGCGCGCGTCGATGGCTTCGGCGACTTCCTGGGCCCTTTTCAGGGTCAGCACGATCAATGGCACGATGAGGGCGACGGGATTGGCGCCCAGGCCCCGCGCGGCCTGCGCCTCGCGGATTTCCTGGAAATTGCGCCAGATCTCGGGCACGAAGCGCAAGGCCAGGGCCAGGGCCAGCGCGACCTTGCCGGCATCGACCAGCCCGGCGCGCTCAAGCGGCTTCAGCGCCTTTTCGCAGACGGCGATCAGGTCGGAAGTGCGGGTAGCCAGCGTGACGGCCAGCGCCATCCCCACCAGCGCCCCCACGCGCAGCAGCACGGCCAGCGCCTCCATCCCGCCCTGGAACCCGGCGGTGAAGCCGCCCACGGCCAGCAATACCCAGGCCAGCCCCTTCAACTGCCGCCAGACCGCGGCGGCGGCCACTCCCGTGGACCAGACCAGCACGGCGGCGGCCAGGCAGGCCAGCGCCAGCCAGCGCGGGTCGCGCAGCAGGAACAGCCCCGCCCCCGCCGCCATCAGCGCCAATAGTTTCAGCCAGGCCGGCAGGCGGTGCAGCAGCGTGCCGCCCGGCACATATAGCGGCTCCATCATGCGCAGTGCTCCCGGTACCAGCGCAGGGCCGCGGCCGGGTTGTCGTCCGCCGCGATATTGCCGTCGCGCACGACCAGCACCCGGTCGAAGTCCTCCAGCAGTTCCAGGTCGTGGCTGACGACGATGGCGTCGTGGGGCAGCCCGGCAATGGCGTCGCGCACGCGGTTGCGGTTGCGCAGGTCGAGCTGGGCGGTGGGTTCGTCGAACACGATCAGCGCGGGCTCCATGACCAGCACCGCCGCCAGCGCCACCAATTGGCGCTCGCCGCCCGACAGGGTGTGGCTGCTGCGGTCGGCCAGGTGCCCCACGCCCAGGCTGTCCAACTGGGCCTCGATGCGGTCTTCGCGCTGCCGGCGGTCCGGCGCCAGGTGTTTCAGGCCGAACGCGAGGTCCTCGCGCACGATGGGAAAGACGATCTGGTTTTCGGGGTTCTGGAAAACGAACCCGACCTGCCGGCGCACCGCCTTCAGGTCCTGCCGGGTATCCAGCCCGCCCACCCGCACGCTGCCCGACGACGGCAGCACCAGTCCATTGACCAGGCGCGCCAGGGTGCTCTTGCCGGCGCCGTTGGGGCCGACGATGCCGACGCGGCGCTCGGCCAGCGTCGCGCTCACCCCGCGCAGCACTTCCGCCTGGGGCGTGGATACAATCGCCTGGTCAAACTCGATTAACATGGGGCGGGATTATGCCCGAACCATTTCGGGCATCGGGACTCCAAGAGCTCATATGGACAAAGTACGAAAATCCGACGCCGAATGGCGGGCCCAGCTTTCCCCCGAAGAATACGTCGTCACCCGCGAAAAGGGTACCGAACGCGCATTCACCGGGCGTTACTGGAATACGTTCTCGCATGGCATCTACCGCTGCGTGGGCTGTGGCACGGCGCTGTTCGCGTCGGACACCAAGTTCGACGCCGGCTGTGGCTGGCCCAGCTATTTCCAGCCGCTGGACCCGGAAAAGGTGCGCGAAGAACGGGACACCACCCACGGCATGGTCCGCACGGAGGTGCTGTGCAACGTCTGCGACTCGCACCTGGGACACGTCTTTCCCGACGGCCCCGAGCCCACCGGCCTGCGCTACTGCATCAATTCCCTGTCGATGACGTTTGAACCCGTAGAAGATTGAATGAAGAAGTTCCTGTTCGACCTGTTTCCGCTGTTCCTTTTCTTCATCGCCTACCGGTACACGGACATCTTCACCGCCACGGGCGTCGCCATGGCCGCGGCCGTCGCGCAGATCGTCTGGCTCAAGGCCACCGGACGCGCCACCGAGGCCATGCACTGGGTCAACCTCACGGTCATCCTGGTGTTCGGCGGCGCGACGATCTGGCTACACAGCGACGTCTTCATCAAGTGGAAGCCCACGGTGCTGTACTGGCTGTTCGGCGGCGCGCTGGTCTTCGCGCGCCTGTTCTTCGGCCGTAACCTGATCCGCCGCCTGATGGAAAAGCAGATCCAGTTGCCGGATGCGGCCTGGGAACGGCTGAACCTGGTGTGGGCCGCCTTCTTCCTGATCGCCGGCGCGCTCAATCTGTACGTGGCGTTTTCCGGCCATTTCACCGAGTCGCAATGGGTCAGCTTCAAGGCCTTCGGCCTGATGGGCCTGATGGTGGTCTTCGTGATCGGCCAGTCGGTCTGGCTGGGCAAGCACATCCAGGCCGAGGAACAAACGCCCTCCGGCCCCGACACGCCGGCCGGCAAGCCCTGAACCGCCCCCCTCTCCCGTCCGGCGCCCGCGCGCCGGAACTTTCCTATCCGCCGCCATGTCAGACACCACCGACCGCATCGCCCTGATCCGGGAACGGCTCGCCGTCCTGGAACCCGCCAGCCTGGACATCCTGGACGACTCGCATTTGCACGCCGGCCACGAAGGCAGTAAAAACGGCGCCGGCCACTATCGCGTGATCATTGTTGCGTCCTGTTTTGCGGGGCTCTCGCCCGTCGCGCGGCATCGGCTGGTGTATCATCATTTGCAAGATTTGATCCCCTATCCGATTCATGCGCTTGCGCTAGATGCCCAGGCTCCCAAATAGAAAGTAAAAGGATATTCATGAAACGCATCGTCATGCTGGCTGCGGCCTGCGTCATCGCCGTGCCGGCTTTTGCCCAGAACGTGGCCACCGTCAACGGCAAGGCCATTTCGCAAAAGAGCTTGGATCAATTCGTCAAGCTGCTGGTCAGCCAGGGTGCGACCGATTCGCCGCAACTGCGCGAACAGGTCAAGCAGGAAATGATCAACCGCCAGATCTTCGTGCAGGCCGCCGAAACCGGCGGCATCGCCAAGCAGGCCGACGTCCAGACCGAAATCGAGCTGGCCCGCCAAGGCATCCTGGTCCGCGCCCTGATGGCCGACTACCTGGCCAAGCACCCGGTGTCGGAAGCCAAGGTCACCGCCGAATACGAGAAGATCAAGAAGGAACAAGCCGGCAAGATGGAATACAAGGTCCGCCACATCCTCGTCGAAGACGAGAAGACGGCCAACGACCTGCTGGCCCAGATCAAGAGCAACAAGAGCAAGTTCAACGACCTGGCCAAGAAGAACTCGAAGGACCCCGGCAGCGCCGAAAAGGGCGGCGACCTGGGTTGGGCTCCCCCGACCAACTACGTCCAGCCGTTCGCGCAAGCCGTGACCCAGTTGAAGAAGGGCGAACTGGTCGACAAGCCGGTCCAGACCCAATTCGGCTGGCACATCATCATGGTCGACGACACTCGTCCGGTGGAATTCCCCCCGCTCGACCAGGTGCGCACGCAACTGGAAGAAATGCTGCGCCAGCAAACCCTGGCCGACTACCAGAAGGAACTGCGCGAAAAGGCCAAGGTCCAGTAATCCTGGCCGCGCAAACGAAAACTGCCCGCTTCATGCGGGCAGTTTTTTTTCGCCAGGGCCGAGGGCCGAAGTTCAGCCGGCCATCCCCAGCAGGGCTTTCAGGCCGTCTTCGTCCAGCACCGCCACGCCCAGTTCCTGGGCCTTGGTGAGCTTGCTGCCGGCCTCTTCGCCGGCCACCAGGTAGGCCGTCTTCTTCGACACCGAGCCGCTGACCTTGCCGCCGGCCGCCTGGATGTGCATGGAGGCCTCTTCGCGCGTCCAGTTGGGCAGGGTGCCCGTCAGCACGAAGGTCTTGCCGGCCAGGGTCGTGCCTTGCGGCGCCGCTTCGGCCACCGGATTCACGCCCTGCGCTTTCAGTTGCCCGATCACGTCGCGGTTGTGCTGTTCGGCGAAGAAGTGGCGGATCGACGCCGCCACCACCGGCCCCACGTCGGGCACGGCGGACAGCGCCTCTTCGTCGGCGTCCATGATGGCGTCGATGCTGCCGAAGTGGCGCGCCACGTCGCGCGCCGTGGTCTCGCCCACGTGGCGGATGCCCAGCGCGAACAGCAGCCTGGCCAGTCCGGGCGTGCGCGCCTTTTCGATGGCGGCCACCAGGTTGTCGGCGGACTTCTGGCCCATGCGGTCCAGCCCCACCAGTTCGAGCGGGCGCAGGCCATATAGATCGGCCAGCGTCTTGACGCGGCCGCTGTCGACCAATTGATCCACCAGTTTCTCGCCCAGGCCTTCGATATCCAGCGCCTTGCGGCTGGCCGCGTGCCAGAGCGTCTGCTTGCGCTGGGCGCCGCAGAACAGGCCGCCGGTGCAGCGCGCGATGGTTTCGTCTTCCAGGCGCTCGATGGTGGAGCCGCAGACCGGACAGGCGGTCGGCATGACGAATTCGCGGGCGTCGTCCGGCCGTTTTTCCAGCACCGGGGCCAGCACTTCGGGAATCACGTCGCCCGCGCGGCGCACGATGACCGTATCGCCGATGCGCACGTCCTTGCGGCGGATCTCGTCTTCATTGTGCAGCGTGGCGTTCGTGACGGTGACGCCTCCCACGAACACCGGCTTCAGACGGGCCACCGGCGTGATGGCGCCGGTGCGGCCGACCTGGACCTCGATGTCCAGCAGCGTGGTGGTGGCCTCTTCGGCGGCGAACTTGTGCGCCAGCGCGAAGCGCGGCGCGCGCGCCACGAAGCCCAGCACCTTCTGGGCCGGCAGCGAATCCACCTTGTAGACCACGCCGTCGATGTCGTAGGGCAGTTCCGCGCGCATCGCGCCCACCTTGGCATAGAAGGCCATCAGGCCTTCGGCGCCGGTGGCGCGGTGGTTGTGCTTTACATTGACCGGCAGGCCCAGCGAGGCAAGCCATTCCAGCATCGCGCCGTGCGATTTCTCGGGCAACTGCGAGGCTTCGGCCGCGCCCGCCGACGCCTCGGCGAACAGGCCGCCCTGGGAACCCGGCAGGCCGTGCACTTCGCCCCAGCCGTAGGCGAAAAAGCGCAGCGGCCGCTTGGCCGTGATGCGCGGATCCAGTTGGCGCAGGCTGCCGGCGGCCGCGTTGCGCGGGTTGACGAACACCTTCTCGTCGCGCCTGGCCTGGGCCTGGTTCAGTTTCTCGAAGTCGGCGCGGTTCATCAGCACCTCGCCGCGCACTTCCAGCACCTTCGGGGCGGCGCCCTTGAGCTGCAGCGGAATCGCCTTGATGGTGCGGATGTTGGACGTGACGTCCTCGCCCGTCTGGCCGTCGCCGCGCGTGGCGGCCTGCACCAGTCGGCCGTCCTCGTAGCGCAGGCTGATCGCCAACCCGTCCAGCTTGAGTTCGCAGAAATAGTCCGCCTGCTGAGCCGGCCCCAACAGGCCCGCGCCGCGCAGCGTGTCGGTCACGCGGCGGTCGAACGCCACCACGTCTTCCTCGTCGAAGGCATTGCCCAGCGACAGCATGGGCACCGCGTGGCGCACGGCGCCGAATGCGGACACGGGCGCCGCGCCCACGCGCTGCGTGGGCGATTCCGGCGTCACGAGCTCCGGATGCTCGGCCTCCAGGGCCTGCAGCTCCCGCATCAGCCCGTCGTACTCGGCATCCGAGACGGAAGGGTCGTCGTAGACGTAATAGCGGACGTTGTGCTGTTCGATCTCGGCGCGCAAGCGCGCCGCGGCTTGCGCCGCGTTTTCACTGCCGGACACGCCGCTCATTTAGGCAAACACCCTTTGGGCGCGTTCGCTGCCGGCGGGCAGGCCCGCCTGCTCCAACTGGCCGAACAGCACCTGGAGCCGCTCGTCGATGACCGTTTCAGAACCATCGGCCAGCGGCTTGCCCTGGTCGTCTACCAGTTCCGCGCGCAAGCGGGCGGCCAGGTCGCGGCCGACGTCGACCATGCGGCCGAACGCGCGGCTGTCCGCGGGACTGCACGGCACGTCGAGCAACAGGTACAGGCGTTCGATCCCGCCCATGCCGGCATCGAACGCCGCGCCGTCGGCCCGCGCCAGCGTGAAGCGGGCCACGCCGTTCTCCGCCGGCCAGGCCAGGCGGTTGCCGTCCGGGACGAAGCCGGTGTCGCGCGCTACGGCCAGAACCTCGGCGGCGGGCTGGGCCGTGCCCAGCAGCAGGGTCAGGCCGACCTGGGTGTCCAGGGCGGCGCAGGTATCGTCCAGGCGAGCGCCCTGCTCCAGCACGGCCTGCTGGTCCGGGCCTTCGATGGTGGCGTCGAAGCGCTCGGCCATGTCCTGGGCACGGGCCCAGGCCTGCGACCATTCGATGGCGGTCAGCGGGCCGCTGCGGTTGGCCAGCAACACGGCCAGTTGCATCGACGCGTAGGACTCGCCGGCGTGGACGCGCGCGCGGTGGCGGCGCTGGTCGGTCTCGGCGAACACGCGCATGGGCTTGCGGCCGACGTGGCGCAGGCTTTGCATATAGGGCAGCAGGTCGGCGCCGCGCACCGGTTCGGCGAAATTGATCTCGATGACCACTTCGCAGGCGGGATCGGGTTCTTCGGCGTCGTCGGCGTCGGTGCCCGGATCGACCGGGGCCGGCTGGCCGGACTGCGCGCGCAGCGACTCGCCGCCCATGCCCGGCTCGCGCCGGGACGCCGGGCCGCCGCCGGCGTTCGCGGCGCCGGAGACGGTTCCCGCTCCCAGGAGCGGATCCTGTTCGGAGGCGGGGAAATGGGTCTGCATCTTGCGCCGGACGCGCCGATCCTGCCACCAGTTGAATCCCAGCACCAGCAGTATCAGCAGGACGCCCAGGGCAATCAGCCCGATCTGCAAATCACTCATGTATCAATCCCGCGCCGAAACGCCCGGCGCCCTTCTGAATATTGGTTTATGCCGCTTCGGAGGCCATCATCTGCACGGCCGAATCTATATCTACCGCAACGATACGCGAAACCCCTTGCTCTTGCATGGTTACACCGATGAGCTGCTTGGCCATCTGCATCGCGATCTTGTTGTGCGAGATGAACAGGAACTGGGTCTGCTCGCTCATGTTGGCGACCAGGTTGGCATAGCGTTCCGTGTTGGCGTCGTCCAGCGGCGCGTCCACCTCGTCCAGCAGGCAGAACGGGGCCGGATTGAGCTTGAACAGCGCGAACACCAGGGCGGTCGCGGTCAGGGCCTTCTCGCCGCCCGACAGCAGGTGGATGGTGCTGTTGCGCTTGCCGGGAGGCTGGGCCATGACCTGCACGCCGGCGTCGAGGATTTCCTCGCCCGTCATGCTCAGCCGCGCCTCGCCGCCACCGAAGAGCTTGGGGAACAGTTCGCCGAAGTGGCCGTTGACGACGTTGAAGGTTTCCTGGAGCAACTCGCGGGTTTCGCGGTCGATCTTGCGGATGGCGTCTTCGAGGGTCTCGATGGCGGTCATCAGGTCCTGGTGCTGCGAATCCAGGAAGCCCTTGCGCTCGCGCGAGGTATTCAGTTCGTCCAGCGCGGCCAGGTTGACCGACCCCAGGGACTCGATCTGCCGCGAAATGCGGCCGACTTCCGATTGCAGCCAACTGGCGCGGCGCCATTCGTCCGGCTGGTTGGCCAATTCCTGGGCCAGGGCCTCGCGGTCGACCTCGCGCGCGTTCAGTTGTTCCGTGAACTGCTCTTCGGCCAGGCGGGCGGCCTGTTCCTGCAACTGCAATTCCATGATGCGGGCGCGCCGCGGCTCCAGCGTCTGCTCCTGCTGCAGGCGGTCTTCGTCGGCGCCGCGCAGCAGGGCCGCCAGGTTTTCCATTTCCTGGCGCGCGCGGGAAAGCGCTTCCTCGCGCTCGGCGCGCGCTTCCAGGGCGTCCTGCAAGCCGGCCTGGGAAGCCGACGCGTCCAGTTCGGCCAGGTCCACCTGCAACTGCTCCAGTTCGACGCTGGCGCGCTGGCTCTGGTCGGCCGCCAATAGCTGGTTGCGCTGCAGGTCGGTGATCCGGACCTGGATGCTGCGCTCGGCGAATTCGGCTTCCTGGGCGGCGCGTTCCAGTTCGCGCAGTCCGGCGCGGGCGGCCTCGGCCTGCGCCGCCAGGGTTTCGCCGTCGATTTCGGCATCGGCGAAGCGGGATTGATGTTCGGCCAGTTCTTCGTCCAGCGCCTCGAAGCGCGCCTCGGCCTCTTCGCGGGTGGCGCGCAGGTCTTCTTCCTGGACCTTGATTTCCTCCAGGTCCTGGCGCAGGCGCGACGCGCGCTCGCCCGACTGTTCGGCCTGCTGCTGCAGGCGCGAGTGTTCCAACTGGATGTCGTGCACCCGGCGCGTGACTTCGGCCACGCGCTGGCGGGCCGGCGCGATGGCCTGGGACACCTGCTGCCAGGCGGTCTCGGCGCGGGCGACCGCGGCGCGCGCCTGGTCGGCGATCAGTTGCTGGGCCTTGATCTCGCGCTGCAGGTTTTCGATTTCCTGCTGGCGGGCCAGAAGGCCGGCCTGCTCGGAATCCGGGGCGTAGAAGCGCACGCTGTGCGCATCCACCAGGTGCCCGGCCTTGACCACGCAGGCGCTGCCGGCGGGCAGGCTGGCGCGCATGGACAGGGCCTGGGTCAGGTCGGCGGCCGTGTAGACGCCGCCCAGCCATTCATTGAGCAGCGTGCGCAGGTCGGGATCGGTGATGCGCAGCAGGCTGGCCAGCGGGGTCAGCCCGGCCGGGGCGGCCGGCGCCGGCGCGGCGGCCGGCAATTGATAGAACGCCAGGCGGGCCGGCGGCGCGTCCTCGGCAAAGGCGCGGGCCCAGTCCAGGCTGCGCACTTCCATGGAGGCCATGCGTTCGCGCAAGGCGGCTTCCAGGGCGGTTTCCCAGCCGGGTTCGACGTGCAGCTTCTGCCACAGGCGGGTCAGCCCGGCCAGTTCGTGCTTGGCGAGCCAGGGTTCCAGCGCCCCCTGCTTCTGCACGTCTTCCTGCAGCTTCACCAGCGCGGACAGGCGGGCTTCCAGGCGCGCCAGGTTCTGCGCGTCGGTCTGGGCGGCGGCCTGGGCGCGGCTGCGCTCGGCGTCCGCTTCCGGCACGCGGCCTTCCAGCGTGGCCAGTTCTTCCTGGGCTTCCTCGAGCTGGTCTTCGCCGGCCAGCCGGTCGCCGGCCAACTGTTCCAGGCGGACGGGATCGGGGCTGTGCAATTCGCGCAGTTCCTGCTGCAGGCGCTCGCGGCGCTGCTCCAGGGTCTGCATCTGGCGGTCGGCGTCGCGCTGCGTCTGGGCGACCAGGGCCAGGTTCTGTTCGACTCGGGCCAGCGCGGCGCGCATCTCGTCGCGGCCGGAGGCGGCTTCGCGCACGCGCTGCTCCACCGACGGCAAGGCGGCCTGGGCGTCCTCGGCCTTGGCGCGCGCCTCTTCCGTGCGGGCGGCGCCGGTCGCCAGGTCGTCCTCGGCCTGGGCGATCTGCTCGGTGCAGTGTTCGCGCTGGGAGGTCCATTCCGCGATCTGCTGCTGCAATTGCTCGCGGCGCGCCTGCAGGCGGTTGCGGGAATCCACGACGTGCCGGATCTCGGCTTCCAGGCGGCTCACCTGGGCATTGGCCTCGTACAGCGCGCCCTGGGCCGTGTGGACGGTGTCGCTGGCCGCGTAGTGGGCCTGGCGCCGGGATTCCAGCGCGGCCTCGCCCGCCCGCAGGCCGGCGATGGCGGCTTCCAGTTCGTTCTGGGCCTGCGCCATTTCCTGGGCCTTCCTGGCGCGTTCTTCGCGCGCCCCGGTTTCCTTCAGGAACCACAGCGCATGCTGTTTCTTTTCGCCGTCGGCCTGAAGCTCGCGGTAGCGCGTGGCCACTTCGGCCTGCGCTTCCAGCTTTTCCAACTGGCTGGTCAACTCGCGCAGGATGTCCTCGACGCGGGTCAGGTTTTCGCGCGTGTCGGACAGGCGGTTCTCGGTTTCGCGGCGCCGTTCCTTGTAGCGCGACACCCCGGCCGCTTCCTCGAGGAACACCCGCAGTTCTTCCGGGCGCGCCTCGATCAGGCGGTTGATCATGCCCTGCCCGATGATGGCGTAGCCGCGGGCGCCCAGGCCCGTGCCCAGGAAGATGTCGTGGATGTCGCGGCGGCGGACCTGCTGGTTGTTGACGAAGTAGCTGCTGGTTCCGTCGCGGGTCAGCACGCGGCGCACGGCGATTTCCGCGTAGCTGCTCCATTGGCCGGCGGCGCGGCCCTCGCTGTTGTCGAACACCATTTCGACCGACGCCCGGGCGGCCGGCTTGCGGTTGCCGGACCCGTTGAAAATGACGTCCTGCATGGACTCGCCGCGCAGTTCCGAGGCCTTGGCCTCGCCCAGCACCCAACGCACGGCGTCGATGATGTTCGACTTCCCGCAGCCGTTGGGACCCACCACGCCCACCAACTGGCTGGGCACGGGAATCACGGTAGGATCGACGAAGGACTTGAAGCCGGCGAGTTTGAGCTGAGTAAGACGCACAGTACGATGACGACGGGGTGGGTTGAACGAAAGGCGTTAACGGACCTGCCGCGCAGATTGCAAACCGGCCCCCTGGAGGGCCGGCTCTCATATGGCTCGTATGATACCGCAGGCAGTCCGTCCCCGAAGTCAGCAACCGTCAACCCGCGGGCAAACGCGCACAGGCCGCCGTCGGGGCTCCGGCTATACTCCCTGACACTTTTTGGCACGACACATAAATTTTCACGCGGACTGGCCGGGCTCAGGCCGAAGAACGGGGACATTCTTGAAACGTGGTTTCTATCTGGTCATGGCCGCGCAGGCCTTCTCGTCATTGGCGGACAATGCGCTGTTCATCGCAGCCATCGCCTTGATACAGGAACTGCACGGGCCGGACTGGCTGGCTCCCATGATGAAATGGTCGTTCGCGCTGGCATACGTCGTCCTGGCCGCCTTTGTCGGGGCGCTGGCGGACTCCTTCCCCAAGGGGCGCGTGATGTTCTCCACCAACGCGCTGAAAGTGGCCGGCTGCATGCTGATGTTCTCCTACGCCAACATCGGCGTCGCCGCCCAGTACCAGACCTATCTGGTCTGCATGGCCTACGGGATCGTGGGCATCGGCGCCGCGGCCTACTCCCCGGCCAAGTACGGCATCGTGACCGAAATGCTGCCCCCCGCCATGCTGGTCAAGGGCAATAGCTGGATCGAGGGCCTGACGGTCTTCTCCATCATCCTGGGCACCGTGCTGGGCGGCCTGCTCATTTCGTCCTCCGTTTCCACCACGCTGCTCAGCCACTCGTTCATCGGCAAGCTGGTCCATACCCCGGCCGAGGCCGCGATCCTCGTCATCGCCTTCGTATACCTGCTGGCGGCCCTGTGCAACCTGATGATCCCGCACACCCACGTGCGCTATCCGCCGCAGCAGAAAAGCCCCATCCGCCTGGTCCGCACCTTCTGGGGCTACGTCCGCGTCCTCTGGAAGGACAAGCTGGGCCAGATCTCGCTGGCCGTCACGACCCTCTTCTGGGGCGCCGGCGCCACGCTGCAACTGATCGTCATCGAATGGGGCCGCAGCCACCTGGGATACCAGTTGGACAAGGCCTCGATGCTGATGGGGGTCGCCGCCCTGGGCACGGTGGTCGGCTCCATCCTGGCGGGCCGCATCCCGCTGCGGCGCGCGCTGTCCGTGCTGCCGGTCGGCGCGGCCATGGGCCTGGTCGTCCTGCTGATGCCGCTGGTCTATTCGCCCTGGAGCGTCTACCTGCTGCTGCTGATCACGGGCGGCCTGGCCGGCTTCTTCGTGGTCCCGATGAACGCCTTGCTGCAGCACCGCGGCCACGTCCTGCTGTCGGCCGGCCACTCCATCGCCGTGCAGAACTTCAACGAACAACTCAATATCCTGCTGATGGTGGCCATGTACACGGTGCTGCTGTGGCTGCAACTGCCGATCAACGTGATCATCGTGATCTTCGGCACCGTAGTCGCCGTGCTGATGGTGGTCTTCATGCGCTGGAGCAAGCGCAACCTGCAGGCCAACCCGGAACTCCACGACCAGATCGGCCAGGAAGGCCACGGCCGCGCGCTGGATTCTTCGCACTAAGCGCTTGATCTTCCAATGAAAAACCGGGCCTGCGCCCGGTTTTTTCATTCCCGCCGATACCGCCTCAGCCCATCCGGGTCGCCAGTTGCAGGTCCTGCCAGGCGCGCGCCTTTTCAACGGGGCTGCGCAGCAGATAGGCCGGGTGATAGCTGACCACCGCCGGAATCTGCAGGCCCTCGTCCGTCTTCAATTGGTGGATGCGGCCCCGCAGGCTGCCGATCGTGGCGTCCGTGCCCAACAGCGTCTGGGCGGCGAAACGGCCCAGCACCAGGATCCGCTCCGGCTTGAGCAAGGCGATCTGCCGCATCAGGTAAGGGCTGCAGGCCGCGATCTCTTCCGGCTTGGGGTTCCGGTTGCCCGGCGGACGGCACTTGATGACGTTGGTGATGAAAACGTCGCGCTCGCGGCTCATGGACACCGCCGACAGCATGGCGTCCAGCAACTGGCCCGAGCGGCCCACGAAGGGCTGCCCCTGCCGGTCTTCCTGTTCGCCCGGCGCCTCGCCCACCACCAGCCAGCGCGTCGGCTGGCCGCCGTGGCCGAACACCGCGTTGCGGCGGCCCTTGCACAGGCCGCAGGCCTCGCAGGCCACGACCTGTTCGCGCATCTCGTCCAGGCTGGAATTCCGGATGGCCTCGGCCACCGGGATCGGCGCGGGCGCCGGCGCTTCCTCCGCCGCCTTGGGGGCCGGGCGTGGCGGCGGGCCGTTGCGGTTCAGGATGGAAGCCGGCATGCCGGGGCGGGCCGCGGCGGGCTCCGCGGCCGGCGCGACGGGCGCGGCAACGGCGGGACGCGCCACCGCCGGCGCTTCGGCCGGCGGCGCGACCGCCGGCAAAACCGGTTTGGAAACAAGGGTTTGGGGCTCGGCGGCCGGCCGGCTGGGAGCCGGCGCCGGACGCAGCCACAGCCGTTCCATGCCGATCTCGCGCAGCCAGATGCGCTGCAGCGGATTGACGCGAGGTGCGGCCGGCTGAGGTGTGGCCGGCTGAGGTGTGGCCGAGTTAGGGGGAGTGGCGGACTGGATCATGCGGCCTCTCCGGCAGCGGCCGCAAACCGCTTCTGCATGACGAGGGCGTCTTCGCGGCCGCCCTTCTCGGCCGGATAGTAGCCGCGGCGCACGCCGATCTGCAGATAGCCATGCCGCTTGTAGAACCCGATGGCCGGCTCGTTGGACGGGCGCACTTCCAGCAGCACGCCCTCCAGGCCGCGTTCGCGCGCCTGTTGCTCGCACCAGTCGAGCAGGATGCCGCCCAGGCCCTGGCGATGCAGCTTCCTGGCCACGGCGATCACGAGCAGGTGCGCCACGTCCGGGGCGGACATGACGATGCAGAATCCCGCCAGCTTTCCGTCCCGCCGCAGCACCCAGGCGCCGTAGCCCGCCGCCAGGGCGTCGGCGAAATTGCCGCGGGTCCAGGGGAAGGACTGCACCTGCGCTTCCAGCTCCACCACCTCGTCCAGGTCGGCATCCGACATCGGCTGGGGCACCCAGGGAACCAGCGTGGACCGGGCCTTGGGATTGCCGCCCTCCCCGCGCATGCGCTCGGCGGTGGTGAAGGCCACCTTGTCGCGCACGTAGAGCGGCGCGGCCAGTTCGGGCGCCACGGCCTCGCCCCTCATCCAGCCCTGCCGCGCCAGGCGCGCCACGCTGGCCGCTTCCGGCCGCTGCGCGCCGGCGGCGCGGCGCCACGCGCCGGGCGGGGCCATGTCGACCGCATAGGCATCCCAGGCGTCGCCGGCCAGCACCGCGTTCAGCGGACGGCCGGCGCGGGCCGACCAGTCCGGCAGGTGATGCTCGGTCCAGGGCACGACCTCGGCCGCCGCGATCAGCAGCGGCGCCTGCAGCGTTTCCCAGGCGATTTCGCCATCCGAAACGCCGGCCTGCCGGTACACGGCCAGGTAGACTTCATTCATGCGGGCGTCCAGCGCCACGACGATCGCGTCGGCGGGGGTCGCTTCCACCTGGGCGGCGACCGCCTGATGAGAGACAATGGGCAATACCGGAATGCCCAGCCCGAGCCCCATGCCCTGCGCCACGCCGCAAGCCACCCGCAGGCCCGTGAAGCCGCCCGGGCCCTGGCCGAAAGCCACGGCATGCAGGGAGGCCGGACCCAGCCCGGACGCCACCAGCAGTTCATTGGCCATGGGCAGGAGCCGTTCGGCGTGTTCCTGGGAGCCCTCGTGTTCCCGCACGCTGACCTCCAGGCGGCCGCCGGCCGCGCGCAAGAGAGCCACGCCGCAACGGGACGAAGAAGTTTCCAGGGCCAGCAGGTTTAGTTCCATAGATGCAGATTGTACGAAATACCGCGGCTCCGCCCCCGGTTATCAGGGGGATTTCAACGATGGATCGCAATGTGTAATATCTTGTGAACGCCCACTAGCCGCTGGTTCTTGTCACTGTTACATTTCCGGCCATGAATACGCAAAACACCACCCCCACCCGAAAAATCCTCGTCGTCGACGATGATCCGCGCTTGCGCGATCTGCTGCGCCGGTATTTGTCCGAGCAGGGATTCAACGTTTTCGTCGCCGAAGACGCCAAAGAGATGGGCAAACTCTGGCAACGCGAGCACTTCGACCTGCTCGTGCTGGATCTGATGCTGCCTGGCGAAGATGGCCTGTCCATCTGCCGCCGGCTGCGCGGTGGCCACGACAATACTCCCATCATCATGCTGACGGCCAAGGCGGAAGAGATCGACCGCATCGTCGGCCTGGAGATGGGCGCGGACGATTACCTGTCCAAGCCGTTCAACCCCCGGGAACTGCTGGCGCGGATCAACGCGATCCTGCGCCGCCGCGGCACCGAGGAACACCCCGGCGCCCCCAGCCAGGAGAACGAATCCATCGCCTTCGGCCCCTATGTGCTGAACCTGTCCACCCGCACGCTCACGCGCAACGGGGAACAGGTGCCCATCACCACGGGCGAATTCTCGGTGCTCAAGGTGTTCGCACGCCACCCCAAGATCCCGCTGTCGCGCGACAAGCTCATGGAACTGGCCCGCGGCCGCGAATACGAAGCCTTCGATCGCAGCCTCGACGTCCAGATCTCGCGCCTGCGCAAGCTGATCGAACCCAATCCGTCCAAGCCCGTATTCATCCAGACCGTCTGGGGTCTGGGATACGTGTTCGTGCCGGACGGTGGCAGTTGACCGGCTCGCCCGCCCCGGGCAGGAGCGCAGCTTCGTGCCCCGCTTGCGCAGAACCTTCAGGAACCTGACATCACGACTGCGGCTCGGCTTGTTCGGCCGCACGTTCCTGTTGCTCGCCGCGCTGATGCTCGTCAGCCTGGGCGCGTGGCTACAAGTCTTTTTCAGCATGGAGCTGGGCCCGCGCGCCAATCAAATGGCGCAGCGGGTGATCACGGCCGTCAATATCACGCGCACCGCGCTGATCTACTCGCATAACGACGAGCGCAGCAAGCTCCTGCTAGACCTGGCCACCAACGAAGGGATCCAGGTCTATCCGCGCGAAGTGACCGACTTCGCCGAAGCCCTCCCCGACGACGACTACTGGCAACGCGTCGCCCAGCACATCCGCACGCGCTTCGGCCCGGAGACGCAGATCGCCTGGGGCGTGAACCAGGTGCCCGGCTTCTGGGTCAGTTTCCAGATAGAAAAAGACCTCTACTGGCTGGTGTTCGAACGCGAGCAGATCGGACTGACCGGCGGGATCGAATGGCTGGGCTGGGGCGCCACCGCGCTATTGCTCTCCCTGGTGGGGGCCGCGGTCAGCGTGGGCTTCGTCAACCGGCCGCTGTCGCGGCTGGCGCGGGCGGCCCAGGTGCTCTCGCGGGGCGAGACGCCCGCCGCCCTGCCCGAGCAGGGGCCGCTGGAGATCCGCGACCTGAACGCATCCTTCAACCGCATGGCCAAGGACCTCAGGCAGGCCGAGGCCGACCGGGAACTGATGCTGGCGGGGATTTCGCACGATCTGCGCACCCCACTGGCGCGGATGCGGCTGGAAATCGAACTGAGCGGCGTCTCCGAGGACGCCCGCCAGGCCATCGACGAGGACCTGGGCCAGATCGACCACAGCATCGGGCAGTTGATGGAATACGCGCGCCCCGCCGGCACGCTGCCGCAACTGGCCACGGACATTTCCGCGGTCCTGGCCGAACTCTACGAACGCGAACGCAGCCACACCGCTTCGGTGGGCGGAGAACTGGAAGCCTCGCTGGAGCCGGGCCTGCGCGCCCGCATCACCGCGCTGGACCTCAAGCGCATCGTCAGCAACCTGATCGAGAACGCCCGCCGCTACGGACGCTCCACCGACGGCATGGCGCATCTGGTCATGACACTGCAAGCTGACGGCGCCATGATCGCGATCGAGGTGTCCGATCGCGGACCCGGCATCGCTCCCGAGGACGTCGACCGCCTGCTGCGGCCCTTCTCGCGCGGGGAAGCGGCGCGCACCGGCGTCAGCGGCGCGGGGCTGGGCCTGGCCATCGTCGAACGCCTGCTCAAGCACGTCGGCGGCTCTTTGCGCATGCTCCCCCGAGAGGGCGGCGGCCTGACCGCCAGGATAGAGTTACCCAAAGCTCGATTTAGGAATTATCAATTAGACAACGATAATCCATAGCGTAGAATTTATGGTTTGAGGCACAGCCTTAATTCCACCAACAACTGGGAGTAAACATGAAAACTGTTGGCGACAAACTCGAGCCCTTCAAGGTCACCGGCGTCAAGCCCGGCTTCAACCAGCACGAAGAAAACGGCGTGTCGGCGTTTGAAGACATCACCGAAAGCTCGTTCCCCGGCAAGTGGAAGGTGATCTACTTCTACCCGAAAGACTTCACGTTTGTGTGCCCGACCGAAATCGTCGGCTTCAACAAGCTGGCCAAGGATTTCGAAGACCGCGACGCCGTCCTGCTGGGCGGTTCGAGCGACAACGAATTCGTCAAGCTGGCCTGGCGCCGTGAGCACCCGGACCTGAACAAGCTGGGCCACTACCAGTTCGGCGACACCACCGGCGCCCTGATCGACCAACTGGGCGTGCGTGAAAAGGGCGCTGGCGTTGCCCTGCGCGCCACGTTCATCGTCGATCCGGACAACACGATCCAGCACGTTTCGGTGAACAACCTGAACGTCGGCCGTAACCCGGAAGAAGTCCTGCGTCTGCTCGACGGTCTGCAAACCGACGAGCTGTGCCCGTGCAACCGTACGGTTGGCGGCGCCACGCTGTAATTTCCAGCCCGGCCAGGGGCCTGCCCAGCAGGTCCCGCGCTGGGCTTTAACTGCTCTAGATTATAGGTAAAAACTATGGAATTTCTTACGACCATTAAGGAACAGCTACCGGATTGGGCCAAGGACATCCGCCTGAATCTGGACGCCGTGATCGCCCGCTCGACGCTGGCCCCCGAGGACGCCGTCGGCACCGCCCTGTCGGCCGCCTACGCCGCGCGCAGCCCGGCGCTGGTCGAAGCCTTCAAGAGCGGCCTGTCGGAAGCCGACGCCAACGCCGCCCTGACCGCTTCGGCCCTCATGGGCATGAACAACACCTGGTATCCCTACGTGGAAATGACCGGCGACGCCCAATTGAAGAGCCTGCCGGCGCAACTGCGCATGAACGCCTACGCCACCCACGGCGGCGTGGAGAAGAAGCGCTTCGAACTGTTCGCGCTGGCGGCGTCGATCATCGGCAAGTGCCATTTCTGCGTGGCCTCGCACTACGAAAACCTGAAGAACGACGGCCTGTCGACTGAACAACTGCGCGACGCCGGCCGCATCGCCGCTGTCGTCAACGCCGCCGCCCTGGCGCTGGCGGCGCAGGGTAAAGCCTAATAGCGCGCGTGCCAGACACCTCCAGGTGCCTGGCACCGTTGCTATCCCGCTTTCGCCAATAGCGCGACCACCGTCGCCGCGATCCCTTCTTTCCTTCCCAGGTACCCCAGGCTTTCGTTCGTCTTGGCCTTGATGTTGATATCGGCTTCGGCCAGCCCCGTGTCGGCCGCGATGTTCTTCACCATGGCCGGCGCGTGCGGGCCGATCTTGGGGGCCTGCGCATGCACCGTCGCGTCGATGTTCACCGGGGCCCAGCCGGCCTTGCGCACGCGGGCCATCGCCTCGCGCAGCAGCACGCGGCTGTCGGCGCCCTTGAAGGCCGGGTCGGTATCCGGGAAATGGCGGCCGATGTCGCCCAGGCCGGCGGCGCCCAGCAGCGCGTCGGTGACCGCGTGCAGCAGCACGTCCGCGTCGGAATGGCCCAGCAGGCCGTGTGTATGGGGGATCGTGACGCCGCCGATGATCAGCGGGCGGCCCTCGACCAGCGCATGCACGTCGAAGCCCTGCCCGACGCGAAAGGGAATGCTCATAGCCATTTTTCCATCAGTTCGAAATCATCCGGCCACGTCACCTTGAAATTGCGCATGGCGCCGGGCACGAGCAGCGGCGCGTAGCCGGCCGCCTCGATGGCCGACGCCTCGTCGGTGACGGCCGCGCCGCTCACGGAGGCCGCCGTCAGCGCGTCGCGCAGCACGCCGGCCCGGAACATCTGCGGGGTCTGCGCCAGCCACAGGCCATTGCGGTCGAGCGTGCGTTCCACGCGCCCATGGCCCGCCTTGACCGTATCCGCCACCGGCAGGGCCAGCAGGCCGCCCACGGGATCCGCCAGGCAGGCGTCGATCAGGCGGCCCAGCGCGTCGGCGGGCAGGCCCGGCCGCGCCGCGTCGTGCACCAGCACCCAGGCATCGTCGGCGACGCCGCTTTCAGCCAGCGCGCCGGCCACGGTATCGGCGCGCGTCGCGCCGCCGCAGGCCCGCCACACCGTGCGGGGCAGTCCGGCCAGCGCCGCGTCCACCCAGCCATCGCCCGGCGTCACGGCCACGCGCACCTGGGATACCCGCTCATCGGCCAGCAGCGCGCTTACCGCGTGGCGCAGCATGGGCTGTCCGGACAGCGGACGGTATTGCTTGGGAACGGTCTCGTGCCCGGGCCGGCTGGCGCGGGCGCCGACGCCCGCGGCGGGCACGATTGCAATGATGGAGGCAGACATGGTGCGGTGATTTTATAATCTTCCGCTTGATGCCTGCTGCCAGCCTGATGCCCGCCCCCTCTATCCCCGCCACAGCCGCGCCCTCCGTCCCCGCGACGGCCCCCACCCTGTCCGCGCTCAAACCGGGCGCGCGCTATGCGCAACCGAGGCCTCCGGGCTCGGGCGACGCCTGGCTGCTGGCCGACCTGGCGCGCCAGGCGTCGGCGCCGCTGGTCGTCCTGACGGCCGAGCCGGTCGAGGCCCAGCGCCTGGCGGAAGAAATCCAGCTATTCGCCCCCGGCCTGCGCGTGCGCCAGCTTCCGGACTGGGAAACCCTGCCCTACGACGCGTTCTCGCCGCACCAGGACCTGATTTCGGAACGCCTGCACACGCTGCATTCGCTCATGACGAAGTCGGTGGACGTGCTGACGGTGCCGATCACGACCGCGCTGTACCGCCTGGCCCCGCCCTCGTTCCTGGCGGCCTACACCTTTTCCTTCAAGCAGAAGGACAAGCTGAACGAAGCGGCGCTGCGCGCCCAGTTGACGCTGGCCAACTACAACCACGTCACCCAGGTGACGGCGCCCGGTGAATTCTGCCTGCGCGGCGGGCTGATCGACCTGTTCCCGATGGGGTCGGCGCTGCCTTACCGCCTGGACCTGTTCGACGACGAAATCGAAACCATCCGCAGCTTCGACGTGGATACGCAGCGCAGCCTGTATCCGGTGCGCGAGGTGCAGTTGCTGCCCGGCCGCGAATTCCCGATGGACGAGGATTCGCGCACCCGCTTCCGCGCCCGCTTCCGCGAAGTCTTCGAAGGCGACCCGTCGCGCGCGCTGCCCTACAAGGACATCGGCAACGGCATCCCGTTCGCCGGCGTCGAATACTATCTGCCGCTCTTCTTCGAGGAAACGGCCACCCTGTTCGACTACCTGACGGACGGCACGATCACCGTCACCGTCGGCGACATCGACGATGCGATCCAGCGCTTCAACCAGGACACCGCCAGCCGCTACGGCTTCCTCAAGAGCGACCGCGAACGCCCGGTCCTGCCGCCGTCTTCGCTGTTCCTGGACAGCGAGGCGCTCTATTCCCGCCTGAAGGCTTTCCGCCGACTGTCGCTGGCCGCCGGCCAGCCCCATCCCGATTTCCGCGCCGCCCCCGACGTCAGCGTGGCCCGGCGGTCCGAGGACCCCATCGCCAAGCTGCGCGCGCTGGTGCAGACGGGCCGCACGCGCGTGCTGCTGTGCGCGGATTCCGCGGGCCGGCGCGAAACGCTGGTGCAGATGCTGAACGAATTCGGCGTCACGCCGGACGCGCAGCCCGACGCCATCGAGGCCTTCCTGGCCTCGGACGCGCATTTCGGCATCGTCGCGGCGCCCCTGTCCACCGGCTTCGAGCTGCCCCAGGCCAACCTGGCCTTCCTGACCGAGAACGACCTGTACCCGGGCCTGGCCACGACCGGCCGCCGCGGCAAGCGCGACCAGGAACGCGCCAGCAACGTCGAAGCGATGGTGCGCGACCTGTCCGAACTGCGGGAGGGCGACCCCGTCGTCCACGCGCAGCACGGGATCGGCCGCTACCATGGCCTGGTCAACATGGACATGGGCGAAGGCGGGATGGAGTTCCTCCATCTGGAATATGCCAACGGCAGCACGCTGTACGTGCCCGTCTCGCAACTGCACGTGATCGCCCGCTACAGCGGCGCCGACCCGGAAGCCGCGCCCCTGCACCAGTTGGGCTCCGGTCAGTGGGACAAGGCGCGCCGCAAGGCCGCCAAACAGGTGCGCGACACCGCCGCCGAACTGCTGGCCCTGTATGCCCAGCGCGCCGCGCGCGAAGGCTTTGCCTTCAACCTGCCGCTGAATGACTACCAGGCGTTCGCCGAGGGCTTCGGCTTCGAAGAAACGGTCGACCAGACGGCCGCCATCGAGGCCGTCATCGCCGACATGACCTCCGGCCGCCCCATGGACCGCCTGGTGTGCGGCGACGTGGGCTTCGGCAAGACGGAAGTCGCCCTGCGCGCCGCCTTCCTGGCCGTGGCCAACGGCAAGCAGGTCGCCCTGCTCTGCCCCACCACGCTGCTGGCCGAACAACATGCGCAGACCTTCTCCGACCGCTTCGCCGACTGGCCGGTGCGCGTCGTGGAACTGTCGCGCTTCCGCTCGGCCAAGGAAGTGGCCGCCGCCATCGAGGGCATCAACGACGGCCGGGTCGACATCGTCATCGGCACCCACAAGATCCTGTCCAAGGACGTGAAGTTCAAGCGCCTGGGCCTGGTCATCATCGACGAAGAACACCGCTTCGGCGTGCGCCAGAAAGAGGCGCTGAAGGCGCTGCGCGCCGAGGTCGACGTGCTGACGCTGACCGCCACGCCCATTCCGCGCACCCTGGGCATGTCGCTGGAGGGCATCCGCGACTTCTCCGTCATCGCCACCGCCCCGCAAAAGCGCCTGGCCATCAAGACCTTCGTGCGGCGCGAGGACGGCAGCACCCTGCGCGAGGCCCTGTTGCGCGAACTCAAGCGCGGCGGCCAGTGCTATTTCCTGCACAACGAGGTCGAAACCATCCACAACCGCCGCGCGCGCCTCGAAGAACTGGTGCCCGAGGCGCGCATCGCGGTGGCCCACGGCCAGATGCCCGAGCGCGAGCTAGAACAGGTGATGAAGGGCTTCTACCAGCAGCGCTACAACGTGCTGCTGTGCACCACCATCATCGAGACGGGCATCGACGTGCCCAGCGCCAACACCATCGTGATCCACCGGGCCGACCGCTTCGGGCTGGCCCAGTTGCACCAGCTTCGCGGCCGCGTCGGCCGGTCCCACCACCAGGCCTATGCCTACCTGCTGACGCCTGGCGAAGACGCCATCACCAATAACGCCAAGAAGCGCCTCGAAGCCATCCAGGCCATGGAGGAACTGGGCTCGGGCTTCTACCTCGCCATGCACGACCTGGAAATCCGGGGAACGGGCGAAGTGCTGGGGGATTCGCAGTCGGGCAACATCCAGGAAGTGGGTTTCTCGATGTACAACGAGATGCTCAACGAGGCGGTGCGCGCCTTGCGCGCCGGCGAAGAGCCCGACCTCGACGCCCCCTTCAACCTGGCCTGCGAAGTCAACCTGCACGCGCCCGCCCTGCTGCCCTCGGACTATTGCGCCGACGTGCACGCCCGCCTGGGCATCTACAAGCGCCTGGCGCACGCCGCCGACGAAGACGACCTGATCCGCATCCAGGAAGAACTGATCGACCGTTTCGGCAAGCTGCCGGAAGCCGCGCAGACGCTGCTCGCCACGCACCGCCTGCGCCTGGCCGCCCAGCCCCTGGGCATCGTCAAAATCGACGCCAGCGAGACGCAGGCGCTGCTGCAATTCGGCCCCAAGACCTCCGTCGATCCCGCCCGCATCATCGAGCTCGTGCAGCGCCAGCGCCACATCAAACTCGCCGGACAGGATAAATTGCGGGTTGAGATCAAGGCCGCGCAGGTTCCGGCCCGCGCCGACGCCGTGCGCGCCGTGCTGCGCGCCTTGAAGTAACCGCACCCATTACTCACATTTTTATGACTACCCATCATCTTGTCGTCCAATCCCCGGGCCTGAGCGCCGAACATGCGGAACAACTGGCGGCCCTGGCCCAGGCGCAGGGCATCGCGCGCATCAGCGCCACCGCGGCCCGCCTGCTCGACGTGCAGCACGATGGCGAGACCCGCGCCGAAGTCGTGGGCTGGGCCGAACGCCATGGCGTAGACGCAGCCTTCCTGCCCGCCGGCCTGAAACTGTCGGCCTGCAAAGTGCTGGCCATGGACATGGACTCCACGCTGATCAACATCGAATGCATCGACGAGATCGCGGGCGTGGTCGGCGTGAAAGACAAGGTGTCCGAAATCACCGAGGCCGCGATGCGGGGAGAAATCAAGGACTTCTCCGAGAGCCTGCGCCGCCGCGTCGCCCTGCTGGAGGGCGTGCCCGCCGACGCGCTGGAACAGGTGTACGCGGAAAAGCTGCGCCTGAACCCGGGCGCCGAACGGCTGATCTCCACGGCCCAGGCCGTCGGCATCAAGGTGCTGCTCGTCTCCGGCGGCTTCACGTTCTTCACGGACCGCCTGCGCGAACGGCTGAACCTGGACAGCGCGCACGCCAACACCCTGGAAATCTCCAACGGCGTGCTGACCGGCAAGGTGGTCGGCGACATCCTGGACGCCGACGCCAAGGCGGTGCACCTGCGCGAATTCGCCCGCCAGCACGGCGCCACCAAGGAACAGATCATCGCCATGGGCGACGGCGCCAACGACCTGAAAATGCTGGGCGCGGCGGGCTTCCCCGTGGCCTACCACGCCAAACCGCTGGTGCGCCAGCAGACGCGCTACGCGCTCAACGTGTCCGGGCTGGACGGCGTGCTCAACTGGTTCGAAGGCTGAGCGGCAGTTTTCTGGTGGCTGACACCCACGGTTCCGGTGTCTGACACCCGCGAGAAATGCGCTTCAACTTGCGCGGGCGTCTCATCGGGTGTCAGACACCTGCGAGGCGGTCCAACACCCGCGAACCGCCCTCCCCCAAGTGTCCGACACCCTTATGACGAGGCGCGACAAGCTTGAAGCACCCTGCACGGGTGTCTGACACCCACGAGAAATGCGCTTCAACTGCACGGACGTCTCATCGGGTGTCAGACACCTGCGAGGCGGTCTAACACCCGCGAACCGCCCTCCCCCAAGTGTCCGACACCCTTATGACGAGACGCGGCAAGCTTGAAGCACCCGGCACGGGTGTCTGACACCCTCCCGGCAAAAAGAAAAAAGCCACCTCGCGGTGGCTTTTTCCATTCCCGGGACCGGGATCAGTAGCGCATGCGCAGCGACAGCAGCGCGGCGCGGCCGGTGCCCAGCGCGGCATAGTGCGCGGCATAGGCCTTGGTGTAGTACGTTTCGTCGAAGATGTTCAGCACGTTCAACTGGGCCGACACATTTTCGTTAAACTCGTAGGCCGCCATGGCATCGAAGCGCCAGTACGAAGGCACCCAGCGCGTCTTCGGCGTGCCGTCGGCGTTCTTCGCCGAGTCCGAATTGCCGTACACCTTGTCCACGTAGTAGGCGCCGCCGCCCACCGTCAGCTTGGGCAGCACCTTGTAGGTGGTCCACAGGCTGAAGGCATTGCGCGGGGTGTTGGGCAGGTCCTGGCCAACGGCGCCGCTATTGAACGCGCCCTTGGTCAGTTCGCTGTTCATGAAGGTGTAGCCGCCGAACACGTTCCACCTGGGCGTGATGCTGCCCGAGAAGCCCAGTTCGATACCGCGCACCTTGGCCTCGCCGACCTGTTCGGTCTCGGTCGCCGACACGGCCACGCTGGTGTTCTTGCGGATGTCCTGGAACGCGGCCGCCGACAGCGTCAGGCGGTCATCGAACACCTGCCACTTCGTGCCCACTTCGACCGTGCGGCTCTTTTCCGGCTCGAGCGACTGGCTCGTCAGCGAGGCGGCATCGCTGATCGCGCTGGACGCGATGGCCGACGGCGTCGACGACGTGCCGTAGGTGGCGTAGATCGTGCCGTTGGGCATGGGCTTGTAGGCCACGCCAACCTGGTAGTTGAAGAGATTGTCCTCGCGGCTGGTGCTGTAGATCGCCGGCGCGCTGGCCGGATCGTTGCGGCCGCGCGCAATGTTGCTGCCGCTGGTGCGGTAGTTGTCCCAGCGCAGACCCAGGCTGGCCTGCCACTGCTCGTTGAACTTGATGGTGTCGAACCCGTAGACCGCCACGGTATCGGTGTTGTAGCGCGCCGGATTGCCGTTGCGCTGCAGGGATCCCGGATAGGAGACGTGGGGATCCGGATCCCACAGCGACGCGCACATGGTCGAGACCTGGGTGCAATTGCCGTTGGTCGGAACGCCCGACTCGGTATAGCCGTCCTTGTCCTGCTTGATGTTGCTGTACTCGAAGCCCAGGTCGAACGAGTGCTTCAGGCTGCCGGTCTCGAACTCGCCGGTCAGGTCGGTCTGGCTGGCGAAGGTCTTGGTGACGTAATAGCCCGACTTGAGCGCGCGGTACACCAGGCCCTTGGGCACGTTGCCCTTGCTGTCGTCCGGATTGGTCGCGGCGAAGTCGGTCGTGCCGCGGCCATAGCGCAGCACGCTGCGCAGTTGCAGCTTGTCGGAGAAGTCGTGCTGGAGATCGACGGAGGCGACGTCGTCGCGCGTCTTCATGAAGTCGCGGCCGGTCAGGCCGTAGAAGCTCTTGCGGCTCACGCCCATGGTCTCCGTCACCGGCTGACCCGTCTTCGGGTCATACGGGATGGAGTAGTCGGGCATGCTGTCGTCTTGGTAGTGGTAGTAGCTCAGCGTAATGCGCGTCGGCGTGCCCACGCCCAGCGTCAGCGACGGCGCCACGCCCCAGCGTTCGAAATCCACCGCATTGTCGCGGCCCGGCACGTCGCCCTTGGTGCCCATCACGTTCAGGCGGAAGGCGGCCTTTTCGTCCAGGCGCCAGTTGCTGTCGATCGTGGCGCGGTAGTTGTTGTCCGTGCCGATCTGGACGGTGCCTTCCGTGAAGTCCGCGGCCTTGGGCGTCTTGCTGATCATATTGATGCTGCCGCCCGCGCCGCCACGGCCGGAGTACACGGAGTCCGGGCCCTTGATCACTTCCACCTCTTCCAGGTTGAAGGTATCGCGCACCTGCGTGCTGGAGTCGCGGATACCGTCCAGGAAGATGCTGCCCGCCGAGTTCTGGCCGCGGATGATGGGCAGGTCGCCGCCGGGGCGTCCGCCCTCGCCGGCGCCGAAGGTAATGCCCGGCGAGTTGCGCAGCACGTCCTGCAGCGTGGACGCCGACTGGTCCTGGATCACCTGCTTCGGCACCACCTGCACGGTGCGCGGGGTGTCCAGCAGGGGCGCGGTCATCTTCGGCGACGGCACCGTCGTGGTCTGGTAGGAAGACCCCTCGCCTTCCACGCGCACCGGCGAAAGCTGTGTCACGCCATCCGCGGATTGGGCGGAGGCATACGGACTGATGAACAGCGCGGGAACCGCGATGGCGGCGGCCAGGGAGGTAGTGAGCGTATTCAGCGAATACGAGTCTTGGGGCTTCAAACCGGCTTCTCCAATTCTAAATAGCAACGATTCTTGTTTTTTTCAACGTTTGCGATTCTGAACCGGACTGCTGAATGAAACCTGAATCAATTATCCAAATTCATCTAAAAGATGAAAAAACAACATTCGGCACGGGCTTTATGCGGGTTTTCGCTGCTTTCTGGGCGGCAGGGTCGGACCCTTAAACCGGTTCCAATGTTTGACGAAAATCTGAATATCGTTCGATTTGGAGCGAAGCATTGCGCAGCGCCCCGCCTTTCCCGAAAAGCCGCGCCAAGTCCGCCTGGCGCGCGTCCCTCGGCCCCGGGAACACGGCCCAGGCGCATGAAAACGGCCGCTGGACGAACTTCCTCAATAGGCCGGCACATTCCCCATGCCCACAAAAAAAAACGCCCCACAGGGCGTTTTTCACAGGGGACGGATTCAGGTCCGCAGCCGGGGATGCCGCTTGAAAAGATACCGGTACACGAACCCCGGATAGGCCAGCACCAGGTACAGGCTCAGCGTGATCGCGTAGAACTCCCAAGTCTGGGAAAACCGGTTGCCCAGCGCGGATTCGAAAGCGAAACCCAGCGCGCCGACGATGGCATAGAACACCAGCACTTCGATCAGGCGGACCCAGAACGGCTTGACCGCGGTCGCCCCGCCCTGTTTCCAGGGCAGGATGGCGAACACCCGCTCCGTCAGGAACGGGAGATTCGCGCTGACCAGGGCCAGCGCGATCAGCAGCCATACCGCCAGTGTCTGGTTCATGGCCCCGTTTTCCGCCTACAGGCTCAGCGAGCTGCGGATGGCCTGCACGCACAGGGCCATCAGGCCGCCGGGCAATATGCCCAGGATCAGGATCAGGGCGCCGTTGATCGACAGCACGCCGCGCTGGCCGCAGGTGGCCACCATCGGCGCGGCGTCGGCCGCCGGTTCGTCGAAGTACACGACCTTGACCACGCGCAGGTAGTAGAACGCGCCGATCAGCGAGAACAGCACCGCGATCACGGCCAGCGTGACGTGGCCGGCGCTGATCAGCGCCTGCAGCACCGCCAGCTTGGCGTAGAAGCCCACCAGCGGCGGGATGCCGGCCAGCGAGAACATCAGCAGCAGCACGATGGCGGCATGCCACGGGCTGCGGCGGTTCAGGCCCTTCAGGTCGTCGATGTGCTCGCACTCGAAGCCCTGGCGCGACAGCAGCAGGACGATGCCGAAGCTGGCCAGCGTGGTCAGCACGTAGGTCAGCATGTAGAAGAGCGACGCGCCGTAGGCGGCGGACGACAGGTCCGGCTTGCCCTCGACCGAGCCCGACATCAGGCCCAGCAGCACGAAGCCCATGTGCGAGATGGTCGAATAGGCCAGCATGCGCTTGAAGTTGGTCTGCGCGATGGCGGTCAGGTTGCCGATGGCCAGCGACAGCACCGCCAGGATCATCAGCATCGGCTGCCAGTCGGCGGCCAGGCCGTGCAGGCCGTCCACCAGCAGGCGCAGCGTGATGGCGAAGGCGGCCAGCTTGGGCGCGGCGCCCAGGATCAGGGTCACGGCGGTGGGCGAACCCTGGTAGACGTCGGGCACCCACATGTGGAACGGCACGGCGCCGAGCTTGAACGCCAGGCCCGAGACCAGGAACACGATGCCGAACACCAGCGCCAGCTTCTCGGCCTTGCCCGCGGCGATGACCTTGGCGACTTCGCCCAGGTCCAGGTGGCCGGTGGCGCCGTAGACCATGGACATGCCGTACAGCAGGAAACCCGAGGCCAGCGCGCCCAGCACGAAGTACTTCATGGCGGCTTCGGTGGCCACGACGTTGTCGCGGCGCAGCGCGATCAGCGCGTACAGCGCCAGCGACATCAGCTCCAGGCCCAGGTAGATCGAGATCAGGTTCCCGGAGGAGATCATGACCATCTGGCCCAGCAGGGCGAACAGCGTCAGCACGTAGAGCTCGCCGCCCCGGAGCATGTCGCGCACTTGCGCGTAGACGCGGCCATACACCAGGGTCGCGGCCACCGCGATGTACGACGCGATCTTCAGCAGGTGCGACAGCTCGTCGGTGACGTACAGGCCGTTGAAGGTCGACCCGACCACGCCATTCTTCCATTGCAGCGCCGACACGACGGTCAGTACGCCCAACGCGAGCATGGTCAGCAGGAACGTCGGCTTGCGCTCGGGGTGATTGCTGACCGCGTCGACGAGCAGGATAGCCAGGCCGAAAACCAGCAAGAGGATTTCCGGTGTCGCCAGGGCGAAATCGATTTGGGATTGCATCATTGTCTTGTCTTACAGTTTCGAGACGGCAACGTGTTGCAGCAGGGCCTCCACCGAAACGTGCATGACGTCGGTGAAGGGCTTGGGATAGATCCCCATGTACAACACCGCGATCGCCATCGCGCCAAGAATCACGAACTCGCGGCGGTTGATATCGGTCAGTTCGCGCACATGGTCATTGGCGACGTCGCCCAGGACCACGCGCTTGACCATCCACAGCGAATACGAGGCGCCCAGGATCAGGGCGGTCGCCGCCAGCAGGCCGATCCAGAAATTATGCTCGACCGCGCCCATGATCACCATGAACTCGCCGACGAAACCGCTGGTGGCCGGCAGGCCGCTGTTGGCCATCGAGAACAGGATGAAGAACGTGGCGAAGCGCGGCATCACGTTGACCACGCCGCCGTAGTCGGCGATGCGGCGCGAATGCATGCGGTCGTAGAGCACGCCGATACACATGAACATGGCGCCCGACACGAAGCCGTGGGAGATCATCTGCACGATGGCGCCTTCGACGCCGGCCGTGTTGAAGATGAAGAAGCCCAGCGTCACGAAACCCATGTGGGCGACCGACGAATAGGCCACCAGTTTCTTCATGTCGTCCTGGACGATCGCGACCAGGCCGATGTAGATCACGGCGATCAGCGACAGCGCGATCATCATGCCCGCCAGGCTGTGCGAGGCGTCGGGGGCGATCGGCAGCGAGAAGCGCAGGAAACCGTAGGCGCCCAGCTTCAGCATGATCGCGGCCAGCACGATGGAGCCGCCCGTGGGCGCCTCGACGTGGGCGTCGGGCAACCACGTGTGGACCGGCCACATCGGCACCTTGACCGCGAAGGCCGCCAGCAGCGCCACGAAGATCAGGATCTGCGGGGTGTAGCCCAGCTTGGTCTGCTGCCAGGTCAGGATGTCGAACGAACCGCCCGAAGCGTTCCACAGGTACACGAACGCGACCAGCGTCAGGAGCGAGCCCATCAGGGTGTACAGGAAGAACTTGAAGGCTGCGTACACGCGGTTCGGGCCGCCCCAGACGCCGATGATGATGTACATCGGGATCAGCGTGGCTTCGAAGAACACGTAGAACAGCATGCCGTCCAGCGCGCAGAACACGCCGACCATCAGGCCCGACAGGATCAGGAAGGCGGCCATGTACTGGGCGACGCGGCTGGTGATGACTTCCCAGCCGGCCAGCACCACGATGATCGTGATGAAGGCGGTCAGGAGCACGAACCACATCGAGATGCCGTCGATGCCCAGGTGGTAATTGACGTTGAAGGCCTCGATCCAGGACGCCTTCTCCACGAACTGCATGGCGGCCGTGGAGGAGTCGAAACCGGTATAGAGCGGGATCGTGACCAGGAAACCGGCGATCGAGCCGACGAGCGACAGGCCGCGCGTCAGGCCGGGACGGTCGTCACGGCCCACCGCCAGCACCAGCAGGCCGAATACGATCGGAACGAAGATCGCAAGCGTGAGCCAGGGGAAAGTGTTGGATGCCATCTCGCTTGCCATCATTGGGGAATCAGCACAAAGAAAGTCACCAGCGCCATGATGCCGATGATCATCGCGAACGCGTAGTGATAGATGAAGCCGGACTGCAGGTGGCGGCTGACCGCTGCCACCCAGCCCACCACACGGGCGCTGCCGTTGATCAGCAGGCCGTCGATGATGCCGCGGTCGCCGGTCTGCCACAGGCCACGGCCCAGGCAGCGCAGGCCGCGGGCGATGATCTGCTCGTTGACCCAATCCACGTAGTACTTGTTTTCAAGCACCTTGTTGACGCCGGACAGGCTGGACTTGATCGCGGCCGGGACCTTGGGATTGATCAGGTAGCAGTACCAGGCGATGACGGCGCCGGCCACGACCAGCCAGAACGGAGCCGTCTGGAAGGCGTGCAGGCCGAAGGCGACCCAGCCGTGCCATTCTTCGTGCAGTTCGTGCATGGCGGGATGCTGCGGCAGCACCTTGATGACGCCGTCGAAGAACTTGCCGAACAGCATCGGGTCGACCACCCAGGCGCCGATGACGACCGACGGGATCGCCAGCAGCACCAGCGGCAGCGTGACCACCCAGGGCGACTCATGCGGCTTGCCGCCATGATGGCCGTGGCCGTCGGGCTCTTCGTCGACGTCGGCCGCATGGTGATGGTGGTCATGGCCGTGGTCGCCGGTGTCGAAGCGTTCCTTGCCGTGGAAGACCAGGAAATACACGCGGAACGAGTACAGCGAGGTCACGAACACGCCGATCAGCGTCGCGTAGTAGGCGAAGGTCGCGCCCCAGACGTTGGCGGCGCCGGCGGCCTCGATGATGTGTTCCTTCGAGTAGAAGCCCGAGAAGAACGGAGTGCCGACGAGCGCCAGCGTGCCCAGCAGGAAGGTGATCCAGGTGATGGGCATGTACTTGCGCAGGCCGCCCATGTTGCGGATGTCCTGGTCGTGGTGCATGCCGATGATGACCGAGCCCGCGCCCAGGAACAGCAGCGCCTTGAAGAAGGCGTGGGTCATCAGGTGGAAGATCGCCACCGAGTAGGCCGAGGCGCCCAGCGCGACCGTCATGTAGCCCAGTTGCGACAGCGTGGAATACGCGACGACGCGCTTGATGTCGTTCTGGATGATGCCCAGGATGCCCAGGAACAGCGCGCCGATGGCGCCGATCACGATGATGAAGGACAGCGCGGTGTCCGACAGTTCGAACAGCGGCGAAAAGCGCGCGACCATGAAGATGCCGGCCGTCACCATGGTGGCGGCGTGGATCAGCGCGGAGATCGGGGTCGGGCCTTCCATCGAGTCGGGCAGCCAGGCGTGCAGCGGAACCTGGGCCGATTTGCCCATGGCGCCGATGAACAGGCAGATGCAGGCGACCGTCAGCAGCATCCAGTCCGAGCCGGGCAGCGTAAGGGCGGCCAGCTTGTCGGCCTGGGCGAAGACTTCGCCGTAGTGCATCGTGCCGGCGTAAGCGAACAGCAGGCCGATGCCCAGCACGAAGCCGAAGTCGCCGACGCGGTTGATCAGGAATGCCTTCATGTTGGCGAAGATCGCCGTGGGCCGCGTGTACCAGAAGCCGATCAGCAGGTACGACACCAGGCCCACCGCTTCCCAGCCGAAGAACAACTGCACCATGTTGTTCGACATCACCAGCATCAGCATGGAGAACGTGAACAGCGAGATGTACGAGAAGAAGCGCTGGTAGCCGGGATCGTCGGCCATGTAGCCGATGGTGTAGATGTGCACCATCAGCGACACCGAGGTGACCACGACCATCATCATGGCGGACAGCGGGTCGATCAGGAAGCCGATTTCCAGCTTGGTCTGGCCGATCAGGCTCCAGGTGTAGACCGCGCCGTCGAAGCGCAGGCCGTTGAGCACGTCATTCAGCACCACCACCGAACCGATGGTGGAGATGAGCACGCCCAGGATGGTGATCACGTGCGACGCGCGGCGGCCGATCGGGCGGCCCAGGAACCCGGTGCCGAAGAGGCCCGCGAGAATCGCCCCGGCCAGCGGCGCCAGCGCGATGAGCAAATAGAGGTTGGGTGAGCTAGACATTTTCTTCCAATACCCCGTCAGCCCTTCAGGCGATCGAGATCATCGACGTTGATCGTGTTCAGGTTGCGGAACAGCAGCACCAGGATGGCCAGGCCGATCGCCGCCTCGGCGGCGGCCACGGTCAGGATGAAGAACACGAACACCTGGCCGGCGGTGTCGCCGAACCAACTGGAGAACGCCACGAAGTTCATGTTGACGGCCAGGAGCACCAGCTCGATGGACATCAGGAGAATGATCAGGTTGCGGCGGTTCAGGAAGATGCCGAAGATTCCGATGGCGAACAGGATCGCCCCCAGGATCAGGTAATGGGCCAGCGTCAGCGTCATTTTTGTTCTCCTTGGGGCGCGGCGGCGGACGAGGCACCGATCTGCGACTGGGCGCGCTCGCTCTGGGCGGGCATGCTCACCAGGCGGAAACGGTCCTTGGCGCGCACGCGGACGGCGGCGACGGGGTCGTTGTACTTGGCGTCGCGGCGGCGGCGCAGGGTCAGCGCGATAGCGGCGACCATGCCCACCAGCAGCAGCGCGGCGCCCACTTCAATCGCGTAGATGTACTGGGTGTACATGGCTTCGCCCAGCGCGCGGGCGTTGTTGTAGTCGCCGGCGACCGGGGCTTGCGGGCCGGCGCCGTACCAGGTCGAGCCCAGCACGAAGGCCATTTCCAGCACCATGACCAGGCCGATCACCAGGCCCAGCGGCAGGTAGGTCTTCATGCCCTGGCGCAGCGCATCCATGCGGATGTCCAGCATCATGACGACGAAGAGGAAAAGCACCATCACGGCGCCCACGTACACCAGCACGAGCAGCAGCGCGAGGAATTCGGCGCCCAGCAGCATCCACAGCATGGCCGCGTTGACGAACGCCAGGATCAGGTGCAGGACGGCGGTGACCGGACTGCGCGCGGTGATCACGCGGAAGGCCGCGATCACCAGCACGGCGGCCAGTATGTAAAACAGGACAGTGGTAAAAGTCATGGATCAGACCCTGGGCTTCAACGATAGGGAGCGTCTTCGGCCCGGCGCTGGGCGATGTCGGCTTCGTAGCGGTCGCCCACGGCGAGCAGCATGTCTTTGGTGAAATACAGGTCGCCGCGCTTTTCGCCGTGGTATTCGTGGATGTGCGTTTCCACGATGGAATCCACCGGGCAGCTTTCCTCACAGAAGCCGCAGAAAATGCACTTGGTGAGATCGATGTCGTAGCGCGTGGTGCGGCGGGTGCCGTCGTCGCGCTGGTCGGACTCGATGGTGATCGCCAGCGCCGGGCACACCGCTTCGCACAGCTTGCACGCAATGCACCGCTCTTCCCCGTTGGGGTAGCGGCGCAGCGCATGCAGGCCGCGGAAACGCGGCGACGCGGGCGTCTTTTCCTGGGGGTAGCGCAAGGTGACCTTGCGCTTGAAAAAATACTTGCCCGTCAGGCGCATGCCCTTGAGCAATTCGGTCAGCATCAGGCTGCCGAAGAAATCCTTGATCGCTTCCATATCCTGCCTCTGCCTGGCGGCTTAGCGCCAAATGTTCCAGGGCGTCTGCATCCAGATCGCCACCACGACCAGCCAAACACCGGTCAGCGGGATGAAGATTTTCCAACCCAAGCGCATGATCTGGTCGTAGCGGTAGCGCGGGAACGACGCGCGGAACCACACGAACAACGAGACCACGACGAACGTCTTGAGACCCAGCCAGATCCAACCCGGAATCCAGGTCAGCGGCGCGATATCGATCGGGGAAGCCCAGCCGCCCAGGAACATGATCGACGCCATGCAGGACAGCAGGATCATGTTGGCGTATTCGCCCAGGAAGAACAGCGCGAACGCCATGCCCGAGTATTCGACCATGTGGCCGGCCACGATTTCCGATTCGCCCTCGACCACGTCGAACGGGTGGCGGTTGGTTTCGGCCACGGCCGAAATCACGTAGATCACGAACAGCGGCAAGAGCGGCAGCCAGTTCCAGGACAGGAACGTCAGGCCCTTTTCGGCGAACCAGCCGCGGTTCTGCACATGCACGATCTCGGACATGTTCAGGCTGCCGGAGACCAGCAGGACCGTCACCAGCACGAAGCCGATGGCCAGTTCGTACGACAGCATCTGGGCCGATGCGCGCAGCGCGCCCAGGAAGGCGTACTTGGAGTTGGACGCCCAGCCGGCGACGATCACGCCGTACACGCCGACGGACGTGATGGCCATGATGTACAGCAGGCCGGCGTTGACGTTGGCCAGCACGATTTCCGGACCGAAGGGCACGACGGCCCAGGCGGCCAGCGCGGGCATCAGCGTGACCACGGGGGCCACGATGAACAGCACCTTGTTGGCCTGGCTGGGGACGACGACTTCCTTGGTCAGCAGCTTGAACACGTCGGCGAACGGTTGCAGCAACCCCTTGAAGCCGACGCGGTTCGGACCCATGCGCACGTGCATGGCACCGATCATCTTGCGTTCCCAGTACGTCAGGTAGGCCACGCACAGGATGATGGGCACGGCGATGATCACAATCTTGATGAGGGTCCAGAGGACCATCCAGACCGTCGGGCCCAGCAATGCCGATCCCTGGCTCTCAAGAACATTAAGCCATTCCATCAGGCACGCTCCACGCTGATTTGACCGAATGCGCCACCCAGGGCCGCGGTGTTTTCAAAGGCAGCCGAAATGCGCACGGCGCGGTCGGCCACGGCATCGTCCTGCACGGTTTCGAGTTCGACGGCGCCTTGGGCGCCCGCGACGCGAACCTTGACCCCGGCCGTCAGGCCCAGGCTGGTCAACGTGCGGCCGTTCATGGCGGCAGCCGGCTTCTTCGAGGCCGGGGAGGCTTGCAGCGGCTCCGAACGGCGGACCATGGCGTCGGTGCGGTAGATCGGCACGTCGGCCACGCGTTCCAGGCCGGTCGCGGCCTGGCCCAGGCCCAGCGGCGCCTTGATGTCGTTGGACAGGCGGCTTTCGATGCCGCCGGCCAGCGCGACGTCGCGCACGGACTCGGAGGTTTCGTCGTCGAAGCCCGCCAGGTGCAGGACGTTGCCCAGCACGCGCAGGACCTTCCAGGCCGGACGCGTCTGGCCGAACGGCGAAACCGTGCCCTTGAAGCTCTGGGCCAGGCCTTGCGCGTTGACGAAGGTGCCCGAGGTTTCGGTGAACGGCGACACCGGCAGCATGACGTCGGCCCATTCGGCGGCGGCCGAACGGTAAGGCGTCAGGGCGACGGCGAATTGCGCGCCGCGCAGCGCGGCGATGGCCTGCTGGCCGTTGTCGGCGTCCAGCAGCGGCTCGGCGTGCAGGACCACATAGGCCTTCAGGGGCTCGGCCAGCATGGCGGCGGCGTTTTTGCCGCCCTTGCCCGGGATGGCGCCGGCCAGGTAGCCGCCGACGGTGTTGCCGCCGGAGGTCAGGAAGCCGAACTTGCCGCCGGCAAGATCCGCCACGGCGCGGCCGTTGGCGGCCAGGGTCGAGGCCTGGGCGCTGGCCACGGCCAGGTTGCCCATCAGCACGGCGGTGTTCGAGCCGGAAGCCAGGCTGGCCGCGATCATCTTGGCGTTTTCACCCGGGACGACCGAGGCGAACTCGGCCGGCACGGCCTGTTCCTTGGCCTGGGCCAGCGCGACGGCCACTTCGGCCAGCGCGCGCGCCAGCTCGGACGGCGCCACGGTGCTGCGGGCGGCCACGGGCATCAGCGGATCGTCCGCGGCGCTGTCGACCATCAGGATCTGCGTGCCGCGCTTGGCGGCCTGGCGCAGGCGCTGCGCCATCAGCGGGTGGTCCTTGCGCAGGAACGAACCGACGATCAGGACGCGGTCCAGGTTGTCGAGTTCGGCGATGGGCATGCCCAGCCACGGCGCGCCGGTCAGCGCGGCGTCGAAGGCCGGGTCGGTCTGGCGCAGGCGGAAGTCGATGTTCTCGGAACCCAGCGAGCGGACCAAACGGCCCAGCAGCGCGTATTCCTCGGTGGTGGCGTATTCGGAAGCCAGCGCCCCGATCTGGCCGGCGCCGAAGCTGTCGCGCACGCGCGACAGGCCCTGGGCCACGGCTTGCAGCGCGTCGGCCCAGGAGGCTTCCTGCCACTTGCCGTCGGTGCCCTTGATCATCGGGGCGGACAGGCGGTCTTCGCTGTTCAGGCCTTCGTACGAGAAGCGGTCGCGGTCGCTGATCCAGCATTCGTTGACGGCTTCGTCTTCGAACGGCACCACGCGCATGACGCGGTCGCCCTTGACCTGGATCACCAGGTTGGCGCCCAGGCTGTCGTGCGGGCTGACCGAACGGCGGCGCGCCAGTTCCCAGGTACGCGCGCTGTAGCGGAAGGGCTTCGAGGTCAGCGCGCCCACCGGACAGATGTCGATCATGTTGCCCGACAGCTCGGACTCGATCGAGCGGCCGACGAACGTCGTGATCTCGGAGTGCTCGCCGCGGCCCAGCATGCCGAGCTCCATGACGCCGGCGATTTCCTGGCCGAAGCGCACGCAGCGGGTGCAGTGGATGCAGCGGCTCATTTCCTCGGCGGAAACCAGCGAGCCCAGGTCCTTGTGGAAGACGACGCGCTTTTCCTCTTGGTAACGCGAGGAAGAGCCGCCGTAGCCCACGGCCAGGTCCTGCAACTGGCATTCGCCGCCCTGATCGCAGATCGGGCAGTCGAGGGGGTGATTGATGAGCAGGAATTCCATCACCGACTTCTGGGCGGCGCGCGCCTTCTCGGAGCAGGTGTGGACGACCATGCCATTGGTCACCGGGGTGGCGCAGGCGGGCAGCGCCTTGGGCGCCTTTTCCACTTCAACCAGGCACATGCGGCAATTGGCCGCGATGGACAGTTTCTTGTGGTAGCAGAAATGCGGCACGTAAAGCCCGACTTTCTGGGCGGCATGCATGACCATGCTGCCTTCGGGCACTTCGACCTTGTTGCCGTCGACGGTTAGTTCAACCATTGCTGTTCCTGAGACCTACAGATATTGCGGGACCACACAAGACTTGTGCTCGATGTGGTGCGCGAATTCGTCGCGAAAATGCTTGAGGAAGCCCCGGACGGGCATGGCGGCGGCGTCACCCAGGGCGCAGATGGTGCGTCCCATGATGTTGCTCGCCACGTTGTCCAGCAGGTCCAGGTCTTCCGGGCGGCCCTGGCCGTTCTCGATGCGGTGCACCATGCGGTAGAGCCAGCCGGTGCCTTCGCGGCACGGCGTGCACTGGCCGCAGCTTTCCTCGAAATAGAAATACGACAGGCGCAAGAGCGACTTCACCATGCAGCGCGTCTCGTCCATGACGATCACGGCGCCGGAACCCAGCATGGAACCCGCCTTGGCGATGGCGTCGTAGTCCATCGTGGTTTCCATCATGATGTCGGCCGGCAGCACCGGGGCGCTGGAGCCGCCGGGGATCACGGCCTTCAGCTTCTTGCCGCCGCGCATGCCGCCCGCCAGTTCCAGCAGGGTCGAGAACGGGGTGCCCAGCGGGATCTCGTAGTTGCCGGGACGCTCGACGTCGCCGGTGATCGAGAACAGCTTGGTGCCGCCGTTGTTCGGCTTGCCGACTTCCAGGTAGGCCTGGCCGCTGTTGCGGATGATCCAGGGCACCGCCGCGAACGTTTCGGTGTTGTTGATCGTGGTGGGCTTGCCGTACAGGCCGAAGCTGGCCGGGAACGGCGGCTTGAAGCGCGGCTGGCCCTTCTTGCCTTCCAGGGATTCCAGCAGCGCGGTTTCTTCGCCGCAGATGTAGGCGCCGTAGCCGTGGAACGCGTGCAACTGGAAGCTGTAGTCCGAACCCAGGATCCTGTCGCCCAGGAAGCCGGCGGCGCGCGCCTCTTCCAGCGCTTCCTCGAAGCGCTCGTAGACTTCGAAGATTTCGCCGTGGATATAGTTGTAGCCGGCGCTGATGCCCATGGCGTAGGCCGCGATCGCCATGCCTTCGATCACGATGTGCGGATTGAAGCGCAGGATGTCGCGGTCCTTGAACGTGCCCGGCTCGCCCTCGTCGGAGTTGCAGACGAGGTATTTCTGGCCCGGGAAGGCGCGCGGCATGAAGCTCCACTTCAGGCCGGTCGGGAAGCCCGCGCCGCCGCGGCCGCGCAGGCCGGACGCCTTGACTTCGGCGATCACGTCTTCCGGCTTCATGCCGGTGGTCAGGATCTTCTTCAGGGCTTCGTAGCCGCCGCGCTTGACGTAGTCGGCCAGGCGCCAGTTGGCGCCGTCGACGTCGGCCATGATCTGCGGCTGGATGTGCCGGCCGTGCAGGCACATCGAATTGGACAGGTCGTTCAGCGGGTTGGGGTCCAGCCCCTGCGCGAACTGCTTGTACAGGTCGGGCGCGTTCATGCCGACTCTCCTTGCGCCTTGAGGGCCGCGACCAGCGCGTCCAGCTTTTCTTCGGTCATGCGCACGCACATATGCTTGTTGTTCACGATCAGCACGGGCGAATCGCCGCAAGCGCCCATGCACTCGCCCTCGACCAGCGTGAACTGGCCGTCGGCGGTGGTCTCGCGGTAGTCGACACCCAGCTTGCGCTTGAGGTAGTCGCCGGCGCGCTCGCCATCGCGCAAGGCACAGGGCAGGTTCGTGCAGACGGCGATCTTGTTCTTGCCGACGGGCTTGACGTCGAACATGTTGTAGAAAGTGGCGACTTCCTGGACCGCGATAGGCGGAACGCCGATGTAGTTGGCCACATCTTCGATGATTTCGGTAGCCAACCAGCCCTTCTCTTCTTGCGCGATGGCAAGCGAGGCCATGATGGCGGACTGCCGCTGGTCGGCCGGGAACTTCGCGAGTTCTCGGTCGATTTTCTGGTAGGCCTGTTCGGAAAGCAGCATAGTTTGAATCCGGGTTATGCGGGCGTGCTCGTGACTGTCTGGGCGGATCAGCGATCGATCTCGCCGAAAACGATGTCCTGCGTACCAATGATGGTGACGGCGTCGGCGATCATGTGACCGCGCGACATTTCGTCCAGCGCTTGCAGGTGGACAAAGCCGGGGGCCCGAATCTTCAGGCGGTAAGGCTTGTTGGCGCCGTCCGACACCAGATAGATGCCGAACTCGCCCTTGGGATGCTCCACCGAGGCATACGCCTCGCCCGGGGGCACGTGGAAACCTTCGGTGAAGAGCTTGAAATGGTGGATCAGCTCTTCCATGTTGGTCTTCATGGCGGTGCGCTTGGGCGGGGCGATCTTGTGGTTCTCGATCATGACCGGGCCCGGGTTGTTGCGCAGCCATTCCACGCACTGGCGGATGATGCGGTTGCTTTCGCGCATTTCGGCGACACGGACCAGGTAGCGGTCGTAGCAATCGCCGTTGACACCCACGGGGATGTCGAAATCGAGCAGGTCGTAGACTTCGTAGGGCTGCGTCTTGCGCAGGTCCCAGGCCACGCCCGAGCCGCGCAGCATCGGGCCGGTGAAGCCCAGCGCCTTGGCGCGGTCGGGATCGACCACGCCGATGCCCACCAGGCGCTGCTTCCAGATCCGGTTGTCGGTCAGCAGCGTTTCGTATTCGTCCACGCAGCCGGGGAAGCGGTTGGTGAAGTCTTCGATGAAGTCCAGCAGCGAACCCGAGCGCGCGTCGTTCATGAGGCGCACTTCTTTGTCGCCGCGATACTTGCTGGTGTCGCCGTACTGCGGCATCGAGTCCGGCAGGTCGCGGTAGACGCCGCCCGGGCGGTAGTAGGCCGCGTGCATGCGCGCGCCCGAGACCGCCTCGTAGCAGTCCATCAGGTCTTCGCGTTCACGGAAGGCGTACAGGAACACCGCCATGGCGCCCACGTCCAGCGCGTGCGAACCCAGCGACATCAGGTGGTTCAGCAGACGGGTGATCTCGTCGAACATCACGCGGATGTACTGCGCGCGCAGCGGGGCTTCGACGCCCAGCAGCTTCTCGATGGCCATGACGTAGGCGTGCTCGTTGCACATCATGGACACGTAGTCCAGGCGGTCCATGTAGGGCAGCGCCTGGATGTAGGTCTTGTGTTCGGCCAGCTTTTCCGTGGCGCGATGCAGCAGGCCGATGTGCGGATCGGCGCGCTGGATCACTTCGCCGTCGAGCTCGAGCACCAGGCGCAGCACACCGTGCGCGGCCGGATGCTGGGGGCCGAAGTTGAGCGTGTAGTTCTTGATTTCTGCCATGATTTAACGCCCCAAGCCGTAGGAGTCTTCGCGGACCACGCGCGGGGTGATCTCGCGCGGATCGATCGTGACCGGCTGGTAGATGACGCGGCGTTGTTCGGGGTCGTAGCGCATTTCGACCGTGCCGGACAACGGGAAGTCCTTGCGGAAAGGGTGACCGATGAAGCCGTAGTCGGTCAGGATGCGGCGCAGGTCGGGGTGGCCTTCGAAGACGATGCCGTACAGGTCGAAGGCTTCGCGCTCGAACCAGCCCACGGCCGGCCAGCACTCCATCAGCGAGGCGACCACCGGGAACTCGTCGTCCTCGGCCCAGGTGCGCACGCGCAGGCGCCAGTTGTTCTGGATGGAAAGCAGGTGCACGGCCACGGCGAAACGCGCGCGGTGGATCTTGGCGTTCGCTTCCTCGGGCAACTGGCGGGTGCCGTTGCCCCACGTCAGGTAGTCGACGCCGCAGAGGTCGATACAGGTTTCAAAGCGCAGGCCGGCTTCGGTGCGCAGCTTGTTGCAGACCGAGAACCACTGTTGCGCGGGCACTTCGAGCGTCAGCTCGCCCAGCGCCTCGGTCAGCGCGATATCCGCGCCGAGGGTGGTCTGCAAATTGTTTTTCAGGGTTTCGAGCCTGGTCATCATCTTGTACGCTTAGGTGAACCGATACGCTGGCTTCGCGGGGCCGGCGGCAGGGACTGCCGCGAGGCTGGGCGAAGGTTCAGCGCGCAATCGTGTTGGTCAGGCGGATCTTGTTCTGCATTTGCAGCAAGCCGTAGACCAGCGCCTCGGCCGTGGGCGGGCAGCCCGGCACGTAGACGTCTACCGGTACGATGCGGTCGCAGCCACGGACCACCGAATACGAATAGTGGTAGTAGCCGCCACCGTTGGCACAGGAGCCCATCGAAACCACCCAGCGCGGCTCGGGCATCTGGTCATAGACCTTGCGCAGCGCGGGCGCCATCTTGTTGCACAGCGTGCCGGCGACGATCATCAGATCGGACTGGCGCGGACTGGGCCGGAAGATGATTCCGAACTGGTCCAGGTCGTAGCGGGCCGCGCCCGCGTGCATCATCTCAACCGCGCAACAGGCCAGACCGAAGGTCATGGGCCACATGGAGCCGGTCTTCGCCCAATTAAGGAACTTGTCGGCGCTGGTTGTGATGAACCCTTGCTTGAGAATGCCGTCTATAGCCATATTCGTCTCTGATAGCGTGCTGTGTAGGAGAAAGCCTGGGGCTTATTCCCAATCCAGCGCGCCCTTTTTCCATTCGTAGATGAAGCCGACGGTAAGCACGGCCAGGAAAACCATGACCGTCCAGAAGCCGACGAGCCCGACCGTGCCCTGGGCGATGGCCCACGGGAACAGGAACGCGATTTCGAGGTCGAAAAGAATGAACAGGATCGCCACCAGGTAGTAGCGCACGTCAAACTTCATGCGGGCGTCTTCGAAGGCCTCGAAACCGCATTCGTACGGCGAGAGCTTCTCGGCGTACGGACGCCGCGGACCAAGGAGGGAGCCCGCCGTTAGAAGCGCGAACCCGATGAGGGTGGCCACTACGATAAACAGCAGGACGGGGAAATACTGTTGCAGGTTCATTCAGGCGTCCGTCAAATGCGCAAACCTTAGGATTGTAGCATTCGCGTGGTTACTTCTGGCTGAACTCTGTAGCTTGAACAGCAGGTGAAAGACAGCATTCCTCAAATGGAACAGTCGCTGCTTTCGGAACAACAAGGCAAGCTTACAACACTTGATCCAACCACGCCTCGCCCAACCCCGAAAACCCGGCGGCAAGACGAAAAAAAACCACCCCGAAGGGTGGCTTCATGCGAACGGGCCGAAGCCCGTTCGCACGCTTTGAATCCAGGCAGGACTTGCGCCCTGCTGTGGATTAGAAGCGGTGGCGGATGCCGACGCCGACGGCGGTCGACTTGACTTCGTCGATGAAGGCGTAGTTCTTGGCGTACGAACCGTAAGCGTACAGGTTGGTGCGCTTGGACAGGTCGTAGGTGTAGCCCAGCGAGAAGACGTTCATCTTCTCGTCGCCGCCCGTCAGCTTGTCGTTCGACGGGTCAACCATTTGCCACGAACCGAACAGCTTGCTGGCGCCGCCGATGGGGGCCGACAGACCCAGCAGGTAGGAGTTCGACTTGAAGCCGTCAGCGAAGATGTTGCCGCCGAAGCCCGGGATGCCCGAACCCGTCACGCTGCCTTGACCGCCGAACCAGCCGTCGGTCGTGCGACCGTAGGCCAGAGCCAGCTTGACCACTTCGAAGTCGTACGAACCACCGATGACGTAGCTACGCGGGGTAGCATCGACGGCAGCTTGCGACAGGGTGTTCGCGGCGTTCAGTTGGTCGTACGACAGAGCGACGTTCAGGGGGCCGTTCGTGTAGCGCAGGCCAGCCGTGATGGCGCGGGTGTTGTCGGCGGTGCGGAAGCCAACTTGGCCCGGGGCGCCGTTGCGGGTCCACGTCGGGGTGCCGGTAACCGGATCATTGACCCAGCCGTCCTTGGTCGTCTTGGTGTCGTCGGCGCTGAACGAGTAGCCGATGCCGAACTGGAAGCCGCTGAACGACGGGGTTTGGTACATGACCATGTTGTCGTAGCGGACGGTGTTGGTCGAGCTCAGGCCAACGCCGATGTTAGCTTGACCGAAGCCGGCGCCGAACGGGTCGATCGAGCCGAAGTACTTCGACGCGATGTTGGTTTGGCGACCGAAGTCCAGTTGACCCCAGCTATCGCTGGCCAGACCGATCGTGGCTTGACGACCGAACAGACGGCCACCTTGAGCGGAGTTGCCGTTGCCCGAATCAAAGCCCGATTCCAGTTGGAAAACAGCGCGCAGGCCATCACCCAGATCTTCCGAACCACGCAGACCCCAGCGCGAACCGTTCTGCACGCCGTTGATCATGCCAACACGGCTGGCGCTGTAGCCATCCGGACCCTTAACCTTGTTGTAGCCGATACCGGTATCGATAATACCGTACAGGGTGACAGACGTTTCTGCCTGGGCGACACCGGCAAAACCGGCGAGCAGGGCGGCAGCGAGCAGAGTCTTTTTCATTTAAGAAATCTCCGTTGATTTGAGTGACAAGAGCAGCAATCCAGCAAACCAGCCTGCCGCCCCCCTAACTCCGCGAAGGGAAGTTGACGCTATTGCATCAAAAATCAGGGGGACTGGCTATGGTCGGCATCAGAAAAGTGCAGGTTTGCGACAGGCTTGTTGGGATATTGCAACATCTCGCCGGCCGCCCGGCGAGTGCGCTAGGGGCTTACCCTTACGAATCAGGACAGGTCCTATTCATGCGACTTTCAGCCCTGCCCCTAATTATCTGGCCATTTCCGGCGTCCGCCCTTCCACCGTATTTCCCGCCCTCCTGTCCGCCCTCCGACGCGACCCGCAAGCGCCGTTCGCCCTCGCCGGCCTTCCGGGCCGCCCCATAAGAGGGCGAGCGGCGGGAAGCCGGAAAATAACATTGTTATGAATAAAAATCGCCGATATGATCGAGCGTGTCGATCCTCTCGCCTCGCGCCATGCCCTCTCCTTCCGCCCGCTCCGGCCGCAGTGAACGCCTGAACGCCCTGCGCCGGCAGCTCATCCTCGACGCCGCCCAGCGCGTATTCGAACGCGACGGCCTGGAAAAGACGACGATCCGCGCGATCGCCGCGGAGGCCGGCTGCACCACCGGCGCCATCTACCCCTGGTTCGCCGGCAAGGAGACCATCTATGGCGCGCTGCTCGAGGAATCGCTGCAGCGGCTGCACGCCTGCCTGAGCGAGGCCGCCGCCACGGGCGACGCCCGGACCGCCGCGCGCGGCGCGATCCACGCCTTTTTCGGCTATTACGCCGAGCGCCGGACCGATTTCTCGCTGGGCATGTACCTGTTCCAGGGACTGGGGCCGCGCGGGCTGGGCCGCGACATGGACGAACGGCTCAATGCCCGCCTGCGCCAGTGCGTGGACCTGCTGGGCCTGGCCCTCTCCAGGACCAAGTCCTGGGAGGCCGCCGCGGTCGAGGTCGAACAGATGAACCTCTTCACTTACCTGATGGGGCTGCTGCTGCTGCAGCACACCCATCGCCTGAAATCCCTGGGCCAGCGCGCGGAGGCGCTGCTGGACAACTACTGCCACGCCCTGGAACAACGATGACCGCAACCGACCTGGACACCCGGACCGAGGCCCCGCTGATCAGCCTGGCCGATTTCCATATCCTGCTGGCGGACCAGCATCCTTTCTCGATGCTGCTCGGCATCGACGTGCTGCGCATCGGCCATGGCACGGCCCGCGCCGTGCTGCCCGCGCGCGATGCCCACCAGCGGCTGGGCGGCATCGTCGCCGGCCCGATGCTGATGGGCCTGGCCGACCTGACGATGTACGCGGCGGTGGTGGGCGCCACCGGCCAGGCGCATGCCGTCACGGCCAGCCTGACGATCAATTTTCTGCGCAAGAGCCCCGCCGGCGCGATCTACGCCGACGCCCGGCTGCTCAAGGTGGGCCGGCTGTCCGCGGGGGAAGTCATCCTGACCGGCGAAGGCTCGGACGAGCCCCTCGCCCATATCGTGAGCACCTGGTCGGTGCCCAAGCCATGAACCTGCGCGTCAGCATCGTCGGCATGGGAAGCACCGGCACGCGGGCCGCCCGGCGCCTTCTGGAGGCCGAGCCGGACATCGCGCTGACCCTCTACGATATCGAACCGGACCGTTGCGAGGACTTTCGCGGCAGCGCCACCCTGGCCACGTCCGCGCGCGAGGCGCTGGCGGAATCGGACACCATCGTGCTGGCCTTGCCGCGCGAGCGCGAGATCGACCGCACGCTGGAGCGCTTCAGCGACGGCAACGTCACGGCGCCCGTGGCCGGCAAGCTGATCGTGGACCTGGAACCGCCGTCCGCCGAGCGCGCGCGCAGGCTGGACCAGGCGATTGTCGCGGCGGGCGGCCGCTACGCCTGCGCGCCCCTGCAGGCGGCCTCGGCCGCCGGCGCCGCCGAGGCGCGCCTATTGAAGGCGCTGGCGCTCGTCGCCTGACGCGCCCCAGCGCCGCGCCGCCGCCACGCACAGCGCCAGCCAGCCCAGGCTGACCGCGAAGCCGGCAAGCACGTCGCTGGCGAAATGGACCTGCAGCAGGATGCGGCTGAGTCCGATCGCCATGATGAGCGCCGCCAGGATCGCGATGCCCGGCATCCGCCAGGCCGGCGGCGCCAGCCGCCACAATAGGTAGCAGGCCGCTCCGTAGACCGTCATGGCGGCCGAGGAGTGGCCGCTGGGAAAGCTCCATCCCGCCACGCTGGCATAACCGTGGTCGTGGTCCGGGCGGATCCGCTCGAAACCGTGCTTGAGCAGCCAGTTGAGCGCGCCTCCCGCCCCGGTGGCCACGGCGCAGAACACCGCCAGCCCCCATTGCCGGTTCCAGAGCAGGAACAGCGTCATCAGCATGCTCACGCCCGTGAGGAAGTTCCGGTCGCCCAGGTAGGTGAACCACGACAGCAGCCACAATAGGGGGACCGGCATGGACATGCTCAGGGCGCCGGCCAGGGCCTTGTCGAATTCCACCACGGCGCTTTGGCGCCCCACCGCGCGGGCCAGGGCCAGGAACAGCGCGAACGAGGCGCAGGTGCCGAGCGCGAAGCACGCGGCGCGGCCGCGGCGCGACAAGCCCGGATAGCAGCGCGCGAACAGCAGCGCCCCCGCGCCGCTCAGGAGCGGCAGCGCGATGAACAGCAGCAGGGCGTGGCCCGCGGCCCACGCCGCATAGACATCGGTCATTTGCAAGCGCCCATGAAGAGATTCCCGCCGCAGGCCACGCTACAACGCGACCAGCGTCCTGTCGACCGGTGCAAACGCATGCGTCCCGGCAGCGTAATCCCAACGCTCGACATGGCAGCCGCCCTCCCCATCGCGGGCGATGACGTTCACCGAGTTGGGAACGTTGCCGCGCACGCGATGCGAGCAGGCGGTCCCGGCCTGGACGATCCAGCCGCCGGCCGGGGCCGACGGGTCCAGCGGCAGCACGTAGGGCAGATGGATGTGGCCGCCCAGGACCAGGTCGACCCCGGCCTGTTTCCAGGCGTCCAGCGCGTGCTCGCGCCCGATCAGCAGGTTGGACAGGTCCGAATCCACCTTGGCGCGGACCGGGTGGTGCGCCACCACGACGCGCAACTGCCCGGGCCGGGCCTGCCGCAGGCGCTGGGCGACGCGGGCGATCTGCCCGCCCGAGATCTCGCCGTCCTTGCGCCGCCGCGGCCGGGTCGTGTTCACGCCGATCGCAAGCAGGCCGTCGTTCTCGAACACCGGTTCCAGCACCGCGCCCAGCGCCCGCTTGTAGTTGCCGTAGGGATTGAGCGCGCGCGCGAACAGGTTGAACAGGGGAATGTCGTGGTTGCCCGGCACGGCCAGCACCGGCAGCGACAGGCGTTCGATGAATTTGCGGGCGGCGGCGAACTGGCCGCGGCGCGCGCGCTGCGTGATGTCGCCGCTGAGCACGACCAGGTCGGGCGCGAGCGAGCGGGCCAGGTCCAGCGCCGCCTCGACGACGGGTTTGCGTTCCGTGCCGAAGTGGGTGTCGGAAAGATGCAGGATGCGCGTCATGAACGGTCCAGGTATTGCGGGTCCGCCGGCACCACCAGCGGCAGCCGGTCGGCCGCCACCTTGAATTCCAGCGGCGTATCCATCCAGGAGATTTCGCCGTCCATCGCCACCTTGACGCGCCGGCGCCCGCGCACGCCCACCGTCAGGCGGTCGAAGGCGAAACTGACGACATGCTCCGCTTCGCCCAGCCGGCTGGCCAGCCCGCGCAGCAACAGGCCATACAGCGCCAGGGTGCCGACCGGCCGCGCGGCCATGGCGATCAGGCGGTCCTGGCCGAGTTCCTCGGAAGGGATGCCGACGTGTTCGAGCTGGAGCTTGTTGTTGCCCACCACCAAGGTGGGGGACCGCAGGCTGCGGGCCTTGCCTTCGTAGTCGAGCATCAGGGTCAACTGGCGCGGCGCGCGCAGCAGCGTGACCAGTCCCGACCACAGGGCGACCAGGCGGCTGCGGCCGTACTTCTGTTTGTAGGCCTCGCGGTCTTCGAGCAATTGCGGATACAGGCCCAGGCTGGCGTTGACCAGGAACAGCCGGCCGTTGAGCAGGCCGACCCGCACCGGCCTGGGCTGGCCTTGCAGGAAACCATGCAATGCCGTTTCCGTGTCCTGGGAAATGCCGTAGCTGCGGCCGAAGTAATTGAAGGTGCCCTGGGGCAGGATGCCGAACGGCACGCCCTGGCCCAGCACGGCGCCGGCGACCGCGCTGAGCGTGCCGTCGCCGCCCGCGGCGATCACGACGCCCTGCTCGTCCTGCGCGCGCCGGACCGCGGTCCGGGCCGATTCGGCCAGCCGGGACGGGTCTTCCACGGGGATCAACTGGTAGCGCCGTCCGGCCGCATCGAGGATGCGGCGGACGGTGTCCTGCAGCGCCTGCGCGTCGCCGCGCCCCGATCCGGTGTTGAGGACGATGAAGAGCGGTTCTTGTCCCGTCAGGGATCGGACCCCCGCCGCGGGGCTCTGCTGGGATGGCGTCATGGGTCAAACATACCCCATGCCGGCAAAGCGCCGCAACAAAGCCCGCGGCCCGGGTCGCGGCGGATCAGCGGCCGATGGCGTAGGCCTGCATCAGGCGCGGCGTGGCGGCCGCGTGCAGCAGGCCGTCGGCATCGCGCGACGCCGCGGTCAGGCGGCCGACCGACCACTCGGGCACCTGTTCGATCCGGTGCCCGCGCTGGCGCAGCGCCTCGATGACCTCGGCCCCGAAGCTGGCCTCCACCGCCAGATGCCCGGGCTTGCGGTCCCGCGGATAGAACGACGTGGGGAAATGCATGGTGTGGGACATGGGGAGGTCGATCGCTTCCTGCAGGTTCAGCCCGTGGTGCACGTGGCGCAGGAAGAACAGTAATTGCCATTGTTCCTGCTGGTCGCCGCCCGGCGTGCCGAACGCCAGGTAGGGCTTGCCGTCGCGCAGCGCCAGCGACGGCGTCAGCGTGGTGCGCGGACGCTTGCCCGGCGCCAGCGTGCCGGGCAGGCCCTCTTCCAGCCAGAACATCTGAGCGCGGGTGTTGAGGCCGAATCCCAGTTCGGGGATCACCGGCGACGACTGGAACCATCCGCCCGACGGCGTGGCCGAGATCATGTTGCCCCAGCGGTCGATGACGTCCACGTGCGTGGTGTCGCCGCGCTTGGCGGAGGCGCGCATGTCGGCCAGCGTGGGCTCGTTGGTGGCGCTGCCGGGCGCGGAGACCTGCGACAGGCGCTCCAGCGTGTCCATGACCCGCGCCACCTGCGCCTCGAAGCCGGGCACCTGGCCGGGCAGCAGGTCCTGCGACGCCGTCTCGCCGATCAGCGCGCGGCGTTCGGCGTTGTAGGCGTCGGACAGCAGGTGGTCCAGCGGCACGTCGACGAAAGCCGGATCGCCGTAATAGGCCTCGCGGTCGGCGAAGGCCAGCTTCATGGCTTCCGTGACCCGGTGCACGAACTCGGCGCTGGTCGGGCCGACGCCGGCCAGGTCCATGTCCTTGAGCAGCGCCAGGGTCTGCAGGAAGACCGGCCCCTGGCTCCAGGAACCGGCCTTGGCCACGGTATAGCCGTGGTAGTCGTAGGTGACCGGCGTGTCGTAGCTGGCGGACCAGCCCGCCAGGTCGTCGGCGGTGATGACGCCCCGGTGGGTGGAGCCGCTCTCGTCCATGACGTCGGTGCCGCGCGCGAACTTGTCGATTTCTTCGGCCACGAAGCCGCGGTAGAAGGCATCGCGCGCCGCCTCGATCTGGCGTTCGCGGTCCGAACCTGCGCTTTCGGCCTGCTTCAGCACGCGGGTCCAGGTGCGGGCCAGCGCCGGATTGCGGAACAGCTTGCGGGCTTCGGGCACCTTGCCGCCCGGCACGTAGACCTGGGCCGTCGTCGGCCAATGGGTCTCGAAAAAGTCCTTCAGGCCGGCGATGGTGTTGGAGATGCGCGGCATCAGCGCGTGGCCGTGCTCCGCATAATAGATAGCGGGTTCGAGCACGTCGCGCACGCGCATCGTGCCGTGGTCGCGCAATAGCTGCATCCAGGCGTCGAAGGCGCCCGGGATGACGGTGGCCAGGAGGCCGTTGCCGGGGATGAGCTTCAGGCCTTCGGCGCGGTAGCGTTCCAGCGTGGCCGCGGCCGGCGTGGTGCCTTGGCCGCACAGGACCTCGACGCGGCCGGTGCGCGCGGAATAGAACACGGCGGGCACTTCGCCGGCCGGGCCCACCAGGTGGGGCTCGACCACCTGCAGCACGAAGGCCGAGGCGACGCAGGCGTCGAAGGCATTGCCGCCGCGCTCAAGAAGCGACATGCCGGCCGCGCTGGCCAGCCAATGGGTAGAGGTCACGACACCGAAGGTGCCGAGGATTTCCGGGCGAGTCGTGAACATGGCTCACCCCCTGCCCGCTGCGCGGGCCCCGTCAAGGGGGCGATGCCCACGGACCGGCAAAGCCGGATCCGCGGCGTCCCCGATGGGGCGCGCTACGTAGGTACTGTTGTTCACTTGCGCATGCGGCGCGCTGGATGGCATATCCACGTTCTACCTCACAAAAGGTGTCAAACATCAGGAAGGACCCCGATAGAGATACGCGGTGTCTGGCCCCCCCACGAGACGCGCGTCGATCCGCGACGGCGCTCGCCGGGTGCCAGACACCGGACCTGACTGATTTACTTCTTGGCGACGGTTACGCCCTTCAGACGGATCAAACCGTCGGGATAAGGCACGAAGCCTTCCAGTTTCTTCTGCACGCCGAAGGTCCACGGCAGGTAGAACAGGTAGACGATGGGGCGCTGGTCCTGCATGGCCGCGAGCACCTGGTCGTACAGGGCGCGGCGCTTGGCGTTGTCGGATTCGGCGCGGGCGTCGTTGAGCAGCTTGTCCACGGCGGGGTCGCAGAACTTGCCGTCGTTCAGGTTGCCCTTGCAGCTCAGGTACTGGTGGATGTTGCCGCTGGGATCGACCCGGCCGGACCAGCCGCTCTGGCCCACCTCGAAATCGCCGCGGGCGAGCGAGGACTGCAGCGACGCGAACTCCACCGGACGCAAGGTGATGTCGAAGCCCGCTTCGGCGCCCATGGCCTGCACCAGTTCGAACACCTGCTGCATGGTCGTGTTGTTGCCGAAGGTGATCTCGAACTTGACGCGGTCGAAGCCGGCTTCCTTCAGCAGGGCCTGCGCCTTCTTCGGATCGCGGCCCTTGTGCTCGAAAGCGGTGTTGTAGGCGAAGCTGGCCGGCGGGAACGGCTGGTAGGCGGGCTGGAACATGCCTTCGCCGATCACCTGGTTCAGCACGTCGCGGTCGATCGCCAGGTCGAGCGCCTGGCGCACGCGCTTGTCCTTGGCCAGCGGATTGTCGGCGCGGGCGCCATTGGCCAGGTTGACCGAGATCGCCTGGAAGCCCAGGCCCGTCACCGGCGCCAGGCGCAGGTTCTTGTCGTCCTTCACGGCCTTGGCGTCGCTGGGCGCCACGCGTTCGATGATGTCCAGGTCGCCGGCGCGCAGGTTGTTCAGGCGCACCGTGTTGTCGGGGATCGGCGTGTAGACCAGGCGGTCGAAGTGGTAGTTGGCCGCATCCCAGTATTTGGGAAATTTCTCGAGCACGATGCGGTCGTTCTGCACGCGCTCCTTGAATTGGTACGGGCCCGAGCACACGGGCTTGCCGCCAGGATCCTTGTCGAACGTGGCGGGCGACATCATCATCCCGGCGCGGTCCGACAACTGCGACAGCAGCGAAGCGTCCGGCTCGGACAGGTTCAGCACGACGGTCTGGGCGTCCGGCGCATCGACGCTGGCCACCGTGGCCAGTTCGCTCTTGCGGTTGCTGTCGGGCAGGGTCCGGGCGCGGTCCAGGTTGGCCTTGACGGCCGCCGCGTTCACCGGCGTGCCGTCATGGAAGACGGCGTCCGTGCGCAGCTTGAACGTCAGCACCTTGTTGTCGGGGCTGACGGTCCAGGATTGCGCCAGTTGCGGCACGATCTTCAGGTCCGGCGTGATCTCCACCAGCTTGTCGCACAGCGAGGCGAAGACGATGCGGCCGACGAAAGTGCGGGCGCGCACCGGGTCCAGCACATCGGGATCGTCCTGCAGGCCGATACGCAGGGTGGACTGGGCTTGCGCCAATCCGCCGGCCAGCATTCCCGCCATGGCCATGGCAAGGCAAAGTTTACGCATGAATATCTCCGTCGATTCAGGTCGGCCTGCTTCCCCGCGCGCCGCCGGCACGCCGCCCGGCATGGAGGAACAGACCCGAGCCGTGCCGCGCCGCCGGGTCCATCCCCCGCCGCGCACGTTCTTGTTGGATTCTGCGCCAGGCGCGCAGCGATTGTATAGAGCGGGGCTGTCGGAAGCCTAAATTTCCCCTGGTGGTCAGGGAATCCGGCAGGGCGCCGAGAAATCCACGGCGGCCCGGACCTCGTCGCGCAGCTTGCCGACCAGCGGCCGGGTGTCGTCGCGCCGGTACTGGAAGGCGTAGGGCAAGGCCGCCAGAGCGGGCTCGCAGTCCAGCAGGCGCAGGCTGCCTTCGGCCTGGAGCGCCCTGGCCCAATGGCTGGGCAGCAGCCCGACGCCGGTGCCTTCGATCAGCAGCCCGACCACCGCGCCCCAGTTGTTGCAGCACAGGCGTTCGCCGCCGGCGTGCCGGCCCGCGAGCCAGTCGTCGATGATGCGCGTGGTGCCCGCCCCCGCCGGCAGCGTCACCAGCGGCAGGCGCTCCAGCAGTTCGGGGACCATGCGGACGGCGCCGTCCAGCACGGCCGGCGAGGCGGCCCAGGAGAAGCCGGCCTGGCCGATGGGCTCGGACGCGATGCCCGGCCGCGACGAGCGGCCGGCGATCACCGCGAAATCGAGTTCGCCGTCGGCCACGCGCTGTTCCAGCACCTGGCCGATGTCCACATAGGGTTCCAGCACCAGGTCCGGATAGGCCGCGCGCACGCCCCGGATCAGGCGGGGCAGCCAGGTCAGCGCGGTCAGTTCGCCCACCCCGAAGCGGCAGCGGCCGCGTAGCCCCGGGCTTTCCGCGAGCGAGGCCCGCACCCGCTCGGCCGCGGCCAGCAGGTCGCGCGCCTGCGGCAAGAGGCGCTGGCCGGCGTCGGTCAGCACCGCCTTGTGCCCGCTGCGGTCGAACAACGGCTGGCCAAGGGCCTCTTCAAGTTCGGCGATGCGCTTGGACAGCGAAGACACCGACAGGTGCAGGCGTTCGGCGGCCACCGCGAAACTTGCGCAGGTGGCGGCCCAGTAGAAGGCTTCGAGTTGCTTGAGGGTCATGCCCGGGCGCGCCCGTCACGATCGCGCGCGCGGATCCGGTAGGCGCAGCGGCGCGCGCCCGTCAGGATGTGCTCTTCGCGATGGACCTGGACATCGTCGCCCAGCACCAGGTGGAAGAGGTCGAGTTCGCTGCGGCAAAAGCCCATACAGGCCTTGGCCGCGGAACAGATCGGGCAATGGTTCTCGATGAAGAGGAAGTCCGCGCCCTCCTTGCGCAGTTCGGCCATATAGCCTTCCGCGCAGCGGATCTCCGCCAGGCGCTCCAGCCGGCCCTTCAGGTTCCTGGCGCCCCGCATGGCCTCGCGGTAGCTGCTCAGCATGGCGGCTTCGCGCACCTGGATCAGCTTGTCCACGCCATCGTCGCCGAATACCTGGCGTATGGCGCCGATCATCTGCACCGTCATCTCGGCATGCGTATCCGGGAAGCGGGCATGGCCGGCCTCGGTGAGGAACCAGATCTGGGTGGGCCGGCCCCGGCCGGCGCTGCGGCTTTCGGAATCGACCAGCCCGTCGGCGTGCAGGCGGGCCATCTGCTGGCGCACTGCCTCGGCCGTCACGTCCATGGCCTTCGCGATGACCGCGACCGACTGCGGGCCGCGCGTCTTCAGGGTCATGAGCACGCGGTCCGCGGGCTGCTGCGGCCAGGCGACGGGATGGGACAGGCTGTCGGACATGGGGGAATGATGCTCCGGAGGTTTTCCTATGGTGCCACGAACGGCGGCGGCCGGTCAGCCCGGGGCGGCCGGGGCTTCCCCGCCCGCCTCCCAGCCGCCCCCCAGCGCCTTGTAGAGCGCGATCAGGCGGGTATAGGACTCGGTCTCCGCGACGGCGACGGCGTCCTGGGCGCGCAAAAGCGTACGCTGCGCGTCCAGCACCGTCAAATAGGGCGCGCCGCCTTCGCGGTAGCGCAGTTGCGCCAGTTCGGCCGCCCTGCCGCTGTGCGCGGCCGCCTGCGCCAGGCTGCCCAGGCGCTGCTGGGTCTGCCCGTACTCGGTCAACGCCGATTCCAGTTCCTCGACCGCGCGCAGCACGGTCTGTTCGTAGCGCGCCGCCTCCCCTTCATAGCGGGCGACCGCGCCGCGCTTGCGCGCCAGCGCCGTGGGCAGGTGGAACGCGGGCCAGTTCGCCCCGGCCGCCACGCTGAATCCCCGGCTGGCCGCCGAGCCGAAGTCCGCGCCGCGCAGCGCGATGAAGCCCAGGAATCCCCCCAGGTCGATGCGCGGGTACAGTTCCGCGACCGCCACGCCCACGTCCGCGTTGGCCGCCGCCATGCCCTGCTCGGCCGCGCGGATGTCCGGACGGCGGGACAACAAGGCGCTCACGTCGCCGATCGGCAGGCGGACATCCAGGGGGGCCAGCGGCCCGCCCGCCTCCAGTTCGCCCAGTTCCACCGGCCTCAGGCCCGCCAGCACCGCGATCCGGTACTGCGCCAGCCGCCGCGCCGCGATCTGCACCGGCACGCTGGCCTGCACGGTTTCCAGTTCGGCCCGCGCGCTCGCCAGGTCGCCTTCGTCGCCGCGGCCCGCCGATACCATGGCCTGGATGACCCGCAGGCTGTCGCGCTGGCTCGCCAGGTTGGCGCGCGCCACCGCCAGCCGCTGCTCGGCGCCGCGCAATTCGAAGTAGTTGCGCGCCACCTCGGCGGCCACCACGATGCGGGCCTGGGCGAGGTCCGCGGCCTGAACCTCGCTGCGCGCCGCCGCGCCCTCGGCCGCCCGGCGCAGGCGTCCGAAGAGGTCCAGCTCCCAGGTGGCGTCGAAGCCCGCCCGGTAGCTTTCGGCCAGGTTGCGCCGCCCCGCGGCGCCGGGGTTGGCCTGGGACAGGCTGCGCTCGTAGCCGCCGTCCAACGTGACCGCGGGCAGCCGGTCCAGCTCCTTTTCGTCCAGCGCCGCCCGCGATTCGGCCAGGCGCGCCTGCGCGATGCGGATGTCCAGGTTGCGCGCAAGCGTCAGTTCGATCAGGCGGTCCAGCCGCGGGTCCCGCAACTGTTTCCACCAGTCGCGCTGCACCCGGTCCGTGGAGAACAGGGATTGCTCGGGGCTGGCCAGGGCAACCGGCGGGGGCCGCGGCGCCTGGTAATCGGGTCCGACGGCGCAGCCGGCGGCCGCCAGCGCGGCCAGCAGCGCCGCGGCGGCGCCGCGCAGGCGCGGGTACAGGGAAAAATCGTTCATGGTCGGTTCCTTCTAGGCGGAGACGCCGGGCGCGGCGGCGTCCTCGGCCTGCGCCAGCGCCAGTTCCCGGGCGCGCGGCGTGTCGTTCGCGGCCCGGTGGTCGCGGGCGAATACGGTGTAGACGGTGGGCAGCACGAACAGCGTGAAGAGCGTGCCCACCAGCAGGCCCACCACGATCACCAAGCCCAGGCTGTAGCGGCTGTGCGCGCCCGCGCCGGTGGCGAACAGCAGCGGGATCAGCCCCATCACCATGGCGGCGGTCGTCATCAGGATCGGGCGCAGGCGGATCCGGGCGGCCTGTTCCATGGCGGCGCGCCGGTCCAGCCCGTGGCTGACCTGCATCTCGTTGGCGAATTCCACCATCAGGATGCCGTGCTTGCTGATCAGGCCGATCAGCGTCACCAGCCCGATCTGGGTATAGATGTTGACCGTGGCCATGCCCAGCGCCAGCGGGATCAGCGCGCCGCAGATGGACATGGGCACGCTCACCAGGATGATGAACGGATCCCGCAGGCTTTCGTACTGCGCGGCCAGCACCAGGTAGATCACGATGATGGCGAAGATGAAGGTGACCATCAGCGCCGTCCCCTCCTGGGTGAACTGGCGCGCGTCCGACTGCCAGTCGTAGCTGAAGCCCGCGGGCAGCGCCTGCGCCTGCCGGGCCAGGAACTGCACCGCGTCGCCCATGGTGACGCCCGGCATGGGAATCGCCTGGAAGGTGGCGGCGTTGAGCTGGTTGAACTGCGTGAGCTTGTTGGGTTCAACTCCCATGGACACCGTCACGATGTTCGACAGCGGCACCTGCGCGCCGCTGGCGCTCTTGACGTAATAGCGCGCCAGCGACTCGGGCGAAATGCGCTGCTCCCGCAGGCTCTGCGGAATGACGTCATAGGAACGCCCGTCCATGCCGAAGCGGTTGACGTAGTTTTCGCCCACCAGCACGGCCAGCGTGTCGCCGATCGCCTTCATGGTGACGCCCAGGCTGTTGGCCTTGGCCCGGTCCACCTTCAACTGCACGACCGGATTGTTGTAGTCCAGGTCGCTGTCGACCACCATGAACAGGCCGCTCTCGCGCGCCGCCTTCTTCAGCCCTTCCATGGCCTCGTAGACCACGGGATAGTCCGAGGCGCTCATGAGGACCATCTGCACCGGCAGGCCGCCGGTGGAGCCCGGCAGGGACGGCAACTGGAAGGCGAAGATGTTGCTGCCCTCGACCTGGTTGGCCATCGATTGCATGTCGGCCTGGATTTCGTCGGCCGAACGCTTGCGGTGTTCCCAGGACACGAAGTCCACGCCGCCGATGCTGTTGGACACTCCGTCGGAGCCGTTGATCAGCCAGCGCCCGTTCTGTTCGGGCAGCGTCTTCATCACGTCGTCCCACTTCTTGCCGAACTTCTCCACGTAGTCGATGTTGGCCTGCTGCGGAGACTTGATCGCGGTCAGCACGGTGGACTGGTCCTCCACCGGAGCCAGTTCGCGCTGGGCGGCGTTGTACAGGAACGGCAGGCTGGCCAGCACCGCCACCGCGACCAGGCCGGTTACCCAGCGGTGGCGCAGCGACACGTCCAGCAAGCGGCCGTAGGCGTCGCCCAGGCGCCCGAAGACATGCTCGGCCCGGCGCGCCATCCAGCCCTCGGAAACGCGGCTGTCCAGCAGGAACGAGCTCATCACGGGCGACAGGGTCAGCGCGATGACGCCGGAGACGACCACCGCGCCCGCCAGGGTGAAGGCGAATTCCTTGAACAGCGAGCCGGTCAGGCCGCCCATCAGACCGATGGGCGCATAGACCGCGGCCAGCGTGATCGTCATCGCGATCACCGGCCCGGCCACCTCGCGCGCGCCAATGAGGGCGGCGCGCACCGGCGACCTGCCCTCCTCGATGTGGCGGTGCACGTTTTCCACCACCACGATGGCGTCGTCCACCACCAGGCCGATCGCCAGCACCATGGCCAGCAGCGTCAGCAGGTTCACGCTGAAGCCGAACAGGGCCATGATCGCCGCCCCGCCCAGCATGGACAGGGGAATGGTCACCACCGGGATCAGCACGGCGCGCAGCGATCCCAGGCACAGGAAGATCACCGCCACCACGATGGCGATGGCCTCGATCAGCGTATGCGCCACGCCGTCGATGGACGCGCTGATGAAGCGGGCCAGTTCGAATGGCACCTGCACGCTGGTGCCCGGAGGCAGGTTCTGCTTGATGTTGGGCAGCAGCTCGTTCAGGCGCTTCACGATGACCAGCGGGTTGCCCACCGGCGTGGCGTTCAGGCCGAAATACACCGCCGGCTCGCCGTCCATCAGGCCGCTGGAATCCGTGGACGCCGCGCCCAGTTCCACCGTCGCCACGTCGCCCAGCCGCACGATGGCGTCGCCGTCACGCTTGACGACCATGTCGCGGAATTCCGCCACGTTGACCAGGTCCGTGTTGACCTGGATGTTGGACACGACGTACAGGCCCTTGGCCTGCCCCGGCGCGGCCTGCACGTTGTTCTCGCGCAGGGCGTCGGCCAGCTCGCCGGCGGAAATGCCGCGCGCGGCCATCCGGTTCGGATCCAGCCACACCCGCATGGCCAGCTTCTGCCCGCCGTACAGTTCCACGCTGGCCACGCCGTCGATGGACGAGAGCTGCGGCTGCACCACCCGCGACAGGTAATCGGTCAGCGCGGCCAGGGACAGGGTCGAACTGGAGAATCCCACATAGGCCACGGCGGTCGCCTCGCCGGCGGACTTCACCAGCACGGGATCGTAGACGTCCCGCGGCAGCCGGTACTTGACCTCATTGACCTTGGCCATCACCTCGGTCATGGCCTTGTTCGAGTCGGCGTTCAGCTTCATCCGCACCGTGATCACGCTGCGCCCCTGGGTGGACGACGAAGACAGGTAGTCGATGCCTTCCACGGTGGCCACCGACTGCGCGATGGGCTGGGTGACGAAGCCCTGCATCAGGTCGGGCGAAGCGCCCGGGTACTGCGTGGTGATCGTGATAGTGGTGCTTTCGGTCAGCGGGTACTGCCGCACCGGCAGGCCGCTCAGGGCCTTGAGGCCCAGCAGCAGGATCAGGGTGCTGACCACCAGGGCCAGCACCGGCCGGCGCACGAAAAGATCGGTGAATTTCATGTTCGCTCCCGCGCCCTCACCGGGCCTGCGCCACGGCTTGCGGCAAACCGCCCAGCGCCACCGTGTCCTCGGCGCCGACCTCCACCGCCGCGCCGTTGTGCAGGCGCAATTGGCCCGAGGTCACCACCCGGTCTCCGGCCTGCAGGCCTTCGGTCACGACGACGCGCCCGCGCACGCGCTCCGCGGTCTTCACATAGGCCTGCCGCACGGTCGGCCCGGCGGGCTCCTGCCCCGGCTTGGGCGGCGTCAGCACATAGACGGAATCGCCATAGGCGCTGTAGCTGACGGCGGTTTCCGGCACGGTGATCACGCCCGGCCGGGCGGGCAGGCCCACTTCGCCATGCGCGAACATCCCGGCCGCCAGGGCGCCGTCGGCGTTGGGCAGGGTCGCCTGCACGCGCACGGTGCGCGAGCCCGGATCCACCTGCGGCTCCACCGTCGTGACCTCGCCGCCGAAGACGCGCCCCGCATGGGCGTCCACCGTCACCGCCACGGGCTGGCCCACGCGCAGCGCGCCCAGGGCCTGTTCGGGCAGCGTGATGTTGGCGTACATGACGGAACCGTCGGTCAGGGACACCAGCGGATCGCCCGCCCGGGCGAATTGCCCCAGGTTCACCCGCCGCACGCCGAGCACGCCGTCGAACGGCGCCTTGACGCGCTTTTGCTCGATCAGCGCCTGCACGCGCTTGATATCGCCCGCGGCCTGGTCGTAGTCCGCCTGGGCCTGGTCCAGTTGTTCGCGCGTGGCCGCCTGCTGCGGCAGCAGGCGGCGGGTGCGTTCCAGCAGGGCGCGGGCATTGCGCGCCTGCGCCTGCAGCCGCGCCAGTTCGCCCTGTTCGGGCGCGTCGTTCAACTGCACCAGCAACTGGCCGGCCTTCACCCTTTCGCCCGGCGCGAACAGGATCTGCGCCACCCTGCCGTCCACCTCGGCCGCCACCTGCACCTGGCGCGTGGCCTCCAGCGAGCCGATGCCGCCCAGGGCCATGGGAAAGTCCGCCTGCTCGGCGGCCGCGACGGCGACCCTGGCCGGCGCCATGGTCCAGCCGCCGTTCTGCTTTGCGCCGCCGTACTTCCAGTACAGGCCGCCGCCCAGCGCCACCGCCAGTGCGACGGCCCCCGCCGTCCACGCTCCTGAATTCGACTTCATGATCCGCTCGCTATTTATCAAAGATTATTCTTGGAATAATCAATGATATCCGCGATTTCGTCAAAATGGCTTGCACAATCCCCGCGATGGCGCAGGGTTATTGGCGGAACCAGAAAGCAAAAAGCCGCCAGGAATCTGGCGGCGGGACGGGCGGAAAAGCTGGCGCGGACAGCGGCGGGTGGCCGGGTTCCGCGAGGATTACTATCACGCCCTGAGGCTGGCTGACATACGGAGACGTTCATGATCGATCGCCTGGACCACCTGGTCCTGACCTGCACCGACCCCGGCGCCACGGTGGATTTCTACACCCGCGTCCTGGGCATGCGCCTGGAAACCTTCGGCGAAGGCCGGCAGGCGCTGCGTTTCGGCAACCAGAAAATCAACCTGCACGTGCGCGGCCGCGAATTCGAGCCCAAGGCCCACCTGCCGGTGCCGGGCGCGCTGGACCTGTGCTTCATCGCCGACCGCCCCCTGGACGACGTGATCGCCCAGTTGCGCCAGGCGGGCGCCGCCATCATCGAAGGCCCCGTGCCGCGCACCGGCGCGACCGGCAGGATCCGCTCGGTGTACCTGCGCGACCCGGACCTGAACCTGATCGAGATATCGGAACTGCTGCCGTAGTTATTGCGGGCTGGCGTCGCCGAAGACCACGCGGCGGAAGAAGCCCGCCAGCACCGCCTCGGTCATTTCCGGGGTGACGGCCTGGGGATCGAAGGCATAGCTGAACTGCATGCCGTCCGACAGGGCCAGCAGGCCCAGCGCCAGTTGTTCCGCCGGCAACGGCAGCGGCGTGCCCACCCGCGCCGAAAACTGGCGGATGTATTCCGTGGTGGCCTCGCGCAGTTCGCGCAGACAGGTCGTGAAGCCCACCCGGAAATCCGGGTCGCGGGCGGCCTGCAGCTTGGCTTCCATCCACAGCAGGAAACAATCGTTCTCGCGGTAGTGCGTCGAGTAGTACTCCAGCACGCGGGCTTCCATCTGCGCCCGCGATTCGCCGTCCTCGAAGATGGCGCGCATGTCGGCCATCACGCTTTCGTGGTCGCGCTTGAGCAATTGCAGGAACAGTTCCGACTTGCTGGAAAAGTTGGAATAGAACGCCCCGCGCGTGTACCCCGCCTGCTCGGCGATGTCCTCGACGCTGGCGGCCACGAACCCTTTGGCAAGAAAAATCGATTGCGCGGCGTCGAACAGACGCTGCCGCGTCTGATCACGGCTTTGCTCTCGCGTAAGACGGACTTTTGACATGGCGCGAGTTTAGCATTCGGTCCTATTTCAGATTCAATATTGAATCCAAATACATACCTGTATTAGAATCCAGGCCGTATCGGGCCGGATCCGGCCCCCTTCCCGTCCTTTTCCGCGCCGCGAGGTGTTCCGTGAATTGCCCTGGCCCTTGCGCGCGCCCAGCCGCCCGCAACTCCGCTGCCGACGCGGCGCCCTCCTTTCCCGCCCGCGGCCGGCCCCGCATGCTGCCGCTGTCCGCCGCGGCGGCGCTGGCGCTGGCGTTGGCCGGCTGCGGCCGCCACGAAGCCCCCCCGCCCGCTCCGCGCCCCGTCGTCGCCATGCCCGCGCAGGCCGATGAACGCCTGCCGACCTGGACCTTGCCCGGCGAGGTCCAGGCGCGCTACAGCACGCCGCTGTCGTTCCGCGTGGGCGGCAAGATCATCGAACGCAGCGTCAGGCTGGGCGATACGGTCGAACCCGGGCAAGCCGTGGCCCGGCTGGACCCGGCCGATGCCAGCAAGAACGCGGCCAGCGCCCGCGCGCAGTTGTCGGCCGCCCAGCATCAGCTCGACTATGCGCGCCAGCAACTGGACCGCGACCGCGCCCAGGCCCGCGAAAACCTGATCGCCGCGACCCAGTTGGAACAGACCCGCAACGCCTACGCCGCGGCGCTGGCGCAGCGCGACCAGGCCGCGCAGCAGGCCGCGCTGTCGGCCGACCAGTTGAAGTACACGACGCTGCAGGCCGACCACGCGGGCGTCATCACCGCGGAGCAGGCCGACACCGGCCAGAACGTCGCGGCCGGCGAACCGGTGTACAGCCTGGCCTGGTCCGGCGACATCGACGCCATCTGCGACGTGCCGGAAAGCGTGCTGGCGGGCCTGTCCATCGGCCAGCGGGCCAGCGTCGCGCTCGGCCCCCTGCCCGGCCGGACGTACGCCGCCGTGCTGCGCGAGATCTCGCCGGCGGCGGACCCGCGCAGCCGCACCTATCGCGCCAAGCTCACCCTGGAAGCGCCCACGCCGGACGTGCGCCTGGGCATGACCGCCAACATCAGCTTCGACAACCGGTCCGGCGACGGGCCGGCCACCTACACCGTGCCCGCTACCGCGCTGTTCCATGACGGACCCGCGCCCGCGGTCTGGATCGTGAAGGCCGGCGACGACACCCTGGAACTGCGCCGCGTCGGCGTGCTGCGCTACGACGCGCGCACCGTCACCCTGACCCAGGGACTGCGGGCGGGCGAGCGCGTCGTATGGCAAGGCGTGCACACCGTGACGGCCGGCGAAAAAGTGCGCCCCATTCCGCCGCTGCATCCCGAGGACTACGCTTCATGAGCCGCGCCGACCTGGACGCGCCGGCCCGGCGCCACGAAGAAGGCCGCTTCAACCTGTCGGCGTGGGCGCTGCGCCACCAGCCGCTGGTCGTTTTCCTCATCGCGCTGGTGACGCTGTTCGGCGTGCTGTCGTATTCGAAACTGGCGCAGTCCGAAGACCCGCCCTTCACCTTCCGCGTCATGGTCATCAAGACGCTCTGGCCCGGCGCCACCGCGCAGCAGGTGCAGGAACAGGTCACCGACCGCATCGCCAAGAAGCTGCAAGAGGCCTCCAATACCGACTTCATGCGCAGCTACTCGCGGCCGGGCGAATCGCTGATCTTCTACACCATGAAGGACTCCGCGCCCGCCAGCACCGTGGCCGAGCAGTGGTACCAGGTCCGCAAGAAGGTCGGCGACATCGCCGCGACGCTGCCCCAGGGCGTGCAAGGCCCGTTCTTCAACGATGAATTCGGCGACGTCTATACCAACATCTACACGCTGCAGGGCGACGGCTTTTCGCCCGCCCAGTTGCGCGACTACGCGGACAAGCTGCGCACGGTGCTGCTGCGCGTGCCCGGCGTGGCCAAGGTGGACTACTTCGGCGAACAGCCCGAACACGTCTACGTCGAAATCGCCAACACGCAACTGAGCCGGCTGGGCGTGTCCCCGCAGCAGATCGCGCAGGCCATCAACAGCCAGAACGCCGTGGCGAGCGCCGGCACGCTGACCACCGCCGACGACCGCGTGTTCGTGCGGCCCACCGGCCAGTACGCGAACCCCCGGGAACTGGCGGACACGCTGATCCGGATCGACGGCAAGTCGGTGCGGCTGGGCGACATCGCCACGATCCGCCGCGGCTACGACGACCCGCCCGTGGAACAAATGCGGCTGGGCGGCCGCCTGGCGCTGGGCATCGGCATCACGATGCAGCCCGGGCAGGACGTGGTGCGTCTGGGCGAATCGCTGACCGCCAAGTTCGGCGAACTGCGGGCCCAGTTGCCCGCCGGCCTCGCGTTGAAGGAAGTGTCCAGCATGCCGCGGGCGGTGTCGCATTCGGTCGACGAATTCCTGCGCTCGGTGGCGGAAGCGGTCGCCATCGTGCTGATCGTGAGCCTGGTCTCGCTGGGGCTGCGCACCGGCATGGTGGTGGTCATTTCCATCCCGGTGGTGCTGGCGGTCACGGCGCTGTTCATGGATATGTTCGGCATCGGCCTGCACAAGGTATCGCTGGGCACGCTGGTGCTGGCCCTGGGCCTGCTGGTGGACGACGCGATCATCGCCGTCGAAATGATGGCCGTGAAGCTGGAGCAGGGCTGGAGCCGCGCGCGCGCGGCGGCGTTCGCCTATACCAGCACCGCCTTTCCCATGCTGACCGGCACCCTGGTCACGGTGGCGGGCTTTCTGCCGATCGCGCTGGCCAAGTCGAGCACGGGCGAATACACCCGCTCGATCTTCCAGGTGTCGGCCATCGCGCTGATCACCTCGTGGTTCGCCGCCGTGGTGCTGATTCCGCTGCTGGGCTACCGGATGCTGCCCGAGCGCAAGCGCGAGGCCCATCTGCCCGACGACCACGAACACGACATCTACAACACCCGCTTCTACCTGCGTCTGCGCGGCTGGGTGGCGTGGTGCGTGGACCGGCGCTACCTGGTGCTGGGCGGAACGGTGCTGGCGTTCGCGGTATCCATGGCCGGCTTCGGGCTCGTGCCCCAGCAGTTCTTTCCCAGTTCCGACCGCAGCGAACTGCTGGTGGACGTGCGCCTGCAGGAAGGCGCCTCGTTCGCGGCCACGCTGCGCCAGGTGGAGCGGCTGGAAAAGGCGCTGGAGGGACGCCCCGAGATCGAGCATTCGGTCAGCTTCGTCGGCACCGGCGCGCCGCGCTTCTACCTGCCGCTGGACCAGCAGCTCGCCACCCCCAACTTCGCCCAATTGGTGATCACCACCCATTCCGTGGAAGACCGGGAAAAACTGGCGCAATGGCTGCAGCCCATGCTGCGCGAGGCGTTCCCCGCCATCCGCACCCGCCTGTCGCGCCTGGAGAACGGGCCGCCCGTGGGCTTCCAGGTGCAGTTCCGCGTCAGCGGCGACCAGATCTCCGAAGTGCGCGCGGTGGCCGAGCAGGTGGCCGCCGAAGTCCGCGCCGACAAGCGGTCGACGAACGTGCAGTTCGACTGGGACGAGCCCTCCGAGCGTTCGGTGCGCTTCGAGATCGACCAGCAGAAGGCGCGCGAGTTGGGCATCGGTTCCAGCGACATTTCCGATTTCCTCGCCATGACGCTGTCGGGCTACGCGGTGACGCAGTACCGCGAGCGCGACAAGCTGATCAACGTCAGCCTGCGCGCGCCGCCAGCCGAACGGATCGACCCCGCGCGCCTGGCCACCCTGGCCATGCCCACCCCCAACGGCGCGGTGCCGCTGGGCAGCCTGGGCCACGTCCGCTACGGCCTGGAATATGGCGTCGTCTGGGAACGCGACCGCCAGCCTACCATCACGGTGCAGGCCGACGTGACCGGCGGCGCCCAGGGCATCGACGTCACCCGCGCCATCGACGCGAAGCTCGACACCCTGCGCGCCGGCCTGCCCGTCGGCTACCGCGTCGAAGTGGGCGGCCCCGTCGAGGAAAGCGGCAAGGGCCAGTCGTCCATCAATGCCCAGATGCCGCTGATGGCGATTGCCGTGCTGACGCTGCTGATGGTGCAGCTCCAGAGTTTCGCCCGGGTGCTGATGGTGGTGCTGACCGCCCCGCTCGGCCTCATCGGCGTGGTCGCCGCGCTGCTGATGTTCGGCAAGCCTTTCGGCTTCGTGGCCATGCTGGGCGTGATCGCGATGTTCGGCATCATCATGCGCAACTCCGTCATCCTGGTGGACCAGATCGAACAGGACATCGCCGCCGGCCACAAGCGCGTGGACGCGATCGTGGGCGCCACCGTGCGGCGCTTCCGGCCCATCACGCTGACCGCCGCGGCCGCCGTGCTGGCCCTGATCCCGCTGTTGCGCAGCAACTTCTTCGGCCCCATGGCCACCGCCCTGATGGGCGGCATCACCAGCGCCACGGTGCTGACGCTGTTCTTCCTGCCGGCGCTGTACGCCGCCTGGTTCCGCGTCCGCCACGACGAGCGCGACGAACCCGAAGGCGTGCCGCCGGGCGCGAACGCCGGCGACACCGTGGAGCGGGGAACATGAGCCCGCCGGGCCGCCCCAAGGGCGAATACCGGAGTGCGCAGCGTGGAGGTAATCCAATGAGCATGACCCGATTCCCGATCCGCCTCGCCGCCCTGCCCCTGGTGCTGGCCCTGGGCGCCTGCGCCTTCGCGCCCAGCGGCAAGCCGCCCGCCGTGGCGCAGCCCGCGCAGTACGGCGTGGAGCCGGCGCCCGCCACGGGCGCCTTGGCCCAGGGCGTGGCGCAGCGCTTCGAACCGGGCGCCCGGCCGGTGCCCGAATGGTGGAAGCGCTACCGTTCCGACGCGCTGGACGCCCTGGTGGAAGAGGGCCTGGCCAACAGCCCCGACCTGGCCGCCGCCGAACGCAATCTTGCCGGCGCGCGCGAACAACTGCGCGGGCAGGTGAATTCGTCCCTGCTGCCCTCGGTGGACGCGGGCGCGGACGCCTCGCGCAGGCGCGCGCTCACGATGCCGAACCTGCCCGAACCCACGGCCCGCTACAACGTCTTCACCGGCCAGATCCAGGCCAGGTACGACCTGGACCTGTTCGGCGCGGCGCGCTTCGCCAACCTGTCGCTGGCGGCGCAGGTGGCGCAGCAGGCCTTCCAGCTCGAATCCGCCCGCCGCTCCCTGGCCGGCAACATCGTCACCGGCGCCATCGCCTCCGCGGCACTGGCCGAACGCGTGGCCCTGACGGAAAAACAGGCGGTGCTGGCGCGGCAGGTGGCGCGCGATACGCAGCGCCGCTACGAACTGGGCGCCGCGTCGCAGAACGACGCCCTGGACGCCGACCAGGACGCCGCCACGCTGGAGGCGTCGCTGCCCGGACTGCGCGCGCGCTGGCATGCCACGCGGCACGCGCTGGCCGTGCTGCTGGGCCGCAACCCCGACCAGGCTCCGCCCGACCTGGCCTTCGGCGCGCTGGCGGTGCCGGAACAGGTGCCGGTGGCGGTGCCGTCCGAACTGCTGGCCTCGCGCCCCGACATCCTGCTGGCCGACGCCGTGGTGCAGGCCGCGGCCGCCGACGTGGGCACGGCCACGGCGCAATTGTTCCCCAGCCTGTCGCTATCGGCATCCATGGGCCAGGCCGGCTTCAACTGGGCCACGGCCATGTCGGGCGCCGGCTCCATCTGGGCCATCGGCGCGTCGCTGACGCAGCCCATCTTCCATGGCGGCGCGCTGCTGGCCGAACGCAACGCGGCCAAGGAACGCTACGAGGCGTCCCTGCTGCAATACAAACAAACGGTGCTGACGGCGTTCCGCGACGTGGCCGACACGCTGTCCCGCCTGGACGCGGGCGGGCAGGCGCTGGCCTCGGCCGAAGCGTCGCGGCGGGCCGCGGAGCAGTCCTACCGCAATACGGCCAGCCGCGTCCGGCTGGGCGCGCTGCCCCCCTATACCGAGTACGCGGCCGAACAGCACTACGTCGCCGCCCGGCTGCGCGAAATCGACTATGCCGATGCGCGCCTGATCGAAACGGCGGCGCTGTTCCAGGCGATGGGGTCTCCGGTGCGCGCGCCACAGGAAGCCGCGCAGCGATAGCCGCGGCGCACCGGCGCGTCACGCCGCGGGGGCTTGTTCCTTCATGCGCGTGGCCAGCGCCAGCGATTCGATGCGGCGGGCGGCCGATTGCAGCAGCGCCGCCGTCCTGTCCTGCGCAATCGTGTTCAGGCGCGTCGCCAAGAAGGTGACCGTCAGCGCGCCGAAGATGCGGCGGTCTTCCTGGAATACGGGCACCGCGATGCCCGCGCGCTCCGGTGAAATCTCGCCCACGCCCAGGTAAAAGCCCTGCACGCGGATCTTGTCCAGGTTGCCGGTGAATTCGGCGAGCGTCCCGCCCAGCCCCAGTTCCCGGATCTCGTCCGGGTGCGCGTCGTACAGCCGGCGCTGGTCCTTGCGCGGCAGGAACGCCACGATGGTCTTGGCCGTGGCGCCGCGAAACAGCGGATGCGCGCGGCCGCGCCCGTGGGGAATGCCCAGTTCGTCCGGGCCGCGCTCGTGGTGGATGTTCAGGATCCGCAGGCCGTGGATCACGCTGAGCAGCACGTCGCCGCCCACCTGGTCCACCACTTCCCGCATGATCGGCCGCGCCACGCCCAGCACCGGATCGCCGTCGATGATGAGGTGGTCCAGTTCGATGATGCGCGGCCCCAGCTTGTAGCCCCCTCCCGTCATGCGCAGCAGATAGCCCAAGTCCGACAGGTCCCGGATGTACCGGTAGCCGGTGGGCGCCGAATACGACAGGCGGGAAATGATCTCTTCCGCCGTCAGCACCGGGGTTTCGAGGCTGAAGAGGTCAAGGATCGCTAGGGCTCGCTTCAGGGTGGACATGGGATCGGGGCAGGAACAACGCGGGGTCGGGCGCAGCGTATCACAGGCGCCGGAGCCCGGAACCGGCTTGATCGAGTCTGCCTATCGGGTCTTCCCATCGCCCATGCTTCAATCTATCGAATATCGAATTTTTATCGAATAAAGATAAATTTAACTTTTAAAGACTAAATTTTTATCGAATAATGATATTTACACAACCAACGAACGCACACCCCTGATCCCGAGGACGCGGGTGTGCGGACCACGACAAGGGGAACACCTATGAAGCAATCCTGCGGCACCAAAGGCGGGATCAGCCGCCGGCATTTCCTGGGCGCCTCGGCGGCCGCCGTGGCCAGCGCGGCGCTGGCCCGGCCCGGCAGCGCCTGGGCGGCCGGCTATCCGTCCGAACGCCCGATCCAGTTCATCGTGCCCTTCCCGGCGGGCGGCGGCACCGACCTGGTGGCCCGCCCGCTGGCCCAGGGCATCGGCGAGGCGCTCAAGCAAAGCGTCGTCGTCATCAACAAGGGCGGCGCGGCCGGCATCATCGGCACCCAGCAAGCGGCGCGGTCGGTTCCCGACGGCTACACCATCGCGCTGGGATCCACCGGCACGCACACGGTGAACCAGAGCCTGTACGAGAACATCGCCTACGACCCGATCAAGGACTTCGAACCGGTATCGATGGTCTGCTACTACAACAACGTGCTGGTCGTGCACCCCTCGTTCCCGGCGCGCAACCTCCAGGAACTGGTCGCGATCATCAAGGCCAACCCGGGCAAGTACTTCTACGGCATCACGCAAAACGGCAGTTCGGCGCACCTGGCCATGGAACTGCTCAAGGCCACGGCGGGCCTGGACCTGCCCGGCGTGCCGTACAAGGGCGCCGCCGCGGCCGTCAACGACTTCCTGGGCGGGCAGTTCCCGATCCTGATGGACGTGGTGATCAACCAGCAGCAGTTCATCCAGGGCGGCAAATCGCGCCCGCTGGCGGTGACCTCGGCGCAGCGCGCCCAGGCGCTGCCCGAGGTGCCGACCGTGGCGGAATCCGGCTTTCCCGGCTACCAGGCCATCGGCTGGAACGGCGTGTTCGCGCCCGCGGGCACGCCGGCGGCCATCGTCCAGGCGCTCAACGCCGCCGTGCAAAGCGCGCTCAAGCAGCCCGCCCTGGCGCAACTGACGCAGAACGGGCTGGAATTGCACGGCGGCACGCCCGAGGAACTGGGCCGCTTCGTCGCCACCGAAAGCGAAAAATGGCGCGCCCTGATCAAGAACGCCAACATCAAGGCCAGCTAATGCAGCGGATTCCCTATGGCGTCCCGCCGGACGCCTGCCCCAACCCCTGGCTGCCGCTGGACCGTGAACTGCGCGCCCAGGGCCTGCGCGCCGCGGACGCGGCGCCGGTGCGGGCGGTGCTCTGCGTCACCGTCCACGTCGACGGCCCGGCGGTCGAAGTCGGCCGCAAGCAGTTTCCCGCCGGCCCCTATACCGCGGGCCGCTACGCCATCCGGCGAGGCGTGCCCCGGCACCTCGACATCCTGGCGCGCCACGGCATGCCCGCCACGTTCTTCGCCTGCGGCTACGACGTCGAGCACTACCCCGACCTGTTCCGCGGCATCCTTGCGGCGGGGCACGAAATCGCCGCGCACGGATACCTGCACGAAGCCTGGGACCTGGGCGAGGACGAACCCGCGCTGCTGGAGAAAACCCACCGCATCATCCAGCGGGAACTGGGCGTGACGCCCGTGGGCTGGTGCTCGCCGTCCGGCCGCAAAAGCCACCGCACCCTGCCCACGCTGCGAAAGCTGGGCTACCGCTACGACGCCAGCGAGAAAGACCAGGACCGCCCCTATCTGCCGGACGGCGCGGACAGCGCGGCGGACTTCGTCATGCTGCCCAACAACACCGTCTCGCTGGATGACTATCCGTTCTATTTCACGGGCCACAGCCTCGCGGCCGAGGCCTATGACAACTGGGTGCAGGAATTCGAGGCCCTGCGCCGGGCCGAAGGCTACGTGCACCTGACCGTGCATCCCAAGGCCGCCGGCGGATCCGGCACGCCCGCCCGCGCCGCCGCGCTGGACCGTTTCCTGGCCTACGTCGCCGCCCAGCCCGACGTGCACGTCATGACGCTGGAAGCGCTGGCCCGCCACTGTCTTGCCCGCCCCGACGCCTGGAGAAGCGCATGAGCGCCGACAAAACCGTACTGGTCACCCTGAACGTGCAGGGCATCGGTCCCGAAGCCGCCACCCAGCCCGAATCCTCGCTGCATGGCCGCGACGCGCATGGCCGCTATACCTACGGCGGCGGACTGGCGCGCGTGCTGGACATGCTGCGCCGGCAGGGCATCCGCGCCACCCTGTTCTGGCCCGCGTTCGAGGCCGAGCGCTGCCGCGGCCTGCTGGAACAAAGCCTGCGCGACGGACACGAAGCGGCCTCCCAGGGCAATGCCTTCGAGGACCTGGCCGCGCTGGGCGACCGGGAAGGAGAAATCCTGGAACGGGCCCGCGACCGCCTGACGGGGCTGACGGGCCGCGCGCCGCAGGGGTTCCGCTATACGGGCAGCGCCTTCACGCCCCGCACCGTGCCGCTGCTGCACCGGCTGGGCTATCGCTACGACAGCAGCGCCATCGACGACGACGCCCCTTACGAACTCGGCGCCGACGGCGGGCCGGGCATGGTGGAACTGCCCTGGAGCGAAGGCCTGTGCGACGCCACCCACTTCAGCCGCCGCGTCACCCAGGACCGCGCCTACGCGCACTGGGTCGAGCAAGGCGATGCCCTGCTGGCGGCGGACGGCTACGCCTGCCTGACGCTGCACCCGCGCGCGGACAACGGCGTCGGCCGCGCGGCGCGGCTGCAAAAAGTCGAACAGTTGCTGGAACGCTTCCGCGCGGCGGGTGCCGCCTTCATGACCTGCGCCGACCTGGCGGCCCGGCGCGCCGCGGCCGGCTGATCCCACTGGGCGCGGGGCGTCCGCGCGACGCCCCTCCCTCCCCTTGCCCTGGTAAACCCTGAGCAATATTGGCGCCAAAATAAGCTAACATTTTTTCGGCAAACATTTCCCACCTCCCGACCCCAAGGCGCGCCGCGCCGCCATCCGTCCATGACCCAGATCACCCAATTTCCCTTCGTATCGGTTTCGGGCTCGCCCGAAGCCCGCGGCCGCTCCTATGGCCAGCAAGCCGCCGACCGCGTGCGCAAAAGCGCCGCCATGTATGGCCAGACGCTGGTCGACCTGGGCTATGACGCCATGGCGCGCACCCAGCTCATCGCCAGCTTCGCCCGCGAAATCGAGAGCTTCGCCCCGCACTACCTGGAAGAAATGCGCGGCATCGCCGCCGGCGCCGACGTGCCCTTCGAGGACATCGTCATGGTCAACGCGCGCACCGAAGTCATCGCCAAGGCGCGCGCCGAAAAGAAGAAGGCCGCCGAACTCGAACCGGGCGACGGCTGCACCGGCGCCCTGATCCTGCCCACGCGCTCAGCCAACGGCCGTCTCATCCATGGCCAGAACTGGGACTGGCGCGCCGAATGCGCCGAGACCGCCATCGTGCTGCGCGTGCGCAACGATAACGGCCCCGACATCCTGACCTTCGTGGAAGCGGGCGGCCTGGCGCGCAGCGGCCTGAACAGCGCGGGCGTGTCCATCACCGCCAACTACCTGGAATCCGACCGCGACTTCCGCCAACTGGGCGTGCCGCTGTCGCTGATCCGCCGCAAGGTGCTGGAGCAGGAGCATTTCGCGCTCGCCATCAAGGCGGTGGCCACCACCCCCAAGTCCTGCTCCAACAACATCATGATCGGCATGGCCGCGGGCTTCGGCGTGGACTACGAATGCACCACCGACGAAGCCTTCCCCATCTACCCGGGCAGCGATGACCTGATCGTCCACGCCAACCACTGGGTCAGCGAAGTGGCCCTGGGCAAGCTGCGCGACACGGGCCGCGCCAGCACGCCCGAAAGCGCCTACCGCGACTGGCGCGTGCGCCGCCTGCTCAATGAAAAGCAGCAACTGACGCGAGAAGACCTCAAGCGCGCCCTGTTCGACGACTTCGGCACCCCCTATTCGGTGTGCCGCCCGCCGCGTCCGGGCAGCCACGACAACCTGTCGGCCACGGTCGCCATGGTGATCATGGAGCCCGCCGCCGGCCTGATGGAGGTCGCTCCGCTGCCCGCCCTGAACCGCAGCTTCACCCGGTACAGCCTGAACGCCGAACCCGAACTGCTGGCCGCCGCCTGAACAGGCGGGCGCCAGCGCGACCCGAGGAAGACATCGCCATGAAAATCCACCTATTGAGCGCCGCGGTTGCGCTGGCGCTGGGCGGCATGTCCGGCACGGCATGGGCGCAGGCAGCCGCGCCGCTGCGCATTTCGCTGACGGCCGACATCCGTTCCACCGAGCCCGGCGTCAACCGGGACAGCAACAGCGACGCGGTCGTGCTGCACATCGTCGAAGGCCTGGTCGCCTACGGCGAGGACGCGGAGGTCCGCCCGCTGTTGGCCAAGTCGATCGACATCAGCCCGGACGGCAAGACCTACACCTTCAAGCTGCGCGAAGACGTGAAGTTCCATAACGGCGCGCCGCTGACGTCGGCGGACGTGCTGTGGAGCTGGCAGCACTACACCGCGGAAAAATCGGGCTGGCGCTGCGCCAGCGAGTTCGACGGCCGCGGCACCGTGAAGGTCGCGGCCGTGGAAGCGCCGGACGCCCACACGGTCGTGTACCGGCTGGAAAAGCCCAGCGCGCTGTTCCTGGCGTCGCTGGCCCGCACGGACTGCGGCGGCACGGGCATCCTGCACAAGGATTCGGTCAAGGCCGACGGCAGTTGGGACAAGCCCATCGGCACCGGCCCCTTCTCGCTGGCGGAATGGAAGCGCGGCGAATACGTGCGCCTGACCAAGTTCGCCGGCTATGCCAACCGCGGCGGCGCGCGCGACGGCTATACGGGATCCAAGCGTCCGCTGGTGGACGAAGTGCGGTTCGTCATCGTTCCCGACGACTCCACGGCCAAGGCCGCGCTGGAGCGCGGCGACATCGACATCATCGAGGACCTGTCCAACAGCGACGTGCCGGTGCTGCAAAAGACGCCGAACATCAAGGTGGCGTACGCGCCCGTGATGAGCATGACGGCGCTGCTGCTGCAGACCAAGGATCCGCTGCTGTCCAATCCCAAGATGCGCCAGGCGCTGGCCCACGCCATCGACTACGCCCAATTGGCCGGCGCCGTGACCGAAGGACTGGCCCAGCCCAACAATTCCATCGTGCCGCTGGTGTCGCCCTACTACGATGCCGCGCAGAAGCAGGGCTGGAGCTATGACGCGGCGCTGTCGCAGAAGCTGCTGCAGGAAGCGGGCTACAAGGGCCAGGAACTGGTGCTGATGACGACCAAGCGCTATCCGCAGTCGTACAACTCGGCCGTGATCCTGCAAGCCATGCTGCAGGCCGTGGGCATCAACGCGCGCCTGTCGGTGGTGGAATGGGCCACGCAACTGGACCGCTACAACGCCGGCACCTACCAGATGATGGCCTTCCCCTATTCCGCGCGCCTGGACGCGGCGCTGAATTACGAGATGGTGACGGGCGACAAGGCCAAGCAGCCGCGCAAGGTCTGGGATAGCCCCGAAGCGCTGAAGCTGATCGACGCGGCGTCGGTGGACACGGACCACGCGAAGCGGCAGGCGGCGTTCGATCAGTTGCATAAGTTGTTCCTGGCGGACGTGCCGAGTATTCCGCTGTACAACGGCCTGGATATCGGGGCTTATCGGGCCGATGTGAAGGGATACCAGCCCTGGGCGGTGAAGAAGCCGCGGGCTTGGGAGGTGGAAAGGGTCGCGGGGCATTGAGGATTGGCTGGAAGGTGTCAGACACCCGGGAAGCAATGGTGCGAACCATAGGCCGTCTCGTATGGGTGTCTGACACCTCGAGAGGCCGTCTCTCTGCAGGTGTCTGACACCCTTACGGCAAGGCGCTACAGCCCAGAAGCAGCGCACCGGGGTGTCAGACACCAATCGTGGCGGCAATATCGATCCGCGGATGTCAGACACGCGTCCGCCACAACAGCGCGCGGCGTCATCACCACCCGCAAGATGCCGCGTAGGCCCCATGCCTGCCGCCCGCGCGGCCGGCATGGGGCGGGCCCCGCAAGATCTTCCGCCCCGCTCCCCCGCCGGAGGGAACCCCAAGCACACCGCCCTCCCCGGCATCCGCCAGGTTTCTACGAACAGAGCCGGTCGCGTCGGCGGCCCGGGGTGCGCGGGGAGTCGATAAGCTCGAGGGAATCCGAAGGCAGTCGCCGCAGGCGACAACGAGGATGACGCAGGGGAAGTCCGGAGCGAAGGCTCCGGACCGCAATCGTTGACCCGCGCGCCCCAGGCCGCCGACGCGGCCGGCGCCTCAAGAACTCAACGTTCCAACGACTCTCGTTACTTCCCGCCGACCACCTTGGTCTCCCACACGCGCGGCTTACCCTCCCAGACGGAGAAACCTTGCACGCGCTTGCTGTTCGCCCAGGCGTCGGCCCCGTTGTACAGCACCAGCAGCGGCGTCTGCTCCAGCATCAGCGCGTGCAATTGGTCGAACAGGGCCTGGCGCTTGGCCGGGTCCGATTCCAGGAAGCTCTCGTCGATCAGCTTCTGCGCGACGGGGTCGTCCCAGACTTTGCGCGGCTGCTTGGCCTTGTCGCCGGCGAACTGTTCGAAGCTCAGCGCCGGATCCAGCCGCGACGAATAGGTGAAGGAACTGATCTGGTATTTGCCGGTGTTGTAGCGGTCCAGTTGCGTGGCCCATTCCAGCACTTCGATCTTGGCGTTGATGCCCACGGCCTGCATCATGGCCTGCGCCATCACCGCCACCTGGTAGCTCGGCACGTGGGCGCGCTTGTTGGCGTAGATGACGATGGGTTCGCCCTTGTAGCCCGCTTCCTTCAGCAATTGCTGCGCGCGGGCCGGGTCGTACTTGTAGGTGCGCTTTTCGGCGTCCTTGTAATAGGCCGAACCCGCGTACACCGCGGAGTTGTTCAACTGGCCCAGCCCTTCCGAGGCGGCGGCCACCACTTGCGGGATGTCCAGCGAAGCCGCGATGGCCTGGCGCAGCTTCACGTTCTTCAGCACCGGGTCCTGCGTCTGGAACAGCAGCGTGTGCTTGGTCGCGTCATGCGGACTGAACACGGTCAGGCGCTGCGCGTTCTTCAGTTCGGCGACGTCGGTGCTCGTGATCTGGCCGGCGTCGATGGCGCCGGACATCAGGCCCGCCTTCGAGGTGGAGGGATCCGGCACGACCAGGAACTTCACTTCGTCCACCAGCGGGCGCTTGGATCCGACGTAGCCGTCCGGCTTGTCGCCGGCGGGCGAGACGTAGTCCTTGAAGGCCGACAACAGGGTGTATTCGCCCCGCTTCCATTCCTTGAGCGCGAACGGACCGGTGCCCACCGGCTTGATCCAGGAGCCGTCGGCCGCGACGGAATCCTTGGAAAGAATGGCCGTCATGCCGCAATCGGTGCGCGCCAGCGAATCCAGGAACACGGCGGACTTGCGGTCCAGCTTCATCACCACGGTCTGGGCGTCGGGCGCGGACACCTCGGTCACCTTCAGCCCGTTGCGGCCGTCGAAGTCGCTGCGGCAGCGCCAATCCGTCTTCGGATCCATATAGCGCTGCCAGTTCCACAGCACGTCCGCCGAGGTCAGCGGCGCGCCGTTGTGGAACTTGACGCCTTCGCGCAGCTTGAAGGTGTAGGTCAGGCGGTCTTCCGACAGGTCCACCGACTTGGCCAGCAAGGGGCCCACGGTGCCGTTTTCGCGGTAGCCGACCAGGCCTTCGACGATGTTGAGCACCACGCCGTCGGTGGTGTTGTCGCGGTTGACGCCGGGGTTGGTCGAGCGGATGTCGGCAGGCTGGGCGACGGTCAGCAGTTCGGCCTGGGCCGAACCGATGGCGGCCAGCGCCAGGCTGAGCGCGAGCGCTCTGGGAACGAAAACGTGGTGCATGCAAAGACTCCCCGGCGTGCGGCGCGAAATTCACGCATATATTGGCGCCAAAATAATCCGACAATTATGGACGGTCTGCCGGCCGCCGCCATACGGGGTATCCCTGAAACGGAGCGCCAAATGCATCGCGGCGGCCCCCTTTTCAGGATGGCCGCCGCGATGGCTGGGCAGGAATGCCCTCAGGAGATGTCCTGGCCCACGTGCGCCGCGATGATTTTCTGCAGCCGCCTCACGTCGCGCGCCTCCAGCGCGTCGACCATGTCGAAGTGCTCGCGCGCGGACATCTCGATGCGCGAGCGCGTCACCCATTCCTTGGCGGGCGCGGCGGGCCCGCGGGCGCGGGTTTCCTGGATCAGCGCGGCCAGCTCGCGGTTGCGGCACATGTCGTACATGCCGGCGTGGAAAGCCAGGTTGACCTCGTACTGTTCCAGCAGCGTGCCGTCCTGCAGCAGCTTGGCGAAGCGCTCGGCCAGCGTGCGCAGCGCTCGCACCTTGGCCGCGGTGACGTTGGGCATCAGATCCGCCGCCGCGCCGGTTTCCAGCAGAATGCGTATATCCCGGATCTGCAGGTGCAGGTCGGGATCCATGGCGTACACGTGGTAGCCCCGGTTCGGGATGTGCGCAATCAGCCGCTTGGCGGCCAATTGGTCTAGCGCCCGCCGAACGTCCAGGCGCTTGGCCTCGTAACGTTCCTGCAGGTCGATCTGTTTCAGCCAGGCGCCGGGACCATATACGCCCGCTTGGATATCATGGGCAATACGATCAACCAGGCCGGGCCGTGTCGCCGCCGCTTTCGGCATGGACCCCTCCCGTCAATCAAATCCGAAGCGCGTATTTTAGGGGCAAGTGCGCGCCGCGCCAGCGCCCGCTCGCGGCGGCGGCGTCCCCAGGGCCTACGCGGTCGCCTGCAAGGCCTTCCGCCCCTCCAGCCGCCAGCGCAGGCGGACTCCGCCCGCTTCGGTGGATTCCAGCGCCGGGATCGCGGACAGCAGGCTGCGGGTGTAGTCCTCTTGCGGACGGTCGAACACCTCGTCCCGGGTGCCCTGTTCCACGATGCCGCCATCGCGCATCACCACCACGCGGTCGGCCACCTGTTCGACCACGCCCAGGTCGTGGCTGATGAACAGGCAGGAGAATCCATGGCGCTCCTGCAGGTCGGCGAACAGGTCCAGCACCTGCGCCCGCACCGTCACGTCCAGCGCGGAAACCGGCTCGTCGGCGATCACGAAGGCGGGCCGCCGCACCACGGCGCGCGCGATCGCCACGCGCTGGCGCTGGCCGCCGGACAGCTCATGCGGGAAACGCCTGGCGTATTCGGACCCCAGGCCCACTTCCGCCAGCACCTCGTCCACCCGGCGGCGCTTGTCGGCGGCCGGCATGTCGTCCAGCATGCGCAGGCCCTCGCCCACCAGTTGCCCGATGGTCATGCGCGGGTCCAGCGAGGAATACGGGTCCTGGAACACCATCTGGCAATTCAGCCGGTAGTCGCGCCACGCGGGCGAGCGGCGGCCGACCTGCTGGTTCCGGAACAGGATCTGGCCGGACGTAGGCGTCAGCAGCCCCGCGATGGCCCGGCCCAGCGTCGTCTTGCCCGAGCCCGAGCCGCCCACCACCGCCACCACTTCCCGCGGCTTCACGTGCAGGTCGATGCCGTTCAGCGCGCGCTTGGCGCCCGTGCGGGAAAACAGCCGCTGGTGGCCCGCGTAGTCCACGACCAGGTTCTTCACTTCGACGATGGGCGCTTCCTTCGTCTGCGGACGCGCCGCCAGCCGGCGCGGCATGGCGTCCAGCAGCTTGCGGGTATAGGGATGCTGCGGTCGCTCCAGGATGCCGGCCGTGGTGCCCGTCTCCAGCACCTTGCCGTGCTGCATCACCACCATGCGCTCGGTGTAGCGCGCCACCATGGGCAGATCGTGGCTGATCATCAGCACGGCCGTATGGTGTTCGCGGGTCAGGTCGACCATCAGTTCCAGCACGTCGCGCTGCACCACGGCGTCCAGCGCCGTGGTGGGCTCGTCCGCGATCAGGAGCGCGGGTTCCAGCAGCATCACCGAGGCCAGCATCATGCGCTGGCGCATGCCGCCCGAGAACTCGTGGGGCCAGGCCTCCATCGCCGCCTTGGGATCGCGGATGCCCACGCGGCGCAGCATCTCCAGGATGCGTTCGCGCCGCGCGGCGGCCGGCAGGTCCCTGCGGTGCAGCTTCAGGCCTTCGTCCAACTGGCGCCCGATGGGCATGGACGGGTTCAGCGAAGTCATGGGTTCCTGGAACACCATGCCGATGCGCGCCCCGCGCAGCTTGCGCAGCACAGCCGGGCTCGCTTTCGTGACGTCCACGCCCTCGAACAGGATGGAGCCGCCCGCCACCGCCAGCGGCGGCGGGGTCAGGCCCATGATGGCGCGCGCGGCCTGGGTCTTGCCGCTGCCGGATTCCCCGACGATGCCGACCATCTCGCCCGGCGCCACTTCGAAGGACACCCCGCTGACGATCTCGCGTCCGCCCAGGCCTACCGTCAGCGACAGATTCGATACGGATACCAGTGCGCTCATTACACGCCCCTCATGCGGGGATCGAAGCGGTCTCGCACCGCGTCGCCCAGCAGGTTGATCCCCAGCAGCGCGAGCGCGATGGCCAGGCCGGGAAGAATGGAAAGATAGGAAGCCTGCGCCATGAACGGCCGCGCCGCCGCGAGCATATTGCCCCAGGTGGGCGCGGGCGGCGGCACGCCCAGGCCCAGGAAGGACAGCGCGCTTTCCGCCAGGATCACCCAGCCGAACATGGAGGTGGCCAGCACCGTCAGCGGCGCCACGCAGTTCGGCAGCACGTGGCGGAACATGGTGTAAAGCTCGGAGTTGCCCAGCACCCGGGAGGACTCGATGAACTCCTTTTCGCGCAGGGACAGCACCGTGCCGCGCACGATGCGCGTCACCGAAGGCGTGTAGGCCAGGCCCAGCGCCAGGATGATGCCGTACTTGTTCGCGCCCACCACGGCCAGCAGGCCCAGCGCCAGCAGCAGGCCGGGAAAGGCCAGCAGCGCATTGTTGAAGGCCATGATGATGCGGTCGGTCCAGCCCCGCACGAAGCCCGTCAGGGTGCCGATGGCCGTGCCCGCGACGATGGCGAAGGTCACGGTCAGGAGGCTGATCCAGACGCTGCTTGCCGCCCCCGCCAGCAGGCGGGACAGTTCATCGCGGCCGAACTCGTCCGTGCCCAGCAGGAATTCCGCGCCGGGCGGCCGCAGGCGGGCCGCGAAGTTGATCTTGAGCGGATCGTGGGGAGTCCAGAAGGCGCCCATGATCGCCGCGGCGATCATCAGCGCCACGATCGCGCCACCCAGCAGCGCGTTGGCGGGGATTCGCTTTTTCATTCGGCGGTCACTCTCGGGTCGAAGATGGGATAGCAGAGGTCGATCAGCAGGTTCACGATCACGTAGACCACGCCCACGAACAGCAGGCAGCCCTGGATCACGGGGTAGTCGCGGGCGAAGATCGAATCCACCAGCAGGCGCCCCAGGCCGGGGATCGTGAACACGGTTTCCACGACCGCGATACCGCCCAGCAGGTTGCCCAGCACCAGGCCGATCAGCGTCCAGGTGGGGCCGAAGGCGTTGCGGAAGGCGTGGCGCATCAGCACGGCCGATTCGGACAGCCCCTTGGCGCGCGCGTGGGTGATGTAGTCCAACCGCAGCACTTCCAGCGTGCTGGCCCGCGCCATGCGCATCAGCACGCCGATCTCGTGCAGGAACAGGGTCGCGATGGGCATGACCAGGTACAGCAGGCCGGCCTTCCAGTCGTCGCCGATGGACACGTAGCCCACCACCGGCAGCCATTGCAGCTTCAGGCCGAAGAAGATCAGGAGCAGCAGGCCCAGCCAGAAGGTCGGGATGGACACCAGCAGCGTGGCCGTTCCCACCAGGAACAGGTCCGGCGCCTTGTTCTGCTTCCAGGCCGCGACCATGCCGGCCGGCACGGCCACCAGCGCGGCGAACAGCACCGCCACCAGCACCACGCGGCCGCTGATCAGGAAGCGGTCCCACACCAGCGGCAGCACGGGCTGGCCGGTATTGATGGAAGTGCCCAGGTCGCCGTGCAGCATGTTGCCGAACCAGATGCCGAACTGGGTGGCCCAGGTCTGGTCCAGGCCCAGCTTCGCCCGCAGGTCCGCCAGCGCGGCCGGCGTGGCCAGGTCGCCCAGCAGCAACTGGGCCGGATCGCCGGGGATGAGCCGGATCATCACGAACACGGCCACCGCCACGATCAGCAGCGTGGGCACGGCCATGACGATACGGGATAGCGCGAAACGCAGCATGGCCCTCTCCTAGTTCCCGGCGCGGACGCGTCCGCGCCGCGCGCTCTTCAAGATTGCGGTGTTACGCATTGCGCAGCCTGGCCAGCGCCCCGGCCAGGAAATCCTGGACCTGGCCGACGCACTTCAGGCCGTCGTGCGGCACGTTGTCCACCAGGTCCAGCGTCACGTCCACGCCGGCCGCTTCGAACGAACGGCGCAGCGATTCCAGGCGCTCCGGGCGGTTCCTGCCGGCGGAATTGGCGCCCGGCATGAAGAACTTGCCGCCTTCGCGGTGGGTGATTTCCCAGGTTTCCAGGTCGGCCTTGCCCACGACCATGTGCACGGCCACCTTGCGCAGGGCATCCACGTCGATGCGCTTGCCGAATCGGGTTTCCGCGTCGCGCACACCCACCCACCAATCCTGCTCCGGATCCAGCAGCGTCACCGAGCCCGGCGCGCCGATCGACACGGCCCACAGGCGTTCCGGGTGCAGCAGCGCGAAACGGTTCACGAACTGGCCGCCGCCCGAATAGCCGAACAGGGCGAACTGCTTGAAATCGCGGTCGAACTTCTCGCCCACTTCCGCCACCATGTCCAGCAGGACCTGGTCATAGCGGATGTCGCCTTCGCGCAGTTGCTTGAAGCCGTCGCGGTTGCCGTCGCCCAACGGGCTGACGGGGAACAGCGGGCACAGCACGATGCAATCGTTCCAGCGGGCGAATTCCGCGAACGCGTCGCGGTATTCCACGAAGGCGCGGCCCGTGCCGTGCATGATCACCACCAGCTCCATCGGATGTCTGGCCGCGTCGATGTGCGGCGGCACATACATGCAATAGGAAAAGCGCGGGTCGGTGCGCGCGGCGAAAACGGTGCTGTGGCCCAGATCGTAGATGGCCCGGGCGCGGGCGGCGTCGGGTTGGATGGCGAGTGCTGCGTCGGACTGCATGATTTCCTCGTTTCCATGGCCGTGTCGGCGTGCCATGGTCTATGCCGGTGGTCGAAACAATGATCACATAAATTGGCGCCAATTTTAGGCGCCACTGTTCCGGATCAACAAGGCAGGGGATTCCCTAGGGCGGCACCGCGCCCGCCCGGGCGAAGGCTGGCGGCCGCGCCTCAGCCCTTCCTGAGCAGCCGCTTGGCCAGGCCGGCCGCCCCCAGCACCACGGCTCCGGCGACGATGCCGAACAGGGCGTTGAGCAGGGTGGACGCCAGCGCCTGGACCACGCCGCCTCCGCCCACGGCGGCGGCGGCGCGTTCGATGACGGCATGCACCGGCGCGATGCCGTGCGTCAGGATGGCGCCGCCGACCATGAACATGGCGGCGGTGCCCACCACCGACAGCGCCTTCATCAGATAGGGCGCGGCGCTCACGACGCGCCGGCCCAGCCAGGCCAGGGGCCGGGAGGGCTTGCGGCTGAGGTACAGGCCCAGATCGTCGAGCTTGACGATGCCGGCCACCAGGCCATAGACGCCGGCCGTCATGGCGACGGCGATGATGGACAGCACCATGACCTGGCGGGTGAAATCGGCGCCGGCCACCGCCCCCAGGCTGATGACGATGATTTCCGCCGACAGGATGAAGTCGGTGCGCACCGCGCCCTTGATCTTGCCGCGCTCGAACGCCACCATGTCGACCGCCTGGTCCTGCAGGGCTTCGGCGCGCGCGGCGTGGTGGCCTTCGGGCGAGTCGCCGTGCGACAAGTACTTGTGCGCCAGTTTCTCGACGCCCTCGTAGCAGAGGAAGGCCCCGCCTAGCATCAAAAGCGGCGTGATCGCCCAGGGCGCGAAAGCGCTGATGAGCAGCGCCGCCGGCACCAGGATCAGCTTGTTGACGAACGAGCCCTTGGCCACCGCCCAGACCACCGCCAGCTCGCGGTTGACGGGCACGCCGGTGACCTGCTGCGCATTGAGGGCCAGGTCGTCGCCCAGCACCCCGGAGGTTTTCTTGGCGGCCACCTTGGTCATGACGGACACGTCATCCAGGATGGAGGCGATGTCGTCGAACAGTGCGAAGAAACTGCTTCCGGCCATTGGGCATCCCCTGTCGCCCCGAGAGATTTCCCGAGTGTACAGGCGGACCCGCGGCGCGGCCTGGAAGGCGTTCGGCCGAGGAACGCCAGGCGCCGGGCCTACATCGCCTCGATGCGCGGATAGAGATCGCGGTTTTCGCGCTGCATGCGCTCGTGGACCCGGCGCAGCACGATGTTGGCGTCCGCCCGGAAGCCGGCCTCGTCCCGTTCCAGGCTGCCCGCGTTGTTCCAGCGCCGGGCGAAATCTTCGTAGCTTCGCGCGATCTCGTCCATTTCCTCCTGGAACGCGCGGCCCGCGCGCGCCAGGTCGGTATCCGCGCAACGCGCTAGGGCCGGATACAGGGCCCGGTCCTCGACGGCCAGATGCAGCTTGATCGTCGCGCTGATGGACACGATGCCGTGCGCGATCGCCGCCGCGTTGCGGGCCACGCCCGCGTGCGCCAGCCGGCGCAGCGACGCGATGCCCTGCAGGATATCCACGTGTTGCTGTTTGAATTTGTCGATGTTCATGCCTGGATTCCCATGCTTGAGCGGCGGGGCGGGCCACCCCGCCCCGCGCCGTCTTCAGCCCGCCGCCTGCTGGCCGCGCAACTGTCCGCCCGGACCGGCGGCGTTCTCGAACAGGATGTTGTTCTCCAGGTGGATGTGCGCCATCAGGTCTTCCTTGAAGGTCCGTATGCCCAGGTACAGCGCCCGCCAGGTATTGCAGGCGGCGCGCGGCAAGGTCAGGCCGTTGGTCAAGGCCAGCAGGCGCTCCAGCGCCACCCCGTGGTCGTCGTGCTCCATGCGCATGACCTGGATGGGCATGGCCGCCATGGCGCCGTGCCCGCGGGCCAGTATCGGGAACAGCACCTGCTCCTCTTTCTGCATGTGGCTTTCCAGTTCCTGCTGCATCACGCGCAGATGGTCCGCCAGGCCGGCCGGGCAGTCCGGGCTGTCGACATGCACCTGCTCCACCTTCAGCGCGAGCCGGATCAGTTCGGGCAACTGCTGGCGGTGCACCTCGTGGTAGCGCTCCAGGATGTGGTCGATCAGCTCGGCCGGCGAGGCCAGGCCCCAGTCCGTTTCCTGGGAGGGATTCTGCGCCAGCGCGATCAGGCGCGCTTCGATCTGCGCCGCGTCCAGCGACCGCTGGGCCGCCGCCTCGGCCAGGCTCTTCTTGCCGCCGCAGCAGAAATCCAGTTCGTATTCGTGAAAAACCTGTGTGGCGCCAGGAATGCTGCGCGCCAACTGTCCCAGGGATTGCTCAACCATGCTCATCGTGTTCTCCATTGATCATGACGGGTACTAGGAGAAGAGCGAAAACCGTGCCAGGAAAAAGTTGTGATTTATCAAGTATCTGTAAATTAAAGGGTGAATATCACCCTGGGTGATAAGGGTTATATTCACCGCCGCACGGTAGAATTCACCCTATGCAAAATCTCCTGCTCGCCGATCTGGTCGCCGACCTTCCCCCCGCCGTGCGCCTGCAGCGGCTGGTCTCCAGCCTGCGCACGCACTTCCGCTGCGGCGCCGTGGCGCTCTTGCAGTTGGAGGAAGACCATCTGCGCCCCATCGCGGTGGACGGCTTGACGCAGGACGCGCTGGGGCGGCGCTTCGCCGTACAGCAGCATCCAAGACTGGCGGCGATCCTGGCGCGGCGCGGCGTCACCTGTTTCCACCACGACAGCACCCTACCCGATCCCTATGACGGGCTGATCAACGGCATGGCGGGCGAACCGCTGCCGGTGCACGATTGCATGGGCACCAGCCTGCACATCGAAGGCCGGCCCTGGGGCGTGCTGACCCTGGACGCGCTGGAAGTCGGCACCTTCGACACCGAGGCCCAATCCGACCTGCGCGACTACATCGTGCTGCTGGAAGCGGCGCTGCGGACCACGCGGCTCGAAGCCGAGATCCGGGCGCTGCGCGTGGCGCGGGGAGCCGAGCCGGCGGACAGCGCCGCGCCCGACAGCAACGAGATCCTGGGCCAGAGCGAATCCATCGGCCGGCTGCTGCACGAGATCGAAGTGGTGGCCGACTCCGAACTGCCCATCCTGCTGCTGGGGGAAACCGGCGTGGGCAAGGAACTGTTCGCGCACCGCGTGCACCGCCTTTCGCGCCGCCGCGACAAGCCCCTGGTGCACGTGAACTGCGCCGCGCTGCCCGAATCGCTGGCCGAAAGCGAACTGTTCGGCCATGCCAAGGGCGCCTTCTCGGGCGCGGTCACCGACCGCCCGGGCCGCTTCGAGGCCGCCAACGGCGGCACGCTATTCCTGGACGAAGTGGGAGAACTGCCGCTGCTGGTGCAGGCCAAGCTGCTGCGCACCCTGCAGAACGGCGAAATCCAGCGGCTGGGCGACGACCGTCCGCGCAGGGTGGACGTGCGCATCGTCGCCGCCACCAACCGCAGCCTGCGCGACCTGGTGCGCGCGGGCGATTTCCGCGCCGACCTCTATCACCGCCTGTCCGTCTACCCGATCCCGATCCCGCCCCTGCGCGACCGGGGCAACGACGTGCTGCTGCTGGCCGGCCGCTACCTGGAGCTGAACCGCGCGCGCCTGGGGCTGCGCAGCCTGAGACTGTCGACAGAGGCCGAGGAAATGCTGCGCCGGTATCGCTGGCCGGGCAACGTGCGCGAACTGGAGCACGTCATCAGCCGCGCCGCCATCAAGGCGGTCAGCCATGGCGCCAGCCGCAACGAAATCGTGACGCTGGGCGCCAAGCTGCTGGACCTGTCGGACGGCGGCATGGATCTGGCGGAGACGGACGAAGAAAACGACGCGCCCGCGCCGTCGGGCCCCGACCAATCGCTGCGCGACGCGGTCGATGCCTGCCAGCGCCAGGCGATCCGCCGCGCGCTGGCGGCGCATCAGGGCAACTGGGCCGTCGCCGCGCGCGCGCTGGACGTGGATCCCAGCAACCTGCACAAACTGGCGCGGCGCCTCGGGCTCAAGCCGTAAAGCGGCGCGACGCGCCGCGGGAAATCATGCGGGCCTGGCGTGCGCGTCGACCATGCGACGGCCATGATTGATTGCGGCATCCACCGCCATTCCGGGAGTGGAAACGAATCCGCCCGATTCGAACAAAGGCACGGCGTGGGATTCGCCCAGTTTGTCCTGGTCTCCCGCGTATTCGACGGCGACCGTCGCGGTAAATGCGGGCCGATCGGAGCCCCCGACTGAAATCCGCGAAACGCGGGCGGTAAGCCGGTAGCCCTTGTAAACCATATTGTTGTGAAACATAAAACCCCCTGCGCGATCAAAGGGCCCTGCGGGCCCTTGACTCACAAAGCGCGGATTTGCGTGGCGTGCGGCCCTTTCGCGCCTTGCGCCGTCACGTAGCTGACACGCTGATTCTCGACGAGCACTTTATGGCCGTCGCTGACGATTTCTGAAAAATGCGCGAACAGGTCCTTGCCGCCATCCTCGGGCATGATGAAGCCGAAGCCCTTGGCGTCGTTGAACCATTTGACGATTCCGGTTTCCATGATCTCTTTCCTTTATATGCTGCGGGCACACCCGCGAATTGAGCCAGTCAAGGAAAGGACAGCGAACAATAAAGCGCCACAGAGGGAGCAAGACCGGACGAAAATCACGATGCTCGAAAAGCTTCTTGACCACTATGGACGCAGGGTTGGTGAAAGTCAATGCACGTTTCCAATTAGCACCTTGTTGAATCATTGCCCTGTTTCGAAGCTGCCTGCTGCTCTGTAAATGCCTGTTTTTCTGGGCATTTGCAGTTAATACGTAACGATCGCCCCATTTTCACGGCACCCTCCGGATAATGCGCGTATGCTGGACCGGTGGTGTTTGAACGCGCGTCGCCTCGCCGTACCGCCATACAGGAGTACGGCAATGAATACGCAACCGCTATACGCGAGCGCCGTCAGGCGCTCGATCGCGCGCCTGGCGAACGCTTGCGTCAAGCTGCTGCCTGGCAGCTCGACACCCCCCGATGGCGGACGCAAGCGCGACGCGCAGCGCGATTCGCGCCCCACCCACGCGGCCATCTCTTCCCCTTGGCGCATCTACCGCATCTACGCCCGCCCGGGCCACCTGCTGCTGCGCAACGAACAAGGCGTGGTGCTGGACCTGGGCGTGATGAAGGGCTCCGAACCCAATCTGACCTACCGGCTGTACGCGAAGAACCTGCAAGGGCAAGGCTTCGCCACGCGCACCCTGCTTCTGGACGACATCGCCCGCCGCATCGAAGCCGGGGACATCGGCAAAGAGCTGCTCAGCCTGCCCGAATGCAGCATGCCCCTGGGCGCCGACCTGGATCGCGGCACGCACATCGACGTGTCGATGAAGCTCGCGCGCTAAAAGCGCGCCGCGCAAGGCGGCCGCGCGCCTACTCGATCTTGATGCCCGTATCCCGTATCAGCCGGTCCCAGCGCTGCGATTCGGTTTGCACCCGTTGCCGGAATTCTTCCGGGGTGCTGGACACGATGTTGAAGCCGCCCTGCTCCATGCTGTTCCTGACCTGCGGCGCCGCCAGCGTATCGCTCAGCGCCTGCCGCACCCGCTGGCGCACCTCGGGCGGCAGGCCCGCCGGCGCCAGCATGCCGACCCAGGAATAGGCCTCGAAACCCGGCACCAGCTTGGCGATGGGGGGCACGTCCGGCAGCGCGGGCGCGGGCTGTTCCGTGCCGATGGCCAGGGCGTTCAGCCGCCCGCCCTGCACGAAACCGATGATGGTGGGCAGGCTGGCGATCACCACGTCCACCTCGCCGCCCAGGACCGCGTTGAACATCGGTCCGCCTCCGCGGTAAGGCACGTGCGTCAACTTGATGTCCGTGCGCGCGGCCAGGGCCGCCAGGTTGAGGTGATTGGAGCCTCCCACTCCGGACGACCCATAGTTCACCTGCCCCGGATGCGCGCGCGCATAGTCCAGGAATTGCTGCAAGGTGGTGATGCCGGTCTTCCTGGCGGTCAGCAGCACCGCGGGCATGGTGCCGATCAGGCTGATGTAGTCGAACGACTTCATCGTGTCGTATTGCAGGTTCTTGTACAGCGAGCCGTTGACCGCATGCGAATCGAAGGCCAGCATCAGCGTATAGCCGTCGGCCGGCGCGCGCGCCAGTTCGGCCGTGCCGATGGTGCCGGACGCGCCGCCCTTGTTGTCCACCACCACGGTCTGCCCCAGCTTCTGCGACAGCACCGGCGCGATGTTGCGCGCCACGTAGTCCACCGAACCGCCCGGCGGAAACGGCACGATCAGCCGCACCGGCCTGTCCGGATAGCCTTGCCCCCATGCCGCCCCCGCGGCGGCGCAAAGCGCCGCCGCAGCGATGACGGAACGCCATCGTTGCTTGATCATGCCCAGTCTCCTTTGGTGGTATGCGGGCCGCTATGCTGCGGCCCTTATCGGTTCACATCGACGACGATGCGGCCTCGTATCCTGCCCTCCAGCAGCGGCGCCGCGACGGCCGCAATCTCCGACAGCCCCAGCTCGCGCGTGTTGGCCTCCAGCATGCCGCGCGGCAGTTCCCCGGCCAGCCTGCGCCACGCCTCCTCGCGCAATCCCATGGGCGCGTAGACGCTGTCCACGCCGATCAGGGCCACGCCGCGCAGGATGAACGGCGCCACCGTAGCGGGCAGGTCCATGCCCTGAGCGAGGCCGCAGGCCGCCACGGGCGCGCCGTAGCGCATGCCGGCCAGCACATTGGCCAGCGTATGGCTGCCGACGCAATCGACGGCCGCCGCCCATGCCTCCTTCTGCAGGGGCTTGCCCGGCGCCGAAAGCGAGGCGCGGTCCAGGATGCCGCTGGCGCCCAGGCTGTACAGGTAATCCGCTTCCTGAGGGCGCCCGGTGCTGGCCGTAACCGCATAGCCCTGGCCCGCCAGCAGCGCGATGGCCACGGTCCCGACGCCGCCGTTGGCGCCCGTGACCAGCACCGGCCCGCCTTCGGGCGTGGCGTTGTGGCGTTCCAGCGCCATCACGCACAGCATCGCGGTATAGCCGGCCGTGCCGATGGCCATGGCCTGGCGGGCATCCATGCCCGCGGGCAGGCGCAGCAGCCAGTCGGCCGGCACGCGCGCGGCCTGCGCCAAGCCGCCCCAGCGCGTTTCGCCCAGGCCCCAGCCGTTGAGCAGCACGGCGTCGCCCGGTTTGAAGCGCGGATCGGCGCTCCGGCGCACCGTGCCCGCGAAATCGATGCCCGGCACCATGGGAAAGCTGCGCACCACGGGCGACTTGCCGGTGATCGCCAGGGCGTCCTTGTAGTTCAGCGACGAGTACGCAACGTCCACCAGCACCTCGCCCTCGGGCAGTTCGTCCTCGGCGATCCGCTCCAGCCGCGCCTGCGTGGCGCCGTCTTCGCCGCGCGTCAGTTTCAATGCCTGGTACGGCATTCCCCTCTCCCCGTCAGTGGCGGCGCCGGGCGCGATGGCGCGCGGCGCCGTGGCGAACCGCGACGCCAGCCCGGCCGCGATGCGCTCGTTCATCATTTCCGTGGTGCCGTCGGCGAAGCACAGCGCCTTGGCGGCCAGCAGCCGCCGCGCCATGCCCTGGTCCGGCAGCAGCCCGCCCGCGCCCAAGGCCTGCGCGCAGGCGGCGACGGCGTCCAGGCATTCTTCGCCGGCGTACTTCTTGGCCATGGCGGCCGCGGGCACGGCTTCGCCGGATCCCGCGTCGATCAGGCCGGCGGCGCGGTCCGTCAGCATCCGCAGGATCTGCAGCCGCGTCGACACGTCCGCCAGCGACCAGCGCAGGCCCTGCTGTTCGATGATGGGGCGGCCGAAAGCCTGGCGCGTGGAGGCGTGCCGCACCGCCAGCCGCAGCGCGCTGTCGAGCAGGCCCGCGGCCATCGCCGCGATGTGCGTGCGCGCCTTGTTCACGCCGGCCAGCGCCATGGGGAACCCCTGGCCCGGCGCGTAAAGCATGTCGCTGTCCTCGGCCGGATAGCCCGCCAGGCGGATGCCGGCGATGCCGGCCGCGCCCAGCCCCTCCAGCGGCGCGCCGTCCACGCGCTCGCATTGCGGCGCGCGCAGGTCGACGATGAAGCAGGCGATCCCCCCCGGCCCGCGGGCCGGATCCGTCTGCGCGAACACCAGCGCCAGCTCGCCGCCCGCGGCATTGGCCACCCAGGCCTTCTCGCCGTCCAGGATCCAGCCTCCGCCCTCGCCGCGCCGAGCCCGCGTGGCGATGGCGGCGAAATCGCTGCCGGCGCGCGGCTCCGACATCGCGGTGCCGCCGACCAGGTCTCCCGCCAGCAGCCCCGGCAGGTAGCGCGCGCGGGCCGCGGCGCTGCCGTGTTCGGCAATGCGCAGCGCCACGTTGTGCTGGTTGATGAAGGCGAAGGCGAACGCGAAGTCGGCCGCGGCCAGCGTTTCCGCCACCCTGGCGCGCATGCGGTAGGGCAGGCCCAGCCCGCCGTCGCCGGCCGGGACCTCGATGCCGCCATAACCCAGCCGGCACGCGCGCCGGATCAGACCGCCGGCCCAGGGCTGCGCGCCGCAGCCCGCCGCCGCCAAGGGCGCCACCTCGCTTTGCGCGAAAGCCGCCACGCCGCTCAGCAGTGCGCGCGCGTCCTCGCCCAGCCCCGCGTCGCGCTCGTCCACGGCGGCCGTCATTGCGCCGCTCCCGCCAGCGAGGCGCCGGTCCCGATCGCGCCGGCCGCCTGCAGGGCGGCCAGGCTATCGTCGTCGTAGCCCGCCATGCTGCGCAGCAGCGCCGCCGTGTCCTGCCCCAGCGCCGGCGGATAGCCCAGGCTCGGCTGGCCGGCGAACTTGAAGGGATTGCCCAGCATGCGCACCGGCTCGCCGCCCTGCGGCCTGGCCACGGCTTCCACCATGCCGCGGGACGCCGCCAGCGGATGCGCCAGCGCTTCGTCCACGCCCAGCACCAGCGCGGCGGGCACCCGCCGCGCCTCGAAAATGTCCAGCCATGCCTGCGCCGTGCGCCGGCCGATGGCGCCCGCCAGGTCTTCGGTCAGGGCGTCGACATTGGCCACGCGCGCCGCCGCGGTGGCATAGCGGGCGTCCGCCGCCAGCCCGGGCAGCCCGATGGCCTCGCACAAGGCCTGCCAGAACGCATCGCCCGTGGGCGCCAGGGCGATCCAGCGCCCGTCCGACGTGCGGTAGATATCGCTGGGCGCGATCATCGCGTGGCGCGCTCCACTGGCGCGCGGCGCCGGGCCGCCTTGCAGGTAGCCCTGCGCCTGCCAGGTCAGCATGGCCATCTGCGCGTCGAACAGGGACACCTGGACGCGTTCGCCCGCACCGGTGGCCTGCGCCTGCACCAGGCCCGCCGCCACGCCCAGCGCCAGGTAGAGCCCGCCCGCCAGATCCGCCACCTGGTAGCCCACCCGCACCGGCTTGCCGCCGGCCTCGCCGGTAATGCTCATCAGCCCGGACATGGCCTGCAACATCAGGTCGAACGCCGGCGCCCCCGCGTAGGACCCCTTATCGTCCAGTCCGATCAACTGGCCGACGACGATGCGGGGATTGATCGCGGCCAGCGTGCCGTGGTCCAGGCCCAGCCGCGCCGGCACATCCGACGCGAAGCCGTAGATCACCGCGTCCGCTTCGCGCACAAGGTCCTGGAAGGCCTGGCGGCCCAGCGGATGCTTCAGGTCCAACGCCACGCTGCGCTTGCCCCGGTTCACCGACAGGAAGAACGGCGAATCCCGCGTATCGGACACCGGCGGCACGGAACGGGCGTAGTCGCCACCCACCGGTTCCACCTTGATGACCTCGGCGCCCAGTTGTGCCAGCAACTGGCCGGCGAACGGCCCGCCCAGCACCCACGTCAGATCCAGTATGACCTTGCCCTGCAGCATGCCCGCCACCCTCCGGTGAGTTAAATTCACAGCGTTTCGCGGCACGGCATCCGCCGCCGCGATTCCCGGTTCTGCAACCATGCGGCGTATTCCAGCACGGGGCGCGCGCAAGGGCCAGGCATCATTTCTCGCGACTGCTGTGAGGTAAATTCACAATGAAGCCCAGACTACCGCCGCTGACCTCCATCCGCGCCTTCGAATCCGCCGGCCGCCAACTGAGCTTCACGCAGGCGGCCGACGAGCTGTCCGTCACGCATGGCGCGGTCAGCCACCAGATCAAGGCGCTGGAAGACTGGCTGGGCGTGAAGCTGTTCCGCCGCCTGGGCAAGAAAATCGAATTGACGGACCAGGGGCGGCTGTATCTCGACACCATCAGCCCCGCGCTGAACGCCATCGCCTCGGCCTCGCGCAGCCTGCGCTCGCGCGAGGTGCTGCGCGTCAATGCGCTGCCCACCTTCACCATGCGCTGGCTGTTTCCCCGGCTGGCGAAGTTCCGCGAACAGTACCCCGAAGTGGAAGTGGAGATATCCACCGGACTGGAACCCTTCAGCCGCCTGCCTTCCAACCTGGACGTGGTGATCCGGCGCGAAGCCGAGCCGGCGCCCGGGCTCTACAAGCGCCGTGTGCTGAACGAGAGTTTCTTTCCGGTATGCGCCCCGGGACTGCTGCGGCGCCTGCCGCTTGCGCGCATCACCGATCTGTCGCGCCACACGTTCCTGCACTGCCGCGCCCGGCGCAGCGCGTGGAACGACTGGCTCGCCAGCGTGCAGCACAGCCGCGTCGTGCCGGCCGAATCGCTGGAGCTCGAACACCTGTATTTCGCGCTGCAGGCCGCGCTGGACGGCCTGGGCATGACGATAGGCTATTCCTCGCTGGTGGCCAGCGACATCGAGGACGGGCGGCTGGTGGCGCCGTTCGGGCCGCTCACCGTGCAATCGCCGGGCTACTTCCTCATCGTCCGCGAAGAGCGCCGCCACGACCCGCTGCTCAAGACGTTCTGCGACTGGCTCATGGTCGAGGGCGAACGCTTCAACAAGCACATGGAAACGCTGGTGCCGGGGGGCTGAACGGCACGACGCGTCAGCGCGGGGCCGGCACGGCCTCCAGCACGATCTCCGCGACCAGTTTGCCGGATTCCCATTGCGGCATGTGCCCGGCGTCGGGCAGCAGGTGCAGCGCCGTCCTGGGCGGCGCGTTCAAGGCATGCTTCCATGGAACGATCGCATCGCGCCGTCCGTGGATGATGGTGCAGCGGCAGGGCGCGTTGGCCAGGTCGGGGCCGATGTGCACCTGCTGCACGCCGTTCCAGCCCACCGACCGGCACAACTCGATCAGCGTTTCGCGGCGCGCCTGCGTGCCCTGGCGCAGTGCGTCGATGAAGGCTGCCGACGGCGTCATGCCCGAGACCGTGAGCTTCTCCAGTTCGCGCTGCGCCGCCTCGTTGGTGGCGGCGTGCGTCATGCCCGTGAGGAAGCTCTGGTCGATTTCGGTGCCCAGCCCCACCGGCGCGATCAGGATCAGCGCTTCCGCCCCGATGCCTGGCCGCGACGCCGCCCTGGCCGCGACCGCGGCGCCGAACGAATGGCCCACCAGCGTCACCGGCCCGACGCACTGGGAAGCGATGGCGTCCGCCACGGCATCGACGACGTCCTCGAACCGCGTCGCCCGCGAACGCGTTTCGCCGTGGCAGGGCAGGTCCATCGCCAGCACGCGCACGCCGGCCCGGCTCAGCGCGTGCGCCAGGCTGGCCCAGGTATCCCGGTCTCCGAACATTCCATGGACGAGCGCGACCGTCGGGCCGCCTGACCGGGCTCCGCCCTCCCACAAGCTCAGGCGGACGTCCCCGTGCCGCGTCGCCGCCCAGGCTTCCCTCGGGCTCGCCTGGCCGCCGTCGCGGGCTTGCGGCCGGGCCTGCCCGATATCCGCCACGGTCACGCGGCCGTTCGGGCCGGATCCCTGGACCGCGTCCAGCGCAATGCCGCGCTCGGCCGCGACGCGCCGCGCCGCGGGCGTGGCGAACTTGCGCGTGCCGGGCAGCGCGGCCTGCGGCGCCGCTTG
>NZ_UFQC01000084.1 GCF_900496975.1 Achromobacter veterisilvae
ATCTCCGCCGCCAGGAGCGAGCCGCCGGCCACGGCCGCCAAGCCGGTGAAGGCGGCTCCGGCCGCCCGCGCCGGGCGCGTCGCCGCCAAGACTCCCGCGCGCGCCGCGCGCAAATCCACCAAGGCGACTTCCGAATGACCCTGCCCGCGTCCACGCACTACGACAAGCTCATCGCCCGCGCGCAGACGCTGGCGCCCGCCGTATGCGCCATCGCTCATCCCTGCGACGAGCCTTCGCTGTCCGCCGCGCTGCAGGCGCGGGACCTCGGCCTGCTGCAACCGATCCTGGTGGGCCCCGAACTCAAGATCCGCGCGACGGCCGCGCAGTACGGGCTGGACCTGGGCAACGCCCGCATCGTCGACGCGCCGCACAGCCACGCCGCGGCCGAGGCCGCGGTCGCGCTGGTGCGCAGCGGCGAGGCGACGCTCCTGATGAAGGGCAGCCTGCACACCGACGAACTGATGCACGAAGTGGTGGCGCGCAACACCGGGCTGCGCAGCGGCCGGCGCATCAGCCACGTGTTCATCATGGAGGTTCCCACCTACGCGGAGCCGCTCTTCATCACCGATGCCGCCATCAACATCTTCCCGGACCTGGAAACCAAGGCCGACATCATCCGCAACGTGATCGACCTGCACCGCGGCCTGGGCCTGGGCGAACCCCGCGTGGCCATCCTGTCGGCCGTGGAACAGGTCACGCCCAGCATACCCAGCACCATCGAAGCCGCGGCGCTGTGCAAGATGGCCGACCGCGGCCAGATCGCCGGCGGCCTGCTGGACGGTCCGCTGGCGCTGGACAACGCCATCAATCCCGAAGCCGCCCGCATCAAGGGCATCCGTTCCCCGGTCGCCGGGATCGCCCAGGTGCTGGTGGTGCCGGACCTGGAGGCGGGCAATATGCTGGCCAAGAACCTGACCTTCCTGGCCAACGCGGAAGCGGCCGGCATCGTGCTGGGCGCGCGCGTGCCCATCATCCTGACCAGCCGCGCCGACAGCCCGCGCTCGCGCCTGGCCTCGTGCGCGGTCGCGGCCATCTACGCGCACCACCTGAGCGAACAACAGGCCCGTCCGCTCGCCTGATGTATGGGACCCACCCCTACCCACTTACGCGACTTGTCCCAACCCGGAATCACAGCGCCATGAGCGACACCATTCTCGTCATCAACGCCGGCAGTTCCAGCATCAAGTTCTACCTGTACGACATCGACGGCGAACAAGAGCTGGCTCCCCGACTGGGCGGCCAGCTCGAAGGCATCGGCACCCTGCACCCCAGGCTGCGGGTGCGCGACGCGGCGGGCCAGACGCTGGTGGAGCGCGAGGTCGCGCCCAGCCACGCGCCCGACGTGCCCAATGCGCAGGAAGTGGTCGGCACCTGGCTGAGCGGCCACCTGGGCGGCGCGCCGCTGGCGGTGGGGCACCGGGTGGTGCACGGCGGCCCCACCCTGTCGGAGCCGGTTCTCATCGACGACGACATCCTGGCGAGGCTGGATGCCTTCACGCCGCTGGCGCCGCTGCATCAGCCGAACAACCTGGCGCCCATCCGCGTGATCCGCGAGCGCCGTCCCTGGATCCCGCAGGTGGCGTGCTTCGACACCGCCTTCCACCGCAGCCACTCCGACGTGGCCGACCGCTACGCGCTGCCCGAGCGCCTGTACCAGGAAGGCGTGCGCCGCTACGGTTTCCACGGCCTGTCCTACGAATACATCGCGCAGCGCCTGCGCCAGGCGCTGCCGGACGTCGCCATGGGCAAGATCATCGCCGCGCACCTGGGCTCGGGGGTTTCCGCCTGCGCCATGCACCACGGCAAGAGCGTGGACAGCACGATGGGCTTCACGGCGCTGGAAGGCTTGCCCATGGGCACGCGCCCCGGCCGCCTGGACCCGGGCATCGTGCTGTGGATGATGGAACGCGGCATGACCCACGACGAAATCGAGCACATGCTGTACTACGACTGCGGCATGAAGGGCCTGTCGGGCATCAGCAACGACATGCGCGAGCTGCTGGCCAGCGACGCGCCGTCCGCGAAGCTGGCGCTGCAATACTTCGCGTGGCGCGTGGCCGAGGGCATGATCGGGCTGGCCTGCGCCATGAATGGCGTGGATGCCATCGTCTTCACCGCCGGCGTCGGCGAGAACTCGGCCGAGATCCGCCAGGCGATCAGCGACCATTGGGGCTGGCTGGGCATCAGGCTCGACCACGAACGCAACACCCGCCACGGGCCGCGCATCTCCAGCGACGACAGCCGCATCGGCGTCTACGTCGTGCGCACCAATGAAGAACTGATCATCGCCCAGCACACGCTGGCGCTGGTGCGGCAGCGATAAGCGCGGCTGCCGCAACGTCGGTTAGCCCAGCGTGGGGGGCGCCGCCTGGCGCCAGCGTTCGATGGCATCGACGGCCTGTTCGGGGCTGCCGAAGATCTTGTCGCGCCCGATTTTCTTCACCAGGCCGGAACGCTCCAGCGCCATGCGGAACTGGCCATGGCCGCCCGCGACCAGCAGGGTCATGCCGCGGGCGTCCAGTTCGCGCTTGAGCTCGTACAGCGCCTCGACCGCGTCGGCGTCGGCCTGGGTCATGGCTTCGGCATCCAGCACGAACCACTGCGCGCCGCCCGCCTGGTCCATCACTTCGCGCGCGCGGCGGCGGAACGCGTCGGCGTTGAAGAACCACACGGAGGACTCGAACAGCCAGACCACCGTGCCCGGCACCGGCTGCGCGTCGGGGTTCAGGTGCAGCTTGCCCAGCACCGATTCGCCGGGCAGCCGGCCCAGCAGGGCGTCGCGGGGATTGCCCGACACGTACATGGCGTACAGCAGCGTCGCGCCCACGGAAACCGCCACGCCCTGCAGCACGCCGAAGCCGATCACGCCCACGGCCGCCAGGACGCCGAACGCCAGTTCGATGCGCGAAATACGGGCCAGGCGCAGGAAGGCGTGGCCGTCGAACAGGCTGGCCGCGGCCAGCAGCAGGATGGCCGACAGCACGGCCTGCGGCAGCCAGTACAGCGGCGCGCTCAGCAGGCCCACCACGATCGCCAGCGCGGCGGCCGCGCTGACGCTGACCAGCGGCGAGGAGCCGCCGGCCACCAGCCCCACCGCGGTGCGCGAGTCGGCGCCGGTCACGACGAAACCCTGGAACAGCCCGGCCGCCACGTTGGCCGCGCCGAAGCCGACCAGTTCGCGGTTGGGATCCACGTGTTCGCCCGTGCGCGCGGCGAAGCTGCGCGCGGTCACGATGCCGCTGGAAAAGCTCACGACCAGCACCCCGGCCGCGCCCATCAGGATGCCGTCCAGCCCCTCCAGCCGCACCGGCAGGCTCAGCGACGGCAGGCCCGCGGGCACTTCGCCCACGACCGCGATGCCCAGGCCGGGAAAGTCGAAGATCCACGACAGCAGGCAGGATCCCGCCACCAGCAGGATGGGGCCGGGCCAATTCGGCCGCCAGCGCTTGAACGCCATCAGCAGCAGGCAGGACGCCACGCCGAGCAAGAGCGTGGGGATCCGGATTTCGGGCAGCCGGCGCGACAGTTCCAGGAAGGGGTGCACTAGGCCGCTGTTGCGCAGCCCCACCCCCGTCAGGCCGCTCAACTGCGAGATCGCCAGCGTGATGGCCACGCCCGCCATATAGCCGATCAGGACGGGCCGGGACAGTAGGTTGGCCAGCACGCCCAGGCGCAGGACGCGCGCGATCAGGCAGCCCACGCCCACGGTCAGGGCGATGCCCGTCGCGGCCAGCAGACGGTCTTCCGGCGTGCTGAGCGCCATTCCGGTCAGCGTGGCCGCGATCAGGGTGCAGGTTGCCGTGTCGGGCCCGACGATCAGCGTGCGCGAGGAGCCGAACACGGCATAGCCCAGCATCCCGGCGATGGCCGCCCACAGGCCCGCGACGGGCGGGACCCCCATCATGGCCGCGTAGGCCAGGCCCACGGGCAGCGCCACCGCCGCCACGCTCAGCCCGGCCATGACGTCGCGCCGCGCCGATTCCCGCGTGATGCCGCGGAAGTTATTCAGGCCAGGGAACAGGCGTAGGTTCATGATGCGGCGAGCAAATCGGACAGGAAGATTCCGCGGCGCGCGCGGAGCGTGCGCCAAGCCTACACCAAGCCCGAGGTTTGCAGATGCGCCGGATCAAGCCGCGGCGACTTATATTCCTTGAGTGAATGAATACCTTGGGTATTTATCCCTTTTTGGAACTGGCGGTCGTGCAGCGTGCGTTGCGTGGGTGAGGAGGAGGGGAAGGTGTCTGACACCCGTACGAGACGCGGGCACGGATTACCCCGGTGCCGCCGGGTGTCAGACACCCGCGGCTCACGGCGGGTGTCTGACACCCAAGCCAGGTGGCTTCAAGCCTGAAGCGCCTTGCCTTGGGGTGTCAGACACCTGCGGAAGCGCCCTGCCTTGAGGGAAGATACCGTCTTGGCCGTCAAGCGATCAGACGTAGTCGGGTCGGTATCGTGATCGGGTTTTAAGCACGCCGAAGCA
>NZ_UFQC01000077.1 GCF_900496975.1 Achromobacter veterisilvae
GTCGCCGGCGCGGCGGCGAGGGGCGGCGGCTGCACGGACGTGACCGGCGGCGGCGTGGGCACCGACGAAGGCTCGGCAGGCGCGGCGCCCGGCGCCGGCGTTTCCGGCGCGGCGACCTGGAGCTCGCTGACTTGCGGCTGGAACGGCGTATTGCGTTCCGGCACCTTGATGGGGATATTGTCGGCCACCGGCACGGGCTGGGAATCGAGCACCATGGGCAGGACGATGACGGCGGCCAGGACGAGCGCGATGGCGCCCGCCAGCCTGCGCCGCGCGCGGCCGCGCAACTCCGCTGCCTGGACCTCGCTAGGCACAGCCGCCCTTTTGGAGGACTGCGCCTGGTCGGCAGGATCTTTGCGTTTGAAAAAACCCATGGAGGAGAATTCCTTGCGGCTATATGGCGGCGGGCCGCCCTGGAGCGTCTGACCCGTTCTTGCCTATGCCTTGCGACCCAGAGCCTGCAAAACCGAGGCTACGGTGAGAAACGATCCGAACACCACGATTCTATCATTCTCCCCCGCCCGTTCGCGCGCCGCCGCAAAGGCCTGGGCCGGGTCCGGATAGGACGCGATGCCCGGGCTTTCGCCCCCCGCCGGCACGGGCGGCAGCGCCGCGGCGACCTGTTCGGCCAGCGCCTGCCCGGACGTGCCCCGCGGGCCGGGCAGGCCGGCGCAATACCAGTGGTCGACGCGGGTGCCGAGCTTGGCCACGACGCCGGCCAGGTCCTTGTCGTTGAGCATGCCGAACACCGCGTGGGTATAGGGGTGGAAGCCCATGTTGTCCAGGTTCTGGGCCAGCACGGCCGCGGCATGCGGATTGTGGGCCACGTCCAGGATGACCGCGGGCTGGCCGGGCAGGATCTGGAACCGGCCGGGCAGCGACGCCTGCAGCAGCCCCAGGCGCACGGCCTGCTGCTGCACCGGCAGGCGGTCGCGCACGGATTCCAGCGCGGCCAGCGCGGCCGAGGCGTTCAGCAACTGGTTGGCGCCGCGCAGCGCCGGATAGGCCAGCGAATTGCGGCGCTGGTCGCGCCCGCCGTAGGCCCACTGCTGGCGGTCGCCCGAGTAGTTGTAGTCGCGGCCGAACAGCCACAGGTCGGCGCCGATTTCCTGGACGTAGTCCAGCAGCGACTGCGGAGGCACCGGGTCGCTGCAGATGGCGGGCCGGCCGGCGCGGTAGATGTGGGCTTTCTCGAAGCCGATTTTCTCGCGGGTATCGCCCAGCCAGTCGGTGTGGTCCAGGTCCACGCTGGTGACGATGGCGCAATCGGCATCGACGATGTTGACGGCGTCCAGGCGGCCGCCCAGGCCGACTTCCAGCACCACGGCGTCCAGGCGGGATTGCGAGAACAGCCGCAGGATAGCCAGGGTGGTGAATTCGAAGTACGTGAGGGAAACGTCGCCCCGCGCCGCCTCGACGGCCTGGAACTGGGCGATCAAGGCGCCGTCCGTGGCGATCTGGCCGTTGATGCGGGCGCGCTCGTTGAAATCGATCAGGTGCGGGGACGTGTACAGCCCGACCTTGTAGCCGGCCGCCAGCAGGATGGCTTCCAGCATGGCACAGGTGGAACCCTTGCCGTTGGTGCCGCCGACGACGAACTTGATGGCGGAAAGCTCCAGCCCCATGCGAGCCGCCACGTCCCGCACCCGGTCCAGGCCCATGTCGATCGCGGTGGCGTGGATGGATTCCAGGTACCGCAGCCAATCGGACAGGGTGGCGGAAGCGTCAGGCGTGCGGACAGAAGACATGGCGGGGCCGTGAAGTGGAATCAGCCCTGGATTTTAGCAGTCCGGGCCCGGTGTTTTCCCTAATCCCCTAGGGCGCGGCACGGTATCCGGGCCGAAAAACCGCTTGCCGTTATTTTTCTCATACGTAAAAATGAATTCACATATGAGAATTTCCAAGAGAGGCACATGACTCAACGCGCAACGCCCGGCTGGCTGGTCCGGGAGGCCGACGTCCCCGGCTACCACCCCGCCAATCACACCGGCACTCTCAACCGACGGCTGATCGGTCCGGACACCGTCGGCGCCCGCGGCGTGGAAGTGCTGCTGGGCGTCATCGACAAGGGCAAGGGCGCCCTGCCGCACGCCCACCCCGGCATCGAGCAGGTCTGCTACCTGATCTCGGGCACGGCGCGCGCGCAGGTGCAGGACGAATGGGCCGACATGGGCCCGGGAGACTGCTGCTATTTTCCGCCCGACGTGCCCCATGTGTTCACCGTCACCAGCGACGAGCCGGCCCGTCTGCTGGTGATCTATACGCCCCCCTATGAAGAATCCCCCGACCGCGTGATCCGCGGCTTTCCGGCACCACCCACCGCCGCTTGAAGCGGCGCAGCCGGGAACGACGGCCGCAGAAGCCTCGCCCCGGACCGACAAAACAGGAGACAAACCCATGAAATTCCCCACCCTGCTGGGCGCCGCGCTGGTCAGTGGCGCAACCTTGGCGGCCGCCCCCGCCGCCCAGGCCGCCGACTACCCCGCCAAGCCCATTACGCTGGTCGTTCCCTTCCCCGCCGGCTCCGGCACCGACGCCGTCGGCCGCATTTTCGGCTCCGAGCTGTCGGCGATCCTGGGCCAGCAGATCGTGGTTGAAAACAAGCCCGGCGCCAACGCCACGATCGCGGCCAGCTACGTGGCGCGCGCCAAGCCGGACGGCTATACCTTGTTCGTCACCACCAACACCTCGCATTCCGCCGCCCCCTGGCTGATGAAGAACGTGCCCTACGATCCGGTCAAGGACTTCACGCCCATCGCCCGCGGCGGCAACCTGCCGTTCATCCTGGTCGTCAACCCGAAACGCCCGTGGAAAACCGTCGGCGACCTGATCGCCGACGCGCGCCAGCGTCCCGGACGCATCACCTACGCCAGCGGCAACAGCACCGGCATCGTCGCCGGCGCCACCCTGGCCAACCGCGCCAAGATCGACATCCTGCACGTGCCCTACAAAGGCACGCCCCAGAGCATGACCGACGTGGTCGGCGGCCAGGTGGACTTCATGTTCACGGACCTGGCCTCGGGCCTGCCCTTCGTGCAGTCGGGCCAACTGCGGGCCCTGGCCGTGTCCACCGCCGAACGCAGCGCCATCGTGCCGGACCTGCCGTCCATGGCCGAAGCCGGCGTGCCGGATTTCGACCTGAACTCCTGGAACGGCTATTTCGGTCCGGCGGGCCTGCCGCCGGAAGTCGTCGCCAGGCTCAACGCGGCGATCAACCAGGTTGTCGCCAAGCCCGACGTCAAGAAACGCCTGGCGGACCTGGGCTTCGACGCCTTCTCCAGCACCCCGGAAGCCTTCGGCCAGTTCGTGAGCGAACAGCGCGACCTCTGGGGCAAGCTGATCCGCGACGCGGGGATCGAGCAGCAATGACCGGACAGTCCGCCCCGGCCGCCGGCCCCCTGGCCGGCGTGCGCATCCTGGACCTCAGTTCGGTCGTGATGGGCCCTTATGCCACGCAGGTCCTGGGCGACCTGGGCGCCGACGTCATCAAGGTGGAGCCCCCCGCGGGCGACAACCTGCGGGCCGTCGGCCCCATGCGCAACCCCGGCATGGGCCATCTCTACCTGCACCTGAACCGCAACAAACGCTCGGTCGTGCTGGACCTGAAAACGCCCGAGGGGCTGGAGGCCTGCCTGAAGCTGGCCGAAAGCTGCGACGCCCTGCTCTATAACATCCGGCCCCAGGCCATGGCCCGGCTGGGCCTGTCCTATGAAGCCGTGGCCGCGCGCAATCCCCGCATCGTGTACCTGGGCGCCTACGGTTTCGGCGAAGCCGGCCCCTATGCAGGCCGGCCCGCCTACGACGACCTGATCCAGGGCCAGACCGGCATCGCCGCCCTGTACGCCCGGCAAAGCGGCGACCTGCCGCGCTACGCCCCCCTGACCCTGGCCGACCGCGCCGTCGGCCTGCACGTGGGCATCGCGCTGGTGTCCGCGGTGCTGCACGCCCGGGCCGCCGGGCGCGGCCAGCAGGTCGAGATCCCCATGTTCGAAGGCATGGCCCACCTGGTGCTGGGAGACCACCTGGGCGGCGCCACGTTCGAACCGCCGCTGGGGCCGACCGGCTACGCGCGCCTGCTGGCGCCGCACCGCCGCCCCTACGCCACCGCCGACGGCTATATCTGCCTGCTGATCTACAACGACAAGCACTGGCGCAATTTCTTCGGCCTGATCGGCCGGCCCGAACTGTCGCAGGATCCGCGCTTCCGCTCGCACGGCGCCCGGGCCGCCCACATCGGCGAGGTCTACGCCTTCGTCGCCGATGTGGTCGCCACGCGCCCCAGCCAGGACTGGCTGGAGGACCTGGCGCGGGCGGACATCCCCGCGTCGCAACTCTATACGGTGGACGGCCTGCTGGAAGACGAACACCTGGCCGCGACCGGCTTCATCCGCCGCCTGGACCACCCCAGCGAAGGCCCGATACGCACGACCGCGCCGCTGGGCCGGTACGAAGGCACCCCGACATCGCTGCGCCGGCCCGCCCCCACGCTGGGCCAGCACAGCCGCGAAGTACTGGAGGAAGCCGGCTACGCCGCCGAACGGATCACCGCCATGGCCGCCCGTGGCATCACCCGAGATGGAAACGACTGATGGACTTTGAATTCACTCCCGAGCAATTGGCGTTGCGCGACGCCGTCTCCCGCATCTGCGACCGCTATCCCGACGAGTACTGGCTGGAACGCGACCGCGAAGGCGGCTTTCCGGAACCGCTGCACGCCGACCTGGCGCGCGACGGCTGGCTGGGCATCGCCATGCCCCAGGAATACGGCGGCGCCGGCCTGGGCATGACCGAGGCCGCCCTGATGATGCAGACCATCGCCGCCTCCGGGGCGGGCTTCACCGGCGCGTCGGCCGTGCACATGAACATCTTCGGGCTGAACCCCGTCGTGGTGTTCGGCACCGACGAGCAGCGCGCCCGCTGGCTGGAACCGCTGATCGCCGGCCGGGAAAAGGCCTGCTTCGCGGTGACCGAGCCGGACGCCGGCCTGGACACAACCAAGCTCAGCACCCGCGCGGTCCGCCAGGGCGACGAATACGTGGTGCACGGCCGCAAGATCTGGATCTCGACGGCCCAGGTCGCCAACAAGATGCTGCTGCTGGCGCGCACCACCCCGCTGTCCGAGGTGGAAAAACCCACGCAGGGTCTGTCGCTGTTTTATACGGACCTGGACCGCGAGCGGATCGAAGTCCGCGAAATCGAGAAAATGGGCCGCAAGGCCGTCGATTCGAACATGCTGTTCATCGACGGCCTGCGCATTCCGGTGGCCGACCGCATCGGCGAGGAAGGCCGGGGGTTCGAGTACATCCTGCACGGACTGAATCCGGAGCGCATCCTGATCGCCGCCGAAGCGGTGGGCATCGGCCGCGCCGCGCTGGACCGGGCGGTGAAGTACGCCGGCGAACGCACCGTGTTCGGCCGCCCGATAGGCCAGAACCAGGGCATCCAGCATCCGCTGGCCCAGGCCTGGATGCAACTGGAGGCGGCGGACCTGATGGTGTTCAAGGCGGCCAGCCTGTACGACGCGGGCAAGCCCTGCGGCCCCTACGCCAATTCGGCCAAATACCTGGCGGCGGAGGCCGGCTACAACGCCTGCCAGACCGCGGTCATGACGCTGGGCGGCATGGGCTACGCAAAGGAATACCACGTGGAGCGGCTGTTGCGGGAAAGCTTCATTCCCCGCATCGCGCCCGTCAGCCCACAGTTGATCATGTGCTTCATCGCCGAAAAAGTCCTGGGGCTGCCCAAGTCCTATTGAGGCCCGCGGGCAGCCGGGCCACGCTTCAGGCCTGCTGTTCGAGCCCCGTGCACGCCGCCCGCAGGATGCGGGCGTAGTTTTCCTGTTGCGGCTCGATCCGGTAGATCGGGCCGCCCACGGAAATGGCGTAGTGCTCGCCCGACAGCGTCACCGGCCAGGCGATGGCACCCACGTCCGGAATGGATTCCCCGCTGTTCATGAACCAGCCGCGCTGGCGCGATAGCTGGATATCGGCCAGCAAGGCCTCGCGGGTGATCAGCGTGCGCTCGTTGTGGCGGGTCATGGACATGCCCGCCAGGAGGGCGTCCCGAGCCGGCTCCTCCAGCAGCGACAAGAGCGCTTTTCCCAGCGAATTTGCGTGTACGTCCTTGAACTCGCCGGCAACCGGCGCGTATCGGATCGTATGCGGAGAATCCAGGACGTCCAGGTAGACGACCCGGCCGTCCTGGCTCAGCTTGGCGAAGACGACGGTTTCGCGGGTGGCGTCCCGCAATTCGGTCAGGCTGGGATAGACCCGGTCCAGCACCGGATCGGCGCGCGCGATGCGCTGCGCCATGGCCAGCAGGCGGCCCGTCGGGTAGTAGCCCTGGCGCCGGCCGGTTTCATAGAGATAGCCCAGCCCGGTCAGGGTGCGTATCAGCGCCAGGCAACTGGATACCGGGACGTCCAGCAGCCGGGCCAGGTCCGACAGCGGCAAGGCGCGCTTCTCGCGGGCATAGGTTTCGATGATTTCGATAACTCGCAGCGCCGTCTTGACACTCATTGCCCCATCCAAACCATTTAGCGTGTGAAACATCTGGCGCGCCGAAGGCTAAAGTTTCCCTGCGGGCCTGCCGTAATGGTAGCTGAGAATTCCCTGAAAACAGCGCGTTCCTCCGAGACGCCCACATCGCCGTTGGAGTGATCATGGCCGTAACCCCGCTAGCCCCTGTTTCGTTCGCCCCCGCGCCGGTCGCGGCCGCCCCTGTCGTGGCGGATCCCGCCATAAGCGTCACGCCCGCCGCAACCGCGACGAACAGCGGGGCCTCCGGCAGCGCCACGTCGGGCCAATCCGATTCGCAAAAGCTGCCCCTGGACAAGGCGCTGGAAGAGATCAACGACCAGATGAAAGCCTGGTCCACCCAGCTCCAGTTCGAAATCGACCCCGACGTGCACCAGGTGGTGGTGTCGGTCGTGGACGCCGAATCGGGCGATGTCGTGCGCACCATCCCCAGCGAGGCCGTGCTGAGAATCGCCAAAATGATCGTGAACATGCAGGGCAACGGCATCAAGACGACTGCCTGATGCGCGGATTAAAACGCCGTTTTACGTATTTTCGGCGCCAATCCGCCGCAGAAGCACCGAATTAGGCATGCCTTATGCCCTTACCCGGCCAATCGCCGGCTCCGAATTTTTGACAGAATCGCATCGCTAGGAAGGATTTCACATGGCTTCTATTACCAATCTCGGCTCGACCACCGGACTCCCGCTGGAAGACATCCTCACGAAGCTTCAGGCGGCAGAGGACAAGAAGCTGAGCCTGTACACCAATCGCCAGGCCAGCTACGAGGCCCGGGTGAGCGCCTATGGCCAGGTCCAAAGCGCAGTGGAAGCCCTGCAAAAAGCCGCTTTGGCGCTGGGCAAGTCGTCGACGCTGGACGCCGTCAAGGCCAACGTGGTCGGCGAAGGGCTGACCGCGACCATCGGCGAGAACGGCGCCACGATGGGCGAGTACGCCATCAAGGTGAAGAGCCTGGCCGCCGCCCAGACCCTGCAATCGGGCAACGTCGGGAGCCGCACGGCCTCCAATGGCGCCGACGGTTCGTTTGAAATCGAGTTGACCAGCGGCGACAAGCACACCGTCGAGCTGAAGGGCGACACCTCGCTCAACGGGATTGCCCAAGCCATCAACAGCGACGATAAGGCCGGCGTGCGCGCCACGATCATCACCAACGAAGACGGCAGCTACCTGATGCTCAGCGCCAAGGACACGGGCGTGCAGGCATCGGTCAAGTCCATCACGGTGACGGGCGACGACAAGCTGAAGAACATCCTCAGCTATAACTCCGGGGCCGACACGGAACTGACGGAACAGACCGCGGCGGCGGACTCGGAAATCGAGATCAACGGCATTACCGTCAAGAGCGGCAGCAACAACATTTCGACCGCCATCGACGGCATCACGCTGAACCTGACCGCCCTCACCGGCACCGACGCCGTGACCGGGAACGACAAGGTCGTCACCCTCAAGCTGCAAAGCGACACCAGCGTGGCCAGCAAGGCCGTCCAGGATTTCGTCAATGCCTACAACTCGCTGCAAAGCACGATCACGAAGCTGACGGCTTTCGACGTGGCGGCCGCCACGAACCAGGCCCTGACCGGCGACAGCACGACGCGCGGCATCCAGTCGTCCATGTCCAGCGCCTTGCAGGTCGTCACCTCCGAGGGCTCGGTGCGTTCGCTGGCCGATCTCGGCATCACGCTGGACCCCAAGACCGGCCAACTGAAGCTGGATCAAAAGGAACTGGACAAGGCGCTGACCGCCAACCCCGCCGACGTCAAGCGCATCATGATGTCGACCGACGGCCTTGCCGCCAAGTTCGACACCGCGGCCAAGGCGGCCCTGGGCAGCAACGGTTCCATCAAGCTCAGCCAGGACGGCCTGAACGAATCCATCAAGGACGTCAAGGACCAGCTCACCCGCGCCAAGGCCTCCAGCACGGCATCCATGGATGCCATGCGCGCCCAGTTCATCGCGCTGGACAAGTTCGTGTCGCAGCAGACTGTCACGGCCAACTACCTGACCCAGCAGTTCGCGGCCTTGACCAAATCCCAGTAATTTATAGAAGATGCATTAATGACTTACGCCGCCCGCCGTCCGACCGGCTCCTATTCCGTGCGTTCCTACGCCGATATCGGCCTGGAAACCCAGGTTCTGGGCGCCAGCCCGGAAAGGCTGATTTCGCTGCTGTACATGGGAGCCCGGGCGGCGATCGGGCAGGCCCGCCTCCACCTCCAGGAAGGCAGGGCAGTAGAGCGCGGCGTCGCTATCTCGAAGGCGATCAAGATCGTCGATGAAGGCCTGAAGACCGGATTGAACATGGAAGCGGGCGGCGAAATCGCCGCGAATCTCGCCCGTCTGTACGACTACATCGTCCGCACGCTGTTGTTGGCGAACCTGCGCGCGGACGCGGAAGCACTCGAAACCGCCGACCGCCTGCTGGCGGACCTGGCCGAGGCCTGGCAGACCTCCATAGATCGCGCCGTCGGCGGCATGCAGCCTTGAAGGCCCGGCATACGCATAGCCCAGCCATCGAACGCCCGAGATTTCCATGACGTCCATTACCCAGTACACCTCTCCTATCCTGGAACACTACCAGGAGATCGCTCTCATCACGGGAGAAATGCTAGCGGCCGCCCAGGTCGGCGACTGGGACGGGGCGATGGTCCATGGCCAGCAATACTGCGAACGGGTGGAACGCCTGCGCCAGGTCGAGCATGCAAAGCCGCTGGACGAAGCCGGCCGCGCCGTCAAATACGACCTGCTCGTGCGCATCCTGGAAAACGATGCGCAGACGCGGGACCTGGCTTTGCCGCAATTGGCGCGGCTGGGGGAATTGCTGGGACGCATGAAACGCCAGCAGACGCTTTTGTCCACATACGGCACTCAGGCGCCTGAAGAATGAGCGTAGGTCCCGCCGCACTCGGCAACGTCCTGGTGCAGCGGCTGGACGCCGTGCTTGGCACGACGATGTCCGCCGCCAACGCGAATCTTGCCTCCGGCGCCCGGCCGGACGCGGTCAGCCAGCCCGGCAGCCTGGAAAGGCCCGGGCCGTCGGACGGCTCGGCCCGCGATCCCCGGCAAGGCATACAGACTGGCGGCGCCCGAGGCGACCGCCAGAATACTGTCATCGACGCCAAGACCGCCGCCGCCCTGGCGCTGGCGGCCCGCGGGCTCGTCACCAGCAGCGACACCACGGCCTCGGCCCCGACCACGCTGGGCACGACCGCGCGCACGATTCTCGCCCTGCTCGCCCAGTATCCCGAGGCCGCGCCCGCCCTCCAGGGCCGCGCGCCGCTCTGGAGCGCCAGCCCTGCCGCAGGCCAGACGGGCGGCGCGCCCGCGCAGGCGCAGGCGCCCGCCGGCCAGGCGGGACAGCC
>NZ_UFQC01000018.1 GCF_900496975.1 Achromobacter veterisilvae
TGGATGGGTGTGTCCCGATCCCCAGCTCCCACTGAACACATTTCGGTGGGGGCTACAGAACCATACAAGGATGGGTGCAGCGCGAGAGTCCTTGAGCTAGCACTCAAGCGCCGAACGCGCGCAACCCATGCGGCCGTGAGAGGCCGTCTTCGCCGTTCGGTGTCAGACACCCGTGACGACCGGCCCCGGTTCGGGGCGGCATTTCGTACGGGTGTCTGACACCTTGCATCCTACGGCACGCTTCAGCCCGCGTGCTCGATCACCAGTTGCACCGACACCATCCCGTTCCAGACGTTCTGCTCCAGGCGGTAGGCGGCCTGGATGTGTTCCGGCAGCGACTGGTCGTGGCCGAACCAGATGGCGTCGAAACGCTGGTGGCCGCGTTCCAGCGACAGCTTCAGGTGCTTTTCGCCGACCAGGCGCTGGTTGCGCACCACGAATTCGTCCAGGAACAGGGGGGCGGCGAAACCCGCGCCCCAGACCTGCTGTTGCAGCATGCCGGCCACGTCGGCGTTGGCATAGCCCGATTCCAGCGATCCGTCGGTCTCGATGACCGGCTCGAAAGCATCGCGGCCGGTCAGTTCGCGCACGGCGGCGTCGAAGGCGGGGGCGAAGGCGGCGAAATCCTCGCGGCCGAGCGTCAGGCCGGCCGCCATGGCGTGGCCGCCGAACTTGCGTATCAGGTTGGGGTGGCGCTTGGACACCAGGTCCAGCGCGTCGCGCAGGTGCACGTCCGGGATGGAGCGGCCGGAACCGCGGATTTCGTCGTCGCCGGCGGGCGCGAAGGCCAGCGTGGGCCGCCAGAATTTTTCCTTCAGGCGCGAGGCCACCAGCCCCACGACACCCTGGTGCCAGCCGGGATCGAACACGCAGACGGTGGCGCCGGCGGCCGCGTTCGGCTCTTCCATGGCGGCCAGCGCCTGTTCGCGCATCTCGGCCTCGATCGTGCGGCGCTCGCGGTTGATGTTGTCGAGTTCGCGCGCCATTTCCAGCGCCTGGGCCTCGTCGTCGGTGGTCAGGCAGGCGATGCCCAGGCTCATGTCGGCCAGCCGGCCCGCGGCGTTGATGCGCGGGCCCAGCGCGAAGCCCAGGTCGAAACCATTGGCGCTGCGCGGTTCGCGGCCCGCGACGGCGAACAGGGCGCGCAGCCCGGGCTGCAGGCGGCCCGTGCGCATGCGCTGCAGGCCCTGGGTGACCAGCAGGCGGTTGTTCGCGTCCAGCTTGACCACGTCGGCCACCGTGCCCAGCGCGACCAGGTCCGACAGCGCGTCCAGGCGCGGGCCGCCGTCGGGCGCGTACACGCCGCGCCGGCGCAGTTCGGCGCGCAGCGCCAGCATCATGTAGAAAATGACGCCCACGCCCGCCAGGTTCTTGGACGGAAAGCCGCAGCCGGGCTGGTTGGGGTTCACGATGGCCAGCGCGGCCGGCAGGGTGTCGCCGGGCAGGTGGTGGTCGGTGACCACCACGCCGATGCCGGCGGCGTTGGCCGCGGCCACGCCGTCCACGCTGGCGATGCCGTTGTCCACCGTGATGATGATGTCGGGCTTGCCGGCGCGGTGCCGGCAGGCCAGTTCCACGACGGCGGGCGACAGGCCGTAGCCGGTCTCGAAACGGTTGGGGACCAGGAAGTCCACGTCGGCGCCCATGGCTGACAAGGCCCGCAGCCCGACCGCGCAGGCGGTGGCGCCGTCGCAGTCGTAGTCGGCCACGATCAGCAGCTTCCTGCCCGCCTGGATGGCGTCGGCCAGCACGCCGGCGGCATGCGCCGAATGCGTCAGGCCGGCGGGCGGCAGCAGGGACGGCCAGGCCAGCCGGGTCTGGTCGGGATGGGTGACGCCGCGGGCGGCCCACAGGCGGGCCAGCAGGGGATGGATGCCCGAGGCTTCCAGGACGCGGCAGGCGTCCAGGTCGGACGGGCGGACAGTCAAGCGGGGTGAGACCACCAGGCGCTCCAGTTTTTCTTGGGCGCGGGCAGCAAGCCGAGCAGGCCCCCGCGCGGTTTCAGGGTAAGGGCGGCCTTGCGGTCGTCGCCCAGCAGCAGCAGTTCGACGGGCGCGCCGGGCAGCCCGTTCTTGCCGGCCAGCGGGCGCAGGTGCTGCGCGTCCAGTTCGGCCAGGGCGTCCAGCCACGCGGCCCAGTCGCCGTTGCGCTGGGGGGCGTCCAGCCCGGTCAGCACGCGTTCGGGGCCGGCCGCGGCGACAGGCCAGGGCGAGCCGCCGCCGTACAGCCACAGCGCGTTGACCGGCGGCAGGCCGCGGGCCGCGCGCGCCTCGTTGACGGGGTGGCCGTGCCACGCCATCTGTATTTCGTTCAGCAGCCGGCGCCACGGGCGCGTCTGCGCGTCCTGGCGCCACCAGTCGTTCAGGCGCTGCCCGGCCACCGCCAGGGGGCTGGCGGTCTGGGGGCGCAGGCCGTCCGGCAGCCGCAGGCGCCAGCGTTCGGGCGACAGCGGTTCGGCGGCGAAGCCCGTGTCCTCGAAGAGGGGGCGGGCCGTTTCCAGCAGGGCGGCGGTTTCCTCGGCGCGCAGGTCCATCATGCCGGGGTCCAGCAGGGTGGCCTGGTCCGTGCCCAACGCCAGATGGACCAGTTCGGCCAGCCAGACGGCCTCGCCGCCATCCGCTTGCCCGGCGGCCAGCAGGGGGCCGAGGCCGGCGCCTTGCAGCAGGCCCGGCTCGGGCGTGTAGCCGGCGCGGGACAGTTGCCACGATTCGAAGGCGGTACAGCCATGGGCGCGCACGTCGTAGGCCTCGGGCCGGGCGGCGCCGGCCCGCAGCCAGCCGTGCAGGGTGGGCGCGCGTTCGGGCAGGAGCTTGGCCAGTTCCGAAGCGACGGGGAGGGCGGGCAAGGCGCCCGGAATAACAATGAGCATGGCGGCGATTGTAAGCCCCCTATACCCCGGGGAACTAAGCGGCGCGGCCGCTGCCTTAGCCTGAAGCGAAACGTGCTTTCCGGTGCGGGTCGTCCCTCCGCCCGTTAATGCCATAATGCGCACGTGCTGAAAATACCCTACGAACTCTGGATAGGCGCCCGCTACGCCGGGCTGGCCCGAATCCGCCAGCGACGCGGGCGCCGCGATCGCTTCATCTCTTTCATCGCCGCCAGCTCCATGGCGGGCATCGCGCTGGGCGTGGCCGCCCTGATCGTCGTGCTCTCCGTCATGAATGGTTTCCAGAAAGAAGTGCGCGACCGCATGCTGTCGGTGCTGCCGCACATCGAACTCTACATTCCCGGGGCCGTGCCGGAGCGGGTGCTGGAGCAATGGCAGCAGTTCGCGTCCGCCGCCGAGAAGAACACCGCGGTCAAGGCCGGCGCGCCGTTCGTGGCGGCGCAGGGCATGCTGGTGCGGGGGCAGGCCTTGCGCGGCGTGCAGGTGCGCGGCATCGATCCGCAGTCCGAAGGCAATGTGTCGGACCTGCCCAGGCAGATGGTCTCGGGCAAGCTCACCGACCTGAAGCCTGGCGGCTTCGGCGTGGTGCTGGGCAACGAACTGGCCGACGGCATGGGCGTGAAGCTGGGCGACACCCTGCTGATGATGGCGCCGCAGGGCTCGATCAGCCCGGCGGGATTCACGCCGCGCATGCGCCAGTTCACCGTGGTGGGCGTGTTCTCGTCCGGCCACTATGAATACGATTCCTCGCTGGCGTTCGTCGACGACGAGGACGCCGCCCGCGTGTTCCGCGAGAGCGGCACCGCCGGCGTGCGCCTGCGCATTGCCGACATGCAGCGGGCCCCGGAAGTGGCGGCCGAACTGCAGAAGGTGCTGCCGCCCTACGTGATGGCCAGCGACTGGTCGCGCAACAACCGGACGTGGTTCGCGGCCGTGAAGACCGAAAAGCGCATGATGTTCCTGATCCTGGCGCTGATCGTGGCGGTGGCGGCGTTCAACCTGCTGTCCTCGCTGGTGATGGCCGTGAAGGACAAGCAGTCCGACATCGCCATCCTGCGCACGCTGGGCGCGGGCCCCCGGGAGATCGCGCGCATCTTCCTGGTGCAGGGCGCGCTGATCGGCGTCATCGGCACGCTGCTGGGCGTGGCGGGCGGCATCCTCATCGCCTACAACGTCGACGTGATCGTGCCGTTCATCGAGGGCCTGCTGGGCGTGCATTTCCTGCCGCGCGAAATCTATTTCATCAGCGCCTTGCCGTCGGACCCCCAGATGGGCGACATCGCCACCATCGGCCTGACCTCCCTGGTGCTGTCGCTGCTGGCGACCCTGTATCCCAGTTGGCGCGCCTCGCGCCTGCAACCCGCCCAGGTGCTGCGCCATGACTGACAACCTGACTCCCGCGCTGCAGGCCGACAACATCGTCAAGGTCTACGACGAAGGCCCCGCGCGCATCGAAGTGCTCAGCAACGTCAGCCTGTCCGTCGCGCGCGGCGAGATGGTCGCCATCGTCGGCGCCTCGGGCTCCGGCAAGAGCACGCTGCTGCATATCCTGGGCCTCCTGGACGTGCCGACCAGCGGTTCGGTGTCGGTGGACGGCCAGCTTGCCGTCGGGCTGTCCGAGAGCCGCAAGAGCGCGGTGCGCAACCGCAGCCTGGGCTTCGTCTACCAGTTCCACCACCTGCTGCCGGAGTTCTCCGCGCTGGACAACGTGGCGATGCCGCTGATCGTGCGCCGCGAGAACCGCGACAAGGCCCGGGAGGCCGCCCGCGATGTCCTGGGCCTGGTGGGCCTGGCCGCCCGCGAAGAGCATTTCCCGGGGCAGTTGTCCGGCGGCGAACGGCAGCGCGTGGCGTTGGCGCGCGCGCTGGTGACCCGTCCAGCCTGCGTGCTGGCCGACGAGCCCACGGGCAACCTGGACCGCCACACCGCCCACAATATGTTCGAACTGCTGACGCGGGTGAACCGGGAGTCCGGCACGGCGTTCGCCATCGTGACGCACGATCCGGAACTGGCCGCCCGCGCCGACCGCCAACTGCTCATGGAAAACGGCCGCCTGGTTTCGGGTTGAGCGGGGCGGGTGGATAATCGGGGCTGGGGCCCGCGCGCGGCTCCTTTCCGTGTCAACAGGCCCCGGGAGGCCGAGCCCATGCTGATCGACACCCACTGCCATCTGGATGCCCCCGAGTTCGACGCCGATCGCGAGCAGGTGGCCGACGATGCCTGCGAGGCCGGCGTCCAGTCCATCGTGATCCCGGCCGTCGAACGCGCCAATTTCTCCGTCGTGCGAGAGCTGGCCGGCCGGACGGCCGGCGGCGCCTACGCGCTGGGCATCCATCCGCTCTACGTGGGGCGCGCGTCCGACGCCGACCTGGACGCGCTGCGCGCCGCCGTCGAGGACGCGCTGGGGGACCCCCGCTTCGTCGCCATCGGAGAGATCGGCCTGGACTTCTTCGTGCCCGAGATCGCCTCGGGCGAACCGCGCGAGCGCCAGGAACGCTTCTATGCCGCGCAACTGGCGATGGCGGCGGAGTTCGGCCTGCCGGTGCTGCTGCACGTGCGCAAGTCGCAGGACATCCTGTTGAAGTACTTGCGCCGCCATCCGCGCATCGGCGGCATCGCCCATGCGTTCAACGGCAGCGCCCAGCAGGCGCAGGCATTCATCGAGCAGGGGTTCGCGCTGGGCCTGGGCGGCGCGATGACCTACGAGCGCGCGCTGCAGATCCGCCGCCACGCGGTAGAGGTGGACCTGGAGCACCTGGTGCTGGAGACCGACGCGCCGGACATTCCGCCCGCCTGGCTCCATCCGCCCGACCGGCGCAACCGCCCCGGCGAACTGGCGCGCATCGCCGAAGTGCTGGCCGAACTGCGGGGGCTTTCGCTCGCGCGGGTTGCGCATGCCACCTCGGCCAACGCCATGCGGGTGCTGCCGCGCCTGCCGGCGGCCATTCTGGCCGACGCCGACTGATCTCCGTCCCGTTTTTTTTGGCTGCGCGATAACGGAAGTTGTTGCGTGAATACGTCATTTTTCTAAGAATTGTCTGAAACCTTTGATTTAGCTGAACAAAACCTGACAAATAATTGAACGTATTAATAGGAATGAATATCATTGGCGTTCCCTAAAAGAACCCAATCGGCGCCTTGCGCCAATCGCCCGGAAAAGGGCGGTTTTTTCTTGTCATTCCTATGCCCACACAGAAAAGCTTGAACGGCTCCGGCCGCACCCGTTCTCCACATCGCCTGCCTGTCCGCCAGTTGCCGCTTGCGCTGGCCCTGGCCGCCGCAGGGGCCGCCCATGCGCAAAGCGAAGACACCATGGGCGTGGCTCAACTGGATACCGTCGTGGTGACCGCGTCCGGTTTCGAGCAGGAGATCAAGAATGCGCCGGCGTCCATTTCCGTCATTACCCGCGAACAGTTGGAAACCAAGCCCTTCCACAACCTCGCCGACGCCGTCGCCGATGTCGAAGGCGTGACGGTGGAGCGGGGCGGCAAGGCGGGCGGCATGAACATCAGCATCCGCGGCCTGCCCAGCGACTACACGCTGGTGCTCGTGGACGGCAGGCGTCTGAACCAGAACAGTTCCGGCGCGCGCCCCAACGGCTTCGGCGACGTGGACACGAACTTCATTCCTCCCATGGCGGCGATCGAGCGCATCGAAGTGGTGCGCGGCCCGATGTCGACGCTGTACGGCTCCGATGCGATGGGCGGCGTCATCAACATCATCACGCGCAAGGTCAGCCAGGAATGGACCGGGCAGGTCACGCTGGACGGCACGGCGCAAGGCGACAACCGCTACGGCAACAACTATGGATCGGCGTTCTACCTGAGCGGCCCGCTGGTGACCGACAAGCTGGGCCTGACCCTGCGCGGCGGGCTGTACCGCCGCCTGAGCGCGCACGGCAGCTATCCGGCCAATCAGGCCGAGTCCGACAGCGGCGAATACACGGGCGACATCGCCAGCTTCAGCGGCCTGGGCGACAGCCTGCAGCGCAACGTCGGGCTGCGCCTGGCGCTGACGCCCAACCGCAACCATGACATCCTGTTCGACGTCGACAGCAACTGGCAGACCTACGACAACGCCAACGGCGAACTGGGCACCCTGAACGACAGCGTGGCGCCCAACCGCCAGGGCGGGGGCTATGAGCCCGAAATGAAGTTCAACCGCCAGCGCTATGCGCTGACGCACCTGGGCCGCTACGCCGGCTCGATCAGTTCCGATACCAGCCTGGTGTACGACACCACGGAAACCATCGGGCGCACCAATCCCATGAACGCGCCGCGCCGTCCCTCCGACGGCGACAAGCGCGACCTGGAATACGACAACTGGGTGTTCGACACCAAGTGGACCATGCCGCTGTTCAACGACCGCCACAATCTGACCATGGGCGGCCAATGGCGCGAACAGCATTTCAAGGACACGCTGGTATCGGCGCCGCTGGACATGAAGCAGTACCAGTGGGCCCTGTTCGCCGAAGACGAATGGCGCATCGTGGACGACCTGGCGCTGACCATGGGCGCGCGCTACGACCGCAACGAGCAGTTCGGCGGCAAATGGAGTCCCCGCGGCTACCTGGTGTGGAACGCCACGCCGGCGTGGACGTTCAAGGGCGGCGTGAGCAAGGGCTACAAGACGCCCGACATCAACCTCATGACCGACGGCATCATCGGGCTGGGCGCGCAGGGCACCATGCCGCTGCTGGGCAATTCGCAGCTCAAGCCCGAAAGCAGCACCTCGTCCGAACTGGGCGTGCTGTTCGACGACGGCGCGGGGCTGACCGGCAACCTGACCGCCTTCCACACCAAGTTCAAGGACAAGATCGACAGCCAGAACGTGCCCAACTGCCTGGCGGTGGGCGGCCCGGCGCCGGGGTGCCTGGACCTGGGCGTGTGGGAACGCAACGGCGTGCCCGTCGCCAACTTCTCGCAGCGGGTCAACGTGGATTCGGCCACCATCAAGGGCTTCGAATTCGGCGGCCGCGTGCCGCTGTACGCCGGCTGGTCCTTCAACGCCAACTACACGCTGACCGCAAGCGAAGTGACCTCGGGCGCCAAGCAGGGGCAGCCGCTGGGCTCGCAGCCCAGGCACGCCCTGAACCTGGGCCTTAACTGGAAGATCAACGACCAGTTCAATACCTGGGTGCGCGGCGAGTACCGCGCCAAGCAGTTCAACGACATGAACTGGGAAAAGGAGCAGGTGTTCTACAGCCCGTACTGGCTGGCCAGCCTGGGCGGCTCCTACGCGGTCAACAAGAACGTGACCTTGTCGGCATCGGTGCTCAACCTGTTCGACAAGAACTTCGTGGACTACGGCCCCACGAAGACCGGCACGTCGGCGCCGGCGGCCAATGCCAACTGGTCGAACTCCTACCGGCAGGTGCTGGAAGGCCGCCGCCTGTGGGTGTCGGCGAACATCACGTTCTGATGGCAGTGAACGCCCGGCTCCGGCCGGGCGTCGTATGGAAACGCACCGCGAAAAGTAGTAACGTACGTAATTATCTGGTGCGTACCGTATGTCTGCCACTGCCAAGTCCAATCGAGTCCCGCCGCGGTCCGCGGCCCAGGCGTCATCGTTCGATCCGTTCGAACAGGCCATGCGCGACTTGTCGCGAAGGCTGGGCCCGGATAGCGGCAATCCGTTGCAGCAGGCCGTCCTGTCGCGCCTGCTGCAGCACACGGCGTTGCGGCTGACGGATGCGCTGGATGCGCCATTGCGGCCGCATGGCCTGAATTCCACCCTGTGGACGGCGCTGGTGGTCATCTACAGCAGCCAGGACCACGAGCTGATGCCGTCGGCGCTCAGCGTTTTCATGAATTCATCGCGCACCAACATCACGCGCGTTTCCAGAGAACTGACGAAACAGGGCTTCGTGCGGCGGATCGCCAGCGCGCATGACGGCCGCCAGGTGCTGCTGCAACTGACCGGCAAGGGGCGGCGCTTCGTCGAAGACCACCTGCCGCTGCGCCGCGCCCAGATGACCCGCATCTTCGCGGCGTTCGACGCCGCCGAACTGGAGCAGTTCGAGGCGCTGGCGCGCAAGCTGTTGCGGGCGGCCGAATAGGATCCGGGCCGCCGCGCCATCATGACTGCCGACCTTCCCGTCCGGCCCGCTCCCGCGCCGTCCCACCGGCTGATGATTACGGTGTCCATCATGATGGCCACGATCATGCAGACCCTGGACAGCACCATCGCCAACGTCGCGCTGCCGCACATGGCGGGCGGCCTGTCCGCATCGCAGAGCCAGATTACCTGGGTGCTCACGTCCTACATCGTGGCCGCGGCGATCGCCACGCCCGTCACCGGCTGGCTGACGGGGCGCTATGGGCGTTCGCGGATATTCCTGGTCGCCATCGCCGGCTTCACGGTCATGTCGCTGCTGTGCGGCGCCGCGGCGAACCTGGCGGAGATCGTCGTTGCCCGCCTGCTGCAAGGCGCGTTCGGCGCGGCGCTCGTCCCCTTGTCGCAGTCGGTCATGCTGGACATCAATCCTCCGGAACGCCATGCGCGCGCCATGGCGACGTGGGGTATGGGGGTCATGCTGGGGCCCATCCTGGGCCCGACCCTGGGCGGCTGGCTGACCGACAACATGAGCTGGCGCTGGGTGTTCCTGATCAACCTGCCGGTCGGCCTCCTGTCTTTCGCGGGGGTCTGGTTCTATCTGCGCGACGAGGGAGCGGCGCGCAAATCGGGTTTCGACTGGTTCGGCTTCGCGACGCTGGCCATCTTCGTGGGCATGCTGCAGCTAGTGCTCGACCGGGGAGACCAGGTCGACTGGTTCGAATCCATCGAGATCCGCATCTATGCCGCCTGCGCCGCCATCGCGCTGATCTACTTCATCATCCACACGGCCACCGTCGGCGCGGCCTCGTTTCTGAACGTCAATTTGCTGCGCGACCGCAATTTCGTTACCGGCACGGCGTTCTATTTCGTGGTGGGGCTATTGCTGTACGCCACCCGCGCGCTGCTGCCGCCCATGCTGCAGACGCTGCTGGGCTACCCGGTAGTCACGACGGGGCTGGTCACCGCGCCAAGCGGCTTGGGCACCATGGTGGCGATGCTGGTCGCCGGCCGCGCCGTCGGGAGGCTGGACGAACGCCTCATCATAGGATTGGGCCTGGGGCTGACTGCGCTGTCCTTGTGGCAGATGGCCAATTTTTCGCCCGAAATCACGGAATGGGGCGTGGCGTGGCCAGGGTTCGTCCAGGGACTGGGCCTGGGTTTCACCTCGGTCCCGCTGACCACGCTGACCTTCTCCACGCTGGACCGGGCGCTGCGGCCGGAAGGAACCGCCATTTTCAGCCTGTCGCGCAACATGGGGAGCAGCATCGGAATATCCACCATGCAGGCGCTATTGACCCGCAATACCGTGATGATGCACAGCTCATTGGCGGCCTACGTGACGGTGGGCGCTTTGCAGGCGCGTCCGGATGGCTTCGACAAAGTATTCGACCTGGGCACGCGGGCGGGCCTGGCGGGCCTGGATGCGGTAGTGCAGAACCAGGCGGCGTTCGTCGCGTATCTCGACGACTATCGATTGATGATGTGGCTGACGCTGGCCACGCTGCCGTGTCTGCTGCTGATGCGGGTGCGCAAGCGGAGCGTGGCCGCGCCGCAGGAGGAGCCGCTGCATATCGCGGCGGAATAGGGGGCCCCCGCGGCTCAGGCGTGCAGCCGGGGCAGTTCCAGCCGCACGCTCAAGCCCTGCGGCGACAGGTTGCGCGCCGACATGCGGCCCTTGTGCGCGGCCACCGCGGCCTGCGCGATCGACAGGCCCAGCCCGGCGCCGCTGCCAGGCTTGCGAGCGCCCGACGTGGTGCGGTAGAAGGGTTCGAACAGGGATTCCAGCTCGTCGTGGGCCACGCCCGGCCCGCGGTCCTCGATCTCCAGGCAGGCCTCGCGCGCGCTGACCAGGAGCCGCACGCGTATCGTGCTGTGCGCGGGCGCGAAACGCAGGGCGTTGCGCAGCACGTTTTCGATGGCGCTGGCCAGGCTGCAGCGGTCGCCGATGAGGGGCACGGCGGGATGTTCGTCCCAGTCGATGCGGATCTGCCGGCCGCCGGCCTCGTAGCGGGCGTCCTCGACGACGGCGGACACCACCTCGGCCAGGTCCAGCGTGTCGGTGGGCACGGGCAGGGCGCCCAGCCGGGCCAGCCGCAGCGTGTTGCCGACCAGCGAGTCCAGGCGCTCGCATTCGCGTTCGATACGGTCTAGCTGCAAGTCCTGGCGTTCGTCCTTGCGCCGCGCCAGCTCGGCCGCCAGCCGCAGCCGGGCCAGGGGAGAGCGCAGTTCGTGGGCGATGTTGTGCAGTAGCTGTTCGCGGGTGTCGACGAAGGCTTTCAGGCGGTCGGCCATGGCGTTGAAGTCGCGCGCCAGCAGGCCCAGTTCGTCCTGGCGCCGGGCCAGTTTCGGCGGGGTCTGCGCATCGAGGCGTCCGGCGGACAGGGCGTGCGTGGTCTGGCGCAGTTGCGTCAGCGGCGCCGCCACGTGGCGGGTCAGGGCCCAGCAGAACGGGGCGGTCACCGCCAGGGCGAACAGCAGCAGCGCCAGCGCCACCGGCGAGAGCTCCAGCACCTCCCAATGCGAGGAGTCGAACGGCAGGAACAGCATCAGCAGTTCGGTGCCGTCCGGCAGCGCCAGCCATTGCGGCTCCCACCAGGAGACGCGCTCGGCCTCGGGGGCGGCGGGCACGTCGTCCGCCTGGGACGGGCGGTCGGGCGCGGCGCGGTACGAGGTCAGCCAGTCATGCATGCGGGTGGGCAGCCGCCGTCCGAGGATGTCGGCATCCTGGGCGTCCATGATGTAGATCTTCAAGGCCGAGTAGCGCTGGTCCATCGCCTGGACCCAGCGTTCGAGGCCGTCCTTGCCCTGCGTGCGCGCGATCTGCGCGGCGTCGCGGGTCAGGCTGGCGGGGTTCAGGCCGTCCAGGGAATTGAAGCGGTACCAGGCGACCGCGGCGGTGAGCATCATGCCGCACACCAGGATGACGGCCATCGCGCTCCAGAAGGTCAGGAAGGCGCGCCAGAAGAGCGAGCGGGCGGGCAGCCAGGCCATGTCAGGCGCCGCCGGCCAGCACGTAGCCCAGGCCCCGCAGATTGCGGATGGACAGCGCATCCGCGCCATTGTCCAGATGCAGCTTCTTGCGCAAGGCGCTGATGTGGGTGTCGATGCTGCGGTCGTAGCGGTCGGGCTTGCGGCCCAGGGCGTACAGGCCGATCTGGTCGCGCGCGACGACCTGGCCGGGGGCGCGCATGAGGATCTCCAGGATGCGCTGTTCCGCGCCGGTGAGCGCGATCTCTTCGTCGCCGATCCGCGCGCGCCCGGTGGCCGGGTCCAGGAACAGCGCGCCCAGCGTCAGGCCGGGCCGGCCAGCGTCCGGCGCTTCATCGAAGCGCCGCTGCACCGCCGTGATGCGGGCCTTGAGTTCGCGCGGGCTGAAGGGCTTGGCCAGATAGTCGTCGGCGCCGAATTCCAGGCCCAGCACGCGGTCGGTCTCGCCGCCATGCGCGGTGAACATGATGACGGGGCGGCGCGAGCGCTGCCGGTAGTGCTTCAGCAGATCCAGGCCGCTGCCGTCGGGCAGCATCAGGTCCAGCAGCACGAGGTCGAAGTCGTTCCGCGCCAGCAGGGCGAGTCCCTGCGCGCCCGTGTGCGCCAGCGTCAGCAGGCAATGGTTGGGTTCCAGGTATTCGCGCAGCATCTGGGCCAGTTCGACATCGTCGTCGATCAGCAGGATGCGGCGCGTCGCCGGGGAATGGGAAAAAGGCATTCGTATCGTCGGTTCTGCACCCGGCAGTTTGGCGGATGGCCGCGGGCCGGAGTGTCAAGAAGTGCAAAGAAAATAAAAGTTGCGGAAAGCGGGTTGCCGGTCTCCGACAGGTCCAATTCTAATATGAGAATAGTTTTCATTCATAAAGTCGAAGAGGGCAGGATGCGGCACGCAGGGTGCCGCACAAGCCAGGGACGGGAGAAATCGGAATCATGAGCAGGAAAAATCAGGCCGGCGGCGGGCGCGCGCCGGGTTCGCGCACACGGCTGGCCGTGGCGCTGTGCGCGGCGGGTTTCGGGATGGGACCGGCGTGGGCGCAGAGTGGGGATGCCGCCAAAACGATGGAAACCGTGGTGGTGACCGCGTCCGGCTATGAACAGCAGATCCAGGACGCGCCTGCTTCGATCAGCGTCATCACCCGCGAGGACCTGGACAAGAAGTTCTACCGCGACCTGAACGACGCGCTGGTGGAAGTGCCGGGCGTCATCGTCACCGGCGGCGGCGACCGCCAGGACATCAGCCTGCGCGGCATGGGCCCGAAGTACACCCTGATCCTCATCGACGGCAAGCGCCAGAACTCCCGCGAAACCCGCACCAACTCGGACTCCTCGGGCGTGGAGGGCGGCTGGACGCCGCCGCTTTCCGCCATCGAGCGCATCGAAGTCGTGCGCGGCCCGATGTCTTCGCTGTACGGCTCGGACGCGATGGGCGGGGTGATCAACATCATCACCCGCAAGGTGCCCGACGCCTGGGGCGGCGAGATCCGCCTGGACACCACGATCCAGGAAAGCAGCAAGTCGGGCGATATCTACCAGGGCAACTTCTACCTGGCCGGCCCGATCAAGACCGATCTCCTGGGCTTGCAGATCTACGGCCAGGCGACGCAGCGCGACGAGGACGACATCGTCAGCGGCTTCCGCAAGCGGAACTCCGAAAGCGTGACCGCCAAGCTGGCGCTGACGCCCAACCGCGACCACGACATCGTCCTGGAAGCGACCACCATGCGGCAGAAGCTCCAGGAAACGCTGGGCAAGACCGTCGCGCCGCTGGCGCCGGGCGAGGCCTGCTCGCGCAACGGATGCCCGGCGTCTTCCGAAACCGACTACCGCAGCAACAAGTGGGCGCTGTCGCACACCGGCCGCTGGGGCTGGGGCGTGTCGGACAGCTATGTGCAGCAGGAAGAGTTCGACAACCGCTCGCGCCAGATGAAGATCAAGAACCTGGACCTGCAGACGAGCTGGTCGCTGCCGCTGGGTTCGCACATGCTGACGCTGGGCGGCAGCTACCTCAACCAGCGCCTGAACGACCAGACCGGCAACCAGTTGGCGGGCGGCCCCAGCAAGGTGGACCGCTACCAATGGGCCCTGTTCGCCGAAGACGAATGGCGCCTGACCGAGAGCTTCGCCCTCACCGCCGGCCTGCGCATGGACGAGGACGAGAACTTCGGCTCGCATTTCAGCCCGCGCCTGTACGGCGTCTGGCACTTGGCGGAACGCTGGACCCTGAAGGGCGGCGTATCCACCGGCTTCCGCGCGCCCGACCTGCGCCAGACGGTGGCCGGCTGGGGCCAGGTCAGCCGCGGCGGCAACATGTACGGCAACCCGGACCTGACGCCGGAAAAGTCGGTGACCGAGGAAATCGGCATTCTGTATGACGACGGCGAAGGCTTCAACGCCGGCCTGACCGTCTTCAACAACGATTTCAAGGACAAGATCACCCGCGTGGCGTGCCCGGCAAGCCAGTGCACGGACGGGCCCAACCAGTTCGGTTCCGACCCCACCACCTACATGAACGTGGACAAGGCGAATTCGCGGGGCGTGGAAGCCAACATGAAGCTGCCGCTGTCGCGCGAATGGTCCCTGACCACCAGCTACACCTTCACGAAGTCGGAACAGAAATCCGGCGAGTACAAGGGCCAGCCGCTGAACCAGTTGCCCAAGCACCTGTTCACCACCACCGTGAACTGGCAGGCGTCGGATGCGCTGCAGGCCTGGGCGCGGGTGAACTACCGCGGCAAGGAAAGCCAGCCCATCACCGGCCCGTCCTCGTCGTCGCTGGTGGCGCCGTCCTACACCTTCGTGGACCTGGGCGGTTCGTACCAGCTCAACAAGACCGTGTCGGTGTACGCCGGTATCTACAACCTGTTCGACAAGCAGGTCGCCTACGACGACTACGGCTACGTCGAAGACGGCCGCCGCTACTGGCTGGGCGTAGGTGTGAAGTTCTGAGACCGGCGGGCGCGCGGCGCCCGCCACATGAAGAGGTACGCATGAAGAAGCAAACGCAAACGGGCCGCGCCCGCCGCTGGTTCGCCCAGGCCGGCGCCGCCCTGGCCCTGGGCGCCGCCACCGCGGTGTGCGCGGCGCAGGCGACGGTGCCGGTGAAGCACGCGCGCGGCGAAACCGCCGTGCCGGCCAATCCGGCGAAGACGGTGGTGATGGACCTGGCCGTGCTGGACACCCTGCACGCGCTGGGCGTGGAGGCGACGGGCGTGCCCAGCGTCGCCAAACTGCCGCCGCAACTCGAACAGTACGCGGACAAGCGTTACCTGAAGGTGGGCACGATGTTCGAGCCCAACTACGAAGTGATCCACGCGGCCGCGCCGCAGGTCATCTTCGTGGCGGGCCGCTCCGCGCCCAAGTACGACGAACTGGCCAGGCTGGCGCCTACCGTCGACCTGACCGTGGACGCCAAGGACCTGGTCGGCAGCGTCACGCGCAACACGGAAACGCTGGCGGCCATCTATGGCAAGCAGGCCCTGGCCAAGGAAAAGCTGGACGCCCTGCGCGCGTCCATCTCGGCCTTGAACGCCAAGGCGGCCGGCGCCGGCACGGCGCTGATCGTGCTGACCACGGGCGGCAAGATGAGCGCCTACGGCCCGGGCTCGCGCTTCGGCGTGATCCATGACGCCTTCGGCGTGAAGCCCGCGACGACGGGGCTGAGCGTGTCCAACCACGGCCAGGCGATTTCCTTCGAGTTCATCGCCCAGACCGATCCGGACTGGCTGCTCGTGATCGACCGCGACGCGGCCATCGGCCGCGAGGGCGTGTCGGCCCAGCGCATGCTGGACAACGAACTGGTGCGCCAGACCAAGGCCTGGAAGAACAAGCGCGTGGTGTACCTGAACGGCTACAACTGGTACCTGATGGGCAGCGCGGGCCTGACGGCCATGCAGCAGAACGTCGACGAGATCGCGGGCGCGCTGGCGGCAGGCAAGTAGGTGGGTTTGCGGCAGTCGATGGGCGGTTGGGGCGGCCTGGCCGCGGTGGCGGCGCTGCTGTTGCTGCTGTGCGCGGCCAGCGTCAGCCTGGGCGCGGGCCAGTTGTCCTGGGCCGCGCTGTGGGGCGGCGAGGACGCGGAGCGCGCCTGGCGCCTGTTGATGGTCAGCCGCGTGCCGCGCACGCTGGCGCTGCTGCTGGCCGGCATGTCGCTGGCCGTGGCGGGGCTGATCATGCAGATGCTGGTGCGCAACCGCTACGTCGAGCCCACGACGGCCGGCACCGTCGAATCCGCGACCCTGGGCATACTGGTCATCACCCTGCTGGCGCCGGACACGCCCGTGATCGGCAAGATGCTGACGGCCACGGGCTTCGCCCTGGCCGGCACCTTGCTGTTCCTGGCGCTGCTGCGCCGCGTGCCGCTGCGCACGCCGTTCATCGTGCCGCTGATCGGGCTGATCCTGGGCGGCGTGATCCACGCGGCGACCACCTTCGTCGCGTACCGCTACGACCTGCTGCAATCGCTGCACGCCTGGACCACCGGCGATTTCTCGGGCGTGCTGCGGGGGCGCTACGAACTGCTGTGGATCGGCTTCGGCCTGGCCTGCGCCGCCTACCTGGCGGCCGACCGGTACACGGTGGCCGGCATGGGCCGGGAGTTCGCGTCCAACCTGGGCCTGAACCACGCGCGCCTGACCCTGGCCGGATTGCTCATCGTGTCGGCGATTTCGGCGGTGGTCGTCGTGACCGCGGGCGGGATCCCCTTCCTGGGCCTGATCGTGCCCAACGCCGTCAGCCTGATGCTGGGCGACAACATGCGCCGCTCCATCCCCTGGGTGGCCGCCCTGGGCGGGATCTTCGTGCTGGCCTGCGACATCATCGGCCGGCTGGTGATCCACCCCTACGAGATTCCCATCGGCACGGTGGTCGGCGTGCTGGGCAGCATCCTGTTCCTGTGCCTGCTGCGCACCCGGAGGAACCGCCTTGCCTGAGACCGCGACCCTGGCATCGGCGGCGGCATCCGCCGCGCGCTCGCCGCAGGCCTGGCGGCTGGGCCTGCTGGCCGCCGCCGCGCTGGCCTGCATGGCCGCCTTCATGACCCTGGGCGCCAACGGGCAGTGGTCTTTCGTGATCCCGTTCCGCGGCGCCAAGCTGGCGGCGATGCTGCTGGTGGCGTATGCCGTCGCGCTGTCGTCGGTACTGTTCCAGACGATCACGCACAACCGCATCCTGACTCCGGCCATCATGGGCTTCGATGCCCTGTACCTGTTGATCCAGGCGGTGGTGGTGTTCGGCTTCGGGCAGGCGGCCGCGGCCGCCAGCCACCCGGTGGCTGCCTTCCTGCTGGAAGTCGGCGCCATGACGGCGTTCGCCTGCCTGCTGTTCCGCTGGCTGTTCGCCGACGGGGTGCGCAGCCTGCACCTGATGATGCTGGTGGGCATCATCTTCGGGCTGCTGTTTCGCAGCCTGTCGAATTTCGTGGTCCGGCTGATCGATCCCAACGAGTTCCTGGTGCTGCAGGACCGCATGTTCGCCAGCTTCAACAGCGTGCGCGTGAGCCTGCTGCCGATCGCGCTGGCGGCCGTGTGCGCGGCCTCGCTGCTGGTCTGGCGCATGCGGCACCGCTACGACGTGCTGGCGCTGGGCCGCGAGATCGCCGTGAACCTGGGCGTGGACTACCGCCGCACGCTGATGCGGACGCTCGCCGCGATCGCGGTGCTGGTGTCCGTGTCCACGGCGCTGGTCGGCCCGGTGACCTTCTTCGGCCTGCTGGTCAGCAACCTGGCCTACCAGGCCATGGGTTCCGACCGGCACCGCTACACCGTCCCCGCCGCGACGCTGCTGAGCGTGATTTTCCTGGTGGGCGGCCAGACGCTGCTCGAGCGCGTGCTGGGCCTGAACACCACGGTCAGCGTGGTGATCGAATTCCTGGGCGGCGTCATGTTCCTCGTCCTGATCCTGCGCAAGGGGCGCCGATGATAGAGATCCAGCAAATCAGCAAGCAGTACGGCGACAGCGTGGTCGTCGACGGCGTCACCCTGTCCCTGCCGGCGGGCGGCGTCACCGCCATCATCGGACCCAACGGCGCGGGCAAATCGACGCTGCTGTCCATGGTCAGCCGCCTGCTGCCCATGTCCGCGGGCCGGGTGCTGGTCGACGGCCTGGACGTGACGAAGGCCGACAGCCGCGAGCTGGCGCGCCGCCTGTCCATCCTGCGGCAGGACAACCACCTGCCGCTGCGGCTGACGGTGAAAGACCTGGTGGCGTTCGGCCGCTATCCGCACACCGGCGGCCGCCTGACGCTGGACGACAAGGGCCACATCGACCGCGCCATCGCCTACCTGAACCTCGAGCCCCTGGCCGATCGCTACCTGGACGAGATGTCCGGCGGGCAGCGCCAGCGCGCCTTCGTCGCGATGGTGCTGTGCCAGGACACCCGCTACGTCCTGCTGGACGAGCCGCTGAACAGCCTGGACATGAAGCACGCCGTCGCCATGATGGGCACCCTGCGCCGGGCGGCCGACGAACTGGGCAAGACCGTGGTGCTGGTCCTGCACGACATCAATTTCGCGTCCACCTACGCGGACCGCATCGTCGCGATGCGGACGGGCCGCATCGCGCATCAGGGAACGCCCGCCGAACTGGTGCGGGCGGAAGTCCTGAGCGAACTGTACGAACTGCCGATCGAGGTGCACGAGATCGGGGGCCGGCGCATCTGCGTGTATTACCGGCAGGCGGCGCTCAGCGCAGCGGCGATTCCCGGGTGAGGCTGTCGGCTTCCAGCGACGCCAGCGCGTCCAGGAACCGCCACGCGAACGATCCCGGCCCCTCGGCCAGGGCGCCGGCGCGCTGGCCGGCAAGCGCGAAACACGACAGGGCGGCCACGGCGGCGGCATAGGGATCGGTCCGCGACACCGCGGCGAACGCGCCGACCGCCGCGGTCAGCGCGCAGCCCGTCGCGGTCACGCGCGGCATCAGCGCGGAGCCGCCCGCGATGCGAACCGAACGCGCGCCGTCCGTCACGAAATCCACCTCGCCGGTGACGGCGACCACGGTGCGGCGAGCCTGCGCGATGGCGGTGGCGGACGCCTCGGCCTGCGCCACCGCGTTGCCGGAGTCCACGCCCTTGCCGGCGCTCTGGCCGCCGGCCAGCGCGATGATTTCGGAAGCGTTGCCCCGGACGATGGCGGGCCGCAGGTCCAGCAGTTGCGCGACCGCCGCGCGGCGGAAGGCCGTGGCGTGGTGCGCCACCGGGTCCAGCACCCAGGGCGTGCCGGCCCGGCCGGCGGCGCCGGCGGTCAGCAGCATGCTGTCCAGCCAGGGCGCCGACAGCGTTCCGATATTGATCACCACCGCGCCGCTCAGGCGGGCGAACTCCGGCGCTTCCTCGGCGGCGTGGACCATGGCGGGAGAAGCGCCGATGGCCAGCAGCGTGTTGGCCGCGTAGTTCATCGATACGAAATTGGTCAGGCACTGCACCAGGGGCGCGTCGCGGCGCACGGCCTCAAGCAGGTCTTGCGAGATCCGGGCCTGGGCGGCGTGGGAGAGAGGGCGGGCTTGCATGCCGGGCGGTCCTTGCGGGAAGAACGCGCTGGCGGGGAGGGCGGCTGGGCGCGACGCCTGTGTGGCGTACACGCTCGAGGCCGCGGCACCGTCCCTACGCCAGCGTTATCTGGATCAGGTTCGACGGGTCGCCGTGCACTGCGGGCCCGGTCCGGGCCCGCCAACGGATTCTCAGCTTCTTGCCGAAGCTCCCCGGGTGGATTTCCCGTATGTTCCGAGCGCGGGATGGGGTTGTCAAGTTCCCCCGGACGGGCCCATCAGGCGCGAGACGTGTCGAAGGCCAGCAGATTGCGCTTCACGAGGCTCAGCATGTCGGCCAACTGGTGGCGTTGGCCGGCGCTGAGCCCCTGCAGGATGGCTTCGCTCATGACGTCGCTCTTGACGCGCATGCGTTCGATCATGGCGCGGCCTTCCGGCGTCAGCAGCACCAGCTTGGTGCGCCTGTCCTGTTCGTCCGCCCCCCGGCGCACATAGCCCAGCGCTTCCAGGCGATCGACCAGGCCGCCGAGCGCGGCGCGGCCCAGGTCCAGCACGTCGGCCAGGTCGCTTTGCGACATGCCGTCGTGCCGCGACAGGTGCGCCATGACCCACCACTGCGACCGCGTGATGCCTTCGGGCTTCATGACTTCGTCGAAGACTTTGCGGCGCAACCTGGACACATCGTGCATCAGGAAGCCCAGCCGCTGGTCCCAGTTTTCCTGCGCGGTATTGACTGCCTTGTCGGTCATTCAGGCATCCTCCAGCCGGATCAGGCGCTTGCCCATGTTCTTGCCTTGATAGAGATCGGCGATCGACCCCGGCGCGGCTTCGATGCCGTCCAGGATTTCTTCGCGAAAGCGCAGTTTCCCCTCGCGCACCAGCGGCGCCAGCGCAGCGACGGCTTCCTCGTAGCGGTGTTCATAATCCCACACCAGAAAGCCCTGCATGCGCGCCGCCTTGTTGAGCAGATGCCGTTCCACGCGCGGACCCGTCGGCCATGGATCCCAACTGGCCACGGACGCCGTGCCGCAGACGACGATACGGGCGTGCCGGTTGATCAGCGGGATCACCGCATCGCTGATGCGCCCGGCGGTATTGTCGAAATAGACGTCCACGCCGTCGGGGCAGGCCTGCGCCAACGCCTGCGCCAACTCGGGCGCATGATAATCCACCGCCGCGTCGAAGCCGAATTCCTCCACGCACAGCCGCGTCTTGGCCGCGCCGCCCGCGATGCCCACGGCCCTGCACCCCAGGTGGCGCGCCAGTTGCCCCGCGACCGAGCCGACGGCGCCCGCGGCGGTGGAGACGACCACGGTCTGTCCGGCCCGAGGTTCGCCGCAGGCGTTCAGCGCGAAGTAGGCGGTGACGCCGTTCAGGCCCAGCACGCCCAGCGACAGCGACAGCGGCAAGTCGGTCTCCAGCACGCGCCGCCGGATCGCCCGTCCGTCGGTCACGGCATAGTCCTGCCAGCCCAGCATGCCCATCACCAGGCAGCCTTCGGGATAGCGCGGATTGCGCGATGCGACGACCCGTCCGGCCGCGAACGAGCGCATGACCTCGCCGATGGCCACGGGGTCCGAGTAGTTGGCGGCGGCATTGACCCAACCGCGCATGGCCGGATCCACCGACAGGTACAGGTTCCTGACCAGGACTTCGCCTTCCTTCGGTTCCGGCACCGGCGCGGTGCGGATATCGAAGTGCGCGGCCTGCGGAATGCCCAGCGGCCTTTCTTTCAAGACGACCTGCCGATTCACCAGATTCCCGGTCATTGCTTGTCTCCTTGGGGTTGTTCCCAATATTGTATGGATGCATACAGTATGTTAGCGTTCATTTTAACGCGGCCGGCCGGGATGTCCATGGCCAGGCGGGACAAAAGTTCCACGACGCGGCGCCAAGGAGACACGACGATGGCAGGGTTGTACTTCGAGCAGTTCCAGGTCGGGCAATGCTTCCGGCATGACGTGCGGCGTACGGTCACCGAGACCGACAACGTCCTCTTTTCCTCCATGACCATGAATCCCGCCGCCATCCATCTGGACGCGGAATACGCCAAGACCACCGAGTTCGGCCGTCCGCTGGTGAACAGCGCGTTCACGCTGGGCCTGATGGTCGGCATTTCCGTGGGCGACACCACGCTCGGCACCACGGTGGGCAACCTGGGGTGGGACGAGGTGCGCTTTCCCGGCCCCGTGTTCGCCGGCGACACCTTGCGGGTGGAAACGGAGGTGCTGGAACTGCGCGACAGCCGTTCGCGTCCGCAGAACGGCATCGTGGTGTTCGGCCATAGCGCCTACAACCAGCGAGACGAACTGGTCGCCAGTTGCCGCCGCGTGGCGCTGATGCTGCGCCAGGCCGCCTGAAGCCGCCGGCCGGCTTGCGCCGATTTTTCCTTCATTCGAAAGGCAGCCCATGGATTTCGCGCTTACCGACGAGCAGATCGCCATCCGCCACGCCGTACAGGATTTGTGCGCCGGATTCGACGACGATTACTGGACCCGCAAGGACAGGGAAGGCGGTTTCCCCGAGGACTTCTACCGCGCCATGGCGGGCGCCGGCTGGCTGGGCGTGGCCATGCCGGCCGAATACGGGGGGGCGGGCCTGGGCATCCAGGAAGCCGCGCTGATGATGGAGACCGTGGCCGCTTCCGGAGCGGGCATGGCCGGCGCGTCCTCCATCCACATGAACGTGTTCGGGCTGCATCCGGTGGTGGTGCACGGCAGCGACGCGCAACGCGCGCGCTGGCTGCCGCCCATCATCAGCGGCGAGCAGAAAGCCTGCTTCGGCGTGACCGAGCCGAATACCGGCCTGAACACGCTCAAGCTGCGCACCCTGGCCGTGCGCCGCGGCGACCGCTACGTGGTCAATGGCCAGAAGATCTGGATATCGACGGCGCAGGTGGCCAGCAAGATTCTGCTGCTGGCGCGCACGACGCCGCTGGACCAGGTGACCGGGCCGACTCAGGGCCTGAGCCTGTTCTACACCGACCTGGACCGCAGCCGCGTCAGCGTGCGCGAAATCGAAAAGCTGGGGCGCAAGGCCGTCGATTCCAACGAGCTGTTCATCGACGGCCTGGAGGTGCCGGTCGAAGACCGCATCGGCGAGGAAGGCAAGGGCTTTTCCTACATCCTGCACGGCCTGAATCCCGAGCGGGTCCTGCTGGCGGCCGAGGCGACCGGGCTGGGGCGGGCGGCCTTGCGCCGGGCCGCCGCCTACGCCGGCGAGCGGATCGTGTTCGACCGGCCCATCGGCCAGAACCAGGGCGTGCAGCATCCGCTGGCCGAACGCTGGGTGGAGCTGGAGGCGGCCGAGCTGCTGTACCGCCGCGCCGCCTGGCTGTACGACCAGGGACAGCCCTGCGGCGCCGAGGCCAACGCGGCCAAGTTCTTCTGCGCCGAGGCGGGCTTCCGCGCCTGCGAGACGGCGGTGCTGACCCATGGCGGCATGGGCTACGCGAAGGAATACCACGTCGAACGGTATTTCCGCGAGGCCATGCTGCCGCGCATTGCGCCGGTCTCGCCGCAATTGATTCTTTGCTACATCGCCGAAAAAGTACTGGGCCTGCCCAAATCGTATTGAGGAGACAAGCATGCGCAAATCCCCCAAAGTCATCATCACCTGCGCCGTCACCGGCTCGATCCACACGCCGTCGATGTCGCCCTACCTGCCCATCACGCCCAGGCAGATCGCGGACGACGCGGTAGCGGCCGCCGAGGCCGGAGCCGCCATGCTGCACTTGCACGCGCGCGATCCGGAGACCGGCAGGCCCGACCAGGATCCGAAGCTGTTCGCCCAGTTCCTGCCCGAGATCAAGGCCCGCAGCAACGCCATCCTGAACATCACCACGGGGGGCGGCCTGGGCATGTCGCTGGACCAGCGGCTGGCGCCGGCCAAATGGGCGCAGCCCGAGGTCGCGTCCATGAACATGGGATCGCTCAATTTCAATATCGCGGGTGCCGGCGACCGCGTCAGCGAATTCAAGTTCGATTGGGAAAAGCCCTATCTGGAGATGACGCGGGATTTCATTCTGTCGAACACGTTCGCGCAGATCGACCGAGGCCTGCGCGAACTGTCGGACCTGGGCACGCGATTCGAGTTCGAATGCTATGACGTCGGCCATCTGTACAACCTGGCGCACTTCGTCGACCGCGGCCTGGCCAAGCCTCCGTTCTTCCTGCAGTGCATTTTCGGCATCCTGGGCGGCATAGGCGCCGACCACGAGAACTTGCTGCACATGCGCACCATCGCCGATCGCCTGTTCGGCGATGACTATTACCTGTCGGTGCTGGCCGCGGGCCGCCACCAGATGCCGTTCGTCACCGCCAGCGCGCTATTGGGCGGAAACGTGCGCGTGGGGCTGGAAGACAGCCTGTACGCGGGCCGCGGCAAGTTGGCCACGTCCAACGCCGAACAGGTCGCGAAGATCCGCCGCATCCTGGAAGAGCTGTCGCTTGAAATCGCGACGCCCGACGAGGCGCGGGCCATGATTCAAACCAAGGGCGGCGACAACGTCGCTTTTTGAGCGCCGCGAGGCGCGCGCAGGAGACGGATGCAATGGATGCCTTGCAAGGGTTGAGGGTGGTGGATTTTTCCAAGGTGCTGGCCGGCCCCTTGTGCACGCAGTATCTGGGCGACATGGGGGCGGAGGTCATCAAGGTGGAGCCGCTCAAGGGGGACGACACACGCCGCTGGCCGCCGTTCCGGAAAGACGACGGCACGGTGTTCCTGAGCGTGAATCGCAACAAGCGCAGCGTGGCGCTGGACCTGAAATCGCCCGAGGGCCGCGAAGCGGCGCAGCGGCTGATCGCCACGGCGGACATCGTGGTGGAGAGTTTCGGCCCCGGGGTGGCGGCACGGTTGGGTATCGATTACGACAGCGCGGCGGCGCTGCGCCCGGACGTGGTCTATTGCAGTATCTCCGGCTTCGGCAGCAAAGGGCCGCTGAACAAGGGCAAGGGCTACGACGTCATCCTGCAGGCATTCTGCGGCATGATGTCCATCACGGGAGAAGAAGACGGGCCGGCGGTCCGCAGCCCGATCTCGCCCATCGACCAGGCCACGGGCATGCACGCCGCCACCGGGATCCTGGCTGCGGTAGTGCGCAAGCTGCGCACAGGCAAGGGCTGCAAGGTCGAGGCGTCGCTGTTCGATACGGCGGTCGGGTTCATGGGCTACGTGATGCAAAGCTACTGGGAGCGTGGCAGCGAGCCGCGCCGCTGGGGCTCGGCCCATGAGTCCCTGTGCCCGTATCAGGTGTTCGAGGCCAGCGACCGCCCCTTGCTGCTGGGTGTCGCGAACGATTCGCTGTGGCGCGCCTTCTGCGACGAGGCCGGCAGGCCCGGCTTGGCGGATGACCCGCGCTATGCCACCAACGCGGACCGGGTGCACAACCGCCGGGAAGTGCTGGAGCTGGTGTCGGAGATCATGCGCGGCGACGACCGGGACGCCTGGATCCGGCGGCTGGCGCGCGCCGGCATTCCCTGCGCGCCCATCCAGGGCGTGGGCGAACTGCTGGCGCACGAGCACATGGCCGCCAGTGAAATGATCCATCGCTTCGCCGATTCGGCGCACGGCGAATTGAACGTGGTGTCGCAACCGCTGCGTTTCGACGGCCAGCGGCCCAGACCGGTATCGCCGCCGCCCAGAGTGGGCGAGCACACGGGGCAAGTGTTGGCCGAGCTGGGCTACGGTCCGGCCGCCATCGGCCGCTACCTGGACGCGCTGGCGCCGCGGGCCGGCGCGGCGCCAGGGAAGGAGGCCTGAGATGTCCATCGATTTTCAAGAACAGGACGGCGTGGCGCTGATCACCATCAACCGCCCCGAGAAAAGCAATGCGCTGGACCGCGAGCACTATGACGCCTTGTCCGAGGCCTGGCGCCGGGTCCGCGACGACGACGCGATCCGCGTGGCGGTTATCACCGGAGCGGGAGACCGGGCCTTTTGCGCCGGCGCGGACCTGAAGTCGTTCGTCGGAGCGCCGCCGAGTCTGGCGGCGCTGATGCACACGCAGCAGGGCCAACTGCTGAACCGCGGGCTGGAAGTGTGGAAACCCGTCGTCGCCGCGGTCAACGGGCACTGCCTGGGAGGCGGCATGACGCTGCTGTTGGCCACCGACCTGCGGGTGTGCGTGCCCACGGCCACCTTCGGCCTGACGGAAGTCCAGCGCGGCGTCTTTCCGGCCAATGGCGGTACCCAGCGCGTGGCCCAGCAATTGCCGCATGCCATCGCCATGGAAATGCTGCTGCTGGGCGATGCCTTCGACGCCGACGCCGCCAACCGCTGGGGCCTGGTGAACCGGGTCGTGCCGCGCGAGGAACTGCTGCCGGCGGCCATGGCGTATGCGCGCAGGCTAGCCGCCAATGCGCCGCTCGCGGTGCAGGCGGCCAAGGAACTGGCTTTGCGCAGCCGCGACGCCGACCTGGCGACGGGCCTGCGGCTGGAACAGTTGTTCCTGCGCTTGTTGCAGGACTCGCAGGATGTCGCCGAAGGTACGCGGGCATTCGCCGAACGGCGCGCCCCGAGATTTCAAGGACAGTGAGGAGCAAGAAAATGGCATTGAGATCGATGTTGTTCGTCCCCGGGGATAGCGAGCGCAAATTGGCCAAGGCCCCGGCCGCCGGCGCCGACGCCCTGATCCTGGACCTGGAGGATGCGGTGGACGCGGCGCGGCTGCCGGCGGCGCGCGTCATCGTGAGGGAATACCTGGCGGCGCGTCCCGCGTCGGGCCCGGAACTGTGGGTGCGCATCAACCCCCTGGATTCGGGCCTGGCGCTGGACGACCTGGCGGCGGTGGTGAGGTCGGCGCCCGACGCCATTCTGCTGCCGAAAGGCCAGGGCGCGCAGGCCATCGTCACGCTGGACCATTACCTCACCGCGCTGGAAGCGCGCGAAGGCCTGGAGCCCGGCGCCATCGGCATCATGCCGGTTGCCACCGAGACCGCGGGCGCCATGTTCAACCTGGGCGGCTATGCGGATTGCAGCCCGCGCTTGCGCGGGCTGACCTGGGGGGCGGAAGACCTGGCCGCGGTGCTCGGAGCGGCCAGCAATCGGCGCGAAGACGGCGAGTACGACTTTACGTATCAGCTTGCGCGCTCTCTCTGCCTGCTGGGCGCCACCGCGGCAGGCGTGCCCGCCATCGACACGATATGGGGCAATTTCCGGGATACGGAAGGCCTGCGCAAGGACGCGGCGCGGGCGCGGCGCGCCGGCTTCACCGGCAAGATCGCGATCCATCCGGACCAGGTGGCCGCCATCAATGAGGCATTCACGCCCGATCCCGCGGATGTCGAGCGCGCGCGCCGTATTGTCCAGGCGTTCGAGCAGGCGCCCGGGGCCGGCACGCTGCAACTGGACGGAGAAATGTTGGACCGCCCGCATCTGAAGCAGGCGATGCGCATTCTGGCCAGCGTCCCGGCCGCAGGCTGAACCCGCTGGGGCGGGACCGACGAAGGTCCTGTCCCGAGCCCACGGCGACCGTCCGGAACAAGGCCGGCGCCTCTTCAAGGAGAGAGACATGATGCGTTCCGTATTCAAGCCGCTATGCGCCGCCGCCTGGCTCGCGCTGACTCTGGCGGGGCCCGCGAAGGCGGCGGACTATCCATCCCAGCCCGTGAAACTGATCACGGCATTCGGCGCGGGCAGCGCCAGCGACATCGTCGCCCGCCTGATCGGCGAGCGCCTGCAGGCGGCCCTGGGGCAGGTCGTGATCGTCGAGAACCGGCCCGGCGCTTCGGGCCAGATAGCCGCCGACATGGTGGCGCGCGCCCAGCCCGACGGCTACACGATCATGCTGGCCACGAACACCACCCATTCTTCCAATCCCTACCTGTACAAGAACCTCCGCTACGATCCGATCAAGGATTTCACGCCGCTGGTGCAGGTCTGCAATTTCCCGTTCGTGCTGGCGGTCAGCGCCAAGTTGCCGATCAACAGCGTCGACGATCTGTTGCGCTACGGCAAAACCAATCCCCAGGGCCTGAACTATGCCTATGGCAACAGCACCGGCCAGATCTCGGCCGCTTCGTTCGACAAGCTGACCGGGCTGAAGGCGACGGCCATTCCCTACAAGAGCACGCCGCAGGCGATGACGGACATCATCGGCGGACGCGCCACGTTCATGTTCGTGGACCTGGCGTCGGCCACCGCCCACATCCAGGCCGGCACCTTGAAGGCGCTGGCGGTATCGACCGAGAAACGCAGTTCGCTGGCGCCAAGCCTCCCGAGCGTATCCGAGGCGCTGGGACAGCCCGGGTTCGACCTGGCCGCCTGGGTCGGAATCTTCGGGCCCGCGAAGCTGCCGCCGCCCATCGCCCAGCGGCTGGGCGACGAACTCTACAAGATCGTGTCGTCGGAAGAGATCAAGGGCAAGCTGGTCCAACTGGGGGCGGAGCCCATGCCGGCGCCGGCGTCGGAGTTCGGGCCTTTCGTGGCGCAACAGGAAAAGGTCTGGGGAGACAAGGTCAGGCAGGCGGGCATTCAGCCGGAATGACTCGCCTGCGGGCGAAATCGCGGACGCTGCGCGCCTAGCCGGCGTTGCCGGGCGCCGGTTTACCGCCAAGCGTACGCGGCCACCCGAGGCGGATAAAACCGCCCCCGCCGCAGCCCGCTCCGCAACGCTTGCGCCTACGCTGTCCCGTTTCGGGAGGCGTATATCACAGGCCGTATTTTCTGCATCGCGTTCGTGGCGGGCTCGGGACTGGTGCAGGTGACGCCGCGCCTGCCCGGGGCCGGCGCGGCGTGGCTGTTGGCGGGGGCGTGCCTGCTGGCGCTTGCCGCTTTACTGCGCTCGCGCCATGGGGGCGCGAAGGCCTGTTCGGCCCTGGCGCTGGGCCTGTGCGCGGGGCTGCTCAATGCCGGCGCGCGGGCGCAATGGCGGTTGGACGACGGGCTGGGTGACGTCCACCATGACGCCGTATCCCGGCTGGTGCTGCGCATCGCCGAACTGCCGGATGGCGACGAGCGCGGCCAGCGTTTCGTGGCCGAACTGCACGAGCCCGCCGCGCCGGGCGTTCCGTCCCGCATCCAGGTCGCCTGGCAGGCGGCGCCGGGCGCGCAGGCGGGGCTGCCCACGCTGATGCCGGGGCAGGTGTGGCGCATGGCGCTGGTGCTGCGGCGCCCGCACGGCCTGCTGAACCCCGACGGGCCGGACGCGGAAGGGCGTCTCTTCGCGCGGGGCCTGCGCGCGGTGGGCACGGTGCGCGGACAGCCCCGCCTGCTGGCCGACCGGCCGTGGGCGACGCCGGGCGTGGCGATCGAACGCGCGCGCCATCGCGTCAGGGAGGGTTTGCGCGCCGCGCTGGGCGAGCACCGCTACGCGCCGGTGCTGATCGCCCTGGCGATCGGCGACCAGGCGGGCGTGGCGCGCGAGGACTGGCGCCTGTTCAACCGCAGCGGCATCACGCATCTCGTGTCGATCAGCGGCATGCACGTCACGTCGATCGCCGGCATCGTGGGCCTGCTGGTGGCCGCCGTCTGGCGGCGCGCGCGCTGGCGGGGAGTGGGTCTGGCCGAATACGCACCAGCGCGCGCGGCGGGCGGGGCCGCCGCCGCCATCGCCGCGCTGCTGTATTGTCTGCTGGCCGGCTGGGGCGTGCCGGCGCGCCGTACCTTCTTCATGCTGTCGGTGGCGCTGGCGGCGTCCGTGTCGCGCCTGCCCGTGTCGGCGGACAGGGTATTGGCCAGCGCCGCCGCGGCGGTGGCGGCGCTGGATCCGTGGGCGCCGCTGGCGCCGGGGTTCTGGCTGTCGTTCGGGGCGGTTGCCGTCCTGCTGCGCATCGCGGACGCGCCGTTCGACGCGGAGGCCGGCTGGCGGGCGCGCTGGGCGGCGCGGCTGGCCCAGGCGGCGCGGCTGCAACTCATGGTGACGCTGGGCCTGACGCCGCTGCTGGCGTACCTGGTCCATCAGGTGTCGCTGGGTTCGCCCCTGGCCAATGCCGTGGCGATTCCCGCCGTGACTTTCATCGTGACGCCGCTGGCGCTGCTGTGCGCGGCCCTGTCGGCGGTGCCGGGCGCCGGAGGCATGGCCGCGCTCGCGGGGCGGGCGGGCCTGCATGCGTTCGAGCTGACCATGGCCCCGGTCGCCTGGGTGGGCAACGCCGAGTGGGCCAGCTTTCCGGTGGCCGCGGCGCCCTGGCCGTGGCTGGCGCTGGCGGTGGCCGGCATGGCCTGGGCGTTGCAGGTTCGCGGATGGCCGGGCCGGCGGCTGGGGTGGGCCTGCATGCTGCCCCTGCTGTTCTGGCGTCCGGACAGGCCTGAACCGGGATACTGGCGCATGAGCGCCCTGGACGTGGGGCAGGGCAGCGCCATCCTGGTGGAGACGGCCAGCCAGGCCCTGCTGTTCGACGCCGGGCCGCGCCACCATGGCGGCAGCGACGCCGGCGAGCGCGTGGTCGCGCCCTTCCTGCAGGCGCGCGGCATCCGGCGGCTGGACGTGCTGGTCCTGTCGCACGCCGATATCGACCACGTCGGCGGCGCGCAAGCCGTGTTGGCGGCGGTGCCGGTGCTGCGCGGCTACGCTTCGTTCGACCTGGCGGCGTTCCTGCGGCGCGATGCCCGCCTATGGCCGGATGCGGGTAAGTTGCCAGCCGCCCCGCCGCGCGACGCGCAGCGATGCCGGCGCGGACAGCAGTGGGAAGCGGACGGCGTGACGTTCACGTTCCTGCATCCGGCGCGCGACGGCGGCGGGGCGCCGGAAGACCGCAACGCGGAAAGCTGCGTGCTGCGCGTGGAAGGCGCGGCCCATTCGCTGTTGCTGACCGGGGATGTGGGCCTGGCGCAAGAGCGCGAACTGGCCGCGTCCGGGCTTCCCGCCACGGACGTGGTGCTGGCTCCGCACCATGGTTCTTCGTCGTCGTCGGGCCGGGAGCTGGTCGCCGTCACGGCCGCCGGCCACGCGATCGCGCAGGCCGGCCATCTGAACCGCTTCCGCCACCCGGCCCGCGCGGTGGAGCTGCGGTGGACGCGCGCGGGCGCGGCGTTCTGGCGCAGCGACCGCGACGGCGCGGTGACGGCGCGCTCAGGCCCGGACGGACTGGAGGTATGGGCCGAGCGGGAGCGCGGGCGGCGGTATTGGCATGGGCACTGAGGGGCCGCCGGCCACGGCGGAGCCAATGGCTCGGCAGGATCCGAACTGTGGCCCTCCCGCGGGGCGGGATTCAGGGCTCTTTGCCAAGTCCTCCCTGTCCATTGCCCGCAAGAGCGCGTTCCAGTCATCCTGCGTCGCGGCGCCGGCCGCCCCTTGGGGCCTAGTTCGCGCCCAACAGGTTCGCGCTCTTGACCAGGGATGACACGCGTTCCGAATCGCGCTTGAGCAGATCCGAGAAGGCCACGGGCCCGCGTTCCTGGGTGTTCGGCGCCTGCGCCGCCAGTTGCTCGAGCCGGGTCTTGAACTCGGGCGTGTCGATGGCTTGCGACAGGGCGGCGGACAGCTTGTCGACGACGGGCTGGGGCGTGCCGGCGGGCGCGACCAGGCCGTTCCAGATGGCCAGGTCGAACTCGGGGAGGCCGCCCTCCGCGAACGTGGGAATGTCCGGGCTTTGCGCCAGACGCGACGTTCCGGTCACGGCGATGGCCTTGACGCGCTTGTCCTGGTGCAGCGGCAGCATGGTCACGGTCTGGTCTATGACCCCGTCGATCATCCCGCTCATCAGGTCGGTGAGCGCCGGGCCCGTGCCGCGGTAGGGAATGAGCTCGCCGCGCGCGTTGGCGAAATGCAGGAACATGGCCTCGGCCAGGTGCGCCGTGCTGCCCGGGCCGCTCGAACCCAGATTGAGCTTGACGGCTTTTTCGTCGCGGATGCGCTTGAGCATGGCGGGCAGGTCCTGGATGCCGCTCTTGTTGCTGACCGACAGCACCATGGGCACCGTCGCGACGATGCCGATGGGCGCCAGCTCCTTCTGCGGGTCGTAGTTGGCCTTGGGGTGCAGGTGCGGCAGGATCGCCAGCGACATGTTGTTGAAGGCCAGGGTATAGCCGTCCGGCGTGCTCTTTTGCAGTTTCTGCATGCCGATCAGGCCGCCCGCGCCGCCCGAGTTTTCCACGACCACCGTCTGGCCAAGCTGCTTGCCCAGCGAGGTGGCCACCAGCCGGCCCAGCGTGTCGCTGGTGCCGCCCGGCGCGAACGGCACGATGACTGTGATGGAACGGCTGGGGTAGTCCTGGGCGGCGGCCGGGGCGGCGAAGGTTGCGGCAGTCAGGGCGGCGCACAGGATGGGGGCGATTCGTAGCATTGGGGTGTCTCCTCGTAATGTCTTTGTTGTGGAAGGGGGTGTCCCGCGGTCAGCGGGCCAGTGCGCGGCAGACGGCTTGCGTCATGTCGGTGCAGCTTGCGGTGCCGCCGAGATCGCGCGGCACGTGGTCGCCTTTGGCGAGCACGCGTTCGACCGCGAGTTCGATGCGCTGGGCGGACTCGGTCAGCGCGGCGTCGCCGTGCTTGTCTCCCAGCCAGCGCAGCATGAGCGCGCCGGACAGGATGGTGGCCAGCGGGCTGGCGGCGTTCTGGCCGGCGATGTCGGGGGCGGAGCCGTGCGCGCCCTGGAACAGGCCGTGCGTATCGCCCAGTTCCGCCGACGCCGACAGGCCCATGCCGCCGATGGTGGCGGCGCCCAGGTCGGAAATGATGTCGCCGAACATGTTCTCGGCCACGATCACGTCGTAGAAGTCGGGGCGCTTGAGCATGTGCACCGTGATCGCGTCGGCGTAGGCGTAATCGATTTCGACGTCGGGGTAGGCCGCCGCCACGTCGTCGCAGACGCTGCGGAAGAAGGCGTAGGTGCGCAGGATGTTGGCCTTGTCGCAGACCGTGACGCGGCGCTTGCCGTCGCGCGGCGCGCCCTTGCGCTGGCGGGCGAGATCGAACGAGAAGCGGGCGACGCGCTCGATGCCCTTGCGGGTGACGACGATGGTGTCGGTGGCCACTTCGTCGCGCAGCACGATGCCGCCGCCACGGCTTGCGTAGAGGCCTTCGGTGTTTTCGCGCACGATGACGTAGTCGATCTGCCCCGGCTTGAAGTGCTTGAGGGGCGAGTCGACGCCCTGGTACAGGCGGATCGGGCGGACGTTGGCGTACAGGTCCAGCCGGAAGCGCAGGCGCAGGTGCAGGTCGTTGCCGACTTCGGTGCCGTCGGGGTAGGTCACGCCGGGCATGCCCGCCGCGCCGTGCAGGATGGCGTCGGCCGCCTTGCAGGCGGCGTAGGTGTCGTCAGGCAGCACGTGGCCCGACTTGACGTAGTGGTCGGCGCCGCCGTCATAGCTGCTGAACGCCAGCAGGTCGGCGCCGCAGGCTTCTTTCAGCACGGTTATAGCCGATTGGCAGACTTCGGGGCCGATGCCATCGCCGTCGATGGTCGCGATTTCATATGTAGCCATGTCTAGCTGTCTCCTGAGGTGAAACTTGGGATGGGGGGCCGCGCCAGGGGGCGCGGCCGCGCGCGGCGCGCTACCAGTTGGTGGCGATGTACTTGGCTTCCATGAATTCCAGCAGGCCGTGGTGCGCGCCTTCGCGGCCCAATCCGCTTTGCTTGACGCCGCCGAAGGGCGCGGCCGGATCGGAGACCAGGCCCCGGTTCAGGGCGATCATGCCGCTTTCGATGCGTTCCGATACCCGCATGCCGCGCGCGAGATCGCGGGTGTACACATACGCCACCAGGCCGTATTCGGTGGCGTTGGCCAGGGCCACGGCTTCGTCTTCGGTATCGAAGGCCACGATGGGCGCCACGGGGCCGAAGATCTCCTCGCCCAGCAGGTCGGCGTCGGGCGGCACGTCCACCAGCACCGTAGGCGCGTAGAAGTAGCCGCGCCGGTCCAGCCGCGCGCCGCCGGTGCTGATCCGCGCGCCCTTGGCGACGGCGTCGTCCACCAGCGAGGCCACCTTCTCCACCGCGCCCGCGTTGACCAGGGGGCCGCATTGCGTATCCGCGCCGACGCCGTCGCCGGTCTTCAGCGCGGCCATGCGCTCGGCGAACCGGGCGCTGAACGCCTCGAGCGCGCCGCGCTGCACGTAGAAGCGGTTGGCGGCGGTGCAGGCCTCGCCGCCGTTGCGCATCTTGGCGAGCATGGCGCCTTCCACCGCGGCGTCGATATCCGCGTCGTCGAACACCAGGAACGGCGCGTTGCCGCCCAGTTCCATCGAGCAACTGATGATGGAGTCGGCGGCCTTGCGCAGCAGCACGCGGCCGACTTCGGTCGAGCCGGTGAAGGAAAGCTTGCGCACGCGCGGGTCGTCCAGCACGGCATTGGCGAACTTGCCGGCCGACGAGGTGGTCACCACGTTCACCACGCCAGGAGGCACGCCGGCTTCTTCGAGCAGGCGGGCGACGGCATAGGCGGTCAAGGGCGTTTCCGTGGCCGGCTTGAGGATGCAGGTGCAGCCGGCGGCCAGGGCGGGCGCGATCTTGCGGGTGGCCATGGCGGCGGGGAAGTTCCACGGCGTGATCAGCAGGGCGACGCCTATCGGCTGGTATTGCACGATGATGCGGCTGGCGCCGCTGGGCGATACGCTGATGTCGCCATTGATGCGCACGGCTTCTTCGGAAAACCAGCGGAAGAACTCGGCGGCATAGGCGACTTCGCCGCGCGCATCCGCCAGCGCCTTGCCGTTCTCCATCGAGATCAGGCGGGCCAGGCTCTCGGCGTCGCGCATCATCAGTTCAAAGCACTTGCGCAGGATCTCGCCGCGCTGGCGCGCCGGGGTCGCGGCCCAGCCGGCGGCGGCGCGCGAGGCGGCGTCCACGGCGGCGGCGGCATCTTCCAGCGTGGCGTCGGCCACGCTGGCGATGGTCTGCTCGGTGGACGGATCGAGCACGTCGATGCGGCGGCCCGAGGTCGAGGCGCGCCAGGCGCCGTCGATGTAAAGGTCAGTGGACAGCTTGCTGGCCTCGGTGGTCATGTGTCAGCTCCGGGTAGGGGAAGTAGGGGGGTTATCGGGCGTCGCGGAACGAACCCCGCCCGGCATGGGCGGCGGCCACGATGGCCGCGATGCCTGCCTGGTCCAGCGGGCGGGGATTGTTCGTGACGAGGCGGGCCGCCAGCAGGGACTGCCCGGCGATCCAGTCGAGCTGGTCCGCGCGCACGCCCAGGCCTTCCAGCGTGGCGGGGATGCCGATGCGCGCGAACAGCTCGTAGACGTGGCGGGGGGCGTTGGCGGCCAGGCGGCCCGGGTCGGTTTCCGGATCGCCCATGGCCCGCGAGATGTCCGCGTAGTCGTCCGCGCAGGCCGGCGCGTTGAAATCCATGACGTAGGGCATCAGCGTGGCCACGCCCGCGCCATGCGCGGTGTGGGTCAGGGCGCCGATGGGATACTGGATGGCGTGGGCCGCCGCCGTTCCCGCCACGCCGAAGGCCAGGCCCGCGGCCAGCGCGGCGGCCATGACCTGGCCCCGGGCGTGCAGGTCCGAGCCGTCTTCGACCGCGCGGGGAAGGTGGGAAGCGAGCGCGCGGATGGCGATCAGCGCCTGCTGGTCGCTGAAGGCGTTCTTGCCGACGAACACGCGCGTCTGCGCGATGTCGGGATCCGGGCTGCGCCGCACCGCGGTCAGCGCTTCGATGGCGTGGGTCAGCGCGTCGGCCCCGGCGATGGCGGTCAGCCCCCGGGGGCAGGTCAGCGTCAGTTCCGGATCGCAGATGGCCGTGTGGGGAATCAGGTGCGGGCTGGACACGCCGACCTTCAGATCGCGCGCGCTGTCGGCCAGCACGGCCACGGGCGTGACCTCGGAACCCGTGCCCGAGGTGGTGGGCAGGGCGATCACCGGGATCGTGGGGCCCGGCACCTTGTATTCGCCGTAATAGTCGGCGGCCTCGCCGCCGTGCGCCAGCAGCAGGCTGACGAGCTTGGCCATGTCCAGGCAACTGCCGCCGCCCAGCCCCACGATCGTGTCGGGCTGGAACGCGCGGTGCGCGGCGACGCATTCGTAGACGCCTTCGACGGGCAGGTCGGGCTGGGTGCGGTCGAACACCTGGACGCGCACGCCGGCGCTTTCCAGGGCCGCGAGCAGCCCGGCCATTTCCGGCGTGCCGGCGAAGCGCTCGTCGGTGCAGATCAGCGCGCGCCGGCCCAGGGCGGCGGCGACGCGGCCCAGCGCATGGCGCTGGCCGTTGCCGAACAGCACGGCGCGCGGCGTGCGCATGATTCCAAACAAATCGGTCATTGCGGATCCTTGAGGAGGAGTCGTGTGGAGTTCAGGCGGCGCATTGCGCCAGGTCGAGAATGCGGTGCCAGACGTCATCGGCCAGTTCGATGCCGGTTTCCAGGCGCTGGCGGCGTTCGGCGCGGGCCCGGTCGCCCGGCACCGCGACGGACCGCCCGGGCAGCAGGGCGGGGCAGGCGCGGATCTCGTCCAGATAAGCGGAAATGCGGGCGGCGACCGCGCCGGATCCCGCTTCGACCACGATGAAGACGTCGCCCTTGTTGCAGGCGGCGCTGGAATCCAGCGTGCCCTTGACCGCCGTGCCGAGCGCGGAGGCCGTCAGGCTGGCGACCAGCAGTTCGAACGCCAGGCCCAGCGCGTAGCCTTTGGCCTCGCCGAAGGGCGCCAGCGCGCCGGACTTGGCGGCGGCGGCGTCCGTGGTGGGGTTGCCGGCGCCGTCCAGCGCCCAGCCTGGCTCGAGCGCCCGGCCATGGTTGGCGTAGTCGTGGATCTTGCCCATGGCGACCTGGCTGGTGGCCATGTCCAGCACGAAGGGTTCGTCCTCGGTGGGCACGCCGATCGCGATGGGGTTGGTGCCGATCAACGCGCGGCGGCCGCCCCAGGGATGAACCAGGGCTTCGCTGGTCGACAGGGCCAGCAGGATCTGGCCTTCGCGGGCGACCTGTTCCGCATACAGCGCCAGCATGCCGATATGGTTGTTGTTGCTGACCGCCGCGATGGCGATGCCGGTCTCGCGGGCGCGTTCGCGGATCTGGTCCAGCGCCGCCAGCGCGATGACGGGGCCGAGACCGCGCTCGCCATCCAGGTCCAGGAAGGCGGGCGAGCGCCAGACGGCTTTGCCGCGGGTCTTCGGGTCCGCCACGCCGTTATGGATGCGTTCGATGATGCGCGGCAGGCGCAATAGCCCGTGCGAGGCGCGGCCCCGCAGTTCGGCTTCGAGCAGCAGGTTGGTCTGCGTCGCGGCATGGCCCGCGGGGGTGCCGGCCTGTTCCAGCGCGCGCATGCAGACTTCCCATGCCTCCCCCATTTTTATCGTTGTCGTCATAGTCTCGGTAAGTGGTTAAATCCGATCGGATCTGAAATACGATCTGATTTATGCTAACCTCGTAACAAATTGGACGTCAACCGATTATTGGCAAACCTAGGGGACAACCATGACGACTCTCTCCCTCGGCTCCACAGCCGCGTCCTCGGCCGCGCCCGGCGGGCCGCGCCTGGGCGAGCGCGTGCGCTCATTGGGCGATGAGGTCTACGAAACGCTGTTGTCGCAGCTCATTTCCTTGAAGATCGCGCCAGGGATGCGGATCGCGGTGGACGCGCTGGTCCGGGAATTGGGCGTGTCGCAAACGCCGATCCGCGCCGCGCTGATCCGGCTGGAAACGGAAGGCCTGGTCGTGAAGACGCACCACGTGGGCTACAGCGCCGCGCCCATGCCGTCGCGCCGCCGCTTCGAGCAGATGTATGAACTGCGCCTGCAACTGGAACCGTTCGGAGCCAGCCTGGCCGCGCAACGCATGACGGACGCGTCGCGCCAGCAATTGGCGGCGCTGTCGGCCGCGATGAGCGCGCCGAGCGCCGACGACGCGCGCGTGGCCTACGGCAAGTTCGCCGTGCTGGACGCGCAATTCCATTCCTGGATTGCGGAGCAAAGCGGCAATGAACTGCTGGCCGAGGCGCTCGCGCGGCTGTATGCGCACACGCATTTGTTCCGGCTGCGCTTCCATTCCCGGGTGACGGAAGAGGCCGTGACCGAACATGCGCGCATCGTGCAGGCGCTGGACCGGCGCGATGCCGACGGCGCCCAGGCCGCCATGCGCGACCATATCCTGCGGTCGCGCGAACGCATGGCGCCATTCTTCGAAATGCTGGATTGAGGCATGGCACGCCGTCGCCGGCGGGCCGAAGCTGTGTCATATTCCCCTTCTTTGAAAAGCCAGGCAGGGGCGCGCGCATGATGGGCAACGGAAAAGAAGCGGTGGAGAACGTCCGGCTGCGGCCGGCGCTTGCGGCATGAAGGGATCCCGGAATTCGCTGGTTACGCTGCGGATTTTCCTGTCCGCGGCGCGCAGCCTCAATTTCAGCCGCAGCGCGGAAGAACTGCACCTGACCCAGAGCGCGGTGAGCAAGCACATCGGCGCGTTGGAAGATCGCCTGGGCACGGCGCTGTTCAAGCGCTTGCCCAACGGGCTGCGGCTGACGCATGCCGGCGCGCTTTACCTGGAACGGATCAGCGCCGCCGTGCGCCTGATCGACGAGGCCGACGCGCTGGTGGCGCATCCCATGTCGCGCGTGGCGCTGAACGTCGCGGTGTCTCCGTCGTTCGCGCAGTTCTGCCTGATTCCCGGGCTGGCCGAGTTCTTTGCCCTGCACCCGGAAGTGCGGGTCAACGTAAGGCCGCGCCTGCTGTACGGCCGCGATCAGGCCGAGCGCTTCGATGCCGAGATCCAGTTGCATACCGGCCACGTGGCGGGCATGTCGGCGCGATACCTGTGCGGCCGCGAGATGACGCTCGTGGCCGCGCCTTCCCTGCTGGCGCGCCATCCGGTGCGCACCGTCGAGGACCTCGACGGGGTGCCGTTGTTGAAGCGCGCGCAGCGCGGCTATAGCTGGGACGAATGGCGCGCCGACGTGGCGCCGCTCTGGGCCGGCGCGCCGGCCACGGCGCCCGAGTACGAAGGGTTTTCCGTGCTGCTGCCCGCCGTCCTCCACGGGCTGGGCGCCGCCATCGTGCCGGTGTGCATGGTCCTTTCGCACTTGGAATCGGGGCAGTTGGCGCGCCCCTTGGGCGAATCGGTCGAGGGCCGCTACGGCTATTACCTGATGCAGCCCCGTCCCAACGTGGGAGGGGCCTATGCCGACGCCTTCTGCGATTGGGTGGCGGAACGGGCCGCGGCGTTCAACGCGCAGGTGCGGGCGTATCTGGCGCGCTGAGCGGGCAGCGGTCGCCGGTATTCCACTGTGGAATGCCCCATGCGCATATGTCCTTTGCGCGGGCCGGCCGGGAGCCGCCAGAATGGCCGGACCCTAGCGACCTACTGGTTCGATCCACACCATGAACATGTCCAAGTTCCCGCGCATCGCCCGCATCCTGCCCGCGTTGGCCGTGGCCGCGCTTTTTGCCGGCGCGCCGGCGCAGGCCGAGTATCCCGACAAACCCGTGCGCCTGATCGTGCCCTATGCCACGGGAGGCAGTTCGGACGTCATCGCGCGCGGCATCAGCGATCAACTGAGCGCGGCCCTGGGCCAGCCCGTCGTGGTGGAGAACCGCGCGGGCGCGGGATCGATGATCGGCACCGCCTACGTGGCGGGCGAAGCCGCCGACGGCTACACGCTGCTGCTGGCCGACGTGCCGTTCACCATCGTGCCCGCGCTGTATGGCGACCGCGTCAAGTATGACGCGCGGAAGGGCTTCGCGCCGATCTCGCTGCTGGGCCTGTCCCCCATGTACCTGTTCGTCAATCCCCGTTTCGAGGGCAAGACGGTGCCGGCGTTGATCGCGGCCGCCAAGGACAAGCCCGGGTCCATTTCCATCGGTTCCGGCGGCAACGGTTCGCTGACGCATCTGATGGCCGAGCTGTTCATGCTGAACACGGGCAGCAGGCTCGTGCATATTCCCTATAAAGGGGCGTCGGCTTCCGTCAATGACCTGGCGGGCGGCCAGATCCAGGTGAGCTTCACCACCATGCCCACGGCCGCCGCGCTCTACCAGGGGGGCAAGATCGCGCCGATCGCCGTGTCCTCGCCGGCGCGCGAGGCCGCCACGCCCGATGTGCCGACTTTCGAGGAACTGGGCCTGCCGAAGCTGACAGTGCAAAGCTGGTGGGGCCTCATGGCGCCGGCAGGCACGCCCAAACCGGTGCTCGACAAGCTGGAAAGCGCCATGAAGACCGTCATGCAGTCCGCGCCCGTCAAGCAGCGGCTGGGCAGCGTCGGCGTGGCGGCGCCGCCTGACGCGGGCGCCGAGGCGCTGACCCGGTTGCTGAACGCCGACTTCGACCGTTGGCAGGACGTGGTCCAGCGCGCGGGCATCAAGTTCGAGTGACGCGCGGGCCCGACGTCCGCCGCCTTCCCCCAACGCGGTCGCCGCCGTCCCGACGGACGCCGGCGCCGGAACACGAGACATCCAAGATGGAACCCTGGCTTCATGCCGCCGCCCATGACGCGGCGCTGATGAGTGATTTCGAGACGGTCTGCTCCTTTGGCGGACGCATGTCCGGCAGCGGGCAGGATGACGCCGCCATGGAGTGGGCCATGGGCCGGGCGCGGCAGGCCGCGTCCACCGCGCAGTTGCTGACCGTGCCCTACGACGGCTGGCGCTGCGAGCTGGCGAGCCTTGACCTGTTGGGGGCGGCGCCGCAGCCGCTGGCCTGCCGCCCTCTGTTGCGTTCGGCGTCCACGCCGGCCGGCGGGCTGGAACTGGAGGTGGTTGACGCGGGAGCGGGCCGCCCCGACGATTTCGCCCGGCTTGGCGCGGCCGCGCGCGGCCGCGCCGTGCTCGTGCGCCACGAATACCCGTTCACCGGCGACCATGTGCATCGCCGCCGCAAGTACGACATGGCGGTGGAGGCGGGCGCCGCGGCGTTCCTGATCGCCAACAACGTGCCCGGGCAGGGCGTGCTGTCGGGTTCCTCGGGCAGGCCGCGCGGCGGCGCCGGCATCCCCGCCATGTATATCGATCATGAAGGCGGCGCGGCGCTGGCGGCGGCCTGCGCGGCCGGCGCGGCGCGTGTGCGCATCGTGGCCAGGGGCAGCGAGATCGACGATGCGCGCGCCAGTGTCGGCATCGCGGAAATCGCGGGCGGGCGCGACGGCGTGATCGTCATCAGCGCCCATATGGACGGCCATGACCTGGGCACGAGCGCGCTGGACAACGGCACGGGCGTGGCGGCGGCGTTGGCCGCGTTCCGGGCCCTGTCGGCGCGCGTCGGACCGGATACGCCCAGCCTGCGGCTCTGTTTTTTCTGCGCCGAGGAATGGGCGTTGACCGGCTCGGCGCGCTACCTGGCGGACCTTGCTCCCGCGGAGCGGGCGCGCATCAAGCTCGACATCAACCTCGATACGGTGGCCGGCGATGCGGCCTTGACCGCGCTGATCAGCGATTTCCCGGCGCTGGCGCCGGTGGTGCAGGCGGCCGCCGAAGCCAGCGGCGTGCCGGTGGCCACGTGGCTGCCGCTGATGCCGAACTCCGACCATGCCAACTTCGCGCGCCACGGCATTCCGGCGTTGCGCCTGCTGGCGGGATTCGGCAAGCCGGAGTCGCGGGTCAACAATATCCTGTCGGCGGGCGACGTGCCCGGCATCATCGAGGAAGCCGAACTGCGCCAGGCCGTGGCGGTCACTTGCGCGATGGCCGACGCGGCGCTGCGCATGAGCGACGCCCAGCTCGCATCCCTGGCGTCGAGATAAGGGCGGCGAGGGCGGGCAGCGAGCCGGGCCGGCGGACCATGCCGGCCCCGAGCGGCCTCGGCGTCAGTATTGGCCCCCGTTCATGGCGACGTTGCTTCCCGTCATGAAGGCCGCCAGGTCACTGCAGATGAAAGCGACGAGCGCGGCGATTTCCTCGGGCCTGCCCAGGCGGCCGACGGGGATCTGGGGCAGCACCTTGTCGCGCAGGACATCGGGCGCCACGGCCGCCACCATCGGGGTATCCAGATAGCCGGGCGATACCGTGTTGACGGTTATGCCCTTGCGCGCGACTTCCAGCGCCAGGGACTTGGTAAAGCCATGGATGCCGGCCTTGGCCGCGGCGTAGTTGGTCTGGCCGAACGCGCCCTTGAAGCCGTTGACCGAGGAAATGTTGACGATCCGTCCCCAGCCCCGCTCCACCATGCCGTCCAGCAAGGGCTGAGTCATGTTGAACATGGAGTCCAGATTGGTGCGCAGCACCGCGTTCCAGTCGTCGAGGGGCATCTTGCGCAGGCTGGCGTCGCGCGTGACGCCGGCATTGTTCACGAGGATGTCGATGGCATGCCCGTCGGCGGCGAGGGCGGCGGCCAGTTGCCGGCATGAGTCGTAATCGGCCACGTCCACGGGATAGGCGAGGAATTCCCTCCCCGCGGCTTTCTGCGTGTCCAGCCACGCCTGTACCTTGGGGCTGTGCCGGTGGCAGGTAAGGATGACCTTGTGGCCGGCGTCATGGAGCGCATGGGCCACGGCCTGGCCCAGCGCGCCCATGCCTCCCGTGACGAGCGCGGTGTGCTTAGCTTCCATGCCGTTCTCCCGAAGCTTGCTGCGGCTGGGCGGAGGAGGTCATTTGTTGGGCCATGGCGGTCCAGATATTCTCGGCGGGAACGTTTATCAGCGCGTTGCAGGCGCAGGCGCTATCGTGCTGCCAGGTATTCATGGCTTCGGACAGGCCCGCGGCGAGCGTGGCCTGTTCCGACAAGGCGGCGTGCGTGACGGCTTCGGCGGCGTTCAGGCGCGCCTGCCATTGGCGCTGCGCGGCTTCGCCCAGGGCGGGCGCCAGGGTTTTCCAGCTTGGCGTCTCCGGCAGGGGCGCGAACGCGGCTTGGCAGAAGTAGGCGTGTTCGTCCCAGATCCGCTGTCCCAGCTCGGCCCAGCGGGCCTGGCTTTCCTGGGCCAGCGAGGCCAGGCGCTGGCAAAAGGCGAGGTTGGCGCCCAGCATCGAGGCCGGGGCCGCGGGAGGACTGGCGGGGGCTGCTATGGCTTTCTTCATGATCCGTCCTTGCAAAGTGTGTGAAAAGGAGGGCTCTCGTTCAGGCGGACTGGCCGAGGGTCTAGCGAAAACGCAGGCTACGTCTCCAGCACATAAGTCCCGGGCGCGGGGTCCAATACCGGCAGGCCGCGGCGGGGCGCACCCATGGCGGGCGGCTTGGCATTGGCCGGCCCCGACTGGCTGTCCAGCCATTGCAGCCAGGCAGGCCACCACGAGCCTTCCTGTTGCGGCACCTGCGCCAGCCAGTCATCGGCGGTGAGACTGGTCTGGTTCGCCGGCCGGCACAGGATGCGGTAGGCGCGGCGCGGATGGCCGGGCTCGCTCACGATGCCGGCGTTGTGGCCGCCGGTGGTCAGCAGGAAGGTCAGGGGCGCGGGACTGAGGTAGTGCAGCTTGTAGACCGAACGCCACGGCGCGACGTGGTCGGTCTCGGTGCTTACCGAGAAAATGGGCAGGCGCAGGTCGCCGAGCATGACGGGCCGGCCGCCCACTTCGTAGCGGTTCTGGGCAAGATCGTTGTTCAGGAAAAGCCGGCGCAGGTATTGCCCGTGCATGCGCGCGGGCATGCGCGTGGCGTCGGCGTTCCAGGCCATGAGGTCGGACATGGGGCGGCGCCTGCCCAGCAGGTAGTCGTTGACCATGCGCGACCACAGCAGGTCGTACGAACGCAGCATCTGGAAGGCGCCCGCCATCTGGCCGGCACGCAGATAGCCGGTGCGCGCCATCTGCGCTTCCAGCATGCTGACCTGGCTTTCGTCGATGAACAGGCCCAGTTCGCCGGGTTCGCTGAAATCGGTCTGGGCGGTGAACAGCGACAGGCTGGCGAGCCGGTCGTCGCCGTCGCGCGCCATGGCGGCCGCGGCGATGGCCAGCAGCGTGCCGCCCAGGCAATAGCCGGTGGCATGCACGCGGCGGCGCGGCACGATGGCGGCCACCGTGTCCAGCGCCGCGCCGATGCCCAGGCTGAGATAGTCGTCCATGCCCAGGTCGCGGTGGGACGCGTCCGGATTCTTCCACGACACGCAGAACACCGTGTAGCCCTGGTTGACCAGGTAGCGGATGAGCGAGTTGTGCGGCGAGAGGTCCAGAATGTAGTACTTCATGATCCAGGCCGGCACCACCAGGATCGGCTCGGGATGGACGGTCTTGGTCGCGGGCTCGTATTGCAGCAATTCGATAAGGCGGTTGCGGAGCACCACCTTGCCGGGGGTGATGGCGACTTCCTTGCCCGGGCGGAAATGGTCGGCGCCCGCCGGCGGCTGGCCCGCCATTTCGCGCAGCACGTCCTCGGCGGCGTTGCGCGCGCCGCGCGCGAGGTTGGCGCCGGCTTCTTCCCACGTCTGGCGGATGACCACCGGATTGGTGAGCGGGATGTTCCCCGGGGAGAGCACGTCCAGCCACTGCCGCGCGGCGAAGGCCGCCACCTGGGCATGGTGGGGATCGACGCCGGGCACGCCGCTCGTGGCGGTCTCCCACCATTGCTGCGCGAGCAGGAATTGCTGGTGATAGACATTGAAGGGCCAGCGTTGCCAGGCGGCGTCGGCGAAGCGCCGGTCCGTGGAGGGCAAGGGGGCCGATCCGTCGCCGGCGCACTGGGCCAGCAGATACTGGCCCAGCATGCCGGCCTGGTGCAGGGCCAATTCGGTCAGGGCAAGGCGCTTGCCCGGGGCATTGGCGAGGTGCGCGGCCCAGTCCGTCCAGGCAAGCAGCCCCGCGGCGGGCGAGAAGGACGCGGTCCAGCGCGCCAGCGCCGCCTTGGCCGCCGTGTCCAGAGCCTGGGCGGTATTGTCCGGTGAGGGGGGCGCGCGCTTGCTCATCTATCTGCCACCTTTTTCGTTGCGGCGCGGGGGGGAGCGCCGCTTGATAAGCAGGATTAACTCGATTGTGCCTGGATTGCGGGCGGATTTCTTTCGCCTGCCAGATGATTATCGGCCAAAACCGACTGGGACTTCCTCGACGGAGATCAAGACCGTGGCAGATAAGCCGGCGGCCGATGGCGCCACCCTCAGTCCATCCCCAGCGCCAAATCGTCGAACAGAAGGTCGCCGCCCATCTGGCCGCCCTTCAGCATCAGTTCCAGGCCATCGGTCAGCGGGTCGTCGCTGCGGGCGATGCTGACGGCGACGCCGGGCGCGAGCACGCAGCGGAACGCCAGGCCCCACAGGCCGAGGGCCAGGGTGGCCTGGCTGGAGGTGTCGCCGCCCGCGATGCCGATGCGGCCGAGCCGCGTGCCGGCCTGGGCGCTGCCCTGCACGATCGCGGCGGCGAGCCGCGCGGTGGCGCGGGCGGTGGCGGCGGTGTGCTCGGCGGAGGGCGCCTGCGCCGGCCGGTCGGTATGCACCAGCACGTTCCGGCCCTGGGCCAGCGTGGCGACGGCCTGCCGGGCCTGTTCGGCGGCGTAGGCGGCATCCGCGAGCAGGCGTTCCACGCGCAGCGGCTGGCGCGTGTAGTGCCGGCAGGCGGCTATCTGCCGCGCCGTGACGGGCGACAGGCTGCCGGCCACCACCAGCACCGGCCCCCGGGCCGCCGGCAGCGGGGCCGGGGCGGCGCTCGCGGGTGCGTCGGGCAGGGCGCGGGCCAGCGCCTGCTGCACGCTGCTGGGGCCGACGGCCAGGACCGGCAGGCGGGAGGCGGCGCGCCAGATCAGGCGGCCGATGACGGCCAGTTGTTCGTCGTCGACCAGGTCCAGCAAGAGGGGGCCGTCGGCGGCCCCGATGGTCCGGCCGATCCAGTCCTCCACGGCGGGCGCGTCCGAGGCCTGCCGCAAGCGCGGGTAGGCGGTGTGCGGCACCGAGCGGATAGCCGGCAGCCCTTGCGCCGCGAGGTGCAGGCGGAGGTCCGCTTCGTGCATGGGCGTGACGGGATGCGCGCTCATGACCGGGTGGCGGTCGATGCGGTGGATGTCGGGGGCGGAGCCGGCGCGGGCGAACAACTGGGCGAAGCTGCAATAGCGCCCGATGCTGGGCTGCCCGCCGACGATGGGCACCAGCGGATTGGGCATGTGGCGGCGCAGTTCGCGGACGGCGGCGCCGATGCTGCCGACGTGGGGCGCGCTGTCGAAGGTGGAGCAGCATTTGTAGTGCAGCACGCGGATGCCGGCGCCGGCCAGGAAGCGGCCCACGCCGCCCAGTTCCGTCTGCATCTCGGAAGGCGCCATGGCGCGGGCCGCGCCCGCGATGCCGATGGCGTCCAGCGGGCCCGCGCGCCGCAGTTGCTCCGCGGTGGGCACGCCCAGGAACAGCAGGCTGCGCAGGCCGGCGCGGGACACCTCCGCGAGCGTGTCGGTGGCGCCGGTGAAGTCGTCGCCGTACCAGGCCACGCGCGGCGCCGAGGGGCCGCGTTCGCCGCCGTTCATGCGCGGTTTCCGAAGAACTCGATGGCGCGCCGCAGCTCGGGGGCATCGCGCGCGTAGTCGTCCAGGCTCCGCCCCTCTCGCATCGCCTGCCAGGCCTGGCGGATGCTCAGTACGCCGGCGGCCGGGCCGTCCGGGTGGGCGAGGATGCCGCCGCCGGACATGAACAGCAGATCGTCGCTGCGCACGGCCGACCAGGTGGCGGGCACGGTGCCGGCCCATTGGCCCGACGAGAAGGCGGGCATCACGGCGTCGTCGATGCCGGGCGTGAGCGGCGCCAGGCAGTCGCGCGCGGAGTCCACGACCTCTCGGTCGTCCTGCGAGAACTTGCCCTGCAGGCCGTGCACGTGCATGTGGTCCACGCCCGCCAGCCGCCACAGCGTCTGGTAGGCCTGGAATCCCACGCCCAGCATGGGGTGGCGCGACAGCGCGCCGTAGCCGTTGCGATGGCCGTGCAGCGCCAGCGGCGTGCCGCGCCGCAGGGTCTGGATGGCCGAGTAGCCGCAGTGGTTCAGGCTGGCCATGACGCAGGTGCCTTCCTCGCGTTCGACCAGATCGGCGTGGCGGCGCATGGCGTCGGTTTCGTCGCTGATGTTGAACGCCACCATGACCTGGCGGCCGGTGCGCTCGCGGTGCGCGCGGACGACGGCCATGACGGCCGCCACGCGCTGCGCCAGCGGCGCGTGGGACGGGTTGGCGCAGACCTCGTCGTCCTTGATGAAGTCGACGCCCGCGGCGCAAAGCTGGGCCGCCAGGTGCGCGGTCTGCTCGGGCGACAGGCCCACGTTCGGCTTGATGATGGTGCCCACCAGGGGGCCGCTGGCTACGCCCGTCAGCTCGCGGGTGCCGGCGATGCCGGCGCGGGGCATGTCGAACTGGGCTCGGTAGTTCGCCGGCAGTTCCAGGCTTTCCAGGCGCAGGCCGGTGACTTCTCCCAGGTCGTACAGGTTGCCGCCGACGGTGGCCGCCAGCGTCGGCAGGTTGGCGCCGACGTTGGCGACGGGAAAGGCGATGCGCACGCGGGCGCGCCGGTACTCCGCCGGCATGCCGCCCGGCTGGCGCGCCAGCCACGCGTTGGGCAGGCTGGGGGCGGCGGCGGGCTCCAGCATGTCGATGGATTCAACGCGCGCGCGGGCGCGGGCGCGCAGTTCGTCGGTTTCGCCCTGGACCCGCGTGAAGGTGCCGCAGGATTGCTCGCCGGCCATGACCTCGGCCACCCGGGCGGGGTCCAGCGGGGTTTCGATCAGGTACGTGGCGGTAAACGATTGGGAATTCATGGTGGCGGTATGCGGCGGTGGCGAAGGGGATGCGTCAGAGTCGGCTCAGGTCGGGGAAGGGACGGACGGGATCCTTGCCGTCCCAGTCGCGGGCGCTGTCCCGGATCAGGTCGAACATGCGGCCCTTGGGGCCGGCCACTTCGGACAGCTCGATCACGGTGCCGGGGTGGTATTCGGTGTCGAAATAGATGAAGCGGCCCTTTTCGCCCACTTCGCCGCTCATCTTGGGCTTGAAGCCCTGCGCCAGCAGGCGCTCCAGGTCGGCGTCGTAGTCTTCGGTCCAGTAGGCCACGTGCTGCAGGCCGGTGCGGCCGGCTTGCAGGAAGTCGCGGTACATGGAGGGCACGTCGTTGCGCGTCTGGATCAGCTCGACCTGCACGAAGCCGGAGTTGGCCAGCGCGACCGAGTTGTGGGGTTCATGGCTGGCGCCGTCGTAGCGGTAGTTCACGATGGGCACGCGCGGGTTGTAGTACCAGGGGCCCACGCCGAGCGTGGTGCTCCAGTAGTCCATGGCGGCTTCGATGTCGTGGACCACATAACCGAGTTGGCGGATTTCGCCCAGGAAACGACTCATGATGGATCTTCGCAGGAGTAGGGTTGGAGAGTGCCGGGAAAGCGCGGCCCGCGTCCGGGCCGCGGGCTTTACAGGAAACCGATGGAGAACCAGGGGAAGGCCGCGACGATGACCAGGCCCACCAGCAGGGCGGCGATATAGCCCCAGATCGGGCCGATCCCTTCGTTGGGATCGACGCGGCTGATGGCGCAGGCGCCGTAGTAGCCCACGCCGAAGGGCGGCGCGAAGAGGCCGATGCCCATCGAGAAGATCACGACCATGGCGTAGTGCACCTCGTGCACGCCGGCCTGCGCCGCGATCGGGAACAGCAGCGGGCCGAACAGCACGATGGCGGGAATGCCTTCCAGCACGCTGCCCAGGATGATGAAGGCCACGATGGACACGGCCAGGAAACCGTAGGCGCCGCCGGGCATGCCGGCCATCAGGCGCGCCAGGTCGCCCGAGAATCCCGATTGGGTCAGGGCCCAGGCCATGGCCGTGGCGCAGCCCACGATCAGCATGATGGCGCCCGACAGCGAGGCGGTCTCGATCAGCATGGGCCGAAGCCGCGCCCAATCGAAACGCCGGTAGACCAGCAGGCCGACGATGGCGGAATACACGATGCCGATGGTGGACACCTCGGTGGCGGTCGCCACGCCTTCGACCACCGCGGCGCGGATCACGAAGGGCAGGGCCACGGCGGGCAGCGCGATCGCGAAGTAGCGGCCGATCTCCTTCAGGGTGAAGCGCTGCGCCAGGCTCAGGTCTTCCTTGCGGTAGCGCCACCACACCACCGAGCACAGCGCCAGGCCCAGCACCACGGCCGGCAGCAGGCCGCCGGTGAACAGCGCGGCGATGGACACGCCCGTCACCGAACCGATGGTGATCAGCACGATGGACGGAGGAATGGTCTCGGTCTGCGCGCCGGTGGCCGACAGCAGGGCCACCAGGTCGCCCGGCTTGGCGCCGCGCTTCTGCATTTCCGGGAAGAGCACGGGCGCGATGGCGGCCATGTCGGCGATCTTGGAGCCCGAAATGCCGGACACCAGGTACATGGCGCCGATCAGCACGTAGGATAGTCCGCCGCGCACGTGGCCCAGCAGGCTGGCCAGGAACTGGATCATGGCGCGCGCCATGCCGGTCATTTCGATGAGCGATCCCAGGAAGATGAACAGCGGCACGGCCAGCAGCATCAGGTGGGACATGCCTTCGTCCAGCCGGCCCACCATCACCAGCATGGGGGTGTTGGTGGTCAGGGCCAGGTAGGAGAACGTGGCCAGCGCGAACGAAAACGCGATCGGCACGCCGGCGAAGACCGTGGCCGCGACGATGCCGACGAAGAAGACCAGCAGGTTCAGCTTGCCCAGCGTGGAGAACAGCGGCTGCGCCAGCCAGAACAGCGCGACGACGGCCGCGGCGCCCGCCAGCGCCGCCAGCATCTGGGGCAGGGTCTGCGTGCGCACCAGGCGCAGCAGGGCGACGACCGCCATCAGCCCCATGCCGACGGGGATGGCGGCGGCGCGCCAGGCGTTGCTCAGCTCCAGCGCGGGCGTGATGATGAAGTGTTCTTCATGCGCGTATTCGGCGGCGGGCGCGAGGATCAGCGCCAGGAAGGCCAGCGACGCGGCCATGGCGGCCGTTTCCAGTTGCGCGCGGCGCGCCGGGCCGACGTTGTTGACCAGCGCCGTCATGCGCATGTGCTCGCCGCGCCGCAACGCGACCACGGCGCCCAGCATGGACAGCCACAGGAACAGGATGGACGCGAGTTCGTCGGACCAGACCAGCGGGCTGTGGAACGCGTAGCGCGCCACCACGCCCGCGAACAGCACGGCGATCTCGACCAGCACGATGGCCGCGGCCGCGTGCTCGACCACGCAGCCCAGCAGCCCGTCCAGCGCGCCGGCGGCCCGGCGCAAGGGATGGGCCGGCAGCAGGGGCGGCGCGGCGTGGGGGGCGGACAGGGAAGACATGGCGCGACCTCAGGCCAGCTTGCCGACGGCCTGCTCCAGCAGGGTCCAGGCCTCGTTGCCGAAGCGGCCCTGCCATTCCTTGTAGAAACCGGCGCTGCGCAACTGTTCGCGGAAGCTGTCGGCGGACGGCTGGTTGAACAGCAGGCCCTTGCCTTCCAGGTCCGACTGCACCGAGGCGTTGAGCTTCTTGATGTCTTCGCGCTGCGCCAGGCCGGCTTCGTTGATGCCGCGCGCCACGACCGTCTTCAGGTCTTCCGGCAGGCCTTCCCACATGCGGCCGTTGGCGATGAACCAGTAGCCGTCCCAGATGTGGTTGGTGAGCGAGCAGTACTTCTGCACTTCGTACAGCTTGGCCACCTGGATGATGGGCAGCGGGTTTTCCTGCGCGTCCACCACCTTGGTCTGCAGCGACGAATACACCTCGCTGAACTGCAGGCTGGCCGGGGCGGCGCCCAGGCCCTTGAACATGGAGATGGGCAGGGAACTCACCGGCACGCGGATCTTCAGGCCCTCCATATCCGCGGCCGTCTTGACCGGGGCCTTGCTGCTGGTGGTCTGGCGAAAGCCGTTGTCCCACATTTTTTCGAAGGCATAGAGCCGGCGCTGCGCGATGGCGGCGCGCACGTGCGCGCCCAGCGCGCCGTCCATGGCGCTCCAGACCTGGTTGTAGTCCTTGAAGGCGAAGCCGACGGCGTTGATCGCCGCGACCGGCACCAGGGTCGCGATCACCAGCGCCGAAGGCGTGAAGAAGTCGATGCCGCCCGAGCGCACCTGCGCCAACATGTCGGTGTCCCCGCCCAACTGGTTGTTCGGGAAGATCTTGATGTCCACGCGCCCGTTGCTTTCCTTTAGGATGCGTTCGGCGGCTTCCTGGGCGCGGATGTTCAGCGGATGGGTGACGGGCAGGTTGTTGCCGTACTTGAGCGTGTAGTCGGCCGCGCGGGCGACCAGCGGAAAGCCGCCGGTCAGGGCAAGGGCGGGAACCGCGGCAAGGCGGCGCAGGGCACTGCGGCGTGTCAGCAGCTTCATGGTTGTCTCCATAATCATGGTTATGATGTTTTTTGATGTTCCGCAAAAGCGCCAATCCCATGCGGCAGACTGGACAATAGTGAATAGGCGCTATCATCGTCAAACTTCATTCATGATGGTTTTTGATGTGAATCGAACTCCTTCCGAACGCAAGCTGGCGCGCCTGGCGGACGTGGCGGCGCGGGCCGGCGTCTCCACCGCCACGGCCGACCGCGTGCTGAACCGCCGTCCCGGGGTGCGGGCCAGCACCGCGCAAAAGGTCTTCCGGGCCGCCATCGAACTGGACTACCTGCCCGAGCAGGAAATCCGCTCGGCCGCCGCGTCCGAACCGATGCGGCTGGTGTTCCTGCTGCCGCGGGGCAGCAACCGCTATCTGCGCATGCTGGGCGATACCGTCGGCTACGCGCAGGAGCACTTCGCGCCCTTGAACGCCAAGTGCCAGGTCGAGTACGTGGAAAGCTTCAACCCCGACGCGCTGGCGCAGGCGCTGGCCAAGCACGGCAGGCGCGCGGACGGCATCGCGTTCATGGCGCTGGAGCATCCGGCGGTGCGCGAAGCCGTCAATACGCTCGCGCAGCGGGGCGTGCCGGCGGTGACGCTGATTTCCGACATCGCCAACAGCGCGCGCGCGGCCTACGTGGGCCTGGACAACCGCGCCGCCGGCCGCACCGCCGGATACCTGATCGCGCGCTTCATCGGTTCGCGGGCGGCGCACGTGGCGCTGATCGCCGGGTCGCGCCACTACCGGGCGCACGAGGAACGCGAAGGCGGCTTCCTGCAGTTGTACGCGGAACAGTTCCAGGCCATGCAGGTGGTGGACCTGCGCGAAGGCTACGACGACGCGCAGCGGAACTATGAGCAGACGCGGCAGTTGCTCGAGCAATATCCGCAACTGGCCGGCATCTACAACATCGGCGGCGCGTCCGACGGCGTGGCGCGCGCGCTGAAAGAGGCGGGCCTGCAGCACCGCGTCGTCTTCATCGGCCACGGCCTGACGCCCGACACCCGTTCGCTGCTGATCGACGGGACCATGGACGCGGTCATCACGCAAAGCCCGATGGAGGCCCTGATGAGCTGCGTGCGCATTTTCGGCAACCTGCGCGACAAGCGCAGCGCGATGAACGGCGTGGAACTGGCCCGCAGTCAGGTGATCTTCCGCGAGAACCTGCCGTAGGCCGGGTGCCGGTGCGCGAAGACGATGGAATGCGCGCTGGATCTACGAGGCTAGCCGTCGCCGGCCTGCCCGACGATCTGCCGCGCCACGTCCGCCAGCGACAGCCCGCCGTCCATGGCGGCGCGTTGCAGGCGTTCGTGCGCGGCCTGTTCCGTCAGGCCGTAGCGGCCGATCAGGATCCGCTTGGCGCGGTCGATGCGCCTGGTTTCGTCCAGCGCGCCGCGCGCGGCGGCCAGCGCGTCGTCGGCTTGCTGCATGCGCAGCGCCTGTTCGCGCATCATGTCCAGGATGGGCCGTTCCAGTTCGCCGCCCACGCCGTCCGGCGGCGGCGCGTCCACGACGCGGCCGTGCACGCCATACACCATGCTGGGCGCGCGGCCGCTGGCATGGTCGGCGTAGCGGCTGAGCAGCAGGCGGCGGTCGTCCAGTTCCTGGCGGGCTTCGGCGATGCGCTGGGCGCAGCGCTGGGCCAGGGCCTGGGCCAGCAGGCTTTCCAGCCCGCGCATGGCGTCGATGCGCGCGGTGTACAGGTCGAACCACAGTTCGGCCAGGCCGGCGTCCACGGGCTGCCCGGCCGAAGTGCGCTGCGCCACGTCGCGCATGCGGCGCACCTGCCCGCCCTGTTGCTGGATCCGTTCCCAGCATTGCAGGGCGTCGGGTTCGGCGTACTGCACGAAGATGCCGAAGCTGCGTTCCTGGCTGGCGGCCAGGCCCAGCATGCGGGCCTTTTGCGCGTCGCTGAAGCAGCCGGCGGTGTAGCCCATGACGCCGCAGGCGCGTTCCTGGCCGCTCAGTTCCTTGCCCTGCATGAAATTCAGCAGCGCCACCAGGTTGCGCGCCACGCCGGGGTCCAGCGCGGCGTCCGCGGTTTCGAAGACGATGGCCAGCAGGCTGCCCACGGCCTGGGTGAAGCGCGCGTCGGCGTCTTCGGCCGGCACGCGCCGGTCGCGGACCAGCCGCCGCAGCCCGGCAAGCTCATCCAGCCGGAACAGGGAATAGGCGATGCCGTTGAGCAGCCGGGCCCGGGCGTTGCCCGGGTCCGCCGCCAGCCCGTCCAGCAGTTGGCGGACTTCCGCCTCGACCGCCTCGGCGTCCCCGGTCAGACCGGCCAGCGCCGGCTGCAGGCGCGCGTCGGCGCTGCACAGGTACAGGTTGGAATAGCCGCGTTCCTTCTGCAGCGCATGCGCCAGCGCGCCGATGCGCACGACCAGGTCGCAACTGCGCGCCAGGGCTTCCAGGCCATGGAGTTCGCTGCGGCGCGCGGCGAGCAGGAAGCGCAGCGGCGGCGGCATGTGGCGTTCGGCCATGGAGGCTCCGGTCTCGGTCGGATGAGGTTCAGGCGCTTCGGCGCGACCCGGCGTCGGGCAGCGCGGGGGCTTCGGGGATGCCGAACATCCGGCAGGCGGCAACCTGGCCGATCACCAGCACCGCGGGGCTGCGCAGGCGGAACGCGTCCGCGTCGGCGGCCATGGCCGCGACCGTGGACGCGCATTCGCGCTGGCCGGGCAGGCTGGCGTTTTCGATCATCGCCACGGGGGTATCGGCGGCCATGCCGGCCGCCAGCAACTGGCTGCGCATGTCTTGCAGTTTGGCGACTCCCATGTAGACCACCAGCGTCGTGCCGCCGCGCGCCAGCGCGGACCAGTCGGGCGCGCCGCCGTCCTGGGTGTGGGCTGTGACCAGTGTAACGCCCGTGGCCAGCCCGCGTTGCGTCAGCGGGATGCCGACGGCGGTCGCGGCGGCCAGGCCGGCGGTGATGCCGTTGACGACCTCGCAGGCCACGCCGCGGGCGCTCAGCCACTGGGCCTCTTCGCCGCCCCGTCCGAAGATGCAGGGGTCGCCGCCTTTCAGCCGCGCCACGCGCAGCCCCTGCCGGGCGTAGCGCAGCATCAGGCGCTGGATGAAATCCTGCGGGGTCGAACGGCACCCGCCGCGCTTGCCCACGCGCACGATGCGCGCGCGGGGGCAGTATTCGAGGACCCGCGGGTCGACCAGGTCGTCCACCAGGGCCACGTCGGCCTGGCCCAGGGCCTTGACCGCTTTGAGCGTCAGCAGCTCCGGATCTCCGGGGCCCGCGCCGATCAGCCAGACGGCAGGATTCATGATGGGTGTCCTTGCGTTCATGAGTGGAGGGAAACGAGGGCGAGCGCGATGGCAAGCACCAGGCTCAGGCCCTTCCAGAAGGCCAGCGGATTGCGTTCCAGCAGGGGCAGGCGCTCGCCGCGCCGGGCGGCCTCGCCGGGATGGCGCAGCGCGTGGGTGAATTCGGACAGCTCCGGGGTGCGCGAGCGCGGATCGGGATGCAGCGCGCGGCTGAGCACCCCGTCGATCCACGCGGGAATCTCGCGGTCGCGGTCCAGCACCGACACGTAATTCAGGCGCAATTGCGCGGCGCGGCTGCGGGCCCGCGCCGCGTCCGGCCCATAGGGCAGGCGGCCCGACAGCATCTGGTAGAGCATCGCGGCCAGCGAATAGAGGTCGGACCGCGGCGTGCCGGCCTCGCCCAGGAAGTACTCGGGCGCGGCGTACTGCGCCGTGCCCAGCACCGGGCCGGGGTGGTCCCCGGCCGGCGCCAGTTCCTCGATGCCCGCGGCCTTGGCGGAGCCCAGGTCGATGATCTTCGCCGTGCCGTCCGGCGTAATGAGGACGTTGTCCGGCCGCAGGTCCTGGTGCACCAGTTCCAGGCGGTGCAGGGCCTGCAGGCCGCGGGCGATCTGCTCGACGATCGCGATGGCGGCGTCCAGGGCGGGCCGGGGATGGGCCGCCATCCATTGCGTCAGGGTGCGGCCTTCGATGTACTCGCTGGCGGTGTACAGGTAGCGGCGCGGCCTGTCGCGCGGCCAGGCGCGCACCACGTGGCGGCTGTCGATGCGGCGGGCGATCCATTCCTCGGTCAGCAGCCGTTCCAGGTAGGCCGGGTCGTGCCGCAAGTCCAGCGAGGGAATCTTGATGACGGCCTGCCCGCCGCTGGCGAGGTCGCGCGCCAGGTAGACATGGCTGCGGCTGCTGGCGCGCAGTTCGTCCAGGATGCGGAAGCCCTCGAAATCCTGGCCCGCCGACAACAGCGGCGGACAGGGCAGGTCGCGGCTGTAGTCGCCCAGCTCGCTGGCCTGGCGGCCGGGCAGGGCGTCGACGCGGACGATCTGCACCGTCAGGTTGTCTCCGCTGCCGCGTTCATAGGCCAGCGCGGCCAGCTTGCGGGCGGCCTCGTCCAGGCAGCCGGGGTGCGCGGCCACGGCCTCGGCCATGTCGCGCGCGCCCACGTGTTCGTAGACGCCGTCGGTCGCCAGCAGAAAGACGTCGCCCGGTTCCAGCGGCTGGGTGTGGTAGTCGATCTCCAACTGCGGGGCCAGCCCCAGCGCGCGGCTCAAGCAGCTTTTGTCGCGCGCGATCCAGACGCGATGGTCGTCGGTCAGTTGTTCCAGCGCGCCGTTGCGCAGACGGTAGAGGCGGGCGTCGCCCACGTGCAGGATATGCGCGGTGGCGGACTTCAGCACCATCACCGTCATCGCGCATACGTATCCGCGGTCGCGGTCCGGGTCGTGGCGCTGCCGGGTCTGGGCATGCAGCCAGGCGTTGGCCGCGCCCAGCACCTTCTGCGCCGATTTTTTCACCGACCAGGTTTCCGGCGTGCAGTAGTAGTCCTCCAGAAAGCTCGCGACCGCGGTCTCGCTGGCGATGCGGCCGACCTCGCTGCTGCTGATGCCGTCGGCCAGCGCGACCGCGATGCCTTTTGCGCCCAGCAGCGGTTCGCCGGGCAGGCACAGGCCATGGAAGTCCTGGTTGACGGGCTTCCTGCCGGGCTCGCTGTGCTGGCCCGCCGCGACCTTCAGGGAGGCGGCGCGCTCGCGGGGCGCGTAGCTGTTCATGGCCGGCGGATCTCAGTTGAAGCTGCGCTTGGGCGCGGTCTTCATGTGCGTGGTGTAGAGCGTCAGGCCGGTCAGCGACAGCCCGCCGATCAGGTTGCCCAGCACCACGGGGATCTCGTTCCAGACCATGTAGTCCATGATCGAGAAGTTGCCGCCCAGGATCAGGGCCGAGGGGAACAGGAACATGTTCACGACGGAATGTTCGAAGCCCATGGCGAAGAACAGCATGATGGGCATCCACATGGCGATCACCTTGCCGCTGACGGTGGTGGAGATCATGGCGCCGACGACGCCCAGCGACACCATCCAGTTGCACAGCACGCCGCGCACGAAGATCGTCAGCATGCCGCCCGCGCCGTATTCCTTGTAGCCCAGCGTGCGGTTCTCGCCGATGTGCGAAATGACCTCGCCGACCTTGCTGGGCGGCGTCGAGAAGCCGTAGGTGAAGACGATGGCCATCAGGAAGGCCACCGTCAGCGCGCCCAGGAAGTTGCCCACGAAGATCACGCCCCAGTGCCGCAGCACGCCCTTGAGCGTGACGCCGGGGCGGCGGTCCATGAGCGCCAGCGGGGTCAGGACGAACACGCCCGTCAGCAGGTCGAAACCCATCAGGTAGAGGATGCAGAAGCCGACCGGGAAGAGCGCGGCGCCCAGGATGGGCGAGCCCGTCTGCACGGAGACGGTGACGGCGAACACCGCCGAAAGCGCCAGGATGGCGCCGGCCATGTAGGCGCGGATGAGCGCGTCGCGGGTGGCCATGTAGATCTTGGATTCGCCGGCGTCCACCATCTTGGTGACGAATTCGGCAGGGACAATGTAGGACATGATGGCTTCCTGTTTCTGGAGGGAGGGGCAATTGCGGGGCAAGGCAGGGGCGTCAGCGGATTTCCACCGCGTCGGCGTTGAGCCGCGCGCGCCATGCGCGCAGCCGCTGGTCGGGGTACTGCACGCAGCTTCCGTCCGCCAGGCGGAAGTGCTGCTTGTAGAGCGGCGAGGCAACCACGAGTTCGCCGCCCAGGTGGCCGACGATGCCGCGGCCGATGACGTTGGCGCCGGACCGGGGGTCGCGGTTCTCGATGGCGTACACGCCGCCGTCCTCGGCCTGCGGCACGTAGAACAGCGCGATCTGCACGCCCTCGACCAGCGCGACCACGCCGGAATGGGGCACCAGGTCCTGGCGGCGGCAGACGGGCCGCCAGGCTTGCGGTTCATGGGCTGGGACGTCCATCAGGAGATCTCCTCGGCTATGGGAATGACGCGGGCGGGGGCGGGCCGGGGCTGGCCGCGCTCCTGCACGAACTGGATATCGGGGTCCGGGCGGCTGTCGTTCACGAAGGTGCGGAAGCGCTTGAGCTTTTCCGGATCGTTCAGGGCGTTGGCCCATTCGCATTCGTAGCGGTCCACCACTAGCTGCATCTGGGCCTCGAGTTCGGCGCACAGGCCCAGGCTGTCTTCCAGCACCACCTGCTTCAGGTAGTCCAGGCCGCCTTCCAGCGATTCGCGCCACACGGAGGTGCGCTGCAGCTTGTCCGCGGTGCGGATGTAGAACATCAGCACGCGGTCGATGACGCGGATGAGCATGGCGTCGTCCAGGTCGGTGGCGAAGAGTTCGGCGTGGCGCGGGCGCATGCCGCCGTTGCCGCAGACGTAGAGGTTCCAGCCGTTCTCGGTGGCGATCACGCCGATGTCCTTGCTCTGCGCTTCGGCGCATTCGCGCGTGCAGCCCGAGACGGCGAACTTCAGCTTGTGCGGCGAGCGCAGGCCCTTGTAGCGGTGTTCGATGTCCAGCGCCATCCGCACGCTGTCCTGCACGCCGTAGCGGCACCAGGTGCTGCCCACGCAGGACTTCACGGTGCGGGTGGACTTGCCGTAGGCGTGGCCGGTCTCGAATCCCGCGGCGATCAGCTCGCTCCAGATGTCGGGCAGTTCGTGCAGTTGCGCGCCGAACAGGTCGATGCGCTGGCCGCCGGTGATCTTGGTGTACAGCCCGTACTTCTTCGCGACGGCGCCGATGGCGATCAGCCCGTCGGGCGTGATCTCGCCGGCCGGAATGCGCGGCACCACCGAATAGGTGCCGTTCTTCTGCATGTTGGCCATGAAGGTGTCGTTGGTGTCTTGCAGCGGCACCAGGCGGGGGTCCTGGATGGGGCGGTTCCAGCAGGACGCGAGGATGGAGCCGACGGCGGGCTTGCAGATGTCGCAGCCCAGTTGGCCGCGCCCATGGCTGGCCAGCAATTGTTCGAAGGTTTCGATGCCGCCCACGCGCACGATCGCGTAGAGTTCCTGGCGGGTGTAGGCGAAGTGTTCGCACAGGCTCTTGTCCACGGCGACGCCGCGCGCCGCCAGTTCATGCTCCACCACCTGCTTGAGCAGGCCGGCGCAGCCGCCGCAGCCCGTGGCGGCCTTGGTGCAGCCTTTGATGGCGGCCAGGTCCGCGCAGCCGCCGTCGATGGCGTCGCAGATGGCGCCCTTGCTTACGTTGTGGCAGGAACAGACGGTGGCCGAGGCGGGCAGCGCGTCCACGCCGAGCAGCGGGGCGGCCTGCCCCTGGGGCAGGATCAGGCCGGCCGGGTCGGCGGGCGGCGCGATGCCGTTCTGCACGTATTGCAGCAGCGTGTCGTAATAGCTGTTGTCGCCGACCAGGACGGCGCCCAGCACGCGCTTGCCGTCGGCCGACACCACCAGGCGGCGGTAGCCGGCGCCGGCTTCGTCGATGTAGCGGTAGCTGCGCGCGCCGGGCGTCGCGCCATGGGCGTCGCCGATCGAGCCCACGTCCACGCCCAGCAGCTTGAGCTTGGTGGACATGTCGGCGCCGGCGAAGGGCTGCGCGGTTTCGCCGCAAAGCGCGGCTGCCACGGTGCGCGCCATCTGGTAGCCGGGCGCCACCAGGCCGAACACGCTGCCGTTCCAGGCCGCGCATTCGCCGATGGCGTAGATGTGTTCGTCGCTGCTGCGGCAGAAATCGTCGATGGCCACGCCGCCGCGTTCGGCCAGCGTCAGCCCGGCCTTGCGCGCCAGCGCCACCTGCGGACGGATGCCGGCCGAGAACACGATCAGGTCGGTTTCCAGCGGCGCGCCTTCGGCGAAGCGCATGCGGTAGCGGTATTGCGTGCCGGGCCGGATGTCCTGGGTGGCGCGCGAGAGGTGCACGCCCACGCCCAGCGATTCGATGCGCGCCCGCAGCGCGGCGCCGCCTTGTTCGTCCAGTTGCACCGGCATCAGGCGCGGCGCGAATTCCACCACGTGCGCCTCCAGGTCCAGCGACTTCAGCGCGTTGGCCGCCTCCAGCCCCAGCAGTCCGCCGCCCACGACCACGCCGCGCCGCGCGCCGTGGGCGGCCTCGCGGATCAGGTCCAGGTCGTCGAGCGTGCGGTACACCAGGCGCGACGCGCCTTCGGCGCCCGCGATCGGCGGCACGAAAGGATAGGAGCCCGTGGCCAGGACCAGCTTGTCGTAGGCCTGGCGGCCCTGCGCGGTGACGATCTCGCGATGGCGCCGGTCGATTTCCAGGACGGCCGTGCCCAGGTGCAGGATCACGCCTTCGGTCTCGTAGAGCGCCGCGTCGCCCAGCGCCATCGAGTCGGCGTCGCGTCCGTTCAGGTATTCGGACAGGTGCACGCGGTCATAGGCGCGGCGGCTTTCTTCGCCGAAGACGTGGATGCGGTAGCGCGCCAGCGCGCCGCGGGCGATCAACTGCTCGACGCAATGGTGGCCCACCATGCCGTTGCCGATGACAACGAGGGTCTGCAGGGAATCGGATGTGGCCGATACGTTCATGGGATATCCCCGGGCTTGGATATTCAGGTTTCGGAAGACGAAAGGCGCCCTGGACCTTGCGGTCGGGGCGCCTTTGCCGGTGTTGCTCAAGTTGTCTTGCCGGCCTTGCGGCCCGCATGCCAGACATCAAGCAAAGTCCGTGCCAGGAATTCCGCATGCGGCCGCCAGGGGCCGGAATGCCGGGACATGCCAGGGAGCGGGGGAGGGAACGGCCGCGCGGGCGGGCCGCGAGGCGGGCGGGGCCGCAAAGGCCGCTGCGTCAAGCCGGTGCATAGTCCTGTGCGCGCTGCACCCGTTTGGCGCGGCGCAGCAAACCCGCGCGGCGCGGGCTGCTAGCCGAACGCCGCCCGCACGGCGGAGAAGGCCGCGGCCACCAGCGGGTCGTCCCGCCGGGAGGCCTGGGTAATGAAGGAAAGTTCCGCCTGGATCGACAGCTCTTTCACCAGCAGCAGGCCGCTGGCCTGGGATTCGCGCAGGGCGATGGAGTCGCGCGCGAGCGACAGGCCGACGCCGGAACGCACCAGGTCCAGCATCGACGATTCCTGGTCCACCTCCGCCACCGCGTTGGGCGCGATGCCCAGGGCGTCGAAGCGGGCCGACAGCAGCCGGTGGTGCACGGAATCCGGCGGCGTCCAGATCCAGGGCAGCGCCGCGATCTCGGCCCAGCCCCGGCCGGCCACTTGCGCGCCCCAGCCCTTGGGGGCCACGACGCAATACGCGAACGAGGCCAGCGGCAGCGCCTCCAGCCCGGCCGGGCCGCCGGTGTCGCCCTGCGGCCCCAGGAAGAAACCCACGTCCAGTTCGCCCGAGCGTATCTGCCGGCCGACCGATCCCGACATGCCGTGGCGCAGGGTGGGGCGGATCTTCGGATAGTGCTCCACCATGTATTGCAGGGTGGCGCCCAGGCGCAGGAACTCCGGGTCGAGGATGGTGCCGATGCGCAGCTCGCCCTGGACGGTATCGCGCAGGGCGCCGATGGCGCGCTGGAAATCGTCCAGCGCGTCCAGGATCCGCTGCGCCGACGGCAGCAGCGCCCGGCCGTCGGCATTGGGCGCCAGGCCCTGGGCGGTGCGCGAGAACAGCGTCAGGTCCAGCGATTCCTGGAAGCTCTTCAGTTGCAGGCTCAGCGCGGGCTGGGTCAGGTGGAGATGCTCGGCCGCGCGCGTCAGGTTGCCTTCGCGGGCCACGGCGGCAAAGGTGCGGATGTGCTTCAGGTCCATGGGCGGGTCCGGGAATCGATCGACTCAATACCGCAAAGCCTATCAGGGCGCGGCGGAAATTCTTCACGCGGGCCTTGCGTGTTTCTTTTTTGTCCCGTAGAGTGGGACCGAATCTCGAAATTCGGGATTAATAAAAAAAGATGGGTGGCCATCGCGGCGCGGGACAACTACGTGCCCGGATGGTTCTCAATCTGCACATCAGGAGACAAATGATGTATCGAAGCATCTTTACGCTCGTTGTGTCGTCAGTGATGGCCGGCGCCGGTATGGCGTATGCCGGCAATGCCTCGGCCGCGGGCTATCCCGACAAACCCATCAAGATCGTCATTCCCTATTCCGCGGGCGGGGGCACCGACCAGTTCATGCGCATCGTGTCCGAGCGCGCGTCCCGGCTTTTCGGCCAGCCCATCACTATCCTCAACAAGCCGGGCGGCAGCACGGTGATCGGCGTCAACGCGGTCATCGGCGCCGCGCCCGACGGCTACACGCTGCTGGTGTCCACCAACACCAGCTACACCCTGATCCCCTACGTCATGTCGCCGCAGCCCTATGCGCCGGAGAAGTCGCTGGACTATGTGGCCACGCTGGGGCAGACGGCCATGGTGCTGACCGCGAACAAGGCCATGCCGTCCGATCTCAAGACGGTGCTGGACGAGGCCAGGAAGAGCCCTGGCCGCTACACCTACGCCACCTATGGCATGGGGTCGTCCACCCACCTGGCCGGCGAAGTGTTCATGAACGACACCGGCGTGGAGTTCCGCCACATTCCGTACAAGGGCGTGGAGGCGGTCACCGCGCTGGCGGGCAATCAGGTGGATTTGATGATCGACGGCGTCAATGCCGCGGGCACCATGCTCGACGCCGGCAAGACCAAGGCGCTGGTCGTCCTGCAGCGGCAGCGTTCGCAGTTCCTGCCCGATACGCCGACCCTGGCCGAGGCCGGCTATCCGCAGGCGGCGGAGAACATCATTTCCTATGTCATGGCCGCGCCCAAGGGCACGCCGGCGCCCATTATCGACAAATTGCAGCGGGGCTTCGCCGAAGCCCTGCGCGACCCCGCCGTGCTGGAGCAGATCAAGGCCATGCGCACGGAGGCGGCATTCAAGGGACCGGAGGAAACGCGCGAGTTCGTGGCCGGACAGTCGGCGATGTTCAAGGACATCGTGGAAAAAAAGCACATCAAGTTCTGAGCGGATGAACGCAATGAGTTATCACGAAGATGAAGTGCGGGTGCCGGGCGCGACCTGGTGGGATGTCATTGCGGGGCATGCGCGCCAGCATCCGGCCCGCGTCGCGCTGGCGCACGGCGATGCATCGATCACCTACGGGGAACTGACGGGCCGGGTCGAACGCTGCGCCGCGGGCCTGAGCGCGCGGGGCGTCGTTGCGGGCGATTGCGTGGCGATGCTGGCCCCGCCCACGCCAGAAGCGATGGTGTCGTTCCTGGCCGCGGCCCGGCTGGGCGCCTTGTGGGTGGGCCTGAACCCGCGCTACCAGCCGCGCGAAGTGGCGTATGTGATCGGGCATGCCCGCCCCAGACTGGTGATCTCGATCGCTTCGTTCGAGGAACGGCGCTACGCCGACGATTTGCGCGATGCGCTCGACAGCCTGGAGCCCGGCGCGGCGCGCCCGGCGCTGGTGTTCTACCAGGGCGATACGCCGGGCGACGGCAGCCTGGAGCGCGCCCTGGCAGGCGCCGAAGGCGTCCCGCCGGCATGCCCGGCGCCGTATGGCGACCCGGCCCAGCCCAGCATGCTGGTCTACACCTCGGGCACCACGGGCAAGCCCAAAGGGGTCTTGCTCAGCCAGACGGCGCTGATCTACCGTTCGACCGTGCAGGCGCGCACCTTCGCCACCGCCAGCCATCCCGTGGTCATCAACTTCGCGCCCATCAACCATATCGGCGGCATGCATTTCCGCGGCCTGTCGCAAATCCTGGCCGGCGGCACCATCGTCTACCAGGAACGCTATCGTCCGGCCGACGTCATGGGCCTGATCGAAAAGCACCGCGTCAATATGCTGATGCTGGGCTCGACCATGCTGCAGATGCTGATCCGCGAACCTTCGTTCGACATGGCCATCATGCGCCGGATGGAGTGGTTCATTTTCTCGGGCGCGGCCATTCCCATGCCCATTCTGCGGCGCGTCCAGGAACACTGCCCGCGGATAGGCTCGACCTACGGCCTGACCGAATCCTGCGGATCGGTCAGCTATATCGTGGCCAGCGACACCCTGGAGGCGGCCGCCTACACCATCGGGCGCGCCATCCCCGATGGCCAACTGCGCGTGGTCGACGAGCACGGCGAGCCGGGCCCGGCGGGCGAGCAGGGCGAACTACAGGTGCGCCGGCGCTACAGCATGAACGGCTACCTGCGCGACGAGGCCGCCACCGCCGAAGCCTTCACGGCCGATGGCTGGCTCAAGACCGGCGACATGGCGGTATGCGACGAGACCGGCAACTTCCGCCTGGTCGGCCGCATCAAGGAAATGTACAAATCCGGCGGCTACAACGTGTACCCGCGCGAAATCGAAGTCGTGCTCGAACAGCATCCCCACGTGTTGATGTCGGCCGTGATCGCGGTCGACGACGAGCTCTACCAGCAAGTGGGCCACGCCCATCTGATCCTCAAGCCCGAGGGCGCCGTGTCCGAGTCCGAGCTGGCGCATTGGTGCCGCGAGCGCATGGCCAACTACAAAGTGCCCAAGCGCTTTTTCATCCGCAGCGCCCTGCCGATGCTCTCCATAGGCAAGGTCGACAAAATCGCCTTGCGACAACAGCCCTGACAGCACCCGCCATGTCGAATCCCCTGAACCGATACCATCGCATCCTGCACGCCGTCTCCGGCCATTCCCTTGGCCTGTCGCTGGCCGACCTGGCCGCGGCTACCGGCCTGCCGCGCAGCACCACCCACCGGCTGGCCACTTCGCTGCGCGAAATCGACTACCTCGGCGTGGACGACGCCACCGGCAATTTCGTGCTGGGCGACGGCCTGGTCCGCCTGATGCGCGCGAGCCTGACGCAGGACAGCAAGCTGGCCCTGTTCAACCCGGCGTTGAACTTCGTGGTGGGGCGGTTGGAGGAAACCGCATTCTGCGCGCGGCTGCTGAACGACGAGGTGGACCTGGTGCAGGCCGTCACGCCCACCCGCAAGGACCAGCTCTATATCTATCCCGGCGTGGGCAGCCGGCCGCTGGACAAGTGTTCGTCGAGCAAGGCCATCCTGGCCTATCTGGATCCGCCGCGCATCCAGGCGCTGCTGGAGCCGCTGGCGCGCAGCACGCCCAGCTTGCGGGTCGCCGATTTGATGGACGAACTCGACCAGGTGCATCGACAGGGGTTCGCCGTCTGCGACGGCGAAATCGACGAAGGTGTCCTGAGCGTCGCCTGCCCCGTCATGGACGGGCAGGCGCGCGGCCTGTACAGCATCGGCGTGGTCGGCCCGGCTGCCCGGCTCAAGTCGCACGATCTGCGCGAGATCGTCTCGGTATTGCATTCGGCCGCGGATCTGGCGGCCGCCGAATTGTTGAACGTCTAGGATGGATGGACATGAAGGAAATCATTTCGGTGGAGAAGGCGGGGCCGGTGGCGACCGTCACGATAGACCGCGGCGCCAAGCGCAATGCCTTGACCCAGGACATGGTGCTGCGCCTGACGGACATCGCGCTGGAATTCCAGCAGGACACCTCGACCGCCTGCGTCGTGCTCAGCGGCAATGGCGCCGAGTTCTCGGCGGGCATCGACCTGGGCGACCCCGCGCGCTGGAAGCAGGACGACAGGACTGCGCTGGAAAAGCGCGCCCTGGCCCTGCGCGGAACCCGCCTGTGCAAAGCGTGGGAAGACATGCCGCAGATCACGATCGCCGCCGTCGAAGGCATGAATGTGGGCGGCGGCATCGCCCTCACGCTGGCGTGCGACTGGCGCGTGATGGGCCGGTCGGCCTATTTGTTCGTGCCGGAAGTGCAGATCGGCATCCCGCTGGGCTGGCAGACCATCCCGCGGCTGGTAAACCTGACCGGGCCGGCGCGCGCGAAGCAGATCGTTCTGCTGGGAGAAAAAATGTCGGCCGACAAGGCGCTGGAATGGGGCGTGGCGGATTTCGTCGTGCCCGACGGCGCGGCCCGCGGCCATGCGCGGGCGCTGGCCGAACGCATCAGCAAAATGCCCGACCTCGCGGTGCGCATGTCCAAGCAAAGCATCAACGCCTACGCCAACGCCCTCAACCACCTGGGCAGCCATATGGACGTGGACCAGGCCATGTTGTGCGGGCAATCCGCCGATGCGGCCGCCGCGCGCGACCGCTACGGCCGATGAGTTTCCATCGCCGCCGCGTGGCGGCGTCGTTTTTTCCAACCGCCTATTCAAAGGACGATTCATGCTGGACTGGAACCAATACCACTCGGAACTGATGACCCGCATCGGCGATATCGCCGCGGCCAGCCCCGACACCGTCAAGGGCTATCAGCAGTTGTCGGCCGCGGGCCAGAAGACCAATCAGCTCGATGCCAAGACCCGCGAGCTGATCGCCCTGGCGGTGGCCGTCACCACCCGCTGCGACGGCTGCATCGCCGTGCATTCCAAGCAGGCGCTGAAGGAAGGCGCCACCAAGGGTGAGATCGCCGAAGCGCTTGGCGTGGCGGTGGCCCTGAACGCCGGCGCCGCCCTGGTTTATTCGGCGCGCGTCATGGACGCCATCGACGGCAAGTAGCCGCGCGCCTATTTCGACACGACAAGGGGAGGAAGGGAATGTCCAGACTTGCACGCTTGCTGTTGGCCGCCGGCTGCGCGCTGGCCGCCGCCGCGCCGGCCAGCGCCGATAACTGGCCGGCCGGGCCCATCACGTTCATCGTGCCGTTTCCGGCCGGCGGCTCCATGGATACGTTTTCACGGCCCATCGCCCGGCAATTGGGCAATGTGCTCGGCGTTCCCGTCGTGGTCTCCAACCGCTCGGGCGCGGGCGGCGGCGTGGGCATCGCCGCGATCGCCCGCTCGGCGCCCGACGGCTACACCATCGGCATGTCCAGCGTCGGCAACATGACGATCAACCCGCACATCTATCCGGACCTTCCTTACGATCCGATCAAGGATTTCACGCCCATCGGGCTGGCCGGCCGTTTCGTCAACGTGCTGGTGGTCAACAGCAAGGTGCCGGCCAGGAACGTGCAGGAGCTGTTGGCGCTTGACCGCGCCAAGCCGGGCACCATTACCTTCGCCTCGGCCGGCAACGGGTCGACCAACCAGCTTTCGGGCGAGGTGCTCAAGCAGTTGACCCAGACCAGGTTCATGCACGTGCCTTACCGCGGCAGCGGCCCGGCCCTGGCCGACGTGGTGGCCGGCAACGTGGATTTCATGTTCGACACCCTCAATACCTCCATGCCGCTGATCGAGTCGGGCGCCTTGCGCGCGCTGGCCGTCACCAGCGCCGAGCGCAGCCCGTTCCTGCCCGACGTGCCCACCATGAACGAAGCCGGCGTGCCCGGCTATGCCAAGTCCGGCGAGGACCTCTGGTGGGCGGTCATCGCGCCCAAGGGCGTGCCGCCGGCCGTTCGCGACAAACTCAGCGCCGGGCTCGCCAAGGCGCTGGCGTCTCCGGAGCTGCAAGCCCAGGTGCGTGCCCAGCGGGTCGAAACCCTGACCAGCACCTCCGATGAACTGCAAACCATACTGCGCGACGACTACGAACGTTGGGGACGTATCGTCAAAGAGGCCGGCATCAAGCTGGATTAGCCGCTGCGCATGCCTGCCGCCCCCGAACCGGGGGCCTTTTTTTGGTTCATCGAGCATTACCGCGGGGAAGGTGGCGCGGCAGCGTCGTCCGTTGACCATTATTAAGGTTGCTTATAAACGGTTTTTCAACAATTCATTGGACAGTTCCGTCCCGCTGCGCCAGAGTCACGGCAGATGCCCGGCGCGCGCCCACCCGCCGCAGCCGGGTCGGCTCACCCCGCCGGCGGACGCATTGCCCCGGCAAGCAGATAAGAAGAGCTTATGGAGACATACGACTACATCATCGTGGGCGCGGGGTCGGCCGGCTGCGTGCTGGCCAACCGGTTGAGCCAGGATCCGTCCGTGCAGGTGCTGTTGCTGGAGGCCGGCGGGCGCGACAACTACCACTGGATCCACATTCCGGTGGGATATCTGCATTGCATCGGCAATCCGCGCACGGACTGGATGTACCGCACCGCCGCCGAGCCGGGGCTGGGCGGCCGCTCGCTGATCTATCCGCGCGGGCGCGTGCTGGGGGGCTGCTCGTCGATCAACGGCATGATCTACATGCGCGGCCAGCGCGAGGACTACGAGGCCTGGGCCGCGCTGTCGGGCGATCCGGCCTGGGGCTGGGACCAGGTGCTGCCGGTCTTCAAGCGCAGCGAGGACCATCACCGCGGCGCCGACGCCCATCACGGCGCGGGCGGCGAATGGCGGGTGGAGCCGCAGCGCCTGCGCTGGGACATCCTGGAAGCCTTCGCCGCCGCGGCCGAACAGGAAGGCATCCCGCGCGTGCAGGACTTCAACCGCGGCGACAATTTCGGCAGCGGCTACTTCGAAGTGAACCAGCGCCGCGGCTGGCGCTGGAACACGTCCAAGGCGTTCCTGCGCCCGGTGCGCAAACGCCCGAACCTGCGCGTGGAAACCGGCGTGCTGGCCGAGCAACTGGTGTTCGAAGGCAAGCGCTGCGTCGGCGTGCAGTTGCGCCGCGGCGGGGCGGCGGCCACGGTGCGCGCGCGCCGCGAGGTGGTGCTGGCGGCGGGAGCGGTGAATACGCCGCAACTGCTGGAGCTTTCCGGCGTGGGCGAGCCGGCGCGCCTGCGCGAAAGCGGCATCGAACTGCGCCACGCCCTGCCCGGCGTGGGCGAGAACCTGCAGGACCATCTGCAACTGCGGATCATCCTCAAGGTGGACGGCGTCAAGACGCTGAACCGCATCGCTTCCACGTGGTGGGGCAGGGCGGGCATCGGCCTGGAATACCTGGTCAACCGCAGCGGCCCGATGAGCATGGCGCCGTCGCAACTGGGCGCGTTCGCCAAATCGGATCCCGGCCAGGCGCGCGCCAACGTGGAATTCCACGTCCAGCCCCTGTCGCTGGGCGCCTTCGGCGAGCCCCTGCACGGCTTCGACGCCTTCACCGCCAGCGTGTGCAACCTGCGGCCCACTTCGCGCGGCAGCGTGCACGCGCAGGGCCCGCAAGGCGCGGGCCTGGCGCCCGTCATCACGCCCAACTATCTCAGCACCGAGGAAGACCTGCGCGTGGCGGCGGATTCCATCCGCCTGGTGCGCCGGATCGCCGCGGCGCCCGCGCTGCAGCGCTACCGGCCGCAGGAGTGGCTGCCGGGCCCGGCGTTCCAGACGGAAGCCGAGCTGCGCGAGGCGGCCGGCAAGATCGGCACCACCATCTTCCATCCGGTGGGCACCTGCGCCATGGGGCGCGACGCGGACGGCGGCGCGGTGGTGGACGCGCGGCTGCGCGTGCACGGACTGGAAGGCCTGCGCATCGCCGACGCGTCGGTGATGCCGCTGATTACCTCGGGCAACACCAATTCGCCGACGATCATGATCGCGGAGCGCGCGGCGCAAATGATCCGCGAGGACGCGGCGCAGGCCGATGCCGGAGTCCGTGTCGATGCGAGTGTCGGTGCCAGTGTCGGTGCAGCCAGTGTCTGACACCCTTACGGGATAGTCATCCAGACACGAGACGATCTTCCCGGGTGTCTGACACCAACCGATTTCATAGTTGGTGTCAGACACCCGGAACCACCGCTACAGCCTGACGGGCATTCCATAAGGGTGTCAGACACCTGGCTGCCCGGCTGCCTGGCTGCGACACTAGGCTGCGATGCGCTCAGCGCAGCGACCGGTACGTGTCCTGGCGCTGCGGGTGGGTCAGCATCACCTGCCAGAGCTGGCCCTCGCGCGACCGGAAGAAGCCGGCGCAGCACATCAGATAGTATTTCCACATGCGGTAGAAGCGCGGGCCGTAGCGCGGTTCCAGTTCGGGCCAGGCGCGTTCGAAATTCTCCCACCACGCCATCAGCGTGCGGTCGTAGTCGGCGCCGAAGTTATGCCAGTCTTCGATGATGAAACGGCCTTCCACCGCCGTCGCGATCTCGCGGGCCGAGGGCAGCTTGCCGTTCGGGAAGACGTAGCGGTCGATCCAGGGATCGGTGCTCTGGCTGGTGGACGCGATGCCGATGGTGTGCAGCAGGAACACGCCGCCGGGGGCCATCAGGCGCTGCACGTGGGTGAAGTAAGTGTCGTAGTTCTTGGGGCCCACGTGCTCGAACATCCCCACCGACACCACCTTGTCGAAGCTGCCCTGGAGGTCGCGGTAGTCTTGCAGCAGCAGTTCCACGGGCAGGCCCTTCACGCGTTCCTGCGCCAGCGCGAGCTGTTCCTTGGAGACGGTCACGCCGGTGACCTTGACGCCATAGCGCTCGGCGGCGAACTTGGCCAGCCCGCCCCAGCCGCAGCCGATGTCCAGCAGGGTTTCGCCTTCTTTGAGCTGTAGCTTGCGGCAGATCATGTCCAGCTTGGCCAACTGGGCTTCCTCCAGCGTCCGGGCGTGTTCCCAGTAGGCGCAGGAATAGATCATGCGGCTGTCCAGCATGGCCTCGAACACGTCGTTGCCGGCGTCGTAGTGCTGCTTGCCGACCTCGAACGCGCGGTGCTTGGATTGCAGGTTGAACAGCTTGTGGCGCAGGTGTTCGGCGATCAGCTTGACGCGGGCCAGGCCCAGCGCCGCCGATTCTATGTCGGCGCGCAGCAGGCGGGTGAACAGCTCGTCCAGTTCGTCGCAGTCCCACTCGCCATCCATGTAGGATTCGCCCAGGCCCAGCGACCAGCTCGCGAAGACGCGGTCGTACATGTGCCTGTCGTGCACCTGGATGTCCCAGGGACGCGTGCCGTTGATCTGCACGTCGGCGCGGGCCAGGAGATCCTGCAGCACTTTGGGGGCTACGGGGGGAGGGGTGCCGACGGCGGAATCGTCGGGGGTCAGCGGGGAAACGGGACTGCTTTGCTGCATACGGACTCCATATCAATTTTGGGAAGACTGATCTGGCAATGCTTGGGACTGTCAACTGTGGCGCGAAACCGTGGGCAACTCCAATTTAATGATTGGATCGCGCCGATAGGCAACCGCAATTTCCTGTCCGCCCCGGGGGCGGGGGCGTCGATCCGGATGGGATGATCGTAGCGACGACCGGGCCGATAGTCCAGCCCGCGGCGCGGGCGCCGCGGCCCGCCCGGCTGTCATGCGCGCGCAAGCCCGCCGCGATTACACTACCGGGCCCTAGCGCGCCGCCGTATCGGCGCGCGCAGATTCGTGGAGTGTATCGATGGTGGACGCCAGCCTGGAACCCCGTTTGGAATTCGTCACCTGCGCCAGCCCGGCCGGCCTGCATCGCATGGCCTACTGGGAATGGGGCGATCCCGCCAACGACCGGGTGCTGGTCTGCGTGCACGGGCTGACCCGCAGCGGCCGCGATTTCGATGCGCTGGCCCGCCGCCTGGCCGGGCATTACCGCGTGGTCTGCCCGGACGTGGTGGGCCGGGGCCGTTCGGACTGGCTGGCCAACCCGGCGTTCTACACGGTGCCGCAATACGTATCCGACATGGTGACCCTGATCGCCCGGCTGCGGCCGGCGCGGCTGGCCTGGCTGGGCACGTCCATGGGCGGACTGGTCGGCCTGGCGCTGTCCGGCGCGGCGGTATTCGCCCGCGCCATGCTGGCGATGCGTCCGCACGCCGGCATGCTGCCGCCCGGCGAGGGAGTGCGCCTGGACAGGCTGGTGTTGAACGACGTGGGTCCGCGCCTGGAAACGGGCGCCCTGGCGCGCATCGGCCAGTACGTGGGCGAGGCCGGGGAGTTCGCCTCGTTCGAGGAGGCCGTCGCCACCATGCGGGCCAATTCGGAAACCTTCGGGCCGCACACGGACGCGCAATGGGCCGATCTGGCGCGCTATCTGTATCCCGAGTACGGCGGCAAATGGGTGAAGCACTACGATCTGGCGCTGGCCCAGGCCCTGGCCGCGCAGACGCCCGAAGAACTGGCCGCCGGCGAGCAGATCCTGTGGCGCGCCTATGACACCGTGGACTGCCCGACGCTGATCGTGCGCGGCGAACTGTCCGACCTGCTGACGCGCGCCACCGTCCAGGAAATGCTCGAGCGCAACCCGCGCGCGCGGGCGCACGAGGTGCGGGGCGTAGGCCACGCGCCCACGCTGATCGCCGACGAGCAGGTGGAGCCGGTGGCGGCCTTCCTGCTGAACTAGGGTCTGTCCACCCTGCAAACCAGGGACGGACAGGGCGCTATCCACGCTGGCGGGCCTTCTCTACAATAGGCCCATGAACGCGCGCACCCTGAACATCGACCTGCATTGCCATTCCACCGTCTCGGACGGCGCGCTCGCGCCCCGCGACGTGGCGCAGCGCGCGCACGCCAACGGCGTGGACGTCTGGGCGCTGACCGACCACGACGAAGTGGGCGGGCTGGCGGAAGCCGCCGGCATGGCGCGCGAACTGGGCATGCAATTCGCCACCGGCGTCGAGATTTCCGTGACGTGGGCGGGCCTGACGGTGCACATCGTGGGGCTGCGCTTCGATCCCGAAAATACCGTCCTGGTCGAAGGGCTGCGCAAGACCCGCGCCGGCCGCGCCGAGCGCGCCAAGCGCATCGGCGAACGCCTGGCGGGCATGGGCATGCCAGGCGCCTACGAAGGCGCGCTGCCGTTCGCCGGCAATCCCGAACTGATCAGCCGCACGCACTTCGCGCGCTACCTGGTCGAGGCCGGCTACTGCCCCGACGTGCAGACCGTGTTCAACAAGCATCTGGGCGACGACCGGCCCGGCCACGTGCCCATGCAATGGGCCACGCTGGCGGAAGCGGTGGGCTGGATACGCGGCGCGGGCGGCCTGGCCGTCATCGCGCATCCGGGCCGCTACAAGTACACGCCCTTGCAGTTCGCCGCGCTGTTCGACGAATTCCTGCAACTGGGCGGCGTGGGCATCGAGGTCAACACGGGCAGCCATACCGCCGAGGAAGCCCGCCACTATGCGGACGTGGCGCGCCGCTACGGTTTCCTGGCGTCGCGCGGCTCGGACTTCCATAGCCCGAAGGAAAGCCGGATGGACCTGGGCCGCCTGCCGGCGCTGCCGTCCGACCTTAAACCGGTCTGGCACGACTGGTTCTGACGCGGGCGGCGGCCCCGCCGCCTTGCCCTCCAAGCTATCGACTGTGACCGCGCCCAACCGGCGCAACCGCCATGAACAAAGCCTTTGTTAAAGAGTCCGACCACGAGGACGACGACGATCTGCCGCAGGCCCAGGCGCTTCCGGCCGGCACGAAGAACTACATGACGCCCGGCGGCTACGAACGCCTGCGCGGCGAACTCACGCACCTGATGAACGTGGAGCGGCCCGCCGTCGTGCAGGTAGTGTCCTGGGCCGCGTCCAATGGCGACCGTTCCGAGAACGGCGACTATCTCTACGGCAAGAAGCGCCTGCGCGAGATCGACCGCCGCATGCGCTTCCTGACCAAGCGGCTGGACATCGCGGAAGTCGTCGACCCCGCCGCCCAGCCCAACCGCGACCAGGTCTTCTTCGGCGCCACGGTGCTGTATTCCGACAAGGCCGGCGCGGAACACCGGGTGACCATCGTCGGCGTCGACGAGGCCGAACCCCTGGCAGGCAAGATCAGTTGGATTTCCCCGGTGGCCCGCGCGCTGATCAAGGCGAAGGAAGGCGATACGGTGGTGCTGCGCACGCCGGGCGGGATCGAGGAACTGGATATCCTGGAAGTGAGTTATCCGGGGTAGGGGCTGGTTTTTGTTGGGGGGGTGTCTGACACCCGGGAACGTTGGTGCAAGTTCACGGGGCGTCTCGTACGGGTGTCAGACACATACCATGCCAGGTGTCTGACACCCGTACGAGACACCCTCCCAGGCTGAAGCCGGAGCACCCGGGTGTCAGACACCCCCCAACAAAAAGACACACCCTCCCAACAAAAAAAAACGGACGCCAGCTTTTGGCCGGCGCCCGTTGGCGGGCGGGATCTGGCGTCCCTGCCTCGGTTGGCGGCTTGCGCCGCCGTTTCCCCTGGGGCTTGCTGTGTTCTTGCGCGCTTACTTCTTGCGGTTGGCGATCGACTTCTCGGCCAGGTTCACCAGGTCTTCGCCGATCTGCTTCTTCCACTTGTCGTAGACCGGCTTGGTGACCTTCACGAAGGCGTCATGGTCGGCCGGCGACAGCGAGGTCACGGTGACGCCATGGCCCTCGATCTCTTTCAGCAGGGACGGGTCTTCGGGCGTCACGCCCTTGCGGGCGATCACGATCTGCTGCTTGCCGGCGTCCAGCGCGGCCTGGCGCACGATGTCGCGGTCCTTTTCGGACCAGGAATTCCAGACCTCGCGGTTGACCACGAAGATCAGCGGATCGGCCACGTAGTTCCACAGGGTCAGGTACTTCTGGCCCACGGTGTAGAGCTTGGAACCGGTGTAGATGGACAGGGGGTTCTCCTGGCCGTCCACGGCGCCGCTGGCCAGCGCGGGCTGGGCGTCGGCCCAGCTCATCTGCGTGGGGTTGGCGCCCAGCGCGGTGAAGGTGTCGATGTACAGCGGCGAACCCACCACGCGCAGCTTCAGGCCCTTCATGTCCTCGGGCTTCTTGATTTCATGCTTGGAGTTGCTGAGCTGGCGGTAGCCGTTCTCGCCCCAGGCCAATGGCACCACGCCGGCCTTCTCGATGAGCTTGAACATTTCGCGGCCCACGTCGCCTTGCACCAGCGAATCGATGGCGGCGTAGTCGGGCATCAGGAAGGGCAGGGAGAACAGGTTCAACTGCTTGACCTGCGGCGACCAGTTGATGGTGGAGCCGACGGCCATGTCGATTACGCCCTGGCGGATGGCGGTGAATTCGCGGGTCTGGTCGCCCTGGACCAGCGAGGTGCCGGGGTAGACCTTGATGTTGATGCGGCCTTGCGTGCGTTCGCGCACCAGGTTCGACCAGATTTCGGCGCCCTGGCCCCACGGGAAGGTGGTGCCGACGACGATGGACAGCTTGTACTCGGGCTTGTAGGTCTGCGCGTGGGCGGGCGCCATGCCCACCGCCGCCGCGGCGCACAGGGCGGCGCCGATCAAGTTGCGGAATTTCATGTTGCGTCTCCTCTCTTTGCAAGTCTGTCTGTTGTTGTGTAATGCACACCCGTAATGCCGGCGGGGTCCCGCCCCTTCAATAACCCAGCTTGTGAGGCAGCCACAGCGCCAGTTGCGGGAACGCCAGCACCGCGACCAGCACCAGGAACATCGCGCCCAGCAGCCACACCACCCAGCGCACCGTGGACTCCATGGGCACGCGCGCGATGCGGCACGACACCATCAGGTTCACGGCCAGCGGCGGAGTGAACTGGCCCAGCGCCACCTTCAGGGTGAGGATGACGCCGAACCACACCGGATCCCAGCCGTAGGCGTTGGCGATGGGCATGAGCAGCGGCACGAAGATCAGGAAGATGGAGATGCCGTCCAGGAACATGCCCACGGTCATCAGCAGCAGGATCAAGAGCGCCAGCACGCCATATTCGCCCAGGCCCGAATTGACGATGGCGTGCGTGATGGGGTCGATCACGCTGAGCGTGGACAGCGCCCAGGCGAAGATGCCGGCCAGGGTCACGACCAGCATGATGACGGCGGACAGTTCGGCCGCTTCGCGCAGGATGGTGAACAGGTCGCGCAGCTTGATGGTGCGGTGGATGAACACGCCGACGAACAGGCCGTAGAACACCGCGACCACGGCGGCTTCCGTGGGCGTGAACCAGCCCATGCGCATCCCGCCCAGGATCAGGACCGGCGCGGCCAGGCCCCACGAGGCCTCGCGCAGGCTGGCCCAGAAGGGCGGGCGCGGCAGGTGGGCTTCCAGCGCGCCCATTTTGTGCTTGCGGGCCAGCCACACCGCCGGAACGATGAGCGCGAAGCCGGCCAGGATGCCGGGCACCATGCCGGCGGCGAACAGGGCCGGCACCGAGGCGCCGGGCACCAGCACCGAATAAATGATGAAGGCCACCGAAGGCGGGATCAGGATGTCCGTGGCGGCGCCGGCGGCCACGACGGCGGCCGAGAACGACCCGGGATAGCCCGCGCGCGACATGGCGGTGATCATCACGGCGCCGACCGCGGCCGCGCACGCCGGGCCGGAGCCGGAGATGCCGCCCAGGAACATGGCCACGGCGATCGACACCAGCGGCAGCATGCCCGGGCCGCGGCCGACGATGGCGATCGCGAAGTCCACCAGCCGCTTGGCCACGCCCGACCGGTCGAAGATCGAGCCCACCAGCACGAACATGGGAATCGCCAGCAGCGGGTATTTCGCCAGGCCGGCGTAGAAGTTCTGCGGCACGGTCAGGAGGCCGTACCAGGGGGTGTCCAGGTTGGACAGCACGATGGCCACGGTGCCGCCGATGCCCAGCGCCACGCCGACCGGCACGCCGATCAGCATCAGGACGATGAAGACGGTGAAGAGAATGCCCGCGATCATGGCTGTTCCCCGCGGGCCGCGCCGGCGGAAAGGGGCGCGCGCGCGATGCGGCGGAGGATGCCGGCGGTGCGCAGCGAAATGGCCGCGGCCATGACCGGCAGCCAGATCGAATACCACCAGGTCGGCACGCCGATCGCGGGGGAGGTTTCTTCGTAGATGTATTCGTCGGCCACCAGCTTGACCGACAGTACGGTCAGCAGCACGAAGAACGCCAGCACGCAGCCGTTGGAAATCAGCGCCATGATGCGCTGACGGCGCGGAGAGCCGTTGTCGGCCAGGATTTCGATGCGGATGTGGTGGTTGCGCACGAACGCGACGCTGCCGCCCGCCATGGTCAGGACGATCAGCAGGAACACCGAGATTTCTTCCGTCCACGCGAACGACTGGTCGGTGAAGTAGCGCACCAGCACGTTCAGGAAAGTAATCGTGGCCAGGACCGCCAGCAGGATGACGGCCAGCCAGTCCTCGATGGCCAGCGGCACTTTTACGGCGGGATCTGCTTCTGCGGGGATGATCGGTTCGACGGGCTCGGCGGGGGCTTCGGGGCGGGACATGTGAGGCAACGGCCAGCGCGCGGGTCGGCGCTTTGCTTGTTATTTGTGGGGTCGCTGCATCCTACCGTCGCGCCGCGGGAGCGGAAGCTCGTGTTTTCCCGCGGTGCGGGATGGCTGCAACATGACGCGATGCACCATAAACGTGCCGGATCGTCCGCACACTTTGAGTGCAAAGGCAGAGACCGTAAGGGGAAAGCATGGAATGCTGCGATGCGGCATCGTCGCGTCCATGGTCTGGAATTTTTTTGTAACAATGACCGGAAACGGCCGTTCCCCGCCGGATTGAACGGTGGCCCCGGGAAAACCCCCTAAACGGGTAAAATCACTTTTTGCCCTTTTCTCCCTTATACGGCGCCCGCATCGTGTCCCTAGTTCAGCATCTGCCTGGTTCCTCCGTCCTGTCCTCCTTTCGTCGCGACCGCCTCCTGGCGCAATTGAAGGAAGCCGGCCTGCCGGTGGCCGACATATCCGCCCGCTACGAGCACTTCGTCAGCACCGACGCCGCCCTGACGGCCGACCAGCAGCGCCAACTGACCCAGTTGCTGGACTACGGCACGCCGGCCACGGCCGATGCGCCGGCCAAGAGCCTGTCGCTGCTGGTCATTCCGCGCCTGGGCACGATTTCTCCGTGGGCCAGCAAGGCCACCGACATCGCCCACAACTGCGGGCTGTCGTCGGTCCACCGCATCGAACGCGGCGTGCGCTATGTGATCACGCCCGAACGCGGCCTGCTGGGCGCCAAGTCCTTCGACGACGCCATGCTGGCGCGAGCGGCCGACTGCCTGCACGACCGCATGACCGAAACCGTGGTGGACGCCGGCTTCGACGGCCAGGCGCTGTTCCAGCCGCTGGCGGGCAAGCCGATGCGCACGGTGGGCGTGCAGGCCAACGGCGTCCAGGCCTTGGCCGAGGCGAACGTCTCGCTGGGCCTGGCCCTGTCGGAAGACGAAATCGAATACCTGGCCAAGTCGTTCACCGACCTGGGGCGCGACCCCACCGACGTGGAACTGATGATGTTCGCGCAGGCCAACAGCGAACACTGCCGCCACAAGATCTTCAACGCCCAGTGGGTGATCGACGGCCAGGAACAGCCCAACACGCTGTTCGGCATGATCCGCGCCACGCACAAGGCGCAGCCGGAAGGCACCGTCGTGGCCTACTCGGACAACGCCGCCATCATGGAAGGCGGCCCCGCGCAGCGCTTCCAGGCCGGCGTGCCCGGTGTCACGGGCGAGGGCGCCGACGGCGCCCGCTACATCCGCCGCGACACCGTCGTGCACACGCTGATGAAGGTGGAAACCCACAACCACCCGACCGCGATCGCGCCGTTCCCCGGCGCTTCGACCGGGAACGGCGGCGAAATCCGCGACGAAGGCGCTACCGGCCGCGGCTCCAAGCCCAAGGCGGGCCTGACCGGCTTCACCGTGTCGCACCTGCGTTTCGACGACGCCCCGCAGCCCTGGGAAGCCGACCACCACGGCCTGCCCGAGCGCATCGCCTCGCCGCTGTCCATCATGATCGACGGCCCCATCGGCGGCGCGGCGTTCAACAACGAATTCGGCCGGCCCAACCTGCTAGGCTATTTCCGCTCGTTCGAGCAGACGGCCGGCGGCACGCGCTGGGGCTACCACAAGCCCATCATGATCGCGGGCGGCCTGGGCAGCATCGACGCCGGCCTGACGCACAAAGACGTGATCCCCCCCGGCGCGCTGCTGATCCAGTTGGGCGGCCCGGGCTTCCGTATCGGCATGGGCGGCGGCGCCGCGTCCAGCATCAGCATGGGCAGCAACTCGGCCGAACTGGACTTCGATTCCGTCCAGCGCGGCAACCCCGAGATCGAGCGCCGCGCGCAGGAAGTCATCGACCGCTGCTGGCAGCAGGCCGAGAACAACCCCATCATCGCGATCCACGACGTGGGCGCGGGCGGCCTGTCCAACGCCTTCCCTGAATTGGTCAACGACGCCGGCCGCGGCGCCATCTTCGACCTGAAGCGCGTGCCGCTGGAAGAGTCGGGCCTGTCGCCCGCCGAAATCTGGAGCAACGAATCGCAGGAGCGCTACGTCCTGTCGATCCTGCCCAAGGACCTCGAACGCTTCGACGCCATCGCGCGCCGCGAACGCTGCCCCTACGCGGTGGTGGGCGTGGCCACCGAGGAACGCCAGTTGCGCGTGGTGGATGGCGAAGGCCTGCCCGGCCTGGACACGATCCGCCCGCAGGGCGAAGCCGAAGTGCGCCCGGTGGACGTGCCGATCGACGTGATCCTGGGCAAGCCGCCGCGCATGACGCGCGACGTGAAGCGCCTGCCCGGCGTGTCCGCGCCGCTGGACCTGGCCGGCATCGACCTCACCGAAGCCGCCTACCGCGTGCTGCGCCACCCCACGGTGGCCAACAAGTCCTTCCTCATCACCATCGGCGACCGCACGGTCGGCGGGCTGTCCAGCCGCGACCAGATGGTCGGCCCGTGGCAGGTGCCGGTGGCCGACTGCGCCGTCACGCTGGCCGACTACGAAGGCTTCCGCGGCGAAGCCATGTCCATGGGCGAGCGCACCCCGATCGCCATGCTGGACGCCCCGGCCTCGGGCCGCATGGCCGTGGCCGAGGCCCTGACCAACCTGGCCGCCGCCGACGTGGCGCGCCTGGAAGACATCAAGCTGTCGGCCAACTGGATGGCCGCCTGCGGCGTGGACGGCCAGGACGCGGCGCTGTACGACACCGTGTCCGCCGTCAGCGAACTGTGCCAGGCCACCGGCCTGTCCATCCCGGTCGGCAAGGATTCCCTGTCCATGAAGACGTCCTGGGAACAGGACGGCGAGCAGCGCCAGGTGGTGGCGCCGGTTTCGCTGATCGTCACGGCCTTCGCGCCGGTGGCCGACGTGCGCGCCAGCCTGACCCCGCAATTGCGCACCGACGCCGGCGACAGCGTGCTGATCCTGATCGACCTGGGCCGCGGCCGCCACCGCATGGGCGGCTCGATCCTGGCGCAGGCCTACGGCCAGGTCGGCGAGACCGTGCCCGACATCGACGCCCCGCAGGACCTGCGCGCGTTCTTCGTCACCATCCGCACCCTGGCCGAGGCCGGCACCATCCTGTCCTACCACGACCGCTCCGACGGCGGCCTGTTCGCCACCTTGACCGAAATGGCCTTCGCCGGCCGCACCGGCATCTCGGTGAACCTGGACATGCTGACCTTCGATCCGCAATCGGCGGATTGGGGCGACTACAAGATCCGTCCCGAACAGGTGGCGGTGCAGCGCGAAGAACTGACGCTCAAGGCGCTGTTCTCGGAAGAAGCCGGCGCCGTGATCCAGGTGCCGGCCTCGCAGCGCGACGCCGTCATGCAGGTGCTGCGCGGCGCGGGCCTGTCGGCCCACTCGCACGTCATCGGCGGCCTGAACGGCGCGGACGAAGTCGAGTTCTACCGCGACGGCAAGAAGGTCTGGAGCCAGCCCCGCGCCGAACTCGGCCGCGCCTGGAGCGAAGTGTCCTACCGCATCATGTCGCGCCGCGACAACCCGGCCTGCGCCCAGGCCGAACTCGACGTCTGGAACGACGCCACGGACCCGGGCATGAGCCCGAACGTCGCCTTCGACCCGCAGGAAGACGTTGCCGCGCCCTTCATCAACACGGGCAAGCGCCCGCGCGTGGCGATCCTGCGCGAGCAGGGCTGCAACAGCCAGGTCGAAATGGCCTGGGCGTTCGACACCGCGGGCTTCGAAGCCATCGACGTGCACATGACCGACCTGCTGTCCGGCCGCGTGGACCTGGCGCAGGCGCAGGGCCTGGTGGCCGTGGGCGGCTTCAGCTACGGCGACGTGCTGGGCGCCGGCGAGGGCTGGGCGCGCACCATCCGCTTCAATGGCAAGCTGTCTGACCAGTTCGCCGCGTACTTCGCGCGCCCCGACACCTTCGCGCTGGGCGTGTGCAACGGCTGCCAGATGATGGCCGCGCTGGCGCCGATGATCCCGGGCGCCGAATTCTGGCCGCGCTTCACGCGCAACCAGTCGGAAAAGTACGAAGCGCGCCTGTCCATGCTGGAAGTGGCCAAGTCGCCGTCGATCTTCTTCGCCGGCATGGAAGGCGCCCGAGTGCCGGTCGCCGTGGCCCACGGCGAAGGCTACGCCGACTTCTCGCAGCAGGGCGACGCCGGCCGCGTGCTGGCCGCCGCCCGCTATATCGACAACGCCGGCCGCGCCACCGAAGCCTATCCGTTCAACCCGAACGGCAGCCCCGGCGGCCTGACCTCCGTCACCACGGCCGACGGCCGCTTCACCGTCATGATGCCGCACCCGGAACGCGTGACCCGCAACGTCATGATGTCGTGGGCGCCCGAGAAATGGGGCGCCGCCGACACGGGCGGCGCGTTCAGCCCGTGGATGCGCATTTTCCGCAATGCGCGGGTCTGGTTGAAATAAGTGTGGCGGCGCGCGGCGCCGCCCCTTGCAGAAGCCCCATCGCGAGCGATGGGGTTTTTCTTTTGCCGCCTAGAACCTGTACTTGACCCGTCCGATCACGCTGCGCCGGCTGCCCGGGTAGCAATCCGTGAGGTCGGAGCACGTTGCCAGGTATTCCTTGTCGAAAAGGTTGGTGGCGTTGACGGAAAGGGTCAAGTGCTTGTCCACGGCATACGAGACGCCCGCGTCGATGAGCGTGTGGGCCGCGATCTTCAGCGTATTGTCGTTATCGCCGTAGGTCGAGCCCACGTAGCGCGCGCCCACGCCCAGGCTCAGGCCGGCCAGCGCGGAACGGCGCACCGTGTAGTTCAGCCAGCCGGATGCGGTGTGCTCGGGCACCAGCGCCGGGCGGTTGCCCTGGGTGGCATTGTTGGCGCGGGTGATCTCGGCGTTCACATAAGTATAGGAACCGGTGAAGTCCCAGCCGTCGGCCAGGCTGAACTTGCCCTCGACTTCGACGCCGCGCGACTGGACTTCGCCGGACGCGACCTGGAAGCCGGGGTTGAACAGGTCGTTGGTCAGGACGTTGCTTTTCTTGATGTCGAACACCGCCACCGTGTACAGCGAATCCGAGCCGGGCGGCTGGTACTTGACGCCCGCTTCCCATTGGCGTGCGCGGGACGGCGCGAAGGGGGCGCTGCCGTTGACGGGGGCCGACACGCCGGTATTCGGCAGGAAGGACTGGGCATAGCTGACGTAGGGCGCCACGCCGTTGGGCATGACGTAGTTCAGGCCGGCGCGGCCGCTGAAGCGCGTTCCGTCCTGGTCGGTATCGTCGTTCAGCAGCCGGTTCTCGGTCTTCTGGCTGTACCAGTCGTAGCGCCCGCCCAGCGTTACCACCCAGCGTTCGGCGAACCGGATCTGGTCCTGCAGGTACAGGCCGGTCTGGTGCGTGCGCTCCAGATAGTTCGCCAGCGGCGTCGAGGGCGTGGGAACGTCCACGCCATACACCGGATCGTAGGGGTTCAGGCTGGGCGCGGGGCCCATGGTGCGCGACACGTCCGCGCTGCTGCGGTTGAAGTCCAGGCCGGTCAGCAGCGTGTGGGACAGCGGCCCCGTGCGCAGGTCGAGCTGCACTTGGTTGTCCAGCGCCAGCGCGGTCATGCTTTCGTCGAAGCGGCGCGCCGAGCGCGTCAGCCCGGCCGGGTCCAGGCCCACCACCAGCACGTTGTCCAGCAGGGCGTCGACCCGGCCGTAGCGCAGGTTCTGGCGCACCTGCACGGTGTCGTTGAACCGGTGTTCGAACAGGTAGCCGATGGTCTTCTGCTTCTGGTCGTAGCGGTTGAAGCTGGGATCGCCGTTGCGCAGATCGGTGGGTTTGCCGTTCACCGTGACGGTACCTATGGTGCCGCCGGAGCGGTCATGCAGGAATTCCGTCTGCAGGGTGAAACGCGTGGCGGCCGAGGGCGCCCAGGTCAGGGACGGGGCGGCGAAGAGCCGGTCGTCGGAGATGCGGTCGCCGTTGGGATAGGTGAATTGCGTGTTGGAGTCCCGCGCCACGCCCACCAGGCGGTAGAGCAGGGTGCCGCTTTCGTTCGCGGGCCCCGTCAGGTCCACCGCGGCCTGCTTGCGCTGGAAGCTGCCGTATTCCAGTTCGGTCTCGTACTGCGGCGTGGCCGAAGGCAGCTTGCTGACCCGGTTGATCAGGCCTCCGGCGTCGCCCTGGCCGTAGAGCACCGAAGACGGGCCGCGCAGCACTTCGACGCGCTCGAGCGCGTAGGGCTCGCTGCGGAACAGCGTGTAGCCGGTGGCGGCCTGGCGCAAGCCGTCCTTGTAGTCGCTGGTGGCTTGCGCATTGAAGCCGCGCATCATGACCCAGTCGAAGCCTTTCGGATCCACGCCATAGGTCTCGACCGCCACGCCGGGCACGTAGCGCAGGACCTCCGTCACGCTCTGCGCATTCTGCGCTTCCATCTGCGCGCGCGTCACCACGGAAATGGACTGCGGCGTCTCCAGGATCGACGTGTCCGTCTTGGTGCCGGCGCGCGACTCCTGGGCGACATAGCTGTCGGGCGCGACACCGGCGCCGCTCACGGTGACGGCTTCCAGCGTCGCCACGCCGGCCTGGCCCGCCGGCACGCGGCGCAGGACATAGCCGCCGCCCTGGGACTGGGCCGCCAGGCCGCTGCCGGCCAGGATCGCGGCGAACCCTTCGCGCACCCCATAGGCGCCGCGCAGGCCCTGACTGCTGGCGCCGGCGGTCAGGGAGCCGTCGATCGTGATCATGACTCCGGCCCGCTGCGCATAGGCGTTGAGGACCTGGTCCAGCGTGCCGGCGGGAATGTCGTAGACGATCGGAGCCAGGCTGCGCGAAGCGGACGGCTGCGCGTCGGCGGCCGCGCCGGGAGCGGGCGCGGCCACAGCCAGCGAAGCCAGGGCAAGCGCCACGGCGCGCCGGGTAGCCGTGAGGGGGAAGCGGAATTGCATATCGGAAGTTCTCGTCGGGGTGTGGGAATAGCAGGGTTATTCACGTATCCCGAACGAAATCGAAAAAGTGCTACGGTCGCGGTGAGTTTTTTTCCACTACGATCCAGTAGTCCGTATAGCGCGCGATCCGCAAGGGCAGGGCCGCGGAGAGCGATGCCAGGATGCGGTCCGTATCGCCGAGCGGATAAACGCCCGACACGATCAGGTCGGCCACGTCCGCGTGGCAGCGGATCACGCCGCGGCGGTAGCGTCCGACCTGCTCCAGGAAGTCGGCCAGGCGCATGCGCTCGGCCACCAGTTGATCGTTCAGCCAGGAAGGCTGCTGCCCGCTCACTGTCCGGGCCGGCTCGGCGCCCGCCGTGGTGAACGAGGCCGCCTGGCCCGCGGCCAGCACCATCGGGCAGCCTTGCGACGGCTGGATCTCGACCGCGCCCTCATACACGGCGACCGCTACGTCGCCGCGGCGGCGGTCCACGCTGTAGCGCGTGCCCAGCGCGCGGATACTGCCCAGATCGGTGGTGACGATGAACGGACGGCCTTGCGCCCGCGGGCCGTGGCCGGTCTCGATGTACAGTTCGCCGCGGCGCAGCGCGACGCGCCGCGCGTCGGGGCCGTAATGGATGTCCACGGCGCTGTCGCCGCCGAGCATCAGAAGGGTGCCATCGTCGAGCACTACCTTGCGCCGCTCGCCCACCGCGCTACGGTAGTCGGCCGCATACGCGGACCAGGGCACTTGACGGGCGGCCAGTCCGGCGACGCCGGCGCCCAGCAGGCCGAACCCCATCAGGCGCAGCGCCTGGCGCCGGCCGGCCTTGCGGCCCGAGACGGCCAGGGCGCGGGCCGAGGCCTCGGGCGACACGCCCAGCAGGCGCGTGTCGATGCGCTGCACGTGCTGCCACGCGCGCTCATGGTCGGGGTGGGCCGCAAGCCAGCGCTGCCAGGCCGCGCGCTCGTCGTCGCTGACTTCGCCGGACCACATGACCACCAGCCAGTGCAGGCCCTGCGCCAATGCGGGTTCGGGGATGCCGTGCTCCATCGCGGTCACAGCGCCGCCATGCAGGCCTGCGCGGCGCGCAGCATGTGCTTGCGCACCAGGGCGACCGACACGTCCAGGCGCTGGGCGATCTCGGAATACTTGAGCCCTTCGAAGCGCGACAGGATGAAGACCTGCCGCGCGCGGGCCGGCAGCGCATCCAGCGCGGCGTCCACGGCGACCAGCGTCTCCAGCGCCAGCGCGCGGGCTTCGGCGGACGGCATGTGCGCCTCGGGCAACTGGGCAAGCGCCTCCAGGTAGGCGGCTTCCAGGGAGCGGCGGCGGAACAGGTCGATGACCAGCCCCTTGGCGATCTGGGTCAGGAACGCGCGCGCCTGGCCGGCCTCGGGCAGCCGGCCGGAGCTGAGCAGCCGTTCATAGGTGTCGTGCGAAAGGTCGGCGGCATCGTGCGCGCAGCCGAGCCGGCGCCGCAACCATCCCGCCAGCCATCCATGATGGTCGCGGTAAAGCGCGCTCAAGGCATGTTGCGCCGCAGGCTGGTTCGCCGCCGTCACGATGATGTCTCGCTGATCTTAAAGGTTGATAATGATAATCGTTGTTAATTTGGTTAGACAAGCCGTGAAATCAGGCTTGTCGGAGGGGCGGTATGTAACCCAATGAGATATTTAACTTTTCATTGCATTGCGCCGTAATAGGGTGAAGCTTTACGCAACCCCCCGGAGTGCCCCCCCCATGTTCAAGAATTTAAGTATCCGCGCGGTCTTGACGACCGCTTTAGTCGTTTTCTTCACGCTTTTCCTGGCCACCGGCATCGCGGTCCACCAGCAGCTCACCTCCAACCGCAGTTCCATCGAGGTGTTGATGGACACCAACCTGGTCCGCGCCAACGCCGTGGACGGCGCGGGCGCCGAGCTGTTGCGCGCCCGGCTGGTGCTGCTGGCGGCCCAGACGGCGCTGATGGAAGGCAAGGGCATCGCCAATCTGGCCAGCATGCAGCGCCTGGACGGCTATACCAAGAAGGCCGGCGACCTGATCCAGACGGCGCGCCAGACGCCCGAGACCTCGGCCGAAGGCAAGCCGCTGTTCGATGCCGCGCTGGCGGCCTACGACGTCTACCAGCGCGATGCCATCGTTCCCATGATCGCCGCCATCCGCGCGGGCAATGCCCAGGACGCCGGCTGGCTGAACCTCGAGAAGGTGACGCCGCTGGGCCTGATCTTCACCGCGGCCATCCAGAAGTACGTGGACTACGCCGACGAGGTCGGCCAGCGCGTGGCCCGCGACGCCTCCACCCGCATCAACGGCGCGATCGCCGTGCTGGTCGGCCTGTTGATCGTCGTGGGCGTGCTGGTGGTGGGCTTGTACGCCGTGTTCGCGCGCTCGGTCTTCCGTCCGCTGCACGAGGCCGGCCGCCTGTTCGACCGCATCGCCGCCGGCGACCTGACCAATCGCATCGAGCAGCGCGGCAATAACGAAATCGGCATTCTGTACGGCGCCGTCAAGCGCATGCAGGACAGCCTGGCCCGCACCGTGTCGGCCGTGCGCCTGGGCGTGGAAGAGATCCATACCGGCTCGCGCGAGATCGCCGCGGGCAACATCGACCTGTCTTCCCGCACCGAGCAGCAGGCGGCGTCCCTGGAAGAGACCGCCGCCAGCATGGACGAACTGTCGTCCACCGTGCGCAACAACGCCGAAAGCTCGCGCAGCGCGTCGGAACTGGCGATGGCCGCTTCCGAGGTGGCCACGCGCGGCGGCCGGGCGGTGGGCGACGTGGTCGGCACGATGCGCGGCATCGCCGACAGCTCCAACCGCATCGCGGACATCGTGGGCGTGATCGACGGCATCGCCTTCCAGACCAACATCCTGGCGTTGAACGCGGCGGTGGAAGCGGCGCGGGCGGGCGAGCAGGGCAAGGGCTTCGCGGTCGTGGCCAGCGAAGTGCGCGCCCTGGCGCAGCGCAGCGCCGCCGCCGCCAAGGAAATCAAGGGCTTGATCGACGATTCGGTGCAGAAGGTGTCGATCGGTTCGGACCAGGTGGAGGCCGCCGGCGCCACCATGCAGGAGATCGTTACCTCCGTGCGCCGCGTGACGGACATCATCAACGAGATTTCCAGCGCGTCCGAGGAGCAATCGCAGGGGATCCAGCAGGTGAACCAGGCTGTGTCGCAGATGGACAGCGTGACGCAGCAGAACGCGGCGCTGGTGGAGCAGGCCGCCGCGTCCGCGGCGTCGCTGGAAACCCAGGCCCAGCGCTTGCGCGAGGCGGTGGCGGTGTTCAAGTTGCAGGCGGGCGGCCAGGTGATCGACGCGGAGGCGCCGGTGTTGGGGCGTGGCGGGGCAGCGGCGTTGATCGGGGCTTGATTTGACTTGGGGGTGTCAGACACCCGGGTAGGTTGGCGTCAGCGGGGCGTGCGTTTCGTACGGGTGTCAGACACTTGGACTGGGCAGGGTGTCAGACACTTGGACGGAGCACGTGTCTGTCAGTCCAGATGTCTGACACCCGCAGTCCAGGTGTCTGACACCCGTACGAGATAACCTCCAGGCTGACCCCGACGTCCCGCGGGTGTCTGACACCCCCACCCCCCCAAAAATCAATCAGGGACAAAAGATGCCAGCCCCGGCGCGCAGGCATAAAATAGCGGTTTGCCCATCCCACCCGCACAGGATCCCGCGCCATGAACGCACGCATCCCCGAAGACGCTCTTCCTCCCACCCTCGATCCGAAGGCTCTGCAGGCTTTTGTGGACGACAAGTGGGACAACGAGATCATCCCGGCGCTGACCGACTACATCGCCATCCCCGCCAAGAGCCCGGCCTTCGATGCCGACTGGGAAAAGAACGCGTTCATCGAGCGCGTGGTGCGCGACGCCGCGCAGTGGGTCGAGGCGCAGAAGGTCTCGGGCCTGAAGCTGGAAGTGGTGCGCCTGCCGGGCCGCACGCCCGTCATCTTCTTCGACGCGCCCGCCACCCGCAGCGACAACGGCGATACCGTGCTGCTGTACGGCCACCTGGACAAGCAGCCTGAATTCTCGGGCTGGCGCGCCGGCCTGGGCCCGTGGACGCCCAAGTACGAAGACGGCAAGCTGTACGGCCGCGGCGGCGCGGACGACGGCTATGCCGTGTACGCCTCGTTGACCGCCATCATGGCGCTGGACAAGCAGGGCATCCCGCGCCCGCGCTGCGTGGGCATCGTCGAAACCTGTGAAGAATCCGGCAGTTACGACCTGCTGCCCTACGTGGACACGCTGCGCGACCGCCTGGGCAACGTGGCGCTGGTGGTGTGCCTGGATTCGGGCGCCGGCAACTACGACCAGCTATGGATGACGACCTCGCTGCGCGGCATGGTGGCCGGCACGCTGGAAGTCCAGGTGCTGGACGAAGGCGTGCACTCGGGCGACTCCAGCGGCGTCGTGCCCTCGTCGTTCCGCATCCTGCGCCATCTGCTGGATCGCCTGGAAGACAGCGGCACCGGCCGCCTGCTGCCGCAAAGCCTGCATTGCGACATTCCCGCCGACCGCATCGAACAGGTGCACGCCACCGCGCGCATCCTGGGCGACGAGGTCTGGCGCCGCTTCCCCTGGAGCTGCGGCGCCGAGGGCGGCTTCGTGCTGCCCATGACGACCGAGCCCGAAGAGGCCCTGCTGAACCGCACCTGGCGTCCGACCCTGTCCGTGACCGGCGCCGAAGGCCTGCCGCCGCTGTCCAGCGCTGGCAACGTGCTGCGTCCGCGCACCGCGTTCAAGCTGTCGCTGCGCCTGCCGCCGCTGGTGGACGCCGTGGCCGCGTCGCAGGAAATCAAGGCGCTGCTGGAAGCCGACGCGCCCTATAACGCCAAGGTGATCTTCAAGGCCAACGAAGGCGCGGCCACCGGCTGGAACGCGCCGGCGTCCGAGGCCTGGCTCACGCAGGCGCTGGACGTCGCGTCCCAGCAGTACTACGGCGTCCCTTGCGGCTATATCGGCCAGGGCGGCACGATTCCGCTGATGAGCATCCTGCAGAAGGGCTTCCCCAAGGCCCAGTTCATGGTCTGCGGCGTGCTGGGCCCCAAGTCCAACGCCCACGGTCCCAATGAATTCCTGCACGTGCCCTACGGCAAGAAGTTGACCGCGGCGGTCGCCCAGACCATGGCGGCCATGCCGGGCGCCTGACAGGCGCGCACGCCTCACAGAGCGCGGGCCGTTCGGTCTTGCGCTCTTTCTTTTTTCAGGACTGACCCGATGATTTCCACTTCCGACGCCTACGCCAACGTGGTTGCCGAAACCCGCGATTGGCTGACCAAGGCCGTGATCGGCCTGAACCTCTGTCCGTTCGCCAAGGCGGTTCAGGTCAAGGACCAGATCCGCTTTGCCGTCAGCGACGCCACCGACGCCGAAGGCGTCCTGACCGACCTGCAGGACGAACTGGCGCTGTTGGCCGAAACCGATCCCGGGCAGATCGACACGACCTTGCTGATCCTGCCCGACACGCTGGACGACTTCCTGGAGTTCAATGACTTCGAGGACCTGGCGGACCGCCTGCTCAAGCGCATGCGCCTGGTGGGCGAGCTGCAGGTGGCGACGTTCCACCCGCAGTTCCAGTTCGCGGATACCGAGCCGGACGACATCACCAACTACACGAACCGCTCGCCGTACCCCATCCTGCACCTGTTGCGCGAAGACAGCATCGACCGCGCGGTGGAATCGTTCCCGGACGCCGCCGAGATCTACGAGAAGAACATCGACACGATGCGCCGCCTGGGTATCGAGGGCTGGAAGAAGCTCATGGCCAAGTCCTGATCCGGACAAGGCCGGATCGCATACCAAATACCGTTCTGCGGAATATGGCTCCCAGGGAGTATCGGGATATCCCTAGATAGCCCATCCCTGGTATTGCATACAACATACGTTTTTCCGGGCCATCCGCCGTTCAGCGGAGGGGGCCGCGGGACCTTCCCCTTCCATTGCTTTGGCCCGCCGCCGGTCGAGCGCGCGGGCGTAGTCCTTGCCGGAGAGCCGTATGCGATTTACCCGCCGCCATGCCTTGGGCGCGCTTGCCGCGCTGCCCCTCGTTTCGCGCCCGGCCTGGGCCCAGAACACTTTTCCAACCCGGCCCGTGCGCTTGCTGGTGGGCTTCGCCCCGGGCGGGCTGACCGACATCGCGGCGCGCGCCCTGGCCGAACGCATGGGCAAGACGCTGAAGCAGAGCGTGGTCGTGGAGAACCGCCCCGGCGGCCAGGCCATCATCGCCACCGTGGCGGTGGCGCGCGCCGAGCCGGACGGCTACACGCTGGGCTTCGCGGGCACCAACGGCATGATCCTGAACCCCTTGCTCTACAACAACCTGCCTTACCAGCAGTCGGATTTCAAGCAGTTGGGGTCGATGGGCAAGTCGCCCATGCTGTTGATCGTGAGTCCCACGCTGGGCGTGAAGAACGTGCAGGAATTCATCGCCCTGGCCAAGAAGAAGCCTGGCGACATTACGTGCGCGCACGCGGGGCGCGGCGTCATCAATCACCTGGCCCTGCTGCATTTCCAGTCCAAGACCGGGACGCAGTTCCAGGACGTTCCCTACAAGGGCAGCGGCCCCGCGCTGCTGGACCTCATGGCCGGCACGGTCCAAAGCACCTTCGATTTCCCGACCTCGGCGCTGCCCAACATCAAATCGGGCAAGCTGCAGGTGCTGGCCGTGACGTCCGACAAGCGCCTGTCCAGCCTGCCTGACGTGCCCACCATGAAGGAAGCCGGGGTGGACGGCTTCGAACTCTACACCCGCATGATGATTTCGGGTCCGGCCGCGATGCCGGCCCCGGTGGTCAAGACGCTGGAGAACGCCGTGCGCGAAGGCACGCGCGATCCCGGCCTGGTGCAGCAGTTCGCGGACCAGGGCGTGACCGTGGAGTTCACCTCGTCGGCCGACCTGGACCGGGTCATCGCCGAGGAATCCGCCATGTGGGCCCAGGTCATCAAGGCCAATGGCGTGCCCAGGACCGACCTGAAGAGCTAAGGAGCCGCCGTGACCGAACAGCCCCGCATCGCCATTACCCCCGAGCGCGCCCTGGTCGACGTGGCGCGCGATATCCGCATCGACGGATTCCCCGCCTACGCGTTCATCACCGTGACGGCCAGCATGCGGATGTGCGGCGCGCAATGGCGCTCGCAGGCCGTGTTCGCGGCCGGCCACGACGGCAGCCTGGACCTGTCGCGCGATTGCCCGGTGTCCGGCAGCTACGCCGAGCCGTCGGCCATGGGCATCGTCTGGTCCATGGCCTGCTGCGACATGGACCGCGTGGTGTTCCCGCCCGATCGCACGGAAGCGCTGGTCATCGACATCGAGGCCAGCGACGGCCGCCATACCGCCACCGCGCGCCTGGTGCAGGAATTCCTGGCCGAAGGCGTGACCCACCGCGCCGTGCGCGAGCAGGTCGGCGGCATGACCGTGTCCGGCGAACTCTACACGCCCGCCGGCCCCGGTCCGCATCCGCTGGTGATCTACATGAACGGATCGTCCGGCGGCGTCAACGCGCCGCGCGCGGCGCTCTTCGCGGCCCGCGGCTACCAGTGCCTGGCGCTGGCCATCTTCAACTACGACGGCCGGCCCAAGTACCTGAACGACATGCCGCTGGAATACTTCGAGCAGGCCCTGCGCTGGGCCCGCGCCGAGCTGGCGCCGCGCGATGGCTTCGTGGCGCTGTCCGGCATCAGCCGGGGAGGCGAGACCTCGCTGCTGGTGGCGGCGCATTATCCCGAGCTGGTCAGTGCCGTGGTCGCCTACGTGCCGTCGCCGGTCATGCACGGCGTCGTCAGCGCCGGCGCGCCCGGCACCGGCCGCGACGCCCAGGTCTGGACCAAGGCCGGCGAACCACTGCCGCACCTGTGGCAGGACAACGCCAGCGCCGACTGGGACGCCGCCTACGCCTCCGATCCGCCGTACCGCCAGACCCATGCCTTCCTCAGCGCCACCCGCGACAGCGCCGCCTTCGAGCGCGCCCGCATCCCGGTCGAACGCTATCCCGGCCCCATCATGCTGGTCAGCGCGTCCGACGACGGCTTCTGGCCCAGCACGGCGTACTCCGAGATCGTCGTGCGGCAGCGCATGGCGCACGGCCTGCCGACGTTCCACCACGTCTGCATGGGGGCGGGGCACCACGTGCACTATCCCTATCTGCCCGCCACCCTGATCAGCAAACCGCACGCCATGTCGGGCTTGCTGCTGGACGCGGGCGGAACGCCGGCCGCGAATGCGGCGGGCAACGAGGGGTCCTATCTGGCGGTGCTGGATTTCCTGGGCCGGACGGCCGGCGGAGATCGGCGGGGATAGGCTTGCGGGGAAAAGATCGCCGGCTTTCGAGCCGGTTTTTTTTTGGCCGCGCGAAATGGGAGCCGCGCTGCGTTCCAGGCAAAACCTAGGGTTTCTACTTATGTCCACTGACATTGCGCGGGCATAGAATTTCGCCTGTTCCATTAAAAGGAATGTGATTCCGTTAAACGGAATCTTGGAAATAATAGAAAGCGCCGCGGCGATCCTGCACGCGGCGCGCCGGATGAGGCAGCAATGCAAAGATCGACCTTCCTGACGAACGATGGCGCGCAACTCAGCTATGCAAGCTGGCCTGCGCGGCAAGCGGACGCGCAACCGGTGGTCATGCTGCATTCCCTGTTCTTCGGCGCGGACATGTTCGACGCGGTGGTGCCTCGCCTGGGCGGCGACTACGCCGTGCTGGCGGTCGACCACCGCGGGCAGGGCGCAAGCAGCGCGGGCGCGCAGCCGGCGTCCATGCTGCGCCTGGCCCAGGACACCATCGCCCTGATCGAGGCGCGCGTCGGCGGGCCGGCGCACGTGGTGGGCAGTTCCATGGGCGGCTATGTGGCCCTGCAGATGGCGGCATTGCGGCCGGACTTGCTGCGCACGCTGACGCTGTCCTGCTGCACCGCGCATGCCGAGCGGCAGCCCGAGCGCTTCGATGCCCTGGAAGCGGCCTTGCGCGAGCAGGGGCCGGCCAGGCTGGTCGACACCTTGATGGCCACCATGTTCAGCGAACACTTCATGCAGCAGGGCGACGCGCAGGCGCGGGCCCGGTGGCGCGCGCATTTCGCGGCCCTGCCGCGCAGCGTGGCCGATGCGGTGCATGGCGTGTTTTCCCGGCCCGGCTATGAGCCGCTGCTGCCCGGGCTGGACATGCCGGTACTGTTGTGCAGCGGCCAGGGCGACCGGGCCAAGCGGCCCGAGGACATGCAGTACATCGCCGACCGGGTCGCAGGCAGCCGCCATGTGACCTTCGAGCGGGCCGGCCATACGCCGCCCGTCGAAGACCCGGCCCGTTTCGCCGCCGAGCTGCTGCGCTTCTGGCGCGCAAGCGCCCGCGTCCCCGGCGAAGGCGCCGCGCGGCCTCTCGCGCCCAACTCCTGATATTCCGAAAGCAGAAGGATCTACAAGCATGCAAGCTGAAAACATCGGCCAGACAGGCGGCGCGGGCTTTACCGCCGACGCGCTGCCGTTCAAGGACATGGCCGCAACGGGCGAACCGGATTTCGAAGTGCGCGATGGCGTCGTGATGCTGCGCGGCAGCCGGTCGCGCTCGTCGGGCAGCCTGGCGTTTCCGCGCCGCGAGGTCTGCATTGAAACAGGGGCGCGCGACATGGAGCCGGTGAGCTTCGGCCCCCTGGGCACGCTGTATTCGTATTCGACCGTGCACGTGTCCTCGAGCCGCCAGGTGCCGTACACCATCGGCTATGTCGACCTGGAAAACGGCGTGCGCGTCCTGGCCGCCGTCCACGCCCAGGCCGAGGAACTGCGCTGCGACCTGCCCGTAGAACTGCGTACCGACGGCGAAAGCTGGTTCGTCGCGCCCGTCGCCGCCCGATAAGGAAGAAACCATGAGCGAAGCATTCATCGTAGGCGCGGCCATGATCCCGATGGGCAAATACCGGGAGTCGAGCTATTCAGGCCTGGCGCTGCCCGCCGTGCTCAATGCGCTGCGCGACGCGGGCGTGGCGCCCGGCGAAGTGGACGCCGTCGTGTGCGGGCACGCGTTCGGCGGCATGTTGACCGGCCAGCGCATCGTCAAGGAATTGGGCATCAGTTCGGTGCCGGTCAGCAACGTGGACAACGCCTGCTCGGGCGGGGCCACGGCCCTGCACCTGGCGTACAAAGACATCGCCGCGGGCCGCCACGACGTGATTCTCGTGATCGGCGTGGACAAGCTCACGCAGTTCGGCGGCGGCACGCTGCCGCTGGTGGCCGAAGATCCGGAAGTGCGCCAGGGCATGGTGATGCCGGCGATGTACGCCATGCGCGCGCGCCGCTATCTGCACGAACGCGGGGTGGGCCCGGAGGTGCTGGCCGAAGTCAGCGTGAAGGCGCGCCGCCATGGCGCCCGCAATCCCTATGCCCAGTTCCGCAGCGCCGTCACGGCCGAAGAGGTGCTGAACTCGCGTCCCATCTGCGATCCGCTGACGCTGATGCAATGCTGCCCCACGGGCGATGGCGCGGCCGCCGTGCTGCTGGTGTCGGACGCCGTGCGCCGTCGCCTGGGACGCCCGGCGGTGCGCATTGCCGCGTCGATCCTGCATTCGGGTTCGGTGACGCTGGGCTACCGCGACATGCTGCGTCCCGAGATCACTTTCGATTCGGCGCGCGACGCCTACGAAATGGCAGGCATCGGTCCGAAGGATGTCGATGTGATCGAACTGCACGACGCCTTCACCATTGCCGAGCTGGTGTACTACGAAGCGCTGGGCCTGTGCCAGCCGGGCGAGTCGGCGGGCTACCTGCTTGACGGCAAGAGCACCTACGGCGGCGAAGTGGTCGTCAATCCCAGCGGCGGGCTGCTGTCCAAGGGACATCCGGTGGGCGCCAGCGGTGTCGCTCAGGCGGTGGAAATGTACTGGCAATTGACGGGCCAGGCAGGCGCGCGCCAGGTCGAAAACGCCCGCGTGGGGCTGAGCCACGTGACGGGCGGCGGCATCGCCGGCCTGGATCATGGCGCATGCACCGTGCATCTGTTCGAGCAGGTCGCCCAATGAAGCGCGCTGGCGCGGTGCCGGATCAGGCGGCCCCGGAGGCCGCGTCGTCCACCGGGACGGTCAGCCGGGCCTTGCGCCTGTTGACCGTGCTGGCCGACGCGGGCTCCAGCGTAACGGTCAAGCAGATCGCCGAGCAGATGGGCGTGGCGCCGTCCACGGCGCATCGCTTGCTCCAGTTGCTCAAGCAGGACGGTTTCGTCGAGGCCTCGGCCGTCGGCCACCAATACTCCATCGGCCCGCAGTTCTATCGCGTGGCGGCCCGGGTGCTGGATTCCGTGTCCACGCCGGCGCTGGCGCAGCCTTTCATCCAGGCCATCGCCAACGCCTTCGACGAGACCGTTCTGTTCGGCCTGTATGTGCCCACCGAGCGCGCGCTGAGTTTTGCCGCGCGCGCCGACGGCCAGCAAAAGCTCAAGTACCAGATCGACCTGCATCGGCCGCTGTCCCTGGTGTGGGGCGCTTCCGGCAAGGCGGTGCTGGCGTACCTGCCGCCCGGGGAGATCGAGGCGATCCTTTCCGAAGAAGGGGCGTCCCCCGGCACGGGCGCGACGCCGCCCGCGCTTTCGGTCCTGCAGGACGAGCTCGCGCAAGTGCGCGCGCGGGGCTACGCGGTCAGCGAAAGCGAAAAGCTGCCTGACGCGCGCGGCATCGCGGCGCCGGTGTTCGGTCCGGGCGGGGTGATCGGGTGCATTTGTCTGACCTCTCCGAAAAGCAGGATGCCGCACGCCAGCATCGAAGCGATCGGACGTGAAATCGTATCGCGCGCGCAAGCGTTGTCGCGCGATCTGGGAAGTTCCAACGTATGAAAGAAGCAAACAAGGTTGCCGAGCCGTTGGCCGGCTACCGGATTCTGGACCTCACGACGTTTCTGTCGGGCCCGTTCTGCACGCAGATCCTGGCCGACCTGGGCGCGGAGGTCGTCAAGGTGGAAGCGCCAGACGGCGATTCCAGCCGCGCCATCCCGCCGCACTTCGTGGACGAGGACAGCGCGTACTACCTGGGCATCAACCGCAACAAGCGCAGCATCGCCGTCGACATGAAGCAGGCGGAAGGCCTGGCCCTGGTCAAGCGCATGATCGCGCGCGCCGACGTGGTGGTGGAGAACTACCGCCCGGGCGTCGCCCAGCGCATTGGCCTGGATATCGACGCGCTGCGCGCCCAGCACCCAAAGTTGATCTGGGCCTCGGTCAGCGGATTCGGGCAGACCGGCCCGTGGCGCGACCGGCCCGCCTACGACATGATCGTGCAGGCCCTGTCCGGCGTGATGAGCCTGACCGGCGAACCGGGCCGCCCGGCCGTGCGCCTGGGCATCCCGGCGGGCGACATGGTGGCCGGCATGTATTGCGCCATCGCCATCAACGCGGCCCTGGCCGACCGCGAACGCGAAGGGCAGGGACGCGCCATCGATGTCTCCATGCTCGACTGCCAGCTTGCCATGCTGTCCTACCAGAGTACCTACGCGCTGGTGGCCGGCGTCGTGCCGCAGCCGCAGGGCGCGCGCCACGACTCGATCCCGACGTATCGCTCCTTCGTGGGCGGCGACGGCCGCGAGCTGGTGGTGACGGCCAATACGGAACGCATGTGGCGCGGACTGTGCCAGGCGCTGGAATGCCCCGAGCTGGCGGAAGACCCCAGTTTTGCCAGCGGCGCGGCGCGCCTGGAGAACCGGCTGGCGCTGTGGCCCTTGCTCGAGGCCGCTTTCCTCAAGCGCGCCGCGGCCGACTGGATCGAACCGCTCAATGCCTGCGGCGTGCCGGTGGCGCTGATCAAGACCGTGCCCGAGGCGCTGGAAGACGCGCGGCAGTCCGGGCGCGGCATGGTGCTGCCGCTGGCTTCGGAGCAGCACGAGATCGAAGTGGTGGGCAACCCGATCAAATTCACGGGTTCCGGCTGCGTGGAGGCGACGTATCCGCCGCGCCTGGGCGCCGATGCCGAGGCCGTGCTGTCGGCGTGGCTGGACTTGCCGGCCGACGCGGTCGGCGCCTTGCGCGCGCGCCAGGTGCTGGCGGGCAGGGTGGGCGCGGCGCAATGAACGCGCAAACTGCCGTACCAGTCCTGAACCGGGGCGAGGGGCCCGCGGCCGCCGCATTCGCGCCGGACCGTTGGCACGAATGCGGCGATGCCAGCGCCGGCACGGCGCTGATGCTGCATTCGCTGGGCCTGGACGGGCGCGCCTTCGCCGCGCTCTGGCGCGCCCTGCCCAAAGGGTGGCGGCTCATTTCCTATGACCAGCTCGGGCACGGCGCGGCGGCGGGGGCCACGGACTTCACCTTCGCCGATTGCGTGGCCGACGCCTTGCGGGCATTGGACCTCGCGCCAGGCCCGGTGCATGTCCTGGGGCACTCGATGGGCGGCGCGGTCGCCGCCTGCGCGGCGGCAAGCGCGCCGGGCAAGGTGGCTTCCCTGACGCTGGTGGCGACGCCGACGACAGGCATGCCGGTATTCGTCGAGCGGGGCCAGGCCGCGCTCGACGGCGGTATGGACGCGGTAGTGGCGCCGACGCTGGCGCGCTGGTTCGGGCCGGACGGATCGGCCGGCAACGCCGATGCCATCGCCTACGCCCGTTCTGCCTTGCACGCCATGGCGCCCGCGGGATTCGCCGCGGCGTGGCGGGCGCTGGCGTCGTTCGGCGGATACGCGGATCTGGCGGCGGCCCTGCCTCCGACCCTGTGCGTGGCTGGCGCGCTGGATCTGTCCACGCCGCCGCCGGCGCTCCAGGCCATCTGCGATGCGCTGCGGGCTGGCCAAGGCCTGCCGGGCGCGGGCGAGGCCGCAAGGGTTGAAACGATAGCCGGACACGGACATATGTTGCCGCTGACGGCGCCCGAGGCGCTGGCGCGGCTGCTGGCGGCGCATTGGAGCCGTTGCGGCGGGAACGAGGCGCCGCGCTGAGCCGGCGCCGCCAGGAACGAGAAACAGAGAATCGCTATGACAGAAAACTTGAATGCCGCCCGCGGCCCGGAAATGGAAGGCCTGGTGGCCGTGGTGACCGGCGGCGCCGCGGGCATCGGGCAGGCCGTGGTGCAGGTGCTGCTTGAGCGGGGCTGCGTTGTCGCTTCGGTGGACATGACGGCCGAGGGCGTGCCCGCGGGCGCGCAGGCGCTGATCGCCGATGTGCGCGATCAGCAGGCGCTGAATGCGGCGGTGCACGCTTTTGGAGAACAGCAAGGCCGGATCGATATCCTGGTCAACAACGCCGGGGTGAGCTTCGTGGGCACCATCGAGGACGGGTCCGACGCCGATTGGCACCGCATCCTGGACATCAATGTCATGGGCCAGATGCGTTCGACCCGCGCCGCGCTGCCCTACCTGCGCCGCGCGCCAGCCGCCTGCATCGTGAATATGTCGTCCTGCACCGCGGTCAATGGCCTGCCGCAGCGCGCCCTGTACTCGGCCAGCAAAGGCGCCATCCAGTCGATGACCCTGGCGATGGCGGCGGATTTCGTCAGCGAAGGCATACGCGTCAATGCCATAGCGCCGGGCACGGTCGATACCCCGTTCATGTCGCAGTTGGCCGCCCAGGCGCCCGACCCGGCGGCCAAGCGCGCGCAGTTCGAGGCGCGCCAGCCCACCGGCAGGATGGTGGATCCGCGTGAAGTGGCGGAGGCGGTGGTGTACCTTGCGCGCCCGTCGGCGCGTTCCACGACCGGCACGATCCTGAATCTGGACGGCGGCATGACCGCCTTGCGCATGCCGCGCTGAGGCGCGCGCCGCGCACCGAATTTTCTATCAAACATCGCACAGTCAAGTAAGGAAACCTCATGGAATTCAACAACAAAGTCGTCGTCATCACCGGCGCGGGCCAGGGCATCGGGCGCGCTTACGCGCACGAGTTCTCGAAAGAGGGCGCCGCCGTCGTCGTCGCCGACCTGAACATCGCGGCCGCGCAGAACGTGGAAGCGGAAATCAAGGCGGCCGGCGGACGGGCGCTGGCCGTGCAGGTGGACGTGGCGGACAAGGCCAGCGCCGATGCGCTGGTGGCGCAGACGCTGGCCGCCTTCGGCAGCGTGGACGTGCTGATCAACAACGCCGCCATTTTCTCGACGCTGAAGATGAAGCCGTTCGAGGAAATCGACGGCGATGAATGGGACCGCGTGATGGCGGTGAACGCCCGCGGCGTCTTTTTCTGCGCCCAGGCCGTGGCCAAGCCCATGCGCGCCAAGGGCTACGGCAAGATCATCAACATCTCTTCCAGCGTGGTGGTGACCGGCCGGGCGAACTACGCGCACTACGTGGCCTCCAAGGGCGCGGTGGTGGCGCTGACGCGCGCCCTGGCCACGGAACTGGGCGACGACGGCATCAACGTCAACGCGATCAGCCCCCACGGCATCGTCACGGAAGTGCCGCGCGACACCATCAAGCCCGAACAATGGGACGCGATCCTGTCCGCGCAGGCGCTCAAGCGCAAGGGCGACGTCAGCGACATGATCGGCGCCACGATGTTCCTGGCTTCCGACGCGAGCAAGTACATCACCGGCCAGACGCTCAACGTGGACGCCGGCCTGCGGTTCAACTGACCGGCGCGTCATCCCGGATTCCCGCAAAGGAGACAACAATGACCAACGCATTCCAAGCAAGCTTCGCCCGCGAAGGCGGCCGCCGCCACCGTATCGCGGTGATAGACGGCCCGAACATGTCCAACCTGGGCGCGCGCAGCAAGAAGGTATACGGCAAGATCGGCTCGCTGGATGAACTGAAGGCGTATGTCGCCGATTTCGGTAAGCAACTGGGCGTGGAAGTGGAGAGCTTTTCCTCCAACCACCAGGGCGACATTCTCGAATTCATCCATGCCTCGGCCGACCGGGTCGACGGCTACATCATCAACCCGGCCGGCCTGACGACGGTCGGCGAGGGCGTGCGCCATGCGCTCGAGGATACCGGCCGCCCCGTGATGGAAGTCCATTTTTCCAACATCTCCGCGTCCGCGGGCGCCGCCCGCGGCCTGGGCGGAGGCAGCATCAATTCCAGCTTTACGCACACGGCCACCGGCCTGTGCATGGGAATGCGGCAGTACAGCTACATCGGCGCGCTGGTGGCGCTGACCCTGAGCCTGGACGATGCGGATTTTCTGGGCGCGCAGGCCGAGTCCTGAGCCGAAGCAACCGGTCCGGCGCCGCCTGGGGCCAGCGCCGGTACACATCAATGACGCTTCCCACGGTCCCGCGGCCCTATCGCCCGCGGGCCGGAGAAGGAAGAACTAGGAGACACTCTCATGCAGACCTTTACCCGTCGTCAGATCATCGCCGGTGCCGCGGCATTGGCCGGTTCGGCCCTGCTGCCGCGCTATGCGCGCGCGGCTGAATTCATATTCAAGATCGCCAGCGACACGCCGGCCTCGCACCCGTGCAACGTGCGCACGCTGGAAGCGGCGGAACGCATCAAGGAAGAGACCGGCGGGCGCGTCGAGATCCGCCTGTTCCCGAACAACCAGTTGGGCGCCGGCCCCGACATGCTGGGCCAGTTGCGCTCGGGCGCGCTGGAGTTCTTTATGTATTCCACCCAGCTCGTCGCGCCGCTGGTCGCGCATTGCGCGTTGCCGGGCGTGGGGTTTGCGTTCAAGGACACGAACACGGCGCTGAGCGCCATGGACGGTGAGTTGGGCGGCTACCTGCGCAAGCAGATCGAGAAGTCCGGCCTGATCACCATGCCCAAGGTATGGACCAGCGGCTACCGCCAGGTCACCAGCAGCGAAAAGCCGATCCTGACGCCGGGCGACTTCGACGGCTTCAAGATCCGGGTGCCGGCCAGCCCGATGTGGGTGTCGTTGTTCAAGGGCTTTGGCGCCAGCCCCACCGCCATCAACTTCTCCGAGCTGTACACGTCGTTGCAGACGAAGGTGGTCAACGGGCAGGAAAACCCGCTGGTCATCATCGAAACCAACCGCCTGTTCGAGGTGCAGCAATACTGCGCCCTGACCAACCATATGTGGGACGCGTACTGGGTGCTGGGCAACCGCCGCGCCTGGGGCCGCCTGCCGGCGGACTTGCAGGCGGTCGTTTCCAAGCACTTCGACCAATCGGCGCTGGACCAGCGCGCCGACATGGCCAAGCAGGAACTGAGCCTGCGCGACAGCCTGGGCGCCAAGGGCCTGAAGTTCAACGACATCGAAATCGACGCGTTCCGCCAGAAGCTGGCGGCTTCGGGGTACTACGCCGACTGGAAGCAGAAGTTCGGTCCCGAGGCTTGGAGCATCCTGGAAAAGTACGCGGGAGCGCTGAGCTGAAATGAGCGCCCCTATGCATATCCAACCGCCGGGTCAGGCGGCTGACACCGCCGGACGACGGTTCCTGGGATGGGTGGACCGGGCGATCGGCGCATTGGTTGAAATCCCGGTCGCATTGCTGGTCATCGCGGAAATCGCCGTCCTGTTCGCGGGCGTGGTGTCGCGCTATGTCCTGCATCATCCGTTGGTCTGGTCGGACGAACTGGCGTCTATCCTGTTCCTCTGGTTGGCCATGCTCGGGGCCGTGGTGGCGTTCCGCCGCGGCGAGCACATGCGCATGACCGCCCTGGTCAATGCCGCCACGCCCGGCTGGCGCGCGCTGTTCGACGTGGTGGCGATCGCCGCTTCGCTGGCGTTCCTGGTGCTGATCGTCGCTCCTTCGTACGAGTATGCGGTCGAGGAGTCGTTCATCACGACGTCCGCGCTGGAAATCATGAACTCCTGGCGCGCGGCGGCGCTTCCGGTCGGGGTGGTGCTGATGGCGGTGGTGGCCGTGCTGCGCCTCCTGACCCATGGCAATGTGCGCATGGTGCTCGCGGCCGTCGCGGGCGTGACGGCCTTGTGCGTCGTCATGTACCTGCTGCAGCCGATGCTCATGGGCCTGGGCAACATCAACCTGCTTATCTTCTTCGTGGGCGTGGTCGGGCTGACCGTGCTGATGGGCGTGCCCATCGCGTTCTGCTTCGGCCTGGCCACCTTCGGCTACCTGGCGCTCACGACCACCATGCCCTTGATGGTGGTCGTGGGGCGCATGGACGAGGGGATGTCGCACCTGATCCTGCTTGCCGTTCCCTTGTTCGTGTTCCTGGGCCTGCTGATCGAGATGACGGGCATGGCCCGGGCCATGGTCGGTTTCCTGGCCAGCTTGCTGGGGCACGTCCGGGGCGGCTTGTCGTACGTGCTGATCGGGGCGATGTACCTGGTGTCGGGCATCTCGGGGTCGAAAGCGGCCGACATGGCGGCCATCGCGCCGGTGCTGTTTCCGGAAATGGAAAAGCGCGGGGCGAACCGGGGCGACCTGGTCGCGCTGCTGTCGGCCACGGGCGCGCAGACGGAAACGGTGCCGCCCAGCCTGGTGCTGATCACGATCGGCTCGGTGACCGGCGTGTCGATCGCGGCGCTCTTCACCGGCGGGCTGATGCCGGCCGTGGTGCTGGGCGCGATGCTGTGCCTGGTCGTCTGGTGGCGCCATCGTGGCGAAGACCTCTCGAACATCGAGCGCGCGACCGGCCGCCACATCCTGCGCACCCTGGTGATCGCCTTGCCGGCCATCGCCTTGCCCTTCGTGATCCGCGCCGCGGTGATCGAAGGTGTGGCCACGGCGACCGAAGTGTCGACCATCGGCATTGTCTATTCAGTGCTGGCCGGCATCTTCATCTACCGCCAGTTCGAATGGCGGCGCCTGAAAAAGATGCTGGTGGACACCGCGTCGCTCTCCGGGGCGATCCTGCTGATCATCGGCGCGGCCACGGGCATGGCCTGGGCCCTGACGCAATCGGGCTTCTCGCAGAGCCTGGCCGCGTTCATGGCCGACCTGCCCGGCGGACGAGGGATGTTCCTGGCCGTTTCGATCCTGGCGTTCATTGTGCTGGGCAGCCTGCTCGAAGGCATTCCCGCCATCGTGCTGTTCGGGCCCTTGATGTTCCCGATCGCGCAGACCATGGGCGTCAACGAAATCCACTACGCCATGGTGGTCGTTCTTTCGATGGGCCTGGGCCTGTTCGCGCCGCCGTTCGGCGTGGGCTATTACTCCGCGTGCGCGATCAGCCGGATCACGCCCGACGAAGGCATGCGGCACATCTGGGGCTACATGGGCGCGCTGCTGCTGGGGTTGATCGTGGTGGCGGTGTTCCCCTGGTTCTCGATCGGCTTTCTCTGAAAGCAATCGCGCAGCTCGGTCGAGGCGGGGCGGGCGCTGGCGGCCGAGCTGGGGTCGGCCGCCCACGTGCAGGCTGATCTGGCCAATGACGCGGACCGGGTGAAGCTGGTCCGCGAGGCGATCGCGGTGTGGGGGCGGCTCGACGTCCTGGTCAACAACGCCGGGATCAGCCGCGTCATCCCGCATGCGGATCTGGCCGCGGCCACGCCGGACGTCTGGCAGCAATTGCATGAAGTCAACGTCGTTGCCCCTTTCCGCCTGGTGGCGCAGGCGCAATCCGCGCTGCGCGATGCCGCGGCGCGCGGCAGGCCCGGCTGCGTCGTCAACGTCAGTTCGCACGCTGGCGTCCGGCCCAAGGGCGCATCCATTCCTTACGCCGCGACCAAGGCGGCGTTGAACCACGTTACCCGCCTGCTTGCGCTTTCCCTGGCCCCGGACATCCGCGTGAACGCCGTCGCGCCGGGCTTGGTCGATACGCCGCTTACGGCGGACTGGACGCAGGCGCAGCAGCTTTGGAAAGAGCGCTCGCCGATGCGCCGGGCGGCCAGTCCCGAGGATATCGCCCAGGCCGTTTCATTGCTGGTGGGTTCTGACTACCTGACCGGGGAAATCCTGCTATCGGATGGGGGGCTGAACCTGACGTAGCAAGCCCGCCGTCCCATTCGGCAGCCTTGCCGTCACGCCCGGCACGCCAAGGCGGATGTTGCGGGAGTACTGGGAGGCGTCCCGGGTCGCGCGGGCCCGTTCGGTGTAGTTGCCGGCGCGCCGGTACGCCTGGGGGCTGTCCGCGCCTTGAAGCGCGCCCAGGCTGTAGAGATATTCCGGCAGGTAGCCCGACAACAGCAGCCGGTAGTCCATCGGCAGCCCGGGCACGACCTGGTCGGCCAGGCGGTACACGATGGTGGCGCAGTTGGCCGTCAGCGAATTGTAGAAGCGGGGCTTGCGCACCAGCCGGTTGGCCGTGGCCACGTACGACAGCAGCAGTTCGCGGGCCGCGCCTTCGGGCATGCGCACCCGGTACAGGTAGCCGTCCTCGCCGCGCACGTTGGTGCGCACGCGCAGGCTGTCTTCCTCGGTAGAGGCCAGCACCGCCAGTTCGTATTGCCGGAAGAATCCGCCGATCTCCGAGAACGTGTCGTTCAGCTTGCGGCGGATCTCGACCGAGAACATCAGGTACTGCCCGTCGTCGAAGCCGAACGACACCATGGCGTGGGCGATCGCGGGCCGGCCCCAATAGGACAGCGCCAGGTCCACCGAAGCCAGGCGCGACAGGTCGTAGACGCGGGTCTCCCAGCGTTCTCCGTAGTCGGTGCGCGAGCGCCAGTCGAAGTTGCGGACGTTGTGCAGGGTGACGATGCCGCCATCCACCGAACCGTGGGTCTGGCGGGCGACCTCGGGCATCCACTGGCGTTCGTTGGACGGGCGCACGCTCAGCCGCCACCAGGCCAGCAAGGCCAGCAGCAGGACGCCGAACAGTCCGGCAAGGAGGAAACTGCCGCGCGCCAGGCCGGCCAGCGCCGCGGCCGCCAGCGCCAGCCAGGCCGCGGGCGGGACGGCGCGCGCGCGCCGTCCCAGCGGGGGCTGGAACCAGAAGGCGAGTGCGCCCCAGCCCGCCCCGGCCAGCACGGCCAATCCGATCGCGGCCTGGAGGATCATGGCGCTGCCGCGGCCATCACCGGGCTTCCGCTTGCGAGGATTCGCCGCGCGCGTTGCGGGCGGCGGCCTCGCGGTCCTGGCTGCGCCAGCCGGCGCGCAACTGGGAAATCTGGCGGACGGCCGCCTGCGACATCTTCCACCAGCCGAAGGGGCGCGGGTCGGCCAGCATGCTGAGCGCGCGCGCATAGTCCAGCGTCAGGCCCGGGGTCCAGGCCATGGTCAGGGCGCGCTTGCGGATCTGCGCCGCCACCCAGAGTTCCGGCGTCAGCAGCAGGCGCAGCAGCACCCGCCATCCGGCCCCGGGGCCGTGCAGGCGGCCCACTACGCCGTCCAGCGCCGCTTCCAGGCCGTTGGACACGGAACTGGAGCAGTTGCGGTGGGTGAGGTTGTAGGTCGTGTTTTGGCGGTAGCCGTCCCAGAATGCCTGTAGTTTGGCCGCGTCGTAATTGCGGATGCGCACCTGCATCGTGGACGGGCACCAGGCCCGGGACTCGGTCGGGTAATCGGGCTGGAACACGCCGGGCACGTTGTTGTCGGCCGTGGCGCGCAACAGCGTGCCGAACTGTTCGGGGGAATGGTCGATCTCCTGCGCCGGATACAGGCTGATGTACACGCCCTCGGGCGATTCCATCGCGGCGTGGCCGGTGGACACCACGCCGTTGACGTCGACGGCCGCGATGTAGCGGTCCACCACCGGATAATTGCGCGTCTCCGTCTTGGCCGAACCGGATGGCGTCCAGACGTGGACCGTCAGCGCGCGCTCGGATGCCAGCGGCGGCCCGTCGAATACCGTTTGCGCCGAGGCGCCGGCTCGGGTCGGCATGAAGTCCGGATGCGGGTTGGCGTCCAGGGCGGGGTTGGAGTCCAGGCGGCGGACGCGGTGCGCCAGCGCCAGCAGCTTCAACCCCGAGAACGCCAGGAACAGTCCCAGGCAGTACGGCACGGTGCCCACGTAATGGGTGGGGTAGGGCTGGAAAAAGAAGATCGCCAGCAGTATCTCGGCCACGCCGGATGCGAACACGTAGCGCCAGCGTTCATAGCGCACGACATACGCGGCGGAGCATTGCATCAGCCCGTCGACCAGGAACAGCAGGCCGAAAATCATGGACAGCACGAAGTGCCCGTGGTGGTGGCCGGCCAGGACCAGGACGCCCGCGGCCAGCACCATGATCCCTTTGGCATAGCGCAGCACCCGCTGTCCTCCCACTCCCGACTTGGCGATGGCCAGCGTCGCCAGGCCCTCGATCACGAAGAGCGCGGCGAAGAAGTTCAGCGGGAAATAAATGGCGTTGTCCAGCGCGTCGACGAAAACCGCGATGCCGGCGACCAGGAACAGCCAGCCGGCGACCGCCAGGGCGCGGGCGCGCTTGCGCAGATAGTCGACGCCAAGCAGCAATAAGACCAGATGACCCATTGTTCTCGGGGCTCCTTTCGCGTATCCGGGGAGGGGATGCGGTGGATTTTCCTGCTTGCGGCTGCCGCGTCATGGCGGGGACCCGCTCGGTCGAAAATAAGGGCCGGGACAACTCCCGTCAATGGGATATCCTGCCCATCGCGTTAAGGAATGTTTCGCCGCACCGCGGGCCGGCCCTCAGGGGCGCGCGGCGCCCGCCGCGTCCACGTACAGCGCGTAGAGGCATTGGCCGGCCGCCATGAAGAGCCGGTTGCGCCGGGCGCCGCCGAAGCACAGGTTGGCGCAGCGGTCGGGCAGGGCGATGCGGCCTATCGGCACGCCGTCCGGCGCGAACACCATCACCCCGTTCAGCCCCGGGCCCGGCCCCCAGCCGGCCCAGACATTGCCGTCCGTGTCGCAGCGCATGCCGTCGGGTATGCCCTGTTCGCCCGCGTCCACGAAAGTGCGCGCCTGCGCCAGCGTCCGGCCGTCCCGGACTTCGTAGACCCGGATGCGGTTGGGCTGGCAGCCGTTTTCGGCGATGTACAGTAGGCTTTCGTCGGGCGAAAAGCACAGCCCGTTCGGATTCAGGATGTCCGAGGCGACCACCTCCAGTCGGCCGGTGCCCGGGTCGAGCCGGTACACGTGGGTCGGCAGTTCGGGCTCCGACTTGTATCCCTCGTAATTGTTGAGAATGCCGAAGACGGGATCCGTGAACCAGATCGAATGGTCGCTTTTCACGACGATGTCGTTGGGCGAGTTCAGCCGCCGTCCCTCGTACCGGTCGGCCAGCACCGTCAAGGTTCCGTCGTATTCCGTGCGCACCACCCGGCGCCCGCCGTGTTCGCAGGTCAACAGGCGGCCGTGGCGGTCCCGCGTGTTGCCGTTGGCGTGGCCCGAGTGGCCGCGGTAGACGGACACGGCGCCGCTTTCCTCGTCCCATCGCATGATGCGGTTGTTCGGGATGTCGCTCCACAGCAGATATCTGCCGTCACCGAACCAGACAGGCCCTTCCCCGTAGCGGGCGCCCGTCGCCAGGCGCTCGACCGCCGCGTTGCCGATGCGGTATTTCAGGAAACGGGGATCGAGCACCTCGATGGCCGGATCCGGATAGCTCTCGCTGGGCTGCCACATGGAGACCTCCTCCCGTTTCGCGCAACGGAGCGTGCGGGTCTGGAAAGTATAGGCCCGCGCCGGCCGGCCGGACTATTCCTCGCTGGTCCATTCGACCTGCACGCCGAGGCTGCGCAGGTTTTCGACGAAGCGCGGGTGCGCGCGGCGGATCGGGGTGGCGTTGCGGATTTCCGAGCGGCCGTCGATGCTGCTGGCGATCATGAAGAGCGCGATCGCGACCCGGATGATGTAGGGGCTTTCCACCACCGCCGGCGTCAGCGGCGTGCCGCCGAAGGTGATGACCCGGTGGGGGTCCGACGAGAACACGTGCGCGCCGAACTTCGACAGTTCTCCGGTCCAGCCCAGCGCGCCGTCGTAGACCTTGTTCCAGAACATGGCGTTGCCCTGCGCGCACACGCCCAGCGCGATGAAGATCGGCAGCAGGTCCACCGGGAAGTACGGCCACGGCGCCGCCTCGACCTTGGTCAGCACGTTGCTGGTGAAGGGCGTCTGCACCTTCAGCGGCCCCTGTCGCAGCGCGCGGGACCAGCCGTTTTCGTGCACGATCTGCACGCCGAACTTGGCGAACGTGCGGTCGATCAGCGGAAAGTTGCCCGGGGTGCTGTTGCGCACCACCACGTCGCCGCCCGTGATCGCGCCCAGCGCGAGAAAGGTGGTGATTTCGTGGAAGTCTTCTTCGAAAGTGAATTCGCCGCCCCGCAGCCGGGCGCCGCCGCGCACCGTCAGGCGCGAGGTGCCGATGCCGTCGATATCGGCGCCCATCATCGCCATGAAGCGGCAGAACTCCTGCACGTGCGGTTCGGAGGCAGCGTTGGTCAGGGTGGATTCACCCTGCGCGGCGGCGGCGCACAGCACGAAGTTCTCGGTCGTGGTCACCGAGGCGTAGTCCAGCCAGTGGTGGGTCGGCTTCAACGGGCCGCTGCTGCGCACCAGCAGCGAACCGCTGGCGCGCTCCACCTCGCCGCCGAACGAGCGGAAGATGTCCACGTGCGGGTCGATCTCGCGCACGCCCAGCGTGCAGCCCTTGACGTTGTCTTCCAGCCGCGCCACGCCGAAGCGGGCCAGCAGCGGCGGCACCAGCATGATCGACGAGCGCATTTCCTCGGGCAGCCGGTGTTCCGCGGCGTCGAACGCCGTGTCGCGGTGGTGCAGGTCCAGCGTGCGCGTGGCCTCGTCCAGCCGGACGTCGCTGCCCAGGGTGCGGAAGATGTCCAGGATCTTGCGGACGTCGGTGATGTCCGGCACGCCATGCAGGCGCAGCGGCTGGTCGGTCAGCAGAGTGGCGCACAGCACGGGCAGCACCGCGTTCTTGTTGGCCGAAGGAATGACGCGGCCGCGCAGGGGCGTGCCGCCGTGGACGATGAGGTTGGACATGAAGAAGGACGCTGCGGTTGGAAAGCGGTGGCGGGAATTGTAGCGTCGGCTTGCCGCCCCAAATTCCGGAGGAATTGCCAATCGTGTCAGAGGGCGAGCTTTTGCGACGTGCGCGGCCGGCCAGCGCGGGCGGGCTGGGGAATACACCTGGCGTGCTGCTGGTCGACGTGAGGACCTCGCCGTCGTCCAGATACAGGGACTTGCGGTCCAGCCTGACCTGTGGAAAGCGTCTCGCGAAATCGCCACCCCAGGACAGGTGAAAAGGCTGATGCCCTCGAAGGCGACGATGGCGATGGCATGCATGGGGGCGCCAGGTCACGCCGCGGGGACGGCCAGCCGCTGTTTGAGCAATTGGAACAGCGGCTTTGCGGCCGGGGAGAGGGTGTGTCCTTCGCGCACGAAGACCTCGATGATGCGTTCGACGCGTGGTTTGACCAATGGTATTAGCTTCAGCCCGCTGGCGCCCAGGCCCGAACACGCGCCCCGAGGCAGCACGGCAATTCCCGCGCCGCCCGCCGCCAGGCCCACCGCAGTAGCCAGGTGCTGTACCTCATAGGCGTGCCGGATATCGAAAGCATGCTGCTTTGCCACCATTTCGATCTGCACGCGCAGCCCGCTCAGCGCGCCTATGCCGATCAGGCTCTGGTTGCTCAGTTCGCTCCATGACACCGTTTTGCGGCGCGCGAAAGCATGCTGGACGGGGCAAGCCAGAACCATGGGGTCGGCAAAGAGAGGATGGCGGATCAGGCCGTCCGTATCCTTGGGCAATACGGATATCCCGAACTCCGCGTCGCCGCGTTGCACGGCCTCGCGGATCTCGGTGGCCGAACGGTCCAGGATCTGGAGCCGGTTGCGCGGGAAGGCGCGCCCATATTCCGCGATCACCTGCGACAGCAGGTTGGCGGTGATTGTGGGCAGGCAGCCGAAAACGACCTGCCCATAGCCATGCATGGTGCTGTCCTTCAATTCTTGCATGGCGGCCGAGAGCTCCCGCACCAGCCTGCGGGCGCGGGGCAGGAAGAGGGTTCCCGGTTGGGTGAGCTGCAGGCTGCGCGTGCTGCGCGCGATCAACATGCCGCCAACGGCGGCTTCGAGCTTGGACAGGCGCCGGCTGAGCGCGGTCTGCGAGATATGGAGGTATTCGGCGGCGCGCGTAAAGCTGCCCAGGTCCGCGATGGCGACAAAAGCCTCAAGCCCCAGGATGTCGAAATTGTGCACAGGAGCCTCTTGCTAAATTTATGTATGAAATGCATAAAAAGGCGAATCGAATGCATTTTACTCAGGCAGTAGCGCTGCCTACACTCCTTTTCCATTCCAACGATGAAATGGGTCAGGAGACAACATGAGCCAATACTTCAATGCCGACATGCGCCGCCTTCGCAGAGCCTGCGCGGGCATCCTGTTCTTCGCCGCGTCGGCGGCCTGGGCCGGCCAGTACCCGGCCAATCCGGTGCGCATGATCGTTCCTTACCCGCCCGGCGGTCCGACGGATATCGCCGCACGCTTGGCGGCCGACGAACTGGGCCGCTCGCTGGGCGTATCGGTGGTGGTCGAGAACAAATCCGGCGCGGGGGGAATGGTCGGGGCCGACATGGTCGCGCGGGCTCGGCCGGACGGCGCGACGCTGCTGGTCAATGCTTCGGCCCACGTTATCTATCCCGCGATCTTCAAGCAGGTGAGCTTCGACGTCATCGACAGTTTTACCCCCGTGACGCAACTGGTTCAGGTGCCCTTGGCCCTGCTGGTGCCCGTTTCCCTGCCGGTGAACAATGTGCCCGAGCTGATCCAGTACATCAAGGACCATCCCGGCAAAGTGGCGTTCGCCTCGGCCGGCAATGGCGGCGCTCCGCATCTGGCCGCCGAGCTGTTCAAGAAGGAGGCGGGCGTGGACATCCTGCACGTGCCCTACAAGGGAAGCGCGCCGGCCCTGACCGACTTGATGGGCGGGCAGGTGCAAATGATGTTCGACTCCATGACGTCATCGCTTGCCTACGTCAAGGCCGGGAAACTCAAGGCGCTTGCCGTGACGACGCCCGAGCGGTCTTCCATGCTGCCAGACGTGCCGACGATGAAAGAGGCCGGGTTGCCGTCATATGCGCTGACGAATTGGTACGGCCTGTGGGCGCCAAAGGGTATGCCGGCCCCGCTGGTCAAGCAGATCGAACAGGCTCTGAACGCCAAGTTCCATACGCCCGAGATCAGGGAAAAACTCAACGCGATAGGGGCTGAACCGGTCATCAGCTCGCCGGAGGACTTCGCCCGGTTCGTGGTGACGGAAAAGGAGCGCTGGGGCCGCATCGCGCAGGACTCGGGTGCCACGCTGAACTAAACATAGAGAGAGGAAGGAAGACAATGCAAAGCAGTACGCAACAGGGCCCGCGCCTGGCGGTGGTGACCGGCGCGGCCCAGGGCATCGGCAAGGCTATTGCCAGCCAGTTGATCGAGGATGGTTTCGATGTTCTGATCGCCGACCTGCGCGGCGCGGCGGAGGCGGCGCGCTCCTTGGGCAGCAAGGCGCATGGGTGCGACGTCGATGTCAGCGATCCGGCGCAGGTCCAGTCCATGGTCGATCTGGCACTCTCCATTCACGGCCGCATCGATGGCCTGGTGAACAACGCCGGCATCTATACCTCCTTGAAGAAAAAGCCGTTCGAGGAGATCAGCCCGGAAGAGTGGCGGCGCGTGTTCGAGGTCAATGTAGAGGGCGTATGGCATTGCTGCCGTCTGGTGTCGCCGGCGATGCGCAAGGCAGGAACAGGGGCCATCGTCAACATTGCCTCGGCCTCCGTTGCCAAGGGCAACCCCCTGCTGTTGCAGTACGTGGCCAGCAAGGGCGCGGTGCTTGCCATGACCCGCGTGCTGGCGCGCGAACTGGGCGAGTCCGGCATCCGGGTCAACACTGTTTCTCCGGGCTTCACATTGAGCGACGGTGTCATGAGCGAGGCGGCGCAGCGCGAGGCCCAGCGCGCCGGCGCGCGCGAGGCGCGGGCCTTGCACCGCGACCTGCAGCCCGGCGATGTGGCGGGCGCCGTTTCCTACCTGCTGAGTCCCCGCGCGGGAATGATGACCGGGCAGAACATCACGGTCGACGGCGGCATGACGATGAACTGAGAGGCGAGACAAAGATGAAGCAGCAATACCAACACTTTATTCATGGCCAGTGGCGGGCGCCATCCGACGGCCGGTATTTCGACAAGACCGATCCCGCAACCGAAGAAAATCTGACTTCGGTGGCCCGGGGCTCCGCGGCCGATATCGACGCGGCCGTGCGCGACTCGCAGGCGGCGTTCCCGTCCTGGAGGGCGCTGGGCGTGACTCGCCGTGCCGAAATCATGCGGCAAGTGGCGGCCGCGATTCGCGCGGAGACAGAGTCGCTGGCGGCGCTGCAGGCGCGCGAGACCGGCAAGGCCCTGGCGCGCTCGCGCAATGACGTCGTCGTTACAGCCCGCTACTTCGACTACTACGCGGACCTGGCACATTCCTTGGGTGGGGAAACGCTGGTCGGCGATCCCGGTTCGCACACCTATACCGTGCGCGAACCCTACGGCGTCTGCGGCAATATCGTGCCTTGGAATTCGCCGTTGCAGCAGGCGTCGCGCGGCATTGCCCCCGCCTTGATCGCGGGCAACACGACCGTGGTCAAGCCCTCGGAGGAGACGCCGTTCTCCTGCCTGGAACTGGCGCGTATCGCCAGCGAGGCCGGCCTGCCTCCGGGCGTGTTGAACGTGGTGCCGGGTTTCGGGGCCGAGGCCGGCGCGGCGCTGGTGGCGCATCCGCTGGTGCGCAAGGTGACGTTTACCGGTTCGGTGCGCGGCGGCAGGCAGGTCGGCGCCATGGCGGCGGAGCGCATCATTCCCCTGAGCCTGGAACTAGGCGGAAAGTCGGCCAATGTGGTGTTCGACGATGCCGATCTGGAGGCCGCGATTCCCGCCGCCTATGGCGCCATCATGGGCAACGCCGGACAGATCTGCTCGGCAGGATCCCGTTTGCTGGTCCAGCGCGGCATCCATGACCGCTTCGTCGCCGGACTGGCGGACTTGGCCGCTCAGGAGAAGGTCGGCGATACGCGCTACGGCGCCACGATGGGGCCCCTGACCACGCGCGACCAGTACGGGCGCGTCCTGTCTTATCTGGATATCGCGCGCGACGAGGGCGCCCGTATCGCCTGCGGCGGTGGCCGGCCGGAAGGCGCCGGCCCCAAGGGGTGGTTCATTGCGCCCACTGTGCTGATCGAGGTGAGGCCGGATATGCGCGTGGCGCGCGAAGAGATATTCGGGCCGGTGCTCAGCGTGATTGCCTTTGACGACGAAGCCGAGGCGGTCGAGATCGCCAACGGTACCGAATACGGGCTCGCGGCGGCCGTCTGGACGCGCGACGTCAACCGAGCGCTGCGCATGGCAGGCGCGCTCGAAGCCGGCCAGGTCTATGTAAACAACTACCATGGCGGCGGCGTCGACGCGCCTTTCGGCGGCTTCAAGAATTCGGGCTATGGGCGCGAGAAGGGGGCCGAAGCCCTGCATCACTACACCCAGATCAAGACTGTCGTCATGCGGGTGTCGTCATGACCGACCTGAGCGCCTTGCAGGCCTGGATCGGTAGGCGAGAGACTCGGCAAGCCGATGTGCCGGCCGTGCTGGCCGCGCGCATGGCCGCGCTGCTCGATTGCGATACCGACACCCGTACCGGACAGATCTTGCCAGCCCACTGGTATCCGATGCTGTTCGGCGAAACCGTCCCGCAGCGGCAGATCGGCGCGGACGGGCATCCGGTCAAGGGAGATTTCCTGCCGCCCGTGCCGCTGCCGCGCCGTATGTTCGCCGGCCGCCGCGTGCAGTTCTTGCGGCCCTTGCGCATCGGCGACGCCGTCGGAAAATCGTCGGAGGTCATTGCCATCACACCCAAGACCGGCCGTTCCGGGCAGATGTGCTTTGTCACGGTGCGCCACGAAATCAGCGGTCCGGAGGGAGTGGCTGTCATCGAAGAGCAGGACATCGTCTACCGCGAAGCACCGGACGCGGCAAGTCAGCCTGCCGCCGGGCGCCCCGCGCCGCCGCCAGAGCGGGCCCTGGCCCCGGTGATTACGCTGTCGCCGGATCCAGTCATGTTGTTCCGCTACTCGGCTATCACGTTCAATGCTCACCGCATCCATTACGACCGCGACTATGCCACGGGCACCGAGCATTACCCGGGCCTGGTGGTCAACGGCGGGCTGACGCTGCTGCTGCTCTGGGACTATGCCGCGCGGCTAGGATGGCGACTGGACGCTTCGGCCTCGCGCAACTGTAAGCCGCTCTTCGCCGGTCGGGCGATCAGCCTGCATGCCGTCAGCCGCGGCGCACAGCGCTGGTTGCTGGCGCGCGACGACAGTGGCGAGATCGCCGTCGAGGTCCAGGTAACGGAGGTGCCGGCATGAGCGGTGGCTGTCTGGAGGGCGTGCGGATCGTCGATCTGACATCGGTGGTTGTGGGTCCGCTGGCCACGCAGATCCTTGCTGATCACGGTGCGGATGTCATCAAAGTGGAAGGGCCGGCGGGCGACATCGGGCGCTATTTGGCGGGAAAGGGCCGCAATCCTGGGATGTCTCCCAAGTACCTGCACCTGAACCGCAACAAGCGCGCCATCTGCCTGGACCTGAAACGGCCGGCCGGGCATGCGGCGCTTGGAAAACTGATCGAGAGCGCCGACGTGCTGCTGTGGAATGTGCGGCCGGCTTCCATGAGTCGCCTCGGCCTCGATTACGACACGGTTCGCCGCATCAAACCCGACATCATCTACTGCGGGATGTTCGGCTTTGGCCAGCAAGGCCGTTACCGTGACATGCCAGCGTACGACTCCATCATCCAGGGCGTCAGCGGCGTGGCCGATCTGAACCGCAGAATGACGGGCGCGCCGGCCTATGTGCCTTATGTCCTGGCCGACAGAACGGCGGGCCTGATCGCTGTTCAACTGATCGCCATGGCGCTTTATCACAAGGCGCGCACCGGGGAAGGGCAGCGAATCGAGGTTCCGATGTACGAAAATATGGTGACCCAGGTGATGACCGAGCATATGTACCAACGCAGCTTCGTGCCGCCGCTGGGCGAGACGGGCGATCCGCGGGTGCTGGACTCGGATAACAGGCCCATCCGCACGCTGGACGGATACATCTGCATCTCGGCCAACACGGACGGACAGGCTCACGCGCTGTTCGATGCGATTGGCATGCCAGAGTTGAAATCGGACCCGCGTTTCCGGTCGGTGGCGGCGCGCTTCAAGCATGTGCGCGAGTATTTCCGGATACGCGGCGAGGCCATTGCGCGCCGGTCTACCACCGAATGGATGGAGATTTTCCGCGTGGCCGACGTGCCTGCGGCGCCCTACAACACCCTGGAGATGCTGTTCGATGATCCGCACCTGCGGGACGCGGGATTGTTCCAGGAGCGGGAGCATCCCACGGAAGGCACCATTCTGGAGATCCAGCCCGCCAATAGCATGTCTGCCGGCATGCGCAAGGATTGGCTGCCGGCGCCAAGGCTGGGCCAGCATACCGAGGAGATCCTGGCGGAGATCGGGTATGGCGACGATGCGATCGAACGGCTGATAGAGGAGGGCGCTGCTCACGGCTGCCCGGCGGCAGAGTCGTCCTGACAGCGGCGTGGCGGTCGCCGTCCGGAGCGGCTGTGCGCAGGCCACGGGCGCGTCGATCCGCTGCGCGCATGGCCCGGCCTTGCCATTAACCGTTATTGCGTCACGCTGATGAAATAGATCTTCTTGACGAACCCGTCCACTTCCCAGCGGCCGGTATAGCCCTCGGGCATCACAAAGGCATCGCCCACGGCCAGCGCGTGCACGGTGCCGTCGGGGTCGACCAGGCGGCAACTGCCTTCGACGATGTAGCCGAACTCGATATAGCCGGCGTTGTTGGCCTGGAACGTGCCCGCGGTGCTTTCCCACACGCCGGCGCGCGCCTGCGCGTGGTCGAAGGCCTTGACGCTGAGGAAGGAGGCGTCGCCGGTGAGCGGCTGCTTGGGTTTGCCGGGAACCGGGTCGACCATCGGGCCGCCGTTGAAGCGGATCAGTCGCGCGTTGTTGTCAGGCACTGCGTTCTCTCCATGGAGCTAGGGTGAAAAATGAGGGGCTACGCGAAGCGCGACAGCCGGAAGGCCGCGGGGTCCACGGTGGGCATCTTGCCCTGGACCAGTTCGCTCATCAGTTCGCCGGCGGCGGGGCCGATGCCGAAACCGTGGCCCGAGAATCCGGAAGCCAGGAAGAACCCCGGCACCGCGTCGACGGCGGACATCACGGGCAGGGCGTCGGGCGTGACGTCGATCATGCCGGCCCAGGCGGCGGCCACGCGGGCCGGCGCGAAGGCGGGGAAGGCCGCCTTGAGCTTTTCCAAGGCGACCGAAATGGCCGCCATGCCGGGCTGAGGGTCGAGGATGCGGTGTTGTTCGAACGGCGTGGGCGCGTCCAGCGCGAAACGCCGCGGCATCCTCAGTTCGTCGAGGAAGCGCCGGCCCACGCGCAGCTTCAGGTACTTGCGCTCGGCCATCCAGGCCGGCAGGAACTGGCGCATCAGCCGGATGCTGTCGGGCGTCAGGTCGGCCGTGGAAGCCCCCAACTGCGAGACCGTATAGCCGCCGTCGGCGCGCTTGCGGCAGGTGAAATCGCCGCCGTTGATGGCCAGGTCCATGCCGGTCTCCAGCGGCGTGGTGCGCAGCACCGACGCATGCACCTTGAGCTGCGGGAACGACACGCCGCTATTGCCGCAGAACAGCCGCGACCAGGCGCCGCCCGCCAGCACCGCGGCCTCCGCTCCGACTGTGCCGCGTTCGGTGACGACGCCGCGGACCTTGCCCGCCGCCAGGTCCAGGCCGCGCACGGCGCAGCCTTCGAATATCTGGCAGCCCGCCGCCCGCGCCAGCCCGGCGATCGCCGCCGTGGCCAGTTGCGGTTCGGCCACGCCGTCCTCGGGGTTGTAGAGCGCCCCGGCCCAGTTGCGCGCGCTCTGCGCGCCGAGCAGGGCGGGCAGGTCCGCCGCGTCCACCAGCCGGGCGGGCACCGAGTAGGGGCGCGCGGATTCCAGCCATTTGGCATGGCCCTGCATGTCGGCGGGGCTGCCGCCCAGGTACGCGAGGCCGCGCTGCCGGTAGCCCACGTCGGCCTGCTGCTGCAATTCGCGCCACAGGGCGTTGGCGCGCAGCGCCAGCGGCAGTTCGCGGTGATCGCGCCCCACCGAGCGGATCCAGCCCCAGTTGCGCGAGGACTGTTCTCCGGCGATGGCGCCTTTTTCGAAGACGGCGACGCGCAGGCCCGCGCGGGCCAGGGCCAGGGCGGTGCTGATGCCGATGATGCCGCCGCCGATGACGGCGACGTCGACTTGGGTGGGAATGCGGGTGTCCATGAGCCGGAATGCGTTCGAAAAGGGTTGGCGGAAGTTCAGCGGACCTTGGCGCGCACGCTGGCCAGCGCCACGATGGCGACGAGCCCGATCGCGATCAGGTAGTAGGCGGGCGACATGATCGTGCCGGTGCGCGTCACCAGGAAGCCCACGACCACCGGGGTGATGCCGCCGAAGAAGGTCTGCGAGGCGACGTAGGCGATCGACACGCCGGTGGTGCGGCACGAGGTGGGAAACAGTTGCGCCAGGAGCGAGCCGACCGGCGCGAAATAGAAGCTGTAGAACACCAGCGACATCAGGCACTGGAACAGCACCAGCGACCCGAACGACGGCGTGCCCGTCAGCACCTTGAAACTGGGCACGATGATGATCAGCCCCAGCACCAGCGCGCTGGCCATGGTCTTGACCGCGCCGTAGCGGTCGGCGGCCAGCCCGCCCAGCATGGGCAGGAAGGTGCACACCAGGCCGCTGCAGATCGACGCGACGAAGGCGTCGTCCTTGGAGATGCCGAGGTTGTTGATCGCGAACGTCGGCATGTAGATGTTGAGGTAGCTGGCCACGTTGCCGGCGGCCACGATCAGCGCGCCCAGCAGCAGGTAGCGCTTGTGCAGGCGGAAGGTTTCGCGCAGGGGCGCGGCGCGCTGCGCCTTTTCGCCGTCGAACTCGGGCGTTTCATTGATCTTGAAACGGATGTAGAGCGCGACCGGGCCGATCAGGCAGCCGAAGACGAAGGGCAGGCGCCAGCCCCAGCTATCGATCTGCGCTTCGGTCAGGTAATGGTTGATGAAGTAGGCGAACAGCGCGGACACGACCAGGGCCAGGCCGGTGGTCGAGAACTGCAGGCTGGCCAGGAACGCCTTCAGCTTGGGATTCTGTTCCGTCAGGTAGGAGTTCGCCGTGCCGAACTCGCCGCCGGCGGAAAAGCCCTGCAGCAGGCGGCCCGCCACCAGGGCCACCGGCGCCAGGGCGCCGATGGTGGCGTAGGTGGGGATGAGCGCCATCAGCGCGGTGCCGATCAGCATCAGCGTGGCGGTCAGCGACAGGGCGGCCTTGCGTCCTTTCTTGTCGGCGTAGATGCCCAGCAGCACGGCGCCCACCGGGCGGATCAGGTAGGAACTGGCGAAGGTGAGGAAGCTGAACAGCAGCGCGGTCTGCGGATCGTCGGACGGGAAGAACAGCCGCGAGATCGGCAGCGCGAACAGCGCGTAGACCAGCAGGTCGTACCACTCGAAGAAGGCGCCGATGTTGGCGGCCACGATGTCGCGCAGCTTGCCTTTGCGCGCGGGGACGCGCGCCGGGCGCACGCCGATCGATGCTGAAGACGAATTCATTGCGGTGTTTTCCCTTGCAGGGCCGTTTGCCGGCCTGTCATGTGCTGGAACGCGGGTGAAGAAATGAAGAGGGGGGTCAGACGTAGAAATGGGTGCTGTTGACGACCAGGAAGACGGTCTTCTGGTCCCAGCCGTTCTGCCACCGGTAGGGGTGGCTGCCGGAAAAACCGTAGCTGTCGCCGGCTTCCAGCAGAAAGGATTTGTCGTCGACGAAGATCTGGAGCTTGCCGGTGAGCACGTAGCCGATCTTGTCGCTGGCCTGCACCAGGAAGCCGGGGTCCGAGGCGGCGCCCGGTTCCAGCTCCATCAGGAAGCCTTCCAGCGCGGCGCAGCTACTGGGCGTGATGCGGTACTTGGTCACGCCGTTGTTGCCCAGCTTCAGCGGCTTGCGCGCGGACATCCGGACCGTGAATTCGTTCTGGTCGTCGTTGGCCGGACCGCTGGGGGCGGGGGCCAGCAGGCTGGCCCCGTCGACGCCCAGGGCGTGGCAGATCGCCCGCAGGCTGCGCATGGAAGGAGAGCTGATGCCGCGCTCGACCTGGCTGATCAGCGCGATGGACATCTCGGTGCGCTCGGCCACGTCCTTCAGCTTCAGGCCTTGCGAAAGGCGCGCGGCGCGCAGGCGCTCGCCCAGCGCCTTGTCGTGTTCGTCGGCGGCGGTGGGACTGTCTTCGGGCTTATCGATTTTCATGAAAACCTGGTTTGTATTTCACTCTCACTTCAAAAATATTAAGCAGATTTCACTTTCGCCACAATATGGGATCGGGAATACCCCTAGGCGGAGGCTCCGGCCGCATTTCCCAAAGCTTCGTAACCCGCGTCCGCGGAGCCTGGGGCTATTCTCCCCTTACCGGTATCCCTCAACGCCGCGTGCGCCCGCCGGCCGGGCGCCGCGGCGCCGACTCGTCATCGACAGGAGAACCAGGATGGCCAGCAAGAACACGATTTGCCTCTGGTACGACCGCGACGCCCTGGACGCCGCGCAGTTCTACGCCCAGACGTTTCCGGACAGCGCGGTGGGCAAGATATTGCGCGCGCCTGGCGACTACCCCTCGGGCAAGCAGGGCGACGTGCTGACGGTGGAGTTCACCGTGATCGGCATTCCCTGCGTGGGCTTGAACGGCGGCACCGCGTTCAAGCACAGCGAAGCCTTTTCCTTTCAGGTGTCCACCGAAGACCAGGCCGAGACCGACCGCCTGTGGAACGCCATCGTCGGCAACGGCGGGCAGGAGAGCGAGTGCGGCTGGTGCCGGGACAAGTGGGGCCTGTCCTGGCAGATCACGCCGCGGGTGCTGATCGAAGCGATCTCCGATCCGGATCCCGCGGCGGCCAAGCGCGCCTTCGAGGCGATGATGACCATGGGGAAGATCGACATCGCGACGATCGAGGCGGCGCGGCGCGGGTAACGCGCTGGCCTTTCGCGCCGGGTTTCAACCTCCGGCCGGCAGCAGTTTCAATCCCGTGCGCCGCACGAACTCTTCATAGCTGATCGGCGGCCCGGCCTTGGTGCTGGCGGCGTTCGCCTGCCAGTGCACCCAGGAGCGGCCCGAGGTAGCGTCGTACACGACCTTGTAAATATAGCTGGGCACGGCCACGCCGGCGCCGATGGTCTTCGGCTTGTCGGCATAGACCGGGCCCGTGAAGACGTACACGTCGCCGACGGCGCGCATGACGTATTTGCGCGTGTCCTGCTCGATGCTGCTCCACGCGCCGCCGTTGTGGATCTGGTCCTGCGGCACCATGTTGGCCAGCGAAAAGCTCTGCGCCATCGCCTCGGGCGTGGACATGTCCCCGGCCGGCGCCATGTGCCCGCGCGAAAAGCCCGATCCCCGGTAATCGTCCAGTTCGGCCCGTTCCGCGCGCGGCAGCCGCGCTTCGGCGTAGAACTTGTCCGTGCGGCGCAGCCCCTGGGCCTGAGTCAGCATCTGGCGGTTCAGGCGTTCCGCCACGAAAACCGGCGTTTTCGTCTGGCCGTTGTGCAGGATGGCGAAGGCGGAAAAGCACACCTCGCGCAGCTTCTGGCTGCCCGGCACCTCCGGCGGGCGCGAGTGCGGAAAGAACTGCCGGCATTCCGCGAACATCGTTTGGGCGGGCGCGCCGACGGGCGCCGCGGTCGGCACCGCCGCGGGGGGCGCCTGTTCGCGAGGACGCGTCGATTCCCGCGCAGGTTCCCGCGCCTGGGGCCGGGGCTGCGGCCATCCCAGGTGGCCCAGCGCCTCCTGCACCGGCGCCGGGATCCGCCATTGTGGATTCAACACATAAGTGGCGGCGCCGAAACTCGCCAGGGACGAGAACAGCAGGGCTTTCAGGAACCGGGGGAAACGGCCGCCGGAACGGGCGCTGGCCCGGGCCGGGGATCTGCTGGGAGAACTTCTTTTCTTGGCGGGGGATTTCTTCGCGCGCGTCATTACTACCTGTGAGCTACCGCCCGGCCGCGTCCACGGCCGGCATGGCCAAGGATTGTAGATGAGTGGCAAATTTGCCACGCACGCGCGCCAGGCCGGCCGGCGTCCAAGCTTTGCCAGGCCTGGCCAAACGCCGTTCGGCTGGGGGATCCCCGGGGGTCGGTTACGTCTTTCCGCGGGGTTTCCAACGTAAAATTCCGGCTGGCCGCCGCGACGCGCCGGCGCCATACCCTACGTTCCCGATGTACGTCGATCTCCTCACCCTTTACTTCATCATCATCGGAACGCTGCTCGCCACGGCGGGCCTGACGTTCTGGGAGCATCGGGCCCATCCCAAGCGCAGCGGGTCGCTGCGGATCCTGGCGGCGGGGTTCGCCACGCTGGCGCTGGGCTGCACGGCGGCGCTGTTCCGCGGCCAGGCGCCCGGCGGGCTCGGCTCCGCCACGGCCAATCTCATCGTCCTCGGCGGCTACCTGCTGGTCATGAACGGCGCCGCCTCATTGCGCGGCAAGCGCTACCGCGCCGCGTCGTTCGCGCTGCTCATCGCCATGGCGCTGGTGTGGGCGGCGGCGGGCGCGGAAGGGGAAGACTTCGTCTGGAAGTACGTCAGCGCGTTTCCCATCGCGCTCGTGAGCGCGGCGACGACCTGGCAACTGCTGCGTTGCGACGCGTTGAAAGCGCTGAAGCCGCTGCGCATCGCCGCCGCGGTGACGGGTATCCACGCGCTGATCTATATCGCCCGGGCGTTCATCCTGCCCTGGTGGGTGGCCAGGTACGGGCCCGGCGTGCAACTGGCCGCCAGCACCCTCACCATGTACGAGGGGGTGCTGTATTCCATCCTGCTGCCCATGACCCTGATCAAGCTCGTCCGCGAGGAAACCCACGGCGAACTCGTCCGGGAATCCCAGACGGACTACCTGACCCGGCTGGGCAACCGCCGCTGGTTCTTCGAGCAGGGCGCGCGCCTCATCGAGGACGGCAAAGGGCGGGTGCCGGTGGCCGTCCTGGCGTTCGACCTCGACCAGTTCAAGGCCGTCAACGACCGCTACGGCCACCAGAAGGGCGACCAGGTGCTGCAATCCTTCGCGGAAACGGCCCGCGGCATGCTGGGGGAAGACGCGATCCTGGCCCGCATCGGCGGGGAGGAATTCGCCGCGCTGCTGTCGGGCGACGCCGCCCACCGCGCCCCGGCGCTGGGCGAATCCATCGTGCGGCGCTTTGCCGAGACGATATCCAATCGGGTCGACGACATCGGGATCGCCGCCACCGTCAGCATCGGGCTGGCGCAATACGAACAGGACGCGCCGCCGCTGGCCGAGGCGCTGGCGGCCGCGGACCGGGCGCTCTACCGCGCCAAGGCGCTGGGCGGCAACCGGCTGGTCGCCGCGGGCGCGGCGGCCCTGCGGGTGGCGGCGGGCTGACCGATACGGCATTGTTTGGCAACGAGTTGCTGGGCCATTTCCAGTCGACGCGAAAAGGTCAATCGGGCATGCTTATAGGTGTTCATCCGGCTGGGCTCCTGAGAATACCGGGTGTTGTGGTGACTTCCAGTTTCTCAAACCCGGTTCGGATGAACCATGCATACAACCTATTGAATCTTCGCACCTAGGCCCGCCAGGTCTTGCGGCGCGGCGATTTCGGCCTGGGTATTACTCCCACACGCGGGTCGCGCGCCAGCGCAAGCGCGGCGAGCTTTTCCGCCGTGGACTCGAAAGCTTCATCGCCCTGAGGCAGGTACAGCCATTTCCCCAGCACGGGGTGGGGCGTCAAGCCAGGGATCTCGGACATCAGCGCCGCGTGCCGCTCCTTCGAGGTGCACACCAACACGCCGCTCCAGGGATCGTCTCGGTCGGCGACGACCAGGTACAGCGATTCGTCCAGGTAGGCGGCATCGCAGCCGAACATCTTCCTGTGCGTGTAGTTGGCATCCCGCTCCAGCGGTTCCAGGATCCAGAGAAGCGAGTTCGGGCGCGGGGAGGGCTGCTTCCTGGGCGGGGCGAACGGGTCGGGGCGGTTGCGCATGCGGGGGAGTTTACCGGCAGGTCCATAGAGGAAATAGGGTGCCGGATTACAATTCAGGATGGCTGGATTTGTAGTTTTACGCCGTATTCGAAGGGAAACTGGCCCACGCGGCCCGGCTGGCCCCAACCAACTCAGCAGAGCGAGCCCCGTTAATGTCCGAACACCACCAGTTTCTATGTCCGCGCGATATGCACTTGCCGCCGTCCGATTGGCGTGCGCTGCAAGCCGGGCTGCTGGAAGGTGGATACGTGCTTGAACCGCGCGGCGACGGCATTCCGTATCGCGCCCTGTTGAATCTGAGCTTCGGCCTGGCCAGCCTGAACGAAGGGTCGCACCAGTACCAAGAAGGCCTGCGCACGACGGGAGACGTGATCGCCATGTACGTGCGGGCGGGGTATCTGCCGGCGGGCATACCGATACGCCACAACGACACCATGGATGAAGCCCTGGCGCTGCTGGCCGAACATGGCATCACGCCAGGGGACCTGTATGCCGACAATGAGGGCAGCGACTGGAACAGCCCGCAATACTGCCTGGGCCCGGCGGCACGCCCCTATCTGACCGACGACACCCGAGCCACCTACGACGCGAACCCCAAGCATTTTCCGCTGATGCTGCTGGCCTACGACGGCCCCGAGCCGAATGTGGCGGTAGGGGAGAACCTCTCCGAGCCCGGCCTGCCGGGTTCAGAGGCGCTGCTGGAATCCATGCCGCCGTTCGATTCGCATGTCGACTTCATCGGCGCCGCCTACGAGGATCCCGCCGCGCAATGGCATTGCGCGGAAAACGGCCGCGATTACCGGATCCTGGAACTGGATTGGCAATTCAGCCTGGCGATGGGCTTTCGCATGATCCGGACAGAATGGCTGGATCAAGGCAGCGCCGAGGGGCTGGCCAGGTTAATTGGCGAACTTACCGGGCAGGCTATGGTTTGCAGCCATCGGCATTTGTGAATAGCGGCCAAACCTCAACGACGCCATGCGCGACAGCGCAGGGCGTTCGCGACACCATATCTATCGCCTCGGCCATATCCGCCGCTTCGATAATGGCAAAACCCGCTATCGGCAACGGCGACTTCATGAATGGTCCGTTCGTCGTTTCGACCTGTACCGCGTCGTGGTTGCGCACTAGTACAGGTGTGCCTGCAATACCCATCAACACACCGTCATTTTGCAGCTTTGCGTCATGCGCATGGGCTGCGTTTCGGATGGCCGCGGGAGTGCGGTCATAACCCTCTTGGTCTCCATATCCGATCGTCACAAACTTTGGCATGGATCGTCTCCTTGACGTTGACGCGATTCGGGCGTGCTTGCGATATCAATGTACGGAAGCGGAGAAAGCCCAGGGGCGCCTGGGACGAGTTTACCGATCTGGCGGCGCGGCCGAATCAAATGACGCCGCTTTCTCGTTGACCGCGGCCTCGAGCGCGCGCATCCAGTCTGTTTTGCCAGCGGCTTGTTCCAGCACGCGGTAACCCACCATCGCAGCGAACAACACCATGGCCTGCGCATCGTCGCCGCCCCGGGCGCGCGTATCCTCGAGGAACTGATTGAAGAGTTTGCCGGCGCCGGCTGTGTAGGCGAGCGCCGCGTCGCTATCCGCGGGGCCTTGAGCCGCGTGCGGCGCGAATGCCAGCAAAGGGCAGCGGCGTTCGGCGCGCCGGTTGCCCAGATACTGGGGCACCAACGTGCCGACCCGGCTTTGCTTGCGTTCATCGGCCCCGTCGAAAACCTTTTGCCACGAAGCCGTCGCTTGGTCGAACACCCCCGAGACCGCTTGCGCGGCGAGATCGTCCTTGGACGTGAAATGCTTGTAGAAGCCTCCCACGGTCAAACCGCAGTCGCGCATCACGTCCGCGATCGACACGCCATCGATGCCGTGCGTGCGGAACAAGCGCGCGGCGGCATCCAAAATGCGCTGGCGATTCTCGCCCGCTTTTTCCTGGGATGAACGGCCCATGCTGCCTACCTCCTTCTAAAGCTGACGATCTTGCTGGTCAGCTTCTGCACTTCATCGCCATCCTGGTTCGAGGTAACGCTCTCCACCACGACGATGCCGCGATCCGGCTTGCTGCGGGACGGCGTGATGCTCAGGATTGTGCTCTTGACACTGAGCCGGTCGCCTGGCCGCGTCGGCCGCGCCCAGCTAATTTCGGCGCCCGCGCCTATTACGCCGTCGGCCAGCGGCAGGCTATCGACCAACAGCCGCATCGTGATGGCCACAGTGTGCCAGCCGCTGGCGGCCAGCCCCTGGAACAGCGAGGCCTGCGCCGCCGCTTCATCCAGATGAAAGGGCTGAGGGTCGAACTCGGCGGCAAAACGGCGGACCTGATCCGCGTCCAGTGGATGCGTTGCGCTGGTGAACGTGTCGCCGACCGCAAGATCGTCGAGGAACAGCTTCTTTAAGGTTCCGGGGTGTTCCATGTGCCGCGTCCTTTCAACAAGAGGGAGGGGGAAACTTGATGCGCCTGCAAGCGGCTTTTTCATAATAGATTATTAGTGTAATCTAAACTGCACGCAAGCCGCCTTTTCCTCTCCCACGAAACGCAAGGAGCGCCGACTCGGTATCATGTTCCCGGACCTGCCCACGCTTCAGGAACGGAACATGAAAGCCCTTACATCGCTCACCGTCTTAGGCCTGCTGACCCTCAACCTCTCGGCCAGTCCCGCTGCCGCCGCCGGTTCCATCGCCTACCTGGGCCCCGCCGGCTCCTGGACCCACCAGGCCTGCCTCGACCTCTACGGCGACAAGGACCTGGTGCCGCTCACCCGGGACGAACTCTTCAAAAGCTACACCGACGGCAAAGTCGAACGCGCTTGCGTCCCTGTCACCACTTCCGTGGTCGGCGTCACGCCGTACCTGGACGCCGTCCTCGACCTGCCCAACGTCACCATCGTCGCCGAATATCCCAAGATGCTCGGCTACAGCCTGCTGGCCAGGCCGGGCACCAAGCGCGAAGACATCAAAGAAGTCTACGCCCACCCCGTCGCCTTCGAAGAAGTCAAACCCTGGGTAGACCGCGAAATGCCCAACGTCCGCCGCACCGACGCCGCCAGCGGCGGCGCCGCCGCCCAGACCGTCGCCAACAGCCCGACCCTGGACAAAGCCTCCTTCGGCCCCAAAGTCGGCGCCAGCGTCTACTCCCTGGTGTCGCTGGTGGACGGCATTGAAGAAGGTCCCCACAACGTCACCCGCTGGTGGGTCCTGGGCCGCGATATGCCCGCGCCCACGGGCAACGACAAAACCTCGCTGCTGCTCAATACCTCCGACGATAAATTCGGCGCCTCGCTTGCGGCGCTTACCGGGGCGGGTGTGCAGGTTTTGACGGTGTATGAAAGACCCAGCAAGAAGACCCTGGACACGCATCGGTATTTGATCGAGGTTGCGGGGCATGCCAAGCAGGGGAAACTGGCGGAATTCCTTGCGAAGAACAGCGAGTTTCGGGTGCTGGGGTCTTATCCGAGGAAGTGAACGCGCGGCCTGTGAGTCGCGCGATGGCAGAGGGGAGGGGGCTGATAGCCCCGATCCTCTTTTCGCCCATTCTTCGGGCGCGAGTGACCCCAGCGCCAATTTCCCCGCCTCCAGTTCCTCTACCGCTAATACCTGCACGGCGTAATCTACGCACCGCCGAACCTTCAACCCCGCCCACAGGCCCGAGGCGGCCCCCGCGGCAATACTCGCTGCGCGGCTATTGAATCGAAAGACTCTCCAGTTTGAGCGAGGCCGGTCGTTTGCCTCGTATTTCCGAGTTTCTACGGTGAAATAACGTGTCAGGCAGCAGCTTCATTCCGGCCTTATGCGGAACTAAAGCAGGAAGGCCGGAAAGCGTCGCGATGCGAAAGCGGAGTTTGAATTTCCGGCTATAGCCCAAAAGATGGGCCGTGCGTGTTTATGTAGGCATAATCCAGCGTTGGCCATAAGGGAGGGTCTTCGCATGTACGAGCCGAAAGGGCACCCGCTGCTATCTACAAGGCGCTTCGTGCTCCGAATGCTGTGGCATTTTTTCTGGGCGATAGCAGTCGCGGGCGTCGTTGCCTGCGTGGGTATCCTCGCGCACCTGTGGTTCGAGGATATCAGTTGGCATGACGCCATGCTCAATACTGCGCTCATCATCGGCGGTATCGGGCCATTTATCGTGCCTGCCTCAATGGGCGGGAAAATCTTCTTTTCGTTATACAGCCTGCTAGTGGGGCTGTTGTTCGTCGGCACCTTGGGCTTGATCCTCGCCCCGGTCGCGCATCGGTTGATTCATAAGTTTCATTTGGATGGGGATTGAGGGGGCATAGGTCCCTGTCTCGGATTGGGAAGGTGTCCTCTGATATATCGCGGGGAGCTGGCCAATCGAGGAAAACGGTAGCCTTTTCTCTTCCCCTTCCAAAGCCCACGTCGATCAGCAGACCTGAGCCAACAGGCTACTGCGGAGAAGCCAAGAACTCTCCGATCAACCCGACCGTGGCACTGGTGCTCTCTTCCATCAACCAGTGTCCCGCCCCTGGCACGACTTCTCCGCGCACATTGGTCGCCGCATTGCGCATGACGACCGCCATGTTGTCGCCGAAGGATTTCTCTCCGCCGATGGCGAGGACTGGCATGGCAAGCTTGGTCTTGGAAAACGCGATGTTGTCGGCGACATCGCTCTTGGCGATGGTGTTGAACTGCGCGAAGGCGGCGCGCATCGCGCCCGGCTGGGAGTAGAGCTTGGTGTAGTGGCGTCGCGTCGCTTCATCGATCTTCGAAGGCGTGCCCGCGAACTCGTTCCAGAAGCGGTCGAGATAAATGCGCTCCCTGCCGGCGACCAGCCGCTCAAAATCGGGGCCTCCAGCATTGAAGTGCCACAGCGCGGGCCACAGAATGATCTCATCCCACGGCGCGATACCGGGCACGGGCGCGTCCATCACCACGAGTTTGTCGACTTTATCGGGGTAGCTCGCCGCATACGCATAGGCCACCATCGTGCCTATGTCGTGGCCGACGACGGCGGTCTTGTCCTGCTTCAGCGCCGTCACGACCGTGCGTATGTCGACAGCCTGCGATTTCTTGTCGTAGCCACTGGCGGCTTTGGACGATTTCCCCATGCCGCGCAGGTCCGGCACGATCACCAGGTGGGACTTCGCGAGCTCTTTCGCGAGCGGCGCCCACATGTCGCCCGTGTCGCCGAACCCATGGATGAGCACCACGGCCGGGCCGGTCCCTGCGGAGCGGACGAAAATCTTCGCGCCGTCCGCCATGGTGACGGTCTGGCTCTTGAAGCTGCTCGGGAATGTAGGCTGTGCTGCGGCATTTGTGACGCACAGCACTCCAGTCAATAGCGCTACTACCATTGCAAGGCGACTTTTCATGTCGGCACTCCAATATCGGGGATCGGATCCGCCCGGAATATTGTGAGGCCTAGTCGCGCTTGCCGGCGAAGATATTTGGTTTCAGCCGAATGGGTAGGGGGAAAAAGGTGGCAGACTACAAATTCGCCAGGGGAGGGGACGCGGGCGGTGCGGGCTATCCGGCGGCGCCGTTGGCTTCGGCTCGCGGCTTCAGCGCGCATGCCGCCGCCGGCGCCATGCCGCGGCGCAGCGCCTCGTCCGACGGCGGCGCTTGTATCTTGGTCCCCGTGGTGATTAGCTATCACTACAGCGGATTCGAGCAGCTTGTTCTGACACCCAAAGCTTGGACTTTGCTCGATAGATTAAGCCTCGAATCCGCACCTCTGAGCCGGCTGGACACTGGACGGTAGCCTCGAATCCGCACCTCTGAGCCGGCTGGACACTGGACGGTAGCCTTATTTCTGACCACATCAGTCATAACAGGCAAATTATCCGACTTCGTAGGAGGATCGGGGCCGGGCTCCAACATCGACGAGGGAAATTGTAGCCTGGTACCTTTATCTTGATGCCGAGCTACCCACTTCGTATTCGTCAAAACCAGATGCTCTGGCGATAATTCCGCGTTTGATGGCGCTTATTTTTATAAGATGTTCGTATCCTTTTGACGTTAGGCCTACAATCTTTAGCATGCGGCCATCTTGATCCTCTCCGTTGGAAAATTCCAAAAAACCGAGAGCGGTGAATTGGAGTGTGATCATCTGCAGGCTGGAATTTGAAATGGAGAAGGAACCTATTTCCCTGTCTGGATGATCTGAGGCTACCGAATTAAATTCGCGTTCCTTTAGTAATCTATTGAGGCTATACCGTATTCCATTTATTTTCCCTGGAGTCAGAAGGTCGGGCGAGAAAGATATGAGTATTTCGTCCCAAGTAAATATTCTATTGCGTGGGTAGCGTTGACTGCGCTCGTGGTAGGGAAGCGAGGGGTCGGAAACGGAAAATAGAAAGCTGACTTCAATTTGATCGTCGCCTTGCGCTAGTGTCTCTATTGAGGCGTTTTTTTCCGCCTTATATTTATTCAGTTCTTCGTCTCTGCGATCCAAGATTTGTCTGAGGCGCAAAATTTCTTCATTGGCCTCATTACTTGCGAGCTGATCGGATCGGACCCATCCGGGACGCGGGTTTCGTTTTATGAGCTGAGTCAGGCTTCGGCTGACCACGGCGCCAAGCTCAGCGGGAGAAGCCCATTCTTTGCACAGTTTGGATTTCACTAGTTCGCGAAATTCACTTAGCTTTTTGCGTCTTTCTGGATCTGATTCTGATTTTCCTTGAGGAATGGCGTCAGGCATTGAGTGGATAAAACCTATTACAGGTATACCTCTCTCGATCGCATATCTATACTCTTTTTCAGTGAAACTCAGGCCATCCGAGGATGTGGATCCATACCGGGATCCTATTACGACAATGTAGTAATCGCACTGGTCTATCAATTCTTGAATGAACGACCATTGATCGTCATTTGTTGCTGGGAAGTATTCCATTCCTGAAGGTATGCAGTCTAATTCCAAGAGTGCGCGCATTACTTCGGTCCGCTCGTCTTTCAAATCTATATATGTGGAGCTAACGAATACTTGAAAGCGCTTTTCCATAATTTTCCTTGTGCTCCAAATAAATATTAAAGTATAAGTTTTTCACCGAAATAGCGGCTTGTGCACGATGTAGTTGCTTTTCTTGGTTTGCAGGCTTGGGAATCTATTTTGAATATATAGGGTGTAAGGTTGAATTTTTTACAAATTAAATTGCAATCCTATTATTTGTTTTTATGTCGGTGGAATTTTACTTGGAAGCTAATTTTTCGCACAGCTTTTCATATTTATGTGCCGTAATCTTGGATTGGGAGATTGAAAGCGCCGGGTTGTTAGTTATTTTTACTACGCTTTTTGGTATCACGGAGACGATATCAGTTTGCAATACCGCGCATGTGTCCGCGGCGCACAAGAGTTGATATATTGTGCCTTTTTCCGAATCGAAGCCGGGAAGGAACGGTATAGTGGGCATCAGCGCAGTGGGGGTTTCGCAGTATTTTGCTGCACTCCGTATTCCTATACTACGAAATGGCTCGACCGTGACGCTAACTGTAACCACGATCGTTAGTGCTGCTAGTAATATCGTTGCTGGAATGCTCGCTAAGTAGGTAAGTACAGCGGTGGTGAAAACCAGTGCTTTTCCTTTTCGGCTTGTCATGATCAGCAAAGGGTTCGTTCTTGGAGAGGGATGCGATCTGTCTTTTGCGAAATTGATCAATAGTACCCCCGCAGCGATCACAATACCCAAATGAGCATTACTACGGCGGATGCCATGTGGTATGCCTATTATGCCTGGGGCAATGGTGCTGCCTCTGTTCTGTTCAAAGCCGGATCCATTTTTTTTGACTTAATCTATCATTTTGCCCCCCCCGTAGTTAGCCTGAGTATTGTCGATATGGAAATATTGCAGAAATCCAGCGTAATAGGCTCTGCCTTGCAAATAGAAAATTGCCGTTAACACGGCGGTAAATGGTAGTCCACCCGTGAAAAGACGTAATGCCTTGCCACGGTCTTTTGTCGCTGTATTCATGGCTTTCTTGTTAGTCGATAGTTGTGCTGTTTCTTACGTACCATTTTCATGAAATGAGTGAAAATAGCGGGTAAAGGACCTCTATACGGCATTGAGGCAACAGGATAGTCAGGCCATAATTGCGATGCTAGACTAAAAAATGGATGTTCTAAAATTTTGATCTGAGTTAACTCGAAATTTCAGAATTATTATAAAGTAGAAAGCACTTGAAGTGATCTGCTTGGGTTTCTTGGGTAGCGTAAAAAGTTATGCGGAGTTGGGTCGGCGAAATCTGGCTGAGGCTCGGCCTTCCTTAAGTAGTGCTTGAAATGTCTCGCCAATAATTTGTTCAGTTTCTTGAATTTGAGTCAGAGTCAGCTTTAAATTCTCTACTATTTCATGCTCTTTGGCGGAGTCGGGGAGGTCCCCTAGGGGTTGGGAGATACTTCTTAAGCGATTGACTTGGGCAAATGCTAAAGCGAGGCGATTGCTAACGACTTCACTGAAAATGTCTACTTTGTCCAGAAACTGAGGTGGCAATTCTAAGGTTATCAATGAGGCTTTGGATGCCAATTCTCTTCTTCCTGTTTGGCTATCGAGTACTCTCAATAAGTAAGTAGTATCTTCGCCACCGGGTGGAACAATCAGACTTCTGAGTTTGGCGATCTCTAATTGCGCGACGGCTACCGGAGTTGTCATGATCTGAGCGAGAAGCCGTCTCGACGCTCGTCGTTCCCGGCGTCTGCGATAGCCATCGACGAGCCAAATCCCCAAGGCGGTTAAGGCAGCAAAAGCTGTCCAGTCAATTCTTGATCCTTCGCAGATCAGCATAGGTGTTTTCCTCGTATTGGTGGGAAAGCCTTTTACATATACGATTGAGGTGGTCAGACTGCAATTTCATTGGTTAATTGTAATTTGATAATTTAATTTTAGTGTTTTGGCCATGTGGGGAGAGCTGACATGCTTATGTTTTTCAGAAAAACTGGTCTGATGACATTTCTCTCGCTACTCCTATGGGCTGGGCCAAGTAATGCTCAGTATTTCGATTACAGTAGATATCCACCGATTCAACATGCCGTGCCATTTCATCAGCAGCAAACTATGGTTTGGTGCTGGGTTGCAGCCGCAAAAATGGTGGCGGAATTCTACGGGCGCCAGCCCGTCCCGGATCAATGTTCAATGCTTCAAATGCAGTATGGCGCGCCTTGTTGTCAAAACCCTCAACTATGCGCGCGCGCCGGAAATATCACAGAAATTCAAGCTTTGATTGCCCGATTTGGCGGCCACTTTTCCAGTATTTCCCCGCCAGCCAACGGTTTCATACTCTATGATGCATTAAGGCGTGGCCCCATCGTGATGCACACCCGACAGGGCGGGGGGCATTTTGTGGTTGCGACAGGTATGAGGATAGTCTCGTCTCCTATGGGACCACTAGGAGTGGTCTCGGTCAACGACCCTTTCTATGGTCGATACGAAGTCGATTTTCCGACTTTGATGCAGGCGTGGACTGCTGCATTGGTGGTCTACTGAATTGACCAAACCCATTATCGAAGGAAATGTCAGGCTACAATTTGGGCGTCGAAATTGTAGCCTGACACTCGTATCAAGCCAGGGCCAAATGATGTTGGCTCGCTTCGTGCTTGGATTAATGGATGGGGCTCGCTACGGAAGTGGATGGGAAGTCTTGTCGTGGTTCGTCAAGAGCAGATCCCACAAGATCCGCAACGTGATCGCAAAGACTCTCAATCCCGCCTAGCAAATTGGAAGTTACCCAAGGATCCAGCGGTTGCGCGCCGGTACTCTCCGGTTCATTCGCGCAATTGCCCACAATCCGGGCAATGGCCCAGATTCCTTGGTAAGCTCGTTCGATCTTCCGAAGATCCGCAAACCGAATAGAGCCAATCTCCGGATCATCCGGCGTGGCCCAGCGGTCAAGGGTGTAGGGGTGGTCGTTCATGGCAGGCTCCTGTTGGGTATGGAACCCGCGCCCCGCTGTCAATCGGGGTGGGCGGGCACAAGGCCGGGTTGACAGACCGGTAACAGGAGCAACCGGCGCACGCGAACGTGCCCCAGCCTAGGCCCGCCCATAGCAGGGACGTGCGTTGGCCTACGGACGTAAAAACGCCGCTATTGCAGCGGCTGTCCGCTCCTGTTGATTCCGGCTGTCAATCCGGTCGATCGTTGGTGCGATCGCAGGGCGAGTATAGGCGCAACGCACATTGGCAGCAGTGCCAAAGGTGGCATTTTCGTCCCTTTCCGAGACGAGCGCTCAAAAAACAAAAGGACTGACCTGCTCCCCGTGGTTAGTACGAAATCGATGTAGAGTCCGTTCACAAAGGAACGGCAATGAAGAAACGATTTACGGAAGAACAAATTATCGGGGTGCTGAAGGAGGCCGAGGCAGGGGCCAAGGTGGCCGAACTGTGCCGCAAGCACGGGATCTCGGAGGCCACTTACTACAACTGGAAGGCGAAGTTCGGCGGTATGACCGTCTCGGACGCTTAGCGCCTGAAGGAGCTGGAGCAAGAGAACAACAAGCTCAAGAAGCTGTTGGCTGAATCGATGCTGGACAAGGCTGCGCTTCAGGACCTTTTGAGCCGAGAGTAGCAAGCCCGCAGGCCAAACGCGAAGCGGTCAGAACGTTGATGACCGAGCGCGGCATGGGTATCACCCGGGCCTGCGGGCTGGTAGGCATCTCCCGGTCGCTATTCGCTTATGAAAGTAAGCGTACGGGCGATGTGGCATTGACCGAGCGCATGAAGGAGATGGCAGCGCTCAAACGACGCTACGGCTATCGGCGCATCCATATTCTGCTGCGCCGTGAAGGCTGGCAGACGAATCACAAGCGGGTCTGGCGGCTTTACAGCCAGGCAGGCTTGAGCGTTCGTAAGCGTCGCCGCAAGCGCATCGCGCCCGCAGAACGGGCAGTTCGTCCCGTTGCGACGGCGCCGAATCAGAGCTGGTCGATGGACTTCGTGTCCGACGGCCTGGCCTATGGCCGCAGGTTCCGGTGCTTGAACATCGTCGATGACTACACGCGTGAGTGTCTTGCCATCGAGGTCGATACATCACTGCCGGGATTGCGGGTGGCGCAGGTGCTGCAACGGCTTGCGGAACTGCGTGGGCTGCCCAAATCCATCACCGTGGACAACGGCCCGGAGTTTGCCGGCAGGGCCTTGGACGCTTGGGCCTATCAGGTCGGCGTGAAGCTGTCATTCATCAGACCAGGCAAGCCCGTGGAGAATGCATACATCGAGAGCTTCAACGGAAAATTCCGCGATGAATGCCTGAATGAGCATTGGTTCATGTCGCTGCGCCAAGCCAAATCCTTGATCGAAGACTGGCGCGTCGAGTACAACACCGAACGCCCGCATAGCGCGCTTGGATATTTAACGCCGGAGCAGTTTGTTCAGGCGCATCGGCAACAACGGTTTTTAACCCTGGACTCTATGTCGGTGCCGTACTAAGTCTGGGGGCAGGTCAGGACCGCATGCGGTTCTTTGTCAATTTTCATGCACTCTGCTGCAAGAAAAGCCGATCCTTCAACGCCAGCAACCCAATGCGTTCGAGCGTCTCGGTCAACTGCTCGGAGGGCTTTTCGTCGGCAAATCCTTGTCCCGCACAACGATCAATTCATTCGTGATCAAAAGTATCCATTTCCGACTCCACCCGAATTCGCCATCTCCATCTCCTACACTACCCATCAATCACCAGGGAGAGATATGTCGATTCAAACCTTAAGCCGCTGCGGCATCATCCTGTTTCTCACCGCGCTGACTTCGGGTTGTTCAATAGGCAGCGAGTGCGCGTGGTACCGCAGCAGTTGCATGTATGAAGGCCAGTACGAGCAGGGCGAGGAAGACTACGCGGAATCCGAAGCGCAGCGCCTGAACAAGAATTCAACCGATCGGTTGCGCCGTAGTTCTGGCGATTGATCCATGGATCGAGCCTTTCCCGCTAGCAGAGCATGACGGCCGGTTCTCAGGCCGCCGTCGTCGGCTCAGGCAAGAAGAACCGATCCTTCAATTCCTGCAAGCCAATCCGCTCCAGATTGAAAAAGATACCGTCTTGGCCGTCAAGCGATCAGACGTAGTCGGGTCGGTATCGTGATCGGGTTTTAAGCACGCCGAAGCATAGATGCACCAGCTTTCTCATGGCCGCACCCAGCGCGGCCATTCTGCTTTTTCCCGCCAGCAGAAGCCGCTCGTAGAGCGCGCGGATATGGGGATTGCGACGAATGCC
>NZ_UFQC01000027.1 GCF_900496975.1 Achromobacter veterisilvae
AGCCGGAACCCGCGCCGGCTGTCGCCGCGGCGCCCGTTCCGGCTCCCGCGCCGGCCGCCGTTCCCGCGGCGCCGCCGGCTCCCGAGCCCGAGCCCGCCGAGGCGCCCAGGAAGGCGTCCTGGCTGGCACGGCTGAAACAGGGCCTGTCGCGCACTGGACAAAGCATTGGCGGCATCTTCGTCGGCGTCAAGGTCGACGAAAACCTGTTCGAGGAGCTCGAATCGGCGCTCATTATGGCCGATGCGGGCCTGGAGGCCACCGAGAAGCTCCTGACCGCGCTGCGCGCGAGGGTGAAGAAGGAACGCATCGAGGACCCGGCCCAGGTGAAGACGGCCCTGCGCCAATTGCTGGCCGACCACCTGCGTCCGCTGGAGCGCGCGTTCGACCTCCAGCGCAAGCAGCCGCTGGTCGTCATGATCGCCGGCGTCAACGGCGCGGGCAAGACCACCTCCATCGGCAAGCTGGCGCACACGTTCCAGCGCCAGGGGGCCAGCGTGCTGCTGGCGGCGGGCGATACCTTCCGCGCCGCCGCCCGCGAGCAGCTCATCGAATGGGGCAGCCGCAACAACGTCACGGTCATCTCGCAGGATGGCGGCGATCCGGCGGCGGTGGCGTTCGACGCCGTCAATGCGGGCCGCGCGCGCGGCGTGGGCGTGGTGATGGTGGATACCGCCGGCCGCCTGCCGACGCAGTTGCACCTGATGGAAGAACTGAAGAAAATCCGCCGCGTCATCGGCAAGGCGGATGCCGCGGCGCCTCACGAGGTGCTGCTGGTGGTCGACGGCAATACCGGGCAGAACGCCCTGGCGCAGATCCGCGCCTTCGACGCGGCCATCACCCTGACCGGCCTGGTCGTGACCAAGCTGGACGGCACCGCCAAGGGCGGCACGCTGGCCGCGGTGGCCGCGGGCAGCCAGGGCGTGCGTCCGATCCCGGTGTATTGGATCGGCGTGGGCGAAAGCCTGGAAGACCTGCAGCCGTTCGTGGCGGATGAGTTCGCCGGGGCGTTGTTGGCGGAGTAAATCCCGAACCTTCCGCGTGTCAGACACCCGTATGAGATGATCCTCCCGCGTGTCTGACACCCATACGAGAAGCTGTTACGAAGAAGAGATAGTCTTCCCGGGTGTCTGACACCGGCCATATCTGGACGGCTGTTCAAAGTTAGCCGGTGTCAGACACCCGGGGAACGCAGCGTGGCGCGCACGACTATCTCGTACGGGTGTCAGACACGCGGAAGGAAAGAGATTACTTCCAGAACGGCTTGCTCGCCGCCAGGTCGTCGAACGCCCGTTGCGCGTCGTCGGCCAGTTCTTCCAGGCGCGCGCTGATCCATCCCAGCGCGAACCAGGCCTGCGGGTGCGTGACGGTACACGACTCGTAGTAGTCCTTGGCCACCGCCAGATCGTTGATTTCCCCCAGTATGTCCTGCACGCGCGACAGCAGCTTGCGGTAGCCGCGCAGCTTGCCCGCGGGCAGCAGCGATTCGGCGAAGGCCAGGCTGTAGCGCAGGCGCTTGCCGCGCTTGCGCAGTTCGTGCCGCGAGGGGATGTCCAGCGTCGCGAACTGCGTGCCCTGGTCGGCCACCTTGCTGTGCCAGCGATGCAGGCGCCGGGCCAGTTGCTTGCGCAGGCGCTGCGGATCGGGTTCGGGCGCCAGCATGGGAATGATCGTGGGGCGCACGCTGGGGCCCGCCACGCCGCCCTCCAGCCGGATGGCGGGTTCGGGCGCGGCGTCGCTGGGCGTGCCGTTGGCGATGCCCTGGCCGTCCGACGAGGGCAGGGCCGGCGGCACGTCCAGGCTCCATTCCAGCAGGTCGAGCAGCCAGGCCTGGAAAGCCTTGCCGCCGGCGATGGCGCGGGCGTCCTGTTCAGGCGGCGCGGCCTCCATGGGAATCACCGGCATGCCCGCGCGCATCAGCGCGGGCGCCACGGTCTCGTTCAGCACGTCCTGGTCGCGGTTGGCGCCGAACGCCGCGAAGTGCGTGCGCACGCCTTGCAGCAAGGAATCGGGGAGCGGCGCGATCCAGCCTTCGAAGAGCTTCCAGGCCGAGCGCAGGCGGCGCACGCCCACGCGCAACTGGTGCACGTGTTCGGAGTTGCCGGCGCGATAGGCGTCCTCGGTGTCCACTTCGGCCAGGACCGAGGCGTTGCGGGCGATCTGGTCCAGGCATTCCGCGGCGATGCGTGCCATGGCCTGTGACGGCGTCATGTCTTCGCGCAGCTTGACCGCGGCGGCGCCGCGCGGCGCCCAGAACTGTGCGATGGCCTGCGCGCGCCGGGCTTCCAGGTCTTCGCCCGGAATGGCGTCCGCATCGGCCAGCCGCTGCGCCAATTGGGCCAGCGCGTCGCCGCGCTCGGACTTGCTGCGCGGGTCCAGCACCAGGGCGTGGCGCTGCTGCCAGCCGCGCGCGGCCGCGAAGATGGCCGCCGGGCGCCCCGATACCAGTTCGAATTCCAGTTCGGAGATCGGCAGTTCCAGCGCCCCGGCGCGCAGGATGCCGGTGTCGTAGGCCAATTCCACCGTGCCGTAGCGCGTGCGGACCTTGCGCAGCAGCCGCTGCACGTCGGTTTCGTAGCGCAGGCCGAGTTCGCCCTTGATGGCGGACAGCGCGGCTTCGACCTCCGTGCCCGCATAGACCGACAGGTCCAGCACCGGGCCGGGCCGCGGATGGTTGAGTTCGATGCGGGTGATGGCGTTGATGCCGGGCATCTTCAGGGTCTGCACCCAGTCGCGGCCTTCCTGGCGCAGCCGGATGGCGATGCGCGCCCGGGCGAGTTCGCGTTCGGGCGTATCGAAGTACATGGCGTGCAGGCGGATGCGCGTGGCCTCGCGTTGCCTGATCTCTCGCAGCACGGCCGGGCGTGAGGCCGCGGGCACGTGCAGTTTCAATTCCTGTTCCGACATGGCGGCGGGCATCCCACGGCAAAAGCCGAGATCTTAATCAAATAGGGGAGAGGATTTGATGACCGGTCATATTTGATTCACATGGAGCATAGACGGGTTTGCGGCGCATCAACAACCGCCGGCTCGCCGGTCCGCGAGTCAGTCGAGGATCGGACCGAGTCCAGCTCGATTACCCAGTTTCAGTGATATGCAACGTTACGGCGCGCTTTTCTAATTGTAAGTGGCGGGCGGCGCAGTTCATGCCCCGCCCGATCCCACTCACGTCCGCCTGAATTCCTTCAGCGGGTCTTGGACTACAGAAGAGCGCAATGAACCATACGTACCGCATCGTCTTCAATCGCCGCACCGGCCTCTGGCAGGTCGCCAGCGAGCACGCCAGAGGGCGGGGCAAGAGCCGGTCGCGGGCCGCGGTGCTGGCGGCCGTCTTGGCGGCCGCCGGTGGGGCGCCTGTCTCGCTGGCGCAGGCCGGGATCCTGGCGACTGGCGATGTGAGCCCTTCCTCGTCGGCGGACTGGAACGCTCCCCATGACCTGATCGTCGGCAATACAGCCTCCGGTGGGCTGTTCATCGATCCCTTGGGGGTGGCGGGCCTGCGCAGCGTCAGCGGCTGGGTGGGGTTGACGGCGGGCGCGAGCGGGACGGTGGAGGTCTCGGGCCTGGGCGCCTCCTGGACGCTGGGGGGCGGCCTGACGATCGGCGCCAGCGGCAGCGGCACGCTGACCCTTGCCAATCACGGCGTGATCTCGGTGGGCCCGGGCGGCGCCGGGATTGTCGAGCTGGGCCGCAATTCCGGCGCCGCCGGCGTCCTCAACATCGGGTCCGCGCCCGGCACCTTGGCCGCCCCCACCGTCGGCGTCCTGGATGCGTCGGCGGTCCACTTTGGCGCAGGCGCCGGCACCCTGAACTTCAACTCGACCGGTGCCGCGGTCTTCGCGCCCGCCCTGGTCAGCAGCGGGCCGGGCCCGCACCAGCTCAATCACTACGCCGGCATCACGCAATTGGAGGGCGACAGTTCGCAGTTCCGTGGCGATACCACGGTCACGGGCGGGACCCTGCAGATCCTCAACTCGCTGGGGACCGCGAATGGCCTGATCGATGCCGGACCGGCCGCCGGCGCCACCGCCCGGGTCAACGTGTTCACGTCCGGTGCGACCTGGCACCAGACGGGCAACCTGTTCGTCGGCCGCGACGGGCCCGGCGAACTGAGCATCTTCAGTAGCGGCACGGTCTCGAACCAGTTCGGCACGGTCGACGCGCAGCAGAACGGCGTGGCGAAAGTGACGGTTTCCCATCTCGGGTCGCTCTGGGTCAATACCGAGGCGCTGTCGGTCGGCTCGGTAGGCGGGCTGGGCATCGTGTCGATCCTGTCGGGGGGCTACGTGACCAGCAAGGATGGCTACGTCGGCGGCCAGCCGAACGGCAACGGGATCGTCACGGTGAGCGGACAGGGATCGACCTGGGCCAATTCCGGCGACCTCATGGTGGGCCAGCTCTCGGGACAGGGAGCGTTGAATATCGAGCCAGGGGGCGCCGTATCGAACCGCGACAGCTATGTGGGCAGGATAGGCGGCAGCGGCACTGTCGTCGTCAGCGGAGCCGGCGCCACCTGGAACAATGCGGGCGCGCTCAATCTCGGCTTCGGCCTGGGGCCCAGCGGTTTCGGAAAGGCGGCGCTGACGATAGCGGAAGGGGGCGTCGTCAATGTCGGCACCCTCGGTGCGGGAGTCGTTTCGCTGGCGCCCGACGGCCTGGGCGGCATGCTGGCGGCGATAGGCACCACCGGCACGATCAATATCGGCGCGGACGCGTCCGGGGCGGCCGCCGGGGCCGGCACGCTCAACGCGGCGGCGATCGAATTCGGCAAGGGCGTCGCCACGCTGAACTTCAACCATACCGACACGAACTACGCATTCTCGACCGCATTGATGAGCGCCGCCGGCTCGGGTTTCGAGCACCGCTTGAACCAGGTCGCCGGCACGACGTTTCTGACCGGCGCCAACGGCGCGTTCGCGGGCAAGACCACGGTGTCGGGCGGCAGGCTGGTGGTAATGGGCGCGCTGGGCGGCTCGGCCGAAGTCATGGGCGGGACCTTGCAGTATGGCGATGGCGCGTCGGGCTTGGCGCACAGCCTGGCCGGCGACCTGAAGGTCTCGGGAGCCGGCGGCACGCTGGCGGTGCACGGGCCGGCGACGCTGACGGTGGCGGGCGATGTCGGCATGGCCGACCACACAGTCCTGGACATCACGGCCGGCGCGAGCGGCCCGGTCCTGCGCGCCGATACCGTCACGCTGGGCGCCGACGTGAGTTTCCGGCTGGGCGGCATCTACGCCACCAGCCCGTCCGACACCGTGCTGATCGACGCCGGCACCGCCATCCATGGCGACTTCGCCAGCGTAAGCATCGGCGGCTTCGCCGGCGCGGTGGATTACCTGACCCTCCACACGCGCAAATCGGCGGACAACCGGCAGTACCTCGCCAGCTACGGCCTGGGCTGGATGGCGGGCAACAGCCTGGCGCACGGCACCTTCACGCTGACGAATCCCACCGACCGCTTCGAGGTCGGCGTCGCGCTGGCCGACCAGGCCGCCAATGCCGCGACGGGCTGGGACGGCAGGACGCTGGTCAAGGCCGGCGCGGGGACACTGGTGCTGGGCGGCGACAACACGTACACCGGGGGCACCACGATCGCGGGCGGCACGCTGCAGGTCGATCGCGACGCGAATCTGGGGGCGGCGGCGGGCGGGCTGGCGCTCGACGGCGGCACGCTGGCGACCACGGCGTCCTTCGATATGTCGCGCCCCGTCACGGTGACGCATTCCGGCGGCATCGACGTGGCCGCCGGAACCACGCTGGGGCTGGCCGGCACGCTGTCGGGCAGTGGAGAACTGATCAAGGCCGGGGCGGGCGTCCTGCGCCTGGCGGGCGACAGTTCCGGCTTCACCGGACGTACCGTCGTCAATGGCGGCAGGCTGGCGGTGGACGGCAGGCTGGGCGGCTCGTTCAGTGTCGGCGCGGGCGGCATGCTCGGCGGCTCCGGGACGATCGGCGCGGGCGCCGGCTCGACCGTGACGGTCGCCTCCGGCGGCACGCTGTCGCCCGGCAATTCCATCGGCACGCTGACCATCGATGGCAATCTGGTGATTCAGAACGGCGCCCGCTTCGTGGTCGAAAGCAATCCCGCAGGCGCCGACGCCGATCGGGTGCGCGTCACCGGCAACGCCACCCTCAATGGCGGCTCCGTGATGCATGTCGGCGCCAACGGCAACTACGGGCTGCGCAGCAGCTACACGATCATGGAGGTGGGCGGCACCCTGTCCGGCCGTTTCGATGCCGTCTCGTCCGATTTCGCCTTTCTCACGCCCAGCCTCGGCTACGACTACGGCGCGGGCCGTGTCACCTTGAGTCTGGCCCGCAACGAAACCGTCATGGCGCTGGCGGGAAAAACACGCAATCAGCGCGCCGCCGCCGGCGCCATCGACAGCATCGGCATGGCCGGCGGGCACGGCGTCTATGACGCCGTGGTCAGGCTGCCGGACGACAAGGATTTGCTCCGTTCCAGCTTCGACCAGCTTTCCGGCGAGATCCACGCTTCCGCCAAGACCGTGCTGCTGCAGGACAGCCGCTACGTGCGCGATGCCATGGGCGAGCGCCTGCGTTCGGCCGTGGGAGGCGTGGGCGCCGCGGCCGCGCCGGTGCTTGCTTCGGCCGGGAACGGCGTCCGGCTGGCCCCGGCGAATGCCCGCGGGCCTTCCACCTGGGTCCAGGGCATAGGCGCATGGAGTCGTACCGGCGGCGACGGCAACGCGGCGCGGCTCAAGAGTTCCAGCGGGGGCTTCCTGATGGGGGCCGATGCGCCGGTGTCCGATGCCTGGCGGCTCGGCCTGATGGCGGGCTACAGCCGGACGGACTTCGACGTGCGGGACCGCGCGTCCTCGGGCGACAGCGACAACTATCACCTGGGCGCCTACGGCGGCGGCCAGTGGGGCGGGCTGGGCCTGCGCGGCGGCGTGGCCTATAGCTGGCACGGCATCGCGACGCGGCGATCGGCCGCCATGCCCGGCTTCTCCGACCGCCTCAAGGCCAACTACGATGGCCGCACGGCACAGGCCTTCGCGGACCTGAGCTATCGCATCGACACGCCCACGGCCGCCTTCGAGCCCTTCGCCAACCTCGCCTATGTCAACCTCAGGACGGACGGCTACACCGAGAGCGGCGGCGCGGCCGCGCTGCACGCAAAGGGCCAGACCACCGAGACCGCGTTCGCCACGCTGGGGTCGAGGGCCATGTCCAGCTTCGAGCTGGGCCGCGCGCAGGCCTCGGCCTGGGGATCGCTGGGCTGGCGCCACGCCTTCGGCGACGTGCTGCCGCTGGCCACCCAGGCTTTTTCGGCGGGCGAGAGCTTTACGGTGGCGGGCGTGCCCATCGCGAAGGACAGCGCCGTGATCGAGGCGGGCCTGGACGTCCAGATCACTCCCCGGGCCGCGTTCGGGTTGTCGTACCAGGGGCAGTTGGCCAGTTCGGCCCGGGATCACGGTGTCAGGGCCAGCCTCAACGTCTACTTCTAAAAAAAACCGCCCGTTTCCGGGCGGAGCAAAGGAACGCGGTGCCAGGCAGGCACGTCAGAGGATGCGTTTGCGCGCCTGGGTGATGATGATTTCGGCCAGCACGACGACCCCGAAGATGGCGGCCAGGACCAGGGCCACCCGGTCCCACTGGAACAGGTTCAGCGCCGTGTCCAGCGCCATGCCGATGCCGCCGGCGCCGACCAGGCCCAGCACGGCCGATTCGCGCACGTTGATGTCCCAGCGCAGCAGCACGATGGACCAGAACGCGGGGCGGATCTGCGGCCAGTAGGCGTACCAGATTACCGAGGCCTTGCTGGCGCCGGTCGCGGTCACGGCTTCGATGGGGCCGCGCTGCGCTTCCTCGATGGCTTCGCCCACCAGCTTGCCGACGAAGCCGATGGAGCGGAACGCGATGGCCAGCGTGCCGGCCAGGGCGCCCGGCCCGAAGATGGCGATGAACAGCAGCGCCCACACCAGCGAGTTGACCGAGCGGCTGGACACCAGGATCAGCCGGGCCAGCATGTTGACGGTCCTGCTGGGCGTGAGGTTGTTGGCCGCCAGCAGGCCCACCGGCACGGCCATGATCACCGACAGGATGGTGCCCAGCGTGGCGATGTGCAGCGTTTCGATCAGCGCGCCGTGCACGCCCTCCGGGTAGTAGGCCCAGTCGATCGGCCACATGCGCTGGAACAGGTCGGCCATCTGTTCGGGAGCGTCATACAGGAATTCCGGTATGACCTCGACGCCGCGGATCGCCTGCACGATGGCCGCGACGACCAGCAGGTAGAGCGCGAAGCGCAGCAGGCGCTGGCCCATGCTGTAGCGCTGCCAGACGCGAGGCGAGCCCGCGGGGTTCAGGGTGGAGGCGGGAGCGTTCATTCTTCCACCTCCGCCTTGCGCGCCACGGGCGTCTTGCCGGCGCCGATGCCGCGCGCCCCGGTGAAGCGGCTTTGCAGGATGCGGTCGAAGCCCAGGTTGTCCAGGAAGACCGCCCGCACGAAGCCCGCCAGGATTTCACCCAGCATGATGATGGCGATCAGGGTCAGCAGGATGGCGCTGACGAAGTCGTAGTCGAACCGCTGGAAGGCCGAGAACAGGGTGCCGCCCACGCCGCCCGCGCCCACGATCCCGACCATGGTGGAATTGCGCAGGTTGGAGTCGAACTGGTAGGTGGCGAAGCCGATGAAGCGGGCGAACACCTGCGGCAGCACGCCGAAGATGATCACGTTGGCGAACGAGGCGCCCGTGGCCCGCACGGCCTCGACCTGCTTGAGCGAGATTTCCTCGATGGCTTCGGTGAAGAGTTTGCCGATGAAGCCGACGGACGCGACCGTCAGCGCCAGGATGCCGGCCAGCGCGCCGAAGCCCACGGCCTTGACGAATAGGATGGCGACGATGACCGGGTGCAGCGCGCGGCACAGCGCCACGATGGCGCGCGCGGGCCACGACACCCAGGCGGGCATCATGTTGCGCGCGCCCAGCAGGCCGATGGGCAGGGCGATGAGGATGCCCAGCACCGAGGCCAGCACCGCGATCTCCAGGCTTTCCGCGATGCCTTTCCACAAGGTGGCCGGCTTTTCGAAATTGGGCGGGAACATGCGCGCAAGAAACGTGGACGCATGGCCCATGCCGGTTTCGAAGCGCGCCCAACTGAAGTCCAGTTGCGCGCCGGCATACACCGTGTAGGCCAGCAGCAACAGCAGGCCCGCCTTGGCGCGGCCGGACATGGCGAAGGGGCGGGCGCCCCCGGGAGGGATCATTCCAGCCAAGACTCGCCTCCGTAGATCGTCTTGAGCATGGCCGCGTCCAGGCCCTGGCCGTCGCCGTCGTAGACCACGTGCCCGCCGGACATGCCGACGATGCGGGTGGCGTAGCGGCGGGCCAGTTCGACGTCATGGATGTTGACGATGACGGGGATGCCGGTGGCGTCGCCCTGCTCGGACAGCAGTTCCATGATCTCGACGGAGGTCTTCGGGTCCAGCGACGAGGTCGGCTCGTCGGCCAGCAGCAGTTGGGGGCGCTGCATCAGCGCGCGGGCGATGCCCACGCGCTGGCGCTGGCCGCCCGACAGCGCGTCCGCCCGCTGGTCGGCGAATCCCGCCAGGCCGACGGTGTCCAGCAGCCGGTAGGCGTGCTCGATGTCCTCGGCCTCGAAGCGCCGCATCCAGGCCTTGACGGCGGAGGTGTAGCCCAGCCGCCCGGTCAGGAGGTTTTCCATGACCGTCAGGCGTTCGACCAGGTTGTACTCCTGGAACACCATGCCGATGCGCCGGCGCGCGCGCCGCAGCGACGCGCCGCGCACCCGGGCCAGGTCCACCGTGCCATCGCGGGACTGGAGCACGATCTCGCCGCGGGTGGGCTCGATCAGCCGGTTGATGCAGCGCAGGAGCGTGCTCTTGCCGGTGCCCGAGGGGCCGATGATGGCGGTCAGCCCTTGTCCCGCGATTTGCAGGTCGATGCCGTTGAGTACCGGCTGGCCGGCCCGGTATTCCTTCACCAGGCCGGAAATGCGTAGCGACGTCGTCATACTGGAATTACTTCTTGCTCTTGGCGGTTTCGCGGTCGTAGGCGGCGCGGTTGAAGCTCTCGCCGCCGGATTCGGCGACCTGGCGGACGATGGCCCAGTCTTTCTGGTAGGTCACCGGATAGAAGCGGTCGGCGCCGTCGAAGGCCTTCGACATTTCCGCGGGGAAGCGGTAGTCGTAGAAGCACTTGAGCATCTGGTCGCGGAACTTCGGCTCCAGGTCATGCGCGTAGGCGAACGAGGAGGTCGGGAATTTCTCGCTGCGGTAGATCACGCGGAAGTCGGCTTCCTTGACCTGGCCGCGTTCGACCATGCGCTTGAAGACGTCCGAGGCCACGGCCGCGGCGTCGTAGTCGCCGGAGTTCACGCCCATCACGGACTGGTCGTGCTTGCCCGAGAAGATCACCTTGTAGTCCTTGTCGGGCGTCAGGCCTTCCTTCGGGAACAGCGCCACGGGCGCCATGTGGCCGGAGTTGGACGACGGCGCGGTGTGCGCCAGCTTCTTGCCCTTCAGGTCGGTCAGCTTCTGGTACGGGCTGTCTTTCTTGACGATGACGATCAGGTTGTAGCCCTGGAAGCCGTCGGCGTAGCCCTTGACCGCGAACGGCACGGCGCCGGCGATGTTCACCGCGAAGGCGGTGGGGCCCGTCGAGAAGCCGCCCACGTGCAGGCGGCCCGAGCGCATCGCCTCGATTTCGGCCGCGTTGCTTTGCACCTGATAGAACACGACGCGCTTGCCCGTGCATTCGGACAGGTGCTTGGTGAAGGGCTTGAAGATGTCTTCGTAGACCGCCGGATCTTCCACCGGGGTATAGGTGAACACCAGCGTGGACGGCGTCTTCAGCTTGGACGCGTCGGCGGGCGTGTCCGCCACCAGGTCCTTGTTGGCGTCGCAGTACATCTGGTCCAGGTCGCCGCGGTTGGAGCAGGTGTCGGCGGCGTGGGCGGCGGGGGCCCCGAACGCGAGCGCGGCAACGGCGGCCGCTTGCAGTAGACGCAAGGCGTGCATGGTGTGTCTCCTCTTGTAGATGAATATTTTCTGAATTCAATCACACAAGCGGGGACGGCACACCTGGGAAAGTCCCTGCCTTTCTTTTCGTCTTTTGTTCGAAATGTTCGGTTTATGTTCGTTTTTGCGCGAAGTGCGCTCAGGCGCGGTATCCCAGCTTGCGGGAGATCTCCTGGGCGCAGTCCTGCAGCGGACGCGCGATCGCGCCGTCCCAGGACACGTCGAACAGGCCGGTGGGCCCCAGGCTGGTCAGGGCCAGCACGATGTTGCCCGTGTTGTCGAACACCGGCACCGACAGGGCGTCGACCCCGGGCAGCGGATTGCCCAGCGCCCGCGCCATGCCGTGCACGCGGATGTCCGCCAACTGGGCTTCGATGTTGGCCCGGGATGCCTTGCGGGGCGGCGGCATGCTGGCGATGACGGCCGTGTCGCCCTCTTCGCGCGCGATGTAGTGCTCGCTGACCTTGGGCGGCAGCCAGGCGGCGAACACCAGGCCGGTGGCCGTGTGCAGCATGGACATCACCGTGCCCTTCCTCATGTTCACGTGCACCGGGTAGCTGGCTTCGGTCATGTGGATCATGGTGGGGCCGTGGGACCCGAGCACGGCGATGCCCAGCGTGTGGCCGATTTCCGACTGCAGCTTGGCGATCTCGGGCATGGCGATGCGCACGGGATCCAGGCGCTGCAGGCTGACCAGCCCCATCTGCAGGGCGAAGGGGCCGAGTTCGTATTGGCCGGTGATGGCGTCCTGCTGCACCAGCCCGACGCGGATGAAGCTGACCAGGTAGGGGTGCGCCTTGGCGGACGTCATGCCGGCGCCGGCGGCCAGGTCGCGCAGGGTCAGGGGCTTGCCGGCGTCGACCAGCGCGGCCAGCAGCGGCACGCCCACCTCGATGGACTGGATGCTGCGGCGGCCGTCGTTCGAGGCGGGGGAAGCGGGGGTCTTGGATGTCGCCACGTTTTGCGGACCTCAGGCCGGCTGTGCTTGGGAGGCGCGCGCGGCCAGCAGCCGGTCGGCCATTTCCACGAAGCCCGCGCCGCCGTGGAAGGCGGCGACGTAGGCCGGGCGGTGCGTCAGGCGGTGCAACTGGGCCTGGATATTGGCCACGCCGACCGAAACCGGGAAGTAGGCGAACATCGGCTCGTCGTTGGGAGAATCGCCGATGAACAGCGTGCTGTCCAGGGCGCCGGCCACGTCGGCGCCGAATTCCCGCTGGAACATCGTGCGGGTCATGGTGAGCTTGTCGTAGTCGCCGAACCAGCCGTTGACGTGGATGGAGCTGACCTTGGCCTGGGCGCCGGCCTCCTGGAAGATCTCGACGATCCGGCTCACGGCCGAGTCGGGCAGGGCGGGCACGTCCTCGCAGAAGTCGATGGCCAGGTCGGCCACGCGGTAGTCCTGGTCGCTGGCCACCGCGGCGCCGGGGACTTCGGCCAGGACGCGGTCGCGGATCGCGTCCAGCTTGCGGCGGCTGGCCTGGCGCGAGGCCGCGTCGGTCCAGTAGTGCGTCGTCATGCGGCGGGCCTGGCGGTCATAGGCGTAGTAGAACGCGCCGTTCTCCCCGACCACGGCGCGCACCGGCCACATGCGCGCGATGTGGTCGCACCAGCCGGCCGGGCGGCCCGTGATGGGCACCACCTGGATGCCGGCCTGTTCCAGGCGTTCCAGCGCCGCGTAGGCGTCCGCCGGCAGGCGGCCTTCGGTCGTCAGCGTGTCGTCGATGTCGGTCAGCACGACGCGGACGGCCGCCGCGACGGTCAAGGGCATGGCCGCAAGGGCTTGCATGGGTTTTTTCCTCGTGGGAGCGTAGTTTTCCAAGGGGGGTCTCCGGCCGGAAGTTTAACCGGATGCCTCCCCGCGGACGGGGCCGGGAGGCCCGGATAGGGGTTCTGCCGCCAGGGGCGGTAAAATCCGGGCTTTCCCGCCTGGTTTGCGTGCCCGCCATGTCCGTCCAGTTGTCCTCTTTGCCCGGCTCCGAGCCGGAATCCTTCGGTATCGCTTCGGTCGCCGAGATCATCGCCGAGCTGCGCGCCGGCCGCATCGTCATCCTGGTCGACGAAGAAGACCGCGAAAATGAAGGCGACCTCGTCATGGCCGCCGAATTCGTCACGCCCGAAGCCATCAACTTCATGGTGACGCATGGCCGCGGCCTGGTCTGCCTGACCCTGACCGAAGACCGCTGCCGCCAACTGGACCTGCCCCTGATGGCGGCCCGCAACGGCACGCGCTACGGCACCAACTTCACGCAGTCCATCGAGGCCGCGGAAGGCGTCGAAACCGGCATTTCCGCCGCGGACCGCGCCCGCACCATCCAGGTGGCGGTGGCGCGCGACGCCAAGCCGTCCGACCTGGTCCAGCCGGGCCACATCTTCCCGGTCCGGGCCGTTCCCGGCGGCGTGCTGGTGCGCGCGGGCCACACCGAGGCCGGCTGCGACCTGACCGCCATGGCCGGGCTGACGCCCGCCGCGGTCATCTGCGAGATCCTGAAGCCCGACGGCACCATGGCGCGCCTGCCCGACCTGGTGGAATTCGCCCGCCAGCACAGCCTGAAGATCGGCACCATCGCGGACCTGATCCAGTACCGCAGCGAACACGAATCCATCGTCAAGCGCGTCGGCAAGCGGTCCATGCAGACGGCCTGGGGCACTTTCGAGGCCGTGGCCTACGAAGACGCCGCCACCGGCTCCGCCCATTTGGCGCTGGTGCATGGTAATGTGACTCCCGACGTCGAGACGCTGGTGCGCGTGCATGAACCGGCGTCCGTGCTGGACGTGCTCGACACCGGCGCCAGCCCGCACAGTTGGGGCGTGGCGCAGGCGCTCGCCGCCATCGCCGCGGCGCCGGCGGGCGTGCTGGTGCTGATGAACTGCCAGTCCTCCACCGAGCACCTGTTTGGCCAGATCGCCGGCTGGAACGACCCGAAAGCCACGGCCAATCCCGCCAACGCCGATCGCTTCGGCCTGCGCACCTACGGGATTGGCGCCCAGATCCTGCGCGACCTGAACGTGGGCCAGATGAAGCTGCTGGCCCGTCCGCGCAAGATGCCCAGCATGACGGGCTTCTCGCTCACCATTACAGGTTACGATTGCGACCCTCCGAACACTCCCGCAACACACTGAAGGCCGACACATGAACCCTTACATCCTTACCCCCGACCTGAACGGCGAAGGGCTGCACATCGGCATCGTACGCGCCCGCTTCAACGAAGAAATCGGCCAGGCCGAACTCGAAGCGTGCCTGAAGGAACTGGCTGAGTTGGGCGTGGACGAACGCGACGTGATGGTCGCCACCGTTCCTGGCGCCCTGGAACTGGGCGTGGCCCTGTCCCACATGGCCGAAACGTTCGAATTCGACGCCTTGATCGCGCTGGGCGCCGTCATCCGCGGCGAAACCTATCACTTTGAAGTGGTCAGCAACGAAATGGCCACGGCAATCACCCGTATTTCCCTGGAAACCGGCATTCCCGTCGCGAATGGCGTGCTGACCGTCGACACCGACGAGCAGGCGCAGGCGCGCGCCGCCGGCAAGGGCCGCGATTGCGCCCAGGTGGCCGTTGAAATGGCCAACCTGGTGGCGGCCCTGGAACCCGAGGAAGAAGACGACGAAGACGACGAAGACGAGGACGAAGATTTTGACGACGAAGAAGACGACGACCAGCGCTGATAGCGCGGCGCAAGCCCGCGCCAACGCGCGCAGCGCCCGGCGCCGTGCACGCGAATTCGCGTTGCAGGGCGTGTACGCGTGGCTGCTGCGCGGCGGCGAAGGCACGCAGGACGCCGGCGAGATCGACGCCCATCTGCGTGACACCGAGGATTTCTCCGAGGCCGACGCGCAGTGGTTCAAGACCTTGCTGCATGGCGTCCTGCGCGAGGCGCCCACGCTGCGCGAGCGTTTCACGCCCTACGTCGACCGCCCGCTGGCCGAGTTGTCGCCCGTCGAGCATGGCATCCTGCTGATCGGCAGCTTCGAACTGATCCATCACGTCGAAGTGCCGTACAAGGTCGCCATCAATGAAGCCGTCGAACTCGCCAAGTCTTTCGGCGGCACCGACGGGTTCAAGTTCGTCAACGGCGTGCTCGACAAGCTGGCTGCCGACGTACGCGCGCACGAGGTCCAGAACAAGAAGTAACCCCCCCGAAGCGCTGCGCGCTTCCCCCCCAGGGGGGCGCCGCTGCGGACCGGCGGAGCCGGCTCCGCGCGGCCCGGATCGGGGGGCACCTGTTTCTTGCGATGAGCGGCTTGGGTGGGCCTCCTTCCCGCTAGTGCGGGAGGCGATGCATTATTTTTGTTAGGGCTGTCGTCCCGTGTGGGATTCAATGCCGGCCAGCCGCGCCGGACTGCGGAGTTGCCTTGGCGTCCGAATTTGATCTGATCGCGCGCTATTTCACCCGCGCCGCGCCTGCCGGGCTCCTGGGCGTGGGGGATGACTGCGCCTTGTTTTCTGTGCCGCCCGGCGAACGGGTGGCCACCAGCACGGACCTGCTGTTGGAAGGACGCCATTTCTTTTCCGACGTGGATCCGAAGGCGCTGGGGCACAAGGCCCTGGCCGTGAATCTGTCCGACCTTGCCGCCATGGGCGCGCGTCCGCTGGGCTGCGTGCTGGGCCTGGCGCTGCCTCGCGTGGACGAACCCTGGCTGGCCGCGTTCGCGCAGGGTTTCCATGCCCTGGCGGACGCCCACGGCTGCCCTCTTATCGGCGGCGACACCACCCGCAGCGCCCATGACCTCGCCATCAGCGTGACGGTTTTCGGCGCGGTGAAGGCGGACCAGGCCTTCTTGCGCAGCGCCGCGCGGACGGGTGACGATATCTGGGTGTCGGGCGAACTGGGCGCCGCGGACGTGGCGTACCGCCTGCTCGATGGCCAGTATCCCGCCGATCCCCAGCGGCTCGCCGCCACCCGGGGCGCGCTGGAACGTCCCGAGCCACAAGTCGCGCTGGGCCTGGCGCTGCGAGGCATTGCCCGCGCGGCGATCGATATTTCGGACGGCCTGCTGCAAGACCTGGGCCACGTGCTGGCGGCCAGCTCGGCGGGCGCCACGCTGCGTTACGCGGACATGCCCGTCGCCGCAGCGCTGGCCGGCCTGGCGGAGGCGCCGCTGCGCCGCGCCGTGCTGGGCGGCGGCGACGTGTATCAGTTGTGCTTCACCGCGCCGGCCGAACGCCGCGAGGCCGTCCTGGCGGCGGCGCGCGCGGCCAGTGCGCGCGTGACCCGGGTGGGCGAAATCCGCGCCGAGCCCGGGCTCGCGGTGCTGGATGCCGGGGGGAGGCCGATGGCCGAGCTGCCGCGCGGTTTCGATCACTTTCCCGCGGCCTGATTCCCGCGCAGACTTTTTCCGACCTTCAGACATGCCGTCCTCCGATACCCGATCCCCCTCGATGCGCGATCGCGCCCGCGCCGCCTATCCCTCGCTGGGCTGGGTCTGCCGCGATCCCGGCCGTCTCATCGCCTTCGGGCTGGGCAGCGGCCTGATCCGGCCGGCGTCGGGCACCTGGGGCACGCTGCTGGCCTGGGCGATCTGGGCCGCCGCCGCGCCGGCGGCGTCCGACCTGGCGATCGGCGTATTCCTGGCCCTGGCGTTTCTCTACGGTTGCTGGGCCTGCCATCGCGTCGGCCGTGAACTCCAGCAGCCGGATCATGTCGGAATGGTCTGGGACGAGATGGTGGCGTTCTGGCTGGTGCTCTGGCTGACGCCGGCGGGCTGGTTGCCGCAGGCGCTGGCGTTCGTGCTGTTCCGCACGTTCGACATCGTCAAGCCGCCTCCCATCAAGTTCTTCGACGCCCACATCAAGGGCGGTTTCGGCGTAATGTGGGACGATATCGTGGCGGCCGGATACGCCTTGCTGGTCATGGCGCTGGTCGCGCGCACAGGAGTCTTGGGATGAGCGAACGACAACAGGGCACCCCGCCCAACCGATCCCCCGCGGAACTGGCGCAGGCGACCGCGCTGGGACTGGCCGAGCTGCTGGGCGATGCCCTGCGGCGCAAGGGCTGGATGCTGGGCACGGCCGAATCCTGCACCGGCGGCCTGCTGGCCGGAGCCGTCACGGCGGTGGCGGGGTCCAGCGAATGGTTCGAGCGCGGCTTCGTCACCTACAGCAACGAGGCCAAGGTGTCCGAGCTGGACGTTTCCCCCGACGCCCTGCATCACTTCGGCGCGGTCAGCGAGCCGGTCGCCCTGGAAATGGCCAACGGCGTCCTGCTGGCGTCCCCCGCCGCGCATGTGGCGGTGTCCACGACCGGCATCGCGGGGCCGGGCGGCGCCACGCCCGGCAAGCCGGTCGGGATGGTGTGCTTCGGCTTCGCCTTGCGGGCCGGCGACGGCATCAGCAGCCGGGCGGTCACGCACGTCTTCCCCGGCGACCGGACGCAGGTGCGCCAGTCGGCGGTGGAATACGCGCTGCGCGGGCTGCTGGAATTCGTCGGCGCGCCGGCGAACCGGCGCTAGCCCGGCCGGGGCGCGCCGCTGGCGGCCGCCTTGCGCCGCGCCGCGCCCGTCATCGCGATATAGCCCAGCGACGCCAGGGCCAGGGCGGATCCTGTCCCGAGCAGCGCCGGAACGCCCTGGCCGACCGCCAGGCTGCCGATTCCGGTGCCGGCGGAGATCCCCAGGTAGATTCCGGAAGCATTCAGCGCGATGACGAGGGGCGCTTCCTGCGGGGCGGCGGCGATCAGCCGGTGCTGCTGGGCCGGCGTCTGCGCCCAACTGCTGGCGCCCCAGCACGCAATCAGCGCGGCCGCGAAATAGAACCCCGAGCCTTCCCCGGCGGCCGCAAGGCCGGCCAGGCCGCCCAGCGCGATGGCCATCGCGCCATACGCGCACACCAGGACCGGGCCCGGCCCGCGCCGGTCCGTGGCCCGCCCCGAGGCGTAATTGCCGGCGAAGGCGCCCAGGCCGTACACGAACAGCATGACGGTCAAGGACGCGGCGGGTATTCGCAGCGTTTCCAGGATCCGGATCGTGAACGCGTAGGGCGCATAGCAGGCGACCATGCCCAGCACCGTGAGGGGCAGGATGCGCATGACGCCAGGCCGCTTCAGCACCGACAGCCTTTGCCGCAAGCCGATGCGCGCGCCTCCCGGCATGGCAGGCATCACGGCGAACACGGCCGCCGCCGCGGCCAGCGAAATGATGCCCACGAGCGCCAGGGAGGCGCGCCAGTCCATGACGGCGCTGACGACGTGGCCGAGCGGTACGCCAAGCGCGGTGGCCACGGTCAGCCCGCCGATCACTATCGACAGCGCGCGGGCGCGCCTGGCCGGGTGCGCCAGGGCGGCGGCCACGGCCCCGGCGTTGGGCGTGTATGCCGCCGCGGCCGCGGCCGCCGCGATCCGGGTCAGGATCAGCGCGGAAAGGCTGGTGCACAGGGCCGAGGCGAGGTTGAACGCGCCCAGCAGCGCCAGCGACCAGACCAGCAGCTTTCTGCGGGCGACGGTGGACGTGGCGGTCGCGATGACGGGCGCAAGCAGCGCATAGGCCAGGGCGAACGCGCTGACCGACTGCCCCGCCATCGCTTCCGTCACCGACAGTCCCTCGGCCATCCGGGGAAGGAAGGCGGACACGATGAATGCGTCGGTGCCGACCGCGAACGTGCCCATCGCCAGGATCCATGCCGCGCGGGCGCCTTCGCCGCGCGGCGCGGGGATCTCCGCCGCCGCCGGTTCTTTTATCTGGATATTTTTCATCTAGATTAAACCTTCAAGAAAAGAGGGCGGGGCCCTCGTGCCGCGGCGGTCAGCGCGCCTGGTCCGCGTACCAGCGGCGCATCCGCTGCGTGCCGGACGGCGGCGCCGTTCTCACCAGATCCGCGACCGTCTGCGCGGCCAGTTCGCGCCGCCATGCGTCCTCCGCGCGCCGCATCGCGGCGGCGATGCCGCAAGGCCGGGAAAAATCGCTTTTGGCGGCATGGCAGCCCGCGCCCCGCTGCCTGATTTCAGTGCACCTGAACCCCCATTCATCTCCTTCGACCGCGTTCACGATCTCCAGCAGCGTGATGGATTCGGGCCTTTTCGCCAGGCGGAATCCGCCCCGGGAACCGGCGGTGGACGACAGGATCCCGGCGCGCGCCAGGTTTTGAAGAAACTTGTTCAGATAATGCGCGGGCAGATCGAAGGCGGCGGCGAGCTTCGATGTCGGCACCGGCCCTTCGCCTTCGAGCCACGCCAACGTCAGGCAGCAGTGCAGTGCCCATTCAACGCCTTCGCTCATTTTCATGGCGCGCCTTCCTGCTTTCGTTAATCTGGATAAATTATATCTAGATTAGCGGCCGGATCAAGCGCCTGGAAACCGCGTCCGGAACGGTTTTCCGCCCCGGAGCAAAAACGGGTTGCGCCGCCGCAACCCGTTTCCCTGTCAGCGCACCGCGTTGATCGCGTCGCGCAGGCCCTTGGCCGCGTTGCCGGCGGCCTCGCGCCAATCGTCGCCGCCGCTGGCGTAGATGATGGCGCGCGAGGAGTTGATCATCATGCCGTTGCGGGCGGCGTTGGCGCCCGCGTTCACGGTCGCCGTGATGTCGCCGCCCTGGGCGCCGATGCCCGGGACCAGCAGGGGCAGGGTGTCGCCGATGCGCTGGCGCACGGAGGCCAGCTCGTTCGGGAACGTGGCGCCCACCACCAGGCCGCATTGGCCGTTGGCGTTCCACTTGTCGGCCACCAGGCCCGCGACGTGCAGGTACAGCGGCTCGCCGTTATCCATCTTCAGGAATTGCAGGTCGGAGCCGCCGGGGTTGGACGTGCGGCACAGCACGATCACGCCGCGGTCGCGCCAGGCCAGGTAGGGCTCGACCGAATCCAGGCCCATGTAGGGGCTGACGGTCAGCGCATGCGCCTGGTAGCGCTCGTAGGCTTCGCGGGCGTAGTTCTCGGCGGTGGAGCCGATGTCGCCGCGCTTGGCGTCGAGCACGATGGGCAGGTCGGGGTGCCGGTCGCGGATGTGCTGGCACAGCGCTTCCAGTTGGTCTTCGGCGCGGTGGGCGGCGAAGTAGGCGATCTGCGGCTTGAAGCTGCACGCGTACGGCGCGGTGGCGTCGACGATGTCTCGGCAGAACTGGAAGATGGCGTCCGGCTTGCCTTGCAGCTCGCGCGGGAAGCGCTGCGGGTCCGGGTCCAGCCCGACTTGCAGGAGCGAGTTGCTGGCGGACCAGGCGTGTTCGAGTTTTTGGATGAAGTTCATGGGATTCAGTGCAGTTTGACCCGGGGGCGCGTGCGCCGCATGAGCAGGCGGGCGAGGGCCAGGGAGGCGGTGCGCGAGATGCCCAGCACGGCTTTGTGGTGCATCAGGTGCAGGCTCATGTACATCAGGCGCGCCAGTGTACCGCTTACGAACAGTCCCCGTCCGGCCAGCTTGCCCATCAGGCTGCCCACGCCCGCGTCCTGCCCCAGCGAGACCAGCGAGCCGTGGTCCTGGTAGACATAAGGCCCGGCGGGTTCGGCGGTATGGCGCAGGCGGGCGGTGAGTTTCTTCGCCAGGTAGTCGGCCTCCTGGTGCGCCGCCTGGGCGCGGGCGGGCACGGTGCGGCCTTCGCGCCACGGCGCGGCGCAGCAGTCGCCCAGCGCCAGCACGTGCGGGTCGGGGGTTTCCAGCCGCTCGTTGACCTCAAGCTGGCCCAGCTTGTTCAGCGGCAGCCCCAGGTCGGCCAGCAGCGCCGGGCCCTGGATGCCGGCCGCCCACATGCAGAGCTGGGCGGGGATCTCGCGGCCGTCGGCGGTCCGGACGGTGCTGGCGGTGACTTCCGATACCCGGCAGGAGGTCTCCACGCGGATGCCCAGTTCGGTGAGCCGGTTGGTGGCGGCCACCGAAATCTTCTCGGGCAGCGCAGACAGAATGCGCGGCGCCCCTTCGACCAGGGTGATGGCCAGGTCGCGTTCGGCGCGGAAATTGGGCAGGCCGTAGGCGCTGACCACGTGGCTGGCCTCTACCAGTTCCACGGCGAGTTCGACGCCGGTGGCGCCGCCGCCCACGATCACCAGGTCCAGCCGGGCCGAGGGGTTGCGCACCTTCGCCAGGTCCACCTGCGCCATCGCCTTGAGCATGGTCAGGCGGAACTGTTCGGCGTTTTCCGTGGTGTCCAGCGTGACGGCGTGTTCGGCCGCGCCGGGCGTATTGAAGAAATTGGACGTGCTGCCCAGCGCCAGCACCAGCGTATCGTAGGCCAGTTCGCGGCGGGGCAGGACCTCCTGGCCGTGCGCGTCGTCCACGGCGTCCAGCGTGATCAGGCGGCGGTCGCGGTCCACGTGCTCGAGGCGGCCCTGGGCGAACGAAAACCCGTTCATGTGCGCCAGCATCAGGTACGACAGGCCCTCTTGGTGGATGTCCAGCGTGCCGGCCGCAGCTTCATGCAGCGAGGGTTTCCAGATGTGGAAGGGGCGGCTGTCGACCAGCGTGACGTGTTGCCGTCCGTGGGCGCGGCCCAGCTTGGAAGCCAGTTCCAGGCCGCCCGCGCCTCCGCCCGCGATGACAATGCGTTCCGAGGTGTCCGACGTCGATCTAGGCATCATGGCTCTCAGTATAAATAGCGGCGCGGCCCCCGGGGGATACCAAGCCGTGTCAATGCATGACGAAACGGCTGATGGCGACGCCCACCCAGACCGTCCCGGCGAAGATCAGGAGCAGCATCACGGCGGCGCTGCCGAGATCCTTGGCCCGCCCCAGGAGCGGATGCGATTCCACGGACAGGGCGTCGGCCAGCGCTTCGATGGCGGAATTCAGGAGTTCCGCCGCCAGCACCATGATCACCGTGCCTATCAGGAAGAATACCTCGACCGTGGTCCGGCCCAGGAAGAACGCGGCCGGGATCATCAGGACGGCCAGCGCCAGTTCCTGGCGGAAGGCGGCCTCGTACTTGATCGCGGCTTTCAGGCCCTGCAGGGAATAGCGCAGCGCATTCAGGATGCGGCGCAGGCCGCCTGTGCTCTTGTAGGGCGAATGGTGCGGATTCGAGGACATGGATCGGGAAAGAAAGCCGGGGACCGAATATTCTACCTATCCCCCCGGTCCGCGGTTGACATGGCGATGTGGCGATACCGTCCGAGGCATGCTATACCCTGGCGTTGCGCCGGGCCAGGGTGTCGATGCCGACGGAACGCTCGCCGCCCGAGATTTCCCTCCACGCGCCCGCGGGCCCGGCCGACAGGCGAGCCGCTGGCGCACTATGGCACCGCTCATCCATGCTTGAACGTTTGAATACGGAGTCCTTGCCGCGTCTGCCGGCAGACGTTGAGAAGCCCGCCTACGATCGCAGCCGCCTCACGCCCGGCATCGTGCACCTGGGGCTGGGCGCGTTTCACCGCGCGCACCAGGCGGTGGTCACGGACCTGGCGATGCAGGCCAGCGGCGACCTGAGCTGGGGCATCCTGGGCGTGTCCCTGCGCAGCCCCGCCACGCGCGACGCGCTGACGCCGCAGCACGGCCTGTACGCGGTGGCCCTGCGGGACGTCGGCCCCGACGGCCAGCCGAGGGAACAACTGCGCGTGGCCGGATCGGTGCTGCGCGTGATGGTGGCCGAAGAGGACCCCAACGCCGTCCTCGAACGCATCGCCTATCCGCAAACGCGCATCGTCAGCCTGACGGTCACGGAGAAAGGCTACTGCCGCGAGCCGGCCACCGGTTACCTGCGCTGGGACCATCCGGACATCGAGCACGACCTGGACAATCCGCAGCGCCCGCGCAGCGCCATCGGCATGCTGGTCTACGGCCTGGCGCTGCGCCGCGAGCGCGGCTTGCCGCCGGTGACGCTGATGTCCTGCGACAACTTCCGGGGCAACGGCGACATCCTGCGCAACCTGGTGCTGGCGTTCGCCCTGCGGGTGGACGTGGCGCTGACGCAGTGGATCGACGCGAACTGCACCTTTCCGAATTCCATGGTGGACCGGATCGTGCCGCGCACCGAGGACCACGACCGCGAGCGGATCGCCCGCCGCCTGGGCATGGAGGACGCCTGGCCGGTGGTCGGCGAACCCTATCTGAACTGGGTCATCGAAGACAAGTTCGCGGCGGGCCGTCCCGCGTGGGAGAGCCCCGGCGGGGCGACCTTCGTGCGCAGCGCGGCGCCCTACGAACGCCTGAAGCTGCGCATGGCCGACGGGCCGCATTCGGCCTTGGCCTACCTGGGCGTGTCGATGGGCAAGGCCACCGTCGCCGAGGCGCTGGATGTGCCGGCCTTGCGCCGTTTCGTGGAAGACATGATGCGCCTGGAGATCGCGCCCACCCTCAAGGGCATTCCAGGCGCCGGCCTGGAGGAATACCGCCTGCGCTTTCTGGCCCGGGCGGCCAATCCCGCGCTGCGGCTGCGCGCGCAGCAGGTCGCCATGGACGGTTCGCAGAAGCTGCCGCAGCGGCTGCTGGACACGATCCGCGACCGCATGCGCGGCGGCGACGACGTCGGCCGCCTGTGCCTGGCCGTGGCGGCGTGGCTGCATTACCTGCGCGGCGAGGACGAACTGGGCGGGCGCTATCCCATACAGGATCCGATGGCGGCGGCGCTGGCCAGGCTGACGGCGCGCGCCGAGGTCGCGGCCCAGGCGGCCGCGCCGTCGCAGGCGGCGCAGCGGCGCGCGATGGTACTGGCCGGTTTCAAGCCGGTGTTCGGCGAACTGGGCGAAGCGGCCGAATTCGTCTCCCACCTGGCTGCGCATCTGGAAGCCCTGCGCCGGCACGGCGCGGCGCACGCGGCGCAGGCCCTGGCGCGGGGCGCATAGGACGCGCCCTAGACGCCCAGGTAGCGCAGCAGCCGGGGTTCGTCGTCCAGGAAGTCCCGTGACGTTCCGGTCCAGGCCACGCGGCCTTTCTCGACGATAGCGTGGCGGTCGGCGGTGGCCAGCAGCGGTTCCAGGTTCTTGTCGATGCACAGCACCGCCAGCCCGGTCCGCTTCAGGGCTTCCAGCGCCGTCCAGATCTCTTCGCGCACGACCGGCGCCAGCCCTTCCGTGGCTTCGTCCAGGATCAGCAGGCGCGGGTTGGTCAGCAGCGCCCGGCCGATCGCCAGCATTTGCTGTTCGCCGCCCGACAGGTGGCTGCCCAGGTGCCGGGCGCGCTCCGACAGCCGCGGGAACAGGGCGTACACGCGTTCCAGCGTCCACGGCCGCGCGGCGCCCTGCCGGTTGTGCGCGGTGGCGACCAGGTTCTCCCGCACCGACAGATTGGGAAAGATGTGCCGGCCTTCGGGCACCAGCCCGATGCCGCGCTGCGCCACCTTGTAGGCGGGCAGCCCGCCGATGTCGCGGCCGTCGAAAACGATGGCGCCCTGGCTCGCGCGGGTCAGGCCCATCACCGTTTTCACGGTGGTGGACTTGCCCATCCCGTTGCGCCCCAGCAGGGTCACGAATTCCCCCGGCCCGATCTCCAGATCGATGCCGAACAGCGCCTGGCTGGCGCCGTAGTGCGCGGTGACGCCGCGCAAGGAAAGCAGGGCGCTCACTGGACCGCCTTCGTGCTGCGCACGCCGGTATTCGCCCTGGGGACGGCTAGGCGCGCTCATGCGCGGGCCTCCCTGGGACGGCGGGCGCTGGCGCGTTCGCTGCCCAGGTAGCATTCGCGCACCCGGGGATCGCCGCGGATTTCGTCGGCCGTGCCGCAGGCCAGCGCGCGGCCGTAGACCAGCACCGTGATGCGGTCGGACAGCGCGAAGACGGCCTGCATGTCGTGCTCCACCAGCAGGATCGTGTAGCGGCCGCGCAAGTCCAGCAGCAGGCGCGTCATGGCCTCGGATTCGTGCTGGCTCATGCCGGCCATGGGTTCGTCCAGCAGCAGCAGCGACGGCTGGCACGCCAGCACCATGGCCAGTTCCAGTTGCCGGAGTTCGCCGTGCGCCAGCTCGCCCGCGGGCCGGTCGGCGCGAGCCGACAGCCCCGCCATTTCCAGGGCGTCGCGGGCCGGTTCCGTCAGCGCCGGGGTCGAACGCACGGGGCGCCAGAAGCGGAAGCTGTGGCCGCGCCGCGCCTGCACGGCCATCGCCACGTTCTCCAGGGCGGTAAACGGTTTGAAGACGGAGGTGATCTGGTAGGAACGGGCCAGGCCGTGGCGCACCCGCTTTTCCACGGGCATCCGGGTGACGTCGCGGCCGTCGAGCAGCACGCGGCCGCCGTCGGGCCGAAGCTCGCCGCTCAACTGGCCGATCAGCGTGGTCTTGCCCCCGCCGTTCGGGCCGATCACCGCATGCAGTTCGCCGCGCCGGACGTCCAGCGACAGGTCGTCGGTGACCGTCAGCCCGCCGTACTTCTTCTCGAGGTGTTCGACGCGCAGCGCGCTCATTGCGGTTCTCCCGAGGGGCGGCGGGCCGGGCGCGGCGGCGCGCGCAGGGGCGCGTCGGACAGGCTGCCATACAGGCCGCGCCGGGACGCCAGTACCACGCCGACGATCAAGAGCCCCATGGCCAGCATCCAGTGTTCGGTCAGGAGCTTCAATCCTTCCTCCAGCAGCAGGAACGCGAGGGCGCCGGCCAGCGGGCCGAACAGCGTGCCGATGCCGCCCAGCACCACCATCACGATCAGCTCGCCGGACGCGGTCCAGGCCAGATAGGAGGGCGATACGTACATCGTGAGGTTGGCCAGCAGCACGCCGGCCACGCCGCAGACCACCGCGGAGATCGCATAGGCCGCCAGGCGATAGCGCAGCGTGGGAAAGCCCAGGGCCCGCATGCGGCGTTCGTTGGACTGGCAGCCGCGCAGCGCCATGCCGAAGGGCGCGTGCACCAGGCGGTGCATCAGCCACAGCGCCAGCAGCAGGACGCCGAACGCGGCCCAGTACAGGGCCAGCGGCGTATCCAGCCGGAACGCGCCGAAGTCGCTGCCGGCGAACAGGGACATGCCGTCGTCGCCGCCGAAGCCTTCCAGCCCCGTGGCCAGGAAATAGAACATCTGCGCGAACGCCAGCGTGATCATGATGAAGGCGATGCCCGAGGTGCGCATCGCCACGCAGCCGCTGACCAGGCCGACCGCCGCGCACGCGCCGATGGCCGCGCCCAGGTGCAGCCACCCGTTCTCGATGCCGTAGTGCGACAGCACGCCCACGGTATAGGCGCCCAGTCCCAGGTACAGGGCATGCCCGAAGCTGACCATGCCGCCATAGCCCAGCAGCAGGTTCAAGGCCGTGGCGGCCACGCCGTACACCAGCACGCGTCCGAACAGCGCCAGGAGGAAGGGCTCGCCCTGCCATTGCGCATACGCGGGCACCAGGGCAAGCAGCAACAGCAGGGCGCCGGCGGCCAGGCTGCGGGGAGAGAGTCTGAACATGGCCCGCCCCTATCCGTGCCTGACCGGGAACAGGCCCTGCGGACGCAAGGCCAGCACCAGCGCCATGACGATGTAGATCAGCATCGATGCGATGGCCGGCCCGGCCGCGTTGGCCGCGGACGGCGGCAGCGCGGCGCGCAGCAGGGTGGGCAGGAGCGCGCGGCCCAGCGTGTCGACCAGGCCCACCATCAGCGCGGCCAGGAAGGCGCCGCGCACCGAGCCGATGCCGCCGATCACGATGACCACCAGCGTCAGGATCAGAATGGGTTCGCCCATGCCCGTCTGCGCCGACAGGATGGGCCCGGCCATCAGGCCCGCCACGCCCGCCAGCACGGCGCCCAGGACGAACAGCAGGGTATTGAGCCGCGCGATGTTCACGCCCAGCGCGCCCACCATCATGCGGTCGGTCGAGCCCGCCCGTATCAGCATGCCGAGCCGCGTGCGGTGGATCAGCACGTAGCAGCCCGCCGCCACCGCCAGGCCGACGACGATGATGAGGAACCGGTACAGCGGATACGTGACGCCCAGGACGGCTATGGTGCCGGACAGCCAGGACGGCAGCCCCATGCTGATCGGCGCCGGGCCCCATAGGATGCGCGTGAGTTCGTTGAAGAACAGGATGAAGCCGAACGTGGCCAGCACCTGGTCCAGGTGTTCCCGCGGGTACAGCCGCGCCAGCGCGATGCGGTCCAGCAGCAGCCCCAGCGCGATGCGGTCCAGCAGCAGCCCCAGCGCGGCCATGCCGGCGACCACGGCGCCCGCGGCCAGCAGGAACGATCCCGTGTGGCGGAATACGGTGGCGGCGATAAAGGCGCCCATCATGTAGAGCGACCCGTGCGCCAGGTTGATGAAGTTCATGATGCCGAACACCAGCGTCAGGCCGGCGGCCAGCAGGAACAGCAGGATTCCAAGTTGCAGGCCGTTCAAGGCCTGCACCAGCAGCAGCGTCGTGGACATAGCGTTCGCCTCCTGGCCGGGCGGGCCGGGGATTACTTCATGGCGCACTGGGCGGCGTACTGGTCCGCCACCTTGGACAGGTCCGGAAAGATGGGGCCCTTGTTCACGAAGGCCACCTTGCCGTCCGCGCCGGCCTCCACGTCCGCGCGGAAGAATCCGGCGACCGGGAAGTGATTGGGCTGGTAGCGGAATTCGCCGCGCACGGATTGGAAATCGGCCGCTTCGAGCGCGCGGCGCAGGGCGTCCTTGTCGTCGACCTTGCCGCCGGTCTTCTTCAGCGCCGAGCCGATCAACTGGGCGGCGTCCCACGACTGCGCGGCGTAGCTGGAGGGTTCGCGTCCGTACTTCTGCCGGAACGCCGCGGCGAACGCCCGGTTGGCCGCATTGTCGAGATCGGGCGAATAGGGCACGTTGGTCACCGCGCCCAGGGCATCCTTTTGCAGGGCGGGCAGGGTGGCGCCGTCGATGGTGTCCACCGACAGCAGCGGGATCTTGCCGAACAGGCCCGCCTGGCGGTATTGCTTGATGAAGTTCACCCCCATGCCGCCGGGGAAGAAAACGTAGGCGGCGTCGGGCCTGGCTTCCGCCAGCGCGGCCAGCTCCACCGAGTAGTCGGGCTGGTTCACCTGCGTGAAGACTTCGTTGACCACCTCGCCCTTGAAGAAGCGCTTGAAGCCGGCCATGGCGTCCTTGCCCGCCTGGTAGTTGGGGGCGAGCAGGTAGACCTTCCCGAACCCCATCTGGTTGGCCATTTCGCCGCTGCCCTCGTGGCGCTGCGTGTTGTTCCAGGACGTGGAGAAGAAGTAGGGCGTACAGTCCTTGCCCGCCAGGTTGGTCGGGCCGGCGTTCGAACCCACCAGGAACACGCCGGCGCTCGTCACCGGCCGCACCACGGCAAGCATGACGTTGGAATAGACCACGCCGGTGATGATGGGCACCTTGTCGCTCTGCACGAGCTTGCGGGCGGCCTGCACGCCGACCTCGGGCTTGAACTGGTCGTCTTCCTTGATGATCTGCACGGGAACGCCGCCCAGCTTGCCGCCGCCCTGTTCCACGGCGAGCATGAAGCCGTCCAGTTGGTCCTGGCCCAGCACCGAGCCGGGGCCGGTCAAGGTCGTCAAGAGGCCGATCTTCACGTCGGCCGTCGCGGTGGCCGACAGCGCCAGCCCCAGGGCCGCGGCGGCGGCCTGCTTGTAAGTGCATCGCATCGTGATTCCCCTTGTCTTGCCGTGTGTCACGGTCATGTGGGCCAGGCGTGGGCGCTTCAATGGTCCAGGCCGAAAAACGCCATCGTGTTGCGGAACAGGATCTTGTGCTGCACCTCGGGAAGCAGGCCGGCGTGGGCCACCAGTCGGCCCACCTCCTGCTCGCCCAGCGGATACGGATAGTCGGAGCCGAGCAGTACGCGGTCTTCGCCCATTACGTCGATCAGCAGCCGCAGCGAGCGCGGATCGAAGACCGCGCTGTCGGTATAGAAGCGGTCGGTATAGGACGAAGGCAGTTGCGGACAGTCCTGGCGGATGATGTCGCGATGCCGCCAGGCGTTGTCCACGCGTCCCAGCAGGAAGGCGAAGCTGCCGCCGCCATGCGCGAAGCACAGCTTCAGGCTGCGCGGTATGCGCTCGAAGGCGCCGGACAGGATCAGCGACAGGATGCCGAGCTGGGTTTCGGCCGGCATGGCCACCAGCCAGGGCAGCATCCATTTCTTCATGCGGCCGTCGGTCATCATGTCCCAGGGATGCACCAGAACGGGAATGTCGTTGCCGGCGCAATGGATCAGGAACTGGACCAGGGTCTCGTCGTCCAGGTCGCGCGGGCCGACGTGGTTGCCGATCTGCACGCCCAGGTGGCCGGCGGCGCGCGAACGCGAGGCTTCGCGGCATGCCAGGTCCAGGTCCTGCAGCGGCACCTGCGCCAGCGCCTTCAGGCGCGACGGCGCATGGGCGCAGTGTTCGAGCGCCAGGTCATTCATGCGCGCCGCCCAGTCGGCCGCGGCCTGCGCCGGGTAGGTATAGCCGAACATGATGGGCGTGGCGCACAGGATCTGCACGTCGACGCCGTGGAGGTCCATTTGCCGCACCCGCAAGGCCGGGTCCCAGAGCGTGGCGTCCACGGGGCGGAACGGCCGGTCGCCCGCCATGATCTGGCCGGCGGCGCCGTCGCCTTCCGGGCGCAGCCAGGGCGCGTTGACGGGGTCGAGCGCGGCCGCTTCTTCCCGCGTGATCGGCGGGAAAAAGTGCGCGTGCATGTCGATTTTCTGGATCATCGGTGGACGGGTTGGCGTGGGGGGAAGGCTTGCGGCGTGGCGCTAGCGGGGCGTGGACGGAGACGGGGGAGCTTCCCCCTTGCCCGGGTGGATCGCGCCGCAGCCGGGACAGGTGCGTTTTTCGGTGCTGGAGTAGAAAGCCTGGAACAGCGGCGGCAGGTCGGTCACGATGCTCTGGAGCTGCACCTCCGCGCGGTGAACCAGGTGATGGCATTCGGGGCAATACCATTCGAAGCCGTCCAGCAGGCCCGCGGGGCGCTGGCGTTCGATGACCAGGCAGACGCTGCCGGCTTCGGGCCGCTGCGGCGAATGGCGCACGTGCGGCGGCAACAGGAAAATGTCGCCTTCCTTCAGGTCCACGCGTTCCGGCCTGCCGTCTATCCAGAGCGACAGCCAGGCATTGCCGCGCAGTTGGTGGAAGAACTCTTCCAGCGGATCGTCGTGGTAGTCGGTGCGCAGGTTCGGGCCGCCGACCACGGTGACGATGAAGTCGGCGTCCCGCCAGATCTGCTTGTTGCCGACCGGAGGCTTGAGCAGATGCGCGTTGTCGTCGATCCAGCGCTGGAAATTGAACGGGGAACCGTAGGCGAGCATGGGGAACTCCAGGGATGGGGGAACTGCGCTCTCCCTTGGAGTCTAGGCGGCGCAGCGAGGGACTGCACAATAGAAATTGCGCGGGTGGCTATGCTGTCCGTCTATCGCGGGGTAACCCTGAGAGGCCGGCTTCAGCCGCCGGTCCCGGGCTGCGGCGCGCGCTGCGCGGCGATCTGCTTCAGGTAGTCCACCAGCCGCTGGCAGGCCGGGGTCAGGGGGCGGTCCGCGCGGACCGAATAGCCCACGTCGCCGAAGGCGCCGAAGACATCGGTGGGCAGCCTGGCCAGGATGCCCATGGACAGGAACTGCGCCGCCGCGTCGTAGGGGATGAGAGCGAGCGCGTCGCTGTGCATGAGCACGCCGATGTTGGTCAGCAGCGAAAGCGATTCGACGTGCCTGGCGGGCAGGCGCAGGCCGGCGTCGAAGAAGGTGCGTTCGATCGAGGCGCGCAGCGGCGAGGTGGGCGCGGGCAGGATCCAGATGCAGTCGGCCAGGTCGGCCAGCGCCACTTCCCGCGCGCCGGCCAGGGGATGGCGCGCGCCGGCCACCAGGCACAGATCTTCCCGGTACAGCTTGTGGTGGTCCACGGCGACGCCGGAGATCGACGCCATGTCGGCGCCCGGCAAGCGGCCCACGACGATGTCCAGATCGCCCGTGGCCAGGGCCGGCAGCAATTGCGCGGTGGGCCCTTCGCGCACCGTGACCTGGATGCCGGGGTGGTCCGTCATCAAGCGCGCGATGGCCTCGGGCAACAGCTTGGCGGACGCGGCGATCAGGGTGCCCACCACCACGTGGCCGCTGGCTCCGCCCAGCACGGCGTCGATGTCGTCGGCCATGTAGCGGATCTCGGCCATCATGGCGTGGACCCGGCGGCCCAGCACCAGGGCCAGTTCGGTCGGCGTGACGCCGCGGTTGGAACGTTCGAACAGCGTGGCGCCGAAGAAGGATTCCAGGTCGTGGATGGCCTTGGTGACGGTGGGCTGGGTCAGGTGCAGTTCACTGGCGGCGCGCGACAGCGAGCGGCGCGCCAGCACGCGTTCGAAGATCTGCAACTGGTGCAGCTTCAGTTTGTGGCTGAGGGCGTTGGGCGTAATCCGGAAGTTCGACATGCGTGCTGGCGCGCCGCTAGCGTGCAAGCGGCTTGTAGGCGATCGCCTTGATTTCGATCAGCAACTGCGGATGCGGCAACTGGTGCACCGCGACGGTGGTGCGTGCTGGGCCATCGGCGTCGAAATACTCGCCGTAGACCTGATTGTATCCACCGAAATCGTTCATGTTGACCAGGTACGTGCTGATTTCCACCACGTCGGCCAGGGTGGCGCCGGCGGTGCCCAGGATGTCGCGGATGTTCTCGATGACGGCGCGCGTCTGCGCCCGGATATCTAGGGTCGCCGTGCCCATGGCGTCCACTTCGGCGCCCGCGATGCGGTTGTCGGGCAGGCGCGAGCTGGTGCCGGAGACGAACAGGAAGTCGCCGGCGCGCTTGATGTGCGGGTACTTGCCCCGGGGCGTGGCTTTTCCGGCGACGACGGTGGCGCTGGTGGTGGCTGGGTTCATTCCGCTTTCCTTTGGGACGGGGGGACGTCAGAGCTTGATGCAGACGTTGGTGGGCTCAGTATAGAAATGCAGCGAATGGCGTCCACCTTCGCGGCCGATGCCCGACAGGCCGCTGCCGCCGAAGGGCGTGCGCAGATCGCGCAGGAACCAGCAGTTGACCCAGGCCAGGCCGACCTTCATGGCCTGCGCCACGCGGTGTCCGCGGCTGAGGTTCTGCGTCCAGACCGCCGCGGCCAGGCCGTAGCGGGTGTCGTTGGCCAGGCGGATGGCCTCGTCCTCGGTATCGAAGGGCGCCACGTGGCACACGGGGCCGAAGACTTCCTCCTTGATGCAGCGGGCCTGTTCGGACAGGCCGGTCCAGACCGTGGGCTGCACGTACGCGCCCGCGTCGCGGGCGTCGCCGAATTCCGGGATGCCGCCGCCCGCCGCCACGGCCGCGCCTTCCTGGCGCGCCAAGGCGAAGTACGACAGCACTTTTTCGCGGTGTTCGCGCGACACCAGCGGCCCCATCTCGGTATCGGGCTCCATCGGCCAGCCGATGCGCATGGCCCTGGCCCGAGCCGCCAGCGCCTCGACGAAGCGCTCGTAGATGGGGCGCTCGACGTACACCCGTTCGGTGCACAGGCAGACCTGCCCGCAGTTGGCGAAGGCCGAGCGCGTGACGCCGTCCACCGCCGCGTCGAAGTCCGCGTCGGCGAACACCAGGGCCGCGTTCTTGCCGCCCAGCTCGAACGACACCGGCTTCACGCCGGGCGCGACCGCGCGCATGATGGCGGCGCCCGTGGCGGATTCGCCGGTAAAGGTGATCCCGTCGATGTCGGGGTGCGCGGTCATGAATTCGCCCGCCGAGTTCGGGCCGAACCCATGCGTCAGATTCAGCACGCCGGGCGGCAGCCCCGCTTCATCGGCGACTTCGGCCAGCAGGGTGGCCGTCGAGGGCGTGACCTCGGACGGCTTCATGATCACCGTGTTGCCGAACGCCAGCGCCGGCGCCACCTTCCAGGTCAGCAGCAGGAGCGGCAGGTTCCAGGGCGAGATCACGCCCACCACGCCCAGCGGCTTGCGGTAGGCGTAGTTCAGCGCCTGCCGGCCGTCCGGCGTGTCGGTCATGTAGCTTTCCATGTCCAGCGTGCGGGCCAGTTCGGCGAAGGCCCGGAAATTGGCCGCGCCCCGGGGGATGTCGATCTTGCCGGCCCAGCCGACGGGCTTGCCGGTGTCGCCGATTTCGGCCTGCAGGAAGTCGTCGAACCGCCGGCCGATGCCGTCGGCCAGCGCCAGCAGATAGTCGGTGCGCGCGGCGACCGGCAGCGCGGCCCAGGCGGGCAGGGCGCGGCGCGCGGCTTCCACGGCGCGGTTCACCTGGCCGCGATCGGCTTCGTGGACCTGGGCGATGAGGCGTCCATCCACCGGGCTGTGCTTGTCGAAGGTGGACGCGCCGTCTTCGAAGCGGCCATCGATGTAGTTGCGTAGCTGGCGTGGCGTCATGGCCCGGCTTCCAATGGATATTAAGTACGTATACGTACTATATCGGCAAATAATAGGCAGCGCGGGCCGGCAAGTCAATGATGGAATTCCAGGGCGGCGCGCCTTCCCCGCCCGCGCGGCGCGGACGGGGGAAGCGTTTGCCGCCTACCAGCGGTAGCTGAGCGTACCGTACACCTGGCGCTCCTGCCCCCAGTAGCACGATGTCGTGCTGCCGCAGCTAGCCACGTAGCGGCGGTCGAACAGGTTGGTCGCCGACAGCGCGAAGGCGAGTCCCTTGAGCGAGGGATCCAGGGCGCCCAGATCGTAGGAGACGCGCGCGTCGACCAGCGTGACCGGCTTCATGCCCAGTTCGTTGTAGGCGTCGCCATAGGTGCTGCTCCGGTAGCGCACGCCCATGCCGGCGGTCAGGCCGCGCGCCGCGCCGCCGAAGCTGTGGTCGGCCCAGAGGGCGGCCTGGTGGCGAGGCAGGTTGGGCACGGCCTTGCCTTCGGTATTGACGCCGGTGTAATCGGGCGTGTTGCGGGTCACTTCGCCGTGGCTGTAGGCATAGGAAGCGATCAGCGTCCACCCCAGGCCCAGTTCCGCCTTGCCTTCCAGTTCGACGCCGCGCACGCGCACTTCGCCGGTCTGCACGTTGAACGCGGGGTCGGATGGATCCGCGGCGATCACATTCTTTTGCGTAAGCTGGAACGCCGACAGCGTGACGAAGGCCTTCTGGCCGGGCGGCTCGTACTTGATGCCGGCCTCGTACTGCTCGCCTTCGGTGGGCTTGAACGGTGAACCGGACCGGGTGGCGCCCGTGGCGGGGTCGAACGACGTCGAGTAGCTGACATAGGGAGCCAGGCCGTTGCGCGCCAGGTAGACGATGCCGGCGCGTCCGGTCCACGCGGTGTCGCTCTGGCTGCCCGCGGCGTCCGAGCCGAAGTTCACTCCCTGCTTGTCGGCCCAGGCGCGGTCATAGCGCGCGCCGCCGGTGAAGACCCATTGGCCCGCGCGGATCTGGTCCTGCAGGTAATAGCCGATCTGCGTCGTGTGCGTGCGGGTATCGGTGTATTCGGCGATGTCCTGCGGCCGCTGGCCATAGACCGGGCGGTACAGGTCGAGCGGCCCCAGCGTGCCCATGTAGAAGCGGTAGCTATTGTTCACGCGGCGCAGGTCCAGGCCGGCCAGCACGGTGTGCGACAGGGGGCCGGTGTCGAATTCGGCCTGCACCTGATTGTCCACCGTGAAGGCATATACCTGCTCCTTCCACCCGACATAGCTGCGGTCGATGAGCCGCTTTTCGTCGTCGAGGAAACCGTTCAGGAAGCTGTTCCGCGCGTCGAAGTCGATTTCGGCATAACGCAGGTTCTGGCTGACCTTCCAGGTGGAATTCAGGCGGTGGTCCAGGCGGTAGCCGACCGAACGCTGCTCCACGTCCCAGCGGTCCACGCCCGGCTCGCCGGGAAAGCGCGAGCGCTTCAGGCGGCCGTTCGGATTGCCGTAGAGCGTGCCTTCGGCGGGCCAGAAGTAACCCGTCCAGCCGTCGACGAGGTCGCGTTGGTACTGCACGCGCAGCGTGAAACTGGTGTCCGCGTTCGGCGCCCAGGTAAAGGCCGGCGCGAAATACCGGTTGGTTTCGTCCACGCGGTCCAGCGAAGCGCCCGCGTCGCGGTACAGCCCGGTCAGGCGGTAGCGCAGCGTGGCGCCTTCGTTCAGCGGGCCGCCCAGGTCGAACGCGCCCTGCTTGTGGTCGTTGCTGCCGCCTTCGAGCTGGATCTCGCCCTGGCGCGTTTCCGTAGGCGCCTTGGTGACGAAGTTCACCAGGCCGCCCGGCGTGTTCTGGCCGTAGAGCACCGAGGCCGGCCCCTTCAGCACCTCGATGCGTTCGGCGCCATAAGGGTTCAGCCGCGGAATCACGTATTCGCCCGTGGCGCTGCGCAGCCCGTCCTGGTAGGTGGCGTAGTTGGCGTTGAAACCGCGCAACTGAATCACATCGAAGCGCACGTCGTAACCCGCCCAGGCGGCATTGACCCCCGGCGTGTAGGCCAGCGCTTCCGCCGTGCTGCGCACCGGCCGGCGGTCCATCTCCGAGCGGCTGATCACGTTGATGGTCTGCGGCGTTTCCAGAAGGGCGGCATCGGTCTTGGACCCCGAGGCGCTGCGTGTCGCCACGACGCCGTCCACCGGACCGAAAGCCGATTCCTGGACGCCGCTCACGGTGATCGGCGCGAGTTCCACGGCGGGAGAAGAGGGCGCTTTCCGCAACTGGATGCGGCCTTCGGCATTGCGCCGGGCCGACAGGCCCGTGCCGGCGAGCAGGGCGGACAGGTCTTCGTCCGTTCCGGTGGGCGCGCGCAGGCCGGGGCTGCGCAGGCCCCGCGTGAGCGAGGCGTCATAGGAAATCACCAGGCCGCGCCGCTGGGCGTAGGCGTTCAACGCCTCGTCCAGCGGACCGGGCGGTATCGGCGGACCCTCGGCGGCAAGCGCCGAGGTGGCCAGCGCCTGCAGGACGAGCGCCAGGCCGGCGAGGGATTTGCTGAAGGGTTTCGGGTACACCGCAATGCTCCATGCTGGGTTGTGCATGGAAGGGATGACGCGCCGGACGCGCAAAAGGGAAAGGCCTGTTACAAATTCGCTAGCGCCGTTCCACCCGCAATATCCACGGGCCGTAGCTGCGCACCCGGATGGGCAGGCTTTCCTGGAGCGAGGCGTACGCTTCATCGCCCTGCAGCGGCAGCACCGCGGAAACGCGCAGGTCCGCCAGCGCCCGCGCGTCGTAGATCAGCAGCCCGCGCCGGTAGCGCGCCAGCTCGGCCAGCACCTCGGGCAGCGGCGTGTCTATCACCGCGTAGCGGCCCTGGGTCCAGGCTTCCGCATCGCGGTTGGCGGGCTGGACGGGCTCGACCGACGCGGCGCGGATCTCGAGCGCCTGTCCGGCGGACGCGTCGCGGCAGGCGGCGCCGGGAGCAGCGGGGCAGCCTCGCACCCGCGACTCCGTCACCGTCACGCGCGTGGCGTCCGGCATCAGGCGGACCACGTAGCGGGTGCCCAGCGCCGTGGCGGTGCCGTCGCGGGTATCCACCACGAACGGCCGTCCGGGGGCGCCGTGGGCGACTTCGGCCAGGATCTCGCCCTGGCGCAGCACGATACGGCGTTCCGTCGGCGTATAGAGGATATCGATGGCGCTGTCGGTATTCAGCGTGACGCGGCTGCCGTCGCTCAATTCGACCGTGCGGCGCTCGCCCACGCCGCTGCGCAGATCGGCGGCCAGCCAGGGCATCTGGGCCTGGCTGGCCCACCAGGCCGACACCAGGAGCGCGACGCCCAGCGCCAGTCCCGAGGCCGTTCTCCGCCGGCGCTTGCGCCGCCTGGCGGCGGTGTCGCGGACCAGCCCGCCCAGCCGGTCCGGGGGCGCCTGCGCCGCGGGCGCGGACAACAGGCTCCACAGTTCCCGCATGCGCTGCCAGGCGCGCTCGTGGTCCGGACTGGCGGTGCGCCATCGCTCGAAATCCCGGGTTTCCTCGGTGCTGGGATGGCCGTCCATGACGCTGTGCCAATGGGCGGCTTCCTCCAGCGCGGCGCGCGGCAGCGGCGGACCGCCCGCCGGATTGCCCTGGGCCTCACGCATCGCCGTGCGCCGGCGCCAGGTCGGCCAGCACGTCGTGGCAGGCGAGCAAGGCCTGCGCGAGGTACAGCTTGACCGAGCGTTCCGACACCCGCAGCGCCAGCCCGATGTCGCGGTGAGACATCCCGTCGTACAGGCTCATGAGAAAAGCCTGGCCCGCCTTGGCGGGCAGGCGTTCGATCGCGCCCGTCACCGCGGCCAGCGCCTCGACCGCCATGGCGACCTGTTCGGCCGAAGGCGCGGTATGCGCGGCGCAGCATTCCGCCTGCAGCGACAGATAGGCCTGCTCGATCTCCTGGCGGCGGTGTTCGTCGATCACCAGCCTGCTGGCGGTGGTGGCCAGCAGGGCGCGGGGCTGGTCCGCCGTCTCCAGGCCGCCGCGGCGCAGCAGGCGCAGGAACGCGTCGTGCGCGATGTCCTCGGCGCGGAAGCGGCATTTCAGCCTGCGCAGCAGCCATGCGCGCAGCCAGCCGTGATGCTGCGCGTACAGGCTCTGGAAGGCCGGCAGAGTGTTCGGTCCGGACATAGGGGTGGAACGCTAGAATTGAGAATCGTTACCGATTCGGCGGATTTTACGCGCCTTCGGCCGCGGCGCCAGCCCCTGCGTGTGAACGCCTACAATCGTCGGGCATATTCCATGGACGCCCGATGACCAGCCCTTCCCGAACCGCCCGCCCGGCCGCCGCCCGGGTCCTGAAGGAATTCGATCTGACCCAGGTGGCATCCCATTTGCTGCGCCGCGCCCACTTCCGCGCCGAAGCGCTGTTCGCCCAGGCGTTCGCCGAAGTAGACCTGACTCCCCGCCAGAAAGCCCTGCTGGTCACCGTCTACCAGAACCCCGGCGCCACCCAGAACCGCATCGCCGAACTGATCGCGCTGGACCGCAATTCCTTCGCCGAAATGATTGCCCGCATGACCAAGAAGGGGTACGTGCGCCGCACGCGGTCCGCCGAGGACGGCCGCGCCTATGCGCTGGAAATCACCGAAGAGGGCGCGGCCCTGCTGGCCCGCGTGCTGCCGCGCGACGCCGAGGTCGAGACCGAGGTGCTGGCGCCGCTGCCGCCCGAATTGCGGCCCGTGTTCCTGCGGTGCCTGAGGCTGATGGCCGGCCTGGAGGACGGCGCGAAAGGCTGACGCTCGCGCCGTGTTCAGGCCGGCGGCGCTTGCGGCCCGGATGCCTGCCGTTCCGCCGTGCCGAAGCGCAGCGCGAATTGCCGCGTGAACACCGCGCCGAAAAAGAAGATCTGGGCCGAATAGTAGATCCACAGCAGCAGCGCGATCAGCGATCCGGCGGCGCCGTAGGCCGACACCGCCGCGCCCCGGCTCAGGTACAGGCCGATGCCCCACTTGCCGATCAGGAACAGCGCCGCCGTCACGATGGCGCCGGGAATCACGTCGCGCCAGGAGATCTTCGCGCTGGGCAGCAGCTTGAAGATCACCGCGAACAGCGCCACCACCACCGAGAAGGAAAACAGGCTGGAGATCCATTCGGCCACCGTCGCGACCGTGGAGGCCATCCACAGGTCTCCGTAGTACTTGCGCGCGGCGCCCAGCCCGGCGTTTACGGTCAGGGAAACCAGCAGGAACAGCGCCAGCACCAGCACCAGGCCGAACGACAGCATCCGGCTGCGCACCATGCCGTGCAGCCCGCCTTTCTGGTTGCCGGACACTTCCCAGAGGTCGTCCAGGCTGGCCTTGAGCTCGGCGAACGCCGTGGTGGCGCTGAAGATCAGCACGAAAATGGAAATCAGCGCCGCGATCCAGCCCCCGCCGGACTCGTGCGCGCTGGCCAGTACCGTCTGGATCACCTCGGCCCCGCGTTCGCCGGTCAGTTCCCGCAGGGACGAGAACAGTTCGGAGCGCACCGCGTCCTCGCCGAAGAAGGCCCCCGCCACCGCGATGACGAGGATCAGCATGGGCGCCAGCGAGAAAACCATGTACAGGGCCAGGGCCGCTCCCTTGCTGGAGGCGCGGTGGGCGGACCATTGATTGGCGGAATCCATCAGCAGCCCGCCGATCTCGGACGGGCGCAGGACGCGGAGGCTCTGGGGGAGGCGCATAGTTCTGGGTTCAGTCCATGAAGCCTTCATTGTAGGGACGCATGCGTCCCGGCGAAACCTTCAGATTGTGCGCAAACGTTCCGGCCCTGGGCGAAGGCGGCCGCGCCCGCGCGGACGGCGGGCAAAGAAAAACCCCCGGGGCGAAGGACCGGGGGTTTTTCAGGATACTGCATTCCCCGGCCGGAGCCGGGGAGGCCTTGCAAGGGAAGCGGGACTTAGAAGTCCATGCCGCCCATGCCGCCCATGCCGCCGGGCATGGCCGGAGCAGCGGGCTTGTCTTCGGCCAGTTCGACCACGGCAGCTTCGGCGGTCAGCAGCAGGCTGGCGACGGAGGCAGCGTTCTGCAGGGCGGTGCGGGTCACCTTGGTGGGATCCAGCACGCCTTGCTCGACCAGGTCGGTGTACTCGCCGGTCGCGGCGTTGTAGCCGTAGTTGCCCTTGCCGTTCAGCACGTTGTTCACCACCACGCTGGCTTCTTCGCCGGCGTTGGTGACGATGGTGCGCAGCGGCTCTTCGACAGCGCGCAGGATCAGCTTGATGCCGGCGTTCTGGTCAGGGGTGTCGCCCTTCAGGTCGGAGATGGATTGCTTGGCGCGCAGCAGAGCAACGCCGCCGCCGGCCACAACGCCTTCTTCCACAGCAGCGCGGGTAGCGTGCAGGGCGTCTTCGACGCGAGCCTTCTTTTCCTTCATTTCGACTTCGGTGGCAGCGCCAACGCGAATCACGGCAACGCCGCCGGCCAGCTTGGCCACGCGTTCCTGCAGCTTTTCACGGTCGTAGTCGGACGTGGCTTCTTCGATCTGGACGCGGATTTGCTTCACGCGGGCTTCGATCGACTTGCTGTCGCCAGCGCCGTCGATGATCGTCGTGTTTTCCTTGCCCACTTCGATGCGCTTGGCTTGGCCCAGTTCGGCCAGCGAGGCCTTTTCCAGGGACATGCCGGTTTCTTCGGAGATCACCGTGCCGCCCGTCAGGATGGCGATGTCTTCCAGCATGGCCTTGCGGCGGTCGCCGAAGCCAGGAGCCTTGACGGCGGTGGTCTTCAGGATGCCGCGGATGTTGTTCACAACCAGGGTGGCCAGCGCTTCGCCTTCGACGTCTTCAGCGATGATCAGCAGCGGACGGCTCGACTTGGCGACTTGTTCCAGCACGGGCAGCAGGTCGCGGATGTTGCTGATCTTCTTGTCGAAAATCAGGACATACGGATCTTCCAGGGCGGCGACTTGCTTGTCCGGGTTGTTGATGAAGTAGGGCGACAGGTAGCCGCGGTCGAATTGCATGCCTTCGACGACGTCCAGCTCGTTTTCCAGCGACTTGCCGTCTTCGACGGTGATGACGCCTTCCTTGCCGACCTTGTCCATCGCGTCAGCGATGATCTGGCCGATGGAGCTGTCGCTGTTGGCCGAGATCGAGCCGACCTGGGCGATTTCCTTGCTGGTCGTGACCGGCTTGGATTGCTTCTTCAGTTCGGCGACGGCGGCGGCGACGGCCTTGTCGATGCCGCGCTTCAGGTCGATCGGGTTGAAACCGGCGGCAACGTACTTCAGGCCTTCCATGACGATGGCCTGAGCCAGCACGGTGGCGGTGGTGGTGCCGTCACCGGCGTTGTCGGAGGTCTTCGAGGCGACGTCCTTGACCAACTGGGCGCCGATGTTCTCGAACTTGTCCTTCAGTTCGATTTCCTTGGCGACGGACACGCCGTCCTTGGTCACGGTCGGGGCGCCGAACGAGCGCTCCAGCACGACGTTGCGACCCTTGGGGCCGAGGGTGGTTTTGACAGCGTTGGCGAGGACATTCACGCCGCGGACGATGCGCACGCGGGCGTCGTCACCGAACAATACTTGCTTGGCAGCCATTTCTTAGCTTCCTTCGAAAATTCGTTTGAGGCAGGGATTACAGGACCACGGCGAGGATTTCGTCCTCGCGGATGACGAGCAGTTCTTCGCCATCGACCTTCACGGACTGGCCGGCGTACTTGCCGAACAGAACCTTGTCGCCAGCCTTCAGGTCGACGGGCAGGATCTTGCCGTCTTCGGTCTTCTTGCCGGGGCCGACGGCCACGACTTCACCTTGGTCAGGCTTTTCGGCGGCGCTGTCGGGAATGACGATGCCCGAGGCAGTCTTGCGCTCGTTTTCGAGGCGTTTGACGATCACGCGATCGCCCAGGGGACGCAAGGCCATGAGGAACTCCTGTTACAAAAAAGAAGAAGAAAGGATGATCAGTTGAGCCCGGGAACGTTGTTAGCACTCACCGGTGTCGAGTGCTAATTATAGGGATGATGTTCTAGGCTTCAAGGGGGGAAGGAGGGTTGTTACATATTGGGGGTGTCGCGGGCGTCGAAGCTCGCGGAGTTTGGAACTGCCCCCAGTTTTGACGGAAATCGACTATCGAAGCCGGCTGGGTGCTCGGACACGACGTGAACCGCATAGCCGGACCGGCGGCGGTCCGAGCCTGCTTGCCGGCGGTCTGGAACACCGCAGCAGGGGCCGGAAATGTCCAGCAATTGGAAGCCCGGCACCCGCATGGATATGACGGCGTGGGGAATGGCTTTTTTTGAGGGAATTATGTCATTTACGCCAAGGCGTGCGCCGATAAAGTGAGGCCTGTCAAACCCGTCAGCCCCACCCGGCCGCGCTTACCGCACCGCCCTCCCCATTCGGTTCATTCCCATCGATCCCGCTATGCCCCTCTCCGTCTCCTCCACTAACGGCCGTCGCAACGCCCGTATCCTGGCCGTCTGTCAGGGCCTATTCGTCGCAGCCATTTCCATCGACCTGACGCTGACGGCGCTGACCGGCCACATGCTCGCGCCCAACAGGGCGTTGTCGACCCTGCCATTCGCGTTGATAACGGTAGCGGGCGCACTGGTCACCTGGTTCGCCTCGTTGCTGATGCAGCGCATCGGCCGGCGCAGGGGATTCGCACTGGGCGCACTGGCCGGCGCGGCGGGCGGCGGCCTATCGGTATGGGCCGTGTTTCATGCCGATTTCTGGGCGTTCTGCGCCGGCACCGCGCTGGTCGGCGTGTTCCAGGCCTTTGCCCAGTATTACCGGCTAGCGGCGGCGGACGCAGTCGAGCCCGCCGCCAAGAGCCGCGCGATCTCGGTGGTGATGGCCGGCGGCGTCATCGCCGCGATTGCCGGCCCCGCACTGGCCGCCTGGAGTCGGGATCTGTTCGCGCCGGTCACTTTCGCCGGCGCCTATCTGATGGTGACCTTGCTGGCACTGCTGTCGGCCGCGCTGCTGTGGGGCGGCTACCGCGACGCCGAAGCGCCCGCCGCGGCCGGCGAGATCCAGCCCGGCCTGCCCGCGCGGCCGCTGCGGGAGGTGGCGCGCCAGCCGGTGTTCGTCGCCGCGCTTGCCAACAACGTGGTCGGGTCGGTTTCGATGATGTTCATCATGACCGCGGCGCCGCTGGCCGCGGTGGCATGCAGCCACAGCATCGGGGACGGCGCCAACATCATGCAATGGCACCTGGTCGGCATGTACGCGCCGGCTTTCTTTGCCGGCACGCTGATCCAGCGCTTCGGCCTGCCGCGGGTGCTGGGCGCCGGCATGCTGCTGAACGTCGCCTGCTCGCTGATCGCGATGGCCTCGCCGTCACTGCCCGCGTTCTATGCGGCGCTGTTCTGCTTGGGGGTGGGATGGAATTTCATGTTCGTCGGCGGCACCACGCTGCTGGCGCAGTCCTACCGCCCGTCGGAGCGCGCCCGCGCGCAAGGCGCGGCCGAGATGCTGCGTTATGCCGCTACTGCGCTGGCCACGCTGGCGGCCGGACCGGCGCTGGACGCCTTCGGATGGGAAGCGCTGAACGCGGCCATGCTGCCGGTGGTGCTGGCGGCCGGCCTGATGACATGGTTGTGGGTGCGTGGGCCGGTCCAGAGGGGCGCTGTGGCCGGGCCGGGTTGACCCTGCGCGCCGCACGATCGCAGCGGCCGCCGGTAGATCCGGCAGGCCCAGGCGTTGGCCCACCAACGACGCGATCACGGTTATTCCTGTCATCAAGCCTGTTCGGCTGTTTCTTGTCCGCGGTCAGTTCGACCCGGCGATATTTTATGTATCGAACCTATCTCGAGTTGGTCAAGCCAGGCATTGTGGCCGGTAATCTCATATCTCTCGCCGGCGGCTACCTGCTCGCATCGCGAGGCGTCGTGGATGTAGGTCATAGCGCACTGGTGATATCTGGCGCCGCGCTCGTGATCGGATCCGGATGCGCCGCCAACAACGTGATTGACCGTGACATCGACCGGCTCATGGAACGCACCTCCGCGCGTCCGATGGCGGCCGGGAGCATTTCGATAACGTCGGCTCTGACCTTTGCCTGTATTCTGGCTTTCGCCGGATTCTTGCTTTTGTATGCCGCGACGCGTCGAATTGAGCCGCTGGTCCTGATGTTCATCGGATACGTTGTCTATGTAGGGGTGTACTCGCTTTTCCTGAAACGCAGATCGGTCCACGCCACGTTGGTCGGCAGCATATCGGGCGCGATCCCGCCTGTCGTGGGCTATTGCTCGGTGCGCGGAACCATCGACACGGCCGCTGTCGCGCTCTTCGTGATCTTCGGGATATGGCAAATGCCTCACTCGTACGCCATCGCCATGTTCAGATGGAAGGACTATGAAGCGGCGTGTATCCCCGTCCTGCCCCTGGTGAAGGGGCGGCATCAAGCGAAGAAGCGCATCGTTTTGTACATTGCCGCATTTTTCGTGGCCGCGCTTTCCCTCGCGGCGCTGGGATATGTGGGAAATCTCTACATCTCAATGGTTTTGTTAAGCGGAATCTACTGGCTGAAAACAGCCGTGGACGGGTTTTCGGCTGGCGACGATGCGCGCTGGGCGCGGCGGGTGTTCGCGGTTTCCATCGCCGCGGTGGTGCTGATCAGCGTTGCGATGGCCATAGATGCGGCTTGAGGATTTCAGCAGTCCTGCAGATTGGGATGAATGAAATCCAGGAACGCCCTGACTCTCGCCGGCACCTTGCGCGTGGGTAGCAGGGCGACCAGGGGAACCGGCGGCAATGACCATTGCCCCAGGACCTGGGCGATCTTGTCGCCGCCGCCGGCTTTCGCGGCCTCGAACTTCATGAGTGGCCCGATTCCGATTCCCGCGCGGACCAAGGACCGAATCATGCCGGAATCATTGGCCGCCACTTTGCCCGATACCCGGATCCGTTCCACCCGAGCCCCGGACCGCAACACCCATTCGAACTCTCCTCTGGGCGTGCCGATCAGGCATTGATGCCTGGCCAAGTCGGCCGGTGAACAGGGCACTCCGTGCTTATTGAGATAGTCCGCGGATGCGTACAGGCGCGGCGTCATCGCGCTGATGACGTGGGCAATCAGGCTGGAGCTGGGTTGCTGGCCGAAGCGCAGGGCGACGTCGCAGGTGTTGCTGATCGGGTCGACCCGCTGATTGCTTAGTTCGAAATGGCAATGAATGTCCGGATACTGGCGGTGGAAGGCGTCGATCACCGTAGGCACGAAGACTTGGGCCAGCGAGGCGGGCAGCGATACGCTCAACCGCCCTCCGGCGCAGGCGATGCTCGTCTGCAACTGCTCGTGCGCGACGCGCGCCTCATCGATGAGGTCCCGGCAGCGCTCGAAGTAGAGCGCGCCTGCCTCGGTCAAGCCGATTTTCCGAGTGCTGCGCTTGAGCAACTGCATTCCCAGGTCGCGTTCCAGTCCGCGCACCCGCCGCGAGAGCGTCGACGGAGGAACACCCAGCGCGGCAGCGGACAGGCCGAAGTTGCCCCGCCTCGCGACCTCGACAAACATGGCAATGTCGTTGAGCTGTATGTTCGCGCGGGGCGCGCTGGATGACGGGCGAGCCATGCCGGGAACTGCCGCCGGGATATCTGCCTTCATGCGTCACGCCCTCCATCCAGAAATGATCCGCCTCGAACCCATCCGGAAGACGGGGAACTACTTGGCAACCACGCGGTCGGCGTGGGCCGACTCCCAGCCTCCGCCGAGCGCCTTGAACAGGTCCACCTGAGCATTCACGACCCCCGCTTCGCTCTCGGCAAGCTGCGCCTGCGCGTCGGCATAGGTGCGCTCGGCGTCGAGCAAGGCCAGACTGTCGGCGCGCCCCTCTCGCGCTTGCGCCCGGACGATGCGCGCCACGTTCTCGGCCTGGGTCCTGGCCGCGGCCAGGGCCCCGCGCCGGTCCAGGCTCTGGGCGTAGTTTGAGAGCGCGGTTTCGGTTTCGCTCAGGGCCTGTATCACCGTCCCGTCAAACGCTGCCAAAGCGGCCTGGGCGTCGGCCGTAGCGCCATCGATACGGGCGCGGATCGATTCCTGATTCGGGAACGACCAGGAGAGGAGCGACCCGGCCAGCCAGCGTAGCGGTCCGCTGCCGAAGAAGTCGTCAAGGCCGAACCCGGTAGAGCCGACCGACGCGCCAATCGAGACACGCGGATACAGTTCCGCTGTCGCCACGCCAATCCGGGCCGTTTCCGCCGCCAGCCTTTGCTGCGCGGCGCGCACATCCGGACGTCGGGCGAGGAGGGCCATCCCGTCTCCGACAGGGATGGGCTGCAGGATCCTGGGCGGCGTCGTGAGGGCGCCGGCTTCGGGCGGAAGGTCTTTGGGCGCACGGCCGGTGAGCAGGGAGAGTCGGAACAGCTCGGCCTGGCGTTCGGCGACGATCCTGGGAATGTCCGATTGCCGCTGATCCCGGAGTGCCGCGATACGCGCAGTGTCCAGGGAAGTCGTCAGGCCCGCGTCCTGCCTGCTGCGCGTCACGCTGACTGAGCGATTCAGCAAATCGACGATCTGTCGCGCCACGGCCAGCCGATGCGCGGCGCTGGCGGCGCCCAGATAGGCGCGGGTCGTCGCCGCCACGGTCGATACCCGCACGGCGTCCAGCTCGGCCTGCGCCGCCTGGTAGTCGCCCCGCGAGGCTTCGATGTTCCGCCGCACGCGGCCGAAGAGGTCGACCTCGTACGCCACGGACAGGCCCGCATCGACAACGGTATTCTCGCGATCGACGCCGGGCGAGGACTGGATGGAGGATTGCCGCTGGCGGTTCACGCTTGCGCCGATCTCGGTACCGGGCAGCCAATCGGCGGACGTTAGACGAAGTTGGGCGCGCGCGCGGGCGAGCCGGGAGATCGCCACGCGCACGTCGGTGTTCGAAGCGAGCGCCTCTTGGACCAGCCTGTCCAGCACCGGGTCCTGGTAGAGCTTCCACCAGTCGGCGGAAATGGGAACGGCGTCGGGCGCGGTCGCATCGCTTCGGGACAGGAACGGCCCTGCCGCGGAAACCGGGACCGGCGGCGCCTTGTAGTCCGGGCCGACCGCGCAGGCGCTCAAGAGCAGAGGCGCAACCCACATCGATAGGGTCTGAAATCGAATCACTTGATGCTTCCTGGTTGTTCGTGCCGCGGTTGCAGCGAGCGGGCGGACAGCCGATCTCCGAGCTTGCGGCAAACGACGTAGAACGTGGGGGTATAGAGCAGGCCGAAGACGGTGACGCCGACCATGCCGAAGAAAACGGAGGTGCCCAAGGCCTGCCTCAGCTCGGCGCCCGCGCCCGAGGCCAGAAGCATCGGCACGGCGCCAAGAATGAAGGCGAAACTCGTCATCAGGATCGGGCGCAGGCGGGTCTGGGCGGCGCGCACCGCCGCGGCGGCCGGGCTCAGGCCGTCTTCCTCTTCCGCCTGTTTCGCGAACTCGACCACCAGGATCGCGTTCTTGGCGGCAAGGGCGATCAGCACCACGAGCCCGATCTGTGTCAGGACGTTGTTGTCCATCCCGCGGAGATTGACGCCGACCATTGCCGCGAGCAGGCACATGGGGACGATGAGGATGATTGCCAGGGGCAAGGTGAGGCTTTCATATTGCGCCGCCAACACCAGGAAAACGAACACCACAGCAAGCGCGAAGACGAGGCCGGCAGTGTTGCCCGCGATCTTTTGCTGGAACGCGATGCCGGTCCATTCGTAGCCGTATCCCGAGGGCAACATCTGGTCGGCGAGCCTCTCCATCGTGGCCAGGGACCTGCCCGTGGAAGAGCCCGGCGCCGTGTCTCCATCCACCTCGACCGCAGGGAACAGGTTGTAGCGCACGACCCGGAACGGGCCGGTTTCGTTCTTGAACGTGGCGACCGAGCCGATGGGAACCATCGCGCCGCTGTCGGACCGCGTCTTCAGATTGGCGATGTCGGATTCGCTGTTGCGCTGGCCTTGTTCGGCCTGCGCGATCACCCGGAACGTGCGTCCCAGAAGATTGAAGTCGTTCACATAGGCCGAGCCCAGATAGACCTGCAGCGCTTCGAAGACGCGATCCGGCGGAACCCCCAGCATTTCGGCTTTGCGCCGGTCGATGTCGGCGAAGATGCGAGGGGTGGAGGTGTTGAAGAAGGAGTAGACCTGCGATAACCCATCGGTGCCGTTCGCCTTGGCCATGAGCTGATCGGAAATCGTCCCCAGCGGCTTGTACCCGTGGCCGCCGCGGTCCTGCACCATCATCCGGTAGCCGCCCGCCGAGCCGATGCCGTCGATCAGCGGAGGGGGAATGATGAGAACCCGCGCTTGATCGATGTCCGCGACGGCTTTGCGTGCTTCATCGAGGATGTCGCTGGCGGGGCGGGACCGCTCTTCAAATGGCTTGAGCGGGATGAAGGCGGTGGCGGTGTTCGGCGAATTCGTGTTCGACGCGGCGTCGTAGCCGGGCAGCATGATCGTGCCACGGACCCCATCGATCTTCAGCAAGCGCTTGGACACCTCTTGCACCACTGCATCGGTACGCGCCAGCGAGGCCCCAGGCGGAAGTTGAGTGATCGATATCAGATAGCTCTGGTCTTGCGAGGGAATGAAGCCGGTGGGCGTGACCCAGAAAATGCCTATGGTCGCCAGCACAAGCCCGCCGTAGCTGATCAAGACACGCTTCGGGCGCGCCACGAGCCACTGCGTCAATCGGCCATAGCGGGCGCTGAACCGGTCGAATCGTTCGTTGAACCCGTCGCCGGCAAGCTGCATGCGCCGGATGATCCGATGCCGGCTCTTCTCCTTCGTGTGCGTCCGCAGCAGCACCGCGGCCAAGGCCGGCGAGAGCGTCAACGACAAGACGAGCGAAATGACAGTGGCGCCGGAAATGGTGAGCGCAAACTGCTTGTAGAACGCCCCGGAAAGGCCGGTCAGAAAGAACGTGGGAATGAACACCGCGCAAAGCACGAGCACGATGGCCACCAGGGCCGCCGAAACCTCGTCCATCGAGACGCGAGCCGCTTCCAGCGGGCCCAGGCCCCGCGCGAGGTTTCTTTCCACGTTTTCAACCACGACGATGGCGTCGTCCACCACGATGCCGATGGCGAGGACCAGTCCGAACAGCGACAGGCTGTTCAGGCTGTAGCCAAACATGGCCAGCAAGGCGAAGGTGCCCACCAGCGAGATGGGAATCGCCACGACGGGGATGACGGCGGCGCGCCAATTCTGCAGGAAGATGAAGATGACGAGCACGACGAGCGCCGCGGCTTCGAAAAGCGTATCCCGGACCGCTTCGGTGGACTGCGCGATGAAGCGCGTCGAGTTCCACATGATCCGGTATTCAAGCCCGGGCGGAAACGCCTTTGCCGCCGCCTGCATCTCGCGTTCGAGGGTGATGCCCGTTTCGAGCGCGTTGGTGCCGGGCCGCTGGAAAATGGCGATCATGATCGAGGGCTTGCCCGACAGATAGGCATTCGTTCCGTAGTCGTCGGCGCCCAGCTCGACGCGAGCGACGTCGCGAACGCGAGTCTGGCGGCCGTCGGAATCCGTGCGGATGACGATGTCGGCGAACTGCTCCGGCTCGCTCAACCGCCCCTGCGTCCGGACATTCAGTTGGAAGGCGTCGGCGCTCGGGTTGGGCGGCTGGCCCAGCGCCCCGGAGGCAACCTGCACGTTCTGGGCGCGCATGGCGGCGACGATCTCCCCGGCCGTCAGCTCAAGCGCGGCGGCGCGCCGGGGATCGATCCAGATGCGCATGGCCACTTCGCGGCTGCCGAAAATCCGGGCCTCCCCGACACCGTCGATACGGCTCAGCTTGTCGCGCACCTGGGTGAGGGCATAGTTCGAAAGATAGGCCTGATCCAGCGAGCCATCCGGAGAAACCAGGTTGATCGCCATCAGGGCGCTGGGCGACGTCTTGCGGGTGGTGACGCCCAGCCGCTGCACCTCTTGCGGCAGGCGAGGCACGGCCGCCGCCACCCGGTTCTGTACCAGCATCTGGGCCGCATCGAGATCGGTCCCGACCTTGAACGTAATCGATATGGACACCTTTCCGTCCGCCGTGGACTGGCTGGACTGGTAAAGCATGTTCTCCACGCCATTGATTTCCTGCTCGATGGGAGCGGCCACGGTTTCCGCGACGGTTTCCGCCGACGCGCCGGGGTAGGTCGCGGAAACCACGACGGTGGGAGGAATGATGTCCGGGTATTGGGCAACGGGAAGTGCGAAGTAGGAGATCGCACCCACAATCGTGATGGCGATCGCCAGCACCGCGGCGAATATCGGGCGCGTAATGAAGAAGCGCGACAGGCGCATGAGATTTTTTCCTTTAGGGCAGCCGCCGGCGCATCGCTACGACGCGAACGCGGGCTTGCCGCCGGAAATTAGAGGGTTCGAGTTCCCCATCCCGCTTTGGGAGGCCGCAGGTTCCGGCTTCGTTTGCACTTTCGTGCCCGCAATGGCGTGTTGTTGGCCGCCGACGATCACTCGGTCGTCGGCGGCCAGCCCGGCACGCACGATCCGGAGCCCATCGACCAGCGGGCCGAGTTCGATGGCCCTGACGAGTACGGTGCCTTCGGCGGAAACGGTGAGAACCGTCTTGCGCGTCTGGTCGATCTGGACCGCGGAATCGGGGATCAGCAAGGCCGGCGCCCCGGCTCCGCTCGCCAGCCGCATGTTTCCGAACAATCCCGGTGTCAGGAACAGTTTCGGGTTCTCGATCACGGCACGCATCCGTATGGTCCCCGAACGGGGATCGATCCCGTTATCCGTGAAGTCGAGCTTTCCGCGCCAGGAGTAGTCAGGCTCATCCTGAAGCCGTACTTCGACCTGGGTTTGCGCCGCGTTCGGCTCCTGGGCGCGGATGGCTTTCAGGTACAAGGCTTCGGATGCGTCGAATGTGAAGTAGATCGGATCCAGCGCATTGATGGTGGTCAGGCGGGTGCCGTTGCCGGCCTCTCCGCTCATGACCAGGTTCCCCGGGTCGACGCGCCGGTCGGAGACCCTGCCCGTGATGGGCGAGCGTACCTCCGTGAATTCCAGCTCAAGCGACTTCAGCGCGACGCGGGCTTGCGCGCCGGCGACGTTTGCCGTTCCCGTCCGCACACGCGCCTGCAGTTGATCGATGTCGCTCTTTGAAATCGCGCTGTCGCCCACCAGCCGTTGCGCTCGCGCGAGGTCGGCGCGTGCCAGCGCGAGTTCGCTGGTCGCGCTCGCGAGGCCGGCCTGCGCCTCCGCGTAGGCGGCCTGGTAGGGGCGCGGGTCGATGGAGAAAAGCAGTTGGCCCTGCTGGACGATTTCGCCGTCCTTGAAATGCACTCCTACGATTTGGCCGGACACCCTGGGCCGGACTTCGACCCGGCGGCTCGCCTCGAAACGGCCGACATAGTCGTCCCACTCGATGACGGTGCGCTGCACCGGCAATGCGACGGATACCATGGGAAGCGCCGCGGCGCTGACCGCCAACGACTTCTTGCCGGGCAGCAGAAACAAGGCGCATGCCGTTGCCGTGGCGAGCCCCGCGGCCAGCAGAGCCGCGCGCAGGAAGACCGGTTTTGTTCCCGGGCGGGAGGGAGGGCGTGGATGGGTCATGCGGCCGCTCTCCGCGCAGGGTTGGACTCTCTATGGTTCATGTTGGATATCGCTTTGTAAGAGGACTCGAATGCGCCATGCGTGCTTGCGCCGGCCGCCGTCACGCGGCCGGCACTGGCATAGGCCTTGTCGTAGGCCCGGGACTGTCCGCTCGGCGAGCGGGGGTGGTGCCGCGCCGGGCGTGGGCACCCGGTTTTCCCGGGCCTTCAACGTGCGGAGATTCTCCGGCTTGCAAGCCGACGGCAAAAGGACTTAGTTCCCTCCTTTGCCGCCATTCCATATCGGTAAAGAAACTGGGCAGTGTCGATGCGAAGCCGAAGGATTCGGGCCATTCAAGGCAGGCCGCAAGGGCGGGAATCCTGCCCTGTGCTCAGGGAGGAGCTCCTAATCCGGCCTTGCCTCGGCCAAGCCATGCGCTGCCAAATCGGTTGTCCGTTTTTGAGGTATATATGTCTTGGTGGCCACAGTGCAGGCTGTGTAACATCAGCTCCAGGCCACGCGCCGGCCGAGGGCCAGGATGCGTGGGGCCTGCTTTCGAGTGTTGTGCAAGAGTGTTATGAACCCAACATCATCAAGCGCGAGTCGCGCTCCGCGGGACGTGGCTTTCCTCGTATTCCGCGACTTCCAGATCCAGGACTTGACGGGGCCCTTGGCGGCGTTCGAGGTGGCCGGCAGGCTCCTGGGCGACGACTCTTACCGATGCCAGGTCATATCGCTGGCCGGAGGGCCCGTTCAAAGTTCGGCTGGTCTGGAAATCACCACGCAGAAAGCCGGATTTTCCGCCTACGACACCGTGATCGTGGCGGGCGCCGGTCTCGGCGCCTACCCCGATGACGCATTGTCGGAAACCTGCGACTACCTGAACCACGTCGTCGGCAAAGGCGCTCGCCGCATTGCAAGCGTGTGCACCGGCGCTTTCATCCTGGCTGCGAGCGGCCTTTTGGACGGCCGGTGCGCGACGACGCATTGGAAATACGCCGCCCGTTTGCAACGGGAGTACCCCCGGGTGAAGGTGGATGGCGATCGGATCTTCACCCGAGAAGGCGGCATCTGGACGTCGGCCGGCGTCACAACCGGCATCGACATGGCGTTGGCAATGATCGAAGAGGATCACGGCGCCGACTTGTCTCACGCGGTCGCCCAGATGCTGGTCGTCTACCATCGCCGGCCCGGCGGGCAATCCCAATTTTCGGCCATCGCCGATATGGAGCCCGAGTCGGACAGAATTCGCAATGTGCTGACTTATATACGCGAACACTTGCACGAATCATTGTCGACCGAGCTTCTGGCTTCCGTCGCCTGCTTGAGTCCCCGGCAGTTCGGACGGGCATTCCTTGCCGAAACGGGGGAGACGCCGGCCAAGGCCGTCGAGCGCCTGAGAGTCGAGGTGGCAAGGCAACGCGTCGAGCGCGGGGCGGAGCCAATCGAAATCATCGCCCACAAAATCGGCTTCACCGATCCCGAAAGAATGCGCCGGGCATTCATTCGCGTGCTTGGTCACCCGCCGCAAAGCATCCGGCGCATGGCATCGCGGGAAACGTCATTGCTTGCCTGATTCTGGTTCCGGCTCGGCCATGGGCCAGTCTTTTCATTCGGCGGCCTTCTGGACGGGCATTCCCCGCAGGCTTCCAGTGATTGCTGCCGCGGGCGGCCGGTCATCCAGCCGATTAAACGTGCTGGCCTCCATTCACGTCGATTTCCGCGCCGTTGACATACGAGGCTCGGTTCGAACACAGGAAGAACATGACTCCTGCGATTTCCGTAGGGTCGCCAAGCCGGCTCATCGGCACGCTCGCCTTGACCAGGGCCTCGGTGCCTGGAGACAAGATGGAGGTGTCGATCTCGCCAGGCGCGATCGCATTGGCCCGAATTCCCATCGGACCGAACTCGAAAGCTTGTTCGCGCGTGAGCGCTGCGAGGGCCGCCTTGGAGCAGGCATAAGCCGCCCCGGCGAAGGGATGAACGCGAGCACCCGCGATCGACGTCACGTTGACGATCGTGCCTCCAGCCAAGCGGAGTTCCGGCAGAAGCAGACGGACGATCGTCGCCGCGGAGAAAAGATTGACGTTGAAAAGCGAAAGCCAATCTTCATATGCCGTCATGCTGACGCCCTTGCGCCCGCCGTTCGCCAGCTTCGGTGAAATCGCGGCATTGTTGATAATCGCAGCCAGTTTCGCGCCGCCCAGGCGCCGGCGGACTTCGGCCGCGATCCGCTCATACGAGTTCGGGTCCGCCAGATCGGCGGTAATGTGATCGTCCACGCCGCCCGCCCACGGGCATTCACTTGAAAAGCTCGCCCGCGATACCGTCAAGACACGCCACCCGCTTTGGTGAAACAACTTCACTGTCGCATGCCCTATACCACGGCTCGCGCCGGTTAGCAGGAGAGTGGGCCGCGCAATTTGCTGAGAATGCCAGGACGCCATGTGCGTTATCCCGGAATGAGAGATGAAGATTGAACTCGACAAGCGTTTATTCCGCCTCCCCTTTTGATATAGGCGCCAGCGTTTGCATAGGCAATGCTGAAGTTTCGCCCTACAGGAGCTCTGCGTAAAAGACGTTGATCCCTCAAATCTCGCCAGCGCGTGCTGGCGCATTGCCATCCGGAGGTAAGCGACGAGCTGAGACTGAGGACCCGTGTGCAGTGGGAAATAATGCGCCGCCCAAGTTCAATGAGCCACGCCGACCAAAGTGAATGAACCAAATCTTGCTAAGCTTTTGATCTAAATGGCGTCCAGTTTCCATATTCAATGGACTTCGACAGCCGCCGTATCACGATACGGAACTGAGTCGCGGGGCGCCGCGCCGATACCCTTGATCGCGGTGTGGTCGATCTCCACCGTATGCCCCGGCCCCACCTCCAGCAACACGTAGAAGTCTTCCTTCGGCCGCGTGAACACCAGCGTCGAGTTGGCGTCGAGTTTGCCGGGCACCAGTACCTGTCCGCCATAGGCGATCACATCCATCGTCACCCCCGGCGCCTTGCCGCCATCGGAGAAACCGCCGGTGCATTGAATCCGGTCATCGGCCAGCGCCTTGCATTGCGCCACGGGGTGGTGCGCCAAGACCAGGCTGCATTGGCTGAGAAGCAGGCCGGACAGGCCCGCGCGTAGCGTATTGATGGCGTTCATTGCGTCTTCCCGTTGGTCTTGGCGAGCCACTGCGCGGTGGCGGGCGAGGCTTGCGCGATGGGCAGCGTCGCCTCATGGGTGGTGCCGTCCCAGGCTTCCACGGTGATCCAGAACCGGTCTTCCGGCCGCGTGCCGGGCGGAATCAGCACTTCGGCGAAGGATCGGTGCGGGCTGCCGGAGAACAGCGCGCCGGCAGCGCGCAGGCTGCGCGGCTGGCCGGTGCGGATGAACACGGCGCGGATCTCACGTTCGCAGCCCTCGCACAGGGCCATCGTGAAGAGCTTGAACATCCCGGCCGGATCGGCCTCGGGGCCCTCGTCTTCCCATTCGGCGAATTTCAGCGTCCAGGACCCCACCTGTACCGGACCGATCTCGCGCTGGCCGAGGCCGCTCAGGCCGCGGTTCATGGCGATATCCTTGAAGTAACTCGGGAGGTAGAACAGCGGCAGGAGCAGCACGAGCGCGCTCAGGTGAAACTTCCAGCGCCGGGTGGGCGGCAGCTTGGCGGCAGTCGATGTCGTCATGGTGTCGATCTCCGGTGGGGTCATTGCGCCGGGGCCGGCTTCTTGGCCATGGCCAGCTTGATGGCCTTGGCGGTTTCCTGGGCGGTGCGCCTGGACCAGATCAGCATGCCGGACAGCGACATCATGGTCAGGAGCAGGCCGAAGACGAACCACACCATCTTGAGCCAGAACCCGCCGAAGTCGCCGGTGTGCAAGGGCCGCATCGATTCGGTGAAGAACTCCAATGCGCTGCGATCGCCCAGTGTGCGGGTGCGCAGCACCGCGCCGTCATAGGGGCTGACCTGCGCGAACTCGAACATCAGCGGGTAGGCGCCGCGGCCCATCACGGTGACGGGATCGAAGGCATTGCCGCCAAGGAAGATGTGCTGCGCATCCAGCCCTGGCAACGCCTGCTGCGCGCTGTCGACGATCCGGTTGAGCGGCACGCGCGGCACCACGCCATTCACCGCCGCCGGCACATCGGCGCGCGCGATGATGGTGGGCACGCCTTCGGTGGAGACGGTGGTGTGCGTATCGGCCAGGATCGCCTGGACCAGGAACCACAGCGCGCTCACCGAGATCAATAGCACGAACCAGATCGACCACAGGCCGGAAAGCCGGTGGAAATCGCCCCAGAAAATACGCGGCCCCTGCCCGGTGCGCAGGCGCGGCTTCTGGAAATAGGCGCGCCAGAAGCGCTTGTAGACGACCAGCCCGGTGATGAGCGAAGCCAGCATCGGAATGGCCAGCGCCGAGACCAGATACCAGCCCCAACTGAATCCATGGCCGAACGGTATCAGCAGCCAGCCGTGCAGCGCGCGCATGAACTGGCGCAGATCGAAGTCGAGCGCCGGCCCCTGGATCGCGCCGGTGTAGGGATTGACATAGAGTTGCGTGGTCGTGGCGCCGGGATACGACACGCTGGCCGTGAGCGCGAAATGCGATTCCTCCGGCCACGACAGGCCCTGCACCACGGCGCGCGGATCCTGCGCGCCGATCGCATCCACCAGCGCCTGATAGCCCAGGCGCATGCTGTCGGGCCCGGGCGCCTCGGCCCGCACGGCCGGGTTGATCAGCCAGACGATCTCCTGGCTGATGACGGCGATCGTGCCGGTGGCACAGACAAAGAACACCAGCACCCAGATCGGCATCGCGAGCCAACTGTGCACCAGAAACCAGAGTTTTGACCGGGAAGGCTTGGCCATCCGTCGTCTCCGTAGAATTGTTTTGTTATGTGGCCGGCTCCCGCCCCACGCGGGAAACGGCCAGGGGCACAAAGCGTTGCGAGCCCAATCCAGGGCTCGCAACGCCTCATGTCGCGCAGATCATACCGCTTAGAATGCGTACTTCATGGTCAGCATGAACTTCTGCGGTGAACCATAGAAGCCCTGGCCGTCGCCGGTCAGGTCGAAATACTTCTTGTCGAACAGATTGTTGATATTAAGCTGGGCCGACAGGCTTGGCGTGAACCGGTAGTTCGCCATCACGCTCGTCAGCAGTACGGAACCCTGGTCGCGCCTGGCCTTGACGCCCGCCGACGTGGTCTGGTCGATGTAGACGCCGCTGCGCCACTGGACACCGCCGCCGACCGTCAGTTTGCCTTCGGTGCCCGGCACCCGCCAGGTAGTGAAAAGATGGGCCAGATTCTGCGGGCGATAGCTATCGAAACGCTTGCCGTCGGCATTGCGCACCAGCGCGCGCGAAAAGCCGGCCGAGATCTGCCAGCCCGGGTTCACTTCGCCCGAGGCCTGCAGTTCGAATCCTTCGCTGGTCAGCCCTTTCGCGCCGCGATAGGCGAACTCCGAGGTCCCTTCGACGAAGCGGGAACCATCGCGCTCGGCCACGTTGTCCTGCTCGATGCGGAACACCGACACCGAGGTGGTGAGCCTGCCGTACAGATAGTCTGCCTTCAGGCCCGTTTCGTAGCTCTTGCCCTGCACGGGATCGAGATACTTGCCACTGGCGTCCCGGTATGACTGGGGCTGGAAAATATCGGTGTAGCTGACGTAGCCGCTGTAGGTCTGGTTGAAGTCGTAGACCAGGCCGGCATAGGGCGTGAACTCGTTGCTGCGCATCGTGTCGTCGCCACTGTCGCGCACCCAGCGGTTCTGGCGCCCGCCGAGAATCAGCTTGAGCGAATCCGTGACCGCGAAGCGCAGGGCGCCGTACACCGCGGTCTGGTGCGTTTTCTGCTTGCCCAGCTCGCTGTACTCGCCCCAGCCCGGATCGGGATAGGAGCCATCCCAATCGTAGATATTGCCCACCGGGCTGGTATTGAGCGCGGGGTGGTTGCCGTAGCGCAGGGTCGATTTGCTGCCGACGAAGCCGAACACGGCCTCATGCTGGCGGCCGAACAGCTCGAACGGGCCCGATGCCTGGATCGATCCGCTGTTCTGATCGAACTCCTGGTGCGAGCGATTGAGCCAGACATTCAATCCCAGCCCGGTGTCGCGGTCCGGCTGGCCCATCAGATAGAGCAGCCTCGAATCGTATTTGCTGTCGAGCCGGCTGACATTGGCAGTGACGTTCCAGCCGTTGTCGAACTGATGCTCCACCGAGGCGTAGACCGTGTTGTTGGTGGTGTCCCAGAGGGTCCAGTCGGCGCCGATGCTGAAACTGCGCCGCCAGCTTGCCGCCGAGCCGTCGCTGTACAGCATCGGCAGGCCGCCCCAGGTCACGTCGGTGGGACGCTTGGCCTGGTGCTCGAAGCCTACGCGCACCGTGGTGTCGGGCGTAATGTCGGCCTCGACCGTGGCCAGGAAGGCCTGGTTGCGCGAGTGGTAGCGGTCGAGGTAGGAGTCGCGTTCTTCCATCATGCCCGCCACGCGCGCGCGCACCGTGCCCTCGCTGTTCACCGGCGTGGAGAGGTCCACCGTGGCGCGGTGATGGTCCCAGGAACCCAGGCCCAGGGTCGCCGCGCCCGTCAGTTCCTTGCTGCTGGCGCGCTTGCGCACCACGTTCACCGATGCCCCCGGGTTGCCGGTGCCGGTCATCAGGCCGGTCGCGCCGCGCACGACCTCCACGCGGTCGTACAGGATCGGATCGAAGTTCGAGGTGCCGAAAAAATCGTTCTGCGTGGCGATCGGCACGCCATCGTACGAATAGGTGTCGACATAGAAACCGCGCGAATGGATGTCGGTGCGGTCGATGTCGGACGACGTGGTGGCCAGGCCGGTGACGGTCTTCAACGTTTCACCCAGCGAGGTGAGGTTGAGATCCTCGATCTGCTGGCGAGTGACCACACTGACGGACTGCGGTGTTTCGCGGGGCGACAGCCGCAGGCCGGTGGCGGCCGCGGTGGCTCGCACGGTATACGAACCCGAGCCCTCCGTCGTCATCGTATTGCGGCCCTCGACCGTGACCGGATCGAGCTGCGCGGCCTGATTGCCCAAGGGGCGCGACAGCGTGATCGTGTTGCCCTGACGGGCGTATTCGAGGCCGCTGCCGGCCAGCAGGCGGCGCAGCGCCTCTTCGGGCGCGAGGTCGCCGGACACGGCCGGCGCCTGAATGCCCGCGACCAGATCCTGCGGGTAGAAAATCTGCAACGAGGTCTGGCGCCCCAATTGCAGCAGCGATTGCTCCAGCGGCTGGGCCACGATGCTGATGTGCGCAGCGGCCGCCTGGGCTTGCGCCCGCGCCGGCGCGAAGCCCATGGCCAGGGCCAGCGACAAGGACAGGGTTCCTAGCACGAAGGGCGCGCGGGACGCGCTCGCTCGGTGTTCAACTTTGGTTCTCACAGTGTTCCGTTCCAGATCAATAAAGCCGGCGTCTATGCGCCACAACCCTTGGCCAAGGTTTTCCCGGAGCACGCTGCATGGCAATGCATGCCCCCTCGTAGGAACAAACGAGCGGGCGAGGCAAACACCTCAATGAAAATGAAAACTATTTTGTAACAGCGGCGGGGATAGGCCCCGACAGGAGGGCGTCGGCGCTCAGCGGGGCAGGATCACCGCGCTGCCATCCGGTTGAACGCGCACCTGGACCGGCGCCACGGCCGGCAACGCCGCCAGGATCGCTTCCGGCTCGTCGATGTTGAAGACGCCCGCCACCCGGTAGTCGCGCAGCGAGGGCGCATCGAGCCTGGCCGGCCGCGCGAGATAGCGATTCATTTCGGCTACCACCTGCGCCAGCGGCGCATTGCGGAACACGATCTTGCCCTGGCGCCACGCGAGCACGTTTTCGATCTGGACCGGCGCCACGGCGCTCAGATTCCCCGCGGCATCGCGCGCGACTGCCTGGCCGGCGGTGAGCCGCCGCTCCGTCTTGTTCCACCAGGCGCCCGCGCTGACCTGCACCGATCCGGACTCCACCGCCACCCGGGAATCATCCTGGCGCACGTCGAAGCGCGTACCCGTGACGGTCACCGTGACGGCGTCGGTGCGGACTACGAACTCGCGCTCGGCCTCGTGCTGAACCGCGAAGAACGCCTGGCCCCGGGCCAGCGCGATATCGCGCCGCTTCTCGAAGAAAGCCACCTCGAGGCGTGTATTCATGTTCAGGCTGAGCACCGATCCATCCGGCAATGTCACCTCGCGCCGTTCGCCCGGCTGGGTTTCGAAGGCTGCGCGATAGGCCGGCGCCTCGCTGTTCAGCAGGGGCAACGCTACCGCCACGGCGGCAATGGCCGCGCACGCCGCCGCGGCCGCCCAGCCGAACCGGCGGCGCGCCGGCGCCGCTGTCCCTCCGGTGGCGGCACGGCTGGCGTCCAGCATCGCGCGCAACTCCTGCTGCGGCAATTGCCCGGATGCCTGCCAGAGAAACTCGACCTTGCGATAGGCCGCGTCGTGCGCCGGGTCTGCGCGGCGCCATGCCGCACAGGCGTCGATTTCCTCGTGCGTGGCCTGCCCCGACTGAACGCGCGCAAACCACTGCGCCGCGCGGGTGCGCGGATCATCGGCAGGGGTGTTGTCTTGATGGTTCATGGGGATAGGTATGGACAGTCACGGATTTTCGCATCGTCTCGTCTCTAGAGACGAACGGGCAGGGCAATCGCCTCAATCTGTAGGGGCATGGTGTTTCAGTCTTTCGCCGATGTGCAGTAGCGCCCGGGCCATGTGTTTCTCAACCATACTGCGCGAAATGCCCATATCGGCCGCGATTTCGGCATGGGTCCAACCCTCCAGGCGATGCTGGAGATAGACGCGCTGACAGGCGGGCGGCAGTTCCTGCAACGCCGCCATCAGCGCCGTGAGCAATTCGCTGGTGTAGAACGCCGACTGTCCATCCGCCACCGTGGGATGCTCATGTTCGGGCAAATCGTCGAGTGGGCGAAACGGGATGATTCTGCGGCGCCGGTGCCGGTCGATCACGCCATTGGAGACGCCGCGTGCCAGATAGGAGCGGGGTTCATCGAGATCCACGATGCCGCGCTCGAGCAGTTCCACCGCCACGTCCTGAATGGCGTCCTCGCCATCCGGCGAATTCCTGTTGCGCCATGCGCCAAGCAGCTCGCGGTAATGGGCGAGCCAGCCTTGTTTGCGCTTGAGCGGAACAGACATGCGGGCAAATCGTAGCGATCGGGGAAAGCGCGAATATTAACAATAATTCTCATTATCGAGTGCATTCGAACGGTCTTTCGCCGCTACTTCACGCTGATCAGCCAATCGGAAAAAATGCTGAAGGGCGCGCCGCTGGCGCGCGCGGGGTTGCTGACCAGGTAGTAGCCATTGCTGCTGCGCGCGGTATGGGCCAGGGGCTGGACCAGTTGGCCGGTGGCGAAGTCCTGGGTGATGTAGGCGCGCTGGGTGACCGCGATCCCCAGGCCTTCGGCCGCGGCCTGCAGGCACAGGACGGCGTTGGCCAGCGGAATGAAACGGGTGTCGCCGCTTGCGGCCAGGCCCGCGGACAGTAGCCAGCGGTCCCAGCAATCGGGGGCGATCATGGATTTGAGCAAGGTTTCGCCCAGCACGTCTTCGGGGCGGTGCAGGCGCTCGGCCAGCGCGGGCGAGCAGGCCAGCACCAGTTCATCGGGAAACAGCAGGTCGGCGCGCAGGCCCGGCCAGTCGCCGGCGCCGCAACGCACGACGAAGTCGGCATTGTGCAGGTCGGTGTCATCGGCTCGCGCGACGGTGGCGACTTCGATGTCGATGTCGCCATGCCGCACGTACAGCGAGCCCAGCCGGGGCATGAGCCATTTGATGGCGAAGCTGGGGATGACCTTGACGCGGATGCGGCGATTGGCGCCCGCTTCGGCCGCCTTGGCCAGCACTCCCTCCAACTGATCGAAGAGTTCGGCGGCCTGTAGCGCCAGTTCGGTGCCGACCGCGGTGAAGGCGATGTCGCGGCCGTCTTTCTGCACCAGTTGCACACCCAGTTCGCTTTCCAGCCGGCGCAGTTGGTGGCTCACGGCACCGGGGGTGACATGCAGGAGTTCGGCGGCCCGGCCGACGCCGCCGCCCCGGTACACGGCATCCAGCACCCGGAGCGGGCCAAGGCGGTTTCTGAGTTTGTGCATTGTTGAAATCAACTCAATGGTCAAAGAATAAGTTTCGACAGACGCAGAAGGAGAAGGCGCCTACAGTCTGCCTTGTCTGACAAAACTAAATCAAGTGTTGGGCTGCGATGTCGTGTCGTATCCCGGCAAGGAGGAGACGAAATGAGCGGGTTTTACCGGCGCAAGGCAGGCGTCTGCGCATTGCTGCCCTTTTTTTGTGCGGCGTTCTGGAGTGCGGGCGCCGAGGCGGCCTATCCCGAACGTTCCATCCGGCTTATCGTGCCTTTCGCGGCGGGCAGCGCGGCCGATACGCTGTCGCGCGTAGTGGCTTCGGCCCTGGCCGATGAGCTGGGCCAGCCGCTGGTGGTGGACAACAAGGCCGGCGCGGGCGGCACCATCGGCACGATGGATATCGCGCGCGCCAAGCCGGACGGCTATACCCTGGGCATCGCCGCGCAGGGGACTTTCGTCAACAACCAGGTGCTCTATAAGGCGCCCGGCTACGACTCGATCAAGGATTTCAGCTTCATCAGCGAAATTGCCGATGTGCAGAATCTGCTGGTCGTGGCCGAGAAGGCGCCTTATCAAGACGCTCCCGCCTTGCTGGCCGATATCAAGGCCAAGCCGCCGGAGACTTTCCGGTATTCCTCCAGCGGTGTGGGAACCAGCCACCACATTGCCGGCGCCACGGTGTCGCAATACCTGGACAAGCCGCTCATGCACGTGCCCTATACCGGCGCGCCCCAGGGCCTGAGCGCCATCATCAGCGGCGACGTGGACATGGGCTTGTACAACCTGCCGGCGGCCATCGGCCTGGTGAGGGCGGGCAAGCTCAAGGCGCTCGCCGTCACCGGGCCCAGGCGTTCCACGTTGCTGCCGGAGATTCCCACGCTGCAGGAGAGCGGCCTGAAGGACTATTCGGTCACGCTCTGGTGGGGCCTGGTCGGTCCGGCGGGGTTGCCGGCCGACGTTTCGACGCGCCTGTATGCGGCCCTGGACAAGGTCATGGGCCAGGCCGCGCTGCGCGAGAAGTTGATCGGCCAGGGCTTTACCTTGCCCGATATGCCCATTCCCAAGCCCGCGGATTTCGAGGCCCTGGTGCGCCAGGACCTCGCCAAATGGATCCCCGTCCTCAAGGAACTGGGAACGGCCGCGCAGTGATGCCGGCGCAACGCACTCATCAAGGAAGCTATTGTGCAATCCCCCTCCGTGGCGCGCCCCTTGGCGCGTCAACTGGCTGACTTCGTCTTGTCCACGTCCGCCGATGTCCTGCCGGCGCTCGCCATCGAGCACGCCAAGATGAGTCTGGCCAGCACCCTGGCCAGCGCCGCCATGGGCTATGGCATCGAATCGGCCCGCATCATCCGCGAGATCGAGCTGGCCGACGGCGGCGCGCCGGCGGCAGGCCTGTGGTTTGACGGTACCCGCCTGCCGCTGGCCAGCGCCGCGCGCGCCAATGCGGCGGCCAGCGATGCGGCGGCGTCCGATGACAGCGATATGCGCAGCATCGCGCACATCGGTACCATTGTCTCCAGCGTGGCGCTGGCCGTGGGCGAGCGCGAGGGCGCAAGCGGCAGGGATGTGCTGGCGGCCATGGTGCTGGGTTATGAAGTCGCCGGTCGCATCGACGAGTCCTTGACGCCGGGCCGCATGCAGCGGGGGTTTCACGGGTCGTGGTCCACGGTGTTCGGCGCCTGCGTGGCGGCGGGCCTGCTTTTGCGCCTGGACGCGCCGCGCCTGGCCCATGCCATCGCGCTCTCGGCCACCTCGGCCAGCGGCATGGCCATCGCGGCCGACACCAGTTGCGCGCGGGAATATCACGCCGGCCAGGCGGCAAGCGCCGGCATACGCGCCGCGCTCGCGGCGCAGCGGGGATTCGAAGGGGAGCTGGGCGTGCTGGAGCAGCCGCGCGGCCTGCTCGATGCCTTGGGCGGGCAGTCGCGGGAGGACATCGTGCGCGATTGGGGCGCTTCCTGGGACATCGTGACCGACCTGGCCATCAAGCTCATGCCGGGCGCGCACCCCTTTCATGCAAGCGCCGAAGCCGCGGCCGAGGCCGCGCGCGCCGGCGCCGTTCGCCCCGGCGACGTTGCGCGCATCGTGGTGTCGGCGGCCGTGCAGTGGACCAATTTCAAGGGCGAACCCCATCCGCGCAACCTGGTCGACGCGGCGCACAGCCTGCCTTATTTCGTGGCGGCGTCGATTGCCGACGATGGCTTCGGCTGGCGGCATATGGACGTGGCCACGATGGCCGACCCGGTGATCGCCGCGCTGCAGGACAAGGTCGAATTCGATCCCGAACCGCCGCCCCTGCCGGATCGCTTTCCGCACCGGCATGGCGGCACGGTCACGATACACATGCAGGACGGCGCGGTGCATCGCGCCACTTGCCGGGCGCCGCGCGGCTCCGGCGCGCGCGGCATCGATTGGCGCGACGTGGAGGCCAAGTTCCTGCGGCTTTTCCCGCTGGCCGGTTTGCCCGCGGGGACGACCGAGGCCTGCCTGGAGGCCATCGCGCATTTGGACAAGGCCGGCTCCGTCCGCGCGCTGGCGGGATTGCTGAGCCGGCGCTGAACCGCTTTTTCAACCGAGGCACAAAGCCGCAAAGGCCGCCCCACAGAGGAGACAACATGAAACGACGCATCGCATCCGCGCTTGCCGGAATAGCCTTTTGCCTGGGAGCGGGCCACGCGGCCATGGCCCAGGAGAGCTTCCCGTCGAAGTCCGTCACCATCATGGTGGGGGTCGCGCCCGGCGGCAGCCTGGACGCGCTGGCCCGCTTGATCGCCAGCGAACTGGGCAAGGCCACCAAGACCACTTTCGTGGTGGAGAACGTCACCGGCGCGGGCGGCCTGCTGGCATTTCAGCGGCTGACGCGGTCGGCGCCGGACGGCTACACCTTGATGTTCAGCAATCAGTCCATGGTGCTGATTCCCCTGCTGTATCCCAAGGCCGGCCTGGACATCGTCAAGGACACGACGGCCGTGGGCACCATCGCCAATGTGCCCATGGTGCTCAGCGTGAGCAATCAGAGCGGTATCCAGGATCTGCCCTCCATGCTGGCGGGCATGCGCAGCGGCGCGCTCAAACTGAACTTCGGCTCCGGCGGCCCCGGCACCACCGCTCATCTGGCCGAGGCGATGTTCCTGCAGATGGCGGGCGTGCAGGCCGAACTGGTGCAGTACCGTGGATCGGGGCCGGCCATTACCGACCTGATGGGAGGCACCATACAGTCGGTGCTGGACCAGACGGTCACCATGCTGCCCTTGCACCGGGGCAAGCAGATCAAGGCCATTGCCGTGGCGTCCAAAGAGCGCTTGCCGCAGATGCCCGACGTGCCGACCTTCGCCGAGGGCGGCGTGCCCCAGTTCGATCTACAGATCTGGAATGGCCTGGTGGCGCCCCAGGGCACGCCCAAGGCCGTGGTCGACAAGCTGGCCCAGGCCTTGACCGAGGCGGTCCAGTCGCCTGACTTCCGCGCGCGCATCGACAGCCTGGCCGCGCAGATTCCCTCGGCCGAGGAGCGCAGCCCCGAGACCTTCGCCCGCGTCCTGCAGCGCGATCAGAAACAGTTCGCCGAACTGGCCAGGCAGATCGGCCTGCAGGCCCGCTAACCCAGCCGCAAGCGGCATATTTCGAGGACAAAAGATGAGCGAGACGATTTACGGTTTCATCGGATTGGGCAATATGGGCGGCCCCATGGCGGGACGCCTGCTCGACGCCGGCTACGCGCTGCACGTCGCCGACAGCAATCCCGCCGTGCGCCAGCAACTGGCGGCCCGCGGCGCCGTGGCCCACGACAGCGCGCGGGCCGTGGGCGACGCGGCCGACGTGGTCTTCCTGAGCCTGCCCGATGGCAAGGCGGTGGAGCAGGTGTTGGGGGGCGAACAGGGGCTGGCGCGGGCGGGCCGGGCCAAGTGCGTGGTGGACCTGTCGACCATCGGGCCGGCGGCGGCGCGGCGCGCGTTCGATACGCTGGCCGCCCAGGGCATCGAGTACGTGGATGCCCCGATCAGCGGCGGGCCGACCGGCGCCGAGCGCGGCACCCTGGCGATCATGGTTGCCTGCCCGCCGGCGCGCTACGAGGCGCTGGCTCAGGTGCTGGGCCATTTCGGCAAACTCTTCTATCTGGGCGCCGAAGCCGGGCAGGCCCAGGTGATGAAGCTGGCCAACAACCTGCTGTCGGCCACCGCCGTGGCGATCACTTCCGAGGCCATGGCGCTGGGGGTGAAGGCCGGTCTGGATCCCAGCGTCATGATCGACGTCATCAACGCCGGATCCGGGCGCAACTCGGCCACGATGGAGAAGTTCCCCAAGGCCGTGCTGACCGGCACCTTCAATGTGGGCTTCGCGGCGCGCCTGGCGCACAAGGACGTGCGTCTGTGCCTGGAAGAAGCCGAGCGCCACGGCGTGCCCATGGTGGTGGGTTCATCGGTGCGCGAGATGCTGGTGATGACCACCGCCATCCATGGCCGGGACGCCGACTATGCGGACGTGGCGCGCGTGGTCGAAGACTGGGCGGGCGTGAAGGTCCGCGCCAGAAAGTAACGGCCATCGCGATAAAGGAGGCGTCATGGGAGTGCTGGAAGGCAAGGCGGCGATCGTCACCGGCGGCGCGGGCGGCATCGGCCGCGAGATAGCGCGGGCCTATGCGCGGGAGGGTGCCAGGGTAGGGCTGCTGGATATCGACGAGGCATTGCTGGCCGAGGCCGCGCGCGACGTGCCGGGCGCGGTGCCGCTGCCCTGCGATGTGCGCGACCGCAAGCAGGTCCTGCGCGCGGTCGACGTCTATGCGGGCGAGTCGGGCGGCCTGGATATCCTGGTCAACAACGCGGCCTATTTTTTCTATGCCCCCCTGGTCGACATGCCGGAAGACGAAGTCTGCAAGATGATGGACGTGGGCCTGAAGGGGGCGATATGGGCGCTACAGGCGGCCACTCCGCATCTGATCGCGCGTGGTGGCGGCGCGATCATCAACCTGTCGTCGGTGGCGGTGTCGGTGTCGATTTCCCGGGCGGGGGTCTATAGCGCCATCAAGGGGGCGCTCGATGCCCTGACCCGGCAACAGGCCGCGGAGCTTGGCGGGCACGGCATCCGCGTCAATGCGCTGGCGCCGGGGCCCGTCGTCACGCCGGGCGCGAGTTCGGTGATTTCCGAGGAAGGTTGGGCCGCGCGCCGCCGCCGCACGCCGTTGAACCGCCTGGCCACCGGCGCCGATGTGGCCGAGGCGGCGGTGTTCCTGGCATCGGCGTCCAGCGCGACGGTGGCCGGCATCACGCTCAAGGTGGACGGGGCGATGACCGTCCTGGGTTACTAGCGCCCGGGCGGCCGGGGGCGAAGGAGAACGCAGATGGACAGGAAACGTGCCGGTTTTATCGGCCTGGGCAATATGGGCGGCAGGATGGCGCGGCGGCTGGCCGGCGCGGGCATCGCGGTGCTCGGGTACGACAGCGATCCGGCGCGCGCGGCCGCGGCCGGCGCCCAGGCGGCCGCGACGATCCGCGAGGTCATGGAATACGCCGACGTGGTCCTGCTGTCGCTGCCCGACAGCAAAGTGGTGGAGTCCGTGGTGGAGGGCGCGGGCGGCATTCTGGAGCACTGCCGGGACGGCCAGATCGTGGTCGACCTGAGCACGGCCGCGGCCAGTTCCACGGTGCGCCTGAACGCGCGCTTCGCCGGGCAGGGCGTGCAGTATGTCGACGCCGGCATATCGGGCGGCGCGGCCGCGGCGGAGAAGGGCGCGCTGACGCTGATGGTGGGAGGGGCGCCCGAGGCCATCGAGGCCGTAGGCTGGGTGTTCGCGCCCATCAGCGCCAAGGTCGTGGCCATGGGCGGCAGCGGCGCGGGGCATGCCACCAAGCTGCTCAACAACTTTCTGAACGCGGTCAGCCTGGCGGCCACCGCCGAGGTCATGGTGGCGGGTAAGAAGGCCGGCCTGGACCTGCATCGCCTGCTTGACGTGATCAACAGCAGCAGCGGGGTGAACTTCGCCACGCTCAACCGCTTTCCCTTCATCGTCGATGGCAACTACCTCGAAGGTGGATTGACCAGCAAGCTGATGAGCAAGGATGTGATGTTGTATGTGGACATGGTGCGCGAGCTGGGCGTGGCCTCGCTGAACGCGGCCGGCCCGGCGGCCTGCTTCGGCCTGGCCGCGACGCTGGGCTACGGCGACCAGATCAGCAATCGCGTGGTGGACGCCATCGGCGACGTGTCGGGCGGCGTCCGTCTGAAAACCGTTTGAACCAAGGAGCTTTCATGCAAGTTTTTCATGGGCGGGACCAGGGCAAGCCTTCCGAGCGGCGCGGCGCGACATTCACCGGGGTGGTCTGGGCCGATCCGGTCATGCCTCCGGCGGAAAATGTCGGCATCAACCATGTTTTCTTTTCCCCGGGGGCGCGCACTTTCTGGCACACGCATGAGCACGGGCAGGTCCTGCACGTGACCTCGGGCCGAGGCTGGGTCTGTGTCGAAGGCGAAGCGCCCCAGGAAATCCGCCAGGGCGATGTGGTGTGGATACGGCCTCATGAGCGTCATTGGCACGGCGCCGCCTCCGACACCTTCATGGCGCACCTGGCCATATCGCTGGGCAAGGCCGATTGGCAGGAAGCGCTGCCCGAGACCGATTACGCCCGCGCGGAAAACTGCGCAACGGAGGCGCAATGATCATCGAAACACGCATCTACCACTGCCTGCCCGGGCGCTTGCCGGCGCTTCACGAGCGATTCCGCGCGACGACGCTGGGCTTTTTCGATAAGCACGGTATCCAGCCCCTGGGGTTCTGGACCACGCTGGCCGGCCCGAGCAATCACGCCCTGACCTATATGCTGCAATGGGAAAGCCTGGCGGAGCGCGAGCGCAAATGGAATGCCTTCCAGGCCGATGCCGAGTGGATCGCCAAGCGCGCCGCCAGCGAGGCGGAACGGCCCATCGTGGAGCGGATCGAGAATTTCTTCCTCAGCCCGACGGACTACTCGCCCTTGCGGTGACCATCGGGGCGATGCTGCGCACGCAGGTTCAGCCTCACGCTGCCTGCGTGCGTTCCAGGGGCTTGGCCGCAATCGGCGCGCTTGAACACGGTATCGCGGGAATACTAGGGAAAACGCTCGGCATCGGCCGCGCGGCTACGACGCAATCCTTCATACAATCAGGTCCTGCCCCGGACCATTGCGTCGCAACCTGTCGAAACCCTATGAATGATCGTCCCGCCGATCCGCCCGTCTCGGCGCCTTCGCGCAGCCTGGCGGCGCGTCTGGACCTGATGACCTTGCGTCTCTTCGTGGGCGTGGTCGAGCACGGCGGTATCGCTCGCGCGGCTCAGGCCGAATTCATCGCCACTTCGGCCGTCAGCAAACGCATCCACGATCTCGAAGCCATGCTGCGCACGCCCCTGCTGGTGCGCCAGCGCCAAGGCGTGGTGCCCACCGAGGCCGGACAGGCGCTGCTGCGGCATGCGCGCCGCCTGCTGCGGGCCATGGCCGAGATGGAAGACGAACTGGGCAGCTATGCCGAGGGCGAACGCGGCCAGGTCCGGCTCATGGTCAGCGAATCGACGCTGACCGATTTCTTTCCCGGCATCGTCAAGGACTTCTCGGAACAGCACCCCAAGATCTTCATCGATCTGGTCGGGGGACTCAGCCCCAGCATCCAGCGCGCCGTGTTCGAAGAATCCGCCGACATCGGCGTACTGCTGGGGACGGTGACCGAACCCGGCCTGCAGGTCTTCCCCTGCCGCTACCGCGATCTGCTGGTGCTGGTGGTCAACCCCCAGCATCCGCTGACCGAAGCCTGCAGCGTGCGCCTGTCGCAACTGGCCGGGCACGCCGTGATCGAACAGGAACCCAATAGCTTCGTGCAGCAATTGCTGCGCACCGAGGCCGCCAAGATCGGCGTGCCGTTGCAGGCCCGCATCCGCGTGGCCGGCTTCGAGGCCGTCTGCAACATGGCCGCCGAAGGCCTGGGCGTGGGCGTGGTGCCGCTGGGCTTCGCGCGGCGCATGGCCGCGCGCCAGCCCCTGTCCATCGTGGAACTGGATGAACCCTGGGCGCACCGCGAGTACAAGGTCTGCATCAAGCAGAAAGACCAGCAGCCCAAGGCGGTCGAGCTGCTGGTGTCCTACCTGGCGCGCGGCGAGCCGCGCGCCTGACGCCGGGCCTCAGGCCTGGTGGCCTTCCAGGCCGCTGGCGTTCATGCGCCTGGCGCGGTGCTTGAGATACTCCACCGCCGAAAGCAAGAGGATGGACAGGATCACCAGTATCGTGGCCGCCGCCGCGATGGTCGGGTTGATCTCCTCGCGCACCCCGTTGAACATTTGCAGCGGGATGGTGCGTTGCCTGGGGCCGGCGAGGAAAATCGCCATGACGATATCGTCGAAAGACACGGCGAAAGCGAACAGGCCGCCCGATATCACGCCAGGCGCGATGAGCGGCAACATGATGCGCCGAAAGGCCAGCACGGGCGGAGCGCCGGAACTGGCCGCCGCCCGCATCAGGTTCATGTCGAAGCCTTCGAGCGTGGCGGCCACGGTTATTACCACGAAGGGGACGGCCAACACCGTGTGCGACAGCACCAGCCCCGGCAGGCTGTTGTTCAGCCCGATGGGCGCATAGAGGAAATACAACGCGGTCGCGCTGATGATCACCGGCACGATCACGGGCGAGGTGATGAACATCTGCATGGCCATCTTGAGCTTGCCGGGCAGGCGCTGCATGCCGATGGCCGCCATCGTCCCCAGGGCCGTGGCCAGCGCCGTGGTGGCGATCGCGATCAGGAAGCTGTTGCGTATCGCCGTCATCCAGTTTTCCGAGGCGAACAACTGCCGGTACCAACGCAGGGATATCCCCTCCAGCGGGAAAGTCAGGAAAGACCCGCCATTGAAGGAAAGCGGAATAATGACCAGCACCGGCAGGATGAGAAACAGCAGGATGGCGGCGCAGGCCACTCGCAAACCCAGCCGGCAGCTTCTATCCAGGGGGCTGGCGCTCTGGAACGTATCCATGTGGAATCTCCAATACGCGCGCCGCGTCAGCGCGCGGCGCGCTGGCGGGTTTTCGTCCAGGCCAGCGCGGCCAGCACGACGCAGGTGATGAGCAGCAACAGGCCGCCCAACGCCGCACCCATGGACCAATTGGCCGTCTCGGTAATGAAGTGCGCGATAAAGTAGCCGATCATCTGGTCGCCCGCTCCGCCGATCAGCGCCGGCGTGATGTAAAAGCCGATCGCCGTCACGAAGACCAGCAGACAGCCGCTGGCCACGCCTGGCAGGGTCTGCGGGAAGTACACCCGCCAGAATGCCGTCAGCGGGCTTGCGCCCAGAGAAATGGCGGCGCGCACGGTGTGCTTGCGTATCCCCGTCATCAGGCTATAGATGGGCAGAATCATGAAGGGCAGCAAGACGTGCACCAGGGCGATGTAAGTACCGGTACGGTTAAAGACCAGCGTCAGCGGATGGTCGATGAGGCCCAGCCATTGCAATAGCTGGTTCACCACGCCGTCGCGCTGCAGAAGCACCACCCAGGCGGAGGTGCGCACCAGCAGCGCGGTCCAGAAGGGAATCAGCACCGCCAGCATCATCACGCTGGCCACGCGCGGCCTGGCGGTGGCCAGCAGGTAGGCCACCGGATAGCCCAGCACCAGGCAACACAGTGTGACCACCAGGCTGATGCCGAAGGTCCGCTGGAACACCGTCAGGAAAACCGCCTCGTCCTTCGGCACCCGCTCGATGGCGCCGTCTCCCGCGCGATGCAGGTCCATGGCGCCCAGCAGGTACATCGCCGACAGCGGCCCGCTGGCGCGCTGGATGGCCTGCCATACCTCCGGACCGCGCCATTGTTCCGAAATGCCGGCCAAGGCCTGCGTGGCGTTCCCCGGCGGGGCCTGGGCGAGGCGCCGGGCGGTGGTCATGACCAGGCTGCGATAACCGCTGGTATCCTGGTTCAGGCGGTTGGCGATCGCGTTCAGGGCCGGCGTGCCCCGGGCTGCCCGCAAATCGTCTATCCACGCGCGGGCGGCCGCCTCGGGCACGGGCGTGTCCGCCTCCCAATGCGCCAGCGCCGCCACCACGCCGGGCGCGGCGCGGGCGAACTCGCGGTCGTCGACGCTCATCTTCAGGATCAGGAAGATGGGCAGCACGAAGTTCACCAACAAGAACAACAGGAGCGGCGCGGCCAGCCCGAAGGCCAGCCAGTGGCGGCGGCGTTCGGCGCGGCGCAGGCCCTGGCGCAAGGCCCGCTCCTCGTCGCCCGGCGCGGCCCGCAAGACGGCGGCGGTTTGCATGATGTTCCCCTCGGGCCCCGTCTTACTGCGAGGCCCAGGCATTGAAGCGCTGCGTCAGCTTCTCGATGTTCTCCACCCAGAACTCCGCCTCCAGCGCGACGGCCTGCGACTGGTTCGCGGGATTGGTGGGCAGGTCCTTCAGGACTTCGGCATCGACCAGGGTGTTGGCGCGGATATTGGTGATGCCCTGGTTGCCCAGCGCGGGATAGGCTTTCTGGATATCGGCCGACGTGGCGTAGGCGAGGTAGCGGGTCGCCTCTTCCTGGTGCTTGCTGCCCTTGAGCACGACGTAGTAGTCGATGGCGTAGATGCTGCCCGGCCAGACGACCTTGAAATTGGTGTGTTCCGCGCGATTGGCGGAAATGGCGCGGCTGACGTAGATGGCGCCCATGGAGACATCGCCCGCCGCGATCAGTTGCGGCCCTTGCGCCCCGGCGCTCCACCAGACGATGCTGGACTTGATTTCATCCAGCTTGCGGAAGGCGCGGTCCACGCCCTGCGGGGTCGCGAGCACTTTGTAGACCTCGTCGCGCGCCACGCCATCGGCCAGCAGGGCGAACTCCAGCGTGTACTTCGGCCCTTTGCGCATGGCGCGCTTGCCCGGGAATTTCTTCAGGTCCCAGAAGTCCGTCCAACTGCGCGGACCTTCCTTCAGGCGGTTGCCGTCATAGGCCAGGCCGGTGGTCCACACAACCGCTCCCACGCCGCAATCGGTGGCCGCGCCCGCGATGTAGTCCTCGCGCTTGCCGATCCGGGCCCAGTCCAGCGGTTCGAACAGGCCTTCGTCGCAGCCAAGCACCATTTCGTCGGCCTCGACCTGGACCACGTCCCAGTTGGCGTTGCCGCCCTGCACCTTGGTGCGCAGGATGCCCAGTCCGCCCGACCAGGAGTCCTCGGTGATCTTGATGCCGGTCTTGGCCGAGAAGGGTTCGTAGAAGACCTTTTTCTGCGCGGCCTGCGAACTTCCGCCCCAGGCCGTGATGTTCAGCTCCTGCGCCTGGACCTGCGCGCCCAGTGCCAGCGAGGCCGCCAGTATTGCGATGTACTTTCCTGCTTTCATTTTTTTCCCCTGTTGTGTTGGTGTGATACGTCAGGATGCCCGCGTCGCGGGAAAGGCAAAACAATCGTCGGATTTCCAGCCCACCCGCAGCACGTCGCCGGGGCGCGCCTGGCCCAGCGGCCTGGCGTCGGGCACCTTGCACATCATCGTGCCGCCGCCGGCCAGCCGGAACACGGCGCGCAGATGGTCGCCGTGGTACATGTACTGCTCGAGTTTCACGTCCAGCACGTTGTCGCAGGCGCCGGGCTGCGGCATGAGGCTGACCTTCTCCGGCCGCACCGACAGGATGCTGGGCCTGCCCGCCGGGAAGTCTCCGGCGTGGCGCGCGCGCAATGTGGCGCCGCAGGCGCTGCGGTGCACCGAGAGGCCGGCGGCGGCCTCCAGCACCGTGCCCTCTATCAGGTTGTTCTCGCCGATGAAGCTGGCTACGAAGGCGCTGGCGGGCCGCTCATAGAGATCGGCGGGCGAGGCCAACTGCTGGATACGGCCCTCGTCGAACACGGCGATCCGGTCCGACATGGTCAAGGCCTCGGACTGGTCGTGGGTGACGTAGATGATGGTCACCCCCAGTTCCGCGTGGATCCGCTTGATTTCGTACTGCAATTTCTCGCGCAGATACTTGTCCAGGGCACCCAGAGGCTCGTCCATGAGCACCAGGACCGGGTCGAAGATCAGGGCCCGCGCCAGCGCCACGCGCTGTTGCTGGCCGCCCGACAACTGCGCCGGCCGGCGTTCGGCGAAGGCGCCCAGGCGCACCATGTCCAGGGCGCGATCCACCTTGTTCTTGATATCGCTTCGGGGGTACTTGCGCACGGTCAGCGGGAAAGCCAGGTTCTCGGCCACGTTCATGTGGGGGAACAAGGCATAGTTCTGGAATACGACGCCGATATTGCGCTTGTGGGGCGCCGCGTGCGTGACCGGCTTGTCGGCTATCAGGATGTCGCCCGAGGTGGGCGTCTCGAAGCCGGCCAGCATCATCAGGGAGGTGGTCTTGCCCGATCCCGAAGGCCCCAGGAAAGTGAGGAACTCATTTTTTCTTACGGCCAGGTCCAGGTCCCTGACCGAATAGCTCCGGCCATCGTAGGTCTTGGACACGCCGCGAAATTCAACATGGCTGACGCCGCGCGCTGCTTCGGACAACATGTGTGCTCCTTGCAAAGAAGGCGGGCGCCGCCCGGACGCCCGCCCACACCGCGCCGCGATCAGAAAGCGATCGTCACCAGGCGCTCTTCCATCATCTCGCGCACCGCGTACCGCGGGCCTTCGCGGCCGAAGCCGCTGTCCTTCACGCCGCCAAACGGCATGACGTCCACGCGCGAACTGGAAGTCTCGTTGATATGGACACCACCGAACTGCAGATTCACCCCGGCCTGCATCGCCACCGAGAGATCCCGCGTGAACAGGCCGGCGGCCAGGCCGTACGGCGTGTCGTTGGCCCGCTCATAGGCCTGCTCGACGGTATCGACGGGAATGGCCACGATAATCGGCGCGAACACTTCTTCGCACACCACCCGCGCGTCCGGCGGCGCATCGGCCAGGATGGTCGGGGCGAACACCGCGCGCTCGCGCTTGCCGCCCACCAGCACGCGGGCGCCTCCCCGCACGGCCTCGGCCAGCCATTGCTCGGCGCGTTCCGCCTGCTGCACGGTGATCATGGGGCCCACCACTGTCTCCGGCTGGCGCGGATCTCCGTAGGGTACCTTGCGCGTAGCCTCGACGAGCTTTTCCAGGAAGGCTTCGTAGATGGGCCGCTGGATCAGCACGCGCTGCACCGAGGTGCAGACCTGGCCGGCCTTGCGAAAGCCCGCGGCCACGATCTTGCCCACCGCCAGCGCTTGATCCGCGTCGGCCAGCACGATGGTGCTGGCGATACTGCCCAGTTCAAGTTGCGTCCCGCGCAAGCCGGCGGCCTGCTGGATCTCGCGGCCCACCCGCGTGCTGCCCGTGAAGGTATAGAACTGGATGCGGCTGTCGTCCAGAAGAGCGCGGCCGATGGCCGCGCCCGGGCCGTGCAGCAGGCTGATGCACTCCGGCGGCAAGCCCGCGTCGATCAGGATCTGGCACAAGGCCACTGCGCTCAGCGGCGTCAGCTCCGAGGGCTTGAGCACCACCACGTTGCCGCCGGCCAGGGCCGGCGCCACCTTGTGGGCCACCACGTTCAAGGGGGAGTTGTAGGGCGTGATCGCGCAGACCACCCCGCGCGGCACGAGCACGGTATAGCCCATGCGGTTCTTCAGCCCCGGCGTGGCTTCCATCGGCACGATGTCGCCCACCAGGCGGCGCGCCTCCTCGGCCGAGAGCTGCAAGGTCTGCACGCAGCGGCGCACCTCGTTCTCGCCGTCGCCGCGCGGGAAGCCTGTCTCGGACACCAGGGTGTCCAGCAGTTTGTCCTTGCGCGCCTGCATCAGGTCGGCCGCGCGCATCAGGATGCGGTAGCGTTCGTCGGGCGACAGGCGGATGCGGCGGGCGGCCTGCGCCGCCGCGCCCACGGCTTCGTCCACTTGCCGCGCCGAGGCGACCCCCATCTCGCCATAGGGCTGGCCGCTATAGCAATCGGTCAGGACTTCGGAATGGTCGCCGGCCACCCATCGGCCGGCTATCAACAGCTTCGACATCATGCCCTCACACGCGGCCCAGAGCCGCAAAGGTTTCGTCAAAAATACGCAGCGCGTGGTCTACCTGTTCACGGGTGATCACCAGGGGCGGCGTGATACGCAGCGTTGAAGCGTAGGTGCCCGTGGTCGAGATCAGCAGTTTCCGTTCGCGCAAGGCCGCATGCATGGCCTTGACGAGTTCAGGATAGGGCTCGCGGGTTTCACGGTTCTTCACCAGTTCCACGCCTATCATCAGGCCGATTCCGCGCACGTCGCCGATGACTTCGTACTTGCCGGCCAGGCGCTTGAATCCCTCGAGGAAGTATTCGCCGCAGACGCGCGCGTTGTCCGCCAGCCTTTCCTCTTCGAGGATGTCCAGCACCGCGTGCCCGGCCGCCATCCCGATCTGGTTGTTCGAGCCGAAGGTCGTGAAATGATCGCCTTCCTCGAACGCCGTGCCCAGGGTCTCGGTCGCCATGAAGCCGCCGATGGGCACCCCCCCGCCAATGGCCTTGGCGAAAGTCACGATATCGGGCTGCACGTCCCAGTGCTGATAGCCAAAGGTCTTGCCCGTGCGGCCCCAGCCGGCGAACACCTCGTCGATGACGAGCGTGATGCCGTGCTTGCGGCAGATGTCCTGCACGCGCGGCCAGTAGTGTTTGGGCGGCGTGAGAACGCCGCCGACGCAAAGAATGGACTCCGAGATCAGCACGGCCGGCGCGGACTGCATGCGGACCTTGATCGCATCCTCGATCGCGTCGGCGCACTTCAGGCCGCAACCGCCGTCGTTGTTCTTGTTGTGCGAAGAATAAGGGCAGCGATAGCAATAGGGCGCGCTCACATGCACGACCCCCGGCAGGGCGGCATAGGGGCCAAAGCCCTTCTTGCGCGCCGCGTTGCCCGTCAGGCTCAATGCCAGCGAGGTGCGGCCATGGAAGCTATGCTCCATGGCGAGCACGCCGTAGCCTTTCTTGCCGGTGTTGGTCGCGTGCTTGAAAGCCAGCTTGATCGCGCCGTCGTTCGACTCCGCGCCGCTATTGGTGAAGAACACCCGCGACAGGCGGCCATCGCTTTCGCGGGTGATGCGCGCGGCCAGTTCCGAGGTCACGCGGCTGTGATTGCGCCCGGGGCCTTGCAGCAGCCGCGTGGCCTGGTCCTGGATGGCCTTGACCACCTTGGGATGGCAATGGCCCACGGAATTCACGCCAGGGCCGGCTTCCAGATCGAGGTAGGTGTTGCCAGCCTCGTCCACGACCTCGCAAGCGGCGCCGCTCACGATGACCGGCTCGACCAGGCTGGAGCCCGGAATCAGATGCGTATCCAGCGCGGCGCCCGAAGATCCGCTCGATGTGTGTTGTGCCATGATGAATGAGTGAAAACAGACAAGCAGGAGCGGAACAGCCGCTCCACCGGGCGGCGCGCGCCGCCATGGGAAGTCGATCAGTTGATGTCCAGGTTGGCGCTCTTCACGGCCTCGCCCCAGCGCTTGAAGTCCTGCGCGTAGCGTTCTCCGGCCTGCGCCGCGGTCTGCGGCTCGAAGAGTTCGATGCCGGCGGTCCTGGATTTCTCGGCCAGTGCCGGGTTGCTGAGCAAAGGCATGACCGCGGCATTCATCTTCTGCACGATGGCATCCGGCGTGCCCGCGGGGAAAGCGAACATCGTCCAGGTGCCCACCTCGAAACCCGGATAGGTCGCGGCGATCGTCGGCGCCTCGGGCGTTTCCTTGTACGACTCGGCGCCGCCGGTCGCCAGCACGCGCAGTTTTCCGTCGCGAATCAGCGGCAGGAGCGGCGCGGGGCTGTCGAACATCAGTTGCACGCGTCCGCCGATCAAGTCCGTCAGCGCCGGACCGGAACCCTTGTAGGGCACATGCGAATAATGCGTGTCCGTGCGGTTCTTGAACAACTCCATCGCCAGATGATTCGTCGTCCCGTTGCCGATGGAAGCGTAATTCAGCGGCGTTTTCGGATCCCGCCCCGCTTCGACGACGTCGGCCAGGGTCTTGTACGGAGAGTCGGCCGCCACCACCAGCAAGAGCGGCGCGCGGCCCACCATGGCCACCGGCGCGAAATCGCTCAGGGGCTTGGATTTCAGTTCTTTGTAGATATGCGGCCCGATCGCGAAAGGGCCGGTCGAGGTAAAGAGCACCGTCTCGCCCTCCTTGCCCGAGCGCGCGGCCAGATCGATGGCGATCGTGCCGCCCGCGCCGGGACGGTTTTCCACCACGAAGGGCTGGCCCGTCGCCTTCTCCAGGTCGCTGGCCATCAGGCGCGCGCTGATGTCGGTCGAATTCCCCGGAGGAAAGCCCACCAGGATGCGGACCGGCTTGGTCGGCCATGGCGTCGCGTCGGCGGCCATCGCACAGAAACTCGCGCTCGCGACGGCGAACGCCAGGGCCCAGCGGCCCAAAGCTTGAGACATTTCTTTCCCCTGATATTGTGTTTACAGAAAAACCAACAATGGCTAGAACGCCGGATCCACCACGCGTGGCTTGAAACCGTCGGCCTCGATATCGGCGGCCGCGTCCAGGCACAGGTCCTCCCGGAATCGCCCCGCGACCACCTGTACGCCCACCGGCACGCCGTCCTCCACGCCCGTTGCCACGGACACCCCGGGCACTCCCACGAACGCCGTTCCCATCAGCGGGACTTGCGCTTCCCAGACGCGCCGGTACGCCGCCTCGTCCCCCATGTCCAGTTCATCGGGAAAAGGCAGTTCGCCGGACACGGGCATCAGCAGCACCGGGTAGTCCTCGAAGAAAAGCTGCCACTCGCGCAACATCGTCATGCGGCGCGTCAGCGCGTCCGAGAACGTGGCGGCGTCCATGCCGGCCACTTGCTTGCGCTGCCCCGCCAAGGCCGCCAGCGCGCCCGGATCCTCTTCTTTCAACGCCTTGGCCCAACGGCTGTCGAAGCCGTCGCCCATCCATAGATACACATGCTCAATAGCAGCCTCGCGCAACGGCGGCACGTCGTCCACGCGGCTTACCCGCCAGCCGCGATCGCGCAGACGCTGCGCGGCTTCTTCCAGTGCGCGCACCACGCGCGGGTCCGTATCCATTCCCGCCGGATGCGTGCACAAGGCCGCAAGGCGAGGCGCCGCCGGTCCGCGCAAAGGCGCCGGCACCCACACCGGATCGCGCGCGTCGCCTTGCGCCATCACCTCCAGCGCCAGCCGAAGATCGGCCACGCTGCGGGCGATGGGGCCGGACACCGACATGAACTGCTGTCCGATGCCGCGCACTGGCGAACTCGCATTGAAATAGCTGATCCGGCCCGGGGTCGGGCGCAGGCCGTGCACGCCACAGGCATAGGCCGGATAGCGCACCGAGCCGGCGATGTCGGTCCCGTGGCCGATGGCGCCCAGGCCCGCCGCGACCGCGGCGCTGGCGCCGCCCGAGGATCCGCCAGGCGTCAAGCCCGCGCGATGCGGATTGCGCGTTGAACCGTACAGACGATTGCTCGTGAACCAGCGCAGTGAAAACGACGGCGTGTTCGTCCGGCCCAGGGGCACGGCCCCCGCCGCCTTGAAATGCGACACCAGCGGGTTGTCTTCCGTGGCTATCTGATCGCGCTGCAAGCGCAATCCGTTCGTGGTCGCGAAGCCGGCCTCGTCCGCCACGACCTTGATCGTCACCGGCACGCCGGCCAGCACACCCGCGCCGCGTCCCGCCACCCGCGCGCTGTCCACCGCGCGCGCCGCGGCCAACACCCGCTCGGCCTGAAAATCCACGATCGCATTCAGCGCCGGGTTCACCGATTCCAATCGCGCCAGGGCGCTGCGGGCGACCTCTTCGGCGCTGAAATCTCCCGATCGCACGCCCGCGGCGATCTCCGTGGCGCCAAGCTCCCAATGATTCATCACACGTTCCATCTGCCGGCCGGCCCCGAGAACCGCGCCGAATTCCTGGCGGCGCCCCTTGCGCCAACCGTACGGGCATCTTACGTACCGATCCGCCCGGGCCAAAAGCCGTCAGTGGAGAAGCTGGGTTATCGAAAAGAGAAAGGACCGCGGCCATTTCGTGACAAAGACGCCACATCCGTGGAAACCCTCTGGACAATGCGGCGTTATCAGATATTTCATATGCAGACAAAATGCAATCTTCGAATTGCATCCGGCTCCCCACTGAAAGAGAGGCATGCGCCATGCGAGTGAATCTCCCGATTACCGACCATGAGTTCGTACTGCATGACGATCAATATCTGATCTCGAAGACAGATTTAAAGGGACGCATCACATACTGCAATCCCGCATTCGTGGAAATCAGCGGTTTCACGCGGGAAGAGCTGCTGGGAAAAGCCCACAATATCGTCCGCCATCCGGATATGCCGCCCGCGGTGTTCGAGGATATGTGGGACACCCTGAACGCGGGCAGGCCGTGGCTGGCGGTGGTGAAGAACAGGCACAAGTCCGGCGGTTTCTATTGGGTGCTGGCGAACGCGATGCCGGTCATAGAGGCCGGCGAGGTCACGGGCTACGCCTCGGTGCGCATCAAGGCCTCGCGCCAGCAAATAGAAGATGCGGAGCATTTTTACGCCCAGGTGGCCGCCGGGCAGCTCGGCGGCTATGCGCTGCAGGCCGGCCAGCGAACCGCCGTCGGCTGGAGGAAGTGGCTGCGCGCCGCGGCCTATCCGCTGCGCAGCGGCATCGTGCCAGCCACGCTGCGCGGCACCGCGCTGCTGTGCGCGCTGGCGGCGATACCCACCCATCTCCTGCTTTCCGCCCGCGAAGACGTTTCGCGTCCGGCCTGGTGGGCCGTGTACGGGGGCTGTGCGCTGGCGGCCATGCTGGCCTCGGCGATGCGGGCCGGGCGTTTCGTCAAGCAACTGAGAACAGCCGAGGAAGTGGCGAGGCAGATCGCCGCGGGGAATCTCGTCAATGAAATCGATACGGATATTAAAGGGGAAGCGCGCAATCTGTACTTCTACCTGGATATCATGCGCAAGAGCCTGACAGGCATTTCCACCGAGGTCGCTTCCCAAACGACCCGCCATGCCGGCACCATCGCCAAACTGCACGCGGACAGCAGCGACTTGGCAAGCCACACCAGCGACCAACGCGATTCGCTGCAGGACACCGCCGCCAGCGTGGCGCAACTGGCCGCTACCGTTGCGCGCAATACGGAGAGCGCGGCGTCCGCCTCGGCGCTGGCCAGGGAAAGCCAGACTGCCGCGACGCAGGGCGGCGAGACGGTCGGCCAGATGGTCTCGACGATGCAGGCGATCAATGAAGGGTCCAGGAAGATAGCGGAGATCGTCTCCGTCATCGAAGGCATCGCCTTCCAGACCAATATCCTTGCGCTCAACGCCGCGGTCGAGGCCGCGAGGGCCGGCGATCAGGGCAAGGGGTTCGCCGTCGTCGCGGGGGAAGTGCGCAGCCTGGCCCAGCGCACGACGCAGGCGGCGAAGGAGATCAAGACGCTGATCGACACGTCGGTGACCCAGATGTCCGTGGGGTCGAGCCAGGCCAGCACGGCGGGGACCGCCATGCAAGAGATCATCCAGTCCGTCGATCGGGTCAGCCAGTTCATGGCCGAGATCGCCCATGCTTCGGGCGAGCAGGCGGCCGGGGTCGACACCATCAGCGCGGCGGTCGCCAAAATGGAGAACCTGGTGCACAAGAACGCCTCGCTGGTGGAGGAATTGGCCGGCGTTGCCCAGCATCTTGGCGCCGAGTCTAGCTCCATGGTCGACACTATCGGCGTGTTCCATACGCAGGCAGGCAAGGAACGGGCCGTCATGCCTGCGCAAAAGGCGCCGCCGCTGCGCCTGGCGGCGGCGCATTCAGCGTAGCGGGGCTGTGCGCGCGGCGGCATGCTTCAATGGCGTTTTCGCGGAAGCTCGTCGCGCGGTGCGCGAGCGCGAGTGCCGCTGCGCAGGGAAACGTAGAGTGAAGAAGACCAGGGATTATTGGTTTGGCATAGTCATTTCCTTCCTGTTGGCGGGCCTGCTGGCCTTCCTGGGCGTCGCGGCCGTGAGCAGCAAGGGCCTGGGCTGGGGCGCGGCGGCGCTGGCGGCCTACGCGGTCATGTTCGGCGGACCGCTGGCCATCTTGCTGGCGGTGACCTGGATCGTGTACCTGGCGCGGGACCGCAGGAACGTGCCGGGGCACGTCCATGCGCTGATGTTCGTCCCCACGCTGCTGGCCGCGCTGATCGTTCCGGTCAGCGAATCCATCCGGAAGAGCCAGTGGGACAGTTTTCGCGAGTCGCACCCCGCGATCGCCGAGACGCACGTCAACCTGAGCGGCCGCACGATCTGGCTGGATACCCGCGAGGCTTCCGCGGCTTCCGGCGCGTCTCCCTACATGGAGCCCGCGTCGGCCGACAATCGCAATTTCTCCAGGTTCCGCCGCTATCCGGGGCCGGACGCCTTGGCCAAGGGCGTGTTTCCCTATGACGGCGCGCGCCTGAAGGAAGCGGCCGCGCGCTATGTCTACCTGGACCAGGCGGGCGCGCCCGGCGCCTCCTTGCCGCTGCGCCGCCTGCCGTATCCCGATCTGGGGAAACTGCCCTCCGCGTATGCCTACGGCGAGGCCGGGCTGCTGGTGTACCAGTATTTCCATTACGCCGACCGCGTCGAAGTGGCGCCGGGCATCGCCCGCTTTTCGCTGATGACCGAGCAGGCGATGGAGTCGGCGCGCATTCCCGGGCTGGCGATTTTCGGCATGGCCAACTACACGCCCGAGACGATGGCCAGGGTGGAGATCAACGGCCAGGCATACGATATGGGCGGCGATGCCGCGGGCAGCCTGTTGGGGCATCCCTGCCATCTGTCCCATGGCGGCAGTCCGGTGCTGCTCGACCTGGACCAGCCGGTGCGCATACGCTGGCAGACCTTGGAAGAGCCGGGAGCCTGGCGCGAAGCGGCGGTGGCCGTGCCCGCCTTCGGCAAGGCCGGCAAGGCCGACTCCGGCGCGGGCTTGGTGCGCGTGCGCCTGTACTTCCTGCCCGATGGAACGGTGGCCGCCGAGCGCTACCAGGAGATCCGTTCACGCAGGGACGAACTCGCGATCCGCGCCACGGGGCTGCCGCCTTCCGCGCGGCCCCATGTGTCCTGCGGGGCCTATGCCGGCTACAACCCGCAGACCGTGCGGTTGTTGGGCGACTGAAGACCGGATTGCGTCGCCGCCGGCCTTCGGCTCTTCAATAAGTGCCGCGCAGCGTCAGCATCCAGTTGCGCGGCGCGCCATACCAGTTGCCGCCGGCCGCGTCGCCCACGCGCTCGTAGTAGACCTTGTCGAATAGGTTGTTGGCATTGAGCGTCAGGGACCAGCTTGGGTCGAAACGGTATTGCGCCATCAGGCCGACCACGGCGTAGCCGGATTGGGCGAACTTGTACGGGGTGGCGTCGCCGTTCGGCGCATAGACCGCCCCGGACACGAAGGTGGAACTCTGCACGACGGCATTGCCGCCGACGCGCCAGCGCGACAGCGAACCGGGCAGCGTGTAGGCGGTGGAGAGTTTGAACAGATGGCGCGGAGTGACCGTGCTGAAAACGGTGCCTTCGCTCTTGTCCTTGGAATTGTTGAAGGTGTAGCCCAGGGCGACCTCCCAGCCCGGCGTGACTTCGCCGCCGATTTCCAGGTCCACGCCGCGGCTCACGACCTTGCCCTGCGCCTGGTAGCAGCAGTTGCCGGCCCAGGGGTCGCTGGATTCCGGGTAGCGCGGGTCGACCACGCCGGTGCCGGTGCGTTCGACGTTGAACAGGCTCAGCGTGGCGTTCAGGCGGCCATCCATCAGCTCGCCCTTGAGCCCCGCCTCGTAGCTCTTGCCCTTGATGGCGGTCAGGGAAGAGCCGGGCGGGGGGCCGGACTTCAGCAGGCCCTGGGGTTTATGGATGGTGGAATAGCTGGCATAGACGGACCAACTGTCGTTGAGGTCGTAGATGATTCCGCCGTACGGCGTGGTCTTGGTGGGTTCTTCATAATCGGTGCGCGACGACACTTCCCAGGCGGACGCGCCATCGGGCCGGTCGGACACGCTCTGGAAGAACTTGTAGCGGCTCATGCGCGCGCCGGCGATCAGGTGCAGGCGCGAAGTCGGGTTGATGCGCAGCACGCCATAGATGCCTTTCTGCTCCTGGCCCCAGGGGTCATAGCGCAGGGTGAGCGGCACGTTCAGGTCCGGATTCCAGGCGTTGCGGTCGAACACGTTGACCGGAACCTGCCAGTTGTCCGCCGGCTTGCCGGTGTTCCATCTGCCTTCGGCGCGTTGCCAGTCGGCGCCGAGCAGGATCTCGTGGCTTTGCCCGAACAGGTCGAAGCTGCCGCTGAGATTGGCGTCGAACACGGTTTGCTCGTTGTCCATGACGTAGCGGCCGCCGCCCCAGCTCGAGCCCGAACCGTCGGCGGGATCGATGGCGCCATAGCCGAAGGCCGTGGTCGAGCGCATGTTGCGGCGCTCTTGCGTGTAGTTGAGCTTGAGCTTCCAGCGGTCGAGGAAGCGTTGCTCCAGTTGCGCGAAGATCTGCTTGTTTTCGCCGGTCGCCAGTGCCCAGGGCTGGGTCAGGCTGGCCGAACGCGACAGGCCGATGTCGCTGCCGTCGGCATAGCGCGGCAGGCCGCTGCCATAGCCGCGTTCGCGCGTCTTGGTGTAGCTGCCGCCGACCGTCAGCAGCGTGTCGCGCGTTAGATCCGCTTCCAGCACGCCGTAGAGCATCGGGGATTCGCTGTGCCGGTCGTCCAGGTAGGAATCGCTGTTGCCGTACACCGCCACGGCGCGGCCGCGAAGGCGGCCGTCGAAGCCGAGCGGGCCGGTGGCGTCGATCATGCTGCGGTAATTGTCCCAGCTTCCCGCCGACGCTTCCATGGTCAACTGGTACTCGGCCAAGGGGCGCTTGCGCACCAGGTTGATGATGCCGCCGGGGTCGCCCATGCCGCCCAGCAGGCCCGACGCGCCGCGCATGACTTCGACGCGATCGTAGAACGCCAGGTCCTGCGCGCCATCGTAGGTGTACGCGCCCAGCGCCAGGGGGGCGCCGCCGTCGATCTGCATGCTGGTGATCTGGAAGCCGCGCGAAAAGAAATTGTAGGAGTTGTAGGCCGCGCGCTGCACCGTGATGCCGGCCGCGTGGGCCAGCGCGTCGCTGACGCTGGTGAGGTGCTCGTCGTCGATCTGCTGCCGCGTCACCACCGACACGGACTGCGGCACCTCGCGGAAGGCCAGGTCGGTCTTGGACGCGGTGCTGGTGACGCGGCTGGTGTAGGAGCCGGTGCCTTCGGTGGTGCCGTCTTCGGCGCGGCGGGCGGTCACGGTGATGGCCGAGAGCGTGGCCGCGTCCAGATTGTCCGGTTCGCGCTCGATCACGGCCTTGCCGTTCTCCACGACGGCGATCAGGCCGCTGCCGGCCAGCAGGCGGTCCAGCGCCTGCTGCGGGGTGAGCCGCCCGGCCACGGGCGGCGCGGTCTTGCCGGCGACGAGCGCGGGGTCGTAAAGCAGTTCCATGGACGTTTGCCGTCCCAATTCCACCAGGGCTTCGTGCAGCGGCTGGCGGGCGGAATTGATCACCATGGCGGCGTCGGCAGCCAAGGTGGCGGCGGGGGCCGCCGTCAAGGAAAGCAGGGCGAGGGACAGGCGTCCCAGCAGGAAGCGTGCGCGCGCCGGCTGGCGGCGGTTGCGGGAAGGCAGGAAGGTCATGGGAGGTTGTTCCAACGGGTTTGCCGCGGCTTGCGATTCAAGCCGGCACTCATGGGTAACGAGTGCGGAACGGCCGGAAACCCTGAAGATCCCGTCGGGAAAAATTGAAACAAATTGAAACTACGGGGTGGGCGTCAGCACATAGCGTCCTTGCCCTTCGGCCTGGACGCGCACGGGCGCGATACGGGGCAGCAGCTCCAGCAGGGTGCTCGGAGAGTCCACGTTCAAGGTCCCCGCGACCCTCACCCGCGCCAGGCGGGCGCCATCCAGCCGGATGACGAAGGGCGCGTAGCGGTTGAGTTCGGCCACGGCCTGGGGCAGGGGCGTGTTGTTGAAAACGATCCGGCCTTCGCGCCACGCCGTGGCGGCAGCCACGTCGACGGCGGCCGCCGGCGTCAGCCCGTCGCGGGTGGCGAGCAGGCCCTGGCCCGGCCCCAGCGTTTCGCGGCGCCAGAACGCCCAGCCGGCGGCCCGGACTTCGACCGAGCCCGAGCTGACCGAGACTTCGGTGGCGTCCTCCCGCCTGCGGACATTGAAGCGCGTGCCCGTCACGCGCACGGCCGCCAGTCCGGCGCGCACGACGAAGGGGCGCGACGCGTCGGCGGACACGGAGAAACTGGCCTCGCCCGCCTCGAGATCGACCTCGCGGCGGTCGGCGTAATAGCGCACCACGGCCCGGCTGTCGGTGTTCAGGTCGATCGACGTCCGGTCGGGGAGGGCCACGGTCCGGCGCTGGCCGTGCGCGGTGGCCAGCGCCTGTTCGAAGCCGGCCGGGCCCTGCCAGCGCAGGCCGACGGCGAGACCGCCGGCCGCCAGCGCGCCCGCGCCGGCCAGCG
>NZ_UFQC01000072.1 GCF_900496975.1 Achromobacter veterisilvae
GCGCTTACGGCTACCGCGACCAGGAATACTTCTTCCTCAAAATCCGCGCCGCCTTCCCCGGTAATGCTCAATGAATCAAAAAAAAGGCCGCTGATTTGCATCAGCGGCCTTTCTGCTTCCGGGGACCCCGCGCCGGGCGGCGTGGGAGTCCCGCGGGGGATTCCGCTTATTCGGCGGAGTCCTCGGCGCCCAGGTCGGCGGCAGGCGTCTCCGCATCCGAGCCCACCGTGACCGGCGAGTCTTCGAACGGGTTGGCCTGCTGGCGGGCGGCTTCGCGTTCCGCCGCCTCCAGCGCTTCCTTGTCCTTGCGGGCATGGTGGTACGCCAGGCCGGTACCCGCCGGGATCAGGCGGCCGACGATGACGTTTTCCTTCAAGCCGCGCAGGTCGTCGCGCTTGCCCATGATGGCGGCTTCGGTCAGGACCCGGGTGGTTTCCTGGAACGAAGCGGCCGAGATGAACGAGTCGGTCGACAGCGAGGCCTTGGTGATGCCCAGCAGCACGTTTTCGTAGGAAGCCGGACGGCGATCCTCAGCCGTGACGCGGTCGTTCTCGTTCAACAGCTCGGAGCGCTCGACCTGCTCGCCCGGGATGAACTCGGTATCGCCCGCGTCGACGATGTTCACGCGGCGCAGCATCTGGCGAACAATCACTTCGATGTGCTTGTCGTTGATCTTCACGCCTTGCAGACGGTACACGTCCTGCACTTCGTCGACGATGTAGGTCGCCAGCTTCTCGATGCCTTGCAGGCGCAGGATGTCGTGGGGATCGGCCGGGCCGTCCACGATCATTTCGCCCTTGTTCACGACTTGGCCGTCGTGCACCAGCACCTGCTTTTCCTTCGGAATCAGGAACTCGTGGCTGACGCCTTCCAGGTCGGTGATGACCAGGCGCTGCTTGCCCTTGGTGTCCTTGCCGAACGAGACCGTGCCGGTGACGTCGGCGAGCATGCCGGCATCCTTGGGCGAACGGGCTTCGAACAGCTCGGCCACGCGCGGCAGACCGCCGGTAATGTCGCGGGTCTTTTGCGATTCCTGCGGAATACGCGCCAGGACTTCACCCACGGCAACCTGCTGGCCGTCGCGCACCGTGATCAGCGCGCCTACCGGGAACGAGATGTTCACCGAGTGATCGGTGCCGGCGATCTTGACGTCTTCGCCGTTCTCGTTGACCAGCTTGATCTGCGGACGCATGACGATCTTGCCGCCACGGGTCTTCGGCGTGATGACGACGAGCGTCGACAGGCCGGTGACTTCGTCCACCTGCTTGGCAACGGTCACGCCTTCTTCGATGTTCTCGAAGCGGACGGCGCCGCCGTATTCCGACACGATCGGACGGGTCAGCGGATCCCACGTCGCCAGGCGCGCGCCAGCCTTCACGGCTTCGCCATCGCCCACCAGCACGGTCGCGCCGTACGGGATCTTGTGGCGTTCGCGTTCGCGGCCATTGTCGTCGAAGATCGCCAGTTCGCCGGAGCGCGAGATGGCCACGCGTTCACCCTTGGCGTTGGTGACGTAGCGCATCGTGCTGGCGAAGCCGACCGTACCGCTGGACTTGGTTTCCACCGCGCTGGCCAGGGCCGAACGCGACGCCGCGCCGCCGATGTGGAACGTACGCATGGTGAGCTGCGTGCCCGGTTCGCCGATGGACTGGGCGGCGATGACGCCGACCGCTTCGCCCTGGTTGACCGAGGAGCCGCGGCCGAGGTCGCGGCCGTAGCAGTGCGCGCACAGGCCATGGCGCGTTTCGCAGGTCAGCGGGGTGCGGACCTTGACTTCGTCCACGCCGATGCGGTCGATGGTGTCGACCAGGTCTTCGTCCAGCAGGGTGCCGGCGACGATGGCCGTTTCCTGCGTGTCCGGGTTGACGATGTCCACGGCCGCGACGCGGCCCAGGATGCGGTCGCGCAACGGTTCGATGACTTCGCCGCCTTCGACCAGGGCTTTCATGTTGTAGCCCTGCGAAGTGCCGCAATCGTCCTCGGTGATCACCAGGTCCTGCGTCACGTCGACCAGACGGCGGGTCAGGTAACCCGAGTTGGCGGTCTTCAGTGCCGTATCGGCCAGACCCTTACGCGCGCCGTGAGTCGAAATGAAGTACTGGAGTACGTTCAGGCCTTCACGGAAGTTCGCGGTAATCGGCGTTTCGATAATGGAGCCGTCCGGCTTGGCCATCAGGCCGCGCATACCGGCCAACTGGCGGATCTGGGCGGCCGAACCGCGGGCGCCCGAGTCAGCCATCATGTAGATGGAGTTGAACGATTCCTGGCGCACTTCCTCGCCATGGCGGTTGGTCACGGGTTCCGTGGCCAGTTGCTCCATCATCGCCTTGCCGACCTTGTCGCCGGCCTTGCCCCAGATGTCCACCACGTTGTTGTAGCGTTCCTGGGACGTGACCAGACCCGACGAGTACTGCTTGTCGATTTCCTTCACTTCGCGGCTGGCTTCGGCCAGGATGCCTTCCTTGGCGGTCGGGATCAGCATGTCGCCCATGGCGATCGAGATACCGCCGCGGGTAGCCAGGCGGAAGCCCGACTGCATCAGCTTGTCGGCGAAGATCACCGTGTCGCGCAGGCCGCAACGGCGGAACGACTGGTTGATCAGGCGCGAGATTTCCTTCTTCTTCAGCGCCTTGTTCAGGACGGTGAAGGGCAGGCCCTTGGGCAGGATCTCGGACAGCAGCGCGCGGCCGACCGTCGTCTCGTGACGGCGGATCACCGGCTGCCAGTCGCCGTTCTCGTCGCGCTCGTGCTCCTTCAGGCGCACGGTGATGCGGCTTTGCAGCTCGACTTCGCCGTTGTCATAGGCGCGCTGGACTTCAGCGACGTCCATGAAGAAGATGCCTTCGCCCTTGCCGTTGACGCGCTCGCGGGTCGTGTAGTACAGGCCCAGCACGATATCCTGCGACGGCACGATCGACGGTTCGCCGTTGGCCGGGAACAGCACGTTGTTGGACGCCAGCATCAGCGTGCGGGCTTCCAACTGGGCTTCCAGCGACAGCGGCACGTGGACGGCCATCTGGTCGCCGTCGAAGTCGGCGTTGAACGCCGCGCAAACCAGCGGGTGCAACTGGATGGCCTTGCCTTCGATCAGGACGGGCTCGAACGCCTGGATGCCCAAACGGTGCAGCGTGGGCGCACGGTTCAGCATGACCGGGTGTTCGCGGATGACTTCTTCCAGGATGTCCCAGACCACCGGTTCCTGGCTTTCCACCAGCTTCTTGGCGGCCTTGATGGTCGTGGCCAGGCCCATCATCTCCAGACGATTGAAGATGAACGGCTTGAACAGTTCCAGGGCCATCAGCTTGGGCAGGCCGCACTGGTGCAGCTTGAGCTGCGGACCCACCACGATGACCGAACGGCCCGAGTAGTCGACGCGCTTGCCCAGCAGGTTCTGACGGAAACGACCGCTCTTGCCCTTGATCATGTCGGCCAGGGACTTGAGCTGGCGCTTGTTGGCGCCCGTCATGGCCTTGCCGCGGCGACCGTTGTCCAGCAGCGAGTCGACGGCTTCCTGCAGCATCCGCTTTTCGTTGCGCAGGATGATTTCCGGCGCCTTCAGCTCCAGCAGGCGCTTCAAGCGGTTGTTGCGGTTGATGACGCGGCGGTACAGGTCGTTCAGGTCGGAGGTCGCGAAGCGGCCGCCGTCCAGCGGCACCAGCGGACGCAGGTCCGGCGGCAGCACGGGCAGCACTTCCATGACCATCCACTCGGCCTTGATGCCCGACTTCTGGAAGCCTTCCAGCACCTTCAGGCGCTTGGAGATCTTCTTGATCTTGGCTTCCGAGCTGGTGGCCTTCAGTTCGCCGCGCAGCGTTTCCACTTCGCGGTCGATGTCGATGGTGCGCAGCAGTTCGCGCACGGCTTCCGCGCCCATCAGGGCACGGAAGTCGTCGCCGTATTCTTCGGTCTTGGCGAGGAAATCGTCGTCCGACATGATCTGGCCGCGCTTGAGCGGCGTCATGCCGGGCTCGATCACGCACCAGGCTTCGAAGTACAGCACGCGTTCGATGTCGCGCAGGGTCATGTCGAGCACCATGCCCAGACGCGACGGCAGGCTCTTCAGGAACCAGATGTGCGCGACGGGGCTGGCCAGCTCGATGTGGCCCATGCGTTCACGGCGAACCTTGGCGACGGTGACTTCGACGCCGCACTTTTCGCAGATCACGCCACGGTGCTTCAGGCGCTTGTACTTGCCGCACAAGCACTCGTAGTCCTTGATGGGACCGAAGATCTTGGAGCAGAACAGGCCGTCGCGCTCGGGCTTGAACGTGCGGTAGTTGATGGTCTCGGGCTTGCGAACTTCGCCGTAAGACCACGAACGGATCTTCTCGGGCGAGGCGATGCCGATCTTGATGGCATCGAACTGCTCGTCTTGCGAGACTTGCTTAAAGAGGTCGAGTAGCGCTTTCATTAGTTACGCTCCAAATCCATGTCCAGGGCCAACGAGCGGATTTCCTTGACCAGCACGTTGAACGATTCCGGCATGCCGGCGTCGATGACGTGGTCGCCCTTGACGATGTTTTCGTATACCTTGGTACGGCCGGTGATGTCGTCGGACTTCACCGTCAGCATTTCCTGCAGGGTGTAGGCGGCGCCGTAGGCTTCCAGCGCCCACACTTCCATTTCCCCGAAACGCTGGCCGCCGAACTGCGCCTTGCCGCCCAGCGGCTGCTGGGTAACCAGGGAGTACGGGCCGGTCGAACGCGCGTGCATCTTGTCGTCGACCAAGTGGTGCAGCTTCAGGTAGTGCATGTAGCCGACGGTCACGGGACGCTCGAACTGCTCGCCGGTGCGGCCGTCGAACAGCCACGCCTGCGTGCGCGACGGCGTCAGGGCCATACGCTTGGCGACGTCGTCCGGATAGGCCAGTTCCAGCATCTTGGTGATTTCCTCTTCGGTCGCGCCGTCGAAGACGGGCGTCGCGAACGGCACGCCGTTCTTGAGGTTCTGGGCCATTTCCATGACTTCGTCGTCGGTCAGCTCGTCGATGCGCGCGCCGGTGCCGGTCGTGTTGTAGACCTTGTCCAGGTAGGCGCGGACGTTCTTGACCTGCGCGGTGCGCTCGTCGCGCAGCATGTCGGCGATGCGGTGGCCCACGCCCTTGGCAGCCCAGCCCAAGTGCACTTCCAGCACCTGGCCGACGTTCATCCGCGAGGGCACGCCCAGCGGGTTCAGAACGATGTCGGCCGGCGTGCCGTCAGCCATGTGCGGCATGTCTTCCACCGGCGTGATGCGCGAGACCACGCCCTTGTTGCCGTGGCGGCCCGCCATCTTGTCGCCAGGTTGCAGACGACGCTTCACGGCCAGGTAGACCTTGATCATCTTCAGCACGCCCGGGGGCAGCTCGTCGCCCTGCGTCAGCTTCTTGCGCTTCTCTTCGAAGGCCAGATCGAACTGATGACGCTTCTGCTCGAGCGATTCCTTGGCCTGTTCCAGCACGACAGCGTGCGGCTCGTCGGCCAGACGGATGTCGAACCACTGCCAGCGGTCCAGATCGGCCAGGTAGGCCTTGGTGATCGTGGCACCCTTGGCCAGCTTGCGCGGGCCGCCGTTGACGGTCTTGTTGACCAGCATCTTTTCGATACGGTCGAACTGGTCGTTTTCAACGATGCGCAACTGGTCGTTCAGGTCCTGGCGATAGCGGCGCAGTTCATCGTCGATGATGGACTGGGCGCGCTTGTCGCGCACGATGCCTTCGCGCGTGAACACTTGCACGTCGATCACGGTGCCGGTCATGCCCGAGGGCACGCGCAGCGAGGTGTCCTTAACGTCGGACGCCTTTTCGCCGAAGATGGCGCGCAGCAGCTTTTCTTCCGGCGTCAGTTGGGTTTCGCCCTTGGGCGTAACCTTGCCGACCAGCACGTCGTCGGCGCTGACTTCGGCGCCGATGTACGTGATGCCCGAATCGTCCAGGCGGTTCAGTTGCGTCTCGGCCAGGTTGCTGATGTCGCGCGTGATTTCTTCAGGTCCGAGCTTGGTGTCGCGAGCAACAACCGTCAGTTCCTCGATGTGCACCGAGGTGTAGCGGTCGTCGGCCACGACCTTTTCGGAGATCAGGATCGAGTCTTCGAAGTTGTAGCCGTTCCAGGGCATGAACGCGATCAGCATGTTCTGGCCCAGGGCGAGTTCGCCCAGGTCCGTCGATGCGCCGTCGGCCAGCACGTCGCCCTTGGCGACACGGTCGCCGCGCTTGACGATGGGACGCTGGTTGATGTTCGTGTTCTGGTTGGAACGCGTGTACTTGATCAGGTTGTAGATGTCGACGCCGACTTCGCCGGCGACGTTTTCTTCATCGTTCACGCGGATCACGACGCGTTCGGCGTCGACGTGGTCGACCAGGCCGCCACGCAGGGCTTGCACGGTCGTGCCCGAGTCAACGGCCACGGTGCGCTCGATGCCCGTACCCACGACCGGCTTTTCCGGACGCAGGCAAGGCACGGCCTGGCGCTGCATGTTGGCGCCCATCAGCGCGCGGTTCGCGTCGTCGTGTTCCAGGAACGGAATCAGCGAGGCGGCGACCGACACGATCTGCGACGGGGCGACGTCCATGTAGTGCACGTTGGCCGGAGCGGTCAACATCGTTTCGCCGGCTTCGCGGCAAGCGACCAGGTCGTCCACGAAACGGCCTTCCTCGTCCAGCGCCGCGTTGGCCTGGGCGATGACGTAGTGGCTTTCTTCGATGGCCGACAGGTAATCGATCTGCTCGCTGACGCGGCCGTCGATGATCTTGCGGTAAGGCGTTTCCAGGAAGCCGTACTCGTTCAGGCGAGCGTACAGCGCCATGGAGTTGATCAGGCCGATGTTCGGGCCTTCCGGCGTTTCGATCGGGCAGACGCGGCCGTAGTGGGTCGGGTGCACGTCGCGGACTTCGAAGCCGGCGCGCTCGCGGGTCAGGCCGCCCGGGCCCAGTGCGGAAACGCGGCGCTTGTGCGTGATTTCCGACAGCGGGTTGGTCTGGTCCATGAACTGCGACAACTGGCTCGAACCGAAGAACTCCTTGATGGCGGCCGAGATCGGCTTGGAGTTGATCAGGTCGTGCGGCATCAGGTTTTCCGTCTCGGCCTGGCCCAGACGTTCCTTGACGGCGCGTTCGACGCGCACGAGGCCGGCGCGGAACTGGTTCTCGGCCAGTTCGCCGACGCAGCGCACGCGGCGGTTGCCCAAGTGATCGATGTCGTCGATCTGGCCGCGGCCGTTGCGCAGCTCGACCAGCACCTTGATGGTTTCAAGGATGTCTTCGTTGGTCAGCGTCATCGGGCCGGTGATGTCTTCACCACGGCCGAGGCGGCTGTTGACCTTCATGCGGCCGACGCGCGACAGGTCGTACGTTTCTTCGCTGTAGAACAGGCGCTGGAACAGCGCTTCCACCGCTTCTTCGGTGGGCGGCTCGCCAGGACGCATCATGCGGTAGATGGCGACGCGCGCGGCCATCTGGTCGGCGGTCTCATCGGTGCGCAGCGTTTGCGAGATGTACGGACCGCGGTCCAGGTCGTTCGTGTAGAGCGCCTGGATGTCGTGCACGTTGGCGGCGCGCAGGGCGCCCAGCACGCTTTCCGTGATCTCGTCGTTGGCATTGGCGATGACTTCGCCGGTGTCGGGGTCGACGATGTTCTTGGCCAGCACGCGGCCGTACAGGAAGTCTTCCGGCACGGAGATGCGCTGGATGCCGCCGGCAGCCAGATCGCGCAGGTGCTTCGCGTTGATGCGCTTGTCCTTTTCGACGATCACCTTGCCGGAACGGTCGGAGATGTCGAAACGGGCCATTTCGCCCTTCCAGCGCTCGGGCACGAATTCCATCATCGCGCCTTCGCTCTTCAGTTCGAAGTTGTCGAAGTCGAAGAAGTTGGCCAGGATCGATTCCGGCGTCATGCCGATGGCCTTGCACAGAATCGTGACGGGCATCTTGCGGCGGCGGTCGACACGGAAGAACAGGACGTCCTTCGGATCGAATTCGAAGTCCAGCCACGAGCCGCGGTAGGGAATCACGCGGGCCGAGAACAGGAGCTTGCCGGAGCTGTGCGTCTTGCCGCGGTCGTGCTCGAAGAACACGCCGGGCGAACGGTGAAGCTGCGAGACGATGACACGCTCGGTGCCGTTGATGACGAAGGAACCCGTGCCCGTCATGAGCGGAATTTCGCCCATGTAGACTTCCTGTTCCTTCACTTCCTTCACGGTCGGCTTGCTGACTTCGCGGTCAAGCAGCACCAGGCGGACCTTGGCTCGCAGGGGCGAGGCATAGGTCAGGCCACGTTGCTGACATTCCTTGACATCGAACACCGGTTCGCCGAGCACATAGCTCACGAACTCCAAGCGCGCCATACCGTTGTGACTAACGATCGGGAAAATCGACGAGAACGCCGCCTGCAAACCGTCGGCTACGCGATCGGACGGGGCGGTATCCGCCTGCAGGAAAGTTAGGTAGGATTGAAGCTGTGTCGCCAACAGGAAGGGAACGTTTTGAACGTCTTCACGCTTGGCGAAGCTTTTGCGGATGCGCTTTTTTTCGGTGTACGAGTAAGGCATGAGCACTCCGACTCGAGGTTGCATGGGCCGTCAACCACGGCCCCAGGTGATACGACTCCAGGAAACCCCCCTGGAAAGGGCATGCCCCCAGTAGGGGTTTCCTGGAAACGCAAAAGCCCGGGGACTGCAAACTGCGCTGTCCCCGGGCAAGTTGACGCAGGTCTTACTTGACTTCGACCTTGGCGCCAGCTTCTTCCAGCTTCTTCTTGGCGGCTTCGGCGTCAGCCTTGGCCACAGCTTCCTTGACGGGCTTCGGAGCGCCGTCGACCAGGTCCTTGGCTTCCTTCAGACCCAGACCGGTCAGCTCGCGCACGGCCTTGATGACGCTAACCTTGTTGGCGCCAGCTTCGGTCAGAACGACGGTGAACTCGGTTTGCTCTTCAGCAGCGGCGGCGGCGCCACCAGCGGCGGGAGCAGCGACAGCGACAGCGGCGGCAGCAGCCGACACGCCGAACTTCTCTTCCATTTCCTTGATCAGCTCGGACAGCTCGAGCACGGTCATGCCAGCGATGGCGTCAAGGATTTCAGCTTTGTTAAGTGCCATTTTTCAGAACTCCAAATATTTTGGTAATGCCAGGGTTTGGGTGTCGCTCGGTCGTTCAGCGAATTCCGGACAGCAGGGCGATCAGGCCGCTGCCTTCTGGTCGCGCACGGCGGCGAGGCCACGGGCGAACTTGGTCGGAACTTCGTTGAGCGTACGCACGAATTGCGCGATGGGGGCTTGCATGGTGCCCAGCAGTTTCGACAGCAACTCTTCGCGGGAGGGCATGGTGGCCAGGGCCTTCACGCCTTCTTGGTTCAGCAGGCTGTTGGGCAGAGCGCCCGCCTTGATGACCAGCTTGTCGTTGCTTTTCGCGAAACCTGCGAGGACCTTGGCCGCCGTAACCGGATCGGCGCTGATGCCATAGATCAGCGGACCGGTCAGTTGCTCGGCCAACGGCTCGAAAGCCGTGCCGGCAACAGCACGACGGGCCAGCGAGTTCTTCAGAACACGCAGATACACGCCCGATTCACGCGCAGTTTTGCGCAGTACGGTGACAGAGGCGACGTCCAGACCACGGTACTCGGCGATAACGATCGATTGGGCCTTGGCAACTTCAGCCGAGACTTCCTCGATCACCACCGCTTTCTCTTGACGATTGAGACTCACGGTTTGAACACTCCATCAAAAGACGCTTGGGGCGAATGCCTTGCGCGTCAACCGAATGCGGCGCCTGGTCGAGTTCTTCGTGTAAAGAAATCTTCCTGGGGACGCCGTCTACGCTGGATCCGAACTATGCGAGCTTCGGGATTAAGCGGGGCAGCGGGGACTGCCTTCCTTACAGAAAAGCGAGACGCTTACTACCCTGCTCCAGCGGTCTTTGACAGCAGCATCCGGAAAAATCCGGATGCGGCCCAAAGTACGTTTACTACTGTCGGGCTCAGGCCGACAGCGAGGCAATTTCCACGCGCGCACCGCCGCCCATCGTGGACGAGACGGCCAGCTTGCGCAGGTAAATGCCCTTGGCGGCTGCGGGACGGGCCTTTTGCAGGGCGTCGACCAGAGCGGCCAGGTTGGTTTGCAGTTGTTCCACGCCGAACGACGCGCGGCCGATCGTTGCGTGGATGATGCCGGCCTTGTCGGTGCGGTACTGAACCTGACCGGCCTTGGCGTTCTTGACGGCGGTGGCGACGTCGGGGGTCACGGTGCCGACCTTCGGGTTCGGCATCAGGCCACGGGGACCCAGGATCTGGCCCAGGGCACCCACGACACGCATCGTGTCGGGCGAGGCGATGACCACGTCGAAGTCCATTTGACCGGCCTTGATGCTGTCGGCCAGGTCGTCCAGACCCACGATGTCGGCGCCGGCGGCCTTGGCGGCTTCAGCCTTGTCGCCTTGGGCGAACACGGCGACGCGGACCGACTTGCCGGTGCCGGCGGGCAGCACGACCGAACCGCGGACCAGTTGGTCCGACTTCTTCGGGTCGATGCCGAGTTGCACGGCCACGTCAATGGATTCATTGAACTTGGCGACGGCGGTTTCCTTGACCAGGGTCAGGGCTTCAGCGACCGGGTACAGCTTCGTGCGGTCGATCTTCTGCGCAATGCTTGCGGCGCGCTTGGACAGTTTTGCCATGATTAGATCCCCTCAACCGTGATGCCCATGCTGCGGGCGCTGCCAGCGATCGTACGCACGGCGGCATCCAGATCAGCGGCGGTCAGATCGGGGCCCTTGGCCTTGGCGATCTCTTCAGCTTGAGCGCGGGTCAGCGTGCCGACCTTGTCGGTGTGCGGCTTGGCCGAACCCTTTTGCACGCCGGCGGCCTTCTTGATGAGGACCGTCGCGGGCGGGGTCTTCATGATGAAGGTGAAGCTCTTGTCCGCGAAGGCGGTGATCACCACCGGAATCGGCAGACCGGGCTCCATGCCCTGGGTCTTGGCGTTGAACGCCTTGCAGAATTCCATGATGTTCAGGCCACGCTGACCCAGAGCCGGGCCAATCGGGGGGGAGGGGTTAGCCTTACCAGCCGGCACTTGCAGCTTGATAAAGCCGACGATCTTCTTCGCCATGCTTTGCTCCTTGCGGGTTATATCGCTCCGTGCCGTTCAGGCCCGAAGCTCCCCGGGGTTTGAAATTAGGTCTTTTCGACCTGACTGAAATCGAGCTCGACGGGCGTGGCGCGACCAAAAATGGTGACAGACACGCGCACCTTGCTCTTTTCGTAATTGACTTCTTCGACGTTGCCGTTGAAGTCCGCAAACGGACCTTCCTTGACCCGAACCATCTCGCCCACTTCGAACAGGATCTTGGGGCGGGGTTTCTCGACACCCTCTTCCATCTGGGAGAGGATCTTCTCGACTTCCTTTTCGGAAATCGGGGTCGGACGGTTGCCCGAGCCACCCAAAAAGCCGGTGACGCGGTTGGTGTTCTTGACCAGGTGCCACGTTTCGTCGGTCAGGTCCATTTCGACCAGGACATAACCGGGGAAAATGCGGCGTTCGGTGATCGACTTCTGGCCACCCTTGACCTCGACGACTTCTTCGGAGGGCACAAGAATGCGGCCAAAAGACGTCTGCAAGGCCGCGCGCTCGATGCGCTCGATCAGGGCCTTGTGAACACTTTTTTCCATGCCGGAGTACACATGGACGACATACCAACGCTTACTCATTCGCCGTCCTTATTTCCAGCCCAGCAACAGGCCGTAAAGAATCCATTCGATGCCCTTGTCGAGCACCCACATGAAAATGCCCATGACCGCCACAAACGCGAAAACGATGCCCGTCATCTGGGTCGTTTCCTTGCGCGTGGGCCACGAGACACGCTTGACTTCGTTGTAGGACTCGCTGGCGAAGCTTAGGGTCCGGCGGCCGGGCTCGCTGAACCAGGCGATCACGGCTGCGATCACGAGGCCGCCGACGAACACGCCGACCCGGGCAGGCATCGGCTGCGCGCTGAGCACGGAGAACCCGACGATGCCAGCAATAACGACAAGAACCGCCAGTCCGAGCTTCACCCGGTCGGCGGTACTGGTTACGGTTTCTACGCTGGTATTAGACATATTGCGACGCGAGCCGCCGTGAATGCGTAACTCGCGATGATCTCCCGCGGGTTTATCCTGGCGGTGGCAGGGGCAGTAGGAATCGAACCTACAACCTTCGGTTTTGGAGACCGACGCTCTGCCAATTGAGCTATGCCCCTAAAACACTACACTTGCACTAGCACAGCTAGCTGCCGCCTTACACGCGATAGCTTGCGGAACCATACATCATACTACTTTTACAGCGACAATGGATAGAGGGACCGAAAAGCCCACTCTATCCATCGGGGTATTGATTACTTCAGGATCTTGGCGACGACGCCGGCGCCGACGGTACGACCGCCTTCACGGATGGCGAAACGCAGGCCTTCTTCCATGGCGATCGGGGCCAGCAGCTTGACGGTCATCGTCAC
>NZ_UFQC01000029.1 GCF_900496975.1 Achromobacter veterisilvae
CGCCAGGGCGGCGGCTGCACCCGCGGGCGCGGCCGCGCCGCCCACCTGCAGGCCCGCGGCCTGCAAGGCTTGCGCCTTTTTCGTGCCGATGCCGCGCACGCGCTCGGCCAGGTCGTCCAGCGACTCGAACTTGCCGCCGCGCTCGCGTTCCCGCACGATGATCTCGGCGGTGCGCGGGCCGATGCCCCGGACGCCTTCCAACTGCTGCGCGCTGGCCTGGTTCACGTCCACCGCATGCGCCGGCGGCGCCGCGAAGCCCAGGCCCGCCGTCACCAGCAGCATGCCCAGCGCCCGCCGCAAGGCGCGCGGCTTCGCCGGAGAGCCGGGGCCGCCGGCCAGGCGGAGCCGGCGCGGCCGGCGCGCGCTGCGCCACTGGGCGAATGGGGACGGCCGCGCCGCGGCGGGTTGAAGAAACGGGTTCATGGAAGTCTCCTGAAGGACCGGGCGCAACGAGTGTTGGGCCACGCTTCCATCGTGCCCGCCGCCCCGCCTTCTGGACGAAGCGGTGAACGGAAACATCCACCTCGGCAAGCCGCCAGGCGGCGCGCCTGCCTTACTTGCGGGCGCGCCAGTAGCGCACGTACTCGGACACGCCGGTCCGCACGTCGCGCATCGGCGCCTGGAAACCCGCCGCGCGCAGGCGCGTGACGTCGGCCTGGGTGTAGCTCTGGTAGCGGCCTTTCAGGTCGTCCGGGAACGGGATGTAGCGGATGAGGCCCTGCTCGACCAGTTGCGCCAGCGTCAGTTCGGCTTCGCCGCGTTCGGCCCGCAGCGCGTTCACCACGCTGGCGGCCACGTCGTTGAAGGGCTGCGCCCGGCCCGTGCCGCAGTTGAAGACGCCCGACTGCTCGGGGTGGTCCAGGAAATGCAGGTTCACGGCGACCACGTCCTCGACCGAAATGAAGTCGCGGCTCTGGCCGCCGTCCACATAGCCGTCCCAGCCCGCGAACAGGCGCACGTGCCCATGCTCCAGGAACTGGTTCATGTTGTGGAACGCCACCGAGGCCATGCGGCCTTTGTGCTGTTCGTGCGGACCGTAGACGTTGAAATAGCGCAGGCCCACCACCTGGGCGGTCAGGCTGTCCAAACGCCTGCGCAGGACCTGGTCGAACAGCAGCTTGGAATAGCCGTAGACGTTCAGCGGCCCTTCGTTGGCGGGGTCTTCCACATAGACCGACGAGCCGCCGTAGACCGCGGCCGACGAGGCGTACAGGAAGGGAATGCGGCGCGCCTGGCAGAATTCGAAGAGTTCGAGCGTGACCCGGTAGTTGTTGTCGAGCATGTAGCGGCCGTTGCGCTCTGTCGTGTCCGAGCATGCGCCCTGGTGCAGCACGGCGCGGACGTCGCCGATGCTGCCGTCGGCGATGCGCCGGCGAAAATCGTCCTTGTCCAGGTAGTCGGCGATCTTGCAGTCGACCAGGTTGACGAACTTGTCGCCTTCGGTCAGGTCGTCGACCGCGATGATGTCCTCGATGCGGCGGCGGTTGAGCCCGCGCACCAGGTTGCTGCCTATGAAGCCCGCGGCTCCGGTAACGACGATCATGAGGATTCTCCTGCCAGTTCGGCGGCGGTGACGACGGACGTGCCCAGCTTGCCCACGGCGATGCCGCCGGCCTTGTTGGCCCAGCCCATGGCTTCGGCCCAGGGCAGGTCGATGGCGCGCGATACCGCCAGCGTGGCCAGCACGGTGTCGCCCGCGCCGGACACGTCGAACACTTCGTGCGCCTGCGCATCGATGTGGTCGCGCCCCGCGTCGGTAAACAAAGTCATGCCCTGCTCGGAACGCGTCACGAGCAAGGCCTCCAGGTCGAGGTCGGCGCGCAGGCGCTGCGCCCGGTCGGTCAGTTCGGCCTCGGAATTCCAGCGGCCCACGGCCTGCTGCATTTCCGCCCGGTTGGGCGTGACCAGGGTCGCGCCGCGATAGCGGGCGTAGTCGTCGCCCTTGGGGTCCACCAGCACCGGGATGCCCGCGGCGCGCGCCAGGACGATGAGGGATTCGACCCGGGTCAGCACGCCCTTGGCGTAGTCGGACAGCACCACGACGTCGTGGTTGGCCAGGTGGCGGGCCAGCGCGGCGTCCACGCTGTCCAGCGACGCCTGCGCCGGATGCTGCTCGAAGTCCACGCGCAGCAGTTGCTGCTGCCTGCCCAGCACGCGCATTTTCAGGGTGGTGTGCAAGGACGGGTCGGCGATCAGGTCGGCCTGGATGCCGGCGTCGGCGGACAGGCGGCGGACGCTGTCGCCCGCCTCGTCCTCGCCCAGCACGCCCACCAGGGTCACGTACCCGCCCAGCGCCGCCACGTTGCGGGCGACGTTGGCCGCGCCGCCCAGGCGGTCCTCGCGGCGCGCCACGCGCACCACGGGAACCGGCGCTTCCGGCGAAATGCGTTCGACCTCGCCGAACCAATACCGGTCCAGCATCACGTCGCCCACCACGAGAACGCGGCTATGCGAAATGGCTTCGGCGGGAAAAGATTTCATTCAAGTTCTTCCAGACGGCGCGGCGCGTAGGTTTCCCAGGCGTTGCAGCCGGGACACTGCCAGTAAAAGCGGCGCGCTTGAAAACCGCAACTGCGGCATGCGTAGCGGTCCAGCCGCTGCGTATGCTTGTGGATCAGGCTGCGCAGCAGCGTCAGGTCGGCGCCCGGCACCGGGCCGTGGTCGGTGCTGCCTTCGGAGTTGGCCAGCTCGGCTTCCAGCAGGCGGTCCAGGCCCAGCAGGGACGGATGGCTGCGCAAGGCCGTGCGGGCGAAGGCCCACGCCAGCGCGGCCCCCTGCTGGACGCGCAGTTCGCGGAACAGCACGTTGAACAAGTCCAGCGAAGCATGGCGCGCGTACTGCTTTTGCAGCAGTTCCAGCCCGGCTTCCGCCTGGTTGGCGCCGCGATAGTTCGCCAGCACCTGTTCGGCCACGAGGCCCGCGTATTCCGGGGCGTCGGTCATGACCGATTCCAGGTACAGCCTTTCGCGCTTCGGATCCTGTTCGATCAGGGCCAGCCGGGCGCGCAGCATCGCGGTGCGCACCATGGCGCCGCGGCTCGACGCGCCATGGGTGGCCGACAGGGCGTGGTCGGCGGCGTCCAGCGCCTTGTGGGCGGCCTCGATGTCGGCCGGCTTGGCGCCCAGCGCGGACTGCGCCTGCTCGCAGTAATAGTGCACGATCTGCGGCACCGGTTCGTCGACCAGGCCTTGCAGCGTCTTCACGGCCTCGATGGCGCGCGGCCAGTCGTGTTCCGATTCGAAGATGCGGATCAGCGAGCGCAGCGCCGGCAGCGCGTAGCGGGTGTCCTTGAGCTGCTCGAAACCGTTTTCGGCGCGGTCCAGCATGCCGGCCTTCAGGAAATCCTGCGCCAGTTCATGCTGGGCGTGCTCGCGCTCGGCGGAGGGCAGGTCCGACCGGTTCAGCAGGCTCTGGTGCACGCGGATGGCGCGCTCCATCTCGCCGCGGCGGCGGAAGAGGCTTCCCAGCGCGAAGTGCAGCTCGGTGGTCTCGGGGTCCAGCTTGGCCACTTCGACGAAGGCGTCGATGGCGCGGTCCGGCTCTTCATTGAGCAGGAAGTTCAAGCCCCGGAAATAGGAATCGGGCAGGCTGCGGGTTTCCCGCAGCATTTGCCGGATGTCGAAGCGCGCGGCCAGCCAGCCCAGCGCAAACAGCACCGGCACGAAAATCAACCACCAAGGTTCAAAATCCACTGTTCGGGCTCTTGCGGTAAGTCGGTGCGGAAAAGGCGATCTGCGGGGTGCGCAACGGCATTACAGCGGCGACATCGGAGCGACGGCCTCGGGCGGCACGACGGGCGTGGTGCCGTTCACCGCGGCCTGGACGCGGTCCAGTTCGCGGCGCAGGCGCACGGCCTCGCGGCGGCGGCGCATGGCGGCGGGCACGGTCAGCAAGAGACCGAACAAGGCGCCCAGCACGAAAACGACCAGCATCACGACGATGAGGGGGACGTCCTGCACGACGTAATCGGCGTAGAACTTCACGGCGACGGGATCGGTGTTCTTCAAGGCGAACATCAATACCGCGACAAATACGAGCAATCGCAGGGCCCAGACTAGGTAGCGCATGACGCGTGCTCCTAAGAATTCGAGACTTTCAATTGTAAGCGACGTCTCCCGCCTCCCGCGAGAAAAAACCCCGCCCCGGGCAGCCGGCCGCGGCGAGGCCCCCGAGGGGACGCTTTGCCCCGGAACGGCCCAGGCCAAAAAAAACAAAGCCCCTTGATTTCTCAAGGGGCTTGGTTCGCGGTCCGATCCGCCCGAAGGCAGCCTTCCAGCCGTGCCGTCAATGCATGGCGTGCAGACCCACCATCGACGGCATCGGTTCACTCGATCCAGAGGATTGAGCGTCCTCGTCATTGCCGCCGGCCAAGTCCACCCGCTCGCGCAATTCCTTGCCCGCCTTGAAGTGCGGCACCTGTTTGCCAGGCACCAGCACTTGTTCGCCGGATTTCGGATTGCGACCGATGCGGGGAGACCGCTGCGACAACGAGAAGCTGCCAAAACCGCGGATCTCGATGCGCTGGCCCGAGGCCAGGGCCTGGGTCATTGCATCGAGCACGGTCTTGACCGCGTAATCGGTGTCGCGGGCGGCCAACTGAGGATAGCGGGCCGCCAAGGCGGCGATCAGCTCCGACTTGGTCACGAATTAACCGTCGTTGCGCTGTTGGTCCAGCTTGGCCTTCAGCAGCGCGCCGAGGTTGGTGGTGCCGGACGAAGCGCTGGCATCGGACATGCGCTGGATCGTTTCGGCGGTCTCGGCGTTGTCGCGGGCCTTGATCGACAGTTGGATCGAACGCGTCTTGCGGTCGATGTTGACGATCATGGCTTCGATGTTCTCGCCGGCGGTCAGGACGGTGGTGGCATCTTCGACGCGGCCCGAGGAGATCTCGGAAGCGCGCAGGTAGCCTTCGACGTCCACGGACAGCGTCACGACGGCGCCCTTGGCTTCGACCGACTTGATGGTGCCCGGAACGACGGCGCCCTTGTCGAAGGTGGCCACGAAGTTGTTGAAGGGGTCGCCTTCCAACTGCTTGATGCCCAGCGAGATGCGTTCCTTGTCGGTATCGATGCCCAGAACCACGGCTTCGATCTCGTCGCCCTTCTTGAAGTTGCGCACGGCTTCTTCGCCAGCTTCCGTCCACGACAGGTCGGACAGGTGGACCAGGCCGTCGATGCCGCCGGGCAGGCCGACGAACACGCCGAAGTCGGTGATCGACTTGATGGCGCCGCGGACCTTGTCGCCACGCTTGAAGTTGGTGGCGAACTCTTCCCACGGGTTCTGGCGGCACTGCTTCATGCCCAGCGAGATACGGCGGCGGTCTTCGTCGATTTCCAGGACCATGACTTCGACTTCTTCGCCCAGGGTCACGACCTTGCGCGGATCGACGTTCTTGTTGGTCCAGTCCATTTCGGACACGTGGACCAGGCCTTCGATGCCGGCTTCGACTTCAACGAACGCGCCGTAGTCGGTCAGGTTCGTGACCTTGCCGAACAGGCGGGTGCCTTGCGGGTAGCGGCGAGCCAGGCCCACCCACGGATCTTCGCCCAGTTGCTTGACGCCCAGCGAGACGCGGCTCTTTTCCTGGTCGAACTTGAGGACCTTGGCTTCGACTTCCTGACCCACTTGCAGGACTTCGGAGGGGTGACGCACACGGCGCCAGGCCATGTCGGTGATGTGCAGCAGGCCGTCGATGCCGCCCAGGTCCACGAACGCGCCGTAGTCGGTGATGTTCTTGACCACGCCCTTGACCACTGCGCCTTCGTGCAGGGTTTCGAGCAGCTTCTGGCGCTCTTCGCCCATGCTGGCTTCCAGCACCTGGCGACGCGACAGCACGACGTTGTTGCGCTTGCGGTCGAGCTTGATGACCTTGAATTCGAGGGTCTTGCCTTCGTACGGGGTGGTGTCCTTGACCGGACGCAGATCCACCAGCGAACCCGGCAGGAACGCGCGGATGCCGTTGGTCATGACGGTCAGGCCGCCCTTCACCTTGCCGGTGATGGTGCCGGTGACCAGCTCGCCGTTTTCCAGGGCCTTTTCCAGTTGCAGCCAGGCCGACAGGCGCTTGGCGCGGTCACGCGACAGGATGGTGTCGCCGTAGCCGTTTTCCAGGGAATCGATGGCCACCGAGACGAAATCGCCGGGTTGCACTTCGAGCTCGCCCTGGTCGTTCAGGAACTCTTCCAGGGGGATCAGCGCTTCGGACTTCAGGCCGGCGTTGACGACGACGAAATTATGGTCGACGCGCACGACTTCGGCGCTGATGACCTCGCCGGACTTCATGTCCTGGCTCTTGAGGCTTTGTGCGAAAAGGTCGGCGAAGCTTTCGCCGCCGGTGGCGGTAGTGGAAACGGAAGACATGGGGTTGAAATCCATTGGGCCGAAATGGCCGTTAAAAACACACCGCAGCGGATTGCCCGCCACAGTGGAGTCAAAATGCCTGTTTGCCGGTTCGCCCTTGCGGGGTGGCCCGTGGGGGTTGCGCCTAGCTTGAACAGGGCCGATAAAAAAAACAGAAAACCCGCGGGTGGACTCGTGAAGAAATCCCGGACCGATCAATCAATCCGCTTTGGCGTTCTTCCAGAAATCCAGTATTGCCTGCACCGTTTCCGCAATCGTCAGATCCGACGAATCCAGCACGTGCGCATCTTCCGCGGGAGCCAAGGGCGCCGTAGTTCGCCCCATATCGCGAGCATCCCGCTCGCGCATATCCCGAAGAAGGTCATCAAGATTAGCAGAAATTCCCTTTTCGATCAACTGCTTACAGCGCCGCTGCGCCCGCGCGACCACGTCGGCGACCAGGAACACCTTCAGGGGGGCGTCCGGAAACACGACCGTGCCCATGTCCCGCCCGTCCGCCACCAGGCCCGGAGGCAGGCGAAAGGCGCGCTGGCGCTCGAGCAGCGCCTGGCGCACCCTCGGGAACGCCGCCACGCAGGACGCGAAATTGCCGACTTCCTCGCGGCGGATATCGTGGCCGACCTCCCTGCCCTCCAGGTAGACGTGGGGGCCGTCGAAGCGCACGTCCAGCGTTTCGGCCACGCGCGCCACGCCGGGCTCGTCGCTGGCGGACAGGCCGCGGTCCAGGGCCGCCAGCGCGGTCAGGCGATAGAGCGCGCCGCTGTCGAGCACCGCCCAGCCCAGCGCCTTGGCGACGCGGTGGGCCACGGTGCCCTTGCCGGACGCGGTGGGGCCGTCGATCGCGATGACCGGGACGGCGGGAGAGATTTCGGAGGAATTCGAAGTCATGGGCACATCCGCTAGGCAACCAGGCCCGCGTAGACATCAAAGTAACCCGGGAACGTCTTGCTGACGCAACCCGGATCGAGAATACGGACCGCCGACGGGCCGAAAGCCGCCAGCGAGAAGCACATCGCCATGCGATGGTCGTCCCAGGTGCCGATGTGCGCGTCGCGCCAGCCGTCCTGGGCCGGGGGGGTCACCCGCAGCCAATCCGGCCCCGATTCCACCCGCGCGCCCAGCTTCTCTAGCTCGGTCTGCATGGCGTGGATGCGGTCGGTTTCCTTGACGCGCCAGCTTCCGATGTTGCGCAGGCGGCACGGCCCGTCGGCAAACAGGGCTAGAGCGGCCGCGGTCATGGCGGCGTCGGGAATCAGGTTGAAATCCGTGTCGAAGGCCTTCAGGCGCTCGCCCTGGGCGACGCGCGCGCCCGACACCTCGATCCAGTCGGGGCCGTAGCTGACCGCGGCGCCCATGTCGGCCAGCGTGCCGGCGAAGGCGACGTCGCCCTGGATGCTGTCGGCGCCCACGCCGGTCACGCGCAGCGGACCGCCACCGATCGCGCCCAGCGCAAGGAAGTAGGACGCCGTGGACGCGTCGCCCTCGACCGCGATCTGCCCCGGACTGCGGTAGGCCGCCCCGCCGTCGATGACGAAGCGGCTCCAGCCGTCGCGGCGCACCTGCACGCCGAAGCGCGCCATCAGGTTCAGCGTGATCTCGATGTACGGTTTGGAAATGAGTTCGCCCGCGACCTCGATCGTCACCGGCTTGCCGCTGCCGCGCGCCTGCAGCGGCGCGGCCAGCAGCAAGGCCGTCAGGAACTGGCTGGACACGGATCCCTGCACCCGCGTCACCGCGTCCTCGGCGATGGCGCCGCGGCCGATATGCAGGGGCGGATAGCCCGGCTGGCCCAGGTAATCGATGCGCGCGCCCAGGGCGTTCAGCGCGTCGACCAGGTCGCCGATGGGACGCTCGTGCATGCGCGGCACGCCCGACAGGCGATAGTCGCCGCCCATCAGCGCCAGGGCGGCGGTCAGCGGCCGGATGGCGGTGCCGGCGTTGCCCATGAACAGGTCCGCGCTTTCCACCGGGAAGCGGCGCACGCCCTGCACCGTGACGCGGCCCGCCTCCAGCTCGGACACCTGCACGCCCAGTTGGCGCAAGGCGGCCAGCATCACGCGCGTATCGTCCGAATCCAGCAGGCCGGTGATGACCGTGGCGCCCTCGGCGATCGCGGCCAGCAGCAGCACGCGGTTGGAAATGCTCTTGGAGCCGGGCAGGGCCATCACGCCCCGCGCTTGCCGCACCCGCGGCAGATCGAGATAAGGCAAAGCGCCCATGTCAGCTACTCCTTGCGCCAGTTGCGGCGCGCGCGGGCCGCCGTCTCCAGCAGCGTCAGCAAAGCCGCGCCGTCGCCATCGGCGATGGCGCGTTCGGCACGGTCCAGCACCGCGCGGACGTCGGCAAGCTCGGCCAGCATCGCGTCGCGGTTGGACAGAAAAATATCCCGCCACATCTCCGGCGAACCCGCCGCGATGCGCGTGAAGTCGCGAAAACCGCTGCCGGCCAGGTCCAGGCGGGTGGCGGCGTCGGCGGCCGTGGCCACCTGTTCCATGTAGGCCGCCGACAGCAGGTGCGGCAGGTGGCTGACCGATGCGAGCACCCGGTCGTGGGCATCGGCGTCCATGTCGATCACCTCGGCGCCGCACGCCAGCCAGGCGCGGCGCGCCAGGTCCAGGGCGGCCTCCCCGTTTTCGGGCAGGGGGGTCAGGACGACGGTGCGCTTGCGGTAGAGATCGGCGTCGGCCGCTTCAGGCCCCGTGCGTTCGGCGCCCGCGATGGGATGGCCGGGCACGAATTGCGCGATCCGGCCGCCCAGGGCGGCGCGCGCCGCGGCGACCACTTCGGCCTTGGTGCTGCCGGCGTCGGTCAGCACGGTGCCGGCGCCCAGGTGCGGAAGCATGCGCGACAGGACGTTCACCAGCCCGCCCACCGGCGTCGCCAGCAGGATCAGGTCGGCGCGCGCGGCCGCCTCTTCCAGGGACACGGCCTCGTCGATCAGGCCCAGTTCGAGCGCGCGCGCCAGGGACTGCGCATTGCGCCCCGCCCCCAGCACCCTGCCCGCCTGCCCGGCCCGGCGCAGCGCGGCGGCGAAGGATCCGCCGATCAGGCCCACGCCGACGACGGCCAATACAGGAATCAGGGGGCCAGCGGCCCCCTGATCGGAAGACAGTGGCGAGCCGTTCATTACGACAGAATGGCGGTCAGGGCGTCGATGAAACGCCGGTTCTCTTCCGGCAGCCCGATGGACACGCGCAGCCACTCGGGCAGGCCGTCGCCGGCAACCGGGCGCACGATCACGCCGCGCTTGAGCAGTTCCAGGTTGATGCGCGGCGCATCGCCCACGTGGACCAGCACGAAGTTGCCATAGCTGGGCACGTAGCGCAGCTTGAGCGCGTCGAACGCGGCGCAGAGCTGCGCCTTGCCCGACTTGTTCGAGGCATAGGCCTCTTCCAGGTAGGCGGCGTCGCCCAGCGCGGCCACGGCGGCGGCCTGCGCCAGCGTGTTGACGTTGAACGGCTGGCGCACGCGGTTCAGCAGGTCGGTCAGGGCGGGCTGCGCCACCGCGAAGCCCACGCGCAGGCCGGCCAGGCCGTAGGCCTTGGAGAAGGTGCGCGACACGATCAGGTTCGGATAGCGGCGCGCCAGCGCGGTGCTGTCGAAGCGGAACTCGGGATCGAGGTATTCGTTATAGGCCTCGTCCAGCACCACCGTGACGCGGTCGCCGTGGGCGGCGTGCACGCGTTCCAGGAACGCGGCGACGCTGTCGCCCGGCACGAAAGTGCCGGTCGGGTTGTTGGGGTTGGCGATGAACACCAGGCGCGTGTCGTCGGCGATGGCGTCGAACATCGCGTCCAGGTCGTGGCCGTAGTCTTTGGCCGGCACCACGATGTGGCGCGCGCCGCGCGCCTGGGTGGCCAGGCGGTACACGGCGAACGAGTGCTGTGCGTAGACGGCCGAGGCGCCGGGCTCCAGCAGCGCCAGCGCGGCGATTTCCAGGATGTCGTTGGAGCCGTTGCCCAGCGTGATCCAGTTCATCGGCACGCCGTAGCGCTCGGCCAGCGCGGCCTTCAGGTCGAAGCCGTTGGGATCGGGGTAGCGCGCCAGCGACTCGGCGGCGGCCAGCATGGCCTCGCGCGCCGACTTGGGCATGCCCAGCGGGTTTTCGTTGGACGCCAGCTTGACGATGCCGGCCGGATCCAGCCCGAACTCGCGGGCCAGTTCTTCGATGGGCTTGCCTGCCTGGTAAGGCGCGATGGCGCTGACGTGCGCGGGAGCGACGAGGGGCTTGGATGCGGTGGTCATGTTGGAGGGGCTCACGACGCCGGGTAGGAACCCAGCACTTTCAGGTAGGCGACCTGCGCCTGCAAGGCGGCAAGCGCGCGGTCGACGTTCGGGTCATTGCGGTGGCCCAGCACATCGACGTAGAAATAGTATTCCCACTGGCCGGTGCGGGCGGGCCGGGACTCGAAGCGCGTCATCGACACGCCGTTGGCCGCCAGCGGGGCCAGCATTTCGTAGACGGCGCCCGCGCGGTTCGGCACCGCCAGGATCAGGCTGGTCTTGTCCTGCCCGCTGGCCAGCGGCTCGATGCTGCCGATGGCCAGGAAGCGCGTGCGGTTGTGGGGGTCGTCCTGGATGCCCGTGGCGACGACCTGCAGGTTCCAGGCGGGCGCGGCCACCTCGCCCGCGATGGCCGCAATGCCGGGGTCGGACGCCGCCGCGCGCGCGGCCTCGGAATTGCTGGACGCGGCCACGCGGGCCACGTCGGGATAGTTGCGCGTCAGCCAGCCCTGGCACTGGGCCAGCGCCTGCGGGTGCGCGGAAATGGTCTTGATGCCGTCCATGCTGCCGGACTGCGACATCAGGCAATGGCGGATGACGAGCGAGCGTTCGCCCAGGATCTTCAGCGGGGTGTTCAGCAGCAGGTCCAGGCTGCGGTTGACGGCGCCCTCGGTGGAGTTCTCCACCGGCACCATGCCCACGTCGGCCTGGCCGGCCTCGACGGCCCGGAAGACCTCGTCGAAGGACGCGCACGGGAGCTTCTGCACGGCGTGGCCGAAATGCTCCATCGCCGCCTGTTCCGAGAACGAGCCCTGCGGCCCCAGGAAGGCGACCGTCATGCCGCGCTCCAGGCCGCGGCAGGCCGAGATGATCTCGGTCCAGACCGCCGCCACGCCCGCGTTCGGGAACGGGCCGGGGTTGGTCTGCTGCAGGCGGCGGATGACCTCGGCTTCGCGCTCGGGGCGCAGCACCGGGCCGTCGGCGTGCGCGGCATGCTTGACCTCGCCCACTTCCAGCGCGGCGCGCGCGCGCTGCGTCAGCAGTTCGAGGATCTGCGCGTCCAGCGCGTCGATGCGTTGACGCAAGGGGAGCAGCTTGCGCTGCAGATCATCAGCCATAGCGACGCTCGAATTCCTTCAGGTACTCGACCAGCGCCGCCACCCCCGCCAGGGGCACGGCGTTGTAGATGGAGGCGCGCATGCCGCCCACGCTCTTGTGGCCCTTCAACTGCGTCAGGCCGGCGGCGTCCGCGCCCTGCAGGAAGGCGTCGTTGAGCGAATCGTCGTGCAGCACGAACGGCACGTTCATGCGCGAGCGCACGGGCGCGTGGATGGGATTGCGGTAGAACGAGGAGCTGTCCAGGTAACCGTACAGCAGGTCGGCCTTGGCCTTGTTGGCGGCTTCCATGCCCGCCACGCCGCCGTTGGCCTTGACCCACTTGAACACCAGGCCGGCAACGTAGATCGCGAACGTGGGCGGCGTGTTGTAGCGCGAGTGCTCGGCGGCCACGTTGGCGTAGTCGAAGGCGGACGGGCAGATCGGCAAGGCGTTGCCGATCAGGTCGCGGCGCGCGATGACGACCGTCACGCCCGCCGGGCCGGCGTTCTTCTGCGCGCCGGCGTACAGCAGGCCGCAGCGCGCCACGTCCATGGGACGCGACAGGAAGTGCGAGGACGCGTCGACGACCAGCGGCACGTCGGGCGCGCCCAGGGCGGCGGTGTCCGGCCAGTCCATGAATTCGACGCCGCCGATGGTTTCGTTGCTGCACAGGTGCAGATAGGCGGATTCCTTGCGCACCTGCCAGGTGTCGACCGGCGGCACCCAGGTCAGCGGCGCCTGCTCGCGGCCGTCCAACTGGATGGCCTGCTCGCTGCTTGCCGCGACCTGCGCGCTGCCGTAGCGCCCGGCTTCCTTGTATGAACGCTTGGACCAATGGCCCGTCACGACGAAGTCGGCCGCCGGCGCGCCGCGGCGCCCCATGAGGTTCATGGGAACGATGGCGTTCTCCCCGGAACCCCCGCCCTGCATGAACATGACGGCGTAGTCGGCCGGCAGTCCCAGCAGGTCGCGGAGATCCGCTTCCGCTTCATCGCAGATCTGCACGAAGTGCTTGCCGCGATGGCTCATTTCCATCACGGACATGCCGCTGCCGTGCCAGTCCAGCATTTCCGCAGCGGCTTGCTGCAGCACCACCTCGGGCAAGGCCGAGGGGCCTGCCGAGAAGTTCCAGGGGCGGGCCATTATTGCTCCGTAGGTTCCGTCGAATCCGTCGTATCCGCCGCGCCGTCGCCGCCGTCCGCGTCCTGGCCGTCTTCGTCCAGGTCGCCGTCATCGTCCGCGTCGCTTTCCACGACCCGGCGCACGCCCGACAGCGTGCTGCCGTCGTCGACGTTGATGAGCGTGACGCCCTGCGTCGCGCGGCCCATTTCACGGATTTCAGAGACGCGGGTGCGCACCAGGACGCCGCCGGTGGTGATCAGCATGATCTCGTCCGAAGGCATGACCAGCACCGCCCCCACCACCTTGCCGTTGCGCGAGCTGGTCTGGATGGCGATCATGCCCTTGGTGCCGCGGCCATGGCGCGTGTACTCGGTGATCGGCGTGCGCTTGCCGTAGCCGTTTTCGGTGGCGGTCAGCACGCTTTGCGTTTCGTCGCCGGCGACCAGCAGCGCGATCACGGTCTGGGTTTCTTCCAGCATCATGCCGCGCACGCCGCGGGCGTTGCGGCCCATCGGACGCACGTCGTTCTCGTCGAAGCGCACAGCCTTGCCGGAGTCGGAGAACAGCATGACGTCGTGCTTGCCGTCGGTCAGGTCGGCGCCGATCAGGTAGTCGCCGTCGTCGAGATCCACGGCGATGATGCCGGCCTTGCGCGGATTGGAGAAGTCGGACAGCGGGGTCTTCTTGACCGTGCCGCGCGAAGTCGCCATGAACACGTAGTGGTCTTCGCTGAATTCCTTGACCGGCAGCACCACGGTGATCTTCTCGCCGTCGGCCAGCGGGAACATGTTCACGATGGGCTTGCCGCGCGAATTGCGCGTGCCCTGCGGCACTTCCCAGACCTTCAGCCAGTACACGCGGCCGCGGTTGGAGAAGCACAGCAGGAAGTCGTGCGTATTGGCGATGAACAACTGGTCGATCCAGTCGTTTTCCTTCATTGCCGTGGCCTGCTTGCCGCGCCCGCCGCGCTTCTGCGAGCGGTACTCGGACAGCGGCTGGCTCTTGATGTAGCCGCCGTGCGACAGGGTCACGACCATGTCGGTCGGCGTGATCAGGTCTTCGGTGTCGAGCTCGGTCGCGTTCAGCTCGATTTCCGAGCGGCGCGTGTCCTTCGCGCTGGTCGAGAATTCGGCCTTGATGGCCTGCAGCTCTTCGCTGATGATCGTGGTGATGCGCTCGGGGCGCGCCAGGATGTCCAGCAGGTCGGCGATGGTGGACATGATGTCCTTGTATTCGCCGACGATCTTGTCCTGCTCCAGCCCGGTCAGGCGCTGCAGGCGCATGTTCAGGATTTCCTGGGCCTGCGTGTCGCTCAGGCGGTACATGCCGTCGCCCTGGAGGCCGAATTCGGCGCCCAGGTCGTCCGGGCGGAAGGCCGCGCGGCCTCCCGGCGTATCGCCGTCGGCGCGCGACAGCATCTCGCGGACCAGGGACGAATCCCACGACTTCGCCATCAGTTCCTGGCGGGCGACCGGGGGGGTCGGCGCCGCCTTGATGATGGCGATGAAGTCGTCGATGTTGGCCAGCGCCACGGCCAGGCCTTCCAGCACGTGGCCGCGTTCGCGGGCCTTGCGCAACTGGAACACCGTGCGGCGCGTGACCACTTCCCGGCGGTGCTGCAGGAAGTAGTCGATCATCTGCTTCAGGTTGAGCAGGCGGGGCTGGCCGTCGACCAGCGCCACCAGGTTCATCCCGAAGGTGTCCTGAAGCTGGGTGTTCTTGTACAGATTGTTGAGGACGACCTCGGGCACCTCGCCGCGCTTGAGCTCGATGACCAGGCGCATGCCGTCCTTGTCGGACTCGTCGCGGATGTCGGAGATGCCTTCGATCTTCTTGTCGTTGACGAGTTCGGCGATGCGTTCCTGCAGCGTCTTCTTGTTGACCTGGTAGGGGATCGCGTCGACCACGATGGCCTGGCGGTTGCCCTTCTCCATGTCTTCGAAGTGGGTCTTGGCGCGCATGATGACGCGGCCGCGGCCCGTGCGGTAGCCTTCGCGCACCCCGGACATGCCGTAGATGACGCCGCCGGTCGGGAAATCGGGCGCCGGGATGAGCTCCATGAGTTCATCGACCGAGCACGCCGGATTGCGCAGGCAGTACAGGCAGCCGTCGACGACTTCCTGGAGGTTGTGGGGCGGAATGTTGGTGGCCATGCCCACGGCGATGCCCGAGCTGCCGTTGACCAGCAGGTTGGGCAGGCGCGACGGCAACAGCAGCGGTTCCTGTTCGCTGCCGTCGTAATTGGGGCCGAAGTCCACCGTTTCCTGGTCGATGTCGGCCAGCAGTTCGTGGGCGATCTTGGCCAGGCGGATTTCGGTGTAGCGCATCGCCGCGGCGTTGTCGCCGTCGATCGAGCCGAAGTTGCCCTGGCCGTCGACCAGCATGTAGCGCATGGAGAAATCCTGCGCCATGCGGACGATGGTGTCGTAGACGGACTGGTCGCCGTGGGGGTGGTACTTACCGATGACGTCCCCGACGATACGCGCCGATTTCTTGTAGGCGCGGTTCCAGTCGTTGTTCAGTTCGTGCATCGCGTAGAGCACGCGCCGGTGGACGGGCTTGAGGCCGTCCCGCACATCCGGTAGCGCCCGCCCGACGATCACGCTCATCGCGTAATCGAGGTAACTGCGGCGCATCTCTTCTTCCAGCGATACCGGAAGCGTCTCCTTGGCAAAGGAATCCATATATATAACGACAGAATCGTGTAAGGAGGAACCCGGGCCGGGTAAACAGGAAATTCTATCATTCGATTCACGGAGCGGTCAGAAGGGCCGTCCGAAGAGCCGCCACGGCGGGCCGGACCGGGCGACATCGGAACGCGGCCGTCGGCGCCTCCACCAGCGCCCGACGGGCCTGTTGCCAAAAACCAACATGGAAAACCGATGGAGTGCCGAAAACGTCATATCCAGCGTTAATGCGCCTGTCCAGGGAAGCCAAAGCCCCCCAAATGCCTTAAGATTGTTTCCAGCACGCAGGAAACCCAGTAGCTATTCCTTTGAACCAGCTCTTGGCGTTGCTATACTGGCCCCGTTTTCCTGATATGCGGCGGGGGTTCGCTGCGAGTCACTTATCCAGCTTCAAGCTCAACGAGGAGAAACATGAACAAACCCTCCAAATTCGCTCTGGCGCTCGCCTTCGCCGCTGTCACGGCCTCGGGTGTAGCCTCGGCCCAGACCTATCCCGACACGGTGGACAACTGGCGCAATCCGTTCGGTGACGTTTGGAAGAACGGCACGAACGAACTGTGCTGGCGCGATGCTTTCTGGACCCCGGCCACCGGCATCCCCGGCTGCGACGGCGTTCCGGTTGCACAACAGAAGGCGAAGCCGGCCCCGATGGCGGCAAAGGTCGTGTTCAACGCTGACACGTTCTTCGACTTCGACAAGTCGACCCTGAAGCCCGAAGGCCGCCAACTGCTGGATCAAGTCGCCCAGCAAGCCCGTGGCATCGATCTGGAAACCATCATTGCTGTTGGCCACACCGACTCGATCGGCACTGAAGCCTACAACCAGAAGCTGTCCGAGCGCCGTGCTGCTTCGGTCAAGAGCTACCTGGTCAGCAAGGGTATCGACCCCAACCGTATCTACACGGAAGGCAAGGGCGAGCTGAACCCGATCGCTTCCAACAAGACGAAAGAGGGCCGCGCCCAGAACCGTCGCGTTGAAATCGAAATCGTGGGTAGCCGCAAGTAATTGCCGGACTAGCTACAATAAAGGGGCCTCGCATAGCGAGGCCCTTTTTTTCGCCGCCGCCGCACCCATTTGGTGCAACCGCGTGCCCCTCCTCGCCTAGCGCGACGGACCCCTCTATATATAGAGCCGCTTTTCGCTGGACCGCCCATGACCACGCAAACTCACGACACCGCCCGCCCCGCCGTCAACGCCGACCAGGCCGAACTGGACAAGTTCGGCGCCCTGGCCAGCCGCTGGTGGGACCCTGAAAGCGAGTTCAAGCCCCTGCACGCCATCAATCCGCTGCGCCTGGAATGGATCCAGGAATGCGCGGGCAACCTGGCGGGCAAGGCCGTGCTGGACGTGGGCTGCGGCGGCGGCATCCTGTCGGAAGCCATGGCGCGCAGCGGCGCGGAAGTGACCGGCATCGACCTGGCCGACAAATCCCTGAAGGTGGCGCGCCTGCACGGCCTGGAGTCCGGCGTGAAAGTGGAATACCGCAAGGTCCCCGTCGAAGAACTGGCGGCCGAACGGCCGGGCCATTACGACGTGGTGACCTGCATGGAAATGCTGGAACACGTGCCGGATCCCGCCTCCATCGTGCGCGCTTGCTCGGCCCTGACCAAGCCGGGCGGCTGGGTGTTCTTTTCCACTCTGAACCGCAACGCCAAGTCCTTCCTGTTCGCCATCGTCGGCGCGGAATACGTCCTGCGGCTGCTGCCTCGCGGCACCCACAGCTACGAACAGTTCATCAAGCCCAGCGAACTGTCCGCGGCGGCGCGCGGCGCCGGCCTGGAACCCACCAGCATGCGCGGCATGGAATACAACCCCATCACCCAGATCTACACCCTGTCGTCCGACACCTCGGTCAACTACCTGATGGCTACCCGCAAATGAGCGCCCTGATCCTGTTCGACTTCGACGGCACGCTGGCCGATACGGCCCCCGACCTGGCCGCCGCGGCCAATCGCCAACGCACCCGCAAGGGCCTGGAACCGATGGCGTACGAGGCGCTGCGCCCGGTGGCCTCGCAGGGCGCCCGCGGCCTGCTGCGCGTCGCGCTCGGCCTTGCGCCTGGCGACCGCGACTACGAGCCCACCCGCCTGCAGTTCCTGGAGGACTACGCGGCCGGCTCCACCGTGCACAGCAAGCTGTTCCCCGGCATCGAGGCGCTCCTGGCCGACATCGGGCGCCGCGGCCTGTCCTGGGGCATCGTGACCAACAAGGTCACCTACCTGACCCTGCCCATCGTCGAGTTCCTGGACCTGACGCGCGACAGCGCCGTGCTGGTCTGCGGCGATACGACGGCGCATTCCAAGCCCCACCCCCTGCCGCTGCAGCACGCCGCGAGCGAAGCCGGTTTCTCCGTCGACCGCTGCGTCTACGTCGGCGACGACCTGCGCGACATCCAGGCCGCGCACGCGGCGGGCATGCCCGCCGTCGCCGCCGCATACGGCTACGTCGGCGAAGACGACAACATCACGACCTGGGAAGCGGAAACCTGCGCCAACTCTCCGGCCGAACTCTGGCCCGCCATCGAACCGCTGCTGCCCCGCGACCTGCGCTAGGCTGGAGGGGCCGCCGCGCGGCCCGCTCGGTTTCCGGCGCCTTTCCACAAGAATTAGTTGGCCAGGCCGAATAATCTTTCCGGAATCGGCGCCTTTATCCTGAAACCGAAGTCACCTAAAGTGTGACCCATGCACGGCACTCGGGGTTTCCCCGATGCCTTCCCGGCCCAGGCCGGGGTCGCGGGCGACGCCGCCCGCGGCCACAGATCTTCCGCGCCTATGCCCCGCGGCCCAGGCGCAGTGCCGGGCGCCCAGGCCCCGCGCACACCAGACCTTTTATTCATCGATAACGCCTGCCCGCGCGCCGCCGCCCAGCGCCGCGCCAGAGGAATGCCTATGCTATTGCCCATCCTGCTGCTTTCCGCCGCCGGCTTCACCATCCTGACCACCGAGTTCCTGATCGTCGGATTGCTGCCGGGCCTGGCCCGCGACCTGGACGTCACCGTCTCCCAGGCCGGCCTGCTGGTATCGCTGTTCGCCTTCACGGTGGCGGCGACCGGCCCCCTCCTGACCGCTCTCATGGCCAACGTCGAACGCAAGCGGCTGTTCATCGGCGTGCTGGTGCTGTTCGGCCTGTCCAACGCGTTGGCCGCCACCGCGCCCAACATCTGGGTCATGGCCGTCGCCCGTTTCGTTCCGGCCCTGGCCCTGCCCGTGTTCTGGTCGCTGGCCAGCGCCACGGCGGTGGAACTCGTGGGGCCCGCCCGCGCCGGCCGCGCCATCTCCACGGTCGCGTTCGGCATCGTGGCCGCCACCGTGTTCGGCATTCCCATCGGGGTGCTGATTTCCGACGCCTTCGGCTGGCGCGCCGCCTTCGCCGTGCTGTCGGCGGTGGCCTTCGCCAAGGCCCTGCTGCTGCTGTTCGCCTTTCCCAGCACCCGCCTGCGGGCCGACAGCGTCAAGCTGGTCACGCAGTTGCGCATCCTGCGCAATCCCATCGTGGTCGGCCACGTGCTGCTGTCGCTGCTGGTCTTCACCGGCATGTTCACCGCCTACACCTACCTGGCGGACATGCTGGAACGGCTGGCGGGCTTCAACGGCCAGATCGTCGGCTGGACGATGATGGCGTTCGGTGCCGTCGGCCTGATCGGCAACACGCTGGGCGGACGCATGGTGGACCGCAGCCCGCTGGGCGCGACCGCCCTGTTTTCCTCGCTGATGGCGGCGGGACTGGCCTTCGTCGCCCCCGTCATGCAGTCGCACGGACTGCTGGCCGTGGCCCTGGGCGTCTGGGGCGTCGCGCAGGCGGCGCTGTTCATCGTCTGCCACGTGCGCCTGATGAAGTCCGCGCCGGAGGCGCCGGCGTTCGCAGCGTCCCTGAATATCTCGGGCGCCAACATCGGCATCGGCCTGGGCGCGGTGGTCGGCGGGAACGTCATCGACCAGTACGGCCTGGCTTCCCTGGGCTGGGCGGCCGCCGCCATCGTCGCGGTTTCCGTGGGCCTGGCCTTCCTGCTGATGGCCGCGTCGCGGTCCCGCCCGCAGTCCAAGGCGGCCTGCGCCAACGCCGCCTGACCCCTGCTGTGTCCCCGGCGCCACGCCACGGCAGGCGGGCGCCAGGAACACAGCAGGCTATGGCATTTACCAGTACAATAGAAGTTCTTGGGGCCGATCCGGATTCGACGTGGGTCGCAAAACAACTCAGGGCATGCCGAGCACCAGTTCGCTCGTTAAACCACTGGAAACACTACAAACGCCAACGACGAGCGTTTCGCTCTCGCCGCTTAAGCGGTGAGCCGCTGCACTGATCTGTCCTTGGGTCAGGCGGAGGAAGGCAACTTCCTAGGGGGGCAACCCTCGAACCGCAGCAGCGACATTCACAAGGAATCGGTTTGAACTGGGGTCACACGGTTCAAATTTAAATTACGTGAATCGCTCTGTTCCGGCCTGTCGGTTGGCTAAGTCCAGGGTTAAATCCAAATAAATCGACTACGCATGTAGAACTGGTTGCGGAGGGCTTGCGGACGGGGGTTCAATTCCCCCCGGCTCCACCAAATTGGCAAGTCTCATGGCAGCGCTGCGCTGGCTGCCGACGCTAAAAAAGCCGCCTGGCATTACGCCTGGCGGCTTTTTCTTTTCCCGTCAGTACTTGAAACTCACCCGCGCCCAGACCGTGCGGCCCGGCTCGTTCACCGCCGTATTGGCGGCGTAGCCGAAGCCGGCGTTGCCCGCCAGGTTCAGGTGCTCGCTGTAGGTCTTGTTGAACAGGTTGTCCACGCCCAGCGACACCTGGACCTGCTTGTTGACCGCATAGCCGCCGTTGAGGGAAAAGACGCCGAATCCCGCGCTGGGGCCGAAATCCTTGCCGACGACGTTGCCTTCGTTCAACGCATAGCGCTTCTGCGCGGCCACGATGCGCCACAGGGCGCCGGCCGACCAGGTGCCGTCGTCGTAGGCCACGCTGAGCTTGGCTTCCAGCGGCGGCATCTGCGGCAGGGCCTTGCCGTCGCTGCGGTTCTGCCCCCAGGCGTAGGCCAGCGTGGCGCCGAGCTTCCAGCTCGGCGCGACCTTGTACGACGCCCCGAGTTCGCCGCCGGCGATCCTGGCGTCCACATTGGTGGCCCGGGACGAGGCCCCCATCATGCCGCCCGAGGTGTAGTTGAACAGGATGAAGTCGTCGACGTAGCCCGCATAGCCCGAGAACCAGGCGTCCAGCGTTTCCGTCCTGTACTGCGCCCCGAAATCCAATTGGGTCGTCTTCTCGGGTTTCACGCCCTTGAAGGCATTGACGGAACCCGCCGGGCCGCGGTCCGGTGAAAACAGCTCCCAGTAGTCCGGGAAGCGCTCTACGTGCCCCAGGCCGATGTAGACGGTAGCGGGGACGGCCTCCAGGTCCCTCTCGTACCGCAGGAAGCCGCTGGGCAGCGTGTCGCTGCGGCGCTCGCCGGCCGTCGGGTTGGGCATGGGCATCATCATTCCCCCATCGTCCTGGCGGAAGTCCTTTGCGGACGCCCAGTCCACGCGCGCGCCGCCGATGACGCGGCTGCCGGGCGCGGCGCGCCAGGTCAGCTCGCCGAACAGCCCGGTATTGGAAAAGTCCGCGTCCTTGACCCAGGACTGGCTGCGATAGGAAACGGCCTCCGAGCCGCTGCGGGACCGATGGCGGCTCTGCTGGAAGTCCAGGCCGGTCACCAGATCGGCATCCGGGGAAAGGTTCCAGGTGCCGGCGAAGCGCCCTCCCCAGGTGGCCCGGTCGACGTCGGAAGCCATGCCCATGGGCATGGCGCTCATCGGGTCGGGCGCGCGCAGCGTGAAGTTATCCATGACGTGGTCGGCGTAGTTGTAGTACATCTGCGCCTCGACCTTGTTCAAGACCGTCCCGATGTTGCGCTTCTCGAAGCGCAGGCCGAAGCTCTCGCGCTTGAACTGCGAGCCGTCCATGCCGCGCCCCGCGTAGCGCGCCTCGCCGTCGCCGGTGCCGGCCGTCAGTTCGTAGACGGTATCGGCGTCCGGGGTGAAGCCCAGCGTGACGTCCGCGTTCCATTTGTCCCAGCGCGACGGCACCTTATTGCCGTCGCCGTCTTTGTAGTCCTGGGAATGGGAGTGGTTGGCCGTGATGCGGGTGTACACCTTTTCATTGCCGATGGTCAGGTCGGCCGCCTGATCGTTGCGGCCGAAAGAACCGCCCAGCAGGCTGCCGTCGAAGCGGACGCCCGCCTCGGTGAAGCGGGGCGTGTCGCGATCGAACTTGATCGTGCCGGCCGATGCGCCGGGCCCCCACAACACCGTCTGCGGCCCCTTGATGACCGTGAGCTGGTCGAAGTTCTCGGGGGAAATGTAGGAGCTGGGCGCGTCCATGCGGGCGGGGCAGGCGCCGGGCATGGAGGTGCCGTTGGTCAGGAGGTTCAGGCGCGAGCCGAACATCCCGCGCAGCACCGGATCGCCGTTGGTCCCGCCGTTGCGGATCGAGGAGAATCCGGGGATGGTCTTGAGGTAGTCCGTGCCGTCGCTTGCCGGCAAGGGTTGGCGGGGAATTTTCGGGTCCGTCGTGAATGTCAGCGGCGCGCTGGGCGCCACGCCCGTGATCACCACCGGATCCATGGTGGCGACGGCGTTCGCGTCCGCCGCTTGCGGCCAGGCGGGAAACGTGGCGGTCAGCGCGGCCGCGAGGCAGCTCATCCGCAGGAATTCGTCTTTCTTGTGCATGTCTGGGTTCTATAGGGAAGTCTTGGACCGGCACCCGCGAGCGGCCCCCGGGGCCTGCGGCGCAGGCGGGGCCGAAATCCAGAGCGAGTGCGAAGAATGCGTGATCGGCTGGCGCCGGCGCCGCCCGGGAACGGCGGAAAGCGGGCAGACGCGCGTCATTCCGTGCCCGGCCGCAGGCCGCGCGCGATAGGCGCCGATAACGTCGGGAGCGGATCAGCCCAGCAGGGGCGGCGCGCGCGATTTCTGCGGCAGCCGGGCCACCGCGCTGGAGAAATGGACCTCGATGTCCGGCCGCGACACGACGGCAGGCGCCGCCGCGGGCAGCAGCCAGGCAAGGACGAAGAGTTCCGGAAGCGTCGCGCCGCCAAGCATGGCGCAGCCCGCCACGCAGCAATGCGGCAAGGCGCCGCTGTGCTGCTGAGTGTCCTGCGCGGGACTCTGGACGTCCAGGGTGACGACGCGCGGGCCGCTGGCCGTGCAGATGATGGTGGTGGCGCCCGCCCTGCCCGGCGCCATGCCGGATGCGGCCAGGGCGGAGGATGCGATCAGGGCCTGAAAGACGAACAGAAGCGCCGCGGCTAGCGCGACACATCGTCTCCTGGCGTTGGCACCTGTGTACATTTGCATCCCTTGGTCGCCGCAGATGGTATCACGCGCAATGGGGCGAACACCCCGCGCAACGCGGCGCCGCGACGGCGATTTGCGCCCGCGCATGATCTCCGACAAAAGTCGGCCTTGCCGGGGCTCCCTCGGAGGCAATTCCGATGCCGGCGTACCGGCTCGCGGCGTTTTCCGGCCTCTGCCTTTACTATCCAGGCTGGCGGCAACCGTCAGCCGCCTTCCTGCCGTTCGACGACGGCGGTTCTTCCTTCTTTTTGCCGTTTCGGAGGCCACCTTGCTCCGTTCGTTTGAACGCCTTCTCGACCCTTTCCCCCCGGACGAAGCGCCGCTGCCGCCCAAGGGGCTGGCTTCCTTCCTGTGGGCCTGCACGCGCGGGGCGCGCCGCTATATCGCCGCGCTGGCGGTACTCAGCGCCTGCGTTTCCGTGTACGAAGCCTGGCTGTTCTCCTTTCTTGGGCAGATAGTGGACCTGCTCACGGCCTGGCGCGCCGGCCAGGACGCCGCCGGGCAGGAGCGCGGCGTGCTGTGGGGCATCGCCATCGTGCTGCTGGCGAGCATCGTCCTGGTCACGCTGCGCACCATGGTGCAGCACCAGGTGCTGGCCATCAACCTTCCGCTGCGCCTGCGCTGGGATTTCCATCGCCTCATGCTGAGGCAGAGCCTGTCGTTCTTTTCCGACGAGTTCGCCGGGCGCGTCACCACCAAGGTCATGCAGACGGCGCTGGCCGTGCGGGAAGTCCTGCTGACCTTCGTCGAGATCGTGCTCGGCATCGGGGTGTACTTCATCACCATCATCGCGCTGGCGGGCGGCTTCGACCCGCGCCTGATGCTGCCCTTCATCGCCTGGATCCTGCTGTTCGGGCTTGCCATGCTGTATTTCGTTCCGCGCCTGGGCAAGGTCGGGCAGGAACAGGCCCATGCCCGCTCGTCCATGACGGGGCGCATCACCGACGCCTACACCAACATCACCACCGTCAAGCTGTTCTCGCACACCAGGCGCGAGGCCCACTTCGCCCGCGCGGCGATGGAGGATTTCAAGGAAACCGGCTTTCGCCAAATGCGCCTCGTGAGCCAATTCGAGATCGTCAACCAGACGCTGGTGGTGGCGCTTATCCTCGCGGCGGGCGGATATGCGCTGTGGCTGTGGGAGGCCGCCGAAGTGGGCACCGGCGCCGTGGCCGCGGTCACGGCCATGGCCCTGCGCATCAACGGCATGTCGCACTGGATCATGTGGCAAATGGCTTCGCTGTTCGAGAGCATCGGCACGGTGCAGGACGGCATCGCCACCCTGACGCGCGCGGCCAAGGTCCAGGACGCGCCCGGCGCGCCCGCGCTGGAGATCACCCGCGGCGAAGTCGAATTCCGCGACGTCCGCTTCAACTACAACGGCGAACGCCAGGTGCTCGACGGCCTGGACCTCACGGTGCGCCCCGGCGAGAAAATCGGCCTGGTGGGCCGCTCCGGCGCCGGCAAGTCCACGCTGATCAATTTGCTGCTGCGCTTCTACGACCTGGACAGCGGCCAGATACGCATCGACGGGCAGGACATCTCGCGCGTGGCGCAGGACAGCCTGCGCGGCGCGATCGGCATGGTCACCCAGGACACCTCCTTGCTGCACCGTTCGATCCGCGACAACATCGCCTACGGCCGCCCGGACGCCACCGACGCGGAAATCCGCGAGGCCGCCGCGCACGCCCAGGCGGACGGCTTCATCCGCGAACTCAGCGACCCGCAAGGCCATACCGGCTACGACACCCTGGTGGGCGAACGCGGCGTCAAGCTGTCGGGCGGACAGCGCCAGCGCATCGCCATTGCCCGCGTCATGCTCAAGAACGCCCCCATCCTGCTGCTGGACGAGGCCACCAGCGCGCTCGACTCGGAAGTGGAGGTCGCCATCCAGGACAGCCTCGACGAAATGATGGAAGACAAGACCGTCATCGCGATCGCCCACCGCCTCTCCACCATCGCCGCCATGGACCGGCTCATCGTCATGGACCAGGGACGCATCGTCGAACAGGGAACCCATGCCGAATTGCTGGCGAAGAACGGCATCTACGCGCGGCTGTGGCGGCACCAGAGCGGCGGTTTCCTGGGCGAAGAGAACGACGAGGCGCTCGATTCGCTGGGCTGAGCGGGCGGGAACCGCACACGGAAGCGCGCGCGATTCTTGAGCCCTTGCGGACATCCGTGTAATCTGCCCAAGCGGGCCCCCGGCCGTCCGGGCCGCAAGCCTGGCCGCATCGCATTGGCAACGCGTTCATTCGGAGATTCGCATGCGAGATTCCGTTTGCAGGGTGAAGCGGCGTCTTTTCGGCCTGCTCGGCGTGCTGTCCTGCTGCGCCGGCGCGGCGCAGGCACAGCAGGGCCTGCGGCTGACCCAGGACGACCTGCAAAAGCGCGCCAACGGCGTGCTTGCCCTGATGTCGTTTTCCATCGTGCCCGACATCACGACCAGTTCGCTGAACATCGGCAGCGGCGGCGGATCGACCAGCGGCTCGACCGAGTTCTTCATGACGCAACTGGGAGGCGGGGACACCATTTCCGACTCCGTGCCCATCTATCTGGAAGGCGTGCTGGCGGCCAGCCGCTACGATCCGACCTTCATCGCCACGCAGGGCGCGGAGTCCCGCCGCATCCCCACGAAGTGGAACAGCCTGTCGGCCACCGGCGGCATCGGCTGGGACTTCAAGCTGACCGACGAACTGAAGCTGCGCCCCATCTTCAACTTCGCGCTGGGCAACGTCACCAGCGACCTGCGCGCGGCCAGTTGGTATGTCGGGCGCAAGACCGACTCGGACGTCGACTTCCTCGACAAAGGCTCGCTCAACGCCTACGGGCTGGGCGGCTCGCTGATGCTGGACTACGAGCACTACCGGCCCGGCTATGAAGTGGACGTGGAACTGCGCTATTCCGACATGCGCCTGCAGAGTTTCGACAGTTCCGCGGCGGTCCGCGGCCGCGCCACCGCGCAGTCCGCGAACCTGTGGGCCCGCTACCGCGCGCCCACGGGCGCGATCCTGCTGCAGCGGCCGCTGCGCTACGTGCTGGAACTGACCCATTCGGAGTTCCTGGGCGACCAGCGCGGCATCCTGGGCTTTGACCGGCTGACCTCCATCGGCGCGGGCCTGGAGCTGGACTCGAGTGCCTACGACGTGTTCATCACGCGCACCCGCGTGGTGGGACGGTACGTTTTCGGCACCAACGTCTCGGGGTTCTCGGTCGGACTGGCGGTGAGCTTTTGAACAGCGCCATGTTCAGGCTTCCAGGGTGAACTGCGGCAAAGTGATCTCGTCGGACACTTGCTCGAAGCAGACCCGCACCCGGCTGCCGATCCGGACCGCCTCGGGCGGGCAGCCGACGATGTTGGCCATCATCCGCACACCTTCGTCCAGGTCGATCGAGGCCACCACATAAGGAACCTTGTCGCTCAGCGCCGCGTTGCTGGCGCGGCGGTTGATGGTGTAAGTGTAGACGGCGCCCTTGCCGCCGCATTCGATCCACTCGATATCCTCGGACAGGCAGGCGGTGCAGAATTCGCGCGGATAGAACTGCCGCGTCTTGCAGTGGGCGCACTCCTGGATCACCAGTCGATGCGCTCTCGCCGCGTCCCAGTATGGCTGGGTGATCAGGGTGGGTTGCGGCAGCGGGCGTTGAATGTGGTCCATGGTCAGACTCCGAGAATCAGGGTGGTGTTGCACGAGAAGACCAGGCCCGGCGCGTGCACCAGGGCCAGTTCCGCCTTGGGCAGTTGGCGCTCTCCGCACTCTTTGCGCAACTGATGCACGGCTTCGAGCAGGAGCAGCATGCCGAACTGGCCGGGGTGGTTGTATGAGAGGCCGCCGCCCGAGGTATTGATGGGAAAATCGCCGCCGGGAGCAAGCCGCCCCCCCGCCACGAAAGCGCCGCCCTCGCCGCGCTTGCAGAAACCCAGTTCCTCCAGCGACTGGATCACGCCGATCGTGAAATGGTCGTAGATCTGCACCACGTCGATGTCCTGGCGCGTGACGCCCGCCATCGCCAGCGCTTGCTCTGCCGTCTGCGCCACATTGGTGTCCAGCCAGTCCGCGGTGCCGAAGGGGGTGTAATGATGCGAGAAGGATTCGGCGATGCCCATCACATAGACCGGCGGCCGCTTCAGCGCGCGGGCCCGGGCGGCGGTGGTGACGATGAACGCGCCGCCCGCGTCGGTCACCAGGCAGCAGTCGCGCTGGCGCAGGGGATCGGCGATCATCCTGGATGCCATCACTTCCTCGATCGAGGTTTCTTCGCGCCGGTACGCCTTGGGATTGAGCTGCGCCCACTTGCGCGCCGCCACCGCCACCTCTGCCAGGTCCCTGGGCGTCGTGCCGTAGCGGTGCATGTGCAGTTGCGCCACCATCGCGTAGTAGCCGATGGGGCTCAATTGCCCGTAGGGGGTGATGAACTGCCCGCGCGGCATGCGCATGTCCTCGGGGGTGCCGCCGACCTTGCGCGTTCCGTCCGACAATTGGGTGCTGCCGTAAGCGACCAGCGCCACTTCGCACATGCCGGCCTCGATGGCGGCCATCGCGTGCCGGATATGCATGACGTTGGACATGCCGCCGACGCTGGTCGAATCGACGTAGCGCGGCTGGATGCCCAGGTATTCCGCCAGTTGAAGGCCGGCAAACCTGTCGTCCACGTGGGCAAATACGCCGTCGACGTCCTTCAGCGACAGGCCGGCGTCGCGCAACGCCCGTCCGGCCGCCTGTGCCTGCAGGTCCAGCGCGGTCATGCCGGGGACTTTCCCCAGCTCGGATTCGGCGGCGCCGACGATGGCGACCGATTTCGAAAGATGTTTGGTCATGGATGGATCGTTTCCTGTCGAAGCTTGAGAAAGCGGGTTCACAGCGTCCTGGCGATCAGCTCGCGCATGACCTCCGAGGCGCCGCCATAGATGCGGTTCGGCCGCACGTCCGTATAGGCGCGGCCGATCGGGTATTCGCGCATGTAGCCGTAGCCCCCGTGGAACTGGAGCAGGTCGTCGATGGCGCGCGTGGCCTCCGCCGCCCACAGCTTGGCCATGGCCGCGCCGCCGGCGTCCAGTTCGCCATCCAGGTATTGCCGCACGCAGCCGTCGACGAAAGCGCGGGTCGCGGCGGCCAGGGTCTTGATGTCGGCCAGCTTGAAGCGGATGTACTGGTTGTCGATCAGCGCCTTGTCGAAAGCGCGCCTTTCCTTGGTGTAGTCCACCGTCCATTGCAGCGCGCTTTCCAGCGCCGTCGCGCAGCGCACGGCGATCATCAGGCGTTCACGCACCAGCTCCTTCATCAGGTAGCCGAAGCCCTGGCCGGGTTCCCCCAGCAGGTCTTCCTCGGGGACGAACATGTCCTGGAAAAACAGTTCGGCCGTGTCCTGCGCCTTCTGCCCGACCTTGTCCAGCAGGCGCCCCCGGGAGAAGCCCGGCGTCGCCGCGTCGACCCAGAACAGGCTGATGCCGCGCGCGCCCGCGCCGGGATCGGTCTTGGCCACCACCAGCACCCGGTCGGCGTGGAACCCGTTGGTGATGAAGGTCTTCTGGCCATTGACGACGTAGCCGCCCTGCGCCCTGGCCGCCACCGTGCGGATCGCCTTGACGTCGCTGCCGGCGCCGGGCTCGGTCATCGCGATGGACGCGACCACGTCGCCGCGCGCCATGGCGGGCAGGTCGCGCAGTTTCTGGCGCTCGGACCCGAAATTGAGCAGGTACGGCGCGACGATGTCGGAGTGGGTCGTGAACCCCGTGACGCCTGTGGCCAGCGCGCGGGCGATTTCCTCCACCACGATGATGGTGTGGAGGAAGTCCCCGCCCCCGCCCCCGTACTCTTCCGGCGTGCTGGGCAGCAGGATGCCCGCGCGGCCCGCGCTGCGCCACAGCTCGCGCGGCACCATTCCCTCCTGCTCCCACCGATAGTGGTGGGGTGTGATTTCGTCCGCGATGAAGCGCGCGGCCGTATCGCGGAGCATGTCATGCTCGGGCGAGAAGAACTTTCGTTGCGGATTCATCGTGCCTCCTGGCGCGTCATCGGGCGCCGCCCTTCGGGGACGGCCAGTAGCGTTGCTTGACCAGGCGCTTGAGCAGCTTGCCCGTCTCGGTGCGCGGCATGTCGGTGGAGAAATCCACGCTCTTGGGGCACTTGATGGGCGAGATCCGCTCGCGGCAATAGGCGATCAACTGCTGCGCCAGGTCCGGGCCGGCGGAGGCAGGATCGCGAAGCTGCACCACCGCCTTGACCTCTTCGCCGAATTCGTCGTTCGGCACGCCGACCACCGCGACGTCGGCCACCGCCGGATGCAGGCACAGCAGGTTCTCCGCTTCCTGGGGATAGATGTTGACGCCGCCCGACACGATCATGTTGGACAGGCGGTCGGTCAGGTACAGGTAGCCGTCCGCGTCCAGGTGCCCGATGTCGCCATAAGTCGCCCAGCCGCGCGCGTTGTGGGCGCCGCGCGTCTTTTCCGGATCCTTGTGGTATTCGAAGGTGCCGCCGCCGGAAAAGTAGATGACTCCCGGCTGCCCCGGCGGCAATTCGCGCAGGCCGTCCTCGCTCATGATGTGCACCTGGCCGAATTCCGGCCGGCCGACCGAACCGCGGTGCGCAAGCCATTCCTCGGAACCGAGCGAGGTCCGGCCGACCAGTTCGGTGCCGCTGTAGTACTCGTACAGGATCGGGCCCCACCATCCGATCATGGCCTCCTTGACCTCGGCCGGGCACGGCGCGGCGGCATGCACCGCGTAGCGCAGCGAAGACAGATCGTGGCGCGCGCGCTCCGCCTCGGGCAGGCGCAGCAGGCGGATGAACATGGTCGGCACCCATTGGGAATGGGTGACGCCGTGGGCGGCGATGGCCGCCAGCGCCCCGGCGGGGTCGAATTTTTCCATCATGACGCAAGTGCCGCCGGCCCGCAGCGCGGCCATGTTCCAGCGCACCGGCGCCGCGTGGTAGAACGGCGCGGTGGAAAGATAGACCGTATTGCGGTCGAACGCCTTCCAGGCACTGCTGGGCGCGTCGCCGACCCGGAAGTACCGGTTCGCGACCGATAGCGGCCGCTTGATTCCCTTGGGCAGGCCAGTGGTGCCCGAGGAATACAGGAAATCCGTGCCTTCAGGGGTCTGCGGCAAGCGGACGTCGTCGGCATGGCGGCCGGCCCAGGCTTCGTATTCCACCGCGCCGGCATCGGCGCCGTCCACGCAGATACGCAGCACGCCGCGCGCGTCCAGGCCGCGCGCATCCGTTTCGCCGCGGGTGCATTCCGAATAGAACAGCGCCCGCGCATCGCTGTTCTCGATGAGGTAGCCCGCCTCTTCGCGCTTCAGATGGCGGCTGATGGTGGTGTAGTACAGGCCGATGCGATGGGCGGCCCAGAGCAGTTCAAAATAGCAGGGATGGTTTTCCAGGAAGACCGCGATCACGTCGCCGGGTTGCAGCCCGGCTTCCAGCAGGGCCGCCGCGCACTTGCGGCTGCGCAACTCCAGTTCGCGCCAGGTGACGGTCTTTCCGGAGGGGATCATGCGGTAGGCAATGCGCTCCGGCATTTCCCGGGCATGGGCTTCGAGTGGTGACATGGTTGACCTCGTTGTCGGTTACTGCGCCAGGCCGGCGACCCCGTTGCTCAGCACCACCGTATTGCGCTCGTGGGCCAGGACGCGAAATTGCAGGTGGGCGCCGTCGCGCCAGATCTCCGCGCGCAGCGTTTCGCCCGGAAAGACCGGAGCGGAAAATCGGGCGGAGATGCCGGCGAGCCGTTGGGTCCCCGCCGGCGCGCAGGCCCGCAGCAAGGCGCGCGCCGCCATGCCATAGGTGCACAGGCCGTGCAGGATGGGCCGGTCGAAACCGGCGGCGCGCGCCATGTGCGGCAAGGCATGGACCGGGTTGAGGTCGCCGTTCAGCCGGTACAGCAAGGCTTGCTGGGCAAGCGTCGGCAAAAGCACCGCGCAGTCGGGCTCGCGGTCCGGAACGGGCGGAAGGGCCTGCGGCGGCTCATCGCCCTGGCCGAAGCCGCCGTCGGCCCGGCAGAACGACACGTGCTCCACCGTGGCCAGGGGCCTGCCGCTGCCGGCGTCCGAAATGTCCCGCACCGTCACCACCAGCGCGCCCTTGCCCGCGCCCTTGTCCACCACGCGCGTGACCCGGGTCTGGCTGCGCACGGCGCCGGCCGCGGCCAGCGGGGCGTGGAAAGTCATGCGATGCTCGCCGTGCAGGATCTTTACCCAGTCGATGCCGGTGGCCGGGTCCGCGGCCCAGCCGTTGGGCGCGCCGAGGGTGGCCAGGAAGGTAGGCACCACTGCCGTCCCCTCTTCATGCACGTAGCGAAATTCGTCGTCGTCGGCCGGATCGCCGCCATAGCCCAGGCCCAGGGCGTAGATCATGCAATCGCGCGCCGTATAGCGGTCGACGCGATCCTCGAATTTCCAGTTGCGCAGATTGTGATAGTCGATTGCCATCGCTCATGCCTCCTTGGGTGCCGGCGGCGCCTGCGCGCCGCCGGCATTCTGGTCACTCCACCTTGATGCCGGCGGCCTTGATGATTTTTTCCCAGCGATCCTTCTCGGACCTGATAAAACCGTCGAATTCCGCCGGCGTGCCGCCGAGCGTGATTCCGCCCTGCTGGGCCAACTGTTTCTTCACTTCCTCGTCGCCCAGCACCGCGTTCAGTTCGGCATTCAGCCGCGCGACGATGGCCGGCGGCGTGCGGGCCGACACGAGCACGCCCAGCCAGGCGCCGACGTCGATGTCCGGATAGCCTTGCTCGGCCAGCGTCGGCACGTCCGGCAGGATCTGGCTGCGCTCCCGCGTGGTGACCGCCAATGCCCGCAGCCGGCCTGCCTTTACAAGGGGCGCGACCGTGATCACGTTTTCGACCGTGAAATCCACCTGGCCCGCCACCAGGTCGTTGGTCGCGGGCGCCGCGCCCTTGTACGGCACCGTGACGGCGGTGAAATCCAGGCGGTTCTTCAGCAGTTCCCCGCCAAGGTGCCCGGACGTCCCGAGCATGGACACCGCCATCGACAGGTTCCCCTGCTTTTTCCTGGCGTAGGCGCGGAACTCGGCCAGCGTCTTGAGCGGCGAATCGGCGTTGACCACCAGGGCGTTCGGCATGGTGATGATGCGGACCACCGGCGCGAAGTCGGACATGCCGTAGGGCAGCTTGCTGTACAGGGTGTAGTTCACCGCGTTCGGCCCGCTGCTGCCCATGACCATGGTGTAGCCGTCCGGCTCCGCTCGCAGCATGGCCTGCATGCCGAGGATGCCCGCCGCGCCGGGTACGTTCTCGACCACGACCGGCTGCCCGAGCCGCTCGGACAGTTTTTTCCCGACCACTCGGCTGGTGATGTCGAGGATTCCCCCCGGGGAACTGGGCGCGATCAGCCGGAGCGGTTTGTTGGGGTAGCCCTCGGCCGCGTGGGAAGCCAGCGTCGGGACTAAAAATGCCGTCAGGCCGGCCAGCAGCGCCAGCGCAACTTGCCTGCGAGTCTTCATGGGAGTCTCCTGTGTCAATCCACTTTCATGCCGGTGGCGTCGACCACGCCTTGCCACTTCCGCACTTCGGCTTTCAGGAACGCCCTGGCCTCTTCCGGGCCGCCCGTCAGCGGACGGGCATAGATGCGGTCCATGAATTCCTGCACGTCGGGCTGCTTGTTGATATCGGCGACCGCGTCGGCCAGCCGTTCGAGGACGGGCGCCGGGATCCTGGCCGGCGCCGCCATGAAGTAGACCGCCTCCACGTCGTAACCCTTGAGGCCGGCTTCCTCGATGGTCGGCAGGTCCGGCATTGCCTTCATGCGCTCGCGGCCGGTCACGGCCAGCGCCTTGAGCTTCTTGGTCTGCACCAGCGGAATCGCCGTGGAGACGCTGCCGAACATCATGTCGACCGTGCCGGCCATCAGGTCGACTTCCGCGGGCGACACGCCCTTGTAGGGAACATGGGTCATGTCGACGCCGGCCATGACTTTGAACAGTTCGCCCGCCAGGTGGATGGACGATCCCATGCCGGCCGAGCTGAAGGTCAGCTTGTTGCCGGGCCGCTTGGCCTGCCGGATCAGGTCGTCGACGCTGTTGAGGCTGGAGCCCGGCGGCACGACCAGGATGTTGGGGGTGGAAGCCACCATGCCGATCGGCATGAGGTCGCGCTCCCAGTCGTAGGGGTTGCGCTTCATGGCGGCGTTGGCCGCCACGTAATTGGCGGCCATTGCGATCGTGTAGCCGTCGGCCGGGGCCTGCGTCAGAGCCTGGATCGCGATGTTGCCGCCGGCGCCGGGACGGTTCTCCACGATGAACGTCTGGTTGAACCGTTCACCGAGTTTCCTGGCGTACAGGCGGGCGAGCAGGTCGGTGGCGCCGCCGGGCGCGAAGCCCACGTACAGGCGCACCGGCTTGTCGGGATAGGCGTCGGCGCCGCTGGCCGTCCCGACGACGGCCAGGCTCAGTACGGCGGCCAACAATCCCTTCAACGTAGTCATGAGTCGTCTCCTTCATTTTTTATAGAGAGATGGGAATGTCGGGCCAACTTATTCCGACATGCCGAAGAGTATAACGACATGTCGATATTAATTGTCAATTTTTCCGGTGGTGTGTATATTTGTTCGGAATCTCGGAATAAATTCCATACTATTCCGGCACCGCCGTAGCTCGGAAGATCGGATTCCGGGCCCGGGCACGCTGGACACCATTCGCTACAGGAGGGGAATCGACATGGACCTGCAACTCACCGGCAAAGTCGCCGTCATCACGGGTTCCGGCCGCGGAATCGGCTATGCATCGGCGCTGGCCCTGGCCCGGGAAGGCGCGCGCATCGTCATCACCGACATCAACGCTGAATCGGTGCAGCAGGCGGTCGGCAGCCTGAAAGAGGCCGGCCACGCCGCCATCGGCGCCGTGCTCGACGTCTGCGATCCCGGGCAGGTGCAGGCGATGGCCGAACAGGCGGTCCGTGAATTCGGCAGCATCGACATCCTGGTCAACAACGCCGGATTCACCCGCGACAAGTACTTGCTCAAGATGCCCGTCGAGGACTGGGATTCGGTGGTGGACACCATTCTCAAGGGCGCGTACTACTGCACCCGGGCAGCCCTGCCCTCGATGATGGAAAACCGCTGGGGCCGCGTCATCAACATCGCCTCGCGGGCGCATTGGGGCAACCCCGGCCAGACCAACTATTCCGCCGCCAAGGCAGGCCTGATCGGCTTCACGCGCTCGCTCGCGCTGGAGCAGGGCAAGTTCAACATCACGGCCAATGCGATCGCGCCGGGCCTGATCGAGACCCCCCTGGTGCGTGGCCTGTCCACGTATGAAACGCTGCGCGCCAACGCCTTGGCGCGCCAGCCGGTGGGACGGCTGGGCGCGGTCGAGGACATCGCCGACGCGGTGGCGTTCCTGGCTTCCGGCCGGGCCTCCTTCATTACCGGCGAACTGCTGCACGTGACCGGCGGCCGCTACGCTTCGTAACCCCCCTCCCCGGAATCCGATACGCCATCATGCAAAGCCTTCCCTCCGCCGGCCCGCCAGCGCTTCCGGCCGGCTCCGCCCCGCAAGCGCTGGAAGTCGGCCACACTTTCCTATCGGCCGGGCGCACCGTCACCGAGAGCGACATCGTCAACTTCGCCTGCCTGTCGGGCGATTTCAACCGCCTGCACGTCGACCGGGAGTACGCCAGCGGCACGCCGTTCGGCCAGCGGATCGCGCACGGCCTTCTGGTCCTGTCCATCCTTTCGGGCCTGACCACCCAGTCCGACGGCTACCGCCGCCTGGAACCCTATGTGCTGGCGCTGATCGACATCAATTGCCGGTTCCCCAAGCCCACGTTCATCGGCGATACCATCGTCGTCCGGGTGAGCGTGGTGGATAAAACCGCGCAATACCGGCCCGGCAAGGACAAGGTGGTGTTCCGGCGCGAAGCCATCAACCAACGCGGCGAAGTGGTGGTCCAGGCCAACTTCGCAATGCTGATGCGGCCAATGGAGGCAAACGCATGAAGCCCTTCGCAGACTTGACCCGCTTCACCAACCCGCGCAACGTGGCCGTGGTGGGGGCGTCCGCCCGCGAGGCTAGCCAGGGACGCCGCCTGTACGACAACCTGGTTCTGCACTCGGCCGTGCCGGGCGAGGTCTTCGCCGTCAACCCCGCCTACGAGGAAATCGGCGGGCGGCCCTGCTGGCCTTCGATCAGCGCGCTGCCCGAGGCCGACATCGACGTGGCCCTGATCATGATCAACGCCTCGCTGGTGCTCGACGCCCTGAAGCAATGCGCGGCGCGCGGCATTCCGTTCGCCGTCGTCATGACTTCCGGCTTCTCCGAAGCAGGCGAGGAAGGCCAGCGCCTCGAACGCGAAATCGCCGAGCTGTGCCGCGCCACCGGCCTGCACGTCTACGGGCCGAACTGTCCCGGCTTCGTCAACGTGCGCGACCGGCTCGGCATGACGTTCTCGCCGGCCTTCAAAGACGATTTGAACGCGGGCGCCATCGGCCTGGCGACGCAGGGCGGCGGGCTGGGGCGCAATCTGCTGCAGGGCCTGTCCCATGGCCAGGGCGTGGGGCTGTGGTTCTCCGCCGGCAACGAGGTCGACCTGGAGATTCCCGATTTCATCGCGCACATGGCCAACGATCCGCAAATCCGCGTGATCGCCCTGCTGATGGAAGGCGTCAAGAACGGCCGCCGCCTGACCTCGGCGCTGGAACTGGCCCGCGCGCGGAACAAGCCGGTGGTCGTGCTGAAGATCGGCCATTCGGAAGCCGGCGTGCGCGCCGCCCAGTCGCATACCGCGTCGGTGGCCGGCTCGGCCGCCGTCAACAGCGCCGTGTTCCGCCAGTTCGGCGCGATCGAGGTGGACGATCTGGACCAACTGCTGGCGACGGCCCGCCTGCTGACCCGGATCACGCCCAAGAGCGGCAATGGGTTGTGCATCTACACCTTCTCGGGCGGAACCGCCGCGCTTGCAGCCGATATCGCGGGCGGAGCCGGCCTGCCGATGGCGGCGTTCGCCCCCGCCACCAAGGCGGCCCTGCGCAAGCTGCTTCCGGACTTCGCGAGCATCGACAATCCGGTCGACACCACCGCCGATATCCTGCGCAACCAACAGGCCTCGGTCGAATGCCTGCGGATCCTGTGCGCCGACCCGGGGGTCGGCACGGTCCTGTTCCCGATCCCGATGGACTACGGCGCCATCACCGACGGCATGGCCCAGGCCATCGCCACCGTGGCGGCCGAGACCGACACGCTGATCGTCCCGGTCTGGATGAGCCGGCGCCTGGGCGGCGGCTTCCAACTGCTGGAAACGGAAGGCCTGCTGCCCTTCCTGGCGCTGTCGGACGCGATCGCGGTCCTGGCCAAGGCCGTCCCCTGGAAAACGCCGGCGGTCCAGCCCGCGCCCTCCAGTCCTCCAGCGGCCGCAGCGGCCAGCGGAGGCCGCATGCTCAGCGAAGCGGCCGCCAAGTCCCTGCTGCGCGAAGCCGGCCTGCCGGTTCCGCAGGGCGTGGTGGTCGCAAACGCGGAAGAAGCGGCCGAGCAGGCCGCCCGCCTGGGCTTTCCCGTGGTAATGAAAGTGGTCAGCGCGCAGATCGCGCACAAGACCGAGGCCGGTGGCGTCAGGCTGAACATCGCCAGCGCCGGCGCGGCCCGCGAGGCCCACGCGGCGATCCTGGACTCGGTGGCGCGCCGCTGCCCCGAAGCGAAGGTCGACGGCATTCTGGTCGAGCGCATGCTGCCGCCCGGAGGCCGCGAGGTGCTGGTCGGCGTGCACCGGGACGCGGCGTTCGGCCTCGTGCTGACGTTCGGCCTGGGCGGTATCTTCGTCGAGACCATCCGCGACGTGGCGCACCGCATGATTCCCTTGTCGCGGGACGATGCCCGCGCGCTCGTGCGGGAGATCGAATACGTCGAAATACTGGAAGGCGTGCGCGGGCAGGCGCCGGCCGATTTCGACGCCCTGGAAGACCTGATCGTGCGGGTCTCGGACTTCGCCTGGCAACATCGCGAAGTCCTGCACGAGATGGAACTCAACCCGGTATGGGTCGGCGCGGCGGGACAGGGCGCAATGCCGCTGGACGCGCTGATCGGCTACGCCGGCTAGGGCCCGTCAACTCTCGAAGCAGCCTCGCACAGGCCCCAACCCAGGATACGCCATGGATTTCTCACTGGACTCTACCCAGACCGAACTGCGCGACTCGCTGCGCCGCTACCTGGCGGCGGAAGTGGCGCCCATCGTCAACCGCTACGAAGCCGAAGCCCGCATGGTGCCGCAGGAAATGGTCGAGGCCATGCGCGATTTCGGCCTGCTGGGCGGCATGCTGCAGGAAAAGGACGGCGGCTATGGCCTGCCCATGATGACGTACGGCATGCTGATCGCCGAACTGGCGCGCGTGTGGCCTTCGCTGCGCAGCATCGTCAGCACCAGCAACCTGGCGGCGTCGGTGCTCAGCGACGGCGGCTCGCCCTACCTGAAGGAAAAATACCTGCCGCGCGTGCTGTCCGGCGAGGCGATCGCCAGCTTCGCGCTGAGCGAGCCCAACATCGGCTCCGACGCGGCGAATATCGAAACCCGCGCGGTCGAAACGGAAACGGGCTGGCGGGTCAACGGCCGCAAGCTTTACATCAGCCTGGGAACCGTGTGCGAACTGGGCGTGGTATTCGTGCAAACCCAGCGCAAGAGCGGCGAGCGCGGCGTGTCCTGCCTGCTGTTCGAACGCGCCATGGCCGGCTTCTCGTCCAGCCCCATCTCCAAGATGGGCATGCTGAGCTGCCCGCTGGGCGAGCTGCTGTTCGAGGACGTCGAGATCCCGGCGGCCAACCTGATCGGAACCGAAGGAAAGGGCTTCGCGCTGGCCAAGAAATACCTCAACATCGGCCGCTGCGTGGTCGCCTTCTCCGCCCTGGGCATCGCCGAGGCGGCCTATGAGGCGGCGGTAAAATACGCGGGCGATCGAGTTCAGTTCGGCCGGCCGATAGGCGGATTCCAGCTCGTGCAGCAGTTGGTCGCCGACATGATGACGCTGGTCGAGACCTCTCGCCTGCTGTGCTGGCGCGCCGCCGATGCGCTGGATCGTGGCGCCCCCGACAGCCAGATGCTATGTTCGATGGCCAAGCGCCACGCCACCGACGCCGTGCTGCGCGTGGCGGAGATGTCGATGCAGGTGCACGGCGGCGCCGGCTATACCAGCCTGTTCCCCGTCGAACGCCATTACCGCGATGCCCGCCACCTGAGCATCGCCGAAGGCACCAACCAGATTCAGGCCCTGCTCATGGCGCAAAGCGTCTTAGGCATATCCGCGTTGAAATGACCGGCCACGCGAAGATCCGGGCCGGTTCATCACTTCTCACTCCGACACTCTATGCCGCAAATCCTCCCCACCGCCCAGCGCGTACTGCAAGTCTTCGAAGTCTACGCGCGGGAGCGCCGCCCCCTGACGAATTCCGAAATGGCGCGCTTCCTGGACCTGGCCGACAGCAGTTGCTCCGACCTGCTGTACACGCTGCGCCAGGCCGGATACCTGCTGCGCACGCCGAAGTCGCGCTATTTTCATCCGACCGGCAGGCTGCTCGACGTGGCGCAGGGTATTTCGGCGGCCGATCCGCTGCAGGCCTTCGCCTCGGAGGCACTCGAAATCCTGACCCGCCAATCGGGAGAATCCTCGATGTGCGGGCTGCTGGACGGGAACAAGGTCAAGATCTACGCCAGCCAGGAAAGCCCGCGCGCGCTGCGCTATGTCGTGCAGCCCGGCACCACCTTCGACCTGCAGGTCGCGGCGCTGGGCAAGGCGCTGCTGGGCGAGATGGACGCGGCTGAACGCGACGCGGTGATCGACACGCTTCCGTTCGGGCACGTCACGGCAAGCAGCATCACCGACCCCGCCGCCCTGCGCGCGCAGATCGAGTCCCAACTGGAAAAGAAATACTTCCACAGCCGCGACGAAGGCAATGAAGGCGTATCGGCCATCGGTATCGCGGGCCGCGTGGGGGCCCAGTTGACGGCCTTGTCCATCGTCGGCCCGACCCACCGCATGGACGCCAACATGGAGAAGTACATCCAGATCATCCTGGACGCGCGGACCGAATTCTTCGATTCCTGAGCAACCCGGCACACGGAGCGGCGACAGACATGGCAGGCCCTTTGAACGGATTTACCGTGGTGGAAATGGCCGGGATAGGCCCCAGCCCATTCTGCGCCATGATGCTGGCGGACATGGGCGCGGACGTGATCCGCATTGACCGCCTCACGCCCGGTTTCCTTGGCGGCGGAGCCACCATCATCGATCGCGGCCGCCGCACGATCGCGCTGGACATCAAGAAGCCCGGCGCAGCCGACGTCGTGCTGCGGTTGCTGGACAAGGCCGATGCGCTGCTGGAGGGATTCCGGCCGGGCGTGATGGAAAGGCTGGGCCTGGGGCCCGAGGCCTGCCTGGCGCGCAATCCGCGCCTGGTGTACGGGCGCATGACCGGCTGGGGCCAGGATGGCCCGCTGGCCCAGGCGGCCGGCCACGACCTGAACTACATCGCCCTCACCGGCGCGCTGCATGCGATGGGGCAGGCCGGCCATCCGCCCGCGCCGCCCCTGCACCTGGTCGGCGACATGGGCGGCGGCGCCATGATGCTGGCCTTCGGCGTGCTTTGCGGCCTGCTCGAAGCCGGCCGCACCGGCAAGGGACAGGTGGTGGACGCGGCGATCTGCGACGGCGCCTCGCTCCTGGCCAGCGCCTACCACGGCAAGCTGCGCAGCGGCGACTGGATCAACCGGCGCCAGTCCAACATGCTGGACGGCGGCGCCCATTTCTATGGCTGCTACACCTGCGCCGACGGCAGGTACGTCTCGATCGGCGCGATCGAGCCGCAGTTCTACCGCCAGTTGCTGGAACTGTGCGGTATCGAAGACCCTGACTTCGAGCGGCAATGGGACCGCGCGCAGTGGCCCCTGCTGCGCGGCAAGCTCGAGCGGCTCATCGCCAGCCGCACCCGGGACCAATGGTGCGCGCTGCTGGAGGGCACGGATGCCTGCTTCGCGCCCGTGCTCGACTTCGAGGAAGCGCCGCGGCATCCGCACAACCAGGCCCGCGGCGGCTTCATCGAAACCGGCGGCGTCGTCCATCCGGCGCCCGCGCCGCGGTTTTCGCGCACGCCGGGACAGGCCCGCCCGGTTCCCGCGCCCGGCGAGCACACGGAAACGCTGCTGGCCGAACTGGGGTTCGCGGACGCCGACATCCGGGCCTTGCGCGAACGCGGCGCCATCGCCTGAGGCCATGGCGCCAGCTTCAGCCCGGCCTCGGGTCCCGCGGCCGGGTCATCATGGGAACGAAGACATGGAGACGAATCCGATGCAATCCAGCCCAAGCGAGTTCAAGACCCTGCTCTATTCCGTGGAAGGCGGCGTCGCCACCCTCACCCTGAACCGGCCTGCCCGGAAAAACGCGCTCGACATGGAAATGCGCGAAGAGCTGGCCCAGGCCGTCGGCGCAATCCGGCGCGACCGCGGCGTGAAAGTCCTGATCCTGGGCGGCGCCGGCGGCGCGTTCTGCGCGGGCGGCGACATCGCCACAATGGATTCCGGCGCCTCGGCCGAAGCGGCGCGGGAGCGCATGGCCGCCCTCCTCCTGACGATAGAGGAACTGATCACGCTGGATCGGCCGGTGATCGCCAAGGTCGACGGTCCGGCCTATGGCGCCGGGTTGGGCCTGGCCTTGACCGCCGACCTGATCCTGGCGTCGCCGCGGGCGCGGTTCTGCCTGTCGTTCCTGCGGCTGGGCGCCATTCCCGACTGCGCCACCCTCTACACCCTGCCGCGCATCGTGGGCGTGCAGCGGGCCAAGGAGCTCGCCTTTTCCACGCGGGAATTCCAGGCCCGGGAGGCAAAGGATATGGGCATCGTGTTCGAGATCCAGGCGCAGGACCGGATCGACGAGCGCGCGCGACAACTCGCGCTGTCCATGGCCGAGCTTCCGGCCGTCGCGCTATCGCTGACCAAGCGCGGCCTGAACGCATCGCTCAATAGCGACCTGAACACAATGCTGGATCTGGAAGCCGCCGGCCAGGGCGTGGCGCGCTCCACCGACTACCATCGCATCGCGGCTCGCCGCTATCTGGACAAGGCGCCGCAGCAATTCCAATGGCCGGCGGCGCAAGACGCGTAGGCGCGCGCCGCCGCCGCGACGCGGTTTGCTACCCGGCGCGGTTGCCGAACAGGCCCGACAACGAAGCCAGCAGGTCAGCCGGATTGAACTGCGGGTTGGCCGGGACCGCGCCGTCGGGCGTGACCTTGTCCACCAACTGCGGCAGCAGCGAGGACAGCGAGCCGAGCACGGAATCCGTGTCCTGGCCGGTCTTGGCGGCCAGCTCGCTCACGACGCCCGGGTCCAGCACGGAACCGAGCTGGTCGGCGCTGACGGGCAGGTTCTGGCCCGTGCCCACCCACGACGCCACGATCTCGCTCAAGCCGCCCTTCTGGAAGCTGGCGATCAGGCCGGAAAGGCCGCCCGGATATTTGTTCAATTGCTCGATCAGCGCGGGCAACAGCGACGCCGAACCCCCTTGCTGACCGCCGCCGGCCATCGAGGCCAAGGTATCCAATAGGCTCATCATCGTGCTCCTGAAAAGTCGGAAAACCAGTATAGGCCCATGTCCGGAGCCGCGCGCGCCCTCCGGCGGCCCCGGCGGCGGCGCTTTGCAAAGATTGTCTTTCGCTACCGGTTCAGTCCGCCCTGCCCGCCTGCAGCGCCCGCAGCGATTTCAGGCCGGCGCGGCCGTCCGGCGGCAGGCCCAGTTCGCGCTGCGCCGCCTGCAGGGCGGTCCGGGTGCGGGCGCCGATCATGCCATCGGGTTCGCCCACGTCATAGCCCCGGGCAATCAGCAGGCGCTGTAGTTCGCGCCGCTGCGCCCGCGACAGGCCCGGGTCGTCCGTCGGCCAGGCCTGGACCAGCGGCCCGGCGCCCCTCAGCCGGTCCGACAGGTGGGCAATGGCCAGGGCATAGATTTCCGCCGCGTTGTAGGAATACAGGGCGTCGAAATTGCGCGTGACCAGGAAGGCGGGGCCGCCCCTGCCCGCGGGCAGCAGCAGGCCGGCGGGCGTGTCGCCCGCCGGCAGGGGCCGGCCGTCGGCGCGCGCCACTCCCTGCCTGGCCCAGGACGACATCGGGCGCTTGTTCTTGCGGCCGGCCCCGGACGTGTCCAGGCCGGCGGGCAGCCGGACTTCGTAGCCCCAGTCCAGCGCGCCGTTCCATCCCGCGCGCTTGAGGAAGTTGGCGGTCGACGCGAGCGCGTCCGGCACGCTGTCGACCAGGTCGCGGCGGCCGTCGCCGTCGAAATCCACCGCCAGCCGCAGATAGGTCGACGGCATGAACTGGGTCTGGCCGAACGCGCCGGCCCAGGATCCCGTCAGGCGTTCGGGCGCCAGGTGTTCGTCCTGGATGATCTTCAGGGTGGCGTAGAACTCGCCCCGGAAATAGGCCTGGCGGCGGCCGAAGCAGGACAGGGTCGACAGCGAGGTCAGCAGCGGCCTGCCGCCCAGCGTGCGGCCATAGTTGCTTTCCACGCCCCAGACGGCCGCGACCGTGGCCGGATCCACGCCGTAGCGCGACGCGGCCCGGTCCAGTTCGGCCTGCCAGCGCGCCATGCCGGCCTGGCCGTCGGCCACCCGTTCGTCGTCGACCAGGCCGGCCATGTAGTCCCAGATGGGCGTCTTGAATTCCGGTTGCGCGTCCAGCAGGCCGATCACCGCCATGTCCGGCGCCAGGCCCGCGGTATGGGTGTCGAACGTGGCGCCCGATACGCCCGCCTTCAGCCCCGGCCCGCGCAATTGCGCCAGGCAGGCGGCGAACGGCTCGGCAGCCTGGGCCGCCGGCGCCAGCAAGGCCAGGGCGGCGCCGGCCAGCAGCGCGTCGATGCGAAGTCGTATGGCCATGTCCTCACCCCTCCTGCAACGCGGCGAGTTCGGCGTCGTCGAAGCCGGCGGCGCGGCGCGCCTCCAGGTTGAACGGGCCGCGCAGGCGGGGCGCGCCGTGGCGCCGCGCCAGTTCCGCATAGCAGGCGACGGGGTCCTTGCCCGCCTGCCCGCACAGGCGCTTGTACCAGAAGTTGCCGATGGCGACGTGGCCGATCTCGTCGGCCAGGATGATGTCGACGATGGCGGCGCTTTCCTTGTCCGCGGCGCCCGCCAGCTTGTTCCGGATCATGGGCGAGGCATCCAGGCCGCGCGCCTCCAGCGTGCGGGGCACCAGCGCCAGGCGCGCCAGCAGGTCGTCCTGCGTCCGCTCGGCCATTTCCCACAGGCCGTTGTGGGCGGGAAAGTCGCCATAGGCGTGGCCCAGGGCCTCCAGCCGCCGCCGCAGCAGGTCGAAGTGGTGCGCTTCCTCGCGCGCGACGCGCAGCCAGTCGCGGTAGAAGGCTTCGGGCATGCCCGCGAAGCGCCACATGATGTCCAGCGCCAGGTTCACCGCGTTGAATTCGATATGGGCCAGCGCGTGCAGCAGCGCCGCGCGCCCTTCCTGCGTGGCCATGGACCGCTGCGGGACCTGGGAAGGCGCCACCAGTTCCGGCAGCGGCGGACGGCCCGGCAGCCCGGGGGGCGGCGTGAAGGTCCGCCCGCAATCCAGCGCGGCGGCGTCGGTGATGGCCCGCACCCCGGCCAGCTTGTCCCGCCACGCCGTGGCGGCCAACGCCGCCAGCGCCAGTCCGCGCAGGCAATCCCGCCCATCCCCGCCCGCAGGCGGGACCGTCTTGATATCCATACTCGATCCCGTGCCGGGGCGCGCCCCGAGGAAAAACCGCGGCGGTTTCAGCGCCGCGCAATCACGGAGACTTTATCATTCGCGGATGGATTCCCTGAGCCTGACCGTAGAAACCGACCTGTCCCGCATCGACGCCCTGCAATGGGACGCGCTGGCGGGCGACCAGCCCTTCTTGCGCCATGCATTCCTGCGCGCGCTGCACGAAACCGGCTGCGCCACGCCGGAAACCGGATGGGCGCCGCACTATCTGGCGCTCTGGCGGGACGAGACGCTGGCCGCCGCGGCCCCGCTCTACCTGAAGTCGCATTCGCGCGGCGAATACGTGTTCGATTACGCCTGGGCCGACGCCTTCCAGCGCCACGGGCTGCGCTATTACCCCAAGCTGCTGTCGGCCATCCCGTTCACCCCCGTGACCGGCCCCCGGCTTCTGGCGCGCACCGACGAAGACCGCGACACGCTGGTGCGCGGGCTGGTCGCCTTCGCGGAACAGATCCAGGTGTCGTCGCTGCACCTGCTGTTTCCCGCGGATGCCGATATGCGCGCCCTGCGCGAGGCCGGCTTCATGATCCGGGAAAGCGTGCAGTTCCACTGGACCAACCCGGGCTACGCCGACTTCGACGCCTTTCTCGCCGCCATGAGCCACGACAAGCGCAAGAAGATCCGGCAGGACCGCAAGAAGGTCGCCGCGGCCGGGCTGTCGTACCGCTGGCTGCGCGGCGTGGAGATCGGCGAGGCCGAACTCGGTTTCTTCTATGAATGCTATTGCCGCACCTATTTCAGCCACGGCAACCCGCCCTATCTGAGCCGCGATTTCTTCCAGCGGGCGCACCGCGAACAGGCCGAGGCCTTCGTGCTGATCCTGGCCGAGCGCGACGGCCGGCCGGTGGCGGCGGCGCTGAACCTGGCGGGAGGCGATGCGCTCTACGGCCGCTACTGGGGCGCGACCGAATACGTGCCGGGGCTGCATTTCGAGACCTGCTACATGCAGGCCATCGCCTATTGCATCGCGCACGGCATCGCGCGCTTCGAAGGCGGCGCCCAGGGCGAGCACAAAATGGCGCGCGGGCTCCTGCCCACGCCCACCTGGTCCGCGCACTGGGTCGCCCACCCCGGATTCGCGGACGCGATCCGGACGTTCCTGGACGAGGAAACGGCGGCGGTGGCGGACTACCTGGACGAACTGGAGGCGCACACCCCGTTCAAGCGGCCCGCCGAAGGCTAGCGGCGCAGGCCTACAGAAAGTGGTCGAGCAGCCTGCGGCTGTGCTTGTCCAGCGACTGGATGTCGCGCACCAGATAGAAAATGCCGTGGCTGTCCGCGATCAGCAGCGTCTGCGGGCTGAGGCGGCGGATATCTTCTTCGCCGCGCAGCGTGAACGACGTGGGGCCCCGGTCGGTATCGACCTTCCAGGTGCTGGGCGTGGCGAACGTGGACACGCTGGCCAGCCTGCGGATCTCGGGCATGAATTCCCGGCTCGCCAGCTCTTCCTCGATCAGCGCCCGCTGCGGCGCCGGCACGTCGGACAGGTGCTCGATCCAGGCCAGTTCGCGCCCGTCGCCGGTCACCAGCGACAGGCCTCGGCCCGCCTCGCTGATCGGGAATGCGCGCACGGGGATGACCCCCTCGTGAATATCGCCGTCGGCGGATTGGAATTCCAGACGCCCGAAGGCGTTGCGGCGCAACTGAAAGGACGGCAAGGTCATGACGATAATCCGGGTTCCGCGTCAGGCCACGGCGGCCATGTCTTCGCTGCCCGACGCTTGCGCGTCGGCCTCGGCCTGGCGCGCCTGCGCCTGGTAGAGCCGATAGTAGGCGCCTTCCCGGGCCATGAGCGCTTCGTGCGGCCCCTGCTCGACGATCTGGCCGCGATCCAGCACCACTAGGCGGTCCGCCTTGCGCAGCGTACTCAGGCGGTGGGCGATGGCGATCGTGGTGCGTCCGCGCACCAGGTTGTCCAGCGCCTTCTGGATTTCCTTTTCGGTCGTGGTGTCCACCGACGAGGTGGCCTCGTCCAGGATCAGGATGCGCGGATCGATCAGCAGCGCGCGCGCGATCGAGATGCGCTGGCGTTCGCCGCCGGACAGCGCCTGGCCGCGTTCGCCGACCAGCGAGTCGTAGCCGTGGGGCAGCCGCAGGATGAATTCGTGGGCGTGCGCGGCGCGCGCCGCCGCCACGATCTCGTCGCGCGTGGCTTCGGGCTTGCCGTAGGCGATGTTCTCGGCAATGGTGCCGAAGAACAGGAACGGCTCTTGCAGCACCAGCCCGATGTTGCGCCGGTAGTCGGCCACGCGCACCGAACGGATGTCGGCGCCGTCCACCAGCACCGCGCCTTCGGACACGTCGTAGAAACGGCAGATCAGGTTAATCAGGGTGCTCTTGCCCGAGCCGCTGTGGCCCACCAGGCCGATCATCTCGCCCGGGGCGATGTTCAGGTTCAGGCCGCGGATGACCTGGCGGTTGCCGTAGCGGAAACCCACGTCGCGCAGTTCGATGCGGCCGTTGACTTGCGGCAGCCTGGCGGGATTCTGCGGCTCCGGCACGCTGGACACGTGGTCGAGGATGTCGAAGATGCGCTTGGCGCCGGCGGCCGCTTTTTGCGTGACCGACACGATGCGGCTCATCGAATCCAGGCGCATGTAGAAGCGCCCGATATAGGCCAGGAAGGCGGCCAGCACGCCGACGGTGATCTGCTTCTGCGACACCTGCCAGATGCCGAAGATCCACACCACCAGCAGGCCGACTTCGGTCAGCAGCGTGACGGTGGGCGAGAACAGCGACCAGGTGGTGTTGACGCGATCGTTGACTTCCAGGTTGCGGTTGTTGGCCTCGCGAAAGCGCGCGACCTCGCGCTTTTCCTGCGCGAACGCCTTGACCACCCGGATGCCGGGAATCGTGTCGGCCAGCACATTGGTGATCTCGGACCAGATGCGATCGACCTTTTCGAACCCGTGGCGCAGCCGGTCGCGCACGGCGTGGATCATCCAGATGATGAAGGGCAGCGGCACCAGCGTGACCAGCGCCAGCCATGGGTTGATGGATATCAGGATGATCGCCGTCATCGCGATCATCAGGATGTCGGTGGCGAAATCCAGCAGGTGCAGCGACAGGAATACGCAGATGCGGTCGGTTTCGCTGCCGATGCGCGAGATCAGGTCGCCGGTGCGCTTGCCGCCGAAATACTCCAGCGACAACTGCTGCAAGTGTTCGTACGTGGTGGTGCGCAGGTCTGCGCCGATGCGCTCGCTGACCCAGGCCAGGATGTAGGTCCGGGCCCAGCCCAGCCCCCAGGCCAGGAACGCCGACGCCAGCAGGCCGCCCAGGTAGAGGCGGACCTTGTCGTAGTCGATGGGCGCGCCGTTCTGGAACGGGATCAGCACGTCGTCCATCAGCGGCATGGTCAGGTACGGCGGCACCAGGGTGGCCGCCGTGCCCATCAGGGTCAGCAGGAACCCGGCCAGCAGGGGGCCGCGGTAGGGCCGCGCGAAGCGCCACAGGCGCAGCAGCGCCCAGGTGGTCGAGGGCGCCGCCTGTTCCTGGTTGCAGGCGGGGCACTCTTCCGCGCCCGCCGGAATAACGTTATTGCAAATCGTGCAGTGGCGTTCCGCCGGTTCCTCGGCCCGCAGGCCGGACAGGCGGATGGCCTGCTGGGTTTCGAACTGGGCCAGCAGGCGCAGCGCGGCCGGGTTGCGGGCCAGGGTGAAACGCCACACGCCCAGGCGGGCGGCGTCGTCGTGCAATTCCAGCAGCGCGGCGCCGGCGTGGTCGGTCAGGCTGAGCTTTAATTGGGGGCCATATACCCAGGATTCCCAGCCGGCATCGTCGGGGCGGCGGGCGAGCAAGCGGCGGTCGGTGGCGGCGACCAGGCCCGGTTGGAACTTCAACCGCTGATCCAGGTCTATTTCAACCCAGGCCAGCAGTGTTTCGCCATCGGCCAGTTCGGCGCGGATTTCATCCCGCCAGCGGGCAGGAAAGGCTTCGGCAAGGCCGGAAAGCAGGTGTGGTTTTTTCATTGGTACGCATACCGGGCCAGGACTCTGCCCTACTAGGCAACCGGTTCGCCACCGGGAGGCGGGAAACGTGTCCCTTCCTTACAACACAACGAGTTCACGCCTTGAAGGCGTCGTATAGTATCAGCCGATTTTTCTAATTAGGAATATCTGGGATCCCCCACTCGTTGGCATTATTCTAAAGTCGCAACCCCAATAAATTCGCGGTCTTGCATAGGGGCGTCCGCGCGTGCCAACCTGCTTCTTCAGCAAATTAAAACATGAAAAAGAAAGACATTGAATTTCTCGATGTCGTGGCTTTGCGCGGCCCGAACATTTGGACGTATCGCCCGGTCCTGGAAGCATGGGTGGATATCGGTGAGCTGGAAGACTACCCCTCCAACACCATCCCGGGCTTCTACGAACGCCTGACCGCATGGCTGCCCACGCTGATCGAGCACCGCTGCAGTCCGGGGGTGCGGGGCGGGTTCCTGTCCCGCGTGAAGGAAGGCACCTGGCCGGGCCACATTCTCGAACACGTCACGCTGGAACTGCAGAACCTGGCCGGGCTGCGCGGCGGCTTCGGCAAGGCCCGCGAGACCTCCACCCGCGGCGTCTACAAGGTCGTCGTGCGCGCCTGGCAGGAACAGGTCACCCGCGCCGCCCTGAACGAAGCCCGCGACCTGGTCATGGCCGCCATCGAAGACCGTCCTTTCGACGTCCCCGCCACCGTCTCGAAGCTGCGCGGCCTGATCGACAGGCACTGCCTGGGCCCCAGCACCGCCTGCATCGTGGACGCGGCCGACGACCGCGACATCCCCTATATCCGGCTGTTCGAGGGCAACCTCGTGCAGTTCGGCTACGGGTCGGCCCAGCGCCGCATCTGGACCGCCGAAACCGACCGCACCAGCGCCATCGCCGAGGGCATCTCGCGCGACAAGGACCTGACCAAGGAACTGCTGTCGACCTGCGGCGTGCCCGTGCCCGAAGGCCGCCTGGTCGAGAGCGAGGAAGACGCCTGGGAAGCGGCCGAGGACATCGGCCTGCCCGTGGTCGTGAAGCCCTATGACGGCAACCACGGCCGCGGCGTGTTCACCAACCTGACCACCCGCGAGGAAGTGGTGTCGGCCTACCGCGTGGCCGTCGACGAAGGCAGCGGCGTGATCGTCGAGCGCTTCGTGCTGGGCAACGAGCACCGCCTGCTGGTCGTGGGCGACCGCATGGTGGCCGCCGCCGCCGGCGAGCCCGCCTGGGTGACGGGCGACGGCAAGTCCACCATCATCGAACTGATCGACAGCCAGATCAACACCGATCCGCGACGCGGCCGCACCGAGAACCACCCGCTGAACCCGGTTCGCCTGGATTCGGCCGCCCGGCTGGAGATCGCGCGCCAGGGCCTGTCCGAAGACGGCATTCCGCCCGAGGGCCAGCGCGTGCTGGTGCAGCGCAGCGGCAACGTCGCCTTCGACGTGACCGACCGCGTGCATCCCAGCGTCGCGGCCACCGTGACCCTGGCCGCGCGCATCGTGGGCCTGGACATCGCCGGCGTGGACCTGGTGGCCGAGGACATCTCCCGCCCGCTGGACGAGCAGCGCGGCGCCATCGTCGAGGTCAATGCCGGCCCCGGCCTGCTGATGCACTTGAAGCCGGCCGACGGCGCGCCGCGCCCCGTGGGCCGCGCCATCGTCGACCACCTGTTCCCCGACGGCGACACCGGCCGCATCCCCATCGTGGGCGTGGCCGGCACCAACGGCAAGACCGTCGTGGCGCGCCTGGTGGCCCGCCTGCTGTACCTGTCGGGCAAGCGCACCGGCCTGGCTTGCAGCGAAGGCCTCTACCTCGACCGCCGCCTGGTGCAGAAAGGCGACCGCGCCGATTTCGACTCGGGCACGCGCCTGCTGATGAACCGCAACCTGGACGCCGCCGTCATCGAAAACGACAGCGGCGTGATCCTGGGCCAGGGCCTGTCCTACGACCGCTGCCAGGTGGGCGTGGTCACCAATATCGACGACGCCGACCATCTGGGCGATTTCGACATCAACGAAACGGACCGCATGTTCAATGTGTTCCGCACCCAGGTCGACGTGGTGCTGCCGACCGGCGCGGCCGTGCTGAACGCGCGCGATCCGCGCGTGGTGGAGATGGCCGAGCTGTGCGACGGCGCCGTGATCTTCTTCGGCATCGACCCCGCCCTGCCCGCCATCGCCGAACACCTGCTGCAGGACGGCCGCGCGGTGTTCGTGCGCGACGGCGGCATCGTGCTGGCGCAGGGAACCCGCGAGGAAAGGCTCGCCGCCGTGGCCGCCATTCCGCTGACCCATGGCGGGCGCGTGGCCTTCCAGGTCGAGAACGTGCTGGCCGCGGTGGGCGCGGCCTGGGCGCTGGACATCCCGGTCGAACTGATCCGCGCCGGCATCGAAACCTTCGATATCGACCAGGCCGACGCGCCGTGGCAATTCACGCTGTTCGAACGCAACGGCAGCACCGTGGTGGTGGACGACGTGCACAACGCCTCGGCGCTGCGTCCGCTGATCGCCGCGATCGACCAGTTCCCGGCGACCTTGCGCGCCGCCGTCTATTCGGGCGGCGCCGACCGGCGCGACCAGGACCTGATCGAGCAGGGCAAGCTGCTGGGCGACGCGTTCGACCGCGTCGTGCTCTACGACGACCTCACCGTGCGCAGCAAGCGCCCGGCGGGCCAGGCGCGCGCGCTGCTGCGCCAGGGCCTGGCGCAAGGCGCCCGCGTGAAGGAAGTCCAGGAAGAGCCCGACCACGGCAAGGCCATCGAAAGCCAGCTCAACGGCATCGCGGCGGGCGACTTCGTCCTGCTGCAATCGGACGAGGCGTTCTCCGGCCCCACCATCGACCTGGTCCGCCGCTGGATTCAGCAATACTGACAATATCCGCGCGCCCCGCCAGAGCGCGGGCGCGCCGTGAGCTAGACAGGAATACCTGCCATGGAAGTTTCCCGTATCCGAGCACTGCGCGGCCCCAACCTGTGGAGCAAGAACACGGCGATCGAGGCCATCGTCTCTTGCGCCGACGCCGAATGCTCCATCGACAACCTGCCGGAATTCGAAGCGCGCCTGCGCGCGCGGCTGCCGCAGACCGGGCTGCTGCGCCCCGAAGGCCACCAGGACGCGGTGTCCATCGCGCACGTGCTGCAGATCGCCGCGCTGACGATGCAGGCGCACGCCGGCTGCCCCGTCACGTTCGGCCGCACCGCCTCCACCATCGAGCCGGGCGTGTTCCAGGTGGTGGTGGAATACAGCGAGGAAGAGGTCGGCAGGCTGGCGATGGAACTGGCCCAGGTGCTGGTGCGCGCCGCGCTGGACGACGCGCCGTTCGACCTGGCCGACGCGCTGAAGCGCCTGCGCGACCTGGACGAAGACGTGCGCCTGGGGCCCAGCACCGGCTCCATCGTGAACGCCGCCGTCGCGCGCAACATCCCCTACCGCCGCCTGACGCAAGGCAGCATGGTGCAGTTCGGCTGGGGCAGCAGGCAGCGCCGCATCCAGGCCGCCGAAACGGACCTGACCAGCGCCATCTCCGAGTCCATCGCGCAGGACAAGGACCTGACGAAAATGCTGCTGGACGCCGCCGGCGTGCCGGTGCCGATGGGGCGTTCGGTCACCACCGCCGAGGAAGCCTGGGCCGCGGCCCAGGAACTGGGCGGCCCGGTGGTCGTCAAGCCGCGCGACGGCAGCCAGGGGCGCGGCGTCGCCGTCAACATCGAAACGCGCGAACGCGTGATCCAGGCCTTCGAAGCCGCCGAGGAAATCAGCTCGGAAGTCATCGTTGAGCGCTATATCCCCGGCCACGATTTCCGCCTGCTGGTGGTGGGCGGCGCGCTGGTGGCGGCGTCGCGCCGCGATCCGCCGCAGGTCACGGGCGACGGGCAGCAGACCATCCGCCAATTGGTGGAGCAGGTCAACGCCGACCCGCTGCGCGGCGACGGCCACGCGACCTCGCTGACCAAGATCCGCTTCGACGACATCGCCCTGGCCACGCTCAAGAAGCAGGGCTTCGACGCCGACTCCGTGCCGCCCGCCGGCACGCTGATCTTCCTGCGCAACAACGCCAACCTGAGCACCGGCGGATCGGCCACCGACGTGACCGACGAGGTGCATCCCGAGATGGCGGCGCGCGCGGTGTCCGCGGCCCGCATGATCGGACTGGACATCTGCGGCGTGGACGTGGTGGCCGAAAGCGTGCTGTATCCGCTCGAGGACCAGCATGGCGGCGTGGTGGAAGTGAATGCCGCGCCCGGCCTGCGCATGCACCTGAACCCGTCGTTCGGCAAGGGCCGCCCGGTGGGCGAGGCCATCATCGCCAACATGTACGCCGACGGCGACGACGGCCGCATTCCGGTGGTGGCGGTGGCTGGCACCAACGGCAAGACGACCACGGTGCGGCTGACCGCCCATCTGCTGGGCGCGGCCGGCAACCGCGTCGGCATGACGAATTCCGACGGCGTCTACGTGAACGGCCTGCGCATCGATACGGGCGACTGCAGCGGCCCGCGCAGCGCCCGCAGCGTGCTCATGCATCCGGACGTGGACGCGGCCGTGTTCGAGACCGCGCGCGGCGGCATCCTGCGCGAAGGGCTGGCGTTCGACCGCTGCAACGTGGCCATCGTCACGAACATCGGCATGGGCGACCACCTGGGCCTGGGCTACATCAGCACGGTGGAAGACCTGGCCGTGGTCAAGCGCGTGATCGTGCAGCACGTGCATCCCACGGGCACCGCGGTCCTGAACGCGGCCGATCCCATCGTGGCCGAAATGGCCGCCAGTTGCCCGGGCTCGATCACGTATTTCGCCGAGGACCGCAACCATCCCGTGATGGCGACGCATCGCGCCCAGGGCCTGCGCGCCGTGTACCGCGACGGCGACGCGATCGTGGCCGCGCAGGGCGCCGAAGAAATCCGCTACCCGCTGGCCGGCATTCCCCTCACCCGCGACGGCGCGATCACCTTCCAGGTCGAGAACGCCATGGCCTCGATCGCCGCGGCCTGGGCGCTGGGCCTGGACCAGGACGTCATCCGCCGCGGCCTGGCCACCTTCGTCAACGATGCGCAGACCGCACCCGGGCGCTTCAACGTGTTCGATTACCGCGGCGCCACGGTGATCGCGGACTACGGCCACAATCCCGACGCGATCCTCGCGCTGGTCCGCGCGGTGGACGCCATGCCCGCCAGGCGCCGCTCCGTCGTCATCAGCGGCGCGGGCGACCGGCGCGACGAAGACATCCGCATGCAGACCGAGATTCTCGGCGAAGCCTTCGACGACGTGGTGCTCTACCAGGACCAGTGCCAGCGCGGCCGCGCCGACGGCGAGGTGCTGGCGCTGCTTCAGTTGGGCCTGGCCAACGCCACCCGCAGCAAGCACGTCGAGGAAATCCACGGCGAGTTCCTGGCGATCGACACCGCCCTGGCCCGGCTTGCTCCCGGCGACCTGTGCCTGATCCTGGTGGACCAGGTGGAAGAAGCGCTGGCGCACATCGCAAGCCGCATCGCGCAGGCCTGAGCCGCCCCGGCGGCGGCCCAATAGGAAACGGGGCGCCCCTGGGCGCCCCGTTTCCATGTTTGCGCGGCGTCCGCCGGCTCAGCTACTGGCCGCCACGGCGGGCGCCGCGGCCTGGTACCTGTCCGTCACGTGCGTGCATCCCACCGCCGCCAGCGCGGCCAGCGTCAACAAGATCGCGCTGCAAAGTCGTTGCGTCATGCGTGCCTCTCTCCCGTTCCTGGTGATCGAACCGCCCTGCGGGTTCCGCCACGACTATACCGCCGCGGCGCGCGCCCTGCCCGCGCCCGCCCGCAGATCCCGTTACCAGCCCCCCGCAAAAGCGGACAAGACGTTGCTGGAATGTAACGTCCGCCCTTAGTGCGCCTGCAACCCCTGCCCGCCTGAAAACGCGCTTTTCCGCCCGGGAAGCACCGTTACATTTGCCCACAGCAAGGTTTGACAGGCCTCGCCGGGGGCTCGTACGTTGAAGACCTGGGCCTGGCGCGAAAGCAGCCGCAACGCAGGCAGGCCCGGCTGATCAGTGTCCCACTCAAAACCGCGGGGGCAAGGTTCGCAGGCCACGAACCCACCGCCGCACGCAAACGGAGAGGTCACCATGAACAACGACGTTATCGCTGGCAAATGGAAGCAACTGGCAGGCAAGGCCAAGGCGGCCTGGGGCGAACTCACCGACGACGAGCTGACCCGCACGGAAGGCAACGCCGAACGCCTGGCGGGCCTGATCCAGGAGCGCTATGGCAAGACCAGGGAACAGGCGGAGAAAGAAGTCCGCGACTTCTTCGACGGCAATCCCTGACCCCGCCAACCACCAGGAGAAGCTGACATGCTGCACTACGCCGTAGTTTTCTTCGTCATTGCCATCATCGCGGCCGTCCTGGGTTTCGGCGGCATCGCCGCCGGCGCCGCGGGCATCGCCAAGATCCTGTTCTTCGTCTTCCTGGTACTGGCGCTGCTGTCCATTCTGGGCGGCGCATTCCGCAAGAAATAGAACCCGTACCCCAAGATCTCCCGACAACCGCTGCGTCCCGAACGCGCTGAACCACACCAACAAGGAGCATGACTATGGAATTTCGCAAGCTGATCGCCGCCGCCGCACTGGGCACGGGCGCTGCCTTCACTTCCATCGCCTTTGCCGCCGATGACGGCAAGCCGAAACAGTCCGTGGGTGAATACGCGTCCGACGCCACCGTGACCACCAAGGTCAAGGCCGCCTTCGTGGCCGACAAGCAACTGAGCGCCCTCGATATCGCCGTGGAAACCAATGAGGGCATCACGACGCTGACCGGCACCGTGGGCACCGCCGCCGAGGCCGATCATGCGGCTACCGTGACGCGAGGCGTCGAAGGCGTGAAGCAGGTGATGAACAACATCAAGGTCGACCCCGCCAAGAACAAGCAATAAAGCTTGTACCGCTTCGGGCCGGCCCCGAAGCAGAAACGGCGCCCGCATACGCGGGCGCCGTCTTTTTTTTTGCGGGGCTTTGTCTGGAGAGGCCGCGCGTCCTCAGACGTCCACCGCGCCCCGGCCGATCTCCAGCGCCCGCCCGCCCACCTGGATCCGCCCGTCGGCCAGGACGTCCAGCAGCAGCCGGCATGGCCTGCCGATCAGGTCGCCCTGCTCGACCAGGATGCTGGCGGGCAAGGCGTGGCCCCGGTGCCGCAACCACCCGCCCAGGTTGGCGCAGGCCGACCCCGTGCCGGCGTCCTCGTTCACCCCGCCGCCCGCCTTGGCATAGAAGTACCGGGCCACCGCGACCTGCCGCCCGTCCTGCGTCCTGCCGTCGTCGAACGCAAAGACATACAGGATCTTGCGGCCCAGGCTGTTGGCCTGCCAACGATCCAGCCGGGCCGCGTCGGGCGCGGCGCGGCGCACGGCGTCCACGCTGGCAAGCGGCACCAGCAGTTGGTCGGCGCCCGTGTCCACCCACACCGGATCGTCCAGCAGGTCAGCAGGGTCCAGGCCCGCCAGGCTGGCGATCTCCGCCCGGCCCAGCGCGGGCTGCGCGGTGCGCACGCCGTCCGGACAGGGCGCGGTGAAGGTCCAGGCATCGCCCCGGGCCGTGACCGGCACGATGCCGGCCGCGAATTCCAGCGCCAGCGCATCACCGGACTTGAGCAGGTCGCGCACGACCTGCGCGGTGCCGATGGTGGGATGGCCCGCGAACTTCATCTCGTAGCCGGGCGTGAAGATGCGCACCCGCGCGTCCGCCCGGTCCGAAGGCAGGATGAAAGTGGTTTCGGACAGATTGAATTGCACCGCCAGATTCAGCATGGTGGCGTCGTCCATGCCGCGCGCGTCTTCGAACACGCAGAGCTGGTTGCCGCTGAAGGGCCCGGAAGCGAAAACGTTGAGCAGGCGGAACGCGTAAGAGGCCATGGGGCTACCAGACCGCGAAGAACAGCACCCAGGCCAGACAGAACGGCGCCAGGCCCGCCAGCAGCACCAGCCATGCCAGGCCTTTGCGCAGGGCGCTGGCTTCGCGCGGCTTCAGCAGGCGCGCATACAGGCGCAGCGTCCACAGCACCGCCAGACTGAGCAGGGTGAAGCGCACGGGCGCGGCCCACGCGGCCTGCACGCCTTCGTGCTTGAGCAGGTTGACCGTGGTGGCCGAGAGGCCCAGGAACACGCCGATGCCGGCGGACGGGATCAGGGCCTGGGCCAGCTTGTGCAGGCCCGGCCGGCCCCAGCGTCCGGCGGCCGTCCCCGGCACGGCCGCGGCCGGCGCCAGGCGGTCGGCGATCCACAGCGACAGGAAGCTCGCGCCCCCGACGCAGACCGTGGCGCCGACGACGAACATCAGGATGCCGGCGCCGTCCAGCCAGGAAAAGCTGTCGTTCACTTCCGGGTAATGCGTCAGGATGAACCAGGGCGCGTTGTCCATCAGCGGCCACAGGATGTCGTGCTCCACCAGCCACGTCGCGGCCCACTGCTTGGCGGTCACGTACCAGGGGCTGGCGCTCCAGAGGAAGGCGCCGATCGCGATGCCCATCAGGCCGAAGCACAGCAGCGCCGTCTGCCAGGGATCGCCCTGCGCGACGCGGACGATTTCCTCTTCGGGCGAACGCGGCGTCAGCGCGATCGCGCCGCGGTAGCCGCTGCAGCGTCCACAGACGTGGCAATCGCCGGCGCCTTTCATGTGGCGCAGCGGCACCAGCGGCGCACAGTTGATGGGTTCGATGCGGATGACGGGATGGCGCCACTTTTCTTCGTCGACCTTGAAGTGCCAGGGCGCCAGCTTGGCCAGCAGGTTGAACACGCCGTTGACCGGGCACAGGTACTTGCACCACACCCGCTTGCTGCGGCCATAGCGCCAGCCGACGATCATGGCCGCCACCGTGGACCCGCCCAGCACCGCCAGCACCGCCAGCGGGTACTGGTACACGCTGACGAGCTGCCCGTAGACGGTCGTCAGCGCGAACGCCACGAAAGGCCAGCCGCCCCAGCGCATCCATTTCGGGATCGCCAGCCCCTTGCCGCGTTCGCTGGCCCATTCCGTCAGCATGCCCTCGGGGCATAGCCAGCCGCACCAGGCGCGGCCCAGGATCGGCATGGAAATCAGCACGAACGGCCACCACACACCCCAGAACGCGAACTGCGCGACGATCGTCAGGTTGTTGAACACCGAGGACGCGTTGTCCGGCAGGGGCAGGACCGCGGGCACGATCAGAAGAAACGCGTACATCGCGACAATGCCCCACTGCAGCTTGCGCAACAGCGGGGCATGGTCACGGAGGAAGTCGGCGATACGGGAGGTTGCCCTCCCGAGTACAGCAGCCATGGTCAAACCTTCAAATATTCAGTCCGGCAAAAGTGCGGATCAGGACGCGCCGCGGGCCGCGGCCGCCGCCGGGGCGGCTTTGCCGCCCACCCAGCGCAGCAGCGCCCAGACGATCGCCCAGTATGCCACCCACAGCAGCACCGAGGTCAGCGCAGGCAGGGCGCGGTAGCCGGCGAAGTCGGCCAGGACCTTGCCGACGCCGGTACTGTCGCTCAATAGCCACGAACTGTCCCAGATCGGATCGACGATGGTGGGCAGGACGTCCAGCGAAATCAGGTGGTCCAGGCCACCCACCAGCAGCGAACCGGCCAGCAGCAGGAGCAGGATTTCGGTCACGCGGAAGAACCGGCGCCAGGTAATGAGCTTGCCGCCCAGTTGCAGCAGCCAGAACGTCAGCAGCGCCACGAGGAAACCCGCGACGCCGGCCAGCGCCAGCATCAGCATGCCGCTGCCGCCGTCGCCCGCGGACACGGTGCCGTACAGGAACACCACCGTCTCGCTGCCTTCGCGGGCCACGGCGATGGCCACGAGCACGAACAGGCCCCACCAGTTGTCGCTGGCGACGGAAGCCCGCGCGCCGCTTTCGAGTTCGCCCTTGAGCGTGCGGCCGTGCTTCTTCATCCAGACGACCATCTGCACCACCAGCACGCACGCGGCCAGCGACATGATGGCCTGGAACCACTCCTGGCCTTCGTCGCTGAGCCAGGACGACACGCCCAGCAGCACCAGCGCCAGCGCCACGGCCAGCGCCAGGCCCGCCACGACGCCGCCCCACAGGTAGTTGAGCCCGCGCTTGCCTTCGGGCGTGGAGCGCAGCCAGGTGTACAGGATGCCCACCACCAGCATGGCTTCGACGCTTTCACGCCAGACTATGAAAAGGACCTGTTCCATGTATTGCTACCGCGTTATTCCTTGGGCTTGACGACCAAGGTGCCTTTCACGCTCTGGTGAAAGTCGTCAAAGAAGGGATACTCGCCCGGGCGCGAAATGGTGATCACGACGAAGGACTTCACCCCCGGCCCCAGGACTTTCTCCTTGCGCAGCGGAATGCTCTCGAATTCCACCGGCTCGTTGCTCTCGTTGATGAGCTCGATCTTGAAACGGCCCGCCGGCACTTCCAGGGTGGCGGGCTCGAACGTGCCGTCGGGCTTGAACTTCAGCGTGAAGGTCGGCAACTCGTCCGCCTGCGCGGGCGCCGTGCCGGCCAGGCCGGCCAGGCCGGCCAGGCCGATCAGCAATGCGGCGGCAACGCGAAGCAGGCGGCTCACGATCAGTAACCGCCCTTCTTGCCGGTGCCGGCAAAGACGAATTCATATTCCAGGTCGAAGGGTTCGAACCAGGGGCCCACGCCGGTTTCCTTGTCGACGTGGCGGCCGAAGTGGCTCATCTTGTCCGCGGTCGGCGGCAGGATCGAGTACTTCAGCTTGTACTTGCCCGGGCCTTCCAGCTTGACGTTCTCGCCGTAGTGCGGGCCGTCGTTGGCGACCATCGGCATGAAGGTGCCCTTCTGCACGTTCTGGCTGCCGACCTTCTGGATCTCGTACTTCACCACCAGGTAGGGCACCCATTCGCCCTCGGGAAAGCCCGTCTGGTTGCCGGCGGTCGCGTGGATGTCGGCCTCGAGGTGCACGTCCGAATCCTTGGCGGGACGCATCATCCCGGGAGGGTCCATTTCGATCGGCTGCAAATACACGGCGCCGATTTCCATGCCGCCCTTTTCCACCGGTTTGCCGATGGGGTATTCGGCCGCATGGGCGGCGGAAACGCTCAGAGCGACAATGGCCAGGGCCAAGGCTTTCTTGATCATGTGCATAATCCTCGATACACGAATGGGACGGCGGTTCCAAAAATATAAACAAGAACCGTTTTCATTAATGTAACCAAAACAACTGACATATCCCTGAACCCAGGGACGGAAAAATCGCCGGATCGTTGCGTTTGGTCAAACGAAAAAACGCCCCCGAAGGGGCGTGTTCATCTGGGGACGGACCCGGTTGCGCCGTTATTTGCGGCCGGTGCCCGGCGTGCCGCCGGGCGTGAAGGGGAACGTCGAGAACATCGCGCGCGTCTGGTCCTGCATCTGGTCCTGCATCTGCACGAACAGGTTCTTGCTCTGGTCGATGTAGTTGTTCATCATGTTCTGCAGCATGGGCGTCTGCACATTCATGAACTGGGCCCAGGCCTCGGGGCCGAACTGGCTTCCGTACAGGCCCTTGGACTGCTCGGCCATCCGCTGCTGGATCTCCATGAAGGCCTGGATGTTCTTTTCCAGGTACGAACCCATGATGCCCTGCATGGCATGGCCATAAAAACGGATGATCTGCGACAGCATGTTCGAGGAGAACATGGGCATGCCGCCGCTTTCCTCTTCAAGGATGATCTGCAGCAGGATGCTGCGGGTCAGGTCTTCCCCGCTCTTGGCGTCGACGACCTGGAATTCCTCGTTCGCCAGGACCAGTTGCTTGACATCTGCGAGAGTGATGTAGGTGCTGGTCCGGGTGTCGTACAGACGACGGTTGGGGTACTTTTTAATCAGGCGCAGGCTGGCGCCGGTTTGTGCTTGCGTCATGTTTGTCCCCGGATCGGGCGATCTCTAAGACTTCGGATAGGGTTAAGTGTAATGCCGGACGGCCCTCTCCCCGAGACCGTCCGGCGCCAGTCGGCCGCCACTTGGCGGCCGGCAATGCGTCAGCCCATGTGCAGGCCGCCGTTGAGCGAGAAGTCCGCCCCCGTCGAAAAGCCGGACTCATCCGAGGCCAGCCATGACGTAATGGAGGCAATTTCCTCCGGCGTGCCCAGGCGGCGCACGGGAATGGTGGCGACGATCTTTTCCAGGACGTCGGGACGGATGGCCCGAACCATGTCCGTGCCGATGTAGCCCGGCGACACCGTATTCACCGTGACGCCCTTGCTGGCCACTTCCTGCGCCAGCGCCATGGTGAAGCCATGGATGCCGGCCTTCGCCGTGGAGTAGTTCGTCTGGCCGAATTGCCCCTTCTGGCCGTTCACCGAGCTGATGTTGACGATGCGGCCCCACTGGCGCTCGACCATGTCCTCGATCACCTGCTTGGTCACGTTGAAGAGGCTGTTCAGGTTGGTGTCGATGACCGCGCGCCAATCGTCGGCGCTCATCTTGCGGAACAGGCCGTCGCGGGTGATGCCCGCGTTGTTGACCAGCACGTCGACCGGGCCCAGGTCGCGCTTGACCCGCTCGAATGCCTCTACCGTGGATTCCCAATCGGATACGTTGCCCACGGACGCGTAGAACGTATAGCCCTGCGCGGCCTGTTCGTCCAGCCATTGCTGGTAATTGCGGCTGGGGCCGCAGCCTGCCACCACGCGAAAGCCATCTTTGGCCAGGCGCTGGCAAATTGAGGTGCCGATACCGCCCATCCCGCCTGTAACGTAAGCCAGTTTTCCGCTCATTGGATTTCCTCCTGTGTGCGACGGACGCCTCGTTGGTTAACTTACTGTCCTGGGCCAACCGCAAGCCGCGGTTTCAGGCGGCCCGGACTTTCACATATCTGCCAGGCGCCGGTTCTATCGGCCGGTGCCGGGCATTGCCTAACTTCGTTCGCGCCTTGACCTGCTTGCCGGAATGGCCGGCCAGCCAGGCGGCCCAATCCGGCCACCAACTGCCGGGCTTCTCGGCCGCCTGCGCGAACCACGTGTTCGGATCGCCCGGCAGATGCTGGCCCGATCGCTCCAGCTCGTCGGCCACCCAGTAGCTGCGGCGTTTCTTGGCCGGCGGATTCACCACGCCGGCGATATGCCCGGACGCCCCCAGCACGAAACGCTGCGGCCCGCGCAGCACCTGCGTGGACGCATAGGCCGACACCCAGGGCACGATGTGGTCCTCGCGCGACCCGAAGATGTACGCCGGCATCTCCAGCCGCGTCAGGTCCAGCGGCACGCCCGCGGCTTGCGCCCGGCCCGGCACCTTCAGGTTGTTTTCCAGGTAGGTATTGCGGAAGTACCAGGAAAAGAAAGGTCCGGGCAGGTTGGTGCTGTCGCCGTTCCAGAACAGCAGGTCGAAGGCGGGCGGCTTCTGGCCCTTGAGGTAGTTGCCGACGACGTAGTTCCAGACCAGCTCATTGGGCCGCAGGAACGAGAACGTGGTGGCGAGTTCGCGGCCGGGCATCAGCCCGCCGCTGCCCAGTTGATGATCGCGCAGCAGCGCGTGGGCCTCGTCGACGAAGACGTTCAGGACGCCGGTGTCGTGGAAATCCAGCAGCGAGGTCAGCAGGGTCAGCGAGGCCACGGGATGTTCGCCGCGCGCCTCGGCCAGCGCCAGCGCGGACGCCAGCATGGTGCCGCCCACGCAGAAACCCAGCGCGTTGACCTGCGGCTGCCTGGCGATGTCGCTGGCCACCCGCAGGGCCTGCAGCACCGCGTTGTCGAGATAATCGGACCAGGTGGCGCGGTCCACGCCGTCGGTATCGCTGGCCACCGGGTTGCGCCACGAAACCAGGAACACCGTGAAGCCCTGGTCCACCGCATGCCGCACGAAGGAATTCTCGGGCTGCAGGTCCAGGATGTAGAACTTGTTGATGTTCGGCGGCACGATGACGAGGGGCCGTTCGTGCACGGCGGCGGTGGACGGCGCGTACTGGATGAGCTGGAACAGCGCGTTCTCGTATACGACTTCGCCGGGCGTCACCGCCACGTTGCGGCCGATCTCGAACTGCGATTCGTCCGTCTGCGTGATGCGCCCTTTCTTGACGTCGCCGAGCAGGTTCGCCAGGCCCTCGTTCAGCGCCCGGCCCGCGCTCTCCACGATGGATTGCTGGGCATCCGGGTTCAGCGCCAGGAAATTGGACGGCGACAACGCGTCGACCCACTGCATGATGGAAAAGCGGAGGCGGTCGCGCATCGGTTCGCTGACCTGCGCGGCGTCCACCATGCGCGACATCGCGCGCGCGGACAACAGGTAGGTATGCGCCAGCAACAGGTGCGAATGATTGGCGGCCCAGGCCTCGCCGGCAAAACGGCGGTCGGGCGGCGGCGCAAGCGCGCCGCGGCGGGCGTCATCGCAAAGGCGCTGCCATTCGCGAGAGAATTCAGCCTGGATGTCGGCCAGGACTTCCGGTGCCACGCTCACCGGAATGGGCCCTGCGGCGGAGAGATTGGCATTCACTTCGACACCTTGTTATCGAGACTACGCGATTGATGTTGCATTCGGGGTCCAGGCCTGTCAATGCGGGTATACAAGGAGGCCTGCCGGGTGCGCAGCAAGCGCAAGCGCCCGCCTTGCGCTGGATCAAACCGGGTCGAGCCAGGCAAGCAAGGCCATGCGTCCGGTTTCTCTATCGCGCCGGTACGAAAAGAACCGGTCCGCTTCGGCCACGGTGCACATCCCGCTCAAGGACACCTCTTGTACCCCGGCCCGGCGCAGGCGGAAATCGGCCAATCCGGCGAGATCGGCCAGCCATTTTCCGGAGAGGCCCGGCCGCGGCGTGAAGTAGCGCCGGGTGGCCGGATCGTCTGCCTCGAAGGCGTCCAGCACGTCCTGGCCCACTTCGAACGCCTGGGGGCCGATGCCCGGGCCCACCCATGCGCGCCAGCCCGCGGCCCGCGGCGCCTTGGCCCGCATGGCCGCCAGCGTGTGTTCCAGCACGCCGCCCGACAGGCCGCGCCAGCCGGCATGCGCCGCGCCCAGCACCTTGCCTTCCGCGTCGGCGATCACCACCGGCAGGCAATCGGCCACCATGACGGCCAGGACGCGGCCGGGGCGCGCGGTGACGCTGGCGTCGACCGCCGGCTCGTCCGGCAGGTCCGCCCGGTCGGCGTCCACGACTTCGCTGCCATGGACCTGGCGCAGCCACAGGGGTTCGGCGGGCACCGCGGCGCGCACGCGGCGCCGGTTCTCCGCGACCGTGCCGGGATCGTCGCCGGCGCGGCGGCCCAGGTTCAGGGTGTCGTGCGGCGCGACGCCCGCGCCGCCTGCGCGGGTGGTGCAGAAATAGTTGACGCCGGCCCATTGCGGGCCGGTCACCACGGGCAGGCCTGCCGCTACGCGTTCCATGCGATGCTTTCCTGTACCAGGACCATGTCGGCGGGCGGGGCCGCGGTGAATTCGGCCTCGCCGCGGCCGCCCGGATCGTCGAAATGCAGGGCGCGCGCATGCAGCATCTGCCGCTGCGCGCCCGCGATGTTCTTGCCGCCATAGAGTGTGTCGGCCAGCAGCGGATGCCCCAGGCTGGCCAGGTGCACCCGGATCTGGTGGGTGCGGCCGGTTTCCAGGCGGCACACCACTTCGGTGACGCGGCCGCCCGGGTCCGCCTGCCCGCGGCGGGCCGGCGCATAGTGGGTGACGGCGGGCTTGGGAGCCACCGGGCGTTCCACGCTCATGCGCACCGGCACGCGGGAATCGCGGCCGATCGGGCGGTCGACCTTGCCGGCCCCGGCCAGCCAGCCATGCGCCAGCGCCACGTATTCGCGGCCCATGCTGCGCGCCTGCAATTGGCGCACGAGATGGGTCTGCGCCGTCTCGTTGCGCGCCACGACCATGAGGCCGGACGTGTCTTTGTCCAGGCGGTGCACGATGCCGGCGCGCGCCACCTGGGCCAGTTCGGGATAGCGGTGCAGCAGGCCGTTGAGCAGGGTGCCGCTCCAGTTGCCCGCCCCGGGATGCGTGACCAGCCCGGCGGGCTTGTTCACGACGATCCAGTCGGGGCTTTCGTCCACGACCGCGAATTCCACGGGTTCGGGCGCGAAGGCCAGTGTTTCGGGCGCGGGCTGGGGCCATACGGCGATCTCGTCGCCGGGGCCGACGGTCTGCCGGACCTTGCCGGGCGCGCCGTTCACATGGACATTGCCGGCCTCGATCCAGCCTTGCAGCCGGCTGCGGGAATGATTGGGCAACAGCCCCGCCAGCACCTTGTCCAGCCGGTCGGCCCGCGTACCGTCAGGCACGGTTACAAGTTGCGGTTCACCCCTGGAATTTTCGTCGGGAAGACCCAGGAATTCGTCGTCGGAAACGAGATCTGCGCCGGCGGCTGTATCAGACATGGAGACAAATCATATAATCAGCCTGCCATGCTACCACCAAGGATACGATTCTCGTGATTCACCACCCCGCAGCTCCCTCGAATCCCGCCTCCCGCAGCGGGCCGATCTTGCGCGTGGTCATCGCGCTGGTTGCCGTCGTCGCGATCGCCGGTTGCGGCTCGTCCGACAACAAGTACGACAAGACCACGAACTGGAGCGCCGAACAGCTCTATGCCGATGCCAAGTCGGAAATGTCCTCGGGTGGCTGGAAGGAAGCCCGCGAACGCCTGACCGCGATTGAAAGCCGCTACCCGTTCGGCGTGTATGCGCAGCAAGCCCTGCTTGAACTGGCGTACGTCAACTGGAAGGACGGCGAAAACGAGCAGGCTCTCGCGGCCATCGACCGCTTCCAGCAGCTCTACCCCAACCATCCCGGCACCGACTATGCGCTGTACCTGAAGGGCCTGATCAACTTCACGCCGGCCAGCGCCTTCATGAGCAACATCACCGGCCAGGATCCCGCCGAGCGCGATCCAAAGGGCCTGCGCGCTTCCTACGACGCCTTCAACGAACTGATCAAGCGCTATCCGGACAGCAAGTATTCGGTCGACGCGGAAAAGCGCGTCGCGTGGCTGGTCAACACCATCGCCATGAATGAAGTGCACGTGGCGCGCTACTACTACGAGCGCGGCGCCTACGTGGCCGCCGCCAACCGCGCGCAGACCGTCATCACCGACTTCGAAGGCGCGCCCGCCACCGAAGAAGCGCTTTATCTGATGGTCGAGTCCTACGACAAGCTCGGCATGACCGAACTGAAGAACGACTCGCAACGCGTCTACGACAAGAACTTCCCCAACAGCGAATTCCGCACGCGCGGCCTGAAGGCCGACAGGAGCTGGTGGAATCCGTTCGACTGATCCGATTCCCGCATGGGAAAAAGCTCCCCTCGGGGAGCTTTTTTTTGCCTTGGGCTACCGCCGCGCGGCGCGAAACCGCGCACCAGCTATGCTTCGCCGCCCTCGCCCTTGCGGCGGTAGAACGCCAGCACTTCCTCAATTTCCCGGGTCCGCGCGAAAGGCGGCAACCCCCGCCACAGGCGCTTGCCGTAAGGCTTCTCGACCAGCCGCCCGTCGCCCACCATGAGCACGCCCCAATCCGATTCCGTGCGGATCAGCCGGCCCGCGCCCTGCTTGAGCGAGATCGCCGCCTCGGGCAACTGGTACTCCGAGAACGGATTGCCGCCCTGCGACCGGCAGGCCCGCAGGCGCGCCTCGATGACGGGGTCGTCGGGCGGCGCGAACGGCAGCTTGTCGATCGCCACCAGGGTCAGCACGTCGCCGGGCAGGTCGATGCCTTCCCAGAAGCTGGCGCTGCCCACCAGCACGGGATGCTCCAGCCGGCAGAAACGCTCGAGCAGATCGCGGCGCGTGCCGTCCCCCTGCTTGAGCAAAGGCCATTCGTGGCCGGCGTCGTCGAATTCGTCGGCCAGCAGGTTCGCGACCCTGTCCACCGCGCGCAGCGTCGTGCACAGCACCAGCGTCCCGCCCGGGCTTGCCTCCAGCAGCGGCATCAGCGTCCGCACGAAGCGCTCGAGGAACTGCGGCGACTGGGGCTCGGGCATGCCGCGCGGCACGAACAGCAGGGCCTGCTCCGGATAGTTGAACGGCGATTCCCATTTGCCGGTGCGCGCGCTGTCCAGCCCCAGTTGGCTGGTGAAGTGCGTGAATTCGCCGTTCACCGACAGCGTGGCCGAGGTCATGATCCAGGCCTGGCCCGGCTTGCGGTACTTGGAGAAGGCCTGGGCCACCGACAGCGGCGCCGAATGCAGCCGCACGTGGTGCTGCCCGTGCTCGACCCAGCGCACCGCCGGCCCGGACCATTGCTCCGCCGCGGCGGCGCCCGCCAGGATGGCGGCCGGCGTGGGCAGGCCGTCTCCCAGCGCGGACTGCGCCGCGGATTCGGGCGCCTGGTCGTCGCGGCCCCAGCCTTCGTCGTCCCGCCCCACGCCGCCCCGGCCCGGCGTGGCCCAGCGCTTGAGGCGCGCCGAAATCTCCGCGCCGCTGCGCGCGGCGGCCATCAGGTCGGGATGTTTCTCGGAGACCGCGGCCAGGGCCTGCGCCGCGCCGTCCACGGCCTCGCGCAGCGCCCCCAGGGCCTCGTCGAACTCCTCGGGATTGGGAATGGCCTCGAAGGTGGCCTTGCGGCCCGGCATCCTGTCCAGCGGCGCACAGACCAGCCGCAGCTCGCGCGCGGCCGTCTCCAGGTGGCGGCTGACGTCGCTCCATTTGGCCGCTTCGCGCGCATAGGCCAGGCCGGCGACTTCCAGCGCGCGGCCGAAGTCCATCAACTGGTGCGTGGACACGCTGCTGCCCAGGAAGCGCGTGGCGGTGTCGGGAAGCTGGTGCGCTTCGTCGAAGATCACGGTATCCGCTTCCGGCAGCAGATCGGTGACGCCTTCTTCGCGCAGCACCAGGTCGGCCATGAACAGGGCGTGGTTGACGACCACCACGTCGGCCTCCTGGGCCTGCCGGCGGGCCTTCACGACGAAGCAGTCGCGGATGCGCGGGCATTCCTGCCCCAGGCAGTTCTCGCGGGTGGAGGTCACGCGCTGCCAGATCTCGGCGTCTTCCGGCACCTGCGCGAGATCGCCGCGGTCGCCCGTCTTGGAAATGCCGGCGAACACCTGGATCTGGCGCAACTGCTGGATCTCGCTGCGCGACTTCAAGGCGCGCTCGTCGCCCTGCAGGCGGTCCAGGTGATAGTGGCAGACGTAGTTGCCGCGGCCCTTGAGCAGCGCGGCGGTCACCGGCGCGGCCAGCGCGGCGCGCACGCGCGGGAGGTCGCGGGCGAAAAGCTGGTCCTGCAAGGTGCGGGTGCCGGTGGAAATCAGCACCTTGCCGCCCTGGATGAAGGCGGGTACAAGATAGGCCCAGGTCTTGCCGATGCCGGTGCCGGCCTCGGCCACTAGCGTGGCGCGGTCCTGGATGGCCTGGCCGATGGCCTGGGACAGCTCCACTTGCGCGGGTCGCGGCTTGTAGCCAGGCAAGGCCGTGGCCAGCGGCCCGTCCTCGTCGAAGAATTCGGAAATATCCAGGTCCAGCATCACGGCAGCCTAGTGTCGGTCGGAGTCAACGGTGAACCGGTGCCGGTTACGGTTCGGGCGCCAGACACTTATGTGGGAAAGGACCAAATGATACCGCTGCCCGGCCTCCCGCGCGCCGCAAAGCCGCCATCGGCCAGCCGCAAGAGAGACGTATCGGTCCGCCCTGGCACGTTTTGTAACAGCCGCTTATGGCACAATCCGCCCCTTGTTTTCCCTTTTTGTCGTCGTATAGAGATGTCTGAAACTTCCGCTATCACGAACGTCGCCGCCGGCGTCGACAACGCCCGCATCGTCGCGCAGCTTGCCACCGAGCTCGAAGCGCGCGCCTCCCAGATCGCCGCGGCGGTAGAACTGCTGGACGACGGCGCCACCGTGCCCTTCATCGCCCGCTACCGCAAGGAAGCCACCGGCGGCCTGGACGATACCGTGCTGCGCAACCTCGAAGTGCGCCTGGGGTATCTGCGAGAGCTCGAAGAGCGCCGCGGGGCCATCCTCGAATCCATTTCGCAGCAGGGCAAGCTCACGCCCGAACTGCAGCAGGAAATCGGCGCCGCCGATACCAAGCAGCGCCTGGAAGACCTGTACGCGCCGTACAAGCCCAAGCGCCGCACCCGCGCCCAGATCGCCCGCGAAGCCGGCCTGGAACCGCTGGCCGACGCCATCCTGGCCGATACGGCCTGCGATCCCGCCGCGCTGGCCGCCCAGTACCTGAACCCCGAAGCGTCCATCAACGACGCCAAGGCCGCGCTCGACGGCGCGCGCGACATCCTGGCCGAACGCTACGCGGAAAATGCCGACCTGCTGGCCAACCTGCGCGAACACCTGTGGTCCACCGGCCTGCTCTACTCCAAAATGGTCGAGGGCAAGGAAGCCGAAGGCGCCAATTTCCGCGACTGGTTCGACTTTAACGAACCGCTGCGCACCCTGCCCTCGCACCGCATCCTGGCGCTGCTGCGCGGCCGCCAGCAAGGCGTGCTGGAATTGCGCCTGGGCCTGGAAGCCGAACTGGAAGCGCAGCTTCCGCACCCCTGCGTGGCCCGCATCGCCGGCTTCCTGAAGCTGGGCAACGGCCTGTTCGCGCTGGACGCCACGCCGCGCGCGCGCTGGCTCGGCGAGGTCTGCCGCTGGACCTGGCGCGTCAAGCTGCTGACGGCGTTCGAAAGCGAACTGATCGGCCGCCTGCGCGAAAGCGGCGAAGCCGAAGCCATCCGCGTGTTCGCGGCCAACCTGAAAGACCTGCTGCTGGCCGCGCCGGCCGGCCCCAAGGCCGTGCTGGGCCTGGATCCCGGCATCCGCACCGGCTGCAAGGTCGCCGTCATCGACGTGACCGGCAAGGTCGTGGACACCACCACCGTCTACCCATTCGAACCGCGCCGCGACCGCGAAGGCACGATCAACACCCTGGCCGCGCTTGTCGCGCGCCACAAGGTCGACCTGATCGCCATCGGCAACGGCACCGCCTCGCGCGAAAGCGAAAAGCTGGTGGGCGACATGATGGAACGCTTCCCCGATCTCAAGGTCACCCGCGTGGTGGTCTCGGAAGCGGGCGCCTCCGTGTATTCCGCGTCGGAAACCGCCGCGCTGGAATTCCCCGACCTGGACGTGACCCTGCGCGGCGCCGTGTCCATCGCGCGCCGCCTGCAGGATCCGCTGGCCGAACTGGTCAAGATCGATCCCAAGGCCATCGGCGTGGGCCAGTACCAGCACGACGTCAACCAGCGCGAGCTGGCGCGCTCGCTGGACGCCGTGGTCGAGGACTGCGTGAACGCCGTGGGCGTGGACGTGAACACCGCGTCCGCCGCGCTGCTGGCCCGCGTGTCCGGCCTGAACTCGCTGCTGGCCAAGAACATCGTGGCCTGGCGCGACGAGAACGGCGCCTTCCCCACCCGCGACATCCTGCGCAAGGTGCCGCGCTTCGGCGACAAGGCGTTCGAGCAGGCCGCCGGCTTCCTGCGCATTCCCAACGGCGACAACCCGCTGGATGCGTCGTCCGTCCACCCGGAAGCCTACCCGGTGGTCGAGCGCATCGTCGCCAAGATCAAGGCCGAAGTGAAGCAGATCATCGGCCAGCGCGACGCGCTCAAGGGCGTCTCGCCGTCCGACTTCACCGACGAGCGCTTCGGCCTGCCCACGGTGCGCGACATCTTCGCTGAACTGGAAAAGCCCGGCCGCGATCCGCGCCCCGAATTCAAGACGGCGCAGTTCAAGGAAGGCGTCGAAACCCTGAACGACCTGTACCCGGGCATGGTGCTGGAAGGCGTGGTGACCAACGTGGCCAACTTCGGCGCGTTCGTCGACATCGGCGTGCACCAGGACGGCCTGGTCCACATTTCGGCCCTGGCCGAGAAGTTCGTGAAGGATCCGCGCGACGTCGTGCGCGTGGGCCAGACGGTCAGCGTGAAGGTGCTGGAAGTGGACGCCGCCCGCAAGCGCGTCGCGCTGACCATGCGCCTGAACGACACCGCGGCTCCCGCCCGCCGCAGCGGCGACGCCCCCAAGGGCGGCGACCGCTCCAACCGCCGCGCCCAGGGCGATGGCGGCCGCGGCAATGCGGGCGGCGGCGCGGGCGCGATGAACAGCGCCATGGCGGACGCCTTCGCCAAGCTCAAGCGCTGAGCGCTGGCCCCTCCCCTGGCACGGGGGCGGCTCCAAACGACAAAAAGGCCCGGCGCTTCATACGCGCCGGGCCTTTTTTTTCGGGCGCCTGCGCCGCGCCCGGCCGTCCGCCTATTCCTGGGACAGCGAGGCCAGCGCTTCGCGCGCGCGCGCCAGCAGGGCCCCCGGTTCGGCCTGCGCGCCCGCCGGCGCGGCCGCCACGGCCACGCCGTCGATCACCGCCGCATAGCCTTGCCCGTCGGCCTGCAGCACCGAGTCCGCCGGTTCCGATTGCAGGCGGCGCATCAGGGCGCCGGCCTCTTTCGGGTCGGCGAAACGCTGCGACAGCAGCAGTTCCTCGCCGTCGGCGGCCAGCAGGCGGAAGCGGAAGCCGCCGTCTTCGTCGCGGAAGCTGACGAAGCGCGCGCCCTTGCCCTTTTCTTTCTTGGCCGGCGCGCCCTTGCCGCCCGCGGACGCGGCCTCGAGGTTGCGCAGGCCCACGGCCTGGCGCAGCTCGTGCATGAACGGCACGGACAGCTTGCGGGCCTTGGCGGCGCCCGCCTGCAGGATGTCTTCGATGCGGCCGGGATTGGCCATCAGGTCGAAATACTTTTCGCGCATGGGGGCCAGCAGGTTTTCCAGGTGGTCGTAGAGCGCCTGCTTGGCATCGCCCCAGCCCAGCCCGTCTTCCAGTTGCTTGCGGAACGCCGCGGACTGCTCCTGCGTGGCGAACGCGCGGTAGATCGTGTACAGGTGCGAGTTCTCGGCGTCCTTCGGTTCGCCCGGCTGGCGCGAATCGGTCACGATGCGCATCACCGACGCGCGCAGCGCGCTTGCGCCGCCCTCGAACAGCGGGATCGTGTTGTTATAGCTCTTGGACATTTTGCGGCCGTCCAGGCCCGGCAGCGTCGCCACGTCTTCCTCGATCACCACTTCCGGCAGCGTGAAGTAATCGCGGCCGTAGAGATGGTTGAAGCGCTGGGCGATGTCGCGCGCCATCTCCAGGTGCTGGATCTGGTCGCGGCCCACCGGCACCTTGTTCGCGTTGAACATCACGATGTCCGCGGCCATCAGCACCGGATACGAGAACAGGCCCATCGTGACGCCGTCGTCCGGTTCCACGCCCTTCGCCTCGTTCTGGTCCACCGCCGCCTTGTACGCGTGCGCCCGGTTCATCAGGCCCTTGGCCGTGACGCAATTCAGCATCCAGGTCAGCTCGGGAATCTCGGGGATGTCCGACTGGCGGTAGAACGTCACGCGTTCGTGGTCCAGCCCGACCGCCAGCCAGGTGGCGGCGATTTCAAGGCGGGAACGCGCCACGCGGGCCGGATCGTCGCACTTGATCAGCGCATGGTAGTCCGCCATGAAGAAGAATGCGTCCACGCCGGGCTGCGCGCTGGCCTGGACGGCCGGACGGATCGCGCCCGCGTAGTTGCCGAGGTGGGGAGTTCCAGAAGTGGTGATGCCGGTGAGGACGCGGGTATTCATGAGGCGACGAGGCGTTTTTGGGGAAACACCCAGTGTAACGTGCCGGACGGGCGCCGCGCCCGCGCCGCTACAGGACAGCCAGCAGCGGCGCCGCCAGCGCGCACAGGCCGCCGGCGGTCAGCGCGGCGCGCGGCCGGAACGTCAGGAACCAGATCAGCAGCAGGCCGGCGATGCTGAGGATGCCGATCCATTCGACCGTGCCGTAGCTCCAGCCCCAGACCGCCGCCGAGGCGCACAGCGACAGGGCCAGCGCGGCCCAGCCGAATACGCGCAGCGGCACGCGGTGCCGCCGCGGCAGCGCTCGGTCGAAGAGATCTTCATAGTGGCGGTCCATTCCCAGGCACAAGGCGGAGAACCCCGCGTAGGCCAGGCAGAAGGCGGCGAGCGTCATGGCGTATCACCTCTCGGTTCATAAACGACGTGGCTCGAAGCGGCCTGCGCCGCGGGAGCCTGCGCGACTTGGGGGGAAACGGTCTTGGCGGCGGGGCGTTCGGCGCGCGCCTTGGCGGACGCCTTCGCCGGCGCCTTGCGGGCTCTAGCGGCCTTGCGCGCCATCCAGCCGAACAGCGCCGCGCTGGCCAGGCAGGTCAGGTCGAAGCCGGCCATGACCCAATCGCCGGCGGGCAGGGATACCCCCAGATGGCGCGACGTGGTGAACGCGTTGACCACCGGCACCAAGGCGAGCGAGGCGGCGGCGATGGCCAGCAGATCCTGCCATTTGCGGCGCTGGAAAAGGAATGCGTAGACCAGCGACAGCCCCCAGGCGGAGAAGAACGCGCGCACTTCCCAGACCTGGCGGCCGGGCATCTCGGCCGGCAACAGGCGATTGGCCAGGAAGAAGGCCGCCACGCCGAACACCACGCCCGCGATCGTCCCGGCGTTCAGGCCGTCCACCAGGCGCAGCGAGAATGCTTCGCGGACGTCGCCCGGCCGCGCCTTCTGGCGGCGCTTGGCGATCCACAGGACCAGCCCCGTGCCCACCATGCCCGTGCCCGCCAGGCTGACCAGGAAGTAGAACCACCGCAGCAGCGGTTCGGCGAACAGCCCCAGATGCAGCCCGGTGATGACGCCGGCGGTTTGCACGGTGGCGCTGAGGTCGTCCTCGCCTTCCTGGAAGGCGCCCGTCACGCCGTCAAAGCGCATGTAAGGCGCCAACCGGCCATACGACACCCCGTCGGCGGCGTCGCGGACCAGGGTCACGGTGGCGCCCGCGTCGCCGGGGTTGTTGACCGTGACGCGGCCGACCCGGCCCTGCCAGTGATCCTGGGCCTGGGCCACCAGCGGCGCGATCTGGACCAGCGGCGCCGGCTGGTTCAGCGGCGGCGTGATCTTGAACGACTTGAAGACCTCGTCGGTGTACTGGCGCGGGTTTTCATAGACGGCCTGGATGCCGGCGGGCATCAGCATGATCATGAACAACACCAGCCCGCTGAACGTGATCATCAGGTGGAACGGCAGCCCCAGCACCGACAAGACGTTATGCCCGTCCATCCAGGCGCGCTGTCCGCCCTTCTTCGGGCGGAAGGTAAAGAAATCGGTGAATATCTTCTTGTGCGTGATGATGCCGCTGATGATGGCCACCAGCATGAACATGCCCGCGATGCTCGCCAGCCAGCGCCCCCACGGGAACGCGGTTTCCAGTTCGAAGTGGAACCGGTAGAAAAAATCGCCGCCGCGCGTTTCGCGGCCGGTGACGGCCTGCCCGCTGACGGGGTCCAGCTTCACGCGCACGAAACCGCGCTCGCCCGGCTTGGGCTTGGCCACCTGGTACAGCATCTGGATCAGCGGCTCGCGGTTCGACGGCGGCGTGATGAACCAGCGCTTGGCGTCCGGCGCGTGTTCGTTCAGGTAGCGCTGCGCCAGGTCCACCGCCTGCACCGCGGGCGTCGGCCGGGCCTGGATCTCCGGCTGCATCCAGCTCGTGATCTCGGGCCGGAAGAACGCCAGCGTGCCGGTCAGGAACATCGCGAACAGCACCCAGCCGAAGATCAGGCCGGCCCAGGTGTGCAGCCAGGACATGGACTGGCGCAAGCCTTCTTCGCCCTGCGCCTTGGCTTTCCCAGCCTTCATGCCACCCCCATCGCGCGGCCGGCCAGGAACAGGCCGCCGAGCACGGCGGCCGGCACCAGGATGCCGGCCCAGGCGCGCCACGCATTGCGCGTGGCGAAGACCCAGATCACGCCGCAGGCGTAGAACACGAACGACAACATCTGCGCCGTGGTCACGGCGTCCGCCCGCCCCATGGGCAGCCAGACGGCCAGGCAGGCCGCGGCCGCCGAGGCCAGGGCATAGCCGCCCAGGATGGCGGCCGCCACCCGGGAAAAAACGGCCAGACGATAGCGCATCATGCCTGCGCCGGCAGCGGGAGCTTTCACTTGGACACGTTGAAGGTCAGGGTGGATACGTAGCGGATCTTGGCGTAGGACTTGCCGTCGGCCTCGCCCGCCTTCTCTTCGACGTGGGCGGCTTCCAGCACGTACTGGCCGGGCCACGGCGTGGTGATTTCGATGCGGCCGTTCTCGTCGCTCCAGAAGCGCTTTTCCCACTTCGGCGGACCGAACACGGTGACTTCGGTCTTGGGCAGCGGCTTGCCCTGGAATTGCAGCACGAAGGCGTTGGCTCCCGCAGCGGCCGGCACGAGTTCCAGGTCCAGCTTGGCGGCGGTGTCTTCGCGGCCGGCCTTGGCGCCATACTGCACCAGGGTGTCCTTGAACTGGTAGGGCTGGCGCAGGCGCACGTCGCCCTTGCCCGCCGTGGCGAACTCGATGAAATCCGCGCCCTCGCCCGACGCCTTCAGCGCTTTGCCGTCGGCGCCCGTCACGACCGGCGAAACCATGATCTTGCCGAGCAGGCCGTCGCGCTTCTCGCGCAGGTCGTCGGCCCACTCGCCGAAATACGCCTTGGCCGGACCCTCGGCGCTGCGTTCCAGCCAAACGAAATGCGCCTGCGCGGCGCCCGCCGTGCCCAGGAGGGCGATGGCGGCCAAAGTCCTTGCGAATGCCATTATTGATTTTCCTTTAGTCCAGGCGCCTGGCCGGATCCGCCCCCGCGGCCGGATCCGATTCGGCGGGACCTGAATTATAACCATTCTCACTACGATGGGGCACGAAAATGCCGCCCGCCGCCCTACCAGCGGTACCGCAGGCTGGCCTTGATCGAGCGCTGGTAGCCGTACCAGCACCAGGAGTCCCCGGCGCACGAGGCGATGTATTCCTTGTCGAACAGGTTCTGCACGTTCAGCGCCACCTGCATGCCCTTCAGCGCGGGAGACGCGCGGCCCAGGTCGTAGTCCAGCATCAGGTCGAACAGCGTGACCGACGGCACCTTCAGGGTGTTGGCCTCGTCCGCGTACGACGAACCGATGTAGCGCACGCCGCCGCCCACTCCCAGGCCCGCCAGCGGGCCCTCCTGCAACTGGTAGCGCGCCCACGCGGAAGCCTGTTGCGACGGCACGCCCACGGGCGTCTTGCCCTTCAGGTTGAACCCCGTCACGCTGGGATAGGCCTTCGAGTATTCGTTGTCCATCAGCGAGTACGCCGCCACCAGCGTCAGCCCGCGCAGGGGTTCGGTCTTGGCTTCCAGTTCGATCCCCTGCGTGCGCAGTTCGCCCGCCTGGATGGAGCAGCGCCCGCCGGCCGTCCCGCAGACGTGGGTGGGATCCGGATCCGTGGTCGTCATGTTCTCGCGGCGGATGTCGAAGGCGGCGGCCGTCAGCATCGTGGCGCTGCCCGGGGGCTGGTACTTGATGCCCACTTCATACTGCTTGCCCTCGATCGGCTTGAACGGCGCGTTGTTCCAGCCCGTGCCCGATTGCGGCTCGAACGACTCCGAGTAGCTGAAGTACGGCGCCACGCCGTTGTCGAAGTTGTAGATGACGCCCATGCGGCCCGAGAAGGCTTCGGCGTTCAGCGACGAGGGCGCGACGCGGCCGGTCGCGAGCGTGGTGGTCTCGCCGACGGTGCGCGACCAGTCGTAGCGTCCGCCCAGCAACACCGACAGGCGGTCGATCCTGATCTGGTCCTGGAAGTACAGGCCGGTCTGGTATTGCCTGGACGTGGCATCCGTCGAGAACGCCGGCACGGGAATGTGCTGGTGGTTGTCCGGATTCATGACGTCCAGGGCCGGCGCGGTGCCGAACCCCGACAGCGTATCGGTCTTGACGTGCTGGTAGTCCAGGCCCAGCAGCACGGTATGGGCGAAGGCGCCCGTGTCGAATCGCGCCTGCAGATTGTTGTCGAGCGTCAGCGCGCCCACGTCGACGTCGGTCGCGATCGACGCGCGCTGCTGGTACAGGTACGTGTTGTCCGTGTAGCCGTAGTTGTTCGTCATCGCGCCATAGATGCTGCGGTACCGGGCTTCGGAACGTGTCCAGCGCAGGCTTTGCGAGGCCTTGAACGTGTCGTTGAAGCGGTGGTCCAGCACATAGCCCAGCGAATAGCTCTTGCGGTCGCTCTCTTCGAAGTTGGCGTCGCCGTCGTAGTAGTCGGCCGGCAGGCGGATGCCGTCCGGCGCCGACTGCAGCGTGCGCATGGACGAGACGCTGCCGTACGAGCCCATGTCGGGATCCCGCTGGAAGTTCGTCAGCACGGTCAGCGTGGTGTCGCCATTGGGCTTCCACGTGAAGGCCGGGGCCACGAAGTACCGGCGTTCCTTGGTGTCCTTGACCTGGCCGTCGGACAGGTAGCCCGAGCCCACCAGGCGGTACAGATACTTGCCCTCGTCGTCCAGCGGGCCGCCGAAGTCGAAGTTGGCGCGGCGGTAATCGTAGTTGCCGACCTGCACTTCGACCTCGCGCAGCGTCTCTTCCAGCGGACGCTTGCTGACCTGGTTCACCACGCCGCCGGGGCCGCCCTGGCCGTACATGACCGAAGCCGGCCCCTTCAGCACGTCCACGCGCTCCAGGCGATAGGCGTCCACCTGCGGCAAGGCGTCGCGGCCGCCGAACACCCGCAAGCCGTCGAGGTAGGTCGAGGCCGAGAAGCCGCGCACGCTGAACTGGTCCAGGCGCGTTGCCGTGGCGCCGCGCGTCTCCGTGGCCACGCCCGCCGTGTATCGCAGCACCTGGTTGAGCGTCTGCGCGCCCTGCTCCGTTATCTGCTCGCGGGTGACGACGGACACGGACTGCGGCGTCTCGATCAGCGGCGTGTCGGTCTTGGTGGCGCTGGCGCTGGCCTTGGCCACGTAGCCCACCGTCGGCGCCAGCGCGCTGTCGGACATGCCCGATACGGTCACGGGCGCCAGCGTCGTGGTGCCGCCCTCGAACGAAGACGCCGGCACCAGGGTCCAGGCGTTGCCCGATTGCGCGCGCGCCTGCAGGCCGCTGCCCGCCAGCAGGCGGGAAAATCCGGCGCCCACCGAATAGGCGCCGTCCAGGCCTTCCGAATGGCGGCCGCGCACCAGCGCGGGATCGAACGACAGGATCACGCCGGCGCTGCGCGCGAACTGCGTCAGGGCGTCGGCCAGGGCGCCGGCGGGGATCTGGTAGCTGCGCTGCGCGTTGGCGGCGGCGGGGACGGCTTGCGCCCGGGCCGGCGGCATGGCGGCGGCAAGCGCGCCCGCGCAGGTGGCGGCCAGCACGGCCAGGCGGCCGGCGGCCAACGGTGCGCGCAAGCGCGAGTGAGATGAAACGGACACGAAACTCTCCCTGTACGGTGATGTCTATCCCTGCTTTCCGTACGGGATCCGAAAACCTGCAAGACGCAGGCCGGAAAATTTGTAACGCTCAGGTCTCGCGGGGTCCGACCCACAGCAAGTACTGCGTATGCCGCGTCACGCTGATCGGCAAGGCGGGCTCCAGCGCCTTGAGGGCGCGCTCGGCGTCGTCCAGCGGGAATACACCGGACAGCCGCAGCCCGGCCACGGCCTGATCCACGCGGATCAGGCCCAGCCGCTGGCGCGCCAGGTAGCGCGCGAATTCGTCCAGGCGCCAGTCCTTGGCCACCACCATGCCGTCGACCCAGGCCAGCCGGTCCGGATCGGCGGCCAGGCGGCCGACTTCGCCGCTATCCGAAAACGTCAGGCGCTCGCCCGCGGCCGCCAGCGTCGTCGCGCCCGCGCGCAGCAACTGGACGCTGCCTTCATAGACGCCCACGCGCGCGCCCTCGTCCGTACGCCTCAGGTCGAAGCGCGCCGCTTCGGCGCGCAGTTCGCCATAGCCGGTATCCACGCGCAGCGCTTCGACCCCGGGGCGGGGTTCGGTGCGGACCAGCATTTCGCCGCGCAGCAGATCGATGCCGCGGGCCCCGCCCCGCAGGTGCAGGCGCACCGCGCTGTCGCTGTTCAAAGTGATGTGCAGCCCGTCGGCCACCGCCACCGCGCGCCGCTCGCCGATGCGGGTGCTCAGGTCCGCGGCCAGCCGCTGCCAGGGGGCATGGCGGTAGCCCGCCCAGCCGGAGGCGGCCACGCCCGAGATCGCCAGCAGTCCGCGCAGAATCGTCCGGCGGCCCGCCGACCGCGGCGCGGCCAGCGCCGCATGCGCCAGCGCGGCCGGCACCCGGCGCGCATCCCGGCCGATGCGCTGCAGGCGGTCCCAGGCCTGGCGGTGCGCGGGGTCCTGCGCCAGCCAGGCTTCCCATTCCCGGCGCTCGTCCGCGCCGGCCACGCCCGACTGCAGCCTGGCCCACCAGGCGATCGCCTGGCTTACGACGGCGTCCGGCGGCGCGCCGGCGCTATCCATAGAACGCCGCATAGCATGCGGACATTGCGCGCACCATGTACTGCTGCACAGAACTCAGCGAAACGCCCAGGCGCTCGGCGATCTCGGGATAGGTCAGACCGTCCAGTTGCGACAGCAGGAAGGCCGAGCGCGCCTTGGGCGGCAGGCCGTCCAGCAGGCGGTCCAGCTCCGCCAGCGATTGCAGTTGTTCGGCCTGGGCCTCGGGAGACGGCGCATAGGCCTCGGGGATCGCGGCCAGATAGGCAAGATAGGCGCGCTCCAGCGCGGCATGCCGCTGGTGGTCCACCACCAGTCCCTTGGCGATCGTGGTCAGCAGCGCCCGCGCGTCGCTGGCGCGCACCGCCTTGCGGCCCTGGATCACCCTCAGGAACACGTCCTGCGCCAGGTCCTCGGCGCGATGCTCGCAGCCCAGCCTGCGGCGCAGCCATCCGAACAGCCAGGGGCGGTGATCGCGGTACAGGCCATCGACGGGCGCGGCCGAAGCCTCCGCGCACGAGGCCGGTGAAGACAGGAAGGGGGAGGACACGGTAGAGACTGCGGCGCTGGACCAGAAGTCTCAAAATCTTAATTGATAATGACTTGCATTACTAATTCTATGTGCATGCGGTCCGGAAAATCCGGGCCGCATGAGGCATAACTACAACGACACGGTGAGCCGGCGCTCGGACTCCAGGTATTCGCGCGATTGCATTTCGAGGATGCGCGAGACGGTGCGGTGGAACTCGTTGGCCAGCGCGCCTTCCGTGTAGATCTCTTCGGGCTCGCATTCGGCGGACATGATGAGCTTGACGCGATGGTCGTAGAACACGTCGATCAGCCAGGTGAAGCGGCGCGCCTCGGACGCCTGGCGCGGCCCCATCCGGGGCACGCCCGACAGGATCACCGCGTGGAAGCGGTTGGCCAGTTCCAGGTAGTCGTTCTGCGAACGCGGGCCGCCGCAAAGCGTGGCGAAGTCGAACCACACCACCGAGCCCGCCAGCGCCAGCGCGCGGATTTCGCGGTGCTCGATATGCAGCAGCGGCTCCTGGGGCGGCGTGTCGGCCAGCGTGTCGAAAGCACTCTGCAACGCCTGCCGGGCGTGTTCGTCCAGCGGCGTGTGGTAGCACTGCACCTGCTCCAGCGAACGGCGGCGGTAGTCGACGCCGGCATCCACGTTCATGACGTCCATGCGCGACTGGATCAGCGCAATCGCGGGCAGCACGCGGTCGCGGTGCAGGCCGTCGGTGTACAGCGTCGACGGCTCGTAGTTGGAGGTCATCACGAACGACGTGCCGTATTCGAACAGCTTGAGCAGCAGGCGGTGCAGGATCATCGCGTCGGCCACGTCGGACACGTGGAACTCGTCGAAACAAATCAGGCGGTAGCGCTTGGCCACCCGCCTGGCCACTTCGTCCAGCGGGTCCTGCATGCCCTTCACTTCTTCCAGTTCGCGGTGCACGCCGCGCATGAATTCGTGGAAGTGCAGGCGCGTCTTGCGCACCACGGGCACGGTGGCGTAGAAGGCGTCCATCAGGAAGCTCTTGCCCCGGCCCACCCCGCCCCACAGGTAGACGCCGCGCGGCACGTCGGGGCGGTTCAGCAGCTTTTTCAGCGCGTTCGAGCGCATCGACTTGAACTTGACCCATTCGTCGTAGTAGCGCTGCAGCCGGTCGATCGCCTTCTTCTGCGCTTCGTCGGGCCGGTAGCCGCGTTCGGCCAAGGCGTGTTCGTAGTATTCGCTGACATTCATGTGAGGGGCAGGTAAAGCAAAATGAAAAAAGGGCGGATCCTTGAACCCGCCCCCCTCTTGCATCGGCTACGCGTCGATCAGAAGTTCAACGCGCGCTTGTCCACGGCCAATGCGGCTTCCTTCACGGCTTCCGACAGCGTCGGGTGCGCGTGGCAGATGCGGGCGATGTCTTCGGCGGCGCCGCGGAATTCCATGATGGTCACGGCTTCCGAGATCAGCTCCGAGGCCATCGGGCCCACGATGTGCACGCCCAGGACTTCGTCGGTCTTGGCATCGGCGATCACCTTGGCGAAGCCCGTGGTGTCGCCCAGCGCGCGGGCGCGGCCGTTGGCCAGGAACGGGAAGCTGCCGGCCTTGTACTCGCGGCCTTCGGCCTTGAGCTGCTGTTCGGTCTTGCCGACCCAGGCGATTTCCGGCGAGGTGTAGATCACCCACGGCACGGTGTCGAAGTTGACGTGGCCGTGCTGGCCGGCGATGCGCTCGGCAACCGCCACGCCCTCTTCCTCGGCCTTGTGCGCCAGCATCGGGCCGCGCACCACGTCACCCACCGCCCAGACGTTCGGCAGGTTGGTCTTGCAGTCGCCGTCCACGGCGATGAAACCGCGTTCGTCCAGCTTCAGGCCCACGGTGTCGGCGTTCAGGCCGCCGGTGTAGGGCACGCGGCCGATCGAGACGATCAGCTTGTCGACCACCAGCTTCTGCTCGGCGCCCTTGGCGTCGACGTAGGGCACGGTCACCGACTTGGCGGTGGCCTTGATCTCGCCGATCTTGACGCCCATCTGGATGTTCAGGCCCTGCTTGGTGAAGGCCTTCAGGGCTTCCTTGGCCACTTGCTGGTCGGCGGCGGCCAGGAATTCCGGCATCGCTTCCAGGATGGTGACGTCGGAACCCAGGCGGCGCCACACGCTGCCCATTTCCAGGCCGATCACACCGGCGCCGATCACGCCCAGCGTCTTCGGCACGGCGCCGATGTTCAGCGCGCCATCGTTGGACAGCACGACCTTTTCGTCGAACGGCAGGCCGGGCAGTTCACGCGCCGACGAACCGGTCGCGACCACGACGTGCTTGGCCACCAGGTCTTCCTCGGCGGTGCCGGTGACCTTGATGGCCCAGCCGCCTTCCACCTGGCCGGCGAATGCGCCCTTGCCGTGGAAGAACGTGACCTTGTTCTTCTTGAACAGGTACAGGATGCCGTCGTTGTTCTGCTTGACCACCGTGTTCTTGCGGCCGATCAGCGTGTCGAGCTTCAGGCTGACGCCCTTGACTTCGATGCCGTGCTCGGCGAAGTGATGGTTGGCCTGTTCGAAGTGCTCGGACGATTGCAGCAGCGCCTTGGACGGGATGCAGCCGACGTTGGTGCAAGTGCCGCCGGGGGCCGGGCCGCCCTGGCCGTTCTGCCAGGCGTCGATGCAGGCCACCGACATGCCGAGTTGGGCCGCGCGGATGGCGGCGATGTAGCCGCCGGGGCCGGCGCCGATCACGACGACGTCAAATTGTTTGGACATAGTGTTCTCGCGGTGAGGTATTGAGTAAAGCACGCCCCGCCCTGCGGGCCGGCCGGAAGCCGGCCGGGCGCCGCGCGCGGGCGCCGGGCCGGGGCGTCGAGATTACAGGTCCAGCAACAGGCGCTGCGGATCTTCCAGGGCGTCCTTCATGGCGACCAGGCCCAGCACGGCTTCGCGGCCGTCGATGATGCGGTGGTCGTAGGACAGCGCCAGGTAGTTCATCGGGCGGATGACGATCTGGCCGTTTTCAACCACGGCGCGGTCCTTGGTGGCGTGCACGCCCAGGATGGCCGATTGCGGCGGGTTGATGATCGGGGTCGACAGCATCGAACCGAACACGCCGCCGTTGGAGATCGAGAACGTACCGCCGGTCATTTCTTCGATGCCCAGCTTGCCGTCGGCGGCGCGGCGGCCGAAGTCGGCGATCGCCTTTTCGATGTCGGCGATCGACAGTTGGTCGGCGTTGCGCAGGATCGGCACCACCAGGCCGCGCGGGCTGCCGACAGCGATGCCGATGTCGAAGTAGCCGTGGTAGATGATGTCCTTGCCGTCGATCGAGGCATTGATCAGCGGGTACTTCTTCAGCGCGGCCACGGCGGCCTTGACGAAGAACGACATGAAGCCCAGCTTGATGCCGTGCTCTTTCTCGAACTTGTCCTTGTACTTCGTGCGCAGGTCGATGACGGCCTGCATGTTCACTTCGTTGAAGGTCGTCAGGATCGCGTTTTCCTGCTGCGACTGCAGCAGGCGCTCGGCGATGCGGGCGCGCAGGCGGCTCATCGGCACGCGCTGTTCCGGACGGCCGTCCAGCGACAGCGTGGTCGGGGCGGGAGCGGCGGCCGGGGCGGCCTTGGCGGGAGCGCTGGCGGCCAGGGCGTCGCCCTTGGTCACGCGGCCGTCGCGGCCGGAGCCGGCAACGCTGGCGGCGTCCACGCCCTTCTCGGCCAGGATCTTGGCGGCGGCGGGCGAAGCCACGCCGGCGGCGGCCGACGCAGCGGGCGCCGCGGAGGGAGCGGCGGCG
>NZ_UFQC01000009.1 GCF_900496975.1 Achromobacter veterisilvae
CCGGGCGGTGCGCCAGCAGCCAGGCGCCCGCGGCGGTGGGCGCCATGCCCAGCGTGACGCGCAGGTCCAGCGCCCGCAAGGTGGCGGCCACGCGCTGGCCCAGGGCCCGGGGGCCGCGGAAGAACATCAGGCTGGCGCCGACGTTCAGCAGCACGGTGCAGTCGTCCGCCAGGGCGACTTCGGGCGTGTATTGAAGCAGGGCCAGCGCCGCGCCCTGCAGGGCCTCGGCTTCGGCCTGGGCGTCGCGGGCCAGCAATTCGACTTCGGGCGCGATGGCGGCCGCGCCGGCGCGGCGCATGCCGGGCCGGACGCCGGCCTGGCGGGCGGCGGGAGTGAGGGCGGCGACGCGTTCCTGGTCCAGGACGGCGAACGCCAGATCCTCATGCGGCCAGTGCGGGCGTAGGGCGTCCAGCGGCAGGCAGCGCAGGCAGGCGGCGATCCAGAGGCGCATGGCGGGGGGAAGAAGGAGTTGCGGCGCCGGGTTCCAGGCCGACATAGAGCGGCGCGTCGCTGACGGGGCCCCGGCGCTTGAGGATGTGCACGGACAGGCCGCCCGCGGCAGGCGCCAGCGCCAGCCGCAAGGGGGCGGGGGTGGCGTTCTGCGCCGCCCCGGAGGGGCGCACTGCGACGAAGAGCAGGTCGCTGGCCTGGGCGGCCAGATGCAGGCGGCGCAGGGATTCGGGGCGCACGCGGGGCAGCCAGCAGATCAGGGCCCCGCAACTGCCGTTCTTCAGGATCTGTTCGGCGGCCCAGAGGGTGTCGGCGGGTTTTTCCGGAGCGATCCAGAGCAGTTGGCGGGGGTCCAGCCGCCAGCTCATCCAACTGGCGATGTGCGGGGCGTGCGGCGGCTGCACCAGCGCGATGGGGCGGCGGGTTTCCAACTGGGCCAGCGCCGGGCGCAGCAGGCGGATTTCGCCGATGCCGGGATGCGGGGCCAGCAGTTCGATGAGCGAACCCAGCGGCCAGCCGCCATCCGGCAGTTCGGCCGACAGCGCGGCATGCCCGGTGGGCACGGTGCGTGCGGCGCCCCGGGCCAACTGGGTGGCGCGCCACAGCGCGGGATGGATGCGTTCAGGGGACTGCATGGCGGGCGGACAAGCCGGTTTCCGGGGAAAAGGGGAATCGAAGAAAAGTGCCGACGATTGATTATAACTGTATGAATATACAGTAGTCAGCAAGGGGGGCGCCGGTCCGCGCCTGGGAGGGGGCAAGGGGGGCGGGCCCCTCATTGCGTCGCCGGCGTTGCGGTTCCAGACCACTTGCGCCCGGCTCCTGACGGCATCGGACGATCAACTGCTCCCCGTAGCCGGCTCGCCGTTTGCCTTGTTGCTCGGCCTCTACGATACGGCGGCCGACCTCCCAGTAGCTGGCGGTCATCAGCGCGTTGACACTGCGCGCGTTTGCTGTCTCCAGCGCTCCTAAGCCCTGGCGTCCGCCGCAACGGGCGAGACGGCTTGGGCGCCGGCCTCGCGGCCCAGCTCCACCCCGTCGAAACGCATGTCCTCGTACCGGATCCAGCGCGACTTGCGCACCAGCCGGTGGCCCAGCCACAGGGCCAGGAACAGCGGAATCGCCAGGTAGGTGGAGACCACGCCGATCCAGTCGATGCGTTCTTCCAGGAAGGCCTGGTAGTTCTGGCCCAGCGTGACCAGCAGGCACAGGACGAAGGCGAGCAGCGGGCCGAAGGGGAACAGGCCGGCCTTGTAGGGCAGGTCGGCGGTGTCGTGGCCGTGTTTCACGTAGCCCTGCCGGAAGCGGTAATGGCTGACCGCGATGCTCAGCCAAACGATGAATTCGGTCATGCCCGCGAAGTTCAGCAGCCAGATGTAGACCGCCTTGGGGCTGTACACCAGGCTGAACAGGCACAGGCAGGCCAGCAGCGCCGTGGCCAGCAGCGCGTACAGCGGCACGCCCTTGCCGGTCACGTACCGGAACACGGCCGGGGCCTGGCCTTCGGCCGCCATGTTGAACAGCATCCGCGTGGCGGCGTACATGCCCGAGTTGCCGGCGGACAGCACCGAGGTCAGGATGACGGCGTTCATCACGGTGGCCGCCGACAGCAGCCCCGCGTGCTGGAACACCAGGGTGAAGGGGCTGACGGCGATGTCCTCGACGTCGTTGCGCAGCAACTGCGGGTCGGTATAGGGCAGCAGCAGGCCGATGATCAGGATGGCCAGCACGTAGAACAGCAGGATGCGCCAGAATACGTGGTTGATCGCGCGCGGCACGTTGCGCCTGGGGTTTTCGGATTCGCCGGCGGCCACGGCCACCAGTTCCGTGCCCTGGAAGGAATAGGCCACCACCATCGCCACGCCGACCCAGGTGGCGGCGTTGCCCACGAAAGGCGCGTCGCCCGCCGTCCAGTTCGCCAGGCCCACGGGGACGCCGCCATGGATGATGCCCGCCAGCATCGCCAGGCCTACGCCGATGAAGCACAGCACGGCGGCGACCTTGACGATGGCGAACCAGTATTCGGCCTCGCCGAAGCTGCGCGCCGAAAACGCGTTCAGCCCGAAGGTCAGGGCCAGGAACGCCACGCTCCATATCCATCCGGGCGTGTCGGGGAACCAGTACGCCATGACCAACTGCGCGGCCACGACGTCCACGGCCACGACCGTGGCCCAACTGATCCAGAAATTCCATCCCAGCGCAAAGCCGAAGCCTTTGTCCACGTAGCGCGACGCGTAGGTGCAGAACGAACCGGATACCGGCATGAAGGTCGCCAGTTCGCCCAGGCTGGTCATGATGAAATAGACCATCAGCCCGATCGTCAGGTAGACCAGCAGGGCGCCGCCCGGGCCCGCCTGCGCGATCGCGGCGCCGGAGGCGACGAACAGGCCGGTGCCGATGGCCCCGCCTAGCGCTATCATCGTGAGGTGGCGCGCCTTGAGCACGCGGTGTAGCTGGTTCTGGCCGGCAGGCGTGGCGCCGGCTTCCGTGGTCGGTGTTTGCATTGCTGGGTGAGTGATGGCCGCCGGGGCGGAGAGGGCGTGTCCCTTCGGATTCGGCCGGTGCCTGGCACCGCCCGGTGCCGGGCACCCGGAAGGTTCGGCCGACACTGGGCGCGCATTTTACAATGCGGCAATCGGGGCTCGGTTCGGCGGCCCCAGGCCAGCATGGAGCGGTTTCATGGCGTCTTCCAGTTCTATCGAATTTCTTCCCGATCCGGGCGCCGAGGTGCGCCAGTTATTCATCCTGCTGCATGGGGTGGGCGGCTCGCCCGACAACCTGGAGCCCCTGGCCCTGGCCTTGCGCAAGGCGTTTCCGGCGGCGGCGGTGCTGCTTCCCGAAGGTTTCGAGCCCTTCGATGGCGGCGGCGCGGGCCGGCAATGGTTCTCGGTGCGCGGCGTGACCGAGGAAAACCGCCCCGAGCGCGTGGCGCAGGCCTTGCCGCCCCTGGAAGCCTATGTGCGCCAGGCGCAGGCCCGCTTCGGCCTGCTGCAATCCGATACGGCGCTGGCGGGGTTTTCGCAGGGCGCCATCATGGCGCTGGAACTGGTCCAGGCCCACGACGGCATGGCCGGCCGCGTCATCGCGTTTTCGGGCCGCTATGCCCAGTTGCCCCGGTCCGCGCCGCAATACACCACGCTGCATCTGCTGCACGGGGCCGACGATCCGGTCATGAACGTGGCGGACATCCAGGCCGCCCAGGCGCGGCTGACGGAGCTGCACGGCGATTCGACCATCGACGTCGCCACCCACGTCGGGCATGAACTGCACCCGGCCCTGATCGAGCGCGCCATCATGCGCCTGCAGACCTGCGTGCCGCTGCGAAGCTGGGAGGCGGCGCTGGGCCTGAACCAGACGCCGCCGGACGGCACCACCGTGCACTGAGCCGGCGCGCCCCGTTCAGGGCGCTTCGCCGCGGATGCGCTCCGAGAAGCCTTCGGCCAGCATGATCTTCTTGCCGTCCAGGTCCAGCAGCCCTTCGCGCTTGAGCCGGTTGAGCACGCGGGTGACGGTGACGCGGGACAGATCGACGAGGCTTCCGATCTGTTCGTGCGTGAGGTTGACCGTGATCGGGGCCTGCGGGCCGCAAGCATCCTGGTGGGTCTGCCGGAACTGGTCGAAGAAGCGGATCACGCGCTGTTCGGGCGGGTCGAAGATGGCCTGGCGCAGGCGCGCGACCATCTGGCGCTGCTTGACGCTCAGCAGGTAGATCAGGGCCAGCGCGAAGTCGGGATCCTGCCGCACCAGGGCGGGGATGCGCCCGGTCTCGAAGCGCAGCAGGGACGTGTCTTCGATGGCGCGCGCGCTGGAGTAGCGGGGCTGGCCGAGGAAGGCGGCCGCTTCGCCGATGACGCTGCCCGGCCCCATGATGTTGAGGATGGACTCGTGGCCGTCTTCGCTCAGCATGTGGACGTGGACCTTGCCGGTCACGACCACGTAGAAGACATTCTCGACCTGCCCCTGGCTGAAGAGGCTGGCGCCGCTGGGCAGCGAGACGGGCTGGCCCACGTGGCTGAGCGAGCGCAGGTAGGCCGCCTGTTCGCCCTGGGGCAACCAGGTTTCGGTGGCGACATGGCGCGCCGGGCCACTCGCTGGTTTGGCCACGATTTCCCTTGATTTGTGTTTGTCGTTCTGTATGCCTCCGGATTATACGGCCGGCCAGGGACGATCCGGCCGCTCGCGGCCGGATCTGGGAACGGGCGCGGTTCAGACGCCCCAGCGGGGGATGGGGTGGCTGCCCATCGAGATGCAGACGTTCTTCATTTCGCAGAAGGTCTCCAGGCTGGCGTCGCCGCCTTCGCGCCCCACGCCGGAATCCTTGATGCCGCCGAAGGGCTGGCGCAGGTCGCGCACGTTCTGGCTGTTGACGAAGACCATGCCGGCCTCGATGCCGCGTGCCAGGCGGTGCGCCTTGCCCACGTCCTGGGTCCAGACGTACGAGGCCAGTCCGTAGCGGCTGTCGTTGGCCAGGCGCAGGCCCTCGTCCTCGTCGTCGAAGGGAATCAGGCAGACCACCGGGCCGAAGATTTCTTCCTGCGCCACGCGCATGCGGTTGTCCACGCCCGTGAGCACCGTGGGCTGCACGAAATTGCCCTTGGCCACCCGCGCGGGCAGGCCCTGCGGCACGCCGCCGCCGGCCGCCACCACGGCGCCCTCGCGGCGCCCGATCTCGATGTAGCCGGTGACCCTTTCCCAATGCTGGCGCGTGATCATGGAACCCACGTTGGTGCCCGGATCCCGCGGGTCGCCCACCGTGAGGCGCGCGGCGCGTTCGGCGAATTCGCGCGCGAAGCGGTCGTAGATCGAGCGCTGCACGAAGACGCGCGAGCCGGCCGTGCAGCGTTCTCCGTTGATCGAGAAAATGGTGAACAGCGCCGCGTCCAGCGCGCGCTCCTGGTCGGCGTCGTCGAACACCAGCACGGGCGACTTGCCGCCCAGTTCCATCGACAGCCGCTTGATGCCGGCGCGCTCGGCGATGCGCCGGCCGGTGGCGGTGCCGCCGGTAAACGAGATGGTGCGCACGTCGGGATGCCGCACCAGCGCGTCGCCGGCTTCCGCGCCATAGCCGTGCACGATGTTGAGCACGCCCTTGGGCACGCCGGCCTCCAGCGCCAGGCGGCCCAGCCGGTCGGCGGTCATGGGCGAGAGTTCGGACATTTTCAACACCGCGGTGTTGCCCAGCGCCAGGCAGGGCGCGACTTTCCAGGTGGCCGTCATCAGCGGCACGTTCCAGGGGGAAATCAGCCCGCACACGCCCACCGGCTGCAGCAGCGTGTAATTGAGCATGGCCGAATCGACCGGGAAGGTCTGGCCGTTGACGCGCGTGGCCACTTCGGAAAAGAAATAGAAATTCTCGCTGGCGCGGGGAATGAGCTGGCGCGAGGTCTGGTGGATGGGCAGGCCGGTGTCGTCGGTTTCCAGCTCGGCCAGCTCGGGCACGTGGCGTTCGATCAGGTCGCCCAGGCGGCGCATTATGCGGGCCCGCTCCTTGGCGGGCAGGCCGGCCCACTTGGGGAAGGCTTCCTTGGCGGCGGCCACGGCCAGGGCGATTTCACGTTCGCCGCCGAGCGCGATCTCGGCCAGCGCGTCGCCGGTGGCGGGGTTGGTGTTTTCCAGTACGGCGGGGCTTTCGACATCCTTGCCGTCGATCAGGTGGGGGATCATCACTGCGTTCTCTTGGTCTGGAGGAATGGAAACGGGGCTCAGGCGCCGCGCGCGGCGATGGCGTCGATCTCGATCTTCAGGCCGGGCCGGCCCAGGTGGGAGATGCCCACGGTCGTGCGGCTGGGCGGCCGGTCGGGAAAGAACTCGCGGAACACGGCGTTCATGGCGCCGAACTCGCCGATCATGTCGGTCATGTGCACCGTCATCTGCAGCACGCCGCCGGCCTCGCAGCCGGAGGCGGCCAGCAGGTCCAGCACGTTGTTCAGCGCCTGGCGCGTCTGCGACTCGATATCGGGGGCGAATTCGCGCGTGCCGGGCGCGAAGCCGACCTGTCCGGATACGAACACCAGGTCGCGCCAGGCCACGGCGGGCGCATGCGGCAGGCCGGCATCGCGGCCGATGATCTGTTTTTCCATCGCGTATGTCCTTGGCGGCGCGTCAGGCGGCCGATCCGATCACGGCCACCACTTCGATCTCGACCTTCAGGCCGGGGCGGGCCAGGTGGGCCACGCCCACGGTGGAGCGGGCGGGCGGCCGGTCGGGGAAGACGCGCTTGAACACGGCGTTCATGGCCTGGAAGTCCGCGTCCATGTCGGTCATGAAGACGGTGGCCTTGGCCACGTCCGCCATGCTGCCGCCCGCGGCCTCGATGACGGAACGGAGGTTGCGGAAGGCCTGTTCCGTCTGCTCGGTGATGTCGTCGGAGAAGGCGCGCGTGACGGGGTCGGCGCCGGTGTGGCCGGAGACGAAGAGCAGGCGGTCGATCAGGACGGCGGGCGAATAGGGGCGGTGCGGCAGCAGGCCGGTGGGCGGGACGATGACTTGTCGGTTCATGGGCGGAAAATCCTGCGTGGAGGTCGGGTCAGTCGACATAGGTCGGGATGGCGCGGGTGATGGGATCGGACACCGGTTGCGGGCGGCCGTCGGCCAGCGACGCGACGGTCATGGATTCCTCGTACCAGCGGCGCGGAGGCGGCGTGCCCCAGAGGCTCTGGCGGCGCGGATTGTCCAGTTCCCAGCGCTTGGGAACCTGGTCGCGGTCCACCGTCAGGTAGTCGCCGGTGTACAGCTCGAAGCGGTTGCCGTCGGGGTCGCGCACGTAGACGAACAGCGCGTTGGAAATGCCGTGGCGGGCCGGGCCGCGTTCGATGTTGTCGGCGTAGCCGGCCGCGGCCAGGGCGTCGCAGGCGCGGATCACGCCCATGGGCTCCATCAGCGAGAAGCCGGCGTGATGCACGCTGGGGCCCTTGCCCGTCATCACGGCGATGTCGTGGATGGTGGCCTTGCGGTACAGCCAGCTTGCCCACACGCGTTCCTCGGGCGGCGCCGACACGGTGTATTCGGAGCAGTAGAAGCCGAGTTCGCGCGTGTACCAGTCGAAGCCGGCCTGCGCGTCGGGCACCAGCACGTTCAGGTGGTCCAGCCGCGTCGGGCAGCCGTGGCGGTGCAGGTGGTACTGCTGCAGCATCCACGGCGCCTGTTCCATGTGGGCGTAGTACTCGACCGGAAAACCGAAGGGGTCCTGCACCCGCAGCGCGCGGCCCTGGCCGCGCTCTTCGCCGGGTTCCAGCCAGCGCATCGGCAGGCCCAGGCCCTTGAACTTGGCGGCCAGGCGATCCAGGTCTTCCTCGCAGGACACGCGGAAGCTGAAATGGCCGATGCCGGGCGAGGGCGAGCGCGTCAGCACCACGCTGTGGTGCTCGCGGTCCTCGATGGCGCGCAGGTAGACGTGGTCGGCGTCGGATTCGGTCTCGAACAGGCCCACCACGTCCACGTAGAAATCGCGGGCGCGGGCCAGGTCGGAGACCAGGTATTCGATGTGTCCCAGTCTGAGGATGTTGAAGTCGGGCTTGCCCGGTGCGTAGTCGATCATTGGGGGTCTCCTTGCGGAACTCGCGGCGCGGTCCGGTTCGTGTCGATGAAATTCTGCGCGCCATGGGGGCGCGGCGTCTGTATCGCGGGATACACCGCGCTATCCCGGTTCGGCCGCGGTGCGCACGGGGAAGCGCGCCTCCAGCCAGCGGCCCAGCGCCAGCAGCCGGTCTTCGCGGTACTTGGGCGCCACCCACTGCACCCCGGCGGGCAGCGCGCCGCCCGCAGGCCACACGGGGTAGGACAGGGCGGGGACCTGGGCGGCGTTGAACGCGGGCGTATAGGGGTTCCAGGACATCCAGTCGTCGCCGGGCTGGTCCGGCGGCACGTCGCGGCCGGCTTCGAAGGCGCACAGCGGGACGGTCGGCAGCATCAGCAGGTCGACCTGGCCGAACAGCCGGGCCAGTTCGTTCGCGTGCTGGTCGCGCTGCTGGCAGATGGCGTGGTAGCGCGAAATGGGCCAGTCGTCGACCCCGCGCACGAAGGCCGTCAGCCCGGGATCGAGCCGCCCGCGCAGGTCGGGCGCGACGGCGCGCACCGCGGCCGCGCAGCCCAGCCGGTACAGGTCCTGGCCGACGCGCGAAGCCGCTTCGACGTCGTAATCGATTTCCAGCACGTCCATGCCGTCGGCGCGCAGCGCGGCCAGCGCCTCGTCCATGGCGGCGCGCACCGGGGCCGCGCAGCGCGGACCCCAGCGCCGGGGCGACAGCAGGCCGATGCGCGGCCGGCCGGCGGGCGCGTCGGCGGCGCCGTCCGCGCCCAGGCACGAGGTCCAGTCCAGCGGCGACGCGCCGCGCGCGGCGAGATAGGCCGCTTCCAGTTCGTCCATGCCGGCGGCGATGGGCCCTGTGTGCACGATGTTCGAGAAGGCGCTGGGCATGGGCGACAGGGGGATCCGCCCGTGCGTGGGCTTCAGCCCGATGGTGCCGGTGAACGCGGCCGGGATGCGGACCGAGCCGCCCGCGTCGCTGCCCATCGACACGCGCACGATGCCGGCGGCGACCGCCGCGGCGCAGCCGCCGCTGCTGCCGCCCGGCGTGAGGGCCGGGTTCCAGGGGTTGCGGGTGACGCCGAAGGCCGGGCTGTCGGTGACGCCTTTCCAGTTGAATTCGGGCGCCCGCGTCTTGCCCAGCAGGACGGCGCCGGCGTCGGCCAGCCGCTGGACGAAAACGGTATGGGCCGCGGCCGGCTCGTCGGACGTGACCGCCGAGCCGCGCCGCGTGGGCCAGCCGCGCACGGCGGCGAATTCCTTGATCGCCAGCGGCATGCCGTCCAGCGGGCCCAGCGGCGCGCCGCGGCGCCAGCGTTCCTCGGACTGCCGCGCGCCGGCCAGCGCGCCCTCGCGGTCGATCAGGGCGAAGGCATTGAGCGCCGGATTGGCGCGTTCGGCGTGGTCCAGCGCGCTGCGCGCCACGTCCACGGGCGAGGCGCCGCCCTGAAGATAGAGTTCGCGCAGGCGGCGCAAAGGAAGTTGATGCAACATGGTTTTTTTGCTCCTGGTGTCGGCGGCCTCAGTTGGCGCAGGCCCCGAGATAACTGGCCAGCAGGTCCGGATCCTGCGCGAGTTCCGCGCCGCTGCCTTGTTTTACGATGCGGCCCAGTTCGATCAGGTAGGCTAGGTCGGCGCTCTTGAGCGCGATGCGCGCGTTCTGCTCGACCAGGATGACGGTCAGGCCCTCGCGCTGGCGCAGGTCCACCACCACGTCCATGATCTGCTGCACGATCAAGGGCGCCAGTCCGATGGACGGCTCGTCCAGCAGCAGCACCCGCGGGTGGGCGATCAGGGCGCGGCCGATGGCGACCATCTGCTGTTCGCCGCCGGACAGGGTGCCGGCCAGTTGTTCGCGGCGCTGGGCCAGCACCGGGAACAGGGCGTAGACGCGGTCCAGTTCGCGCGCGAAGTCGGTGCGCCGGCGGAACGCATAGGCGCCCAGGCGCAGGTTGTCCTCCACCTTCATCGAGGCGAACAGCGAACGCTTTTCGGGCACCAGGCACATGCCGCGGCGCACGCGCTCTTCGACCGGGGCGTTGCCCAGGGCGTCGCCATGCAGCAGCACCCGGCCGGCGCGGGCGGGCAGGGCGCCCATCAGCGCCTTGAGCAGGGTGGTCTTGCCGGCGCCGTTGGCGCCGATGAGCGACACCAGCGTGCCCTCGGGCACGTCGAAGTCGATGCCATGCAGGGCGTCGACCTGGCCGTAGCTGACCGCCAGGTCCTTCACTTCGATCGCGTTCATGCCTCGGCTCCGAGATAGGCGGCCACCACGGCCGGGTTGCGCTGCACTTCCTGGCGTTCGCCCTGCGCCAGCAGCGCGCCGTAGTTCAGGACGAAGAGATAGTCCACGCAGCCCATGACCAGCTCCATGTCGTGCTCGACCAGCAGGACGGCCATGCCCTGTTCGTCGCGCAGCTTGCGCATCAACTGGACCAGCACGGTTTTCTCGGGGCCGCGCAGGCCCGCGGCCGGTTCGTCCAGCAGCAGCACGCCGGGACGCGCCATCAACGCGCGCGCCACTTCGACCAGGCGCTGGCTGCCCAGGGTCAGGCTGGCGGCCGGGCGCAGCGCCTGGTCCGCCAGGCCGACCAGCTCCAGCGCGGCGCGCGCCTCGCGCGCCAGGCGGCGTTCCTCGGCGCGGTCCAGGCCCAGCGCGGCGGCCAGCAGCCCGGCCTTGCCCTGGATGTGGCCGCCGATCAGCACGTTGTCCAGCACCGTCAGTTCGGGCACGAGCTGCACGTGCTGGAAGCTGCGGGCGATGCCGCGCCGCACGACTTCATGCGCCCGCGCCGGCAGCGCGTCGCCGTCCAGCGCGACCCGGCCGCCGCTGGCCGGCAGCACCGCGGTCATTACGTTGAACAGGGTGGACTTGCCCGCGCCGTTGGGCCCGATCAGCCCGGTGATGCGTCCCGGCGGGATGTCCAGCGTCACGTCCTTCAGCGCCTGCAATCCGCCGAAGCGCTTGTGCACGGCATCCACGCTCAGGCGCCGGCCGGCGGACACGGGATGCGGCGCGGCCTCGGGCTCGTCCGCGGCGGCCGGGCGCGCGGGCGGCTTCAGCCGCACCCAGGTCAGCAGGCCGTTGGGCCAGCGCAGCAGCGCCACGATCAGGATCAGCCCGAACAGCATGGTTTCCATCTGGCCCGGAATGCCCAGCAGGTTGGCGATCAGGTATTGCGCGGCGAGTTCGATCGCGGTGAAGGCCAGCACGCCCAGCAAGGGGCCCAGCGGATGGAGGCAGCCGCCCAGCACCACCATGATCAGCAGATTGAAGGAGACGCCGATGGAGAACGAGGTGGGGCTGAGGAAGCTCATGTAGAAGGCGTACAGCCCGCCCGCCAGCGCCGCCAGCGCGGCCGACAGGACGAAGATGCGGATCTTGGCCGCGGCCACGTCCACGCCGAAGGCCGCGGCCATGGTGGGGCTGGCCTTGATGGCGCGGGCGGCGCGGCCCATGCGGCCGCGGTAGATCCGGCAGTAGGCGATGAAGGCCAGCCCCACCGCGATCCACGCCACCGCGCCCATGCCCCGGGTGCCGAATTCCAGGCCGAAGACGCGCGGCGGCGGAATGTCGGACAGGCCGGAGGCGCCGCCGGTGAGGTCGGTGGCGGCCACGAGGCAGACATAGGCGGCGATGCCCCAGGCCAGCGTGGCCAGCGGCAGGTAGTGGCCGCGCAGGCGCAGCGTGAGCCGGCCGATCACGTAGGCGGCCGCCGCGCACGCCGCCACCGCCAGGGCGATGGCCAGCGGCGGCGGCACGCCGTAGTCGCGCGCCAGGATGGCGGTGGCGTACGCGCCGCCGCCCAGGAAGGCGGCATGGCCCAGCGACAGTTGTCCGGCCGCCAGCAGAAAGGCCAGTCCGAGGCAGACCAGGGCATTGGTGCCGGCGAGCGTCAGCAGGCCGACGTAGTAGGTCGGCAGCAGCAGGATCAGCGCCGCCACCGCGAGGGCGGCGCCGGGCAAGTACAGTTTTTCGGGTTTCATCGGCATGGGCGGAGTAGCGTTTTCAATGTTCGTCCAGGTCGGCGCCGGCGCGGCTGTTGCGCCAGAGCAGGATGGGAATCACCATCGCGAACACCAGCGCGTCGCGGTAGGAACTGCTGAGGAAAGAAGCGAAAGACTCCAGCACGCCCACGATGAAGACGCCGGCGACCGACAGCGGGTAGTTCACCAGCCCGCCCATCGCGGCGCCCACGAAGCCCTTGAGCCCGACGACGAAGCCCATCTCGTAGTGCGCCGTCACCAGCGGCGCCAGCAGCATGCCGCTGGCGCCGGACAGCGCGGCGGCCAGGAAATAGCTCAGCCGGCCCGCCATTACCACGGGGATGCCGCAGTATTGCGCGCCTTCCCGGTTGACCGACGCCGCTCGCAGGGCCTTGCCGGTCAGGGTGCAGCGGAAGAACAGGTACAGCGCCAGCGCCGCCAGCAGCGAGAACGCCATGATGAAGAGCGACTGCGCCGCGATGTCCACGCCGGCCAGCTCCAGGCGCGCCTCGCTGATGGGCGGGACGGGGCGCGGATCGGCGCCCCACAGCAGCAGGGCCAGAGGGTGCATGATCATCGACACGCCGACGCCGATGATCACCAGCACGACGGTGGAGTTGCCCGGATTGGGCTCGACCGTCAGGCGGTAGACGATGGGGCCCAGCGCCGCGACCAGCGCCAGCGCCGCCAGCATTTGCAGGGCGGGCGAGGGCACGCGCCACGCCAGCGCCGCCAGCGCGGCCAGCACCGCGCCCGCCGCGCCGTAGGTGGCGAGCGGCCGCAGCAGCGAACGGCCGTCCGCCCGGGCCCGCAGCAGATCCAGCAGCAGGCAGGCCGCGCCGCCCGCGCCCACCACGTAGACCACGGGGGCGAGCGTGCCCTCGATGAAGCTGGCGAGCGTCAGCGCGCCGAAGGTCACGTATTCGCCTTGCGCGATGTTGACCACGCGGGTGGTGGTGTAGACCAGCACCAGGCTCAGGCCGACCAGCGTGTAGACGGCGCCGTTGGTCAGGCCGTCCGTCGCCAGGAACAGGGTAGTGGTGAGATCCATCCCTACTCACCCAGCAGCTCGAACTTGCCGTCCTTCACCGTCACCAGGAAGGTGCTGCGGCGGTCCAGCCCCAGGTGGTCGGCGGGGCTGTAGCTGAAGAAGCCATTCACGCCGCGGTACTCGTGGGTGGCCTCGATGGCGTCGCGCAGCGCGAGCCGCGCCTGGGCCAGGTCGCCGGCCTTGCCGGCCGCCACCACTTGCCGATAGGCCAGCAGCGGGATCTGCACCGTGTCGTGGGCCTGGGCGGCGAACATGTCGGTCTTGCCCGCGCCGTACTTGCCGTCGTACGCCTGGATGAAGCCGGCGATGACGGACTTGAGCGGATGGTCGTCGGGCAGTTGCCGGTACACCGTCAGGGCCGAGGTGCCGACGATGGCGCCCTCGGCGGCCTTCTTGCCGACGGCGATGAAGGCCGGCGTGGCGGAGCCGGCGCCGTGCAGCACCGGCCCCTTGTAGCCGACGCGGCGCAGCGTCTCGGTGGCGAGCGCGGACGAGGGCGGGATGGCGTGGAAGTAGACCGCGTCGGGCTTTTTCTGCGCGACGCGCAGGGCCTGCGGCGTGAAGTTGGTGTCGCCGCGCGAGAAACGCTCGGCCGCGATGATTTCCAGGCCCTTGCGCTTGGCGATCTGGTTGAATTCCACCCAGCCGCCTTCGCCGTACGAGTCCTCCAGGCCCATGAAGGCCACTTTCTTCCAGCCCTGCTTGAGCATGTAGTCGACGGTGTGGTCGATCATCAGCCGGTCGGTCAGCGGCGTCTTGAAGGTGAACCGGTGGGCCTCGGCCGGCTCGATCACCGAGGCCGCCGCGGCCAGCGACAGGTTGGGCACGCGCTCTTCCTCGATCACCTTGTTCACGGCCAGCGAGGCCGGCGTGGTGGTGCAGCAGATCACCAGGTGCACGCGGTCTTCCTGGATCAGCTTGCGCGTCGCGTTGACGGCGCGCGCGGGGTCGGAACCGTCGTCATACTTGACGAAGCTGACGCGGAACGGCAGGGTGGCGTCGGCCGCCGCGCGCTCTTCCATCAGGTTGATGGCGGCCACCGCGCCGGTGGCGATGGCCGAGGCGCCGCCGGTGACCGAACTGACCACGCCGATGCGCAGTTCCGGGCGGTCGTCGGCATGCGCGGCCGGGGCCAGCAAAAGGCCGGCGCACGCGAGGCAGGCCAGCAAGGGGTTGAATCTGCTCATCAATAGCTCCCGAAGAGGACAAGACAGCGTGCCGGCGCGGCACGCGTCAGGGTGGGAGCTAGTCTGGCAGGGACGCGGGGGCGGGGATGTATCCCGCGATACAAAGCGCGGCCGCGCGGACTCGGGGTTTTCCTCAGCTATCGGTTATCGGAAGGGGCCGGTCCGGCGCCGGATCGCGGCTTTTGCGGCTACCATGTCCACCTCATGAAAGCCGCCAAATCTTCCGCGTCCATTCCGTCGCGCCACGCAGATGCCGTGGGCGGCGCGCAGAGCATCTTCCGCGTGCTGCGCATCCTGAAATATGTGGGGGCGGCGCCCGCGCGAGGCGTGGGCCTGACCGACGTGGTGCGGGATATCGGCCTGACGCCTCCCACCGCGCATCGCATGCTGGCCGCGTTGCTGCAAGAGGGATTCCTCTCGCTGAATCCGAAACTCAAAACCTATAGCCTGGGCCGCGAGTCCTACATTCTCGGGCTGGCGGCGGAAAACAGGCATGGCATCAAGGCGATCGCCGAGTCGGCCGTGCTGCGCCTGGCCCAGTCTACGGGCGATACGAGTTTTCTTTCCGTCCGTTCCGGCCACGAGGCCGTCTGCGTCGACCGTCAGACGGGCGATTTCCCGATCAAGATCCTGACGCTCGAAGTCGGGCATCGCCGTCCGCTCGGCGTAGGGGCCGGCAGCCTGGCGCTGCTGGCCTTCCTGCCCAACGACGATATCGAACGCGTGCTGGCGCGCTACGACGCCTCGGCCGCGCCGGACCTGCCTTCCACCGATCTCCTGCGCGCCGATATCGCGGCGGCTCGCAAGAACGGCTATGCGCTCAACCCGGGCCGCATTATTCCCGACATGCTGGGGGTGGGCGTGCCCGTATTCGACCGCGGGCAGCACGTGGTGGCCGCGCTGAGCGTGGCCGCGATCCGCTCCAGATTGTCCGGCGCCCGGCTGCAGGAAGTGGTGGCGGCCTTGCAGCGCGCCGCCGCCGAGCTGGCGGCCGACCTGGCGCCGCGCCCCTGAGGAACCGCCGTCCGGCGAGGGCCGGGCGGCTCAGCGCCCCGCGCAGGCCTTGCCGCCGTCGACCGGCAGGCATACCCCGGTGATGTACCTGGCTTCGTCGCTGGCCAGGAACAGCGCGGCGTGCGCCACGTCCCAGGCGTCGCCCATCCGGCCCATGGGGCTGGCCGCGTTGCGCCGCCGGCGCATTTCCTCGACGTCGTCGAATTGCCCGGCGATCTGCGTGTAGATCAACGGCGTGTCGATCACGCCCGGCAGCACGGCGTTGACCCGGATATTGTGGGGCGCATACTGCACGGCAAGCGAGCGGGTCAGGTGGTTCAACCCGGCCTTGGCGGCGTAGTAGGACGTATACGGATAGGTGTTGACCTGGATCGACGCCAGCGACGAGATGTTCACGATGCTGCCCGCGCCCTGGGCCAGCATGGCCGGCAGCACGTGCTTGCAGGTCAGGAATACGCTGGTCAGGTTGGTGTCGATCACGCGGCGCCAGCTTGCTTCGCTGGCTTCGATGGGGCCGCCCATCTCCGTGATGCCCACATTGTTGTGCAGCACGTCGATCCGGCCGGCGGCGGCCAGCACCATCTTCACCGCGTCCAGGATTTGCGCCGAATCCGTCACGTCGGCGGCAAGCGCGGTGCATTGCCCGCCTTCTTCCTCGATGATGCGCTGGGTTTCCCGGGCCGCTTCCGCGCGCAGGTCCACGGCGAACACCCGTGCCCCTTCGCGCGCGTACAGCGTGGCCGCGGCCTTGCCGTTGCCCCAGCCCGGCCCCGAGGATCCGGCGCCGAAGACCAGGGCGGTCTTGCCTTTCAGACGCTCGCCCATGCTATTCCACCGAAATGTGCGCGAATTCGGCGACTTTCTTCCATTTGGCCACGTCGGCTTCGATCATGGTCTTGAATTCCCCGGGCGTGTCCGCCACCACGTAGGCGCCGACGCCGGCATACTTGGCCTGCACCTCGGGTGCCGCCAGCGCCTTGCGCGAGGCGTCGCTCAGCTTGGCGAGCACGTCGGCGGGCAGACCGGCCGGCGCCAGCAGGCCATTCCACATCTCCGCGTCGTAGTCCGGCAGGCCGGCTTCCGCGAACGTCGGCACGTCGGGCAATTGCGCCAGCCGCGTCTTGGCGGCCACGACGATGGGCCGCAGGCTGCCGGACTGGATGTGCGCCATCGACGACGCGGCGGTGTCCCACAAGATCGGGACCTGGCCGGCGATGACGTCGTTCAGCGCCGGCCCCGTGCCCCGGTAGGGCACATGCATCATGTCCAGTCCGGACAGCGATTTGTAGTACTCCATGGCCATGTGCGTGGCGCCGCCGTTGCCGGAGGACGCATAGGAATACTTGCCCGGCGCGCCCTTGATCAGGGCGACGAAGGAAGCGTAGTCCTTGGCCGGGAAGTCCTTGTTCACCACGATCACGCCCGGCACCCGGATGATCTGCGTCACCGGCGTGAAGTCCTTCACGGCATCGTACGGCAGGCTTTTATAGACGGCGGAATTGGTGCCGTTGGTGCTGGACGTGCCCAGCAGCAGGGTGTAGCCGTCGGGCGGGGCCGAGGCCACCGCCCGGGTGCCCACGGTGCCGCCCGCGCCGCCGCGGTTTTCGACCACCACGGTCTGGCCGATCTGCCGGCCCAGCGCTTCGGCGAAGATGCGGCCCACCACGTCGGAGGTGCCGCCCGGTGGGAAGGGCACGATCAGGCGGATGGGGCGGTCGGGATAGCTGCCTTGCGCTGCCGCGGCGCCCGCCGCCGATACGGCCAGGGCGGCCGCGGCCAGGGTCAGCCAGGTACGGATCTTCATGGTGTTGTCTCCTCGCTCAGGTTTTTTTCGTTGTCGGCGCCGCCGTCAGGCGATGCGGTCGCCCGGCTTGATCTTGGCCGCCCGGCTGTCCACGCCGGGCAGCATGTGCGCGGGGTCGCGCGTTACCACCACGTCCAGGATGGTCGGGCGGTCCTTGCAGGCATAGGCGGCTTGAAGCGCGGCCTGGATGCCGGCCGGATCCTCGACACGGATACCGTTGCAGCCCAGCGCGCGCGCCACGTTGGCGTAGTTGGTTTCCGCCAGGTCGGAGGATTGGTAGCTTCCGCTGCCGTACATCAGGTGCTGCAGCGCCTTGATGTATCCGGACGCCGCGTTGTTGACGACGATCAGCGTAAAGGCCAGGCCCATCCGCACCGCGGTTTCCAGTTCGCCCAGGGACATATTGCAGCCGCCGTCGCCCGTCAGGCTGACCACCTGCCGGCCCGGCGCCGCGGCGGCGGCGCCGATGGCGCCCGGAATGCCGTAGCCGATCGACGCGAAGCCGCGGTCCGGCACGAAGCCGCGCCCGGCGCGCTTGGTGTCGAACAGCAGTCCGCCCCAATGCGCGGCGAAGCCGCCGTCGGCCACCAGGATGCCGTCTTCGGGCAGCGTCGCGTTGATTTCATGCATCAGGCGCGCCATGCCGATGGGCGTCTCCGCCGCGGTCAGCTTGGCATGGACGGACTCGCGCCACGTCCGCATGGCCTGATCGACCTCGGCCAGGTAGTCCTCGCGTCTGGCCGAGGGGGCGCCGGCCTGGGCCGCCATGCGTTCCCCCAGATCCTGCAGCGTGGCCTGCACATCGCCCCACAACCGCAACGACGGGGTGGCGGTGCGGTCGAATTCTTCGGCCACGATGTCCAGGTGGATGAGCGGCGTGCCGGCCGGCAGCAGGTCGTAGCGGCGTGTCGCGACTTCGCCCAGCTTGCAGCCCACCACGAACAGGCAATCGGACTTGGCGATCAGCTCGTTGGCGATGCGGCTGTAGCGGCCGAACAGACCGGCGTTCAAGGGATCGCCGCAGGAGATGGCGCCCTTGCCGCTCATGGTGTGCGCCACCGGGATGCCGAAGCGCCGGGCGAATGCCTGCACCGTGTCGGCCGCGTCGCTGATATGGACGCCGCCGCCGCACAGCATCAGGGGGCGGGCGGCGCCGGCCAGCATGGCGGCGGCCTGCTGGAGATCGCCGCTTGCCGGCCGGCAGCGCAGGGCGGGCGCGCGGCGATAGCTGGGGCTGGAATGGAACGCGTCCGCGTCGAAGGCGTGGATCTCGTGCGCGATGTCTTCGGGCACGTCCAGCACCACGGGGCCGGGGCGGCCGCTGGTGGCGACCGCGAACGCGCGGCGCACCAGTTCCGGAATGCGCTCGATCTTCTCCACGCGCAGCACATCCTTGACGACGGGGCGCAGCACTTCCAGTTGGCGCGCTTCCTGCGTCATGTTCTTCCACGAGTGCATCCGGTGCGAATCACCCACCAGGGCGACCATCGCGGTGCCCGCGTTGTAGGCCTCGGCCAGGCCCGTCACCAGATTGGTGGCGCCCGGTCCCAGGGTGGCGTCGCATACGCCCGGACGGCCGCTGACCTTGGTGTAGGCGTCGGCCGCGAAGACCGCGCAGCGTTCGTCGTTGATGAGGTTGTGATTCAGCTTCAGGCGGCGGACGGCGTCATAGAACGGCAGTAGCTGGAAGCCGCCCATGCCGAACATCAGGCCCACCTCATGCGCCGCGAACATGCGCGCGATGGCTTCGCCGCCCGTGATTTCCAGTTTTTCCGACATGCGGGTCTTGCTCCTAGTGGATGTCGCGCGCTGCAAGCAGGGCATCGATAAACGTTTTCAATGGGGTGCCGGGGCGGCAGCCGAGTTCAAGGGCCGCCGCGTTGGCGCGGGAAATCACGCCTTCGTCATGGCAGGACCGCGCGTCGCCGATGCGCGCGCTGCCGGCCGAGACGGTCACCGCCGCGATGCCGCGCCGTTGCAGCAGCGGCAAGCGGCCCGTGCCGGCACCGTCCTTGCCGATGCCCGCGTCGTTGAACGTGACCAGCCTCGGGGCCGGGCCGACGCCGTCGGTTCCCAGCGTCGCCAGGGCTTCGCCATGGGAGGCCGTGACGGCGATCAGGCCATCGTCTTCGCCGTTGAGGAGGGAGACGGAATCCACGCCGATCACCAGCGGCGCGCCGTCGGGGGCCATTCTGAGTGCGGTGCGCAATTCTTCCCTGGCTTCGGGGCGGGTTCGCGGCGCGACGGCCTGCTCCAGCAGCCTCGCGGCCTCGGCCACCGGCATGCCGGGCCGGCACTGCAACGCGGACGCGAGCGCATTGACGTGGCTGACGAGGCCATGCCGGGCCATATCGGCGCCGTCGCCGATCCGGCAACTGCGGTAATCGGCGGCGGCGGCGGCGATGCCCCAGGTTTCCAGGTCGGCCAGGCCGGCAATGCCGGCCTGCCGCCAGCCGACTCCGGCATCGTTGAGCACCACGGCCCGGACCTGTCCGCGCGCCGCGCAATAGGCGGCGTAGCGGCCGCCATGAGAGCCGGCGATCACCACCTGGCCGGCATCGGCCGGCCCGAGCTTGGTGATGCTGTCCAGGATGCGCGCGTTCATGGTGGGTGGCTGATATTCCATATTATGGATAAATTTCCGGCGTCTTGCCTTGGAAGGCGTCTGGGGCCCAGGCTTTCGTGTTGCGGAGCCCATTCCGGATTCTGATGGAGTAGCGACGATTCTACTGTCGCGAATTTCCATGGATCAATATCAAATCCATATTATGGAAATTGTTTGGTGGGGGACGCCGCGGGGCGGACGCCGAGGGGGAAGGGAGGGGGGCGGACGGCATGAGGCCGTCCGCGGAGGGGAAGAGGGCCGCGCTTATTTTTCCCAGCCGCCGCCCAGCGCCAGGAACAGGGCGATCTGGTCGTTGCTGAGGTCGGCCTGCGAGGCCGCCAGCGCGCTTTCATTGGTGGCCAGCGTGCGTTCGGCGTCCAGCACCGTCAGGTAGTCGGTCTTGCCGTAGCGGAATAACTGGCTGGCCTGGGAGGCGGCCTCGGCGCTCTGGTCGCGCGCGGCGCGCAGCGAGGCGTCGCGGTCCAGTTGCCGGGCGTAGACCACCAGCGCGCTTTCCGTCTCCCGCAGGGCGTTCAGCACGGCCGCGTCGAAGTGGGCCGCCGCGGCCTTGGTGCCGGCCTGCGCCTGCGCGATGCGGGCCTGCGCGGCGCCGGTGTTGGGGATCGTCCAGGAGATCAGGGGGCCCACGCTCCAACTGAACGTGCCGCGGTCGCCGAACATGCTGGCCGGGCCGCCCGAGGCGGCCGACAGGCCCAGCGTGATCTTGGGATAGAGATCCGCGGTGGCGACGCCGATGCGCGCGGTGGCCGCGGCCAGGGTGCGTTCAGCCTGGCGGATGTCCGGGCGGCGGCGCAGCAGCGCGGCGCCGTCTCCGACCGGGATGGTCTCGGCCAGCCGGGGCGGCGCGGCGCATTGCAGCAGCGCGGGCGAGGCTTCGGCCGGCGTCTGGCCGGTCAGCGCCGCCAGGCGGTACAGCGCGGTGCGCTGCTGGGCTTCGAAGGGCGGCAGGTTGGCCTGCAATTGTTCGAGCTGGCTGCGGGCGCGGGTCACGTCCAGCGCCGTGCCGCGGCCGGCGCGTTGCAGCCGCGCCACGGCGTCCAGGGATTCCTTCTGCACCTGCACGGAATGCCGGGCGGAGGCAAGCTGCATGCCGGCCGAGCAGATATTGGCGTAGGCGCGGGCGGTTTCGGCGGCCACGGTGACGCGGGTGGCGTCGTAGGCGGCCTGCGCGGCCTGGGCGTCGCCGGTGGAGGCTTCCACGGCGCGGCGGATCTGGCCGAAGAGGTCCAACTGGTAGGACACGCCGGCGCCCGCGGAGTAGGACCAGCGGTCGGGCGGATCGATGCCGGGCTGCAGTTCCTGCAGGCCGGACGCGTGGCCGAAGGTGGGCGAGGCATTGACGCCGATGCCGGGCTGCTGCTGCGCCTGCGTTTCCCGCAAGGCGGCTTGCGCGCGCTCCAGGTTGGCGCTGGCCGCGCGCAGGTCGGTGTTGGCGGCCAGGGCCTTTTCCACCAGCCCGTCCAGCACGGGATCGTTGTACAGGCGCCACCAGCGGCCGGGCACCGCCTCCTGCCGGAACACGTTTTCCTGCGCTTGCGCGAAGGGCGCCCGCGCGCTCTGCCGCTCGGCCACCGCGTCCGGGGGCACCTGATAGTCAGGGCCCACGGTGGTGCATCCGGCCAGCGCGAGGGCCAGCATCAGCGGCAGGAGGTTTCTGGTGTTCATGGTAGTTACGGCTGGGCGTCGATAAAAAGGTTGGGGCCGGGCAAAGGGATCAGGACGGCAGGCGCGCGTCGGCCGGCGCCTGGGCGGGTTTGGCGTCCACCGACACGGTGGCCGTCTGGCCGGCCACCAGGCGCACCCCCGGGGGCACGTCGTCGATCTTCACGCGCACCGGGATGCGCTGCGCCAGGCGCACCCAGTTGAAGGTGGGGTTCACGTTGGGCAGCAGGTTGGCGCCGGTGCTGCGGTCGCGGTCGGCGATGCCCAGGGCGATGCTCTCCACGTGGCCGCGGATGCGGCGCGAATCGCCCATCAGCGTCACCGTGACGGGGTCGCCTTCGTGGATGCCGGGCAGCTTGGTTTCCTCGAAGTAGCCTTCCACGTAGAAGGAGCCGGCGTCCACCAGCGCCATCACGCCATGGCCGGCGGTGGCGTAGGAACCCGCGCGCAGGTCCAGGTTGGTGATGCGGCCGTCGTTGGCGGCCAGCACGCGGCTGCGTTCGAGGTTCAGGCGCGCGGTGTCCAGTTGCACTTCGGCCTGCGCCAGCGCGGCTTCGGTCTGCTGCAGGCGCGTCTGGCTCTGTTCCAGGGCTTCGGCGGCCACCAGTTGGCCCAGCGAGCGGTTGCGCTTGGCGTCGCGCAGCGCCTGGTCGCGCGCCACCTGCTGCGAACGCACCGAGGCCTGGGCCTGGTCGAAGGCGAGCTGGAAGCGGGCGCGGTCGATTTCGAACAGCAGGTCGCCGGCCTTCACGTCCTGGTTGTCGTGCACGGGCACGCTGGTCACCAGGCCGGAGACATCGGGCGCGACCTGCACCACATAGGCCTTGACTCGGCCGTCGCGCGTCCAGGGTTCGACTTCATAGTGCACCCAGAGCTGCCAGCCGGCGTAGGCGGCCGCGGCGACGACGACGGCCGTTACCGCGAATTTGCCGATGGCGGCAGGGCGCAGGGCATTGGGGAGTTTCATACCTATCTCGGGAGAAAATGCGGGGAAATGAGGGATACGCCATACAGCAGCACCACGAACAGCGCGAGGTCGAACAGCGCGGGGTGCCACACCAGGCGGTACAGCCCGGCGCGGGCCAGCACGCGGCGCACCGCCCAGGCGACGCCCAGGGTGACCACGCCCAGCACCAGCAGCCAGGGGAAGTAAATGCCGTAGAGATTGAATTCGCCGATCATGATGTCTGGCCCTCCAGCGTCGGGTGGGCGGGTTGGTAGTCGGGCGCGTCGGGGAAGAAGGCGCGGCGGATGCCCACCAGGGCGACCACGGCGCGGTCGCGCGCGGCGGCGCCTTGCGGCGCGGCGGCGACGCTGGACAGCGCGCGGTCGATCTGCACCAGGAATTCAGGCGTCTTCTCGCCGATCCGCCACGCCGAGCGGGCGCGGAAGAAGCCGGCCAGGCTGTCGAGCACCGGCTCGATGGTGGCCTCGGCCATGGGCAGGTGGCGGCGCGCGCGTTGCAGTTCGGTGATGTCGCGGCCCACGCGCAAGTCCTTCAGCGCGTCGGCGGCGACCACGTCGTCCGGGCGCTTGGCCAGCGCCAGGCGCGGCTGCAGCAGGCCGATGCGGTCCAGCATGCGGGCGGCGTAGGTATGGCGCGACGGCGCCCGCGGCGAGCTGGCCAGCGTTTCCAGTTCCTTCCAGTTGGCGGCCTGGATGCGGCGCGCGCTCCAGTCGGCGCTGACCGTGCGGAAGATGGCGGCGATGATAGCCGCCGTGGCCACCCCCATGCACTGCGCGACCTGCGTGTCGATGAAGGACACGACGTCGGCGGTGTTGGTGTCCTGCAGCGCCATCGTGCCCAGGAACCCGAACAGCATGGCCATGGCCTTGCCGGCGCTGGCGGGCCGGGCGATGAAGATGCCCAGCACGAAGGCCGTGGGCAGCATCGCCAGTGCCAGCATCTCGAACGAATGTATGGCGGGCATGATGCCCAGCAGGTACAGCGCGGACAGCGGGATCGAATAGACCGTGTAGGTCAGGAACTGCATGATGCCGGGAACCGGGTTGTCCTGCGAGGCGAAGAAGCAACTGAAGATGGCGGCCATGAGCGCGGCGGTGGCGCCGTTGCTCCAGGCCGTGCCGATCCAGAAGGCGCAGCAGACCGAGATGGCCACGCCTGCGGCCAGCGCCGACAGCAGCGCCATGCCGCGGTCGCGGTGCAGCACCGTCTTGGGCGCGCGCTTGGAGCGCGGCGAGCGCAGCGGCGCGCCTTGCAGCCCGGCGCGGATTTCGCGGCGCAGCGCCAGGCATTCGTCGTAGGTATCGATGAGTTCGCGCAGGCGCGTCATCAGGCTGGCCAGCAAGGCGTCGCGCCAGGTGGAGCGGCTGTCGATCGAAGGCGTGAGCCGGGTGACCGCGGCGCGCAGGCGCACGGCGGTTTCATGGGTGGCGTGGGCGCCCGCGTTGATCCATTCGGAAATGTCGCTCAGCAGCGCCGACACCGCTTCCGGCAGCGGCTGGCCGCCGGCCTGCAGGGCGCGCATGCGGTCTTCGACGGCGGAGACGGCGGGCGTCAGGGCCGCGATCTGGTCCTGCATGGCGCGCACCGCGCCCGAGGTCCAGCGCAGATTGCCGGTGTCGAACGGCACGTGCGTGGACAGCAGGCGCAACTGGGTGATGTCGTTGGCCAGCACGCGGCGGTCGCGGTCCTTCTGTTCGGCGGCCTGGCCGCTGAGCGTGTCGTGCATCCAGTTGCGGGCATCGCGCACCGCCTTGTCCAGCATTAAGGTCAGCGCCGGGGCCAGGCCGCGCGGCAGCACGACGCTGTGGATCAGCGTGGCGCAGACGATGCCCAGGCTGATTTCCTCGACGCGGGCGAGCGCGGTGTCGAACACCAGGGAAGGGTCCGTCACGCTGGGAAAGCCGATCATCGCGGCGGTGTAGCCCGCCAGCATGAACAGGTACGAGCGCGGCGTGCGGTCCAGCACGGACAGGTACAGGCAGGCGCCCACCCACAGCACCATGGCGGCGGTCATGACGACCGGGGAATTCGACAGGCGCGGCACCATGTAGACCGTGGCGGCCGAGCCGAAGAAGGTGCCCGTCAGGCGGTACAGCGCCTTGGAGCGCACCGCGCCCGACCAGGGCTGGGCCACGACGTAGGCGGTGGTCATGGCCCAGAACGGACGCGGCAACCCGATGCTGTAGGCCAGGTAGAGCGCCGTGATGGCGCTCAGGTAGCTCTTCAGCGAGAAGATGGTTTCGCGGACGTTCGGCAGTTTCACGGCTGCTCGTCCTGTTGCCGCGCGCCGGCGCCGCTGCGGCCCAGCGAAACCTTCAGGGTTTCGAAGACGCGCAGGCAGGCTTCCAGGTCCGCTTCGCTGACGCCCCGGAACAGGCGGCGGCGCAGTTCGACCAGCACTTCCTCGACCTGCGCGCGCAGCGCATGGCCGGCGTCGGTCAGGTGCAGGGTCTTGGCGCGGCGGTCGTGCGGATCTTCGCGGCGCTCCATCAGGCCCGCGGCCACCAACTGGTCCAGCACCCGCACCAGCGAGGGGCCTTCGACGCCCAGCGCTTCGGCCAGGGTGCCCTGGCGCACGCCGTCTCCCAGGCGGCCGGCCAGGATGACGGGCCAGGCCGTGGCCTGGGAAAGGCCGTAGTCGGCCAGCGCTTTGTCGGCGGCGCCGCGGTAGGCGCGCGACAGCACCATCAGGTTGGCGGTGGTGGCCATGAGTCGGGAGTCGGAGGGCGTGTTCATGGAATAGATTGTATCCTATCTATTAGCTTACTAATAATTGAAAATGGCGAATATCTCCATAGATTCTCTCAATCGGGAAAATAGGGAATGGGTTTTCCACTCATGGAAAACCCGGCCGCGCCGACCCCGGGGGGATCAGCCGTTGCAGTCCGCCCAGCAGTTGGGGGTTTCGTACAGGCGCACGCGAGTCAGGCGCAGGTCCGCGCCATAGTGGCCGTGGTAGTGGGGCGCCAGGATATCGAAGACGATGGCCGCCAGGTTTTCGGCCGTGGGGATGCGGTCCAGCACCACCGTCTTGTGGCCGGGCAGCGAGTCCAGGAAGGCGCGCACGGCGGCGTCGCCCTCGTAGACCAGGAAGGCGTGGTCCCAGACGTCGACGACGTGGGTCTTGGCGATCTGCTTGATTTCGGAGAAGTCCATCAACATGCCGTTGTCGGACTCGCCCGGCGCCTGCACCACGTCGCCGGTCAGGGTGATCTCCAGCACGTAGCGGTGGCCGTGCAGGTTGCGGCACTGGCTGCGGTGGTCGGGAATGCGGTGGCCGGCGTCGAACTCCAGCCTGCGGGTCACGGAAATCATGGCGCGCTCCGCAGGGGACGGGGGTAAATCATGGAATGCCTATGTATTTGTGGGTCTGCAGGCTGAGCCGCCATTGCGGGTGCTGCATACAGTACTGGACGGCTTGCTCGGTATTGGCCGCGCGCGCGGGGCCGTCCATGGGTTGCAGGAAGAAGTGGTCGAAGTCCAGGTGCGCGAAGGCCTCGGGCAGCGCGTTGGCTTGCGGGTAGACGAGCTTCAGTTCGTCGCCGCGTTCCAGCACGACCGGGGCCGAGCCCTTGGGGCTGACGCAGATCCAGTCGATGCCGGCGGGCGGCTTGACGGTGCCGTTGGTTTCGATGGCCACCGTGAAGCCGCGCGCGTGGACGGCCGTGAGCAGCGGCGCGTCCAGTTGAAGCAGGGGTTCGCCGCCCGTGAAGACCACGTAGCGGTCTTCGGCGCCGGGGCCCCAGCATGCCGCGATGGCGTCGGCCAGCGACTCGGGCGTGGCGAACTTGCCGCCGCCCTCGCCGTCGGTGCCGACGAAGTCGGTGTCGCAGAAGGTGCAGGCGGCGCTGGCGCGGTCGCTTTCGCGGCCCGTCCACAGGTTGCAGCCCGCAAACCGGCAGAATACCGCCGCGCGGCCCGCATGGGCGCCTTCGCCCTGCAGCGTCTTGAAGATTTCTTTGGCGGAATAGGTCATGAGTGGTGCCGGCGGCCGGACGCCGGAAATAGCGGGCAAAGCGGATTATTTTACTTGCGGCGGCGCATCGGGCGGTAGAACCTTCGGGTAACCGGCGGCCGGCCGTCCCTCTATATACTCTCGGGCTATGTATCACGTCCAAGATTCCCTTTACCTGGATGAGCGCGAACTGGCGTTCACCATGATCCGCGCCCAGGGCGCGGGCGGCCAGAACGTCAACAAAGTGTCCAGCGCGGTCCACCTGAGGTTCGACGTGCGGGCGTCCAGCCTGCCGGCCGAAATCCAGGACGCGCTGTGCGCATTGAACGACCACCGCGTCTCCAAGGACGGCGTCATCGTCATCAAGTCGCAGTCGTTCCGCAGCCAGGAAAAGAACCGGGCCGAAGCCATCGAACGCCTGATCGCGATGGTGCGCTCGGTGGCGCAGCCCGACAAGCCGCGCCGCGCCACCCGGCCGACCCGGGCCTCGCAGCGCCGGCGCGTCCAGCGCAAGGTGCAGCACGGCGAGGTCAAGCGCCTGCGCGGCCGGGTCCAGGGAGACTGACCGTGGCCGACGCGCGGCGGCGCTACCTGTACACGCTGGGCGCGCTGTTCGCCGCGATCTGGCTGGCGCTGGCCATCGCGCCGCACGACCGCGCCGATTGGGCGCTGGAGAACGCGCTGGTGCTGGCCTTCGGCGGGGCGCTCCTGGTCACGCGCCGCTGGTTCGCGTTTTCGCGGACGTCCTACACGCTGATCTTCCTGTACCTGTGCCTGCACGCCATCGGCGCGCACTATACGTACTCGCTGGTGCCCTACGACGACTGGTGGCGCGCCCTGACGGGCCGCAGCTTCAACAGCCTGGTCGGCTGGGAACGGAACAATTTCGACCGCGTCGTGCATTTTTCCTACGGCCTGCTGCTGGCCTATCCGATCCGCGAGATCTTCCTGCGCGTGGTCGAAGTGCGCGGATTCTGGGCGTATTTCCTGCCCATGGACGTCACGCTGTCGACATCCGCCCTGTACGAACTGATGGAGTGGGGCGCCGCCGCCGCCGTCGGCGGCGACCTGGGCGCGGCCTACCTGGGCACGCAGGGCGACATCTGGGACGCCCAGAAGGACATGGCGCTGGCGGCCGCCGGCGCGGTCATCGCCATGGCCATTACCGCGCTGGTCAATTGGCGGGCCCGGCGGGACCTGGCCCGCGACTGGGCGGACAGCCTCAAACCGCGGCGCGAACCCGCCCGATAGCCCTGCGCCCCGCAGGGGCATGACTATATATCGTGTAGTTACGATATAAGATTCGATAAATTGCGATATTCAGATATGACTGCCTCTTCTTCCAGCCCCGATACCGCCGTATCCGCCATCGACGCCGACGCCATCCTCAAGGCGCTGGCCAATCCGGTGCGGCGCGACATCCTCGCGTGGCTGAAGACGCCGCATGCGTACTTCGAGGAACGCCCGGGCCATACCTTCGAGCATGGCGTATGCGCGGGCCACATCGACAGCCGCTGCGGGTTGTCCCAGTCGACCGTGTCCTCGCATCTGGCCGTTTTGCAGCGCGCGGGCCTGATTTCGGCGACGAAGGTGGGGCAGTGGGTGTTTTTCCGTCGCAACGAAGCCGTTATCGCCGCGTTCCTGCGGCAACTCAACCAGGATATGTAGCCCCGCTACGACCAGCGCCCCGGATGCGGGGCCGAAGGATTTTGCATGAGCCAGCTATTCGAACCCCTGCGCGTCGGCGACCTGACGCTGCCCAACCGCGTCATCATGGCGCCCCTGACGCGCATGCACGCCGGCCCGGGCCGCGTGCCCAACGACCTGATGGTCGAGTACTACACCCAGCGCGCCGGCGCCGGCATGATCCTGACCGAGGCCACGGCCGTCACGCCGCAGGGCGTCGGCTACGCGGACACGCCGGGGCTGTGGACGCCGGAGCAGGTCGCGGGATGGCGCAAGGTCACGTCCGCCGTGCACGCCGCCGGCGGCCGGATCGTGGCGCAACTGTGGCACGTGGGCCGCATTTCCGATCCGATGTTCCTGGACGGCGACCTGCCCGTGGCGCCCAGCGCCATCGCGGCCGAGGGCCACGTCAGCCATGTGCGTCCGCTGCGCGCCTATGTCACGCCGCGCGCGCTGGACACCGCCGAGCTTCCGGGCGTGGTCGAGGCCTACCGCCACGGCGCGCGGATGGCGCAGGAGGCGGGCTTCGACGGTGTGGAAGTGCATGCCGCCAACGGCTACCTGCTGGACCAGTTCCTGCAGGACAGCACCAATAAGCGCACCGACGCCTACGGCGGTCCGGTGGAGAACCGCGCGCGCCTGCTGCTGGAAGCGGTGGACGCCTGCGTGTCGGTCTGGGGACCGGGCCGGGTGGGCGTGCACCTGTCGCCGCGCGGCGAAGTCCACAGCATGGGCGATTCGGACCCGGCCGCCACCTTCGGCTACGTCGCCCGCGAACTGGGCAAGCGCGGCATCGCCTTCCTGTGCGTGCGCGAACACGAGGCCGCCGACAGCCTGGGCCCGGCGCTCAAGGCCGCGTTCGGCGGCGTCTATATCGGCAATGAAGGCTATACGCGGGAATCCGCCGAAGCCGCCATCGCGGCGGGCAAGGTGGACGCCGTGGCTTTCGGCGTGTCGTACATCGCCAACCCCGACCTGGCGCGCCGCTACGCGCTCAAGGCGCCGCTGAACCGGCCCGATCCCGCCACGTTCTACGCGCCGGGCCCCGGAGGCTATACGGACTATCCGGCCTTGCCGGCATAAGCCGGCGCGGGCCTCAGAACGCGGCGCGCATCGGGTAGGTGAACAGCCCGAAGTGCGCCGCGTTCAAGCCCAGGTGCGCCAGCACGGCGGCGGCCAGGCCGCCATGGCGGTAGGCCGCCCCGTAGGCGGCGCCCGCCAGCGCGGCCAGCAGCACCCACTGCCAGCCGCCCGCGTAATGCGCCAGCCCGAACAGCGCGGCCGCGACGGCCAGCGCCGCCCAATCGCCCCAGGGGCGCCCGCGCCACCGCAGGCTCAATTGCTGCTGCAGGTAGCCGCGGAACAGCGCCTCCTCGGCCAGCGTGACGAGCAGGGCGTTATTCAGCAGCCAGATCGTTCCCGCCTCCGGCCATTTGGGCGCCCAGCCCACGACGCCCAGGGCCAGCCCGAACCCCAGGCACACGGCCGCCGCGGCGGCGCAAGCCAGGGTCGCCGGGCCCAGCGTGGCGCGCGCGTCCGGGCCCGCCATGGGCGGCGCCAGCGCCAGCACCACCCAGAACGCCACCAGCGGCTTGTCCAGGTTCAGGTACATGCCGAAAGGGACGGCGTCCGCGCTCAGCGGGGCCGGGGCGATGGCCTGGAGATTGTGGAAACCCGGCAGCAGATGCAGGAACAATAGCGCGGCCAGCAGCAGGAACAGGGCATGCCCCGCCGCGCGCGCGGTCGGCCCCGATGCCGGCCGGACCAGCGCCGCCGCCACGGCCAGCAGCGCGGGCCAGGCGAGCGCCACGGGATCGATCGCGCCGTCCATCCAGGCCCAGCCCCAGGCGGCCGCCAGCGCAACCAGCGCCCAGCGCCGCGTCGCGGGCGGCCAGAGCATGGCGGCGGCGAGGAACAGGGCGGACCAGGGGGTGAGGAGGGGCACGGGAGGGGGTGGTGGGGGGGAAGCGGGGAGTGTACGCGGTGCGGGGAGGTGTCAGACACCCGGGAACGCCGGCGCAAGTTCGGAGACCGTTTCGTAGGGGTGTCTGACACCTGAAGTGTCGGACACCCCGTTATCGCAGGTGTCTGACACCCGTACGAGATAACCGTCAATCCGCCCCGCCGCCACCCGGGTGTCTGACACCCACCCCAACCTTGAGTTATCGTCCCCCCACCTATCGCACACCAAGGAACCGCACAATGAAAACGATCGCGTGGTTGATGCTGGCGGCGGCGCTGCTGCCTTTCGTATCGACAATCATCGCCAAGGCCGGGGGCAGGCAATTCGACAACAACGATCCGCGCGCCTGGCTCGCGCGCCAGGAAGGCTGGCGCGCCCGCGCCAACGCGGCGCAGGTCAACACCTTCGAGGCGCTGCCGTTCTTCTTCGCGGCGGTGCTGTTCGCGTTATACAACCAGGCGCCCGTCGCGCACGTGGCCACGCTGATGGCCTGCTGGCTGGGCGTGCGCCTGGGCTATCTGGCGATGTACCTGGCGGGCTGGGGCGCGCTGCGCTCGCTGGTCTGGGCGATCGGGGTGGGCTTCGTGATCGCGATCCTGTTCGCGGGCGCCTAGCGGCAGACTATTTCCATTCGAATACGGCGCGGGCGGTGCCGCCGTTCTGCACCGAGATTTCGCGGTTCTGCGCCGCGCCGTTATAAGTGGCCGATACCTTGTAGCGGCCCGCCGGCAGCTTCACCAGCATGTAGGGGCCTTCGGCGGTGGCCTGCAGGACCGGCTTGCCTTGCGCGTCCTGGATCGACACGCCGACGTTGGCGACGTAATCGGCCTTGCCGTCACGTTGCGCGGCGAACGTCAGCGCCAGCGGATAATCTTTGGCGGCGGCCTTCATGGCCTCGGATTCGTCCAGGCCGATGCCGCCGCTGACGTATTCCACGGCGCCCTGGTGCTGCACCGGCGGCAAGCCGGCCTGGACGGTGGACAGCACTCCGGCAAAGGCCATGCTGCCCAGGGCCATCGCGGCGGCCATGGTGCAGCGTTCGATACGCTTGTTCATGAGGTTCTCCTTGATAGGATGGCCGGCGCGTTTTCGCACCGGCCGCGGTCGTCGCCGCGCCACGGGGGCGACAGCAAATTCGACCCTCGCGCCCGCGCGGAGTTCGCGCGGGCGCGGCCTTCGATGTCTACCGATTGTTTCCGGCGCCTGCCGCCCGCCAGGAAAACGTCAGCCGGCTTTCACCGCCGACCGAACCGTCGGGAGCGAAACGCCTTTCATCGAGCTGTCCGGCTCCGCCGTCGCGCAGCGTCAACACGCTGGAGCTGCGCGTGCCATAGTTCGGACTGACGATGAAGGGGCTGCTCAATAGCCTTTCCCGGTCCAGCGGCAAGCCGGTGGCGGGCAGGTCGGCGTCGTCCGCGGGGTCGCGGTCGGCCAGGGCGGCCATGAGCGCGGGCAGGTCGGGCTGCGGTCCGCTGCGCAGCACGGCCGCGAAGGCCGCCTTGGTGCGGGCCAGCTTGGGCCAGGGCGTGTCCAGCAGGTGGTTGGACAAGGCATAGACGCCGGGCGCGAGGGCGCGCGGCCCGCCGTCCCGGTTGCTGAGATACCAGGCCTCGCGCGTGTCGCCCACGATCAGGTTGAAACCGTTGTAGGCCTGGCCGGCTTCATGCACGCGGGCCAGGTAGCCGGCCGGCGTCTCGGCGCCGCGCAGGTAGTCTTCCACCAGCGCGCCGCGGGACGGCGCGTTCTCGAGGAAACTGCCGGGTTCGCGGAAATTGGTCACCAGCGCGTAGCGTCCGCTGTCGGTCACGCCCATCCAGGTGCCGCCGGCCCGGGCGTCGCGCCCGGCGTAGATGCCGGGCGCGTCGGGCCATTGCGCGGCGGCGAGCGTGGGGCGTTCGTGGAATTCGTCGCGGTTGGCGGCGATCAGGACGGGGATGCCCGGCAGGGCGTGCAGGGCCAGTACGGCAAGACACATGGTTCAGACCTGGTTGGCGGGTTTGTCGGGGGCGGCGCGGAAGGGCGCGGCCGCGAAATCGGGGCCGGCCAGCGCCGCGCGCAGGGTTTCGATCTGGGCGGCCACGTCCCGCAGCGCGGGCGAGGGCGAGGCGATGGCGGCGGGCGGCATCGGCGAGCCCTGGGCGACGGCGACGCTCATGGCGTGCAGGGACGCGGCCAGTTGCCCCAGTTGCGCCGCGGAGGGCGGAACCTGGTCCGCCGGCGCGGACCAGGCGGTGTCGGAGATGGCGTTGGCCACGCGTTCCAGGGCCACTTCGACCGGCCACCAGGCCAGCGCCCGGCGGCTGACCAGGCGGGGTTCCGACAGGCCGCGCTGCAGCGCGATGCGCAAATCGGACAGCCGCGCGTAGGCGCTGGCGCGCAGGCCGTGCCGGCTGGCGGGATCGGCCTGGAACACCGTGTTCAGGTAGGCGGCCAGCGTGTCCATGGCGGCGGCGACGGCGTTGTCCAGGTTGCTGCGTTCGATGCGTATCCAGGGCAGGTAGCCGACCAGCAGCACGACGGCCGCCGCCACGCCCACGTCGATCAGGCGCGCCAGCGCGATCGGCCAACTGCCCGGCTGCAACGCGCCGATCAGCAGCATGAGGATGGGCAGCAGGATGGCCGAGAACAGGCCGTAGTTGCGCCGGATGGACCACGGCAGCAGGGACGCCAGCCCGGCCACCGTGAGCAGGCTGACGATCCCGTTGCGGTCCAGCGCCAGCACGGTCGCGCTGATCGCCACGCCGATCACGCTGCCCGCGCAGCTTTGCAGCGCCCGCGCGAAGACCGAGCCGAAGTTGGGCTTGAACACCACCACCACGATGAGCGGCACCCAGTACGAGCGCGGCAGCGCCGCCGCCCGCGCCACGGCTTCGGCGGCGATCAGGCACAGGCCCAGGCGGACCAGGTAGCGCACCGTCGTCGGCCCGGGCCGGTAGGTGCGCGCCAGCACCCGCCAGGGCGTGCGCGGCCGCGCCGGCGGCAGGCCGGCGAAGGCGTCGGCTTCGCTCAGCCTGCCGCCGTCCAGCAGCGGCTGCACCTGCGCCAGCGCGTCGGCCAGTTGCGGCATGTCCGCGCGCCGCAGCGCGGCGATGTCGTCGCGGGGATCCGGCACGGCGTCGTTTTCCACGCGGTCGGCCAGCCGGTTCATGACGCGCGCGCAGTCGGCCGGCAGCACGCGGCCGGCGCGCGCCAGCGCCAGGGCGGCGTTGGTCAGCGGCGTGCAGGCCTGCAACTGGGCCGCCAGGCGCGCCAGGCGGGGCGAGGGGCCGGCCGCGCGGCGCCTTGCCGCCAGCACGGTGTCGTAGGCGGTGGTCATGGCCGCTTCCATATCGCGCCGCGCGGCCATGGTGCGCGACGTGCCGATGGCCGTGAACATGGCCGCCAGCTTGCGGTAGGCCATGGCCACCGCGGCGCGCTCGGGGGCGATGGGGTTGACCACCCAGCCCGACAGGGTCAGCGCCAGGCCGAACAGGCCGCCGGCCCCCACCAGCACCGAGGGCAGCCAGGGCGGCAGGGAGGACGTCAGGCTCGCGCCCACGATCACATACACGGCGAACTGCAGCGTGGCTACCGCCGCGATGTTGTTGAACGTGCCGACCAGGCTGGCCGCCAGCACCAGCAGCGTCATGGCGCCGGCGGTCCACAGGCCGTGCCCGGAGATCAGGTTGCCCAGCAAATACCCCAGCGCGCCGCCGAACACGGTCGATCCGATGGACAGCGCGCGGTTGCGGTAGGGGCCGCCGTTGTCGCCGGTGATGGCGGGCAGCGCGCCCAGCGACACCAGCGCCGCCGCCGCGCTCTGGTCCAGCGCCAGGCCCGCGGCGGCGGGCAGGCCGATCGCCAGGGCGGCGCGCAGCGCCACCCAGCGGCTGACCGGAGACGGCTCCATGTGCGCCAGGCTCATCAGCCAGCGCATGTTGGAGGTGCGCGCGCCGCGGTTCATCGAAGGGCGGGACACGGCGGCCTCATGGCCCTAGGCCTTGATCAGCGGCGCCTCGTCGGGCGCGGCCAGCCGGAAGTAATCCTCTGTGTTCAGGAGGATGGAGGCGTCCAGGCGGCCGGCGTTGAACACGATCTCGCCATGGCGTTCCCGCAGGCTGGGATCCACCAGCAGGTGCAGTTCGGGATTGAAGGTGAAGGGAGGAATGGCGCCGATCTCGCAGCCGGTCAGTTCCCGCGCCAGGTCCTGCGAGGCCAGCGACGCCTTCTTGCCGCCGGCGGCGCGGGCGATGGCGTCCAGGTCGGCCTGCCTGTCGGCCGGGAAGACCGCCAGCACGTTCTTGCGCTGGTTGGACGATATCTTCACGCGGCAAACCAGCGCCTTCGCGCCCTGGCTGACCTCGGTGCCGCGGATCGCGGCGACTTCGACGGAGCGCCCGGCGGCGGGATGTTCGAGCAGGCGGTAGCGGGCGTGGTTCTGGGCAAGCAGGGCTTGCAGGCGTTCAAAGACTTCCATGTCGGGCGCGGGCACTGGGGATCGGGCCGGCGACGGGATTCGGCGCCGTACGCCGCATGATACGCCGGACGGCGGGCGTCTAGATGTCCCCGGTGAAGGCGTAGCCCCATCCCCAGACGGTGCGGATCGGCAGTTCCACGTTCATGTCCTGCGCCTTGCGCCGCAAACGGCTTACCACGACGTCGGTGCGGCGCACGGATTCGCGGCCGCCGTGGGAGTCCATGCCCGGCGAATCGCCGCGCGGCAGGCGCTTGTCGGGCGACGCCGTCAGCTTGAGCAGGAATTCGCGTTCGGCCTGGGTCAGCGACAGGCGCGTGCCCTGCGGGCTGACCAGCGTCCAGGCGGCGTCGTGGAATTGCCACTTGCCCGCGGGCTCGGGGGCGGGCGCGGGTGGACGCGGTTCGGCGTCGGCGGCGGGACGGCGGCCCGCGGCGGGCACGCGGCGCACCAGCGCCTGCAGCGCCGCGGCGATTTCCGGGGTGCCCACGTCGGCCTGGAAGCAGGCGTCGGCGCCGCAATGCAGGCCGAGGATGCGGTTTTCGGGGGAATCGAAACTGGAAATGGCGATGATGCCGGCGGTGGTGTCCATGGCCCGCAGGCCCGCGACGGCCATGCACAGATCGGAAAGATCGGCTTCCATCACGAGCAATGGGGTACGGCGTGCCTGGAACAGGCGGAACAGGCCGTTGGAATCTTCGCACTGGCGCGGCGAGAAGCCCATTTCGGCCAGCGCGCCGCTACGGCGCTTGCGTTGACCGGCATCGGGGGAGAAGACGATCAAGTCGAGGAGGTCATTCATGAATCGTTGTGATCTGTGCAGCATAAGCACTTGCATGATGCAACGGATACAGCGATTTCCCAAACCTCGCACAACGCCACTTTCCGGCCCGAATTCTCGGAGATGGGCGCGCGCCGGACGCCGGGCGCACCGTTGTGGTGCGCGGCGGCGCGTCAGGGCGCGGGCGCTTCGTTCCACCAGCCTCCGCCCAGCGCTTGCAGCAGCGCGGCGGTGTCGGCGTAGCGCGCCGCGTCGGCCGCGGTGCGCGCGATGCGGGCCTGCAACTGCTGCCGCTGGCTGTCCAGCAGGCTCAGGTGGCTGATGCCGCCGGCGCGGTAGCGGCCCTGCGCGATGCGTTCGGCCTCGTCCGCCCGGCGCCACGCGTCGTCGTGGGCCTGGAACGCGTCGCCGTCGGTCTGCAGCGCCCGCAGGGCGTCGGCGACCTGCCGGAAACCGTCCAGCACGGTCTGGCGGTAGGCCGCCGCCGCGGCGTCGTACGCGGCCTGGGCGGCGCGCTGGCGGGCGCGCAGTTCGCCGCCGTGGAACAGCGGCTGCACCAGCCCCAGCCCGAGGTTCCACACGTTCACTCCGTCGGACAGGTCGCCGGCGCGGGTGCGCTGCGAGCCGAAGCTCGCCGTCAGCGTGAACTGCGGATACAGGTTGGCGGTGGCCACGCCCACGTCGGCCGAGGCCTGGTGCCACAGCGCTTCGGCGGCCAGGACGTCGGGGCGCTGGCGCGTCAGCGCCGACGGAACGCCGGTGGGCACGTCGGCGGGCAGGGTCAGGTCCGCCAGCCGCATCGGCGGCTGCCGCAAGGCCGCCGGCGGCTGGCCCAGGTAGACCGCCAGTTGGTGCGTGACCTGCGCCAGTTGATAGTCCAGCGGCGGCAGCGTGGCACGCGTCTGCGCGACCAGCAGTTCCTGGTTGCTCAGGTCGGCCCGCGAGACGCCGCCCGCGTCCAGGCGCTGGCGCATGATGTCGCGCTGCCGGACCTGCGCCGCCAGCAGTTCGCGCGTGGCGTCCAGCCGTTCGCTCAGGTCGGCCTGCCGGATGGCGGCCGTGACCACGTTGGCCGCCAGCGCCATGCGCGCGGCCTGCAATTCGTGGCGCTGATAGTCCACCTGCGCGGCCAGCCCTTCCAGCGCGCGGCGGTTGGCGCCGAATACGTCCAGCGTGTAGGAAACGTCGATCGAGGCGTTGTAGAGCGTGAAGGGCGCGGGCGGCTCGGCCACCGGCACGCCGAAGGCCGAGGGGTCCACCTTCTGCCGCGCCACGGACAGGTTGCCGTCGACCGAGGGCAGCAGGCGTCCGCCGGTCTCGGCGTTCAGCGTTTCGCCGGCCTGGCGCAGGCGGGCGCGGGCCTGCTCCAGCGTCGGGCTGGCCTGCAGGGCCTGCCGCAGCAGGTCGTCCAGCTTGTCGGAACGGAACAGCCGCCACCATTGGGCGGGGATGTCGGCGCCGGCCGCCAGCCGCTGGGCGCCGCCGGTCGGCGCGCCGGCCCCGGGCGCGAGATAGGCGTCGGTTTCCGGGGCCGCCGGGGCCTGGAAGTCCGGCCCGGCGGCGCAGCCCGCGAGCAGCGCGCCCAGGACCAGCGGGGCCAGGCGCCGCGGCGCGAAGTCAGAAAGAAAGGGCGTGGGCAGGGAGCGGGACATGGCGGCTCAATCCAGGGTGCGGCGGTAGAACTTCACGGCGGCGGTCATGACGACCGCGGTGAACAGCAGCAGCGGCCAGATGCTGGGCCAGAGGTCCCACCAGCCGTTGCCCTTGAGCAGGATGCCGCGGATCAGCCGGTTGAAATACGTCAGCGGCAGCAGGTTGCCCAGGTATTGCGCCCACACCGGCATGCCCTGGAACGGGAACATGAAGCCCGACAGCAGGATGCTGGGCAGGAAATAGAACATGGTCAGTTGCATGGCCTGCAACTGGTTCTGCGCCAGCGACGACAGCGTGATGCCCACCGTCAGGTTGGCCGCGATGAACAGCAGCGCCGCCAGGTACACGCTCAGCAGCGAACCCTGGAACGGCACGTGGAAGACGAAGCGCGCGGCCAGCAGGATGATGCTGGCCTGGATCAGCCCGATCGCGATGTAGGGCACGATCTTGCCGGTCATCACTTCGATGGGCCGCACCGGCATCGCCAGCAGGTTCTCCATCGTGCCGCGTTCGCGCTCGCGCGTCATGGCCAGGCCGGTCATCATCACCAGCGTCATGGTCAGGATCACGCCCATCAGGCCCGGCACGGTGTTGTACTGCGAGACCTGCTCTTCGTTGTAGAGCCGGTGCACGCGCACTTCGAAGGGCGGCTGGCTGCCGGCCAGGCCGGCCAGCGGGCCGGTCAGGTCCTTGTCCGCCACCGCCTGCGATAGCTGGGTGGCCGCGCCGATGGCCAAGCCGGTGGCCGTCGGATCGGTCGCGTCGGCCTCGATCAGCAGCGCCGGACGCTCGCCGCGCAGCAGGCTGCGGCTGAAGTCCGGCGGGATGGTCAGCACGAACAGCACCCGGCCCCGCGCCAGCGCCGCGCGTCCGGCTTCCTCGTCGTCCAGCTCCTCGGTGATGCGGAAGTAATCCGATGATTTCATCGCCGCGACGAAGCTGCGCGTGAAGGGGCTGTGGTCCGCCGCGACGATGGCGGTGGGCATCTGCTTGGGATCGGTGTTGATGGCGTACCCGAACAGCGCCAACTGCATGATGGGCAGGCCCACGATCATGCCGAAGGTGACGCGGTCGCGGCGCAGTTGCAGGAACTCCTTGAGCACCATGCTCCACCAGCGCGACCAGGAAAAGCCTTGCAGGCGGCGGATCATGGCGGGCTCGCGTAGTTGTCGGCGGAGCGGTTCATCAGATAGATGAAGACGTCCTCCAGGCTGGTGTCGATGCGTTCCAGGCTCAGGTCCTGTCCGGCGATGGCATCCCGCAGCGTGCGTTCCAGCAGCGCCGCGTCGCGGCCGCTGATGTGCAGCGCGGAACCGAAGGCCACCGTCTGGTCCACGCCCGGCGCGCCGCGCAGGCGCTGCGCCAGCGGCACCAGGTTGTGGCCGCGGATGGCCCAGGTGGCCAGGCGCTGCTCGGCGATCACGTCGTCCGCCGTGCCCTGCGTCAGCAGCCGGCCGTACGAAAGATAGGCCAGCTTGTGGCAGCGCTCGGCCTCGTCCATGTAGTGCGTGCTGACCAGCACCGATATGCCGCGCGCGGCCAGCTCGTGCAACTGTTCCCAGAAGTCGCGCCGCGCGGTGGGATCCACGCCGGCGGTGGGTTCGTCCAGCAGCAGCAGGCGCGGCCGGTGCAGCAGGCAGGCGGCCAGCGCCAGCCGCTGCTTCCAGCCGCCCGACAACGATCCGGTCAGTTGCGCGGCGCGGGTTTGCAGCCCCAGGCTTTCCAGGGCCTCGTCCACCGTTTCCCGGCGCCTGGGCATGCCGTACATGCGCGCGACGAAGTCCAGGTTCTCGCGGATGGTCAGGTCGTCCCAGTACGAGAATTTCTGCGTCATGTAGCCGACGTGCCGCTTGATCTGCTCGCTGTCGCGCAGGATGTCGTACCCCATGCAGGTGCCGCTGCCCGAATCCGGCGTCAGCAGCCCGCACATCAGCCGGATGCAGGTGGTCTTGCCGCTGCCGTTGGGGCCCAGGAAGCCGAAGATCTCGCCTTCCCGCACCTGGAGCGACACGTCGTCGACGACCTGCTTGTCGCCGAAGCGCTTGTTCAGGCCCTGCACGTCGATGACGAGGGAGCCGGCCTCCGGCGGGGCGGGCGGCGCGTTCATCGGGGCGCCGCTTCGAGGGGCTGGCCCGGATGCAGCCGCGCCGCCGCCTCGGGCGCCGGCCGCGCCTGGATCATGTAGACCAGCTTGCTGCGGCTTTCCCGGCTGTAGATGACGGGCGGCGTGTACTCGGCCTGGGTGGAAACGTAATCGATGCGCACCGGGATGGGATCGCCGCAGCCATCGCAGCGCACCATGAGCTGCTGCCCGATCTTCAAGGCGCCCAGGGCTTCCTGCGGCACGAAGAGCCGCACCTTGATATTGCCGGGGGGCAGCAGGCTGACGACGGGGCTGCCCGCGGGCACCCATTCGCCCACGCGGTACAGCGTGTCGAACACCAGGCCGGCGGCGGGCGCGGCCTGGCGCTTCTGCGCCAGGGTCCAGTCCGCCTGCGCCAGCGCCGCCCGGGCCGCCTCGACCTGGGCGGCCTGGGCGAGCCGCTGGTCGTCGCGGCCGGGCAGGGCGGCCACGTCCAGTTGGGCTTTCAGTTCGCGCACCCGCGCCGCGTCGGACTGGGCCTGCTCGCGGCTGTCGTCCAACTGCGACCGCGCGATGCCGCCGATGCGGAACTGGTCGGTGTCGCGCCGCAGTTGCGCGGCCGAACGCCGGCTGGCGGCCTCGGCCTGCGCCAACTGCGCCCGGGTGACGTCCACTTCGGCAGGGCGCTTGCCGGTGGCGATGTCTTCCAACTGGGCCGCGGCGGCGGCCAGTTGCGCGCCGGCCTGGTCGCGCGCCGCGGTTTCGCGCCCGGCCTCCAGCGCGAACAGCGGGGCGCCGGCCTCGACCTGCTGGCCGCGCCGCACCGGCAGTTCGGCCAGCCGCCCGGGTTCGGATGACGCCACATAGACATATTCGCCTTCCGCGTAGCCCTGGAAGAAGGCGCCGTCGTCGTTGCCGCAGCCGCCCAGCAGCAGGGCCAGCGCCGTGGCGGCGGGCAGGGGGCGGCGCAAGGCGGGAGGGATGCGCATGGTCTCAGCGTCCTGGAGGGGCGGTGGTCGGGGCGGACGGCGAGAACAGGCCGCCCGTGAGCATGGCGATGGCGTGGGCCGCGATCGCCTGGGTGTCGATGGCCTGCGCCTGGGCGTCGCCCTGCCAGACGCGCCGCCACAGGGCGGAGGTGGCCAGGGGCAGCAGGGTCAGGCCCAGGATGGAAAGGAACACCAGGCGCGGCTCCACGCCGGGCGTGATGGCGCCCAGGCGCTGACTGTCGGCGATCAGGCCGGCGAAGGCGTGCAGGCGGTCGGAGGGCAGGTGGCGCAGCACGCGTTCGCGCAACTGGCCGCCTTCGTTCACCACCTCGTGCAGCCACAGCGAGGGCAGCCAGGGCCGCTCGGCCGCGCACTGGACCAGGCGGCCGACGATTTCGGCGATGAAGGCGCGGGCCGCGGCGGCGGGATCCGGAACCGGCGCCTGTCCGGCGCCTTGCCCCAGCGGCACGGGCGCCCAGACGTAGCCGATGACCGGCACGATCCGTTCCAGCACGACCGCGTCGATCAACTGGTCGCGGCTCTTGAAGTAGTAATGCACCATCGCCGGCGTGACGCCGGCGCGCTGCGCGATATGGGCGATGGTGGTGGCCGCTACGCCGCGCGCGGCGAACAGCTCCGTGGCGAGATCCAGCAACTGGCCGCGCATGGCGGCGTTGTCGGGGCGCGGGGGCCGGCCGGGCCGGCGGGGGGGCGGAGGCGGTACGGGACTCATGCCGCGTATGTTAATTAAATTATTAATTAATTAAAAGGGGGGCGGGCGCCAGGGTTACACGCCGGGGCCCGCGACAAGGATGGTGTAATGGGGCGGACCCCCCATGCCGCCGCCCCGGGCGCTGCCCGCCAGGCCCGGGCGGCTTTCCGTAGGAGACTGGACCGTCATGCCGCAATCGTCTTCCCTCAACCGCCGCATCGTGCTTGCCGCCCGTCCGCACGGCGAACCGGCGGACAGCGACTTCCGCCTGGAAACCGGCGACGTGCCGCAGCCCGGCCCGGGCCAGGTGCTGCTGCGCACCGTCTATCTGTCGCTGGATCCCTATATGCGCGGGCGCATGAGCGATGCGCCGTCCTACGCCGAACCCGTGAAGGTCGGCGAACCCATGGTCGGCGGCACGGTCGCGCGCGTCGAGGCATCCAGCCATCCCGACTACCGGCCGGGCGACTGGGTGCTGGCGCAATCGGGCTGGCAGGATTACGCGCTGTCGGACGGCGCCGGCCTGCTGCACCTCGGCCCCGATCCCGAGCACCCGTCCTATTCGCTGGGCGTGCTGGGCATGCCCGGTTTCACCGGCTACATGGGCCTGCTGGACATCGGCCAGCCCAAGGCGGGCGAGACGGTGGTGGTGGCCGCCGCCAGCGGCGCGGTGGGCGCGGTGGTCGGCCAAGTCGCCAAGATCCATGGCTGCCGGGTCGTGGGCATCGCCGGCGGCGCGGACAAATGCCGCTACGTGGTCGACGAACTGGGCTTCGACGACTGCCTGGACCACAAGGCGCCCGACCTGCCGGGCCGCCTGGCGCGGGCCGTGCCGCAGGGCATCGACGTGTACTTCGAGAACGTCGGCGGAGCCGTCTTCGACGCCGTGCTGCCGCTGCTGAATCCGCGCGCCCGCGTGCCGGTCTGCGGCTTGATATCGGCCTATAACGCCACCAGCCTGCCCGACGGCCCGGACCGCCTGGCCCTGTTGATGCGCACGATCCTCACCAAGCGCCTGAAACTCCAGGGCTTCATCATTTTCAACGAATACGCGCACCGGTACGGAGAGTTCCGGCAGGCGATGGAAGGCCTGGTCCGGGACGGCCGCGTCAAGTACCGCGAAGACGTGGTCGAGGGCCTGGAAAACGCGCCGCGCGGCCTGATCGGGCTGCTCAGGGGCGAGAACGCCGGCAAGCGCATCGTGCGCGTCGGCCCGGATGAACGGAGCGCACTATGAAGATCCTGATCGTTCTGACTTCCCACGACACGCTGGGCGACACCGGTCGCAAGACCGGCTTCTGGCTGGAGGAGTTCGCCGCGCCGTACTACGCGTTCGTCGACGCGGGCGCCAAGGTCACGCTGGCCTCGCCCGCGGGCGGGCAGCCCCCGCTGGATCCCAAGAGCGACGATCCCGGCGCCCAGACCGACGACACGCGCCGCTTCAGGCAGGACGCCGAGGCCCAGCGGCTGCTGGCCTCGACGCGCCCGCTGGGCGAGACGCAGGCGGCCGACTACGACGCCGTTTTCTACCCCGGCGGCCATGGCCCGCTGTGGGACCTGGCGGAAGATCCGAAGTCGGTGTCGCTGATCGAGACCATGCTGGCGGCGGGCAAGCCGGTGGCGGCGGTGTGCCACGCGCCGGGCGTGCTGCGCCACGCCAAGACGGCCGACGGCAACCCTCTGGTGCAGGGCAGGCAGGTCACCGGCTTTTCCAACGCGGAAGAGGACGCGGTGCAACTGAGCGACGTGGTGCCGTTCCTGGTCGAGGACGAACTGAAGCAACTGGGCGGGTTGTATTCCAGCGGCCCGGACTGGCAGCCGCACGTGGTCGGCGACGGCCTGCTGATCACCGGCCAGAATCCGGCCTCGTCGGTGGGGGTGGCCGAAGCGCTGTTGGAGCGGCTCAAGAACTGATCCCGGGCCGCCTGCGGGCAGAAGGGGCGAGACACGATCCGATTGGCAAGAATTGCGGCGCATTGTGTCAGAATCGCTGCTTCTTGAAACATGTGCATGGCGCCAGGCCGCCCGCACGTCCCAGTCCCGATGCCTCCAGACGTACCCGAACTCTCCCAAGGCTCCTGCATGGCGGCATTGTTCGCCGCCATGCGGGCGCGCGATCCGGCCACCGGCAGGCACTGCGACAGGGTCGTGGCCCTGAGCGTGGCCCTGGCCCAGGCTTGCGGCTTGCCCGAAAGCGAACAGGAGGTGATCGCCATCGCGGCCAGGCTGCACGACGTGGGCAAGATCGGCACGCCGGACCGCGTGCTGTTTTCGCCCACGCGCCTGGACAGGGAAGACTGGGAAATCATGAAGTTGCATGCCGCGACGGGCGCCGGCATCATCATGCACAGCGACATTCCGCAGCGCGAACAGATCGCGCTGGCGGTGCGCCACCACCACGAGCATTTCGACGGATCCGGCTATCCCGATGGCCTGGCCGGCGAGGACATCCCGCTGCACGCGCGCATCATTTCGCTGGCGGATTCCTACGACGCCCTGGGCGACGCGCGGCCCTACCACCCCGCGCTTCCGCATGCGGAAATCATGCGCATCCTGAACCGGGAGGCCGGCTCCAAATGCGATCCTGGCCTCTTGCGCGTCTTCGGGGAACTGATCGAGGACAGCCCGCTACGGGTGCCGTAGGATGGGTGGAGCGCGAGAGTTCTTAAGAAAGAACTCAAGTATCCAACGCGCGAAACCCATGCGGCCATGGGCAGACAATGCCCGGCACCGGCCGAAAACAATGCAGGTGTCTGACACCCCTGAAACGCCGGTGCAAGCCGAAGCCTTATCTCCTCGGGTGTCAGACACTCGGGGAGGATTTGGGTGACGATGCAGGTGTCTGACACCCCTGAAACGCCGGTGCAAGCCGAAGCCTTGTCTCCTCGGGTGTCAGACACCCCGGGGGAGGATTTGGGTGACGATGCAGGTGTCTGACACCCCTGAAACGCCGGTGCAAGCCGAAGCCTTGTCTCCTCGGGTGTCAGACACCCGGGGGGGGATTTGGGTGACGATGCAGGTGTCTGACACCCCTGAAACGCCGGTGCAAGCCGAAGCATTGTCTCCTCGGGTGTCAGACACCCGGGCAAGCACGCCGGGTGGGATATCTACCGACGTCAGTACGGGCAAACGGCTGATGGATGGGTGTGTCCCGATCCCCTGGTCCCACTGAACACATTTCGGTGGGGGCTACAGAACCATGCAAAGATGGGGGGAGCGCGGGGGGGCTTAGGCAAGAACCGCGGAACCCATGCTGCCGTGGGCAGACAATGCCTGGCATCGGCCGGAAAACAATCGATTGCGGCAGCATGGGTTGCGCGCGCTGGATACTTGAGTTCTTTCTTAAGAACTCTCGCGCTCCACCCATCCTACAACCGGTAGTTCGCCGCGATCGCTTCCAGTTCCTGCAACGTGCGCTGCTGCCAGGCGGCGTCGTGTCCCAGTTCTTCGGCCAGGATGCGCGCCACTTCGGGCGCGGCCAGCATCGCGGCCTCGCTGTCCAGGAACAGCGCGCGGTTGCGGCGCGCCAGCACGTCTTCGGCGCTGCGCGCGAGTTCGAAGCGCGCGGCGAACCGGACGTGCGCTTCCGACAGGCCGCTGCTCTTGACCAGCATGCGGTCCGCGCCCGGCAGCGCCTTCAATGCCGCCAGGTCGCTGCCGTAGTAGCTGTCCGGGGTGCCGGCGTGTTCCTGCGACGGGGCGAGGCCCGAGGCGCCGTGCAGCGCCAGCGATTCGGTGCGGCAGCTCGCTTGCGTCAGCAACTGGTGCTGGATGGCGGTGTCCACCACGTCCTGCGCCATGCGGCGGTACGTGGTCCATTTGCCGCCGGTCACCGTCACCAGCCCGGCCTTGGACACGAGGATGGTGTGCTCGCGCGACAGGGACTTGGTGGACGCCTCGCCCGTGGCCTTCACCAGCGGGCGCAGCCCGGCCCAGACGCTGGTGACGTCGTCGCGCGTGGGCTTGCGGCTGAGGTAGCGGGCCGCCGTGCCCAGGATGAAGTCCACGTCCTGGGCGCCGGCCTTTGGGTCCAGCGGCAGGTCGTCGCGCGGGGTGTCGGTGGTGCCGACGATGGTGTGGCCGTTCCACGGCACCACGAACAGCACGCGGCCGTCGTCGGTCTTGGGGATCAGGATGGCGCGATTGCCCGGCAGGAACTCTCGCGGCAGGGTCAGGTGCACGCCCTGGCTGGGCGCGACCATGGTCTGCGCGTTCTTGTCTTCCATGCGCCGCACCGCGTCGACCCAGACGCCGGTGGCGTTGACCACGCAGCGCGCGCGCAGCGTGAAGTTCGAGCCGCCAAGCGCGTCCTGCGCCGTCACGCCGTCGACCTTGCCGCCGGTCATGGTCAGGCCCGTGGCGCGCACGTAGTTCACCGCCGTGCCGCCCAGGTCGAACAGCGTGCGCATCAGGCTGACCGCCAGGCGCGCGTCGTCGAACTGGCCGTCGTAGTACAGCACCCCGCCTTTCAGCTTGCGGCCGTTGACGTTCTCGGCCAGGGTCGGCGCGTTGGCCAGCGTATCGCGGCGCGACAGCCAGCGGCTGGGCGACAGGTTCAGCTTGCCGGCCAGCATGTCGTACATCTTCAGGCCGATGCCGTAGAAGGGCTGGTCCAGCAGGTTGTAGGCGGGCACCACGAAGCCCAGCGGCCACACCAGGTGCGGCGCGTTGCGGTTGAGCAGCCCGCGTTCATGCAGGGCTTCGCGCACCAGGCTGACATTGCCTTGCGCCAGGTAGCGCACGCCGCCGTGCACGAGCTTGGTGGCCTTGCTGGACGTGCCCTTGGCGAAGTCGGCGCCTTCGATCAGCAGCGTGCGGTAGCCGCGCGACGCGGCGTCGACCGCGGTGCCCAGGCCGGTGGCGCCGCCGCCGATGACGATCACGTCCCAGGAATGCGTGTTGTCCAGCGTGGCCAGGAGGCGGTTGCGGTCGGGCGGGGCGACGGAGGCGGGGGAGGAGTTCATGGAGATCAAGGTGTTTGCTTCAAAGTATTCGGGACCGCGGCGACGTCGCAGCGCACGCCGGCGTCCAGCAGGACCTGCGCCAGCGGTTCCTGGGGATGCGCGTCGGTGAAAAACCGGTCTATCTGCGAGATGTGCGCCAGTTCCACCATGGCCTGGCGCTTGAATTTGCTGCTGTCGGCGGCCAGCCAGACTTCGCGCGATTGTTCGATGATGGTCCGCGCGACGCGCACCTCGCGGAAGTCGTAGTCGCGCAGCGTGCCGTCGGCCTCGATGCCGGAAATGCCGATCAGGCCGATGTCCACCTTGAACTGGCGGATGAAGTCCATCGTCGCTTCGCCCACGATGCCGCGGTCGCGCGAACGCACCACGCCGCCGGCCACGATGACTTCGCAGTCCGGGTTGTCCGACAGAATGTCGGCGACGTGCAGGTTGTTCGTGATGACGCGCAGGCCGCGGTGGCGCAGCAGGGCGCGCGCGATCGCTTCAGTGGTGGTGCCGATGTTCAGGATCAGCGAACAGCCGTCCGGCACGGCGCGCGCCACCGCTTCGGCGATGCGCTGCTTGCCGGCCGCGTGCAGGCCCTGGCGCTTGCGGTAGGCGATGTTCTCGATGGTCGAGGCTTCGATTCGCACGCCGCCGTGGAAGCGCGACAGCAACCCGGCTTCCGAAAGGATATTGACGTCACGCCGCACGGTCTGCAGCGTGACGTCGAAGCGTTTGGCGAGCTCTTCGATCGTGGCGGAGCCCTGGGCCCGCACCATTTCGATCAGCGCGCTCTGTCGAGGATTCAGTGTCATGTTCACATGATAAAACAACAAAAGCGAAAAATAATGACGCGCTGCAAGATTGTTTTTTGTTCGCTTCTTGAGTAAAACGCACAAAAAACGAAAGCGATCTGAAAGAGTATGCTCATTCCGTGGCCTGCTGGCCGCGGGTCGAGCCGCTGTACCGAATACCGAAGTCCGCGCTGAATAAACAGGGACGTATAAGTAGGTAGAGGAGATCAGATGCAGCTAAACCTGGACAGGGTAGGTTTGCGGGCCGGCTCGCAGACGCACCTGTATCCCATGAGCCTCGCCCCGGTCGAGGGCGCCATGACGGTGTTGCTGGGCGCGACGCTGGCGGGCAAGACCTCGCTGATGCGCATCATGGCCGGGCTGGACCGGCCCACCGAGGGCCGCGTGCTGGCCGACGGCGCCGACGTCACCGGCGTGCCGGTGCGCCAGCGCAACGTCGCCATGGTGTACCAGCAGTTCATCAATTACCCGTCCATGTCGGTCTACGACAACATCGCTTCGCCGCTGAAACTGCGCGGGGCGGGGGACATCCGCGAAAAAGTCCGCGCCATGGCGGCCCGGCTGCACATCGACCACCTGCTGGAACGCTACCCGTCGGAACTGTCGGGCGGGCAGCAGCAGCGCGTGGCGCTGGCGCGGGCCCTGGCCAAGGACGCGCCGCTCATCCTGCTGGACGAGCCCCTGGTCAACCTGGACTACAAACTGCGCGAAGAGCTGCGCGACGAGCTGTCGGAACTGTTCGCCGAAGGGCGCTCCACGGTCGTCTACGCCACCACCGAACCCGGCGAGGCGCTGTTGCTGGGAGGCCACACGGCGGTGCTGGACGCGGGCGAACTGCTGCAATACGGGCCCACCGCCGAGGTCTTCCACCGCCCCAATTCCCTGCGCGTGGCGCGCGCCTTCAGCGATCCGCCCATGAACCTGTTCCCGGCGCGCCGGACGGCGGCCGGCTTCGTGCTGCACGGGGACATGGCGGTGGATCGCGCGCTGCCGCCGGACGCCGGCGGCAGCGCGGACATCACCGCCGGCCTGCGCGCCGGCGCGCTGGACGTGGAGCCGCGGCCCGGCCACATCGGCCTGCCGGGCATCGTGAAGCTGGCGGAGATCTCGGGGTCCGACACCTACGTGCACGCCGAGACGGCGGCGGGCGGCGTGGTGGCGCAATTGCCCGGCGTCCACCGCTATACGCTGGACCAGCGCGTGCAGCTCTATTTCGATCCCGCGCAGACCTACGCCTTCGGCGCGGACGGCGCCTTGCTGGCCGCGCCTCGGCAGCCCGCGGGCGCGGGGGAGGCGGCCTGATGGCGCAGATCGAGCTGGACCTCTCCCATTCCTACGTGGCGGATCCCAGGACCGATGAAGACTACGCGCTGCTGCCGCTGAAATTCACGTTCCGGGACGGCGGCGCCTATGCCTTGCTGGGGCCGTCCGGCTGCGGCAAGACCACGCTGCTGAACTGCGTGTCGGGGCTGCTGCGTCCTTCGCGCGGCCGCATCCTGTTCGACGGCCAGGACGTCACCGGCAAGACGCCGCAGGCGCGCAACATTGCCCAGGTCTTCCAGTTCCCGGTCGTGTACGACACCATGACGGTGGCCGAGAACCTGGCGTTTCCGCTGCGCAACCGCGGCATCGCGCCCGACCGCATCCGCGAGCGGGTGGGGCGCATCGCCGAAATGCTGGAAATGTCCGCCGTGCTGGACCGCCGCGCCAGCGGGCTCACGGCCGACGCCAAGCAGAAGATCTCCCTGGGCCGCGGGCTGGTGCGCAGCGACGTGTCGGCCATCCTGTTCGACGAGCCGCTGACCGTCATCGACCCGCAGCTCAAATGGGAACTGCGGCGCAAGCTCAAGGAAATCCACCACGAATTCAAGCTGACGCTGATCTACGTCACGCACGACCAGACCGAGGCGCTGACCTTCGCCGACCAGGTCATGGTGATGGCGCGGGGCCGCGCCGTGCAGGTGGGCACCGCGGACGACCTGTTCCAGCGGCCGGCGCATACCTTCGTGGGCCATTTCATCGGCTCGCCCGGCATGAATTTCCTGCCCGCGCAATGGCGCGACGGCGCGCTCGAAGTGGGCCGCCGCCGCGTGGCGGGCGTGCCCGAAGCCATGGCCGCCAAGCTGGCCGGCGCGGGCCCCGTGAAGCTGGGCATGCGCCCGGAGTACCTGCGCCTGGCCGGGCCGGACGCGCCCGGCGCCGTGCCCATGCGCGTGGAGCGGGTGCAGGACGTGGGCACCTACACGCTGCTGGTGGCGGATTTCGAGGGCACGCCGGTGCGCGCCCGCCTGGGCGGCGACGCCGTCCCGGCGGCCGCCGGCGGCACGGTCTGGCTGTCCGTCGTCAATCCGCATACCTGCTTCTACCGCGACGAGGAGCTGATCCGATGAAACCGATAGATCACCGGGCCTGGTTCCTGGTCCTGCCCGTGGTGCTGTGCGTGGCGTTCTCGGCCATCCTGCCGCTGATGACCATCGTCAACTATTCGGTGCAGGACATCATTTCGCCCGAGCGCCGCGTGTTCGTCGGCACCGAGTGGTACGCGGCGGTCTTGCAGGACGAAGAGCTGCACGGCGCGCTGCTGCGCCAGATCGGCTTTTCGCTGGCCGTGCTGGCCATCGAGATCCCGCTGGGCATCCTGCTGGCGCTGTCCATGCCGGCCGCCGGCTGGCGGGCCTCCGCCGTGCTGGTGATCATCGCGCTGTCGCTGCTGATTCCGTGGAACGTGGTGGGCACCATCTGGCAGGTGTTCGGCCGCACCGACATCGGCCTGCTGGGCGCCGCGCTGTCCTGGCTGGGCGTGGACTACAACTACACCGGCAACGACGTGGACGCCTGGGTCACGGTGCTGGTCATGGACGTCTGGCACTGGACGCCGCTGGTGGCGCTGCTCTGCTATGCCGGCCTGCGCGCCATTCCCGACGCCTATTACCAGGCCGCGCGTATCGACGGCGCCTCGCGCATGGCGGTGTTCCGGTATATCCAGTTGCCCAAGATGCGCGGCGTCCTGATGATCGCGGTGCTGCTGCGCTTCATGGACAGCTTCATGATCTACACCGAGCCCTTCGTGCTGACCGGCGGCGGGCCCGGCAACGCCACCACCTTCCTGTCGCAGTACCTGACGCAGAAGGCCGTGGGCCAGTTCGACCTGGGGCCGGCGGCCGCCTTTTCCATCATCTACTTCCTGATCATCCTGCTCTTGTGCTTCATCCTCTACAACTGGATGCAGCGCGCCGGCACGACCGGGGGCTTCGACGAGGAGCGCGCAAATGCGTGACAACAACACCTGGTGGCGCGGCGCCTTCCTGACCCTGTACCTCGTCTTCGCCATCCTGCCGCTGTACTGGATGCTGAACATGTCGTTCAAGACGAACACCGAAATCGTCAGCACGCTCACGTTCTGGCCCACTGACTTCACCTTCGAGCACTACCGCACCATCTTCACGGACCCGGCCTGGTATTCGGGCTACATCAATTCGCTGATCTACGTCGTCATCAACACCGTCATTTCGCTGGCCGTGGCGCTGCCGGCCGCCTACGCGTTCTCGCGCTACCGCTTCATCGGCGACAAGCACGTGTTCTTCTGGCTGCTGACCAACCGCATGACGCCGCCCGCGGTGTTCCTGCTGCCGTTCTTCCAGCTCTACAGTTCGTTCGGCCTGATGGACACGCACCTGGCGGTCGCCCTGGCGCACCTGGTGTTCAACGTGCCGCTGGCGGTGTGGATCCTGGAGGGCTTCATGTCGGGCGTCCCGCGCGAAATCGACGAAACCGCCTACGTCGACGGCTATTCCTTCCCGCGCTTCTTCCTGACGATCTTCCTGCCGCTGATCAAGTCGGGCGTGGGCGTGGCGGCGTTTTTCTGCTTCATGTTCAGTTGGGTGGAACTGCTGCTGGCGCGCACGCTCACTTCGGTCAACGCCAAGCCCATCGTCGCCACCATGACCCGCACCGTGTCCGCCTCGGGCATGGACTGGGGCGTGCTGGCCGCGGCGGGCGTGCTGACCATCGTGCCCGGCGGCATCGTCATCTGGTTCGTGCGGCACTACATCGCGAAGGGCTTCGCGATGGGCCGGGTATAGCGCTGGAAGCCAGCGGGAGGGCTGCCCCATGTTTAGCTGGATGGTATGGACCACCCCCGTCGCCGTGTTCTTTTCCTGCATCGTCCTGATGCTGGTCGGCATGACGGTGTGGGAACTGAAATCGCCCACGGTCGAGCGCAAGGGCTTCCTGCCCCTGCGCACCACCCGGGGCGACCGCCTGTTCATCGGCCTGATGGCGGCGGCCTGGGTCAACCTGGCCTTCGTGGGGTTCGGCGAGAAGGCGGCCGAATGGCTGTCGCTGGACGAGCCCCCGTCTGTGTGGATCGGGTTCGCCGCGTCGATGTTGGTGCTGGCGTTCGTCATGAGGAAGGGCTGAAGAGGGGCGCCAGACCCCTCTGTTATGCAATCGGTACGGAAGGACTATCGGCCAGCGTCTTCCCCGGCCCGCGGTCCGCAGCAAATATAGGGGAAGGCTTATCGAGGAGACAGGTCATGAAATTGCGCATGCACGCCATGGCGGCCGCTATCGCCCTGATCGGAACGTCGGGAGCATGGGCCGGCGAGCCCGAGGCGAAGAAGTGGGTCGATTCGGAGTTCCAGCCCTCTACGCTGTCCAAGGACCAGCAGATGGCCGAGATGAAGTGGTTCATCGACGCCGCGGCCAGGCTCAAGGCAAAGGGAGTCAACGAAATCAGCGTGGTGTCCGAGACCATCACCACGCACGAGTACGAATCCAAGACGCTGGCCAAGGCCTTCACGGAGATCACCGGCATCAAGGTCAACCACGACCTGATCCAGGAAGGCGACGTCGTGGAGAAATTGCAGACTTCCATGCAGTCCGGGAAGTCCATCTACGACGGCTGGATCTCCGATTCGGACCTGATCGGCACCCATTACCGCTACGGCGCCATCCTGCCGCTGTCGGACTACATGGCCGGCGCGGGCAAGGAATGGACCAACCCCAACCTGGACCTAAAGGACTTCATCGGCACCAAGTTCACCACGGCGCCCGACGGCAAGCTCTACCAGTTGCCCGACCAGCAGTTCGCCAATGTGTACTGGTTCCGCGCGGACTGGTTCGCGCGCCAGGACCTGAAGGACAAGTTCAAGGCCAAGTACGGCTACGACCTGGGCGTGCCCACCAACTGGTCGGCCTACGAGGACATCGCCGACTTCTTCTCCAACGACGTCAAGGAACTGGACGGCAAGAAGGTCTACGGCCACATGGACTACGGCAAGAAGGACCCGTCCCTGGGCTGGCGCTTCACCGACGCCTGGCTATCCATGGCCGGCGCCGCGGATAAGGGCCTGCCCAACGGCATGCCGGTGGACGAATGGGGCATCCGCGTGGCCGACGACAAGTGCACGCCGGTGGGCGCGTCGGTGGCCCGCGGCGGCGCCACCAACAGCCCGGCCGCGGTCTACGCGCTGACCAAGTACGTGGACTGGATGAAGAAGTACGCGCCGCAGCAGGCCATGGGCATGACCTTCTCGGAATCCGGCCCGGTGCCCGCCCAGGGGCAGATCGCCCAGCAGATCTTCTGGTACACGGCCTTCACCGCCGACATGACCAAGAAGGGCCTGCCGGTGGTCAACGACGACGGCACGCCGAAGTGGCGCATGGCCCCGTCGCCCTATGGCCCGTACTGGAAGGACGGCATGCAGAACGGCTACCAGGACGTGGGTTCCTGGACCTTCTTCAAATCCACCAACCCGGACAAGATGGCGGCGGCCTGGCTCTACGCGCAGTTCGTCACGTCCAAATCGGTGTCGCTGAAGAAGTCCATCACCGGCCTGACGTTCATCCGCGACAGCGACATCCACAGCGAGTTCTTCACCAAGAACGCGGCGAACTACGGCGGCCTGATCGAGTTCTACCGCAGCCCCGCGCGCGTGGCGTGGACGCCCACCGGCAACAATGTGCCCGACTATCCGAAGCTGGCGCAGCTCTGGTGGAAGAACGTCGCGACCGCGGTCACCGGAGAAAAGACGCCGCAGGCCGCCATGGACAGCCTGGCCAACGAAATGGACCAGGTCATGGCGCGGCTGGAGCGCGCCGGGATGGCGCAGTGCGCGCCGAAGCTGAACGCCCGGAGCGACCCCGCCAAGTGGCTGTCCGACCAGCACGCGCCCTGGAAGAAGCTCGCCAACGAAAAGCCCAAGGGCGAGACCATTCCTTATGAAAAGCTGCTGGACGCGTGGAAGGAGGGCAAGGTCAGGTAAGGGGCCGGGGCACCGGCATCCCTCGGGGCGCGATCAGGCATCCTGCCGCGCCCCGACCCTGGCCGCCAGCAGGTCGTAAAACAGCTTGGCCACCGGATTGATCTCCTTGCCCCGGCAATGGATCAATCCGATGGTCCGAGTGATGGCGGGCTCGCGCAGCGGCACGCTGACCAGCGCGGCGTGTCCCCCCGCGGGCATGGCGAGCCGCGGCACGACGCCCACGCCCAGGCCCGCTTCGACCATGCTGACCAGCGCCGGCACGTGCTGGACTTCACAGAAATGGCGGGGGCGCATGCCGCTGTGCGCCAGGGCCTGGTCGATCAGGAAGCGGTTGCCGCTGCCCTGGGCCAGGCTGATGTAGGGATGGGCGTTCAGGTCGGCCCAGGTGACCGACTCTCGCCTGGCGAACGGGTGCTCGCGGCTGACCGCCGCCACGAACGGTTCTTCCAGCAACGGCTTGAATTCGATGTCCGCGTCGTTCGCGCCGATGTAGGTCAGGCCGAAATCGGCATCGCCGCGCGCGACCGCCGTGAGGATCTGCGACGAGGACTCGTCGATGATCCGGATGCGGATGCGGGGATACTGCTCGTGATAGCTGCGGATCACGCCGGGCAGGAAGTAGGCCACCGCCGAGGGCACGCAGGCAATGGTGACCAGGCCCGACAGGCGCTCGGCCACGTCCTGTATGCCGACCAGGGCGCTTTCCAGTTCATTGAGCACGTTGCGCGCGCGCGGCACGAACCCGCGTCCCAGGGTCGTCAGTTCGACCTTGCGGGTGGTGCGCGTCAGCAACTGCACGCCGAGCGCGGCTTCCAGTTTGTCGGCGCGGCGCGACAGCGCCGACTGCGAAAGGTGCAGGGCTTCGGAAGCGGCCCGGAAGCTGCCCAGGTCCGCGACGGCCAGGAAGGCGCGCAGATCGGCCAAATCGAATTTCATGCGTTTTGGACAAGAATTGATCTAATTTTTGCACTTTACACTACTGTGCGCGCTGCGCATCATGTCTCCCAAGCCGCCCCGAGCGCGGCATTCACAGGAGACGACCCCATGATTCGCGTCCGCCGCCTACGCCGGCAGCTTGTTCTTGCGCTGGCCTGCGCCCCGTTGATGCTCTTGTCCGCGCCCGCCGCCCATGCCGAGGGCGGCGACTGGCCCCAGCGCCCGATCCGGCTGCTGGTGCCCTATGGCCCGGGCGGAAGCTCGGACGTGGTGGCCCGCGCCGTGGCCGTGGAAATGTCGCGCGACCTGGGCAAGCAGGTCATCGTGGAGAACAAGGGCGGCGGCCAGGGCATGATCGCGACGATGGAAGCGGCCCGCGCCGCGCCCGACGGCTACACGCTCATCCTGGGCCACGTGGGCACGCTGGCGGTGAACCCGTCCATGGTGCCCAAGCTGCCCTACGACCCGCGCCGCGACTTCGCGCCCATCGTGCTGCTGGCCAAGCTGCCGATGGTGTTCGCGGTGGGCGGCAAGGTCCAGGCGTCGACGCTGCCCGAATTCGTGGCCCTGGCGCGCGCCCGTCCCGGCGCCCTGAACTACGGATCCGCCGGCAACGGCAGCGCGGGCCATCTGGCGTTCGAGATGCTCAAGACGGCGACCGGCATCGACGTGGTCCACGTGCCCTACAAAGGGACCGGCGCCCAGGTGAGCGACCTGCTGGCCGGCAATATCGACGCTGCGGCGGCCGGCACTCCCGGGCTGCTGCCGCACGCCCAGGCGGGAAAGATCCGCATCGTGGCCGTGGGGTCGGAACGCCGCCTGCCGGTGCTGCCCGACGTGCCCACCGTGGCCGAGCAGGGCTATCCCGGATTCGAGAGTTCCCAATGGTTCGGCCTGCTGGCGCCCGCCGGCACGCCGGCGCCCGTGGTCGAACGCCTGCACCAGGCGGCCGTCAAGGCGCTGGGCACCGACTCCGTGCGCGAACGGCTTGCCCACGACGCGAGCGAAGCCTCCGGGGCCGGGCCCGCCGAATTCGCGGCCTTCATCGACGCCGAAGAGCGCCGCTGGGGGAAGGTGGTGCGCGACGCGCGCCTGTCCTCCGAATGACCCGACACCTCCGCATTTCCGTTACTTCCCAGGAAGCACATTCATGAGTACCCAACCGCAAGATACCCCCCCGATCCCCGAAGGCGAGCTGACCGAACTGGGCATGCGCGCATTCGAAAGCCTGGGCCTGCCGCGGCAGGACGCCGCCGACGTGGTTCAGGTGCTGGTGCTGGCGGACCTGTTCGGCCTGTCCACCCACGGCCTGAGCCGCATCGAATCGTACGGCGAACGGCTGCGCGTGGGCGGCATCAACCCCCGCGCCCATATCCGCGTGGAACGGCCCGCGCCCGGCCTGCGCCTGGTCGACGGCGACAACGGCGTGGGGCCGCTGGTCGGCATGCACGCCCTGCGCGCCGCGATGGAGGCGGCGAGCGAATGCGGGATCGGCATGGCCTTCGCGCGGCAAAGCAACCATTTCGGGCCCATTTCGCCCTATGGCCTGATCGCCGCGGAAGCGGGCTACGCCAGCATCATCGGCAGCAACGCGACCACCACCATCGCGCCCTGGGGCGGCACCGACGCGCGGGTGGGCAACAGCCCCATCGGCTTTGCCGTGCCGAATCCCGGCGGCGCGCATTTCCTGCTGGACATGGCCATGAGCGTGGTGGCGCGCGCCAAGATCCGCAATGCCTTGAAGGCGGGGCAGGAGATCCCGGACACCTGGGCCACCGACGCGGCCGGCAAGCCGACGACCAGCCCCAAGGCCGCGCTCGACGGCTTCCTGCTGCCGATCGGCGGGCACAAAGGCTACGGCCTGGCCTTGATGGTCGATCTGTTCGCGGGGCTGTTGTCCAACGCCGCCTACCTGACGCACGTGAAGTCATGGGTGGACGCGCCGGACCAGCCGCAGGACCTGGGGCATTTCTTCCTGCTGATCGATACGCGCCGGCTCGGGTCGGCGCAATGGCTCACCGAGCGCATGAACGATTTCGCGCGGATCCTGCATGACAGCGCGCCGGCGGATCCCGCAAGGCCCGTGATCCAGCCGGGCGAGATCGAACTGGCGAAGATGGCGCGGCAAAAGGAGCAGGGCATTTCGCTGAGCGCGGAAGTCCTGGCGCTGCTGCGCCGCCACGCGGACGCGCCGGCGGCCTGACGCCCGCCGGCAATACCAATACGGAGACAAACATGAAGAACATAGCCGCAATCGCCGCGACCGTGGCGGGCGCGCTGCTGACGGCATCCGCGCAGGCGGCGGGCTATCCCAGCAAGCCGGTGCGCGTGATCGTGCCTTACGTCGCGGGCGGCGCGGCCGACATCACGGCCCGCGTGATCGCGCAGAAAATGTCGGTCAGCATGGGCGCGGCCTTCGTCGTCGAGAACAAGCCCGGCGCCAACGGGATGATAGGCACGGACTACGTGGCCAAGGCGGCGCCGGACGGCTACACCTTGCTGCTGGACGCGAGCGGGCCGCTGGTCGTGAACCCGTCGCTGTATCGCAAGACGCCCTACGATCCCGTCGCGGACCTGGCGCCGATCAGCCAGATCACCAGCTACCAGTACGTGCTGGTCGTGCCGCAGCAATCGCCGATCCACAGCGTCGACGACCTGATCGCCGCCGCGCGCGCCAAGCCCGGGCAACTGAGCTACGGTTCGGCGGGCGTGGGGGCGGGCGGCCACCTGGCCGGCGAGCTGCTGTCGGTCATGACGCAGACGCAACTGACGCACATCCCGTACAAGGGCAATGCGCAGGCCCTGACCGACGTGCTGGGCGGACAACTGAGCTTCACTTTCGATACCGTGGTGACGGCCACGCCGCACCTGCGCTCGGGCAAGCTGCGCGGCTATGCCGTGTCCGGCCCGCGCCGCGCCGAGGCCTTGCCCGATATTCCGACCATGGAGGAACTGGGATACCGGGACTTCGTGGTGACGCAGTTCCAGGGGCTGCTGGCGCCGGCGGGAACGGATCCGGAAATCATCGCGCGGCTGCACGAGGAAGTGGTGCGCGCCGCCCGCCTGCCCGACGTCGTCCAGAAGCTCCAGACCGAGGGCGGCAACGAGATCGTGGCGGGCACCCCGCAGGAATTCGCCAGCCAGATCCAGGAAGACCTGCTGCGCTACCGCAAGCTGATCGCCGATGCGCGCGTCCAGGCGGAGTAGGCCATGTACGACGTCGACGTATTGATACAGGGCTATCCGGGCCGTTCGCTGTGCCACGGCGGATTGGGCTGGAGCACGACGACGCTGCTGCGAGGCGGCGGCCGCAATATTCTGGTGGACGTGGGCGCCTTCGGCGTGCGGCACCTGCTGGGCCAGCACCTCGGACGCTGCGGCGTGGCGGCGGCCGACATCACGGACGTGGTGCTGACGCATGCGCACTACGACCATGCCGTCAACTTCACGCTGTTTCCCAATGCCCAGGTCTGGATAGGCGAAGAGGAACTGGCCTGGGCGGCGGCCCAGCCTCCGGGATTCAATCCGCTGCCCGAGCTGTACGTGCGCGAGCTGGCGGTCTCGGAGCGCGTCCGCCGGATCCGCGACGGCGACGCATTCCTGCCCGGGATGCGCGCGATCGCCTCGCCGGGCCATACGCCCGGCCACCTGCTGTTCTACGTGGACGCCCGCCGGCAGCCGGTCCTGTTCACCGGGGACGCCGCCAAGAACCGCGCGGAATTGTTGTCGGGCAGCGTCAACGATACCGCGGACATGGCCGCCAGCCGCGCCACGCTGGAGCGCATCTGGGAGTTGTGGCGCAAGGTGCCCGGAACCTTGCTGGTGCCCGGCCACGACCTGGGCATGACGCTCGACGACGCCGGGCAGCCCGTCTACGTCGGGGAACGCCGCGCGGCGCTCAACGCCTGGTTCGGCGACACGCTGGAGCCGGTGCGCATCGACCTTTGCTGCGGCGGCGCCCTGGGCCGCTGCAGCGCCTGAACCCTTCTTCTTTGCTTGCAATCATGAAACTGGACAATCGCATCGTTTCCACCTTCGCGCCCACGGGCCGCCTGCGCGCTTCCATCAACCTGGGCAACCCCATCCTCGCGGGGCGCGATGCGTCCGGCCAGCCCGCGGGCGTGTCCGTCGACCTGGCGCGGGCGTTCGCGCGCAAGCTGGACGTTCCCCTGGACCTGGTCGTGCTGGACAGCGCGGGCGCGTCGGTGGAAACGGTAAGCCGGGAAGACGCCGACATCGGCTTTTTCGCCATCGATCCGCTGCGCGCCGCGGGCATCGCCTTCACCGACGCGTACGTGCTCATCCAGGGCGCCTACCTGGTGCGCGAGCAGTCGCCGCTGCGGGCGCTGGAAGAGGTCGACCGCGAGGGCCACCGCGTCACCGTCGGAAAGGGCAGCGCGTACGACCTGTTCCTGACGCGCGAACTGAAGCGGGCCACGATCACGCGCGCGCCGACTTCCCCGTCCGTCGTCGCCACGTTCCTGGCCGAGGGCGCCGACGTGGCCGCGGGCGTGCTCCAGCAACTGGAGGCGGACGCGCGGAAGCACGCGGGCCTGCGGCTGCTGCCCGGCAGCTTCATGACCATACGGCAGGCGATGGGCCTGCCCCGGAGCCGGGGGGCCGAGGCGCAGAAGGCGCTATCGGATTTCGTCGAAGAGATGAAGGTGAGCGGCTTCGTCGGGGAGGCGCTCGCGCGCCACGGCATCGCCGGGGCCGCCGTCGCGCCCGCCATGTAAAACCCTGTTGCGCATCGGGGTTGTGCCTGCGGAAGGGTGGGACTAACCTGATTGACTCGTACACCGAGCGGCGGCGCCAGGCGCGCGCCGCGCAGGAGGCGGCATGCGGCAGGGTTCAGACCTTCAAGGGCGCGTCGCGTTGGTCACCGGCGCGTCGTCGGGCATCGGCCGGGCCATCGCCATCGCGCTGGCCGAGGCGGGCGCGCGCGTGGTGGTCAATCACCGGGCGGGCGGCGATTCGCAGGCGCGCGCGGCCGTGGTGGTGGAAGACATCCAGCGCCTGGGCGGCCACGCCGTGGCCGCGGCGGCCGACATCAGCCGGGAAGCCGAGGTGGACCACCTGTTCGAACAGGCGGCCCGGCATTTCGGGCGGCTGGACATCCTCGTCAACAACGCGGGCATCGAGCATCCTTCGCCCATCGCCGACATGACGCTGGACGACTGGCGGCGGGTGATCGACGTGAACCTCACGGGCCATTTCCTGTGCGCCCGCGCGGCGGCCCGGGCTTTCGAGACGCAGCCCGCGAATCCGGCTCGGCAGGGCCTGGCCCAGGGCAACATTCTTTTCATCAGCTCGGTCCATGAAGTCATTCCCTGGGCGTTCCAGGTGAACTACGCGGCCTCCAAGGGCGGCGTGTCCCTGCTGATGAAATCCCTGGCCCAGGAACTGGCGCCCGCCAGGATCCGGGTCAATTCGATCGCGCCGGGCGCCATCCGCACCGCCATCAACCGGCCCGCCTGGGACACGCCCGACAGCCTGGCCAATCTGCTCAAGCTGATTCCCTACGGCCGCATCGGCGAACCCGAAGACGTGGCGCGCGCCGCGCTGTGGCTCGCCGGCGACGCGTCCGACTACGTCACGGGCACGACCCTGTTCGTGGATGGCGGAATGACGCTGTATCCGGAATTCCGCGGAGCGGGCTGATGTCCAAACCGCTGGAGGACTACGGGCTCATCGGCAACATGCTCTCCGCCGCGCTGGTCGCGCGCGACGGGTCCATCGACTGGCTCTGCCTGCCGCATTTCGATTCGCCGGCCTGCTTCGCGGCGCTGCTGGGCGACCAGCGCCACGGGCGCTGGCGCATCGCCCCGCACGACAAGGACGCCGCGGTCTCGCGGCGGTACGTGCCCGACACCGCCGTGCTGGAAACGCGCTACGAGACCGCCTCCGGGGCCGCCACGCTGTATGACTTCATGCCGCTCAGCGACGACGACGAGCGCGTGGACGTGGTGCGGGTAGTGCGCGGCGAATCGGGCCACGTGCAGATGGACATGGACCTGGTGCTGCGCTTCAACTACGGCCAGGCCGTGCCCTGGGTGCGGCGCCGCGACTACGGCCTGAGCGCCATCGCCGGGCCGGACGCGGTCGAACTGCATACGCCCGTGGAACTGGAAGGGCACGATCTGAAGACCACGGCGCGCTTCAGCGTGCACGAGGGGCGCGTGGTGCCCTTCACGCTGTCGTACCACCGTTCGCACCGCACTCCGCACTTCGTGCCGGACCGCGTCGAAAGCATGGACCGCACGATCTCCTGGTGGCAGGAATGGGCCAAGCGCTGCCACTGGGACGGACCGGCGGACGCGCGGCGCGACGCGGTGCTGCGGTCGCTGATCACGCTGAAACTGCTGACCTTCCAGCCGACCGGCGGCATCATCGCCGCGCCCACGACCTCGCTGCCCGAGGCGCTGGGCGGCAACCGCAACTGGGACTACCGCCATTGCTGGCTGCGCGATTCGGCGCTGACCCTCTACGCGCTGCTCAACGCCGGCTACCGCGAAGAGGCCGAGGCCTGGCGGCAATGGCTGCTGCGGGCGGTGGCCGGGCATCCCGACCAACTTCAGATCCTGTATGGCATCGCCGGCGGGCGCTGGCTGCCGGAACTGGAGATTCCCTGGCTGCCGGGCTACGCGTCCAGCCTGCCGGTGCGCAGCGGCAACGGCGCATCGGGACAGAATCAGCTCGACGTCTACGGCGAACTCATCGAAACCCTGTACGCCGCGCGCGTGGCGGACCTGGCGCCGCTGGCCGAAGCGTGGCGCCTGCAGAAGGTGCTGCTGGAACCGCTGGCGCGCCGATGGATGGACCTGGACCACGGCATCTGGGAAGTGCGCGGCGAACGGCGCGCCTTCACGCATTCGCGGCTGATGTGCTGGGTGGCGTTCGACCGCGCGGTGAAGGGCTGCGAACGCTTCGGCCTGAAAGGCCCGGTGGCGGCCTGGCGCCGCCTGCGCGAACAGATCCGCGCCGACATCTGCGAACACGGCTACGACGCCGAGCGCGGCTGCTTCGTGCAGAGTTATGGGTCGGCGGCGCTGGACGCCAGCCTGCTGCTGATTCCCCAGGTGGGCTTCCTGCCCGCCGACGATCCGCGCGTGGCGGGCACGGTGCGGGCCATCGAGCGCGGGCTGTTGCACGACGGGCTGCTGCGGCGCTATTCCACGGACCATACCGACGACGGCCTGGAGGGCGAAGAGGGCGTGTTCCTCGCGTGCAGCTTCTGGCTGGCGGACGCCTACGTGATGCAGGGCCGGCTGGACGACGCCGAACGCCTCTTCGAGCGGCTGCTGTCGCTGCGCAACGACCTGGGCCTGCTGTCCGAGGAATACGACGTGGTCCGCAGGCGGCTGGTCGGCAATTTCCCGCAGGGCTTTTCGCACATCGGCCTGGTGAACACGGCCTACAACCTGAGCCGGGCGGTCGGCCCGGCCCGCCAGCGCGCCGAACAGGACGCGCCGCGCGCCTGAGAGCGGGCGGGCGCGGTATATTCTGGCAGTCATGCGGGGCCCCCACGACGGGCCCCGTTTTCGCGCAGACAGAGCCTGGCGGCGATCCCGCACGCCGGCCGGCGCACCCAGGAGAGACAAGCATGCTTTTGACGGAAGAACAGCAGAGCGTCCAGGAAATGGCGCGCCGGTTTGCGCAGGAACGCCTGGCGCCCGATTCGGAGCGCTGGGACCGCGACCCTCACTATCCCGCCGACGCCATCGCCGAGATGGCGCAGCTCGGGTTCTTCGGCATGCTGGTGCCGGAGGAATGGGACGGCAACGACAGCGGCTACGTGTCGTACGCCGTCGCGCTGGAGGAGATCGCGGCGGGAAACGGCGCCTGCTCCACCATCATGAGCGTGCACAATTCGGTCGCCTGCATGCCCATCCTGAAATTCGGCACCGATGCGCAGAAGGAACAGTTCCTGCGGCCGCTGGCCCGCGGCGAGCACATCGGCGCTTTCGCGCTGACCGAGCCGCAGGCCGGCTCGGACGCCAGCAGCTTGCACACCCGCGCGCAGCGCGACGGCGACGGCTACGTGCTCAACGGCGCCAAGCAGTTCATCACGTCCGGCCGCAACGGCCAGACCGTGATCGTGTTCGCGGTGACCGACCCGGGCGCGGGCAAGCGCGGCATCTCCGCGTTCATCGTGCCCACCGACACCCCGGGCTACCAGGTGCTGCGGGTGGAGGACAAGCTGGGCCAGCACGCGTCGGACACCTGCCAGATCGCCTTCGAAGACCTGCGCATCCCGGCGGCCTACCGCCTGGGCGAGGAAGGCGAGGGCTACAGGATCGCCCTGTCCAACCTCGAAGGCGGCCGCATCGGCATCGCTTCGCAGTCGGTGGGCATGGCGCGGGCGGCGTTCGAATGCGCCCGCGACTACGCCCGCGACCGGCAGGCCTTCGGCAAGCCCATCATGGAACACCAGGCGGTGTCGTTCCGCCTGGCCGACATGGCCACGCAGATCCACGCCGCGCGCCAGATGGTGCTGCATGCCGCGGCCTTGCGCGCCGCCGGCCGGCCGGCCTTGACCGAGGCCTCGATGGCCAAGCTGTTCGCCTCCGAGATGGCCGAGCGGGTGTGTTCGGCGGCCATCCAGACGCTGGGCGGATACGGCTACCTGAAGGACTTCCCGGTGGAACGCATCTATCGCGACGTGCGCGTGTGCCAGATCTACGAAGGCACCAGCGACATCCAGCGGCTGGTCATCGCGCGCAACCTGTAGGCGGGGCTGCCGGCGGCGCGGGCCTCAGCCCGCGCCGCGGGCTTTCCCGCTTTGCGATCACCAGGTGTAGCGCGCCGTCAGGTTCACGTTGCGGCCGTATCCGTAGTAGCACCAGGTGATGCTGTTGCAGGCCGCGATGTACTCCTTGTCGAACAGGTTGTTCACGGTCAGCAGCAAGCGCCAGTTGCCGGTGGTGTAGTGGGCCTGCGCATCCACCAGCGTGTTGGAGCCGGTCTGCCATTCATTGGCCGAATCCCCATAGCTGCTGCCGGTGTAGCGCACGCCGCCGCCCAGGCCGAAGCCGGGGGCGATATCCTGCGGGAAGCGGTAGTCGACCCACAACGCGGCCTGGTGCCGCGGCTGCGATTGCACCTGCTTGCCGATGGTGGCGGGGTCGGTGGACTTCTTGACCTCGGCGTCCGTATACGTGTAGCTGCCGATGACGGTCAGCCCGTCGGCCACCTGCGCGCGGGCTTCCAGTTCGACGCCGCGCGAGCGGATCTCGCCCTGCTGGATCTGGTAGCCGAACACGGGCGCGTTCACGTCGGTGACCAGAACATTCTTCTGGCGCAGGTCGTACACGGCCATCGTGTACAGCGATTCGCTGTTGGTCGGGCGGTACTTGAACCCCACCTCGACCTGCGAACCCGTCACGGGCACGAAGGGCGTGCCCGAATACGTGCGGCCGATGGCGGGCTCGAAGGACGTCGCGTACGAGACATAGGGCGAGAAGCCCGAATCGAACAGGTAGTTCAGGCCCACGCGGCCCGACCACTTGCGGTCATCCTGCTTGCTGGAGGTGTTGGCCAGCCTGTCGTCGGTCTTGGTGTCCACCCAGTCGTGGCGGCCGGACAGGGTGGCGACCCAGCGGTCCCACCGGATCTGGTCCTGCACGTAAACGCCAAGCTGCTGCTGCGTTTGCAGTGTGTGCTGGGTATCGGCGGGCTTGACGATCGACTGCGTGCCGTAGACCGGATCGAAGGCGTCCAGCGTCGGCGCATCGAAGCCCATGCCGACGGCGTAGTCGTTGCGCGAGCGCTTGTAGTCGAAGCCCGCCAGCAGCGTGTGCGAAACGGGGCCCGTGTCCAGCTTGTACTCGGCCTGGTTGTCGATCGAGAATACGCGCGAGTCTTCGCGCGGGGTGTAGGTATAGCGGCTCAGCGTCCGAAGGCTGCCCGGCACGAAACCGAGCAGGCCCACGGAGGGATGGTCCACGTCGGCCCAGTTCATGCGCGCGTTCTGGCGCAGGGTCAGTTGCGGATTCACGCGGTGCGCGAACAGGTAGCCGATCGACTGCGTGTTCTTTTCGTAGCGGTCAAAGCCCGGTTCGCCGCCGTAGAAGCTGGGGCCGATCTTGCCGTTGGGGTTGGGCAGGACGGTGCCTTCGGCGGGCAGGAAGCCGCCCCAGCCGCGCGAGCGCGCGCCTTGCAGCATCGCCAGCACGGTCAGGCTGGTATCGGTGCTGGGGTTCCAGGTGAGCGACGGCGCCAGGAGGTAGCGGCGGTCGTAGCCGTAGTCGCTGGGCGTGTCGCTGTCCCGCGCCAGGCCGACGACGCGGTACAGCACCTTGCCGTCCTCGGTCAGCGGGCCGGTGAAGTCCCCGCTGATTTCCTTGCGGTCGTCGGTGCCATACGAAATGCCCAGTTCATGGGCGGCCTCGGCCTGGGGGCGCTTGCTGACGGCGTTGATGAAGCCGCTGGGCGGCAGCGCGCCGTACATGACGGAGGACGGTCCCTTGAGCACCTCGATGCGCTCCATCGCATAGGGCTCGTAGCGGGTGTTGGCCGTCCAGACGCCGTCGGGCAGGGGCAGGCCGTCCAGGTACTTGGCGGGCGCGAAGCCGCGCACGCGGATCCAGTCGCCGCGCGGGTCCTGGCCGTAGGCGGCCGACACCACGCCGGAGGTGTAGCGCAGCGATTCGTCGATGCCCGTCGCGCCCTGCAGTTCGATCTGCTCGCGCGTCACCACCGAAACCGATTGCGGGGTTTCCAGCAGGTCGGTGTCGGTCTTGATGCCCGTGGAGGTGCGCCGGGCGACGGCGCCATAGACCGGGCTGGTGGCGGTTTCCTCGCTGCCGGTCACGGTGATCTGGTCCATCTGCTGGATGGCGCCGGCCGACGGGTCGCGCGAAATGACGACGGCCGAGCCATCGATCCGCGCGGTCAGGCCGCTGCCCGCCAGAACGCGGTCGAACGCCGCGCGCACCGTCAGGTTGCCGGAGACGGCGGGGGCGTTCAAGCCCTGCACCAGGTCGCCGCGCACGATCAGGTCCAGGCCCGCCTGGCGCGCCAGGGCGTTCAGCGACTGGCCCAGCGGCTGGGCGGCCAGCGACATCTGGACGTGGGGTTCGGCCGTCTGGCCGTGGGCGGCGGGGCCGGCCAGGGCCAGGCAGAGCGCCAGCGTCAGCGGCGCGAACGTAAAACGGGGGTGATGCATGCAGGGCCTCGTCAAGTCATGAGAATGGATACATTTCTCATGTAGACGCGGCAGCGGCAAAAAACCCTAGGTCCGGCGTCTCGGATCTCGAAAAATTTATTGCGCGGGTTCGATGGACGGCAGCGCGCCGCGCGTGTCGATCCTCACCGGCAGGGCCTGGGGAAGCACCCGGTAGAAGGTGGCGAGGCTGCGGGTGTCGAAGCTGCCGGTCAGGCGCAAGGACGCCAGGCGCGGGTCGCCCAGGACCGGCACGGGGTGGCCGTAACGGCCGAACTCGGCCAGGGCCTGCGCCAGCGTGGCGTTGTCGAACGCGACCCGGTGGTCCAGCCAGGGGGCCACGCTGGCGGCGTCGATCCGGGCGATACGGCCCGGCAGGCCGGACTCGTCCACCGTCATCTGCTGGCCCGCGGTCAGGTCGGTGACCTGCCGGTCGCGTCCGGGGCGCCAGAACTCCCACCACGCGGCGGGCGCCTCGGGGCCGACACGGACATGCCCGGACGCGACGCCGACGTGCACGCCCGGATAGCCGGGCGTGGCCGGCGTATGGCGCACGCTGAAACGCGTGCCGACGACGGTGACGCGCACGTTGCCCGTGACCACGTCGAACGGCCGGCCGGCGTCGCTCTGCACCTTGAACATGGCTTGGCCTTCCGCCATCCGCACTTCGCGGCGGCCCTTGGTGTAGAGGACCTCGACGCGGGTGGCGGTGTCCAGCGCGACCTGGCTGCCGTCGGGCAGCGTGATTTCCTGCTGCTGGCCGGGCGCCGTGGCGTAGCGCATCTGGTACTGGGGCGCGGACGGCGCCGCGAGCAGCGCGGCCACGGCCGCCACGGCACAGGCGGCCAGCGCGGCGCCCGCCAGGCGCCATCGGGCGCGCCGCTGCCGGTTCGGCTGGGCGGAGGCGGGGGGCGGACATTCCGCGCGCCACTGCGCCCGGGCGGTTTCGGGAACGGTGTCCAGCCCGTTCCAGTCGCGCTCCCAGCGCGCATACGCCTGCGCGTGCAGCGGCGATGCGGCCTGCCACTCGCGAAAACGCGCTTCGGTCGCGGCGTCCGGGGAGTCCTTGCGGCGGATCAGCCAGTCGAGCGCGGCCTCGTCCGCCGAGGCTGTCGGTGCAAGCGTAGGCTGGGCGGGATTCATGGTCATGGCTGTAAAAATTCGGTGCTGGGGGCGGCGGCGGGCCGTTCGCCCGCGCGCAGGTCCCATTCGGACTTGCCGCGCCGGCAGGCCAGCATCGCCACCTTGATGTGCTGTTCCACCATTTTGCGCGAAATATCCATGCGTTCGGCGATCTCGGCATGCGACAGGCCGTCGAAACGGTGCAGCACGAACGCCTGGCGGCAGCGCGGGGGCAGGGCGCGGATCACGTCCAGCATGGCGGCCACCGCTTGCGCGGACATGGCCGCGGCTTCCGGCTCCAAGGCCAAGGGGGCCGCCAGGTCGTCCAGGACGAGGTCGGCGTCCGGCTCTGCATCGCTGCCGGCGGTCTGGCCGCGCACGACATTGCGGCGGTGCTGGTCGGTGATCAGATTGCGCGCCGTACGATACAGCAGCGCGCGCGGTTCCGTCACGTCGCGGTCTTTGCGCTGCGCCGACAGCACGCGCGCATAGGTTTCCTGGACAGCGTCGGCCGCCGCATCCGAATTCCCGATGATCCGGTTGCAGAAGTTCAGCAGTTCGCGGTAGTAGCGCTCCAGCACGGCAAGGCGGATAGGGTCTTGGTTGGACAAGCTATCGGCCTTGCGTGTCCGGCGGCCGTGTCGCTTCAGGGGTTTGTAATGAGAATTAATCTCTATTATCGCATAGCTGAAACGATGTCCGCCACGAAAGCGCGCGCCGCGTCCGGCGTCCGGATCAGGCGCGGGTCATGGGAAGCCGGCGCCGCCGCGCCCACAGGATGTAGACGATGATATTCCCGGCGATCAGCAGCGCCGCCAGCACGACCTGCGTGGTTCTGGCGATGCCTTCGGGGTAGATGATGCCCAGGACGTAGTGTGCGATGAAGCCGCCGGAATAGCCTTCCTGCCCCGCCCGTTCGCGCAGCGATACCTCCAGCGGCGTCAGGGGGCATATCCAGCCCATGCCGATCACCATGGCGCCCCAGGCCAGCGCCGGCAGGTGCAGGAAGGCGACCCAGCGTTTCCATAGCGCCAGGAGGCCGCCGAACATCACAAAGGCGACAAAAAGGCCATGCGCGACAAGAACCAGGTCGGCGAGGATGCGATAGGTCATCGGCGTAGCTCTCGGGTGGATCGTTCCGCCCGCGACGGGGCGGAATGCGCCTTTAATCGTAAGCCGGTGCGCGCCGCGGCGGCGTCAGATCTTGAGGTCCCGCAGCAGCTTGGTCAGTTCCGGCGCCGTCATCAGGGACACGCCCTGCGACTTGGCGTATTGCAGCGCGTTGTCCGACACTTCGCCCAGCGCGATATAGATGGCTTCGCGCGCGCCGCGCTGTTCGCGCACCGCCTGAAGTTCGCGCAGCGGCTCGACCCCCACGCGCGCGGCTTTCCAGCGCTTGGCGCCGACGATGGCCACGCGGCCGTCCTTGCTGAGCGCGAAGTCGGCGCCGGGGACCTGCAGGCGCTGCACCTCGCAGCCGTCACGCCGGAAGCCCGCCTCGACGGTCCGGGAAAAATCCGCCCAGGACATGGCGGCCGCCGCCTCGGCCACGGCCTGCACGCGCGTGCCGGAGGGCGCGCGCAATTGCTTCCAGGCCGCCATGATGGCGATGACCGCGAACGGCACCGCGGCGAACACGCCCATCGCGGCGTATTCCAGGGGCAGGGCGGCAAAGCCGCCCGCCGACAGCAGCACGGCCACCCCGGCGCTCATCCACCACGGCGAGCGCAGCAGGACGGCGAAGATGGAGTTCTGGGACATCTTGAATTTCATGGCGGCTCGCGGCGTTGCTGGGATGGAAGGGTCAGGCGGGGTCGCCGTCGGCGGCCTCGGGGGCGCGCACCACGATGCGCGCGTCGCCGCAGGTGACGATCTGGCCGGCGCGGATCTTCGCCGTCTTGCGGGTTTCCACGACGCCGCCCACGCTCACGCGGCCCTCGGCCACGAGCATCTTGCCCGCGCCGCCGCTGTCGCACACGCCGGTGGCCTTCAGCAACTGGTTGACTTCAATATAGGGGCTGCCTTCGGCAAGCATGAATTCGATGATGGGCATGTCGCGCCTGGGGGATGAAAGAGGGATGGGGGCTCAGGCCTGGCCGCCGCTGCCGGCGCCCGGGGCGCCGGGGGCGTCGCCCGGAGGTTCCGGCACGGCGGGCGCGGCCGGCCGGTTATTGTTCTCGGCGCGCGCCATCCAGGCGATCAGGGACGAACGCATGGCTTCCTCGACGGACATCTGAATGGGCTGCACCCATTCCTGCGGCACGAAGACGGTATAGCCGCCGATCATGTAGCCCATCGGCAGGTAGACGGCCACCCGGCCGTCCTGGGAGAACCCTTCGGGCAGGCCTTCCATGCTGCGGCGGGTGACCAGCCCCACCAGTTCCAGTTGCTGGCCGGGCATGCGCAGGATCACGACCTGCTGGGCGGTGTTCTTGGAACTGGGCGAAAAATAGTCCGCGAAGCTCTTCAGGGACGAATAGATGCTCTTGACCACCGGCAGGTTGGTGAACGGCATTTCCAGCAGCGCCAGCACGCGCTGCACGCGCTCCTTGGACACCAGGTAGCCGATCGCAAGGATGCCGAGAATGCCCAGCGCCAGGCCCATGCCCGGCACGTAGAATCCGCCGATGAAAGGGCGCAGGAAGGTCAGCGCCACCGCTTCGGTCCAGGCCAGGAATATGTAGAGCAGGTAGATGGTCAGCGCCAGCGGCAGGACGGTGATCAGGCCGCGGAAGAAGTATTTGTAGAGACGAGTCATAGGCAAGGAAAAAAATGGGGTCGGTGCGCGGCGGCGCAAGCCGGAGGGCCGCCAGCATAGCAGCCGGCGCGGCGCCGTCCGGTAACAAACCGCGTGGAACGATGCCGCGCCAACGCCGGGAGCCCCTAGCGGTCCACCGGCAGGTACAGGGTCTCCTTGATCTCCTCCATGACCACATAGCTGCGCGATTCGGCGGATGCCGGGAGGCGCTTGAGGATTTCGCCCAGGAGACGGCGGTATTCATTCATTTCGGTCAGGCGGGCCTTGACCAGGTAATCGAAGTCGCCCGAGACCAGGTGGCATTCCATCACCTCGGGCACGTACAGCAGTTCCTTCTTGACCTTGTCGAACACGTCGCCGGACTTGGCCGACAGCTTGATCTCCAGGAAGACCAGCAGGTTCTTGCCCAGCGCCGCGGGGTTGACGCGCGCATGGTAACCCGTGATGACCCCTTCGCGCTCCATGCGCTTGATGCGGTCGGAACAGGGGGTGGCCGACAGGTTGATCCGGTCGGCCAGTTCGGTCACCGAAATCCGGCCTTCACGCTGCAGAATATCCAGGATTTTCAGGTCGATACGGTCGAGGTCGCGCATTTCACTTCCGGCAATCGGAAAACAGGAAAGAGCCGGGAAAAACCACTGCCAAAGCGAATTTTTCAGTGTCTTTCACTGCAAGGAGGCTCATAGACTACCGAAATTCCTGCACAAAACCAAACACTGGAAAGAATCATGCATGTGATCGTCCTCGGCAGCGGCGTCATCGGCACCACGACCGCCTATTACCTGGCCCGCCAGGGCGCCAAAGTGACGGTGCTGGACCGCCAGCCCGCGGCGGCCCTGGAGACCAGCTACGCCAACGCCGGCCAGGTGTCCCCGGGGTATTCCACGCCCTGGGCCGCGCCCGGGATCCCCCTGAAGGCCATCAAGTGGCTGTTCCAGAAGCATGCGCCCCTGGCGATCCGCCTGGACGGCAGCCTCTACCAGTTGAAGTGGATGGCCGCCATGCTGGCCAATTGTTCGGCCGAGCGCTATTCGGTGAACAAGGAGCGCATGCTGCGCCTGTCCGAATACAGCCGCGACTGCCTGCGCGAACTGCGCGCGTCCACCGGCATCCACTATGAAGAGCGCACCCGCGGCACCTTGCAGTTGTTCCGCACGGAAGCCCAGTTGGAAGCCGCCCGCCGCGATATCGCCGTGCTCGAAGAAGTGGGCGTGCCCTATGAATTGCTGGACCGCAACCGCCTTGCCACCGCCGAGCCCGCGCTGGCGCGCTCCATGGAAAAGCTGTCCGGCGGCCTGCGCCTGCCCAACGACGAAACCGGCGACTGCCAGCTTTTCACCACGCGCCTGGCGGAAATGGCCGCGGGCCTGGGCGTGGAATTCCGCTATGGCCAATCCGTTTCCGGGCTGAACACCGCGGGCGGCCAGGTCACGGGCGTGCGCGTCGGCAACGAGGTCCTGACCGCGGACCGCTACGTCGCCGCGTTCGGCAGCTACACGCGCGGCTTCCTGGAACCGCTGGGCCTGGACCTGCCGGTGTATCCGGTCAAGGGCTACTCGCTGACCATCCCCATGACGGACGAGTCCGCCGCGCCCGTTTCGACCATCCTGGACGAAACCTACAAAATCGCCGTGACGCGCTTCGACAAGCGCATCCGGGTGGGCGGCATGGCCGAGCTTTCGGGCTTCGACCTGCGCCTGAAGGACGCCCGCCGCAAGACGCTGGAACTGGTCGTGAACGACCTGTTCCCCGGCAGCGGCGACGTGGCCCGGGCCGAGTTCTGGACGGGCCTGCGCCCCATGACGCCGGACAGCACGCCGGTGGTCGGCCCGACCCGCTACGGCAATCTTTATCTGAATACCGGCCACGGCACGCTGGGCTGGACCATGGCCTGCGGCTCCGGCAAGCTGGTGGCCGACCTGGTCATGGGCCAGCGCCCCGCCATCCGCACCGAAGGCCTGGACCTGTCCCGCTACGACCGCAAGGCGGCGTCCAATCAGCGGCTGGTGCTGGGCGGCAAGGGCGCCTGATACTGGTCCCTTACCGGGCCCGGCCGGCGCGACATGCCGGCCGGGCCATTGTTTTTCTGTCGGGCGAACTAGCCTGGCGATGCCGCCAGGCAGGACAGCAGTGCCAGCACCGCGGGCTGTTCTTCGTCCTGGCGCCAGATGCCGCGCAGATCCGACGGGTTTGCGGCATGCGAAAGCGGGCGGCATGCCAGATTCGGCAACTGCACTTTTCCCAGCGACGCCGGCACCAGGGAGACACCGAATTCGTGCGACACCAAGGTGGCGATCGTCAGCATGTTCCGGACTTTGTGCCGGATGTGCGGCGTGAAGCCGGCCTCCACGCAAAGCGAGAGAATCTTGTCGTAATAGCCAGGGGAAAAGTCTCTGGGAAATAGCACGAAGTCGTCATGCTGCAACTGCTGCAAGTCGATGATTTCCCGCCGCGCCAGCGCGTGCGTTTCCGGGAGCAGGCAGGCGAAGGCCTCGCGGTGCAGCACGCGCGAGGCGATGCCGGACGGCATGACGCGGGGATGCACGATCCCGATGTCGATCTGGCCTCGCTGCAATGCGTCGATCTGTTCGTAGCTGCTGAGTTCGTACAGCACTACTTCAACCTCCGGCCTCGTCGTCGCAAAGTCTCGTATGTCCGAGGCCAGGCTCGTTAGGAACGACGAACCCACGAAGCCGATGTGCACGACGCCCGCTTCGCCGCTGGCGGCCCGCCGCGCCTGCTCTTCTGCGCTGCGCGCCAGCGTCAATAGCTTCAGCGCTTCCCGATAGATCACTTTCCCCGCTTCCGTGAGCGCCACCTCGCGCGTGGTACGCCGCAGCAGCTCCATGCCGAGCGACGCTTCCAGTTGGCGGATGTTGAAGCTGAGCGGCGGTTGGGTGATGGATAGCCGCTTGGCGGCTCTTCCGAAGTGCAGTTCCTCGGCGACGGCGACGAAGTACCGAAGTTGGCGCAGATCCATGGGCGGCTCGTGGGTTGGGGACGCGGCGATCGCTCGTCGCGGCGGTCAAAGATTAATCCAATATCAATATGAATAGCACGAAAAAATATATTGGACGAGAAAAATCACGACGCGAATAATGGGTTTCACCGCAGCGGTACGCGGCAATGAATCGGGGCGCAGACCCGCGATCCACCAAGGAGACTGTTTTGCGTATCAATACCCTAATCCCGCTTATCGCTGCCTTGTCGCTGACCGCCGCCGCGCAGGCCCAGGACTATCCCCGCATGCCCATCCGGCTCATCGTGCCGTATTCGGCGGGCGGCATGACGGACGTGGTGGCGCGCGTCATCGGCCAGAAACTGGGTGAACGGCTGGGCCAGCCCGTGATCGTGGAGAACCGCGCGGGCGCGGCCACCATCATCGGCGCCGAAATGGTGGCCAACGCCAAGCCCGATGGCTACACCTTGCTGGCGGCGACCAACACGACCCTGACGATCAATCCCTGGCTGTATCCCAAGCTGCCCTACGACGCGGTCAAGAGCTTCGCACCGATCGCGCTGATCGCCACCACGCCCAGCGTCATCGTGGTCAATCCGAAAGTGCCCGTGCAAACGCTGCAGCAGCTCGTGGATCTGGCCCGGGCCAAGCCCGGCGAACTGAGCTACGCCTCATATGGGAACGGTTCGACGGCCCACCTGGCGGGCGAAATGCTGCGGTCCAGGACCAAGAGCAATTTCTTGCACGTCCCGTACAAGGGCAGCGCGCCGGCAAAGGCCGCGGTGATGGGCGGCGAGGTCTCCGTCACGTTCGAACCCGCGTTTACCGGTTTGCCGCAAATCCAGGCGGGCAAGCTGACCGCCCTGGCCGTGATGAGCGACAAGCGTTCCGCGGTGCTGCCGGACCTGTCCACCACCGCGGAACTGGGCTATCCCGACATGAAGATGTCCGCCTGGGTCGGGATCCTGGCGCCGTCGGGCACGCCGCCGGCCATTGTCCAGACCTTGAGCGGCACGATCGAGCAAATCATGGCGCAGCCCGATGTGCGCGAAGCCTTGCTGCGCACGGGAGGAGAGCCCGTGGGCTATTCCGGAGACGCGTTCAGCGCCTACATGCGCGACGAAAGCGCCCGCTACGGGCGCGTGATCGCAGACGCGCACATCCGCATCGACTAATGGCGTGCCCGCGGGCACCGGAATCCTGGACATGACGATCAAACCGCTTTCCCACATACGCGTGCTGGACCTGACCCGGGTGCTGGCGGGCCCCTGGTGCACCCAGAATCTTGCCGACCTGGGCGCCGAGGTCATCAAGATCGAACGCCCCGGCACCGGGGACGATACCCGCGGCTGGGGCCCGCCGTGGATGCCGGGCGCCCACGGGCAGCCGCGAGAGGACTCCGGCTACTACGCATCGGCCAACCGCGGCAAGAAGTCCGTGACCGTGGATATCTCCACCGCGCAGGGCCAGGACATCGTCCGCGGGCTGGCCGCGCAGTGCGATGTGCTGGTCGAGAACTACAAGGTCGGCACCCTGGCGCGCTATGGCCTGGGCTACGAGGACCTGCGCGCAGACCATCCTTCGCTGGTTTATTGCTCGATCACGGGCTTCGGCCAGACGGGGCCTTATCGGCACCGCCCGGGATACGACTTCATTTTCCAGGGCATGGGAGGTTTGATGAGCGTGACCGGCGAAGCCGATGGGCTGCCGGGCGGCGGCCCGCAGAAAGTGGGCGTCGCGGTTGCGGACATTACGACGGGCATGTACGCCAGCCTGGCGATCGCGGCGGCGTTGGCCTGGCGCGAGCGCAGCGGGCAAGGGCAGCATATCGACATGGCCCTGCTGGATTGCATCCTGGCCTTCGGCAGCAATCCCGCCGTCAATCATCTGGTGTCCGGCAAGGAGCCCAAGCGCTACGGCAACGCGCATGCCAACGCGGTGCCGTACCAGGTCTTCGATACGCGGGACGGGCGATTGATCGTGGCCGTGGGCAACGACAGCCAGTTCGCGGCCTATTGCCAGGAAATCCAGCGGCCGGACCTGGCGCTGGACCCGCGCTATGCCAAGGTCAGCGGCCGCCTCGTCCATCGAGATACGTTGCTGCCCCAGTTGTCGCGGGCGATGGCGATGGATACCACCGCCTCCTGGCAGGAGCGGCTGGAGCGCGAGGGCGTGCCCTGCGGACCCATCAACACCTTTTCCGAGACTTTCGCGGACCCGCAGGTGGTGCACCGGAAGCTGAGGGTGGACTTGCCGCTATCCACGGGCGGCACATGCCCTGGCATCGCCAGCCCGATGCGCTTCTCGGAGACGCCGCTGGACCACACGCTGGGCCCCCCGGCCCTGGGCGAGCACACGCAAGACGTGCTGACGCAGCGCCTTGGCCTGCCGGAGGCGGCGCTGACGCAGTTGCGCGCCGCCGGCGTGATCTGAGCCTGTCCCTGCGTGATGTACCTGCCCGCGCCGCGTCCGGCGCGATGCCGAACCTCGACCTTCAGGAGCTGTCCGTGTCATTCCAAGCCAAATATGACGAGTATGTCCGCCCGCGTCCGCAGCGGTCTTCCCAGAGTTCCCACCACCTTGCGCCCGACTGCGCCGGCCTGGATTTCTTCGCGCTGGACCGGGGCTTGCAGGATCTGCTCAGGCTCTATCTGCCGGCCGCCGCGCACGCCACGCTGTTGCCCCAGTTCGAACGCATGGGGCAATTGGCCGGGGGCCGCCTCAATACGCTGGCCACCGTGGCGGACAAGTTTCCGCCCGTGCTGCATGCGCGTACCCGCTGGGGCGAAGACGAAGATTGGATCGAATATCACCCCGCCTACCAGGAGATGGAGCACATCGCCTTCGGCGACTTCCAGTTCCATGCCATGAGCCATCGGGCCGGGGTCCTGGGCTGCGACGCGCCGCTGCCGCCGGCGGCGAAGTATGCGCTGCAGTACCTGTTCGTCCAGGCCGAGTTCGGCCAGATGTGCCCCATCAGCGTGTCGGACACGTCCATCCACCTGATCCGGAAGTTCGGCAGCCCGGCCCTGCGGGAAAAGCTGCTGCCGCGCATGCTGTCGAACGATCCGGCCACGCTCTGGAAGGGGACGCAGTTCATGACGGAGAAGACGGGCGGCTCGGACGTCGGCGCCCTGGAGACCGTCGCGCGCCAGGTCGACGGGCAATGGCGTCTGCATGGAGAGAAGTGGTTCTGCTCCCATACGGATGCGGATGTTGCCTTGCTGCTGGCCCGCCCGGAAGGCGCGCCGCAGGGTACGCGTGGGCTGGCATTGTTTGCGATGCCCCGCCGCCTGGACGACGGCAGCCGCAACGCTTATCGCATCGTGCGGCTGAAAGACAAGCTGGGCACCCGCTCAATGGCCAGCGGAGAAATCCGCCTGGAGGGGGCGCTGGCGTATCTGGTCGGCGAGGTGGACAAAGGTCTGAAGCACATGATGGAGCAGGTCAACCTGTCGCGCCTGTCGCATGGCGTGCGAGCGGCGGCAATGATGCGTCGTTGCCTGAACGACTCCATGTTGGCCGCGCGTCACCGCCGAGCGTTCGGGCGCGACCTCATCGGCTATCCGCTGCTGCGTCGGCAGTTGCTCAAGCTATTGACGCCGACGGAAGCGGCATTGTCCATGGTCATGGCGGCGGCGGAAGTCATGGGGCGTGCCCATGAAGGCGATGTGGCGGCCGCGCGGGTGCTGCGTCTGCTGACGCCGCTGCTCAAGCTGCGGACCTGCCGGGACAATATCGCCGTCGCGACGGGCGCGATGGAGATACGCGGAGGGAATGGGTACATCGAGGACTTCGTCAATGCCCGCCTGGTGCGCGACGCGCATATCGGCGTGTTGTGGGAAGGCACCAGCAATATCAATGCGCTGGACGCGATCCAGCGGGCCGTGCGCAAGGACAGCGCGCACGAAGCGCTGTCGGCCCTGCTGGAAAACAGACTAGAGCAGGCGACGGCGCTGCCGGCGGCGTGGCGCGCAACCTTGCGTGATTGCGTTCGCCGCGCGATCGGCCTGGCGCAGGCTGTTGGGACGCAGGAGCGGCTTGAGGCTGAGGTGCGCCGCGCGGCGTCGGCACTCTACTACGTGTCGGCCTCCGTGTTCATGGCTTGGGAGGGCTGCCAGCCAGGCGTGGACGCCAGGCGCTTGTTGCTTGCCGACGCCCTGCTGCGCCACCGCCTGCTTGCTTCGGACCCCTTGCGCGCTGCTGGCGAGGAAGGCGAAACGCAAGGTGACAAGCTGTTGCTGGAAGAGGGGCCCTTGACGCTTGCCCAGGTACTGCCTTTGCTGACCTCGGCCTCCTGAGCGCGTCCGGTGCGGGGAAGGAGGCATCTTCCTCTTACAATTCCCCGCATGACCCATTTTCTGCACACCGCCGACTGGCAGATCGGCCGACAGTACGGCCAGTTCGAAACCGATGACGCCGCCATGCTGGCCGAGGCGCGCTTCGACGTCGTGGCGCGCATCGCGGCGCTGGCCGCCGAGCGCGGCGTGGACGCCGTGCTGGTCGCGGGCGACGTGTTCGACACGCAGGGCGTGTCCGACCGCACGATCCGCCGGCTGTTCGCCGCCATGGCCGCCTATGCCGGGCCGTGGGTCATGATCGCCGGGAACCACGACGCGGCGCTTGCCGACAGCGTCTGGAGCCGCGCGATGCAACTGGGCTGCATCCCCGCCAACGTCCACGTGCCGCTCGCCACGGGCGTGGTGGACCTGGCGGCCATCAACCTCGCCGTCCTGGCCGCGCCCCTGACGCAGCGCCATACCTACGACGACGCGACCCAGGCCTTCGACGCCCTGGACACCGAACCCGGCCGCATCCGCGTCGGCCTGGCGCACGGCAGCGTGGCGGGGCGGCTGCCGGACAACATCGACGCCACCAATCCCATCGCGCCGGACCGCGCGGCGCGCGCCCGCCTGGACTACCTGGCGCTGGGCGATTGGCACGGCTGCCTCTCCGTCGACGAACGCACCTGGTACGCCGGCACGCCCGAGCAGGACCGCTTCCGCGGCAACGAACCCGGCTACGTGCTGGACGTGCGCATCGACGCGCCCGGCGCCGTGCCGGCGGTGGAACGGCTGGCCACGGGCAAGTACCGCTGGTCGGCCTGGTCGGAAACGCTGAGCCTGCCCACCGATGCACAGGCGCTGGCCGAGCGCATGGCCGCCTTGCGCGCGGAAGACGTGCTGCGGCTGGACGTGCAGGGGCACGTCAACATGGAAACCTGGGACGCGCTGCAGCAGGCCGTGGACCGGGCCGCCGCGCAGGTGCGCGCCTTGCTGCCCGACCTGTCGGGCCTGAAGCTGGAGCCGGACGACGCGGACCTGGCCGAACTGCGCGCCAGCGGCTACGTGGGCGAAGTGGCGGCGCAATTGCAGGCGCTGCAGGCGGACGCCGCGCAGTCCGCGGTCGCGGGTGAGGCCCTGCGGCTGCTGCTGCGGTTCCAGCGCGAAAGCGCCATGCCGGGAGGCGCGAAATGAAGCTCTCGCGCATCGCCCTGGAAGAATTCCGCAAGTTCCGCCAGCCCCTGGTGCTGGACGGCCTGCAAGACGGCCTGAACCTGTTCGTGGGGCCGAACGAAGCCGGCAAGAGCACGGTGGCCATGGCCATCCGCTCCGCTTTCCTGGAGCGCTACAGCACCAGCAAGGTGGCCGACCTGGCGCCCCGCGGCGAATCAGGCGCGCGTCCCAGCGTCGAACTGGCGTTCACGCACGCCGGCCACAGCTATGTGCTGAAAAAACAGTTCCTGTCCCGCGCCCGCTGCGAACTGCTGATCGACGACGGCGCGCGGCGGCTGGACGGCGAGGAAGCCGAGAACGCGCTGGCCGCGCTGCTGGGCTTCGAACTGGCCGCGCGCGGCCAGAGCAAGCCCGACCTCGCGGGCATTCCCGGGCTGCTGTGGATCCAGCAGGGAGACGGCCAGAACCTGCAGGAGTCGGCGGGATACGCGGGCGCGCATCTGCGCGACGCCTTGACGCAGCTCTCGGGCGAATTGGCCGCCGGCGACGGCGACCGCCTGTACGAGCGCGTGGCCGCCGAGCGCGGCGCGCTGCTGGATGCGCGCAACGGCCGTCCGAAGGGCGTCTACAAAGAGGCCGAGGACGCGCTGGCGCGCGCCGTGGCGGAACGCGACGAGTGCGCGCAGGCCATGGCCCAGTTGAACGCCGACGTGGATCGCCTGGCCGAACTGCGCCACGCGCACCAGCGCGCCCAGGCGGACGAACCCTGGAAGGACTTCGAGGCCAAGGCCGCCGAGGCGAGGTCGCGGCTGGACGCCGTGGCCAAGGAGCGCGAAGCGTTCGAGGGCCTGCGCCGCGAACAGGCGCAGGCCGCGCAGACCCTGGCCCTGTTGCAGGACCAGGTTCGGCGCGACCAGCAGGACGAGGCCGAACTCCAGGCGCTGGCCGAAGAGGCCCGCGCCGCCCGCGCCCGCGCCGAGGCGTCGCGCGAACCCCTGGCGCGCGCGCAACAGCAGCGCCAGGCCCATGCCGATGCCGTGGACGCCGAGCGCCGGCGCGTCGCGTCCGTGCAGGCCGTGGCGGACCGGGTCGACCTGCAACATCAACTGGCGCAGCTCGACCCCGAGATCGAACGCCTGGACCACGCGCTGAAGGAGGCCGCCGCGCTGATCGAACAAGGATCGGCGCTGAAGGCGGAGAGCGTGCGCACGGAGATGTCCGACGCCGATGTCGACGCCTTGCGCAAGGCCGACCGCGAGGTGGCCAATTTGCAGTTGCAGCAGCAGGCCATCGCCACGCGCTTGTCCTACCGGCTGGAGGCCGGGCGCGAAGCGCGCCTGGACGGGCGGCCGCTAGCCGGCGCCGGCGACGTCCTGCTGACGGCGGCGGCGGAACTGGACCTGCCGGGCGTCGGCCGTTTCCGCATCGAGCCGGGCGGCAAGGACCTGCCCGCCTTGCAGCGCGAGCTGGGCGAGGCCCAGGCGGCGTGCGCCGCCTTGCTCAAGCGCGTGGGGGTCGAGACGCTGGCCGAGGCCGAGCAGCGCCATGCCCGCCACGGCGCGCTGCTGCGCGAGCTGGACGGCATGCGCAAGACGCTGGGCATCCATGCGCCCAGGGGCGTGGACGCGTTGCGCAGCCAGCGCGACGAGGCGCTGGCGCGCCGCGCCCAACTGGAGGAACGCCTGTCCAGGCTGCCCGCCGCGGACGAGACGGCCAGCGTCGACCTGCCGGCGGCGGTCCAGGCGCTGCGCGAGGCCGAGGCCGTCGCGGCCCAGGCCGAGAAAACGCTGGCGGCCGCGCAGCGCGCCCTGGACGCCGACGGCGCCCGCGCCCACCTGCTCGAAGGCCAGGCCGCCGCCCGCGGCGCCGATCTGCAATCGCCCGAACGCGCCGCGCAGCGCCAGTCCCGCGCCGGCAGGCTCGCCGAGGCGCGCAGCGGCCACGACGAACTCGAACGCCGCGTGCGCGAAGCGCAGGCCGCGCTGGCCGGGCATCGGCCCGAACTGGCGGAACAGGACGTCCTGCGCTACGAGAAGTCCGCCGCCATCGAGCGCGACGCGCAGCACAAGCGCCACGGCGACATCCTGCAACTGCAAGGCAAGCTGGACCAGGCGGGCGCGCAGGGCCTGGGCGAACGCCTGTCCGAGACCGCCGCGGCCTGCGAACGCCTCGAGCGGCGGCGCGACGAACTGGCCCGCCGCGCCGCGGCCCTGGACCTGCTGCTGAAACTGCTTACCGACCAGCGCGCCGCCGCCACCCAGCGGCTGCAGGCGCCGCTGGCGCGCCGCCTGAACCACTACCTGGCGCTGCTGTTTCCCGAGGCCGAGCTGCGGCTGGACGACGCCTTGCTGCCCGCGGCGCTGCGCCGCGGCGGCGGCGAAGACGCGCTGGCCGCGCTCAGCTTCGGCACGCGCGAGCAGCTTGGCATCCTGGCGCGCTTCGCCTATGCGGACCTGCTGCGCGAAGCCGGGCGGCCGACGCTGCTGCTGCTCGACGACGCGCTGGTCCACACGGACGACGCGCGGCGCGACTTCATGAAGCGCGCGCTGTTCGACGCCGCGACCCGGCACCAGATCCTGATGTTCACCTGCCACGGCGAAGCGTGGCGCGACATGGGGGTGGAGCAGCGGCGGATCGCTTGACGGCGTTTCCCGCTGCCGGTAGCCTACGCGCATGCCTGACTTCACGCGCCTCCTCGGCTTCGCATCCGCTGCTTCGGCAGCCGGCGGCCGCGCGCGCGCGATGTCACGGCGTTCCGCGGTTTCTCCCGGTTTTTCTCCTGTCGTCTCCACGGTGGTATCGCCGCCCGTCTCGCCGCCTTGCGGCGTGGTGGCGGGCGCATGCCCGCCGTCCGCGGCCGTCGTCGGCTGACGCCGTCCGCACCCGACTCCAGCCCCTCCCAAGTCTGCCCGCCGATGCCCCGCGCGCTTTGACGCGCGCCGTGTCCGCCGCGCGCCGGCTTGCGCCCTGACGCGGCCGATCGCCGTGCCCGGGCAGGGGCGGAGCCTGTTATGACTTCGACAGGTAGAAACCTCATGTCTTTCGATAGATCCGCGTGGACCTCCCATGGCTCCACCGCCTTGTTCGTGCTGCTGTGGAGCGGCGGCGCGATTTTCGCCAAATGGGGGCTGTTCCATGCCTCCGCCTTCGCGTTCCTGCTGCTGCGCTTCATCCTGGCCCTGGCCGCGCTGCTGCTGATCTGCGCGCGAAGGTGGCGCTGGCTGCCCGAGCCGGGCACGCGCGCCACCGTCGCGGCGACGGGCCTGCTGCTGATCGGCGGCTATTCCATCTGCTACCTGCTTGCGCTGGACCATGGCATTACGCCGGGCGTGCTGGCGACGCTGCTGGGCGCGCAGCCCATCCTGACGCTGGCCCTGCTGGAACGGCGCTACTCGCGGGCGCGCCTGGCCGGACTGTTCCTGGCGTTCTGCGGCCTGGCGATGGTGATGGTCCAGAGCATCGGCATGGCGCGCTTTTCGGTCGCCGGCATGGCGTACGCGTTCGCCGCGCTGGCGTGCATGACGCTGGGAGCGATCCTGCAGAAGCGGGTGCGCCAGGCGCCGATGGACGTGATGCCCTTGCAGTACGCGGTCAGCCTGGCGCTGTGCCTGCTGTTCGCGCCGTTCCAGCCCATTCGCGTGGAATGGGTGGCGGGCTTCGTCCTGCCGCTGCTGTGGATGGGGCTGGTGATTTCGGTGGGCGCGACCCTGCTGTTCTACCGCATGATCCAGGCCGGCAATCTGGTCAACGTCACCAGCCTGTTCTACCTGGTGCCGGCCGGCACGGCGATGCTGGACTATCTGATCCTGGGCAATCGCCTGTCCGCGCTGAGCGTGGCCGGGATGGGGGCGATCCTGCTGGGCCTGATGCTGGTGCTGCGCAACCCGGCGCGGGACGCCGCTAGTTCGGCGATCCCGGCTCCGGGTCCGTCCAATACCCGCTGACCAGTTGTTCGGGGCGGGCCTGCGCCACGACCCGGGCGCAGGCCGACCAGGCGTCCAGGCGGACGCTCAGGCCGGCGTAGATGCCGTGCCCCGCGCCGGCTTCGATGAGGCCGGCGGCCTGCACGCCTTCGCCGGCCCGGATCGCGCCTTCGGCGCGGATGTCCTCGCCCGCGATCAGCCCCCAGCCGGAGGCCAGGTGGTCGCCGCAGAGGATGGAGCCGCCGGCCTGGATGCCGCAGGCCGCGTCGATTTCCTTTTCGGCGCGCACGTCGCCGCCGGCCTTGATGCCCTGGCCGCACTTGATCGCGCCTTGCGCCTGCACGTCCTGGCCGGCGTGCAGGTGGCCGGTCACGGCCAGGTCCTGGCCCGCGCAGATGTCCCATTTGGCGCGGACGTTGCCGCCGCAGTCCAGGCGGGTGGCGGTCTCGATGCCCCAGTCCGCGCTGATGTCCCCGCCGGCGCGCAGGTCGCCGCCGCTGGCGATGTTGCCGGCCGCGGCGATGTTCTCGCCCGCCATGATCGTCTCGCCCGCGCGGATGCCGCCACCGGTCACGATGCTGCGTCCGGCGCGCACGACGGTGTCCACGTTGATTCCCATGCGCACTTCCAGGGTGCCCGCGAAAACGATGGCGTGGGCGTCGACCGCGTCCAGCTTGAGCACCGCGTCGGTGGGGCCGAACTGGTCCAGCAGCCAGCAGGCGTCGCTGACCCGTCCGTCGGCGACCAGGGCATCGAGCACGGCCTGGTAGTCCCCCTGGCCGTTGTGGTCGCGGATGAACCATTTGTAGCCGCCCGCGCAGGGGTTCTTGGCTTTGACGAAATTCTTGGTAAGTTGCATGGCGCTTGGAAAGAGTCGGTGCGTGGCCTGGCCGCAGGCCATCCGGAGGCATGCGGAAACGGGACGAAGCGCGGCGCCCGGCCACGCGGCGGGGCGTCCGCCGGCCGGCGGCGAGCTGCGCGAAGCGCGGATGTGCGCAGGCAGCCGGCGGCGGGCCGGGATGAGGCTCAGAGAGGGAAGAGCCGGGCGATTAGCCGGGCTTGGAACGCGCGTAGGCGGAACGCGCGGCGACTTCCTGCGAGCTCAACAGGGTCGAGCGCAGGGCGCAGATGGCGCATGCGGCGCAGGGGAGGGGAGAAAATTGGGATCGCACGGTCGCACATGCTACCAGCCGGGCGATTACAGTCAAGCGCCGGCCCCCGGGGCGGGCCCCGCGGCAGGGGCCGGCCGCCGGGGGGCGCGTGGGGTCAGTTCGTCGACTGGATGTTGCGTTCCTTGGCGATGCGCTGGCGCAGTTCGAGTTCGCGCTTGATCTGGGCGGCGTACTCGGCCGGCGTATTGCCGTCCACCAGCGAGCCGCCGTCGGCCAGGCGCTGCACGGTCTTCGGATCCTGGAGCGCCTTGACGGCGGCGTCATGGACGCGGTCGATCACCGCCTGCGGCGTGCCGGCGGGCGCGACCAGGCCGTACCAGGCCATGTTGTTCATATCGGGCAGGCCGCCTTCGATGAAGGTCGGCACGTCCGGCAGCGCCGGCAGGCGCTTGGGGGCGGCCACGGCCAGGGCGCGCAGCTTGCCGGCCTGGATGTGGGGCATGGACGAGGGCAGGTTGTCGAACTGGGCGTTGACCTGGCCCGCGATCACGTCGTTGAGCGCCGGGCCCGAGCCGCGGTAGGGCACGTGCACCATGTCGGTCTGGGTCAGCGACTTGAAGAGTTCGCCGTCCAGGTGGCCGATGCCGCCCGAGCCCGAGGAGGCGTACGCGTACTTGCCGGGATTGGCCTTCAGCAAGGCGATGAATTCGGTCAGCGTCTTGGCGGGCACGGCGGGATTCACCGTCAGCACGTTCGGCACGTTCACCATATTGGTGATGGGGGCGAAGTCCTTCAGCGGGTCGTACGGGTTCTTGGGGTTGGTGGCCGGGTTGGTGGCCATGGTGCTGACGGTGGCCACGCCCAGGGTGTAGCCGTCGGGGGCGGAGCGCACCAGGGCGTCGGCGCCGATGGAGCCGCCGCCGCCGCCGCGGTTTTCGACGACGACGGGCTGGCCGAGTTCGCGGCCCAGGCCTTCGGAGACGATGCGGGCGACGATATCGGTGGTGCCGCCGGCGGCGAAGGGGACGATCAGGCGGATGGGCTTGTTGGGGTAGGGGTCGGCGGCATGCGCGCCGGTACTAAAGCAGACGCCTGCGATTGCGGCGGCCAGGACGGCCTTTGCTTGGGACAGCACGGTCAAGAGTCTTCTCCATATTATTGAATTTTCCGACCCGGCCGGCTTCTGCGGCCGGCGTCGGTGAGGCGCGCCTGGCCCGGATGCGGGCCCGACCGACGCTTCGTGGGCGCCATTCCACACAGGAAACTCCCCTCGGTCAACCCGGATCGACCCTGAACGGACCGGGTTGTTTTGCGTTGACGCAATGTTGCGCGAAATAGCCGGCAATAGCGGAAAAAACCCAATGCTGACAAAGAGATGAATCGGTGCCGAAACTTGCCGATTGCGCAATCATTGCGCATCGAACGTGTCGTCATCACCCCCGTTCACACATAAATTTCTGCATAACTTACAAGAATCTGATATTTTTCGGATGAGATTCTTGGCCGGTCTTGCAAGAAAGCTATTGCGTTTGTTTCTGTCTGCGCCGTTCAATGGCGTTGGTTGATGTCCCCGCGGGGCAACGTGTAGTGCAGCGACGCACCGGGCCAGGGTTCCGTCCGTTTTTCAATCCCCGGTCTGTTTCGTCTTTCGCTGCCTTGCGCTGGCGGGAGGGGGCCCGGACATTCTCGGAACGCCATGTCGCTGATCCTGATCCTCGCTCTGCCGTTCGCCGGCAGCCTGTGCGCCGCGCTGCTGCCTTCCAACGCCCGCAATGCCGAGGCCTGGTTGGCGGGCCTTATCGCCCTGGCCTGTGTGGTTCTGGTCGCCGGCCTGTATCCGGACGTCGCCAACGGCGGCGTGGTGCGGGTCGACATCCCGTGGGCGCCCGCATTGGGCCTGCAGTTCACCCTGCGGATGGACGGCTACGCCTGGCTGTTCGCGCTGATCGTCTCGGGCATGGGCGCGCTGGTGGTGCTGTACGCGCGCTACTACATGTCGCCGGAAGATCCGGTGCCGCGCTTCTTCTCTTTTTTCCAGGCCTTCATGGCCGCCATGCTCGGCGTCGTGCTGTCGGGCAACCTGATCCAACTGGTCATGTTCTGGGAAATGACCAGCCTGGCGTCCTTCATGCTGATCGCCTACTGGCACCACCGCCTGGACGCCCGGCGCGGCGCGCGCATGGCGCTGACCGTCACGGGCGGGGGCGGGCTGTGCCTGCTGGCCGGCGTGCTGATCCTGGGCCACATCGTCGGCAGCTACGACATGGACCGCGTGCTGGCCGCCGGCGACCTGGTCCGCGCCGACCCCTGGTATCCGGCCGTGCTGATCCTGGTGGCACTGGGCGCGCTGACCAAGAGCGCCCAGTTCCCGTTCCATTTCTGGCTGCCCAACGCCATGGCCGCGCCCACCCCGGTGTCCGCCTACCTGCATTCGGCGACCATGGTGAAGGCGGGCGTGTTCCTGCTGGCGCGGTTCTGGCCGGTGCTGTCGGGCACCGACGAATGGTTCTGGATCATCGGCGGGGCGGGGCTGGTCACGCTGGTGCTGGGCGCCTACGCCGCCATCTTCCAGCAGGACATGAAAGGGGTGCTGGCCTATTCCACCATCAGCCACCTCGGGCTGATCACGCTGCTGCTGGGGCTGAACAGCACGCTGGCGCTGGTGGCGGCCATCTTCCACATGATCAACCACGCCACCTTCAAGGCTTCGCTCTTCATGGCCGCGGGCGTGGTCGACCACGAAACCGGCACGCGCGACCTCAGCCGGCTGTCCGGCCTGTACAAGGCCATGCCCATCACCGCCACACTGGCCATGGTGGCGGCGGCCTCGATGGCCGGCGTGCCGCTGCTCAACGGCTTCCTGTCCAAGGAAATGTTCTTCGCCGAGACCACCTTCGTCAGCGGCGACAGCATCACCCAGGTCGGCCTGCCGCTCCTGGCCACCATCGCGGGGGCGTTCAGCGTGGCGTATTCGCTGCGTTTCATCCTCCAGGTGTTCTTCGGCCCGCCGGCCACCGACCTCCCGCGCGCGCCGCACGAGCCGCCCCGGTGGATGCTGTTCCCGAGCGCGCTGCTGGTGTTCATGTGCCTGCTGGTGGGCGTGCTGCCGGGGCTGACCGTGGGCCCGTTCCTGGCCTCCGCGGCCCAGAGCATCCTGGGCGAGGACATGCCCGAGTACAGCCTGGCCGTCTGGCACGGCGTGAACCTGCCGCTGGTCATGAGCCTGGTCGCCACCACGGCCGGCGTGCTGCTGTACCTGGCCCTGCGCGCGCACCAGCGCGCCAACCCCGGCCGCGTGCCCTTCATCTACCGGCTGGACGGCCGCCGCACGTTCGAGGCGCTGCTGGACGGCTCCAGCGTGGCCGCCGCCTGGCTGCTGCGCTGGCTGGCGTCCTCGCGCCTGCAGGTGCAGATGCTGCTGATCGTGCTGGGCACCCTGTTCGTCGCCTGGCTGCCGCTGCGCGCGGGCGGCTGGCTGGACGGGGCGGGCCACCTGACCCCGGTGGACCCGGCGTTCGCACTGCTGTGGCTGGTGGGCGGGGTCTGCGCCGTGGCCTCGGCCTACCAGGCCAAGTACCACCGCCTGGCGTCGCTGGCCCTGGCCGGGGGCGCGGGGCTGATCACCTGCCTGACCTTCGTCTGGTTCTCGGCGCCCGACCTGGCGCTGACCCAGTTGTCCGTCGAGGTCGTGACCCTGGTGCTGCTGTTGCTGGGCCTGCGCTGGCTGCCCCGGCGGATCGCGCAGGACGACGATGAAAGCCTGGGGGCCACGCTGCGCGCCCGCGGCCGCCGCCTGCGCGACCTGCTGATGGCCGTGGCGGCGGGCGCCGGCATGTCGGCGCTGGCCTACGCGGTGCTGACGCGTCCGCAGGGCGAGACGATTTCCTCCTATTTCGTGGACCGCGCGCTGCCCGACGGCGGCGGCACCAACGTGGTGAACGTCATCCTGGTCGACTTCCGCGGCTTCGATACCTTCGGCGAGATCACGGTGCTGGGCATCGTGGCGCTGACGGTCTATGCGCTGCTGCGCCGCTTCCGTCCCGCCGCCGAAAGCGCGGACCTGCCGCGCCAGCAGATCGACCAGGACGGCGGCGTGCCCGCCGCGCCGGACATCAAGTCCCCGGTTCCCTCGGGCTCGATGATGGTGCCCACGGTCCTGGTGCGCCTGCTGCTGCCCACGGCCGCGCTGATCTCGGTGTATTTCCTGCTGCGCGGGCACAACGAACCCGGCGGCGGATTCGTCGGCGGGCTGATATTCGCCACCGCCGTCATCCTGCAATACATGGTCGGCGGCGTGTACTGGGTCGAATCGCGCAGCCGGCTCAACCCGCAGAACTGGATCGGCATCGGCCTGCTGTTCGCGGGCTCCGCCGCGATGGCCGCCTGGCTGGCCTACAAGCCGTTCCTGGCCGCGCTGTCCTGGGACATCGCGCTGCCGCTGATCGGCCACGTGCACCTGTCCAGCGTGCTGCTGTTCGACCTGGGCGTGTACATGCTGGTCGTGGGGTCCACCGTGCTGGTGCTGGTGGCGCTGGCCCACCAATCGCTGCGCGCGCAACGCAAGGCAGCCGCCGAGATCCAGGCGGCGGCCGCTCAAACAGGGGAAGCCTGATGGAATTGATCTACGCCGTCGCGATCGGCGTCTTGGCGGGCTCGGGCGTGTGGCTGCTTCTGCGGCCGCGGACGTTCCAGTTCATCATGGGCCTGTCGCTCGTTTCCTACGCGGTGAACCTGTTCATCTTCGGCATGGGCCGGCTCACCTCGGGCCGCCCGCCGGTGGTGGATCCGGCCGCGGCCCACGATCCCTCCTGGTACGCGGATCCGCTGCCGCAGGCGCTGGTGCTGACGGCCATCGTGATCGGCTTCGCCACCACCGCGCTGTTCCTGGTTGTGCTGCTGGCCTCGCGCGGCCTCACGGGTACCGACCACGTTGATGGACGGGAGTCCCAATTTTGAGTTTCTGGCTGCAGCATCTTCCCATATTGCCCATCGTCACCCCGCTGCTGGCGGGCGCGGCGATGCTCCTGCTGGCCGACACCAGCCGCTATGCGCGCGGCGCGGTCGCGCTCGTGTCCATCCTGGCCCAACTGGCCGCCGCCATTGCCCTGCTGGCGGTCGCCGGCGGCGCCGTGCCGGGCGTCTGGCCCGACGGGGTAGGGGTCTATCTGGTGGGCGACTGGCCCGCGCCCTTCGGCATCGTGCTGGTGGTGGACCGGCTTGCCGCCGTGATGCTGACGCTGACCGCGGTGCTGGGCCTGGCCTCGCTGGTGTACTCGCTGGCCCGCTGGGACCGCGCGGGCGTGCATTTCCATTCCCTGTTCCAGTTCCTGCTGATGGGGCTGAACGGCGCCTTCCTCACCGGCGACCTGTTCAACCTGTTCGTGTTCTTCGAGGTGCTGCTGGCCGCCTCCTACGGCCTGCTGCTGCACGGTTCCGGCGTGGCGCGCGTCAGTGCGGGCCTGCAATACATCGCGGTGAACCTGGCGGCCTCGTTCCTGCTGCTGATCAGCATCGCGCTGATCTACGGCGTCACGGGCACGCTCAATTTGGCGGACCTGGCGCAGCGCGCGGGCAACCTGGCTGGCGCCGACCGCATGCTGTTCGAGGCGGGCGCGGCCATCCTGGGCGTGGCCTTCCTGGTGAAGGCGGGCGCCTGGCCCTTGAACTTCTGGCTGGTCAAGGGCTATGGCTCGGCCGGCGCGCCGGTCGCGGCCATGTTCTCGATCATGACCAAGGTGGGCATCTACGCGCTGCTGCGCATCGGCTCGCTGCTGCTGCCGTCGGGCGCGCCGGCGGCGTTCAGCCTGGACTGGATGTTCGCGGCCGGGCTGGCGACGCTGCTGTTCGGCGGCCTGGGCCTGCTGGCCACGCAGCAACTGGAAAAGATGGTCGGCTACTGCGTGATCGTGTCCGCCGGCACGCTGCTGACCGCCCTGGGCATGCCCGGCGTGACGCTGACCGGCCCGGCGCTGTTCTACCTGATCAGTTCGGTGCTGACCACGGGCGCGTTCTTTCTGCTGGCCGAACTGATCGAACGCACCCGCAGTTTTGGCGCCAACGTGCTGGCGGTGACCCTGGACGCCTTCGACCTGGACGACCCCGCCTCGGTCAACCGTTCCGACGACGTGGTGGGCGTGGCCATTCCCGCCGCCATGGCCTTCCTGGGGCTGGCCTTCATCTGTTGCGCGCTGCTGGTGACCGGCCTGCCGCCCCTGTCGGGTTTCGTCGCGAAGTTTTCGCTGCTGTCGGCCGCGGTGTCCGCCGCCAATGAATCGGCCCTGCCGATGGACGCCTGGATATTGGTGGCCGCCGTGCTCGTTTCCGGCCTGGCCGGCCTGATCGGCCTGGGCCGCACCGGCATCCGCGTGTTCTGGGCGAGCGACGACCGCAGCACGCCGCGCCTGCGCGTGATCGAGGCCGGCCCGGTGGCCGTGCTGCTGCTGCTGTGCGTGGGCCTGGCCGCCGGCGCGGGGCCGGTGTCGGCCTATCTCGACGACGCGGCCCGATCGCTCGACCAGCCCAAGTCCTACATCGAGGCCGTCATGTCCGCGCAGACGGTGCGCGGCCTCAAGGGGGGAAGCTGATGCGCCGCCTCTATTTCGCGTTCCTGCCGGTGTTCCTGTTCGTCCTGTGGCTGGTCCTGAACCAGAGCCTGTCCGCGGGCCAGATCGCGCTGGGCACCGCGCTCGCGCTCTGGTTCACCTGGGCGGCGTCGCGCCTGCGCCCGCTGCATGCGCGCCCGCACCGGCTGTGGAAGGCCGTGCCGCTGTTCCTGCACGTCACGTGGGACATCATCAAGTCCAACATCGCCGTGGGCAGGCTGGTCCTGAACCCGCGGCCCAACGATTTTTCGCCCGGGTTCATCATGATCCCGCTGACCATGCGCGACCCGCACGGCCTGGCCATGCTGGCCTGCATCGTCACCTACACGCCCGGCACGGTCTGGGTGAACCTGACCGACGACCACCACCTGAAGCTGCACGTGCTGGACCTTCAGAACGAAGGCGACTGGATCAGGCTGGTGCAGGAACGCTACGAGCGTCCGCTGATGGAGATATTCGAATGAACACCGTACTTTACTGGGCCGCGTCCTTCGCCCTGGTCTGCTTTGCGCTGGGCATGGTGTGCGCCACCGTCCGCCTGCTGCGCGGGCCCACCGCCCAGGACCGCGTCCTGGCCCTGGACACGCTCTACATCAACGGCATGCTGACGATGCTGGCGTTCGGCATCCGTTCCGGCACGTCCGTGTATTTCGACATCGCGCTCCTGATCGCGCTGTTCGGTTTCGTCGGGTCCACCGCGATGGCCCGTTTCCTTTTGCGCGGCGAGGTGATCGAGCCATGATAGAAGCCCAGATCCCGTTGTGGGCAGGCATCCCGGCCAGCATCCTGCTGGTTTTCGGCGGCCTGCTGGCCCTGACCGGCTCGGCCGGCCTGCTGCGGTTCCGCACTTTCTACGCGCGCATCCATGCGCCCACGCTGGGCAACACCATGGGCTGCGGCTGCGTGCTGGGCGCGTCCATCCTGGTTTTCTCGGCGCTGTCGGCCCGCCCGGTGTTCCACGAGGTCGTCATCACCTTGCTGCTGATCGTGTCCTCGCCGGTCACCGCGATGCTGCTGATGCGCGCCGCGACCTACCGCAACCGCCTGGCCCCCGCCGATGCGGAAAGGGACGCGCGTTAGCGGACGCACGTTAGTAGACGCGCGCCTCGTAAATGCCATGCTGCATTGCGATAATTGAAACGTAGGCTTACGATTTCACGTTGCTGGACACCTTAGCGGCTCGCTGTCGTGGGATAGTGGGCCATTGGCCTGCGCCCTTCGGGGCGGGCAGGCCTTGAGCGAGCGGAGGCGGCCTCCGGGCCGCGCCGCTCTGGTGCAATCGCTATTGAAGGAGCTGGCCATGAATACACGACCCATGCACACCAAACGCCTTGCGGCGACGCTTTGCGCGGCAGGCCTGATGCTGGCCGCGGGAGCGGTCCACGCGGCTGATGCGACCGGCCGCGGCACAGGCCAATCCCAGTACCAGCAGGACGTGGCGGCCTGCAAGAGCGGCGCCACCGGGCAGGATCAGGCCGCGTGCATACGCGAAGCCGGCGCGGCCCAACAGGAAGCCCGGCGCCAGAACCTGAAGGAAGGCAGCACCGACCAGTACCAGCAGAACATGATCGACCGCTGCAACCGCCTGCCGGCGGCCTCGCGCCAGGACTGCGTCACCCAGATGACCTCGCCCACCAACGTGCGCGGCAGCGTGCAGGGCGGCGGCGTCCTGCGCGAAACGGTGATCCAGGTGCCGGCGGATTCGGTTCCGCCCGCTTCCGGCGTCCCGGGCGCGGCTCCTCCGCCCGCCAGCGGCAGCACGAGCGCGCCGATCCGCCAATAGGGGCGGGGCAGAGGAGGGCCGGAACCGCGCGTTCCCGGCCTTCCGGGGCGCGGGCGCCGCCACATTCAGGCAAAATGGCGGCTGTCGCCCCTTTTTCACGCACATTCATGTCCGACGTCATCGCCCTGGTTTTCGATTTCGACGACACGCTGGCCTCGGACAGCACGTCCGGCTTCCTGGAGAGCATCGGGGTGGACACGGCGTCCTTCTGGAAGGACGAGGTCGACCCGCTGCTGTCGCAGCAGGACTGGGACCCCGTGCCCGCCTATCTGTACCAGATGATCCGGCTTTCCCAGGAGGGCGGGCACGGGCTCATCACGCAACAGCGCCTGAAAGACTGGGGCGCCCGCCTGGAACTGCACGACGGCGTGCCCACGCTGTTCCAGCGCCTGCGCGCCGCCGTTAGGGCCGAGCAGCCGCAAGTGCAACTGGAGTTCTACCTGATTTCCAGCGGTATCGGCGACGTGGTCCGCTCCACGCCCATCGCGCATGAATTCACCGAAATCTGGGCGTCCGAATTCGTCTACGGCGCGGACGGCGGCATCGAGTTCCCGCGCCGCATCGTCAGCTTTACCGACAAGACGCGCTATCTGTTCCACATCCAGAAAGGCATCATCGGCCGCGACTTCCGCAACAAGCCCTTCGAGGTCAACCGCAAGGTCCCCGAAGACCGCCTGCGCGTGCCGTTCGACCAGATGGTGTTCGTCGGCGACGGCTACACGGACATTCCCTGCTTTTCGCTGATCCGCCGCGCCGGCGGCTATGCCTTCGGCGTCTGGGACCCGAAACACCGCGACAAGCGCAGCCGGGCGTGGGGCTTCATCGAAGAGGGCCGGGTGTCGAACCTGAACCAGGCCCGCTACGACGAACAGGCCGAACTCTACCAATGGCTGGAAGAGGCCGTGACCAGCCTGGCCGGCCGCATCGCATTGAAGTCCCGGGTGTACCGTGGTTGAGGCGGACGCCCTGGCGGCGGTCCCGCCCTGGACCGCGCAGGACGCCGGCTTCATGACCCTGGCGCTGGAAGAGGCCCGGGCCGCCTACGACCTCGGCGAGGTCCCCGTGGGCGCGCTGGTGGTGTCGGCGCAGGGCGACATCCTGGGCCGCGGCTACAACCGCACCATCATCGACCACGACCCCACCGCCCACGCCGAGATCGTGGCCTTGCGCCATGCCGCCCGGGCGCTCGAAAACTACCGGCTGCCCGGCATCACCGTGTACGTCACGCTGGAGCCATGCGTCATGTGCATCGGCGCCATGCTGCACGCGCGGCTGTCCCGCGTCGTGTTCGGGGCCTACGACCCCAAGACCGGCGCCTGCGGCAGCGTGCTGGACGTGGGCTCGGTTCCCAAACTCAATCATCACACTTCAGTCACCGGCGGCGTGCTGGCGGAACCTTGCGGCGAACTGCTGCGCCGGTTCTTCCGCGAGCGCCGCAGCAAGGAATCCATCGCATGAGCACCCCCAAAGCCGCCAAGCCGCGCGGCGCCAAAGCCGCCGCCGGCCACGATCACGGCCATGATCACGGCCACGAATGCAGCGACGACTGCGGGCATGACCACGGCCACGCCCACGCGCTGCCCGACGCGCGCGGCATCTACCTGATCTCGCCCTCGTCCGCGGTGCGCGATCCGGCCACCGTCGACCTGGCGCGCGAACGCCTGCAGCGCCAGGGGTTCAAGACGGCCGTGGACCGCACCGCGTTCGCCGAGCACCAGCGCTTCGCCGGCACCGACGCCCAGCGCCTGGCCAGCCTGACGCGGGCCGCCAAACAGAAGCTGCCGATCGTGATGGTGACCCGCGGCGGCTACGGCATGGGCCGCCTGCTGCCCGCCATCGACTGGAAGGCCATGGCCGACAGCGGCAAGCGCTTCGTGGGCATGAGCGACTTCACCGCCTTCAACCTGGGCCTCCTGGCGCAGACCGGCGCGGTCAGCTATACCGGCGCCAGCGCCGTCGCCGATTTCGGCGGCAAGAAGGTCGACGACCTGACCGAAGCCCTGTTCGGCGAAGTGATGCGCGGCGAACTGGAAATCCTCAGCTTCGAGACCCAGGACGCCGATCCGGTGGACTGCCGCGGCATTCTCTGGGGCGGCAACCTGGCCATGCTGACTTCGCTGGTGGGCACGCCCTACATGCCCAAGGTGCGCGGCGGCATCCTGTTCCTGGAAGACGTGGCGGAGCATCCCTACCGCATCGAGCGCATGCTGATCCAGCTATACCAGGCCGGCATCCTGGGCCGGCAGAAGGCCATCGTGCTGGGCCGTTTCTCCGACTACAAACTGGCCCCCCACGACAAGGGCTACGACCTGCACGAAGCGGTGGCCTGGCTGCGTCGGACCGTCAAGGTGCCGGTGGTGACGGGGCTGCCCTATGGCCACGTGGCCACCAAGGCCACGCTGCCGATCGGCCAGAAAGTGGGCCTGGCCACCGAGCCGGGGCTGGCGCACCTGGTGCTGGACGAGCACCACCACTGAGCCACTCGGGCCGGGGCGGCCCGCGGCGTGGCGGCGGCGGTCTTGGTACACTATCGGGTTTCTCCGGGCGCTCGCGGGCGCCCGGGGACGTCAAAACCAAGATCCCAGCCAAAACACCGTGATATCCACTGCCAATCTCACCATCCAGTTCGGACCCAAGCCCCTTTTCGAGAACGTCAGCGTCAAGTTCGGGGAAGGCAACCGCTATGGGTTGATCGGGGCCAATGGGTCCGGCAAGTCGACATTCATGAAAATCATCGGCGGCGACCTCGAGCCGTCGGGCGGCAACGTGTCGCTGGAACCGGGCGTGCGCCTGGGCAAGCTGCGCCAGGATCAATTCGCGTTCGAAGACCTGCGCGTGCTGGACGTGGTCATGATGGGCCACACCGAGATGTGGGCCGCCATGTCCGAGCGCGACGCCATCTACGCGAACCCGGAAGCGACCGAAGACGACTACATGCGCGCGGCCGACCTGGAAGCCAAGTTCGCCGAATACGACGGCTACACCGCCGAAGCCCGCGCCGGCGAACTGCTGCTGGGCCTGGAAATCGCCGTCGACCAGCACAACCTGCCCATGCGCGAAGTCGCGCCGGGCTGGAAGCTGCGCGTGCTGCTGGCGCAGGCGCTGTTCTCGAATCCCGACGTCCTGCTGCTGGACGAGCCCACCAACAACCTGGATATCAACACCATCCGCTGGCTGGAGAACGTGCTCAACAGCTACCAGAGCACGATGATCATCATCAGCCACGACCGCCACTTCCTGAACCAGGTGTGCACGCACATGGCCGACGTGGACTACGGCGAAATCCGCATTTACGCCGGCAACTACGACGACTACATGCTGGCCTCCACCCAGGCCCGCGAACGCCTGGTGTCCAACAACGCCAAGGCCAAGGAACGCGTCGCCGAACTGCAGGACTTCGTCCGCCGCTTCGCCGCCAACAAGTCCAAGTCGCGCCAGGCCACCTCGCGCCTGAAGCAGATCGACCGCATCAAGGCCGACCAGGTCGTGGTCAAGCCTTCGTCGCGCCAGAACCCGTACATCCGCTTCGAGCAGAACAAGGTCATGCACCGCCTGGCGGTCACGGTCGAAAACCTGTCCAAGGCCTACGACGCGCCCGTCATCCGCAATTTCTCGGCCATGGTCGACGCCGGCGAAAAGATCGCCATCATCGGCGCGAACGGCGTGGGCAAGACCACCTTGCTGCGCCTGCTGGCCACGGAACTGGCGTCGGACTCGGGTTCGGTGAAGTGGTCCGACAACGCCGACCTGGGCTACATGGCCCAGGACGTCTCGGATCAATTCCTGCAAACGGACATCAACCTGCTGGACTGGATGGGCGAACATCGCCAGCCGGGCGACGACGACCAGTCGATCCGCTCGGTGCTGGGCCGCCTGCTGTTCTCGGCGGACGACCTGCCCAAGGCGCCCAAGGTGCTGTCGGGCGGCGAAAAGAACCGCATGACCTTCGGCCGCCTGATGCTGGGCCGCCACAACGTCATGCTGCTCGACGAACCCACCAACCACCTGGACATGGAATCGATCGAGTCGCTGCAGTTCGCGCTGGAAAAGTACGAAGGCACGCTGGTCTTCGTGTCGCACGACCGCGAATTCGTCTCCGGCCTGGCCACCCGCGTGATCGAAATCCTGCCCTCGGGCGAGATCGTCGACTACCGCGGCACCTACGACGACTACCTGACTTCGCGCGGCATCGACGCCTGAGGTCCGGGCTTGCGCGGCCAGGCGCCATGAGGGTGTCCGGCCGCGCGGTTCACGGCGCCTGGCCGCCGCGTTCAGCCTGTTGCAAACCTGATTGAGCTATCATCAGGGTAAACCCTGGTGCCGCTTCGGCCAGGTATCTCTTCAGTCTCCCTCATGTCCCCCACCTCGCAAGCCGCGCCCGATGGCGCGCAGATCGGCGCGTTCACGCTGACGCTCCGCATCGTTTCCATCGCTTTCTTCACGTTCATCTGCTATCTGGCCATCGGCCTGCCGCTGGCCGTGCTGCCCGGCTACGTGCACGGCCAGCTCGGCTACGGTTCGGTGCTGGCCGGCCTGGCGATCAGCGTGCAGTACGCGGCCACCTTGCTCAGCCGCTCGCACGCCGGCCGCATGGCGGACACGGTCGGCCCGAAGCAGACCGTGGTGATCGGCATGGCCGCCTGCGCCGCCAGCGGGGTGTTCCTGCTGCTGGCCTACGCCTTCGAGCGCAGCGCCTGGCTCAGTCTGGCGGCGATCATCGCCAGCCGGCTGGCGCTGGGCTTCGGCGAAAGCTGGGTGGGCACGGGTTCGGCCACCTGGGCCATCGCCCGCGTGGGCCCGCTGCATACCGCCCGGGTCATTTCCTGGAACGGCATCTGCACGTACGGCGGCCTGGCGCTGGGCGCGCCGCTGGGCGTGTACCTGGAAAAGGAATGGAGCATGGGCGCACTGGGCGGCGCGGTGCTGCTGCTGGGCCTGGCGGGCCTGGGGATGGCGGTCTCTCGGGCGGCGGTCGCCATCGTGGGCGGGCACCGCATGGCGTTCAAGAGCGTGGTGCTGCGCGTCTTCCCGCACGGCATGGCGCTGGGCCTGGGATCGGTGGGCTTCGGCACGCTGGCGGCATTCGTGGCGCTGTACTACGCCAGCTCGTCCTGGGACGGGGCGGCGCACGCGCTGAGCGCCTTCGGCTGCGCCTTCATCGGCGTGCGCCTGCTGTTCGCGGGCACCATCGCGCGCTTCGGCGGCTTCCGCGTGGCGCAGGTGTCCTTCCTGGTGGAGGCGGCCGGTCTGCTGCTGCTGTGGCTGGCGCCCAATCCCGGCGCGGCGCTGCTGGGCGCCGCGCTGACGGGCTGCGGCTTCGCCCTGGTGTTCCCGGCCATCGGCGTCGAGGCCGTGGCGCGCGTGCCCGCGGGCAGCCGGGGCGCGGCGCTGGGGGCGTATTCCGCCTTCCTGGACCTGGCGCTGGGCGTCACCGGCCCCATCGCCGGCTATATTTCGAGCGGCTTCGGCTATCCGGCCATCTTCCTGGCGGCCGCCATGTCGGTGCTGACCGGGTTCCTGATCGCCTTCGGATTGCAGCGGCACGCCGTCCGCGCGGTGCCGGCGGCCCCGGGGGCGTGATCTTTATTACTAAAAGAAGTTAAGACATTCAATATTGATCGTTTGGATTCATATAACGAATTGTTAGATTTGAGGCTCGTTTCCACGCGCGCCACGATCCGTTCATGAACCTTACTTTCGACCACGTCCACAAGCACTTCGGCGACCTGCCCGTGGTGGATGACTTTGCCAGCGAAATCAAGACCGGCGAACTGGTCGCCCTGGTCGGCCCGTCGGGCTGCGGCAAGTCCACCTTGCTGCATCTGGCCGCCGGCCTGGAAAAATCCACCCAGGGCACCGTGCTCGCCGACGGCCAGGCCGTCTCCGGCCCGCACCCCAGCCGCACCCTGGTGTTCCAGGAACATGCGCTGTACCCCTGGCTGACGCTGCTGGACAACGTGGCGCTGGCGCTGGAATTCCAGAACACGCCCAAGGCCCGCGCCCGCGAGGCCGCTCGCCAGTGGCTGGCGCGCGTCAGCCTGGAAGGATTCGAACACTATTATCCCCACCAGGTCTCGGGCGGCATGCGGCAACGCGCCGCGCTGGCCCGGGCGTTCGTCGCGCAGCCGCAGACGCTGCTCATGGACGAACCCTTCGGCGCGCTGGACGCGCTGACCCGCTTGAGCCTGCAGGACGTGCTGCGCCAATTGATCGCCCAGGAAAAGCCCACCGTGCTGCTCGTGACCCACGACGTGGACGAAGCCCTGTTCCTGGCCGACCGCATCATCGTATTCAGCCCGCGTCCCGCGCGCGTGCTGCGCGAGTTCAACCTGGCGCACCACGAAAAGACCCACGACCTGTCCGGCCTGGCGGCCGAGAAGCGCGAGATCCTGCGCCTGCTCGGCATCGCGGTGGACGGGGCGGGCGAACACGCCGACCTGGCGCTGGCCGCCTGACGCCTGACCCGGATTCTTCCCCGCGGCGCATTCGCGCCGCCGATCCCCGATTCCCTGGAGCTCCTCTCATGAAACTGAAGCAATGGCTGTCCCTGCCGCTGGCCGCGGCGCTGCTGGCAGCGGCCCCCGCGATGGCCGCCGAGAAATTCCGCGTGGGCTACCTGCGCGTGATGGACGACGCGCAGGCCATCGTCGCCCAGGAGGGCGGCTACTACAAAAAGGCCGGCCTGGATTCCGAACTGATCGAATTCAAGTCGGGCACCGACCTGATCAAGGCCATCGTGGGCGGCCAGTTGGACATCGGCGTGCTGGGCTTCACCAACGCCGTGGCCTGGGCCTCCAAGGGCGCCGACCTGAAGGTGGTGGGCGGCGCGCAGCAGGGCTACCATTCGCTGATCGTGCGCGACGACTCCGGCATCAAGGACATCGCCGGCCTGAAGGGCAAGACGCTGGCTTCCCAGGCCGAAGGCAGCACGGCCGACGTGGTGCTGAAGGGCGTGGTGCTCAAGCAGGGCAACCTGGGCGCCGACGACGTCAACGTGATGGGTGTGAGCCCGGCGGTGGCGGTGCAGTCGCTGGTGGGCAAGCGCGTGGACGCCGCCTTCCTGTTCGAACCCTACGACCGCATCGCGCAACTGATCGCGCCGGTCAAGCAGATCTACGAAGTGGGCCAGGCCTGGCCGTTCCCGTGCATGGTCGTGATCACCTCGGGCGAAACGCTGGCCAAGCGCAAGGACGACGTCTGGAAGGCGCTGGACGCGCAGAACCAGGCCATCGAACTGCTGCAGAAAGAACCCGCGCAGGCCTCCAAGCTGATCGCCTCCTATTTCATCGCGGAGCCCACGCTCAAGACCCTGACCCGCGGCGAGCTGCCGCGTGAAACGGTGATCACCGAAGCCATCGGCACGCAGGTCTTCACGCCCAAGCTGACCGACAAGGACACCCGCCGCATGCAGGAAATCGCCGACATCCTGCAGGCCCAGGGTTCGCTGAAGACGCGCGACGGCAAGCCGTACGACGTGTCCAGCATCGTCGACCTGTCCTGGCAAGAGGCTCGCAAGCTTTGAGCGCATCCACCCGAGTGACCGGCGCCCGCAAGCATTTCGCGGGCGTTTTGGGCGTACTGTTCATCCTGGCGCTGTGGCAGTTGGCGTCGTTCGCGCTGCCGGACTTCCTCATGCCGGGCGTGCCGACCGTGGTCGAGCGCCTGTTCGAGGACCTGGGCAAGCAATCCTTCCACCAGAGCCTGCTGGGCACGCTGGGGCGGCTGGGCGCGGGCTACGGCCTGGCGCTGGCCGCCGGTATCGGCTTCGGGCTGGTGGCGGCGGTGCTGTTCTTCTTCCGCGAAGTTCTGCGCAGCGCCATCGTCATCCTGCAATCGATCCCGTCGATCGCCTGGGTGCCCCTGTTCCTGATCGTGATGGGGTTCGGCAATACGCCCATCATCGTGGTGGTGGCGCTGTCCGCGTTCTTCCCGGCCGCGCTCAGCGTGATGAACGCCACGGAATCCGTGCAGCGCGTGCACGTGGCGGCGGCGCGCGTCATGGGCGCCACGCCCTGGGGCCTGGTCAAGCGCGTGTACCTGCCGGCCGTCATGCCCGAACTCATCACCGGCGCGCAACTGGCGTTCGGCAATGCCTGGCGCGCGCTGATCTCGGCGGAAATGCTGATCGGCTTCGGCAAGGGCCTGGGCCGCTCGCTGGCCTACTCGGGCGAGATCGCCGACATGACCGGCGTCATGACCAATATCCTGGTCATCGCGGTGCTGGCGGCGCTGATCGACCAGTTCGTGCTTGAGAACCTCAAGCACCGCCTGTTGCGCTACCAGTACGTCTGAGGCCCGCATGATCCGCCATCTCCGCCTGTTCGTCCTTGGCGCCTGCCTGGCGGCGGGCGCCGCTGCGCAGGCGCAGGCCGGGCCGTTCGCGGCGGCGCGCGAGCGCGGGGAACTGGTGGTGGGGGTGCCGTACCTGGCGCCGCCGCCCGAAGCCGGCGCCAAGATCCGCACGCCGGACGGCCTGGACGCCGCCATGGCCGACAGGCTGGGGCAGAGCCTGGGCCTGCCGGTGCGCCTGCGCCAGCTACCGCCGGAGCAGGCCTCGGCCGCGCTGGCGGCCGGCGAGGTGGACCTGGCGCTGGCCGACGACACCGCCGGCCAGCCGGCCTCGGTCGCCGTCCAGCCCACCGGCTACGCCGCGCGCCCCAAGGCCGTGATCCGCAGCGACACGCGCCTGCGCCGGCCGGCCGACGCGCGCGGCCGCAGCGTCTGCATGGCCGAGGCCGCGACCGCGTCGCGGGCCCTGGCGCAGAGCTGGGGCGCCGTCGTGCGCACCTACCGCGTGCCGTCCGATGCGCTGGTCGCGGTGCGCGAAGGTAGCTGCGACATCGGCCTGGTGGACGACGCGGTCTGGGATCCCCTGATCCGTTTTCCGGAATGGAAGAAATTCTCGTCCACGCTGGCCGCCGACGGCGCCAGGCGCGAACGGGTATGGCTGCTGCCCGCGGACGATTCGGCCAGCCGCGACTGGCTGGGCCAGGAGATGAGAGCCTGGGACCGCGCCGGCGCCTGGAAGGCCATGACGGCCAAATGGGCGCGCGACGTCGCCTTCGACGTGTACCTGGACCAGGAAGTCCCCGACTGCCACGGCTAGGGCCGGACGGCGCCGGGCTCCCGGGGCCTGCACTTACAATGCCGGGCATGACGCACACGTTGACCGCTCCCTGTTCCTACCAGGAAGACATCAAGAAAAGCCGCTTTGCCGCTTACGCGACGCCGGTGTCGACGGTGGAGGAAGCCATGAGTTTCTTCGCCGAGCGCGGCGATCCGGAGGCCACCCACAACTGCTGGGCCTACCGCATCGGGCAGGAATACCGCTTCAACGACGACGGCGAGCCCGGCGGCACGGCGGGCCGCCCGATCCTGCAAGCCATCGAAGGGCAGGACATGGACCGGGTGGCCGTGCTGGTGGTGCGCTGGTTCGGCGGCGTGAAGCTCGGGGCGGGCGGACTGGTGCGCGCCTACGGAGGCTGCGCGGCGAATTGCCTGCGGCTGGGGGAGCGGACCGAGATCGTCGATCTCGCCACTGTTGCCTGCACCTGCGGATTCGCGGAACTGCCGCTGCTGAAGTCGCGGCTGGCGCAGGCGGGCGCCGCGATCCTGCAGGAAGATTTCAATGCGGAAGGGGCGGCGCTGCGCTTCACGGTGCCGCGCGCGGCGGTCGCCGAACTGGCCGTGACCGTGGCCAACATCACGCGCGGCCGCGCGGGCTGGGAGGTGACGTAAATTCTACGCCGATGCCTCCCAATGCAGGTGTCTGACACCCCTGAAACACTGGTGCAAGCTGAAGCTTGCCTCCTCGGGTGTCAGACACCCATGGCAAGGCGAGGTGTCTGACACCCCTGAAATGCCCGAGCAAGCCGAAGCTCGTCTCCTCGGGTGTCAGACACCCATGGCAAGGCAAGGTGTCTGACACCCCTGAAATGCTGGTGCAAGCTGAAGCTTGTCTCCCCGGGTGTCAGACACCCCGGGGATTGTGTTTGGCATCGGCCGGAAAACAAGCGATTTCGGCCGCATGGGTTTCGCGCGCTGGATACCTGAGTTCTTTCTTAAGAACTCTCGCGCTCCACCCATCCTACGCATCCTGCCCGTTTTGCGCCGCGGCGATTTCCTTGTGGACCTGTTCCATGTCCACTTCCTTGATCTTGGTGAGCAGTTCGTTCAGTTGGCCGGCCGACAGGGCGCCGGGCTGCGAGAACAGCAGGACCTTTTCGCGGAAGACCATCAGCGTCGGGATCGAGCGGATGCCCAGCGCGCCGGCCAGTTCCTGTTCGACGTCGGTGTTCACCTTGGCGAACGTGACGTCCGGATGCTCGGTGGCGGCCTGTTCGAAGACCGGCGCGAAGCCGCGGCAGGGGCCGCACCAGGGCGCCCAGAAGTCGACGATCAGGGTTCCGTCGGGCGTGATGGCGTCCTGGAAGCTGTCTTTGGTGAGTTCAACGGTACTCATTTCGAATCCTTGCCGCATCAACGGCGAAATAGCGGTGTCTGATCAGGCGGCGCGGCGGCGTTCCGCGCCCCTCTTTGGGCCATAGTAGAGCGGGTGGCCGCCGTGTCGCAATGGTTGGCGCCGGGGCGGGCGCGATAGGCGGCGTTCAGGCCGCGGCCGGGGCGGGGGCGCCGTTCTTCAGCGACGCGACGATCTCGAAGGAGCGCAGGCGGTCGGCGATGTCGTAGAAATCCGAGACGATCATGACTTCGTCGGCTTCGGTTTCGGCGACCAGGGCCTCCAGTTCGCGCCGGACGGTATCCGGGCCGCCGACGATGGCGGCGCCCAGTCTTTGATTGACCGCTTCGCGCTCCCATTCGTTCCACAGCCCGTCCATGCTGTCCACGGGCGGCTGCAATTGCAGCCGGTTGCCCCGCACCAGCGACAGGAACTTCAGTTGCTGGGTGGTGGCCTGGCGCCGGGCCTCGGCGTCGGATTCCGCCGCCACGACCGGCACGCCGATCATGGCGTAGGGACGGGCCAGCGTCGCCGAAGGCTTGAACAGGTGGCGGTACAGGCGCATCGCCGCCATGCCCTCGGGCGAGAAGTGCCCGGCGAACGAGAACGGCAGGCCCAGCTCGGCCGCCAGGCGGGCGCTGAAATCGCTGGAGCCCAGCAACCAGATGGGGATGTCCAGGCCTTCGCCGGGAATGGCGCGCACCGGCTGGCCGGGGCGGGAGGGCGCCAGGAAACCGCGCAGTTCTTCCACCAGCGCCGGGAATTCCAGCCCGCTGCGCGGACCGCGGCGCAGGGCGTGCTGCGTGGCGCCGTCGCTGCCGGGCGCGCGGCCCAGGCCCAGGTCGATGCGGCCCGGGTACAGGGTTTCCAGCGTGCCGAACTGTTCGGCGATGATCAGCGGGGCGTGGTTGGGCAGCATGACGCCGCCCGATCCCACCCGCAGGCTGCGGGTATGGGACGCCACGTGCCCGATCAGCACGGCGGTGGCGCTGCTGGCCACGCCGTTGATGTTGTGGTGTTCGGCCAGCCAGAAGCGCTTGTATCCCAGGCGCTCGACGTGCTGCGCCACCGCCACCGTGTTGCGGAAGGCGTCGGCGGCGTCGCGGCCCTGCACAATCGGGGCCAGGTCGAGGACGGAAAAGGGGATGCGGGCCAGGCTGCTCATGCGGAAACCTCCGTGCTCGCGGCGGGACAGGACAGGGCGGGGATAGGGCGGGTAAGGCGCAAGGCGGACTCCATATACCGTGATACATGGGGAGTGTATCGGCGAAATCAACCGGGGCCGCCAGCAACCTTATGCGCTGGCGGGTTGTATTGTCTGCGGCTATGTCCCCGATTGACGACGCCAATCGCGGCCGGCGGCCTTCCCGTTGCCGGTCAGCCCGGGAAGAAGGCGTAGCGGATCACGAACAGGGCGGCGACCAGCCAGGTGGCCGGATGCACGTCGCGGATCTTGCCGGTGGCGGTCTTCAGCACGACGTAGCTGATGAAGCCGAAGGCGATCCCGTTGGCGATCGAATACGTGAACGGCATGACCAGCGCGGTCAGCGCGGCCGGCGTGGCCTCGCAGACGTCGTTCCAGTCGATGTCGATCAATTCGCGCATCATCAGGCCGGCCACGTAGAGCAGGGCGGGCGCGGTGGCGTAGGCGGGCACGGCGCCGGCCAGCGGCGAGATGAACAGCGCGGCCAGGAACAGCAGCGCGACGACCAGCGCCGTCATGCCGGTGCGGCCGCCGGCCTGCACGCCGGAGGCGCTTTCCACGTAGGCCGTGGTGCTGCTGGTGCCCAGCATCGAGCCGGCCACGATGGCGGTGCTGTCGGCGAACAGCGCGCGGCCCAGGCGGTTCGGCCGGTTCTCGGGCATCAGGCCCGCGCGCCGGGCCACGCCCACCAGCGTGCCGGTGGCGTCGAACACTTCGACCAGCACGAACACCAGGATCACGTGCACGAAGCCGCTGTGCAGGGCGCCCAGGATGTCCAGCTTGAACAGTGTGGGCGACAGGCTCGGCGGCGCGGCGAAGATGCCCTTGAATTCGTTGTAGCCCAGCGCCATGGACAGCAGGGTGACCGCGACGATGCCGATCAGGATCGCGCCGCGCACGCGCAGCGCGTCCAGCGCCGCGATGATGAAAAAGCCCAGGATGGCGAAGAGCGGGCCGGGCTTGGTCAGGTCGCCCAGCGTGACCTTGGTCGCGGGATGCGCGACCACGATATCGGCGTTGGACAGCGCGATAATGGCTAGGAACAGGCCGATGCCCGCGGCGATGGCGCTGCGCAGGGAATGCGGGATGCCCTTGACCAGCCATACCCGGATGCCCGAGATCGTCAGGAACAGGAAGATCACGCCCGAGATGAACACGGCGCCCAGCGCCTGCTCCCAGGTGTAGCCCATGGTCTTGACGACGGTGAACGCGAAAAAGGCGTTCAGGCCCATGCCCGGCGCCATGCCGATGGGCCAGTTGGCGATCAGCGCCATCACCAGCGAACCCAGCGCGGCGGCCAGGCAGGTGGCGACGAACACCGCGTCGCGGTCCATGCCCGTCGACGACAGGATGTCCGGATTGACGAAGATGATGTACGACATCGTCAGGAATGTCGTCAGGCCGGCCACGAGTTCCGTACGCGCGGTCGTGCCGTGTTCACGCAGCTTGAATAGCTTCTCCAGCATTCGAGTCCCCAGTATCCCAGTATGTTTGCAGGCTTGCGGGTTGTTATTTTCGCATCAGTTGTAAACTCTGCCGCCATGATCATTCTCGGCTTTGAAAGCTCCTGCGACGAAACCGGCGTCGCGGCCGTCTGTACGGAACGGGGCCTGCTCGCGCACGCGCTGCACACCCAGATCGCCATGCACCAGGAATACGGGGGCGTGGTGCCGGAACTCGCCTCGCGCGACCACATCCGCCGCGTCGTGCCGCTGGCCCGCCAGGTCCTCGACGAAGCGGGCCTGCAGATGTCCGACATCGGCGCGGTCGCCTACACGGCCGGCCCCGGCCTGGCTGGCGCCCTGCTGGTGGGCGCCAGCGTCGCGCAATCGTTCGCCTGGGCCCGCCATCTGCCGGCCATCGGCATCCACCACCTGGAAGGCCATCTGCTGTCGCCGATGCTGGCGGACCCGCGGCCGGACTTCCCCTTCGTGGCGCTGCTGGTGTCCGGCGGCCACACGCAACTGATGCGTGTGGACGGCGTGGGCCGCTACGAACTGCTGGGCGAAACGCTGGACGACGCCGCGGGCGAGGCCTTCGACAAATCCGCCAAGCTGATGGGCCTGGGCTACCCCGGCGGCCCGGCGCTGGCCAGGCTGGCCGGCAGCGGCGACGCGGCGCGCTTCGAGCTGCCGCGCCCCATGCTGCACAGCGGCGACCTGGATTTCAGCTTCAGCGGCCTGAAAACGGCCGTCCTGACCCGGGTCAAGGCCGCCGAGGCGGCCGGCGGCCTGGACGAACAGACCCGCGCCGACCTGGCGGCGGCCACGCAGGCCGCCATCGTCGAGGTGCTGGCCGCCAAGGCGATCCGCGCGCTGAAACAGACGGGTTTGAAGCGGCTGGTGGTGGCGGGGGGCGTGGGCGCCAACCAGCTATTGCGCGCCAAGCTGGACGCCGCGCTCAGGCCGCTGAAGGCGCGCGCCTATTTCCCGCCGCTGGAACTGTGCACCGACAACGGCGCCATGATCGCCTTCGCGGCCGCGGAGCGGGTCAAGGCGGGCCTGGCGACCCTGGACCCGGACGCGCACGGCTTTACGGTAAAACCGCGCTGGGACCTGGCGGATATCGCCTGAACGGCGATGGCCCGCGGGTCTGCCGGCCTACTTCTTCTTCCCGCCGATCCTGCTTTCCGTGCCCTGGAGCAGGCGCACGATGTTGGCCCGGTGGCGGTAGAACAGCAGGATCCCGATGATGGCCAGCGCCACGCCCATGGCGGGCTGCGCGTACCAGGCCAGGCCCGAGCCGAATACGTAGTACACGGGCGCGAAGAACGCGGCCACGAGCGAGGCCAGCGACGAATAACGGAAGAAGATGGCGACGATCAGCCAGGTGGCCGCCGTGGCGACCGCCAGCCAGGGCTGGATCGCCACCAGCACGCCCAGTGCCGTGGCCACGCCCTTGCCGCCCTTGAAACCCAGGAAAACGGGGTACAGATGCCCCAGGAAAGCGGCCAGCGCCACTGCCGCCAGCGCGCCGGCGGGGATGCCGGGGGCGAGTTTTTCGGCCAGCCAGACCGCGAACCATCCCTTGGCCGCATCGCCCAGCAGGGTCAGCGCGGCGGCGGTCTTGTTGCCGGTGCGCAGCACGTTGGTGGCGCCCGGGTTCTTGGAACCGTAGCTGCGGGGGTCCTGCAGGCCCATGAGCTTGCTGACCACCACGGCGAAGGGGACGGAGCCGATCAGGTAGGCCAGCAGGATGAGCGCAACGTTGAACGCCAGGGAGGGTGCGGTTATCGCCATGGAAAGGGAGTCCGTTATTGTCGTAATGGTGTCGTAATCGCTGCGGATTCTACCGCGCTCCGCGCCGGGGCCGGCTACGGGTTATCGAGCGGGGCGCGGGTGGCGGCCCGCAACGCCGTCATCCGGATGGCGGCCGCGGACGGTACAATCCGACACGTCCATCAGTGTCTTATTTTCTTTCGGATGCATAATGCGAATTCTGGTTTCGAACGATGATGGTTACTCGGCCCCTGGGCTCGAAGCGCTGGTCGCGGCGCTGCAAGGGCTGGGCGATCTCACCGTCGTCGCGCCCGAGACCAACCACAGCGGCGCGTCCAATTCCCTGACGCTGAACCGCCCCTTGTCGGTGCGCACCGCGTCCAACGGCTTCATCGCCGTGAACGGCACGCCGTCGGACTGCGTGCACGTGGCCCTCACCGGGCTCATGGACGCGCGCCCGGACCTGGTCGTGTCCGGCATCAACAACGGCGCCAACATGGGGGATGACACCCTGTACTCGGGCACCGTGGCCGCCGCCAGCGAAGGCTACCTGTTCGGCATTCCCGCCATCGCCTTCTCGCTCGCCGAGAAAGGCTGGGAGCACATCGATTCCGCCGCGCGCGCCGCGCGCCTGGTCGTCGAACGCCATCTGGCGCAGCCCCTGGCCGCGCCGGTGCTGCTGAACGTCAACATCCCCAGCCGCCGCTTCGAAGACATGCACGGTTTCGCGGTCACGCGCCTGGGCAAGCGCCATCCCTCGCAGCCGGTGGTGCGCACCACCACGCCCTACGGCGATACGGTGTACTGGATCGGTCCCGTGGGCCTGGCGGCCGACGCCGCGCCGGGCACGGACTTCCATGCAGTCGAACAGGGCACGGTGTCCGTCACGCCGCTGCGGCTGGATCTCACCCAGCACAGCCAGCTCGACGAGATCCGTGCCTGGGCGGAGCCGCTATGCGCAAACGCATAAGCCAGCCGGACGTGTCGCAGGCCGTGCCCGGGCGCACCGGCCCGGTCCGCTACGACTCGGGCCGGCTCAGCCCCGGCGTCACGCCGGCCAATAGCAACACCCGCATCTCCGCCGCCACGCTGCAGCGGCAGACCCAGGCGCCGGCGCCCGCGTCCGGCGGCAACCTGGGCCTGAATTCCGACCGCCTGCGCCAGGCGATGGTGGAACGACTGCGCGCGCAGGGCATCAACGACGAACGCGTGCTCGCCGCCATGGGCGCGGTGCCGCGCCACCTGTTCGTGGACGAGGCGCTGGCCAGCCGCGCCTACGAAGACGCGGCGCTGCCCATCGGCCACTCGCAGACCATTTCCCAGCCCTGGGTGGTGGCGCGCATGATCGCGGCGGTGTGCGAAGACCGCGCGCCCACCCGCGTGCTGGAAGTCGGCGCGGGCTGCGGATACCAGGCCGCCGTGCTGGCGCAGTTCGTGCGCGAGGTGCATTCCATCGAACGCATCCGCGGGCTGTACGAACTGGCGCGCGAGCATTTGCGCGCCTTGCGGCTGACCACGCGGATCCGGCTGATATACGGCGACGGCATGCTGGGCCTGCCCGGCGTGGCGCCGTTCGATGCTATCGTTGTGGCTGCCGCTGGCCTCGCCATCCCGCAAGCACTGCTCTCGCAGCTTGCGCCGGGTGGCCGCCTGATCGCTCCTGAAGGGGGCGCCAACCAGCGCCTGGTTCTGATCGAACGCACAGGCGCGGCCAGTTGGAAACGTACTGAACTAGAGGCCGTGCGCTTTGTGCCGCTACGGGCCGGAATACAATCTTGAGCAAACAGGAGAAACGTATGCTCAACGGGCAGTTGCAACTGACCGATATCGCTCTGGGCGCGTCCGCGACGCGCCTGCGCCGCCCGCTCTTCGTCGCGGGGGCGCTCAGCCTGGCCATCCTGGCCGGCTGCGCATCCAAAGGTACCCGCGCTCCGGTGGTCGACATGACCGGCGGGCAATCCTCGCCTTCGGCACAGCCCGGCGGCACCTATGTGGTCAAGCCGGGCGACACGCTGTACAAGATCGCCCGCGCCAACAACGTCGACATCGAGAACGTCAAGCGCTGGAACAACCTCAGCGACCCCAACCAGATTTCCGTCGGGCAGGTGCTGAAGATGTCCGGCAGCGCGGGCGGCGGCGCGCAGACCGCGCCGGTCGGCGGCGCCAAGCCGCAGCCGCGTCCGCTGGATCAACCCGAAACCGCGGCGCCGCCGCCTGAAACCACGCCGACCCCGGCGCCCGCCCCGGTCGAGACCAAGCCCGCCACGCGCGCGGCGGACGCCGGCGTCATCAATTGGACCTGGCCGGCCAATGGGCAGATCGTGCAGGGCTTCAACGCCAGCAGCAAGGGCATCGACATCGCCGGCGCGCTGGGCGACCCGATCACCGCCGCGGCGGACGGGCTCGTCAAGTACAGCGGCAATGGCGTGCGCGGCCTGGGCAACCTGATCATCGTCGAACACCAGAACGGTTTCATCACCGCCTACGCGCACAACCGCGCGGTGCTGGTGAAGACCGGCCAGACCGTCAAGCGCGGCGCCAAGATCGCCGAACTGGGCCAGAGCGACACCACGTCGCCGCGCCTGCACTTCGAAATCCGCCGCCAGGGCACGCCGGTGGATCCCATGCAATACCTGCCCCCGAAATGACGCCCACCCTGGTATTCGACCTGGAAACCATCCCCGACGCCGACGGGCTGCGCAAGCTCAACGGCTGGGGGGCCGAGGTCTCCGACCAGGAAGTGGTCGAACGCGCGCTGACGGCGCGCCGCGAGGCCGTGGGCCACGATTTCCTGCCGCTGCACCTGCACAAAGTGGCGGTGGTGGGCTGCGTGTTCCGCGACGACCAGGGCTTCCGCGTCAAGACGCTGGGCCAGCCCGACGATCCCGAGGCCGCCTTGCTGGCGGGCTTCTTCAAGACCATCGAGCGCTACACGCCCAAGCTCGTGAGCTGGAATGGCTCGGGCTTCGACCTGCCGGTGCTGCATTACCGCAGCCTGATCCAGGGCGTGCCCGCGCCGCGCTACTGGGACATGGGCGAGGAAGACCGCGACTTCAAGTTCAACAACTACATTTCGCGCTACCACTCCCGCCACCTGGACCTGATGGACCTGCTGGCCAAGTACAACGGCCGCGCCAACGCGCCGCTGGACGAATTGGCCAAGCTTTGCGGCTTTCCCGGCAAGCTGGGCATGGACGGCAGCAAGGTGTGGGAAGCCTGGAGCCAGGGCCGCGCCGACGAAGTGCGGGCCTATTGCGAAACGGACGTGGTCAACACCTGGCTGGTGTATTGCCGCTTCCGTTTCCTGCGCGGCGAACTCGACCGCACCGCCTACGAGGCGGAAATCGCGCTGGTGCGCGATACCCTGAGCGCCAGCGACGCGCCGCACTGGAAGGAATACATGGCTGCCTGGGACGCCGCCTGAGCGGCCCGCGCGGGCAATGCGCGCAGTGAAAGACGGGGCCCGCGCGGCCCCGTCTTCGCGTCTCCGCCAGGCGCAATCGACTGAAACATGGCTTGCGCGGACGAAACCCGGATGAAACGGGCCCGATCGCACAATGGTCTCGCTTTCTTCACTCACAGGAGACCTTCATGTCCCGATTCGCTATCCGCTCCAATTTGGCCGCTCTTGCTTTTGTCGCCGCGACGGGCGGCCTGGTGGCCGGCACCGTTATGGCTGCTCCTCCTCCTCCGGCCGACGGCGGCCCCGCCGCCATGCACGAACGCCATCACGGCGGCGGTTTCCACAAAGGCATGCGCGACGGCCTGTTCATCCCCGGCCTGGGGCCCGTTTCCAAGGCGCAGGTCGCCGAACTGAAGCTCGACGACAAGCAGCAGGCGCTGTTCAAGACCGCCCAGGACGGCCAGCGCAGCCTGCATGAAGCGATGCGCGCTTCCGGCGGCAAGCGCCATGACCTGCTGAAGGCGCAACTGGACAGCGGCAAGCTGGATCCGCACGCGCTGGTCGAGCAATCCGAGAAATCGCGCGAGGCCTTCGGCTCGCAGGCCAAGCAGGTCCGCGGCCAGTGGCTGGCGGTCTGGGACAGCCTGAACGACACCCAGCGCGGCCAGGTGACCAAGATGCTCAAGGACCGCGAAGCCAGGATGCAGGAACGCCACGCCAAGATGGAAGCACGCCACGGCAAGGGCAGGGGCCCCGCCGATGCCGCGCCGCCCGCCGCGCCGGCAGCCAAGTAAGCGCCGCGGCCGGCCGCCAGGCCGGCCGTCCACCCGGACCCCGGACACGCCCGCGCGTGCCGGGGTTTTTTTTCGCCGAATGCTCCAGCATGGCGCGCGCTCCCCATTTTGACGCACGGGACGGGCCCGGCGGCCCGCGCCTGCACGTTCCTGGTGCGTCCCGCGCCCGGCATGCGCCCGCCGCGGGCTGGCACGGACATTGCTTCATGGATAGGGAACCGGTCACGAATACCGTAGAGCCGGCCCGATGGATGCGCCTCAGGCCGTCCGCCTCCTCGTTAAATCCGATCAGGACTCCGCACCATGAAGAAGACGCTGCCCGCCTTGCCTTTTGTGCTTGCCGTTTGTTTCGCCGCGTCGGCGCAGGCCGAACCCACCGACCTGGGGGGCGGCTTTTCGCTCAGCGGCAATGCCACCATCGCCAGCGACTATCGCTTCCGCGGCTATTCGCAGACCGACTTCCGGCCCGCCGCGCAACTGGGCTTCGACCTGACCCACAGCTCCGGCTTCTACCTGGGCAACTGGAACTCCAACGTTTCCGACTTCGTGTTCACCGACGGCAACCTGGAAATGGACTTCTACGGCGGCTGGAAGGGCGACGTCGGCGGCGGCTTCGCGCTGGACGCCGGCGTGCTGCATTACTACTACCCGGGTTCCAGCTCTCCGAAGGGCGGCAACTACAACAACACCGACCTGTACCTGGGCGTCTCCTACGACAGCTACAGCCTCAAGTATTCCTACACGCCCAGCGACTTCTTCAGCACGCCCGACAGCAAGGGCACCTGGTACCTGGACGGCACGGCCAACTTCGACCTGGGCGACGGCTGGGGCGTGGTCGGCCACCTGGGCTACCAGAAGCTCAAGAACCAGGTCAACATGGACGGCGACTCCATCGGCCATTACGTCGATTACAAGGTCGGCGTGACCAAGGACCTGAAGGGCTGGATCCTGGGCCTGGCCGCGGTGGGGGCCACCAAGGACAACTGGCTGCCCACCAAGTACGGCCACCCCTCGGGCCGCCTGGGCGCGGTCTTCTCCGTGTCGCGTTCCTTCTGACGCGGTTTGCGCGGCCGGGGCGCCTCCCGGCCGCCGGCGGCCCGCCGCGGGCCATTTCCGGGATTGGCCGCAGTCCTTTTACAATATTGGGTTGCGTGTAATTCTGGACTGCGTGAGATGTCTGACGTTTTGAGTATCGAATCCCTGGACCTGGAAGCCAGGGGTATCGCCCGCCGCGACGGGAAAGTCGTATTCGTGGAAGGCGCCTTGCCGGGCGAGCGGGTCTCGACCGTCACGGTGCGCCGCAAGCCTTCGTACGAGATCGCGCGCGTGGATGAAGTGCTGCGGCCGTCGTCCCAGCGCGTCGTGCCGCGCTGCCCGCATTTCGGCGTCTGTGGCGGCTGCGCCATGCAGCACCTGGAACCCAGCACGCAGGTGGCCATCAAGCAGCGTTCGCTGGAAGACACGTTCTGGCACGTCGGCAAGCTGCGCCCCGCGCGCATCCTGGCGCCGCTGCAAGGCCCGACCTGGGGCTACCGCTACCGCGCGCGGCTGTCCGTGCGCGTCGTGCCGAAGAAGGGCGGGGTGCTGGTCGGCTTCCATGAACGCAAGAGCAGCTATGTGGCCGACATGCGCGAATGCCACGTGCTGCCCCGCCACGTCAGCGACCTGCTGCTGCCGCTGCGCGCGATGATCGCCTCCATGTCGGCGCCGGACCGCATGCCGCAGATCGAAGTGTCGCTGGGCGAAGGCGTGACCGCGCTGGTCCTGCGCCACCTGCTGCCGCTGACCGACGGCGACATCGCCATCCTGCGTGCCTTCGCCGCCAGGCATAACGTGCAGTGGTGGCTGCAGGCCAAGGGTCCGGACACGGTGCATCCGCTCGAGCGCGAGCACGACGACACGCTGGCCTACACCATGCCGGAATTCGGCCTGCGCATGCCGTACCGTCCCACCGACTTCACGCAGGTCAACCACGCCATCAACCGCGCGATGGTGTCGCGCGCGCTGACGCTGCTGGAAGTGCAGCCGACCGATCGCGTGGCCGACCTGTTCTGCGGCCTGGGCAACTTCACGCTGCCGCTGGCCACGCAGGCCCGCGAGGCCGTGGGCGTGGAAGGCAGCAAGGCGCTGACCGACCGCGCCCATGACGCGGCGTCGCGCCACGGCCTGGGCGATCGCACCAGCTTCGCGACCTTGAACCTGTTCGAAGTGGACGTGGACTGGCTGCGCGGCCTGGGCTATTTCGACCGCATGCTGATCGACCCGCCGCGCGAAGGGGCGCACGCGGTGTCGCAGGCGCTGTCGGAACTGGCGCCGCAAGAGCGCCCGCGCCGCATCGTCTACGTGTCCTGTAATCCGGCCACGCTGGCGCGCGACGCCGCCATCCTCGTGCATGAAGGCGGCTACGTGCTCAAGAGCGCGGGCGTGATCAACATGTTCCCGCACACGGGCCACGTGGAATCCATCGCCGTGTTCGAGTCGCTGGACGCGGAGGGCGTGCGCGACGTGAAGGAACGGGCGCGCGAGCGCGCCGCCAAGGCCGCCGCCGACGAAGCCGCCAAGCTGGCCGCCGCGGCCGCGGCGGAAGCCGCCGCCGCCGTGCCGGCCGAAGGCTGATCCGGCGGGCCTGGGCGCCGCGTCAGTGCGAGCGGCCCAGGCCGTCGAGAATGGGGCAGTCCGGCCGGTCGTCGCCGTGGCAGTGCTGGGCAAGGTGCTTGAGCGTGGCCGCCATGTCGCGCAGCGCCTCGGCCTTGCGCTCCAGTTCCTGCACGTGTTCGAGTGCGATGCGCTTGACGTCGGCGCTGGCGCGGCTGCGGTCTTTCCACAGCGCCAGCAGCTCGTTCATCTGTTCCACCGAAAAACCCAGGTCCCGCGCCCTGCGCACGAAGCGCAGCGTGTGCAGGTCGTGCTCGCTGTAGACGCGATAGCCCGAATCCGTGCGCACCGCGGGCCCGATCAGGCCGATGCCTTCGTAGTAGCGGATCATCTTGGCGGAAATGCCGGAGCTTTTCGCTGCCTGGCCGATATTCATGGCGGGACTCCTGTCGTCGGTACGGCCCATTCTACGCTTGACCTTGACACAATTGGAAGGTTTAAGCTGTGTTCACGGTGGACGGAACCGCGTCCGCCTGTCCTGAATTCCTCTGGAGATAGACATGAGCATCGAGTTCCAAGTGCCCGACATGACCTGCGGCCATTGCGTCAAGACCATCACCGGCGCGGTGAACCAGGCCGCGCCGGGCGCGACCGTGACCGTGGACCTGCCGTCGCACCGCGTGACCGTGACGGGCGCCGGCGAGGCGGACAAGATCGAGGCTGCCATCCGCGAGGCCGGCTACGCGCCGTCGCGCGTGTAGTCTCCCTGGCCGCCGGCCGCGTTATGATAGTTGGCGTCTGGCGGCCTTATTTTCTTCATTGTTTAAAACTATTAATCAATTTAGTTTATTAAATTTGATTAATTGATAGTTAAGATTTATCATTCTTTCCATGGTGGTTGAACAAGACCCCGCAACCCAAGGAGAGTTTGAATGCTGCAAAACCGCGAAGGCCAACGTGTCCCGAACGTAACGTTCCCCGTCCGCCAGGAAAATGCCTGGAAGAAGGTCACGTCGGACGATCTGTTCAAGAACAAGACCGTCGTGGTCTTTTCGCTCCCCGGCGCCTTCACGCCGACCTGCTCCTCCACCCACCTGCCGCGCTACAACGAACTGGCGCCCGCCTTCTTCGCCGCCGGTGTGGACAGCATCGTGTGCGTGTCGGTCAACGACACCTTCGTCATGAACGAGTGGGCGAAGGACCAGGAGTCCGCCAACATCACGCTGCTGCCCGACGGCAACGGCGAGTTCACCGAAGGCATGGGCATGCTGGTCGACAAGAGCGACCTGGGTTTCGGCAAGCGTAGCTGGCGCTATTCGATGCTGGTCAAGGACGGCGTGGTCCAGAAGATGTTCATCGAGCCGGAAAAGGAAGGCGACCCGTTCGAAGTGTCGGACGCCGACACCATGCTGGCCCACTTCGCGCCGTCGGCGAAGAAGCCCGACCAGGTGGTCGTGTTCTCCAAGCCGGGCTGCCCGTTCTGCGTCGAAGCCAAGGCGCTGCTGGACGCCAAGGGCTACGACTCGATCGAGATCCCGCTGGAAAACAAGGTCCGCGGCCGCGTGATCGGCGCCGTGTCCGGCAAGGGCACCGCTCCGCAGGTGTTCATCAACGGTTCGCTGGTCGGCGGCCTGGAAGACCTGAAGGCGCACTTCGCCTAAGCGCCTGGCGGGGCAGGGGCGCCAGCCCCTGTCCGCCGGCCGGGCCGCCCCGCGGCCCGGCATCCCCCGAATTTCCCTTGTTCCGCATCTTCGCGCGGCCCCCGACGGCGCCGCGGGACGGCGTTCGTCCCGAGGATGCGCAACAAGGCGGAATGCGCCTTGCAAATCCTGCTCCACGACATACCGGGAGATACCCAGACATGAAGACTCTGCATACCGATATCGCCGTCATCGGCGCCGGCACCGCCGGCCTGGCCGCCTACCGCGCGGCCAAGGCCGCGGGCAAGCGCGCGCTGCTGATCGAGGGCGGCCCTTATGGCACGACCTGCGCCCGAGTGGGCTGCATGCCGTCCAAGCTGCTGATCGCCGCCGCCGAGGCGGCCCACGGCGCCGCCCACACGGAAGCCTTCGGCGTGCACGTCAACGGCGAAATCAGCGTGGACGGCGCCGAGGTCATGGACCGCGTCAAGCGCGAACGCGACCGTTTCGTCGGCTTCGTGCTGGAAGGCGTCGAGAACATTCCCGCCGAAGACAAGCTGCGCGGCTACGCCCGCTTCCTGTCCGACACCGTGCTGCGCGTCGACGAGCATACCGAGGTGCATGCCTCCCGCGTCGTCATCGCGACCGGCTCGCGCCCTTCGGTGCCGCCGCCGTTCCGCGCGCTGGGCGACCGGCTGGTTGTGAACGACGACGTGTTCGCGTGGGACGACCTGCCGCGCCGCGTCGCGGTGTTCGGCCCCGGGGTGATCGGCCTGGAGCTTGGACAGGCGCTGGCCCGGCTGGGCGTGGACGTGCGCGTGTTCGGGGTCAGCGGCAGCCTGGGAGGCATCAGCGATCCCCAGGTCCGCCTGGCCGCGCGCAAGGTTTTCCAGCGCGAGTTCTATCTGGATCCGGACGCCCGGGTGCTGGAGACCTCCCGCGTGGGCGACGAGGTCGAAGTGCGCTACGTGGCGCTGGACAATAGCGAGCGCACCGAGCGCTTCGACTACGCGCTGGTCGCCACGGGCCGCCGCGCCAACGTGGACGGGCTGGGCCTGGAGAACACCTCATTGGCGCTGAACGCGCAAGGCGTGCCGGTGTTCGACCGCGAAACCATGCAGGCGGGCGACTCGCCCATCTTCATCGCGGGCGATGCCAACGCGGACGCGCCGCTGCTGCACGAGGCGGCCGACGAAGGCCGCATCGCCGGCGAGAACGCGGCCCGCTACCCGGAAGTGCGCCAGGGCCTGCGCCGCGCGCCCCTGGCCGTGGTGTTCTCGGACCCGCAGATCGCGCTCGCCGGCAAGGGCCACGCGCGGCTGATCCCGGGCACCTTCGTGACAGGGGAGGTGGACTTCGGCGACCAGGGACGTTCGCGCGTCATGCTGAAGAACCGAGGCATGCTGCACGTCTACGCGGACATCGAGACCGGGCGTTTCCTGGGCGCGGAGATGGTCGGCCCCAGCGCCGAGCACATCGGCCACCTGCTGGCCTGGGCGGTTCAGCAGGAACTGACTGTGGCGCGCATGCTGGAAATGCCGTTCTATCACCCCGTGATCGAAGAGGGCCTGCGCACCGCGCTGCGCGACGCCGCGGCCAAGCTGGCACGGGCGCAGGAAGCGCTGCGCCGCGAGGAACCGGAAAGCGAATTGGCTTGATGGGAGTAAAGGCCGGACCGCGATGGCTGTCGGGCGCTCGGCACGGGTCCAGGTGTCTGACACCCGTACGAAATGCACGTCATTTTGTTATGGCGCCTCCCGGGTGTCAGACACCCGCAACCCAGTGTCAGACACCCGGCAAGGCCGTCTCCACCTGGGCCGGCATTTCACAAGGGTGTCAGACACTTGCCGCAGCGATGGGTATATCCAGGTGTCTGACACCCGTACGGGACGCACGTCATCTCGTCACGGCGCCTCCCGGGTGTCTGACACTTGCCGCAATGCCGCGCGCCGGACTTACTCGTCCGCGTGCTTCTTGGGAACGGGGAAGGGATTCTCGCGGTATTGCAGCGTGAATCCCGCGCGCTCGTCCTGGCCGAGCGTGCGCGCCAGATAGGGCATGGCCGGCTTCAGGGCGTCGTGCAGCGTCCAGGGCGGGTTGATCAGGAACATGCCGCTGCCGTGCAGGCCGTAGCCGTCGATGGCGGCCTTCTTGACCGTCAGCGTGGCGTGCAGCCAGCTCTTGACCTTGAGGTTCTCGAAGTGGCGCGCCATTTCGCTGGCCTCGCGGCGCTGCACCAGCGGATACCAGATGGCGATGGTGCCGGTGGCGAAGCGCTTGACGCATTCCTTGACGGTGATGAGCGTGCGCCGGTAGTCGTTCTTGTCTTCGTAGGAAGGGTCGATCAGCACCATGCCGCGGCGGGTGGGCGGCGGCAGCAGCGCCTTGACGCCCTCGAAGCCGTCGTCGCCGTAGATCGTGGTCTGGCGCAGCGCCGTGCGGCCCTGGTGCTCGAGGTTGGAGACCAGCGTGTCGATCTCGGTGGGATGCATTTCGAACAGGCGCAGCCGGTCGGAGGGACGCATGGCGTCCAGCGCCAGCCACGGCGAACCGGGATAGCGCTTCAGGCGGCCGTTGGTGTTGTAGTCGCGGACGCGCGCCACATAGTCCGCCAGGATCGGGGGCAGGTCCTGGGCTTCCCAGAGGCGGCCGATACCGTCCGCGAATTCCGAGGTCTTGGACGCCCAGTCGCTGTCCAGGCTGTACAGCCCGGCGCCCGCGTGTGTGTCCACGACCCAATAGGGCGCGTCCTTTTTGTTGAAGTAATCCAGCGTGTGGACCAGGATGGCGTGCTTGAGCACGTCGGCGTGGTTGCCGGCGTGGAAGGCGTGGCGATAGCTGAACACGGGGCGCTCTGCCTCAGGCGGCCGGCCGGATCGCGGCCAGCTCGTCGGTGAAAATGCCGTCGATGCCCCAGTCGAGCAGCAGGCGCGCGCGTTCCGGGTCGTTGACGGTCCAGGCCGCGATACGGTAGCCGGCGGCGTGCACGGCATCGATGAGTTCGCGGGTCGCGTCCTTCTGGTTGATGTTCAGCGCCACGCATTCGTACTTGGCCAGGCGCTCGCGCCAGTCGGCGGGGACTTTTTCCACCAGCAGGGCGCGCGGCAGTTCCGGCGCGGCCTCGCGCGCGGCCGCGAGCGACTCCTCGGCGAACGAGGACAGCAGCGGCTGCGTGGCGGCGCCTTGCCACAACTGGCGGGCCGCCAGCGCCGCGGCGCGGCCGGTTTCGGCTTCGCGGCCCGGGCAGGGCTTGATCTCGACGTTGCTGGCGATGCCGTTGGCGACCGTATAGCGGGCGGCCGCGGCGAACGTGGGCAGCGGCTCTCCCGCATAGGCGGCCGAGTGCCAGCTTCCGAAGTCCAGTTGGGCCAGTTCCGAGTAGGTCTTGGCGGCCGCCGGGCCCGTGCCGTTGGAGGTCCGGTCCACGTCGTCGTCGTGCATCAGCACCAGCACGTTGTCGCTGCTCAGCTTGACGTCGTATTCGAACATCGTGAAACCGTGCTCGGCGCCGACGCGCATGGCGGCCAGCGTGTTCTCCGGGGCCAGCCGGCCGCCGCCGCGGTGGGCGATGTAGCGGGAATAGGGCCAGGAGGGGAGGGTTGCGCTCATGGGGGTGTTGCTATCAGGTTCTTTTGGACAGGGTTGCAAGGATACTCCTACTTCGCGGGCGCCTTGCCCTGCGAGACGTCCATGATCATCCGCGCCGCCAGGTACAGGCGCGGCACGATGCTGTCGATCTGGATGTACTCGGCGTCGTTCGAGTGGGCGCCGAAGCCGCTCAGCCCCATGCCCTCGATCACGGGGCCGCGCGCCTTCAGGGCGGCGAAGGCGGCGTCGGTGCCGCCGCCACTGGCGCGGTCCACCACTTTCAGGGGCAGGTCGAGTTCTTTGTAGATCTCCACGCCGTGCCGGGCCAGGGCGCGCGAGGCGGGGGTGGCCTCCAGCGGCGGGCGGCGGACTTCGAACTTCACGCTGACTTTCGATTCGGGCAGCAGCTTCTTCTGGATGCCTTCCTCCAGGCTGCGCGACAGCGCGTCGAAATCGGAGACGCGCAGCGCGCGGGCGTCGGCCTGGGCGGTGGCCAGGCCCGGAATGACGTTGCGGTTGGTGCCGGCCTGGGCCACGGTCCAGTTCAGCTTCAGCCCTTCCTCGGGCTTGGACAGCTTGTCCAGTTGCAGCAACTGGTGCGCCAGTTCATAGAGCGCGTTGACGCCGCCTTCGGGGCGGGCGCCGGCATGCGAGGTCTTGCCCTGCACCGTGAGGTAGGCCGCGCCGATGCCGCTGGTGGCGAGCGTCAGGCGCGCCTCGGCCCCGCCGCCTTCGAACGAGAAGACGGCGTCCTGGTCGGCGCCCAGGCGGGTGATGGTGCTGCGCGCGCCGGGCGAGCTGATTTCCTCGTCGCCGTTGATCAGCACGGTGAGAGTGCCGTAGTCCGCGAAGCCCAGCTTCTGCAGCAGGGCGACGGTGTGCAGGATCAGCGCCACGCCGTGCTTGTCGTCGGCGATGCCCAGCCCGTAGGCCTTGCCGCCGTCGATGCGGAAGGGCTGGTCCTTCAGCATGCCGTTGCGGTAGACGGTATCCATGTGGGCGATCAGCATGATCTTTTTGTCGCCCTTGCCCTTGAACTCGGCGTGGACCATGGGCCCGACCTTCTCGGGCGTGTCGTCCAGGCGGAAGACGTCGGTGGCGGCCAGGATCTCGACGGTACCGCCCAGCGCCTTGAGGCGGTCGCGGATCAGTCCGGCGATGCGTTCCACGCCTTCGACGTCCTTGCTGCCCGATTCGATGCCGACCAGGTCGCGCATGGTGTCCAGCATGCCTTGCCGCTGCGCCTGGGCGGCTTCATGGACGGCGGCGACCGGCGCGGCCAGCGCGGCGTGGGCGCCGCCCAGGAAGGCCAGGGCGGTACAGGCGCGCAGGACGAGCGGGCGAAGAGACGGGAGCGGCATCGGCGGTAACCTCTGTGCGTGGGGGACGGGGCCCGGCTTCGGGCAAACCCTGACAGGCCACGATACGGGGCGGGCGGGGCCGCGGAAATGGTGATTCCCCGGGTTGACGGCGCCCCGATTCCATGCGGGCCGGGCCGGGTTTCCGGGCCGATCGCGTGCCCGCGCGGGGCTTCTGCCCGGGGGAACCGGCCCCGAGCGCCGTCGGGCCTCCAGGACGAATGAGAAATGCTAAAATCCGCCCGCTGATCCGGTCATGACCGGTATGGGAATAGGGCGAATCGGGTTCGCCTTTTTTTATGCGTTTTCGTGCGGCTCCGGGCGGATACCCCCCGGGGCGCGGCAACAGGGATTCCATGTTCGAATTTATTCGCAGCCATCGGCGCTGGATGCAGCTCATTCTGCTGCTTCTGATCGTGCCGTCCTTCTTCCTGGTCGGGATTCAAGGCTATGACAGTTTCATGCGGCAGGAGCCGGAACTGGCCACGGTCGCCGGGCAGCCGGTTTCGCGCGCCGAGTTTGACCAGGCGCACCGCAACCAGCTCGAGCAGTTCCGCCAGCGCCTGGGCGCGCAGTTCGACCCGGCCGTGATCGACACGCCGGCGCTGCGCGAAGGCCTGCTGAACCAGTTGATCAATCAGCGCCTGCTGGCCAACGTCGCCATCGACAACCGTTTCTCGGTGTCCGATGAAACGCTGCGCAACACCATCGCCGCGATTCCGGAAGTCCAGGACAACGGCCGCTTCTCGGCCGAGCGCTACCGCCAGGTGCTGGCCGCGCAGGGCATGTCGCCCACGTCGTTCGAAGCCGGCCTGCGCCGCGACCTGGCGGTCGCCCGCGTGCTGGAGCCCGTCGGCCAGTCGGCCCGCGCGCCCGCCGAGGTCGTGGCCTCGCTCGAAACGGCCCTGACCCAGATCCGCACGGTGCAGCTTCGCCGCTTCGCGGCCTCGGACTACCGTTCGCAGGTCAGCGTCAGCCCGGCCGACATCCAGTCCTGGTACGACGCCAACAAGCAGCAGTTGCAGGTTCCCGAACAGGTCCAGGTCCAGTACGTGGTGCTGGACGAGGCCGCCGCCACGCAAGGCGTGCAGGTCAAGGACGAGGATCTCGCCGCCTACTACGAACAGAACAAGAACCGCTTCGGCCAGCCCGAACGCCGCCGCGCCAGCCACATCATGATCGAGCTGGCTCCCGGCGCGACGGAAGAGGCCCGCAAGGCCGCCCGCGCCAAGGCCGAAGACCTGGCGAAGCAGGCCGCCGCCGACCCGGCGCAGTTCGCCGAACTGGCGCGCAAGAACTCGCAGGACGCGGGCTCGGCCGCCAATGGCGGCGACCTGGGCTGGCTCGCTCCCGGCATGCTGTCCGGCCCGCTGGAGAAAGCCATCTTCGGCCAGGCCAAGGACCAGGTCTCGGGCGTGATCGAAAGCCCGTCCGGCCTGCACATCGTCAAGGTCACCGAAATCCAGCCCGCCGCCGTCAAGCCGCTGGCCGAGGTCAAGGACCAGATCACCGCCGAAGTCCGCAAGCAGATCGCGGCCGTGCGTTTCTCGGAGATGGCCAGCCAGTTGAACAAGCAGGTCTACGACCAGCGCGACAGCCTGCAGCCCGCCGCCGACACCGTCGGCCTGAAGCTGCGCACCGCGTCCGGCGTGACCCGCGAAGGCCTGCTGCCCGCCGACAAGGCCGGCCCGGGCTCGGCCGCCGACAGCCCCGACGCCGCGCTGCTGGACAATCCCCGCGTGCGCCAGGTGCTGTTCTCGCCCGACGTGCTGCGCGAAAAGCAGAATTCGGGCGTGATCGAACTGTCGCCCGACACCATGCTGGCCGTGCGCGTCGCCGCGGTCGAGCCGGCGCACGTGCCGCCGCTGGACAAGGTCGCCGAGTCGATCCGCGCCAGGCTGCTGGACGAGCGCTCGGCGGAAGCCGCCAAGAAGGCCGGCGAGGCCGCCCTGTCCGAGGACAAGGCCAACCCGGCCGCCGCGCCGGAAGGTTTCGCCGCGCCCGTGGCCGTGTCGCGCCAGGATCCCAAGGACCTGCCGCGTCCGGTGCTGGACGCCGTGATGCGCCTGTCCGCCGGCACGCTGCCCGCCTATACCGGCGTGCAGTCGGGCGCGGACTACACGCTGGTGCGCCTGGAGAAGGTCGAGGCCGGCAAGGTCGACCCGGCCGACAAGGAGCGCCTGGCGCAGCAGTTGTCGGGCGCCTGGGGCCAGGCCGAGAACGAAGCGATGATCCGCATGCTGCGCGAGGAGTACAAGGTGCAGGTGCTGCCCGCCGCCGCCGAGGTCATCCGCGGCGACCAGCCGGCCGCGGGCTGATCGCGGCCCTTCCGGAAAGTGTCTGACACCCAGGGTAGAGGCGCTTCGGCATGAGATGCCGGGCCCAGGGTGTCAGACACCAGCGAATGGCGCCGGTCTCAGCGCTGTAGGCATGTGTCTGACACCCCTGGAAAGACGCCCTTCAGCCTGAGACGCCGTGCATGGGGTGTCAGACACCATCCGGAAAGTGCCTGACACCGGCGAGCCCGGCGCCTCAGTCCAGCAGCGGCCGCAGCGTCGGCCACACGTTGTCCAGCAATTGGGGCTGGGCATCCTCGTTGGGATGGATGCCGTCAGCCTGGAACATCGCCCGGTTCGTTGCGATACCTTCCATCAGGAAGGGCACGAGCCGGGCGTTTTCGTCTTTGGCGACCGTGGGGAACACCTGGGCGAAGCGCTGGGTGTAGTCCCGGCCGTAGTTGGGCGGGATCTGCATGCCGACGATCAGGACCCGGGCGTCGGCCTGGCGGGCGGCCTGCGCCATGGCGCGCAGGTTCTGTTCGGTCATCGCGAGGGGCAGGCCGCGCAGCGCGTCGTTCGAACCCAGTTCCAGCACCACCACGGCCGGCGCGTGCTGGCGCAGCAGGGCGGGCAGGCGCGCGACGCCGCCGCTGGTCGTGTCGCCGCTGATGCTCGCATTGACGACCCGGTAGTTGGGGTATTGTTCGGACACGCGGGCCGACAGCAGGGGCACCCAGCCGGTGCCGCGCTTGAGGCCGTATTCGGCCGACAGGCTGTCGCCCAGGACCAGGACGGTGCGCGGCGCGGAACCCTGGGCCGCCGCGGCGGTCTGAGCGTGGGCGGGAACCACGGCCGCGAAGGCCGCGGCGGACACAAGAAGCAGACGGGAAAATAGGCGCATGGATAGCAAGAATTCGATCGAGGTGAAAGGGCTGGGCAAACGGGTGGCCGATGCCGGCGGGACGCTGTCTATCCTGGAAGACATCGATTTTACGGTCGAGGCCGGCAGCGCGGTGGCCATCACCGGCAGCTCCGGTTCGGGCAAGTCCACCTTGCTGGGACTGCTGGCGGGGCTGGATGTTCCCAGCACGGGCAGCGTGCGCCTGGCCGGGCAGGACCTGTTCGCCCTGGACGAGGACGGCCGCGCGCGGCTGCGCGCCAATCACGTGGGGTTCGTGTTCCAGTCCTTCCAGTTGCTGCCCAACCTGACCGCGCTGGAGAACGTGATGCTGCCGCTGGAGCTGGCCGGGCAGCCCGCCCGCGAGGCGGCGCAGGCCATGCTGGAGCGGGTGGGGCTGGGCGCGCGCCTGCATCATTACCCGCGCACCCTGTCGGGCGGCGAACAGCAGCGCGTGTCGCTCGCCCGCGCCTTCGTGGTGCGGCCCGACCTGCTGTTCGCCGACGAGCCCACCGGCAGCCTGGACGCCGCCACCGGGGTGACGGTCATCGACCTGATGTTCGACCTGCACCGCGAGCACGGCACCACGCTGGTGCTGGTGACCCACGATCCCGACCTCGCCGCCCGCTGCGGACGCCAGTTGGTGCTGGCCGCGGGCCGGATGGCCGACGGCGCCTGACACCGCGGGCGGTCCTTCTAGGGGAGCTGCAAGCCCGCGCAGCGCAAAAATAGCCGCCCCGCCGCCGGGCCGCCCCAAGGTGGGGCAAAGCGAGCGAAGCGAGTGCGGCGTGGGGCTTCTCTTACTTTGCTTTCGCGACGGCCTGGTTCCAAGCTGCAACTACCGCCTCATACTCGGTGGCCGCGGCTTCCTGGCTGACCGGGAAGATCTTGATGGTCTTCAGGTCGGGCAGGGTGGTCAGGCTGGCCACCGCCACGTCGGTGCGCGTCGGGCGGCGGAAGTTCTTCACCAGTTGCGCTTCCTGAGATTCCTTGCTCAGCAGGCCGTCGTACAGCGCCTTGGCCGCGTCCAGGTTCTTCGCGCCCTTGATGATGAACATGCCTTCGGGCGCCAGGTAGCTGCCTTCGGTCGGGTACACCAGCTTGATTTCCTTCTGGCCGCCCGCCACGTACTCCTGCGCGGCGTATTCCAGCGTCATGCCCACGGCGTACTCGCCGGCAGCCACGCCCTTGTAGGTGGTGCCGGACGAGGCGGTGACGACCGCGTTCGCCGCGATCTTGTCCAGGCCTTCCTGGCCGAACTGCTTGTACAGGCCGTACACCAGCATGTAGGCCGTGCCGCTCTTGGACGGATCGGTGATGGCGAACTTGTTCTTCCACTGCGGCTGCATCAGGTCGGACCAGGTGGCGGGCGCGGGCAGGCCCTTGAGCTGGCGCTCGTTGACCATCATCACCATGACGTGCACGTTCGTGCCCACCCACAGGTCGTCCGGGCCGCGGAATTCGGCCGGGACCTTGTCCAGGTCGGCCGGACGGTAGGGCTGCAGGTGCTGGCGGTACGCGCCCAGCGTGCCGAAGCCGCCGCTCCAGAACAGGTCGCCGCGCGGATTCTGCGACTCGGCCTCGATGCGCTTCATCATCGTCCCCGTGCCGCCGGTGACCGGCTGCACGTTCAGCTTGGGCGACTTCATCTTCACCGCGTCCAGCGCGGTTTCGATTGTTTCCGTATTGTTGGACGAATAGAGCACGACATTCTGGGCATGGGCGGCGCCGGTTGCCAGGGCCGCGGCCAGGACGCTGTACTGAAGGAGGTGCTTGAGTTGCATGGGTAGCCTCTGTGCGAGTGGGTTATTTGCCGGAGAACAGCTTGATGCGGAACGCCTTGACCGACACGATGATGGGCAGCACGATCACGGTGACCAGCGCCGCGCCGTAGGCCGACGCCATGCCCAGCCTGCCGCCGTCGACCTGGCGGAAGATGGCGATGGGCATCGTCTCCAGGCCGCCGCTGTAGGCGACGATGGAGGCCGACAGCTCGGAGATCGTCGTCAGCCACATCAGGATGGCCGCCGAGATGATCGACGCCTTCATGGCGGGCAGGACCACCTTGAAGAAGGTCATGAGCGGGGATACGCCCAGGCTGATCGAGGCTTCCTCGATCGACTCGGGAATGTTGAACAGCACCGACGAGGCGTTGCGGACCGCGAAGGGCAGGCGCCGCACCGTGTAGCACAGCACCATGATGCCGGAGGTGCCCGCCAGCACGAGCCAGCCGGTGTTGAAGGTCTGCACCAGGGCGATGCCCAGCACCGTGCCGGAGATGGTCAGCGGCAGCACCACGATGTAGTCCAGCACCTGCGTGGACGCGCTGCGCTTCTTGATCGTCAGGTAGCTGACCAGCACCGCGAAAGCGACGCCCAGCACCGTGGCCAGGGACGCGAACTTCAGCGAATTCAGGATGGGTTCCGGCGCCCCGTGCAGCGCGCGCTGCATGCTGGCCAGGGACCATTGCCCCCATTGCATGACCGGCCCGCTGGTCTTGGTGAACGCCGCGATGAAGACGACGATGAGCGGCAGCAGCGAAATGAAGATCACCAGGCCCACGCCGCCGGTATACAGCATGGCGTTCCAGGACCGCACGCGCACGGCGGCCGGGGCGCGGCCCTGCGTCATCGTGTAGACCTTGCGCTCGACCACGCGCTTCTGGAAGAACAGCACGATGGCGACGATGGCGATGGACACCACCGACATCGCGCTCTGCAGCGTCGGGCTTCCGCCCATTTCGCTCACGAAGGTGTTGTACGTCATGACGGACAGCAGCGGCACGCGGCTGCCCAGCAGCATCGCCAGCGCGAAGTTGCCCACCACCAGCGTGAACACGACCAGCGCGTTGACCAGCACCGCGGGCAGCAGCACCGGCACCAGCACGCGCAGCTTGGTCAGGAACGGCGGCGTTCCCAGGCTCAGGCCCGCTTCCTCCAGTTGCCCGTCGAAGCCGCGCAAGGCGGCCAGCACGCCCAGGTAGATGTAGGTGTAGTAGACGAGCGTCATGGAGAACAGCATGCCCGTCCAGCCGTAGAACGACGGCAGCGAGATGCCGGCATCGCCCAGCAGGTTCGTCAGGATGCCGTTGTTGCCCAGGATCAGCAGCCAGGACTGGCCCACGATGATCTCGGGGATGACGATGGTCAGCACCGGCAGGATGGCCACCAGGTTCTTCAGCGGGAAGTCGTAGCGCGCCACCATGTAGGCGAACGGCACGCCCACCAGCACCGTGCAGACCGTGACCGCCAGGCCCAGGATCAGCGTATTGCCGAAAGCCTCGACGTACTGCGAGTCGGCCAGCAGGGCCTGGAAGCCCTCCAGCGAAAAGCCGCCGTCCTGCCCGGTGACGCTGTTGCCGAAGAGCACGCCCAGCGGATAGAGCACGAAGAACAGCAGCAGGGCCAGGCTGATCGCGGTGAGGATGCCCCAGGGCCACCATTGGATTTTCATGGCGGGCGCGTCCTCAGGCGTTGACGACGCGGCTGTCGGCCGGGATCAGCACCTGCACGGCCTCGCCCGGCTGGAACTGCGCCACCATGTTGCCGGCATGCAGTTCGACGCGGATCTCGGCGCCGTTGTCCAGCGCGATCCGGTAGGCCGTCTTGAAGCCCAGGTACTGCCGCCGCAGCACTTTGCCGGGCAGGGTGTTGGGCACGTAGGGCGTGGGGGCCATCAGGGCCAGCTCTTCGGGACGCGCGATCAGCACGCCGTTCTCTCCCAGCCGCTCGCTGCCTTGCATGCCGTCGAAGCCCAGCCCGCAGAGTTCGTAGCGGACGTGGCCGGCCGGGGCGCCGGCCTGGCCGTTCCTGGCCGGCACGGGAATCACGTTGGCCGAGCCGATGAAGTCCGCCACGTAGGCGTTCACCGGCGTGCCGTAGAGTTCCTCGGGCGTGCCCAACTGGGCGATGTCGCCGTGGTCCATGATCGCGATCCGGTCCGACATCGCCAGCGCCTCTTCCTGGTCGTGCGTCACGAAGACCGTGGTGATGCCGGCTTCGCGCACCAGGTCCAGGATCACGTCGCGCATCTGCAGGCGCATCTTGGCGTCGAGATTGGACAGGGGCTCGTCCATGAGCAGCACGCGCGGCCGGATCACCAGCGCGCGCGCCAGGGCCACGCGCTGGCGCTGTCCGCCGCTCATCTGCGCGGGGTAGCGGTCCGCCAGCGCCAGCAGTCCCACCTTGTCCAGGGCTTCGTTGGCGCGCCGCGCGGTCTCGGCGCGCGCCACGCCGCGGGCGCGCAGGCCGTAGGCCACGTTGTCGAAGGCGCTCTTGTCGGGGAACAAGGCGTAGTCCTGGAACACCATGCCGATGTCGCGGCGGTGCGCGGACACATGGGTCACGTCGTCCTGGTCGAACAGCAGGCGTCCGCCGTCGGGCGCGTAGAAGCCGGCGATGCAGCGCAGCAGGGTGGTCTTGCCGCAGCCGCTGGGGCCCAGCAGCGTATAGAACGCGCCGTCCGGGATGTGCAGGGACAGATTGCGCAGCACCTGCTGCCCGCCGAAGGTCTTGACGATGCCGTCTACCGTGATTGATGCCATGTTGGGTTCCTGCCTGGGGTTGTCGGCATCATAGGAAGGGGCCCGCCCGGCGACCAGCAGTGTTTTTTAAGGCGTGGCGTTAGATTTTCTAAGAGGTCGGCGGCCGGCCTATCCCCTAGAATGCGGCTGGACAGGGCGCGCGCGCCGGCAATGGCGCGCCGACAATAAATAGACGACAAGGGTAAACGTGGGAAAGAGCAGCACAGCGAGGCGCCGGGCGGGCGCCCGGGCGGGCCTGGCCTGAGATGGCGGGGCCGAGCCTGCCGCCGCTGAAGGCCTTGCGGGTGTTCGAAGCCGCGGCGCGTCTGCGTAGTTTCACCGCGGCCGCCGACGAACTGAGCATCACGCACAGCGCGGTCAGCCAGCAGATCCGCATTCTCGAAGAGTATGTGGGGCAGCCCCTGTTCGCGCGCGAGGCGCGCGGCGTCGCGCTGCTGCCCTGCGCCCAGGCGTATTTTCCCGAGGTCCAGGCCAGCCTGGAACGCATCGCGGCGGCCACCGCGAAGCTGAAATCGCCCGCCTACGGCGGCGTGCTGCGCGTGTGCGCCACGCCGTCGCTGACCATGAAGTGGCTGATTCCGCGGCTGTCGGCGTTCCAGGCGCGGCATCCGGGCATCGACGTGCAACTGACCACGCAAGGGCGCCCGTTCCTCGACCGGGGCGGCGATACCGGCAGCGATGTGCTGATCCGCCACGGCTACATGGCGCATTCGGAGCTGGCCTGCGTACACTGCCTGGACGACTTCCACGTGCCGGTGGCGTCGCCGCGCTTCATCGAGCGCAACCGGCTGGCCGCGCCGGCGGACTGCCTGGGGCATCCGCTGCTGAAGATATCGGGCGGCATGGACCACTGGCCGCGCTGGTTCGCGCTCGCGAAGGTGGACGTGCCCGCGCAATTGCCCGGACCGGTCTTCGACCATCAATTCCTGTGCATGCAGGCCGCCATGAACGATCTGGGCATCGCGCTGGCTCCCTGGTGCCTGCTGGACGACGATATCCGTGCCGACCGGCTGCGGCCGCTGTTCACGGAACCGCAACTGCCCAACGCCGGCATCCATGCGCTGTACCGGCCCGACGGCCCGGCCGCGGCGTCGGCGCAATTGTTCATCGAATGGCTCTGCGCGCAAGGGCGCGGCCCTTCCCAACCCGGATAGACAAGGACTTTCCCCATGCTGTTGCCCAAGACGACCCCCGGCCTGCACTGGCGCGGCATCGAGCCGCCGCTTGCGTTGTCGGACTACCGGCTCATCGCCTTCGACATGGACTCCACCCTGATCTCGATCGAGACGCTGGACGAGATGGCGGACCTGATGGGCAGGAAAGCGGAGGTGGCGGCGCTGACCGAGGCCGCCATGCGCGGCGAGATCGTGGACTACAAGCAGAGCCTGCGCGAGCGCGTGGCGCTGCTGGCCGGCATGCCCGAGGCCGCGCTGGACGAGGTCTACGAACAGCGGCTGCGCATCAACCCGGGCGCCGAGACGCTGATCGCGGCGTGCAAGGCGGCCGGCCTGACCTGCCTGCTGGTGACCGGCGGCTTCACCTGCTTCACCGACCGGCTGCGCGTGCGCCTGGGGCTGGACGACGTGCGCGCCAATGTGCTGGAGGTAGAGGACGGCCGCCTGACGGGCAGGCTGCTGCCGCAAGCCTGGGGCGACATCTGCGACGGCGAGGAAAAGCGCCGCAAGCTGCTGGAAGTGTGCGCGGCCCTGGGGGTGGGGCCGGAGCGCGCCATCGCCGTGGGCGACGGCGCCAACGACCTGCCGATGATGCGCGCGGCCGGCCTGTCGGTGGGCTATCGCGCCAAGCCGGCGGTGCGCCAGGAGGTGAACGTGGCGATCGATACCGGCGGCCTGGACCGGCTGCTGGAATTATTCCGGCCGAGTAGTTGTTTTCCCGACGTATAGTTTTTCAAGACGACGCCGTAATCAGAAGTAAGGAAGGTGAACCCGCCTTCCGGACTTGCCTGCGCTCAGGAGTCGTCATGACTATTCACACTTTGACGCGTGCGTTGTCTGTTATCTCGTTGCTGGTTCCCGTCGTCGCCAGCGCCCAGAGCGGCATGATCCGCTTCACCGGCGCCATCGTGGAGCCCGCGGCATGCAAGGTCGAAATGAAGGGCAATACCGGGGGGAAGGGGGTTCCCCGGGTGAGCTGTTGGGCGTCCGCCGACCGGCCCGCCACGCCCGCCGGGAACCGCGTCAAAGTCAGCACAAGCGTCTCGACGCCGGTTCCGTGGCCGGACGGCAGCGTGCGGCGGCACAAGGTCGTGACGCTCGAATACTTCTGACGCAACCCGATCCGGTCAGACCAGGCCGCGGATCTCCACGGCCGGCTCGACGTCGGCCTCGTAGTCCACGCCGTCGATCTCGAAACCGAAGAGGCGCAGGAATTCCTGCTTGTAGCCGGCGTAGTCCGTCACCTGGTAGATATTGTCGTTCGAGACCTGGTTCCACAGCGCCTGCACGCGGTCCTGCACCTGGGGATCGAGTTCCTTGCGGTCGGCGCGCAGGCGGCCGTCCTGGTCCAGGATCGGGGCCGGGCCGCAAAGGCTGTCGCGGTAGAGGCCGTATACCTGCTCGATACAGCCTTCGTGCGTGCCTTGCTCCTTCATGACCTTGAAGAGCAGCGACAGGTACAGCGGCATCATCGGGATCGCCGAACTGGCTTGCGTCACCACCGCTTTCAGCACCGACACGCGGGCGTCGCCGCCGCGCGCGGCCAGCTTGGCGCGGATGTCCAGGACCTTCTGGTCCAGGTCCTTCTTGGCCGCGCCGATCGAGCCGTTCCAGTAGATGGCGTGGGTGATCTTCTCGCCCAGGTAGGTGAACGCCGTGGTCGTGGCGCCTTCGGCCAGCACGCCGGCGGCAAGCAGCGCGTCGATCCACATCTGCCAGTCTTCGCCGCCCATGACCGCGACGGTGGCGTCGATTTCGGCCTGCGTGGCCGGTTCCAGCACGGAATCCTTCACCGCTTCGCGGCCGGTGTCCAGGCCGCGCAGGCTCACGGGGGCGCCGATGGGCTTGAGCGTGGAATTGAAGACCTCGCCGGTCCGGGGGTGGATGCGGCGGGGCGCGGCCAGGCTGTAGACCACCTGGTCGACCTGGCCCAGGTCGCGCTTGATGGTGTCGATGGTTTTCTGTTTGATCTCGTCCGAGAAGGCGTCGCCGTTGATGCTCTGCGCATACCGCCCTTCGGCGTGCGCGTGCTCGTGGAAGGCGGCGGTGTTGTACCAGCCCGCCGTGGCGGGCTTGCCGTCCTCGGGCGGCCGCTCGTAGAACACCCCCAGGGTTTGCGCGCCGCAGGCGAACGCCGCGCTGATCCGCGCGGCGAGCCCGTAGCCGGTCGACGCCCCGATCACCAGGACGCGCTTGGGCCCGCCCGCTATCGGCCCCTGCGCCTTGACGTAGTCGATCTGGTTCTTGACGTTGGCGGCGCAGCCGACGGGGTGGGTGGTCACGCAGATGAAACCGCGCACACGGGGCTTGATGATCATGAAGGCCTCGATTCGGGGGATGCCGGGGGGAGGAGCCCCTGCCGCTGAGCGCAAGAGCGACCCGCATTGTACGGGAGGCGCCCGCGGGACGCCCGCCGCCCGGTCAGCGGGCGCGGGCGTCCGCCAGGGGCGCGGCCGGCGCGCGGCCGCGGCGCCATTCCACCACGCCGATGCAGATGCCGCTGGCGCAGATGATGGCGATGCCGAGCCAGGTCAGCGCGTCGGGGAAGTGGCCCCACACCAGCCAGCCGACCGACGTGGCGCTGATGATCTGCAGGTAGACGAAGGGCGCCAGCGTGGAGGCCGGGGCGCGGCGATAGGCCGCGATCTGGAACAGATGGCCCAGGCCGCCGGTGATGCCGGTGGAAATCAGCAGGACCCAGTCCATCGGCGCCAGCGCCCGCAGCACCGGCAGGGCGGGCGGCAGGATGAAGGGCAGGGCGAGCGTCAGGAAGGCGGTGCCCACCGCGCCGCTCCAGATCAGCGAGGTGAACGGGTCGTCGCCCGCGACGCGCCGGGTCGCGATGAACTGCACCGCGAAACAGCAGGCGGTGATCAGGCCGAAGATCGTGCCGACCGGATGCAGCCCGCCGCCCGGGCGGATCACGATGACCACGCCGATGAAGGCCACGCCGGCGGCGATGAACCGCGACAGGCGCGCCGGTTCCTTGAGGACCCAGGGCGCGGCGGACAGCACCAGCAGCGGCGCGAGGAAGTTGATGGCGGTGGCCTCGGCCTGCGGAATGTAGCTCAGCGTCGTGAAGAACATCAGCGTGGCGAGGAACATCGAGCCGCCGCGGATGATCTGCTCGCGCGGCTTGTTGCTGCGCAATACCCCCAGCCCGCGCGCGGGCAGCACCAGGGCCAGCACCAGCAGCAGGTGCACCGCGTAGCGGAACCACGACAGCACCAGCAGCGGCACGCCCGCGTTCATTACCCACTTGCCGCTGGCGTCCAGGCAGGACAGGGTCCACATCGAAAGCACCAGCAACAGCACCCCGACCATCGGGCCGCGGGCGGCGGGCGCGCCGGAGCGCGGACGACCGTTATCGGCCGGGGTCATCGGAAAACTCCTTAGTTTGGGGCACTGTTCCAGGGCACTGACGGGCGGCTGACATGATACGCTCATCGCGCCGGGGGAACAGGCTCATGATCGAATTACGCAACATAGAAACTTTTTTCTGGGTGGCCACGCTGGGCAGCTTTCGCGCCGCGTCGGAAAAGCTCAACACCACGCAGCCTGCGGTATCGCAGCGTATCGCCTCGCTGGAGGCGGACCTGGGCGTGCGCCTGTTCGAGCGCGACGCGCGCGGCGTCAAGCTGACCGGCAAGGGGCACGAACTGCTGTCGCACGCCGAGCGCATGCTGCAGGTGCGGCGCGACATGTTCGAGGCCGCGCGGGAGCAGAACGTCATGACCGGCACCGTGCGCATCGGCGTGGCCGAGACCATCGTGCAGACCTGGCTGCCCACGCTGATCGAACTGATCCACACGACCTATCCGGCGCTGGTGCTGGAGATCGAGGTGGACACCACCCACGTGCTGCGTTCGCACCTGATGTCGCGCCAGATCGACCTGGCCTTCCTGATGGGGCCCGTGCTGGAGGCGCGGGTCGAGAACCTGGCGCTGTGCACGTATCCGCTGGCCTGGGTGGCCAGCCCCGCGCTGGACCTGGGGCCTGAACCGCTGACCCTGGAGCGGATCGGCAGGCTGCCCATCATCACCTATCCGTCCAACAGCGCGCCGTACCGCGTCGTGCGCGACATGCTGACGCGGGCCGGCGTGACCGCGCCGCGCATGTACGGCAGCGCGTCGATGTCGATGGTGGTGCGCATGACGCAGGACGGGATCGGCACCAGCGTCATCGCGCCGGTGTTCCTGGGCAAGGAACTGGCGCGGGGCGAGCTGCGCATCCTGCGGGTGGAGGCGGACCCCTTGCCGGAACTGAGTTTCACGGCGACCTGGGTCCAGGGGCCCGACAGCCACGCCGTGCGCATCATCGCGCAGATGGCGCAGAAAGTGGCCGGCCAGGCCGACGGCGGCACACCCCTCTAGGGGCTGCGCGGGGCGCTTCCGAAGGCCGCGGGCCCTAGGTGTTTTCCCCAGCAGACGATGCCCCTTTTTCAATCGTGGGCCATCCGGGCGCATTCGAGCGGGCCGCCGCCGCGGCCCGCAAAGCCGCGCTGCCGCGTCGTTTGCGGAAAATGCCGCGCGCCGCGCCGGCGAGACCCAAGAAATATTTATACCCCCGTATCGCAACATACGATTGGACGCCCCAGGGCCCTGAGGATGCAATGGCGGCGCACCAACAATGATCGCGGGGCTCCTGACTTCCCGGCAGCCATCCGCGCGCGACGAGGATAACGGGATCCCGCGCGCGGCATACCATCCCGCCAGCTAGGAGTTTTGTCCATGAAAAAGTCTCTGGTTTTCGCCGCCGTCGCCGCCAGCCTGCTGGCCGGCGCGGCCCAGGCGCAGGACCTGCCCAAGACCCACTTGAAGGTCGTGGGGGGATTGAGCAACCTGACCGCCTATAACGATTACGAAAAGCCGTTCTGGACGAAGACCGTTCCCGAGCAGTCCAAAGGACAGATCACGGCGGATATCAAGGGCTTCAACGAAATGGGCCTGAAAGGCCCCGAACTGCTGCGCCTGATGTCGCAGGGCGTGGTGGAGTTCGGCACCGCCACCCTGTCGTACTTCGCCAGCGACAACCCCATCAACGAAGCGATCGACCTGGCCGGCCTGGCGCCGGACGCCAAGACCGCGCGCGCCGTGACCGACGCCTTCGAGCCGGTCTACGCCAAGCTGTACGGCGAAGGCAACAACGTCAAGCTGCTGGGCATTTCCACCTATCCCGCCCAGGTGCTGTTCTGCAACGCCGAGATCAAGGGCCTGGCCGACCTCAGGGGCAAGAAGGTGCGCACCAGCAGCCGCACCACCGCCGAGTTCGTCGAGGCGCTGGGCGGCTCCAGCGTGACCATGGCGTTCGGCGAAGTCGTGCCGGCCCTGCAGAACAAGGTGGTCGATTGCGCCATCACGGGTTCGCTGTCGGGCTACTCGGCCAAGTGGTACGAGGTGTCCACGCACCTGGTGGCCCTGCCGATCAACTGGAACCAGCAGATCCATGCCGTGAACCAGAAGGCCTGGGACAAGCTGGATCCCAAGGTGCGCACCTTCCTGCAGACCAATGTGAAGACGCTGGTCGACAACATCTGGGACGCCGCGGCGCGCCAGACCCAGGAGGGCTATGACTGCAACACGGGCGCCGCCGAGTGCCCGTACCCGGTCAAGGGCAAGATGGTCCTGGTCCAGCCCACGGACGCGGATCGCGAACTGCTCAAGAAGGTCACGCAGGACGCCGTGCTGCCCAAGTGGGCGGCCCGCTGCTCCGCGCAATGCGTGAGCGACTTCAACGCCACCATCGGCAAGACGCTGGGTGTGACCGCCAAAAAGTAGGTCCCCCCCCGAAAGTAGGCCCCCCCCGGAAGCGCTTCGCGCTTCCCCCCCAGGGGGGCATGCCTGCGGACCGGCGAAGCCGGCTCCGCGGCATCCCGATGGGGGCCGCTTGTTACATCGATGGGGAGGCGATGCGTGCCTCGCCCCGCAAAGGTTCCATTCATGACTCAATCCGAACACTTCCGCCTGCTCGGCGCTTTATTGCGGCGCGCCGAGAGCTTCTCTCGCGCGGCCGTCTGGGCCGGCGGCGCCTTGACGGTGGCCAGCGTGCTCCTGATCTCGTTCGACGTGCTGGCCCGCAAGTTCCTGGGCTTCACGACGGGCGGCGCGGACGAGCTGTCCAGCTACGCCTTCGCCATCAGCACGTCCTGGGCGCTGGCCTTCGCCACGCTGCAGCGCGCCAACGTGCGCGTGGACGTGGTCTATCAGCATCTGCCGGTGCGCGTGTCGGCCGTGCTGGACTGGATTTCCGTGGTGGCGCTGGCCGTCTTCATGGTGTTCCTGACCTATTACGCCTATGACGTGGTGCAGACTTCCTGGGTGCAGAAATCCGCCGCCAATACGCCGTTGGCCACGCCCTTGTGGATTCCGCAGGGCCTCTGGATGCTGGGCTTGGTCTGGATGTGCATCACCGTCGCGCTGATGCTGGTGCGCGCATCCGCCGCGCTGGTCACGGGCGATATCGAACTGGTGAAGCAGATCTGCGGCGTGCGTTCGGCGCAGGAAGAGGCCGACGAGGAAGCCGCCGCCGGCGAACGCATGGTGAAAGGAGAAGCCGCATGATCGCCACCGCCTTGATTCTGCTGCTGGTGCTGATCGGCATGTCCATTCCCGTGGGCGCGGCGCTCGGCGTGCTGGGCCTGATGCTGGACCCGCTGTTTTCGATGCTGCCGCTGTCGCGCGCGATCGGCGAACTTTCCTGGTCCGCGAACAACGAGTTCCTGCTGGTCGCGATCCCGCTGTTCATCATGCTGGGCGAAATCCTGCTGCGCGCGGGATTCGCGGAGCGCATGTACGGCGCGATGAGCCTGTGGCTGTCGTGGCTGCCGGGCGGGCTGATGCACGCCAACATCGGCGCGTCGACCTTGTTCTCGGCCACCTCCGGCTCCAGCGTGGCCACCGCGGCCACCGTGGGCACGGTCGCGATTCCGCAGATCCGCAAGTACGGCTACAACGAACCCCTGTTCCTGGGCAGCCTTGCCGCCGGCGGCACGCTGGGCATCCTGATTCCGCCCTCGATCAACCTGGTCATCTATGGCGTACTGACCAATTCATCGGTGCCCAAGCTGTACCTGGCCGGCATTATCCCGGGCCTGGTCATGGCCGCGCTGTTCATGCTGACCGTGGGGATCTCCTGCCTGGCCAAGCCGGAGTGGGGCGGCAAGAAGATCCACGCGACCTGGGGCGAGCGCTTCAGGAGCCTGGTGCACCTGGCGCCGCCCCTGGGCATCTTCCTCCTGGTGGTGGGATCCATCTACGCCGGGCTGGCGACGCCGACCGAGGCCGCCGCGCTGGGCGTGCTGGGCGCGCTGGTCCTGGCCGCGTGGTTCCGGCGCCTGTCCTGGTCGATGCTGCGCGAAGCGATGGAAGGCACCATGCGTTCGACGGCCATGATCATGCTGATCGTCATCGCCGCCAGTTTCCTGAACTTCGTCCTGTCCGCCACCGGCCTGACCGACGCGCTGACGCGGTCGATCACCGGCCTGGGCATGTCGCCGGGGTGGATGCTGCTGATCGTGATCGTCTTCTACCTGGTGCTCGGCTGCTTCATGGAAACGCTGTCCATGATGATCACGACGATCCCCATCGTGGCGCCGATCATGATCGCGCTGGGCTTCGACCCCATCTGGCTGGGCATCGTGATCATCGTTCTGGTCGAAGCCGCGCTGATCACGCCGCCGGTCGGACTGAACCTGTTCGTGGTGCACAGCCTGCGCAAGAGCGGTTCCATGAGCGCGGTGATCGTCGGCAGCCTGCCGTTCGTCGCGGCCATGTTCGTGATGCTGGCCTTGCTGGCGTTCTGGCCCGACCTGGCGCTGTGGCTGCCGCGCGTGTTCGGTTGACGCGCGTTTCCACGGACACCTTCCGGGCGCGGCGGGCCGCCGCGCCGTTTACCTCCTAGTTTTCGCAGGACAGATATGAAAGCCGTATTCCAGATCGAAGGATCGCAGCCCCGCCAGGTGGCGGTCGAGTTCAACACCGTGATCGTCGCCGGCTGGGCCGGCCGCGACATGGCCGCCATCGAGCACCACATCGAAGAGCTGGCCGCCATCGGCGTGCCGCGCCCCAGCAGCGTGCCGCTGTACTACCGCATCGCCGCCAACCAGTTGACCCAGGACGAGACCGTGCAGGCGCTGGGCGAGGAGTCCTCGGGCGAAGTCGAGACCTTCGTGTTCGCGGCCGACGGCGAGATGTACGTCAGCATCGCCTCCGACCACACCGACCGCAAGCTCGAGACCTACAGCGTGGCGATGTCCAAGCAGGTCTGCGTGAAGCCCGTGGCCAGGAGCGCATGGCGCCTGGCCGACGTGGCGGACTACTGGGACGAACTGGTCATCCGTTCGTACATCGTCGAGAACGGCGTGGAAGTCCTGTACCAGGAAGGCCCGCTGGCGTCGCTGCGCACCCCGCGGGACCTGATCGCCGGCTACACCGGCGGCGCCGACGCGCTGCCCGAAGGCGCCGGCATGACCTGCGGCACGGTGGGCGCGATCGGCGGCATCCGGCCGTCCGTCGACTTCACGATGGAATTGCACGATCCGCGCCGCCAGCGCAGCCTGCGTCACCGCTATCATGTCGAGACGCTGCCCGTGGTGGCCTGAGCCAGGCCCCCGGCGCTGATCGCCAGGCGCGCCCATGCCGGGCGCGCCCATTCGCACTTACGCCGCCCGGCGGCACTGGGATGATTATGGTTTCGACCCTGAATGATCTGAATCTGGCCCTGCGCGAGGGCCGAACGAGTTCCGTGGCGCTTACGGAAGCCGCCCTGGCCCGGGCGCAGGACGAAGCGGGCGAGGGCGCCCGCGTCTTCACCCGGCTGTACGCCGAGTCGGCGCTGGCGCAGGCGCGCGCGTCCGACACGCTGCGCGCGGCGGGCATCGTCCGCTCGGCCGTGGACGGCCTGCCCATCAGCATCAAGGACCTGTTCGACGTCGAAGGCGAAACCACGATGGCCGGCTCGGTGGCGCGCGAAGGCGAACCGGCGGCCGACGCGGACGCGGAAGTCGTGCAGCGCCTGATCGCCGCCGGCGCGGTCGTCATCGGCCGCACCAACATGACCGAATTCGCCTATTCGGGCCTGGGCATCAACCCCCATTACGGCACGCCCCTGAATCCCTACGACCGCGCCACCGGCCGCATTCCGGGCGGTTCGTCCTCGGGCGCGGCCGTGTCCGTCTCCGACGGCATGGCAGCGGCCGCCATCGGTTCGGACACGGGCGGTTCCGTGCGCATCCCCGCGGCGCTTTGCGGCCTGACCGGCTTCAAGCCCAGCGCCTGGCGCGTTTCCATGGCCGGCGTGCTGCCGCTGTCGGCCAACCTGGATTCCATCGGCCCCATCGCCGCCAGCGTGCGCTGCTGCGCCGAGCTCGACGCCATCCTGTCGGGCGACGGCGGCCCCGTGCCGGAGGCGATGCCGCTGCGCGGCCTGCGCCTGGCCGTCCCGACCACGCTGGCGCTGGACGCCATCGACAAGCACGTGGCCGAGAGCTTCGCGGCCGCGGTGGCCCGGCTGAAGAGCGCGGGCGCCCTGGTCGACGAGATCGCGGTCCCGGAGTTCGCCGAACTGGCGGCCATCAATTCCAAGGGCGGCTTCACCGCCGCCGAGGCCTGGGCCTGGCACCGGGACCTGATCGCGCGCGCCGGCAAGCGCTACGATCCCCGGGTCGTGTCGCGCATCATCCGCGGCAAGGACATGAGCGCGGCCGACTACCTGGACTTGCTGGACGCCCGCGAGGCCTGGGTCGCGGCGGTGGACCGCCGCATCGCCGGCTACGACGCGCTGATCATGCCGACCACGCCGATCGTGGCGCCCGCGGTGGCCGACCTGCAGGCCTCGGACGACGCGTACTACGCCGCCAACGGCCTCATCCTGCGCAATCCCACGCTGATCAATTTCCTGGATGGCTGCGCGCTGTCGCTGCCTTGCCAGGCGGCCGGCACCGCGCCGGTCGGCCTGATGATCGCCGGCAGCAACGGCGCGGACCGCCGCATCCTGGCCATCGGCCTGTCGGTCGAGGAACTGTTCGCGGGCCTGTGACGGCGGGCAGGCGCTAAGATGGCGGCTTCATAGCCGAACGCCGGTGCCATGATCGATCTGCGCAATATCGAGACGTTCTTCTGGGTGGCCACGCTCGGGGGCTTCCGCGCCGCCGCCGAGAAACTCAATGCCACCCAGCCCGCGATTTCCCAGCGCATCGCCTCGCTGGAGTCGGACCTGGGCGTGCGGCTGTTCGACCGCGACACCCGCGGCATCAAGCTGACCGGCAAGGGCCGCGAACTGCTGTCGCATGCCGAACGCATGCTGCAGATGCGGCGCGACATGCAGGAGGCCGCGCGGGCCAAGAGCGTCATGAGCGGCACGCTCAGGCTGGGCGTGTCCGAGACCATCGTCCACACCTGGCTGCCCACCCTGATGGAGTACCTGCACGACGCCTATCCGGCGCTGATGGTCGAAATCCAGGTGGACACCACCACGATGCTGAAGACGCAACTGGCGTCGCGCCAGATCGACCTGGCGTTCCTGCTGGGGCCGATGGAGGAGCCGCGGGTCGAAAACCTCTACCTGTGCAACTATCCCCTGCAATGGGTGGCCAGCCCCAAGCTCAAGGTGGGGCGCCAGCCCGTTGCGCTGAAGCGGCTGGCCGAATGGCCCGTCATCACGTATTCCTCCACCACCGACCCGCACCGCGCCGTGCGCCAGTTGCTGCAACAGGCCGGCGTGGAGGCCCCGCGCATGTATGGCAGCTCGGCGCTGAGCGTGATCGTGCGGATGGCGCAGGACGGCATCGGCACGGCCGTCATCGCGCCCGTCATCCTGCACAAGGAACTGGCCCAGGGCCAACTGCGCATCCTGGACGTCAAGGCGCCGGTCCTGCCGCCGCTGCATTACACGGCCTGCTGGATGCAGGGGCCCGACAGCCAGATTCCGCGCGCCGTGGCCGAGGCGGCGCAGCAGATCGCCCGGGAAGAGGCGTTGCGCCATCCGGCATAACCCTGATAAGGAATTTTGATCGGGGTTTATCGCAACTTGTGATTGGACGGCGGGCCGCGGTTCCTGTGCAATGTCTCTATACCGACATCGTCATCGAGGGGATAGGCATGGTTTCGAATCCAGCGGCGAGCGCCAGCGTGGAATTGGCCCGGCAGGCGCGGCTGGATGCCCGCAGCGGCAAGTTGACCGGCCCCACCGCGAACCTGGCGCCCGGCCACGTCCAGGCCAACCTGGCCATCCTGCCGCGCGCGCTGGCGGCGGATTTCCTGCATTTCTGCCAGCGCAATCCCAAGCCCTGTCCGCTGCTGGCCATGTCCGAGCCGGGCGATCCCGCGCTGCCGGAACTGGGCCGCGACATCGACATCCGCACCGACATCCCGCGCTACCGCGTCTGGAAGAACGGCGAGCTGGTGGCCGAGCCCACCGACGTGCGCGACGTCTGGCGCGACGACCTGGTGTCCTTCCTGATCGGCTGCTCGTTCTCGTTCGAGGAAGCGATGCTGGACAACGGCTTGCCCGTGCGCCACATCGAGCAGGGCTGCAACGTGCCGATGTACCGCACCAACGTCCCGACGCATGCCGCGGGCGCCTTCAGCGGGCCGCTGGTCGTCTCGATGCGTCCCTTGAAGGCCGCCGACGCGATCCGCGCCATCCAGGTCACCTCGCGCTTTCCTTCGGTCCACGGCGCGCCCGTGCATATCGGAGACCCCGCGTTGATCGGGATTGCCGACATCGGCCGCCCGGACTATGGTGATCCCGTTGAGATACGGGCGGGCGAAATGCCGGTGTTCTGGGCTTGCGGCGTGACGCCCCAGTCCGTGGTCGCGGCGGTGCGCCCGGAGTTCTGCATTACCCACGCCCCGGGCCACATGCTGGTCACGGATCTCGTCAACAGCAGGATGGCGGTGTTCTGACCGCGCCGCCGCCCGCTCGCGGGCAGCGATTGGAAGACCCGTTTCAGCAGTACCGGTTGTGCCACCAAAACGATCCATCAAAGGACAAGGGGAAATGGCGACAACAGTTCAGGGCCTGGCAACTCCCGATCGGAGGCCGCCGGGCCATTGCGGGTCCGCGCGCGCCGGTCTGGCGCGCCGCGGCCCGTGGATTTGCATTGTTTTCTCACCTAGCCGGACCAATCCAGGAGTCTAGTAATGAAGATGAAGCTCATTGCGGGTGTCGCCGCGAGTCTGGCGCTGATGGCGGCCATGCCTGCCCAGGCGCAGAAGGCCGTACGTATCGGCGCGATCTATCCACTGTCAGGCGCGCTGGCGTCGACCGGTTCGGAAATCAAGGCGGCCGTCGAGCTGGCCGTGGACATCGTCAACAATCCGCATCCCGAGCTTGAAGGGATACCGCTGGCCGCCGGCGGCGGGCTGCCCGCGCTGGGCGGCGCCAAGATCGAAGTGGTGTTCGGCGATTCCCAGGGCAAGCCCGAAGTGGGCCTGGCCGACGCCCAGCGCCTGATCGACCAGGAGAAGGTGGTGGCGCTGACCGGCGCCTACCAGTCGGCCGTGACCAAGACGGCCAGCCGCATCGCCGAGCAGCGCGGCATCCCCTACGTGAACGGCGAATCCAGCAGCCCGGACCTCACCGAGCGCGGCTACAAGTGGTTCTTCCGCACCTCGCCCAACGACGACACCTTCGTCGAGAACATGATGCAGTTCCTGGACGGCGTGAAAGCCGTGCCGACGGCCAAGATCGCCGTGGTGTACGAGAACACCGACTTCGGCGTGAACACGTACAAGGCCGTCGAGAAGTTCGCCAAGCAGTACAAGCGCGAACTGGTCGCGAACATCGCCTACAGCGCGGGTTCGGCGTCGGTGACGGCGGAAGTGCAGAAGCTGGCCGCCGCCAAGCCCGACGTGGCCATCTTCGCCAGCTACACCTCGGACGCCATGCTGTTCGTGCGCACCATGCGCGAAAGCAAGTACGCGCCGCCGGTGCTGCTGGCCAACGACGCCGGGTTCATCGACTCGCGCTTCGTGCAGGAGGTGGGGCCGCAAGTGCAGGGCGTGCTCACTCGCGACGTGTGGGGCAACGACGTCGCCGCCGCCAAGGCGGGCCTGAAGAAGATCAACGACATGTACAAGGCCAAGACGGGCAAGGACCTGAACGGCAACAACGCGCGCTCGATGCAGGGGGTGCTGGTGCTGGCGGACGCGATCAACCGGGCCGGCTCCACCGATCCCGAAGCCATCCGCAAGGCGCTCGCCGCGACCGACCTGGGCGAAGCGCAGGTGGCCATGCCCTGGGCCGGCGTGCAGTTCGACGCCAAGGGGCAGAACACCAAGGGCTCGGGCCTGATCCTGGAACTGAAGGGAGCGTCCTACCAGACGGTGTGGCCGGAAAAATACCGCACGGACAAGAGCCTGCCCACGCTGCCGTTCGCCTGGAAGTAACCCTCAGTCTGACGTGGCGGGCCGCGGGGCCCGCCACAGGAGCACTTCATGTTCGAAGCTCTCTCGGCAGGCCTGTTCAACGGCCTGATCTATGCCGCGGTGGCGGTGGGGCTGGCGCTGATCTGGGGCATTACCGACGTCATCAATTTCGCCCACGGCGAATTCCTGATGCTGGGCATGTATGCCGCCTATTGGCTCTATACCCTGGGTCATATCGATCCCACGCTGTCGGCGCCGCTGGTGGCCGTCGCGCTCGCCTTCGTCGGATTCCTGACCTACGCGCTGATCATCCGGCGCCTGCAGAAGGGGCCCGCGATGGCGGTCATCCTGGCCACCTTCGGGCTGGGGCTGGTGCTGCGCCAGATCGCCTTCATCGCCTTCAGCCCCGATTACCGCAGCCTGCCCGACACGCTGGTGTCCGGCAGCGTCACGATGGCGGGCATTTCGCTGGGACGGCCCCAGGTGGTCACCGGCCTGATCGCGCTGGTGGTCGTGGCGGCGCTGTTCGTGCTGGTGTACCGCACCCGCTGGGGCCATGCCCTGCAGGCGGTGGCCGAGGACCGGCAGGTGGCGGCGCTGGTGGGCATTTCCCCCGACCGCGTCAACGCGCAGGTCTGGATGCTGGGCAGCGCCGCGGTCGGCCTGGCCGGCGCCTTGCTGACCACCTTCTTCTACGTCTTCCCGTCGGTGGGCACGGTGTTCGGCCTGCTGGCGTTCGTGGCGGTGTGCATGGGCGGCTTCGGTTCGCTGCCGGGCGCCTTCATCGCGGGGATCCTGATCGGCATCATCGAGGCCATGACCGGCTACTTCGTCGCGCCCGCGATGAAGACGGTAAGCGTGTACATCCTGTTCATCCTGGTCCTCTGGTATCGGCCGCGCGGCCTGTTCGGGCGGTGGTGATATGAACACGAGACCGAAAATCGATACCACGTCCTCGGGCGTGCCCAAATGGCCCGTCGCGGCCGCCGCCGCGGCCGCCATCGTGATGGCCCTGGTCCCGCTGGCGGTGACGGATTCGTTCACCTTGCAGGTGCTGCTGCTGGCGATCATGTTCGGCGCGCTGGGCGCGTGCTGGAACCTCGTCGGCGGATTCCTGGGGCGGATCTCCTTCGGCCACAGCGTGTTCGTGGGAGTAGGGGGCTACACCACCCTGCTGCTGCTGCACCACCTGAAGCTCACGCCGCTGCTGGGCATCCCGCTGGGCGGGCTGATCAGCGCGGGGCTGGCCTGGCTGGTGGGCGGGCCCACGCTGCGGCTGTCCGGCCACTACTTCGCGATGGCCACGATCGCGCTGTTGCAGATCGGCCTGCTGCTCCTGATCAACTGGGAATGGGCGGGCGGCGCGGTGGGGCTGGAGGCGCCCATCGGGGACGCCGCCTGGATGCTGCTGTTCCGCAGCAAGGTGCCGTACTACTGGATCGCGGTGGCCCTGGCGTTCCTGACCTTCTGCGCCACGTTCTTCCTGGTGCACTCCAAGACCGGGTTCTACTGGCGCGCGATCAACGGCGACGAGGCCGCCTCGCGCAGCCTGGGCGTGCCGGCCGACCGCTACAAGATGCTCGCCTTCGTGATTTCCGCGGGCATGACCGGCGTGTGGGGCGGATTCTTCGCCATGTATGTGGGTTTCATCGACCCGGAGTCCATGTTCAACCTGACGATGTCCGTGCAGGTCGTGCTGGTGACCATCCTGGGCGGCGTGGGCACGCTGGTGGGTCCCTGGCTGGGCGCGGCGGTGCTGTTGCCGCTGTCCGAGGGCACGCGGGTGCTGTGGGGCAGTTCGGGCATGGGGCTGGACCTGCTGGTCTTCGGCCTGGCCATTCTGCTGGTCACGCTGTTCCTGCCGGGCGGACTGGTGACATTGAGGAGGCGCCGTGGCTCTGCTGGACGTTAAGAACCTGACCAAGCGCTTCGGCGGGCTGGTGGCGAACAAGGACATTTCGCTGTCGGTGGACGCCGGCGAGATCGTCGCCATCATCGGCCCCAACGGCGCGGGCAAGAGCACCTTGTTCAACGGCCTGGTGGGGCACCACGAACCCACCTCGGGCACGGTGAGCTTCGGCGGCCAGTCGATGATCGGCAGGCGGCCGGAACAGGTGGCGGCCATGGGCCTGGTCCGCACCTATCAGATACCCCGCAGTTTCGGGCAGATGACGGTGCTGGAGAACGCCATGGTCGGCGCGCTGCTGCGCCATCCGCGGCTGCCCGACGCGCGCCGGGAATCCGCCCGGGTGCTGGAACTGGTGGGGCTGGCGGACCGCGCGGACGTGCGCGCGGCCGAGCTCAACGTGGCCGGACAGAAGCGGGTCGAACTCGCCCGCGCGCTGGCGACGGAACCCCGCATGCTGCTGCTGGACGAAGTGGCCGGCGGCCTGAACCCGGCCGAGGCCATCGCCCTGACCGAGATCCTGCGCGGCATCCATGCCGCGGGCGTCACGCTCATCATCGTGGAGCACGTGCTGGAGGTGGTCATGCGCCTGGCGCAGCGGGTGCTGGTGCTGAACTTCGGGCAGATGATCGCCGAGGGCGAACCGCAGGAGATCGTGCGCAATCCCGCCGTCATCGAAGCCTATCTGGGGAGAAAGCACCGTGCCTGATGCGATGCTGAAAGTCGAGAACCTGAACGTGGCCTACGGCGGCGTGCAGGCGGTGCGCGGCGTGTCGCTGGAAGTCCGGCCGGGCGAAATCGCCGCCTTGCTGGGCGCCAACGGCGCGGGCAAGTCCAGCACCTTGCTGGCCATCGTGGGCGCGGTCAAGCCCAAGGAAGGCCGCGTGGTCTTCGAAGGGCGGGACATCACCGGCACGCCGCCGGACAAGCTGGTGACGCAGGGCATTTCCATGATCCCCGAGGGCGCGCGCGTGTTCGCGCGCCAGCCGGTGGAACAGAACCTGCGCCTGGGCGCCTATACGGTGCGCGACGAGCGCGTCTACCGCGATCGGCTGGAGCGGGTCTATACGCTGTTCCCGCGCCTGAAGGAGCGGCGCGAACAACTGGCCGGCACCATGTCCGGGGGCGAACGCCAGATGCTGGCCATCGGCCGCGCCCTGATGAGCGGCCCGCGGCTCCTCCTGATCGACGAGCCCAGCCTGGGTTTGTCGCCGTTGCTGGTGGAGCAGGTATTCGATGCGCTGGCGGCGCTGAACCGCGACGACGGACTGTCGGTGCTGCTGGTGGAGCAGAACATGGCGCAAGCGCTCGAAGTCGCGGCGCGGGCCTATGTCATGCAAAGCGGCAGAGTGGCGTTGTCGGGCGAGGCCGCGGAGTTGGCGGCATCGGATGAGGTGCGGAAGGCTTATTTGGGAATGTAAACCCTCTGAGTGTCTGACACCCCGAGGAGACGGTCGGCAGGCTGAAGCCAGTGTCCGCGGGGTGTCTGACACCGGCTGAATCTGGACGGCCTCCCAAAGTCAGCCGGTGTCAGACACCCGGGACCGCCCACTTCAGCTTCACGGGCGTCTCGTACGGGTGTCAGACACGTGGGGGGGGGTCAGATACGGCCGGTGTCTGACACCCCATGAGCACTGGCTTCAGCCCGCCGACCGTCTCCTCGGGGTGTCAGACACGCGGGGTTTAGAAAATATGCCTAAACCCCACCCCCGCCCCAACCTGGCTGCTCTTCCCGGCGATTTCCCCGCTGGCTGCGTCGCTGACCTTGTTCCAGTCGACGGTGCCGTATAGCTGCGAGCGCTTGGACAGCGAGTATTCGGCCACGGCGACCAGCGCGTAGCGCTTGCCCTTGTCGCCGTCTTCCTCGACGTTCTTGCTCTGGTCGTAGTAGGCGGCGCCGGTGATGGCCCAGCGCGGCGTGGCCTGCCAGGTGACGCCGGCGAAATAGCCGTTGTCCTTGCGGTCCAGGTTGGCGGTGGTGGCGCCGCCCATGACGCCGTTGACCCAGCCGGTTTCGTCGCGGCCGTTGTAGTAGCCGGCGAACACCTTGGCGCCGTCGAACTGATAGGACGCGTTCAGGTTCCACACGCGCTGGCGCAGGTCGGAGTCCGTGCCGTCGTAGGTCTGCTGGTAGGCCGCGCCCAGGCCCAGTTGGCCGATGGCGTAGCGCAGGCTGGCGCCGTATTGCTGGCCGGCCTTGTGGTCGTCCCAGTCTTCGCCGTTGGCCCACGACAGCACGACGGAGAGGTCGCCGAACGTGTTGGCGTACTTGGTCATGTTGTTCGTGCGAACCCGCGACATGGCGGCGGGCAGCCAGGCGTTCTGATCGTAGTTGCCCACGGTCAGCGGGTCGAAATAGTCGGCCAGCAGGTCGAACATCGGCGTGTTCTGCAGGCCCAGTGTCAAGGTGCCGACCTGGCCGCCGTCCAGGCCCACGTAGGCCAGGCGGCTGAACGCCTTGTCGGTGCCCGAACCCATGCCGTTCTGCAGGTTGATGCCGTTTTCCAGGCGGAAGAAGGCGCGGTTGCCGCCGCCCAGGTCTTCCGAGCCGCGCAGGCCCCAGCGGCTGTTGGAAATGGCGCCGTTCTCCATCGACACGCGGCTGCCGTTCTCGCCCACCGCGCCCGAACTGGTGTTCAGGTAGCGGATGCTGACGTCCGCGATGCCGTACAGGGTGATGCTGGTTTCGGCGGAGGCCGTGCCGGCGGCCAGGCCAAGGCCGGCGAGGGCGAGGGATAGGGTAATGCGTTTCATGCGGGGCTCCTCCAGGTGTAGCTGTTCTTGGCTGTGCCGGGCTTTTGGCCCGGCCTGTTGCGCCTGGCGGGTTGCCAGGCGGCGGGCCGCCGCTCCGACGCTTCGGGTGAGCGCGGGTCCGGGCGGCAGCCTCGGTTGCACAAAATGCGCCATGCCGGTGCGGCGTATGGGCGCTTGGGGATTCTAGAAAAGTTGGAGGGGGATCAGGGCGCGATCCGTTCGGCGTTTTCCCGGGTTTACAGAACGCGGAAACAGGCGCGGGCCCCGGAGAAAAATGAAAAAACCCCGTTGTGGAAACGGGGTTTTCTCGTGCAGCGGCGCCGCGGCGGGGCTACAGCGTCATGTGCAGCGGCAGCCACGTCGCGATGCCGGGCACGGCATAGAGCAGCAGCACGGCCAGGATCATCAGGAAGAACATCGGCAGCGAGGCGCGCGCGATGTAGGGCAGTTCCCTGCCGCTCATGCCGGACAGCACGAACAGGTTGAAGCCGACCGGCGGCGTGATCTGCGCCATTTCCACGACGAACACGATGAAAATGCCGAACCAGATGAGGTCGATGCCCGCGGCCTGCACCGTCGGCAGCAGCACGCCCATGGTCAGCACCACGATGGAGATGCCGTCCAGGAAGCAGCCCAGGATGATGAAGAACACCATCAGCGCCATGATCAGCCAGAACTGGGACAGTCCCATGCCGCCGATCCATTCCGCCAGCGCGCGCGGCAGGCCGATGTAGCCCATCGCCAGCGTCAGGAACTGCGCGCCCGCCAGGATCAGCGCGATCATGCAGTACAGCCGGGTGGCGCCCAGCAGCGATTGCATGAAGGTGGAACGGTTGAGCGAGCCTTGCAGCGCCGAGAGGATCAGCGCGCCCACCACGCCGACCGCCGCGGCTTCCGTCGCGGTGGCGATGCCGGTATAGATGGAGCCCAGCACCGCGCCGATCAGCAGCATCACCGGGATCAGGTGCCGAGAGCGCGACAGCTTCTGCATCAAGGTCAGGCCGGGGTCCGCCGGCGGCACCTGGCCCGGATTGCGGATCGCCCACCAGGCGATGTAGCCCATGAACAGCAGGGCCAGCACGATCCCGGGCACGATGCCGGCGATGAACAGCTTGGCGATGGAGACGTCCGCCGCCACCCCGTACACGATCATGATGATCGAGGGCGGGATCAGCAGGCCCAGCGTGCCGGCGCCCGACAGCGTGCCGAGGATCTTCTCTTCGGGATAGCCGCGGCGCGTCAGTTCGGGGATGGTCATCTTGCCCACCGTGGCGCAGGTCGCCGCGGAAGAGCCCGAGACCGCCGCGAAGATCGCGCAGCCGATGACGTTGGTGTGCAGCAGGCGGCCGGGCAGGCGGTTGAGCCAGGGGGCGAGCCCCTTGAACAGGTCCTCGGACAGGCGCGTGCGGAACAGGATTTCGCCCATCCACAGGAACAGCGGCAGGGCGGTCAGCGTCCAGCTCGAGGACGCGCCCCAGATGGTGACGGCCATGGCGTCGCCCGCGGGGCGGCTGGAGAAAATCTCCATGCCGATCCACGCCGTTCCCGCCAGGGTCAGGCCGACCCAGACCCCGCAGCCCAGCAGGACGAAGATCGAGACGACCAATAGGGTAATGACGAGAAGTTCATTCATGGGTTTGCTGCGAAGTGGCGGCGGCCAGGCCGCGTGAGCGTCGGATCAGTTCGTCGATCAGGGCGACCAGGAACAGCACCGTGCCGACGGCCATGCCGATCTGCGGAATCCACAGCGGCGTGGCGTCGTTGGACGTGGAGATGTCGTTGAACTGCCAGGAGTCGTAGGTCAGCTTGATGCTGAAGAACGCGAAGGCGGCGGCCAGCAGGCAGCCGACCGACAGGGCGAAGATGTCCAGCCTGCGGCCCGCGGCGGGCCGCAGCGAATTGAGCAGCAGCGTCACGCGGATGTGCTCGCCGTGCTTGAAGGTGCTGGACAGGGCCAGAAAGCCGGCGGCGGCCATGAAGTACCCGGCATAGGCATCCGTGCCGGGGATGTTCAAGCCAAGCTGGCGCGCGATGATCGCGGCCAGCACCGACACCAGCACGCCGATCGTGCACAGGCCGGCCAGCAGGCCGGCCGCGCCATAAAGACCATCTAGGAAGCGGCGCATGGGGAGATCACTGCTTCTTGTAGGTGTCGATCATCGCCTGGCCGTCCGCGCCGGCCTTCTTGAGCCAGTCGTCCAGCATGCGCTTGCCGATCACCGACAGGCCTTCCTGCAGTTCGACGGTGGGCTTGACCGTTTCCATGCCGTTCTTGGCCAGTTCTTCCTGGTACCACTTGTTCTTTTCCTGCGACAGCTTCCAGCCGCGTTCCTCGGCCTGCGCGCCGGCCTTCTTCAGGGCGGCCTGCGAGGCGGGGTCCAATGCGTCGAACGCCTTCTTGTTCACGATGATGGCGTTCTTGGGCAGCCAGGCCTGCGTGTCGTAGAACTTCTTGATGTACTCGTAGGTCTTGGTGTCGTAGCCCGTGGACGCCGAGGACATATAGGAGTCGATCACGCCCGTGGCCATGGCCTGCGCCAGTTCGGCCTGCTGCACCGTGACCGGCTGCGCGCCGACCAGTTCGGCGATCTTCGCCGTCACCGGGCTGTAGGCGCGCCACTTCAGGCCCTTCATGTCCGAGATCTGCTTGATGTCCTTGTTGGCGAAAATTCCCTGGGGCGGCCAGGCCACGGCATACAGCAGGGTCATGCCGTGCGCGTTCAGCTTCTTTTCCAGGAACGGCTTCTGCGCCTGATACAGCTTGAACGAAGCGTCATAGCCGGTGGCCAGGAAGGGCAGCCCGTCCAGTTCGTAGATCGGGTCTTCGTTGGCGAAGTTGGTCAGCAGGATTTCGCCGATCTGGGCCTGGTTGCCTTGCACCGCGCGCTTGATCTCGGGCGCCTTGTACAGCGACGCGTTGTTGTGCAGCGTGATCTTCAGCTTGCCTTCGGACAGGGTGTCCACGTCCTTGACGAAGGAAGTCAGGTTCTCGACGTGGAAGTTGCTGGCCGGGTAGGCGGTGGGCAGGTCCCACTTGGTCTGGGCCTGGGCGCCCGCGCTGAACGCCAGGACGATGCTGCCAGCCAACAGGGAGATTTTCTTGTGCATGGGATGGTCCTTCTTTGCGAATGGTAACGCCGGGTTGTGCCCGTTAGGCATTGCGAAAGAGCGCGCCGCGTCGATGACGCGTAGCTGAAAAGCCGTGCCATTCTAAGTTGCCGCGCGGCAGCGGGGCGCGGGAAATCGCGTTTTTACGGGTTATTCCTAGGGGTGAGGACGCGGACGATGCTTGAGGGTTCAATCTTTGCGCAAGGCCGGTTCGCGCCTGCCGGAGCGGCCGTTTTTCTTCTAAGATTGCGCTATCGAGTGCATGTGCCGAGGCTTGCGTGAATTTCGTTTTCCGTCGTGACGAGTTGTTGATCGAAGAGGCGTCCAGCGTCCTGCCGGACATGGCGCTATGCGAACGGATCGGCCTGCGGGCCGAGATCCTGCAGCCGATATGGGCGCTGCCCGAATCTCCCCACCGCACCGTGCACGTCGAGCCCGGCGTCGACGCGCCCCAGGGCTATGCGTTCCGGAAACTGCGCTCGCTGTTCGGCGTGCTGGACGACGAACGCATGGCGCTGGCCGGCCGCGCCTACCAGATCGCGGAATGGGCGCGCACGCACCGGTTCTGCGGCGTCTGCGGAACGCCGGCGCAGCGCGTGCCCACGGAATTCTGCCTGCGCTGCCCGTCCTGTGGCTTCTCGGCGTATCCGCGCATTTCGCCGGCCATGATGGTGCTGATCCGCAAGGGCGACAGCATCCTGCTGGCGCGGCACACCACCACGGCCACGGCGCGCTACACGGCGCTGGCCGGCTTCGTCGAACCGGGCGAAAGCATCGAGCAAACTATTCACCGCGAAGTCTACGAAGAGGTCGGCCTGAAGGTCGGCAATCTCCAGTATTTCGGCAGCCAGTCCTGGCCGTTCCCCCATTCGCTGATGGTGGCGTTCACGGCGGACTACGTGTCCGGCGACATCCGCGTCCAGGAGGACGAGATCGCCGACGCGCGCTGGTTCGGCCCGGGCGACCCCATGCCCGAGATCGCCGCGCGCATCTCGATCGCGGGGTCGCTCATCCGCGCCAACCTGCCCATGGGCTGGTCCGCGCCGTAAGACCGCCTTCCTGGTCCTAGGGGTATTCCCTCGAAAGAGGGGAATTCTGCTGCCTCGTGCTAATTTTTTATTGATGAAATATAGATAAATTATTAGTATTTCACGCAGATAAACTCGGTTTGCGCCTCCTATGACCTCCGCTTTGATCGCATCCTCGGCCCACCTCGCCGGCGGCAGCGCGCCCGACCTGTCCGAGGTGGAGTTCGGGCTGATGATCGCCAGCCACGCCTTCGACCGCTGGACCGTGCGCTGCATGGCGGCGGCGGGCCTGCCCGACCTGACGCCCACCGACGTGATGGTGTTCCATCACGTCTACCACCGCCAGCGTCCCAAGAAGCTGGCGGACATCTGCTTCACGCTGAACGTCGAAGACACCCACATCGTCAACTATGCGCTCAAGAAACTGGAGCGCATCGGCGTGGTCAAGGGCGAACGCAGCAGCAAGGAAGTGTTCTACAGCGTGACGGACGAGGGCGCGGCCGTCCTCAAGCGCTATGCCGAAATCCGCGAGCAATGCCTGACCTCCGGCCTGGACGCGCCGGGCGGGGGCGGGCTGGAATTCAGCCGCCAATTGGCGCATACGCTGCGCGCGCTGTCGGGCCTGTACGACCAGGCGGCGCGGGCGGCCACCTCTCTCTGAGCTGCATTCATCAACATCCGGGGCATGCCCCGTCATCAGCAACCCGCCCGCGGCCCTGCGCGCCGCGGCGGCCTCTTGTACTCGAGGACACCTATGAAGTGGCAATTCTGGATTGATCGTGGGGGCACCTTTACCGACATCGTGGCGCGCCAGCCCGACGGCACCACCACCACCGCGAAGATGCTGTCGGAAAACCCCGAGCAGTACCGCGACGCGGCGGTCGCCGGCATCCGCAAGCTGCTGGGCATCGCGCCCGGGCAGCCGGTGCCGGCCGATCAGGTCGAATGCGTGAAAATGGGCACCACGGTGGCCACCAACGCGCTGCTCGAACGCAAGGGCGAGCGCACCTTGCTGGTGACCACGCGGGGCTTCCGGGACGGCCTGCGCATCGCGTACCAGAACCGGCCGCGCCTGTTCGACCGCAATGTCATGCTGCCCGAAATGCTGTACGAGTCGGTGTTCGAGGCCGACGAGCGCGTGGCGGCCGACGGCGAGGTGATCCGCGAACTGGACGAGGCCGGCCTGCGCGCCGGCATGCAGGCCGCCTACGACGCGGGCATCCGCGCCGTCGCGATCGTCTTCATGCATGCCTGGCACACGCCCGAACACGAGGCGCGCGCCGCCCGCATCGCCCGCGATATCGGCTTTCCGCAGGTGTCGGCCTCGCACGAGGTCAGCCCGCTGATCAAGTTCGTCTCGCGCGGCGATACCACGGTGGTGGACGCCTACCTGTCGCCCATCCTGAAGCGCTATGTGGACCAGGTGGCCGGCGAACTGCCGGGCGTGCGGCTGATGTTCATGCAATCGAGCGGCGGCCTGACGGACGCGCACCGCTTCCGCGGCAAGGACGCGATCCTGTCCGGGCCAGCCGGCGGCATCGTCGGCATGGTGCGCACCAGCGAGGCCGCGGGTTTTCCGAAGGTCATCGGCTTCGACATGGGCGGCACCTCCACCGACGTGTCGCACTATGCCGGCGAGTTCGAGCGCGAATTCGAAACCCAGGTGGCCGGCGTGCGCATGCGCGCGCCGATGATGAGCATCCATACCGTGGCCGCAGGCGGCGGCTCGATCCTGCATTTCGACGGCGCGCGCCTGCGCGTGGGGCCCGATTCCGCGGGCGCGAACCCCGGTCCGGCGTGCTACCGCCGCGGCGGCCCGCTGGCCGTGACGGACTGCAACGTGCTGCTGGGAAAGATCCAGCCCGACTTCTTTCCCAAGGTCTTCGGCCCGGACGCCAACGAACCGCTGGACCGCGACGCGGTCGTCCAGCGCTTCCAGGCCATGGCCGACGAAGTGCGCGCCTCCACCGGCCGCGACATGACGCCCGAGCAACTGGCCGAGGGCTTTCTCGAAATCGCCGTGGGCAACATGGCCGAAGCCATCAAGCGCATCTCGGTGCAGCGCGGCCATGACGTGACCGAGTACGCGCTGACCGTGTTCGGCGGCGCGGGCGGCCAGCACGCCTGCCTGGTCGCCGATGCGCTGGGCATGACCACGGTTTTCGCGCATCCGCTGGGCGGCGTGCTGTCGGCCTACGGCATGGGCCTGGCCGACCAGACCGACATGCGGCAGAAGACGGTCGAGAAGATCCTCGACGCGGATCTGATGCGGGCGCTCGAGGGCGAACTGGACGAACTGGCGGGCCAGGCGGTCGGCGAATTGCGCCGCCAGCACGTGGCCGAAAGCGATATCGGCGTCCAGCGCCGCCTGCACCTGAAGTACCGCGGCACCGACACGGCGCTGGAAGTGGCCTATTCGGACCTGGAGCAGGCGCGCAAGGATTTCGAGGCGGCCTACCGCCAGCGCTATTCCTTCCTGATGCCGAACCGCGAGCTGGTGGTGGAGACCATTTCGGTCGAGGCCACCGGCGGCGGCGAACGCGTCGCCGAAGCCGCCGCGTCCCGCGTGCGCGAGGGCGCGCTTGCCGCCCGCCGCAAGGTCCAGATGTACAGCGGCGGCGCCTGGCGCGACACGCCGCTGTACGTGCGCGAGGACATGGCGGGCGGCGACGTGGTGGCGGGGCCCGCCATCATCTCGGAGCCCAACCAGACGACGGTGGTCGAGGCCGGCTGGCAGGCCGAGCTGACGCGGCAGGACCATTTCGTGATCCGCCGCGTCGAGGCCCGTCCGGAACGCCGCGCCGTCGGCACCCAGGCCGATCCGGTCATGCTGGAGGTATTCAACAACCTCTTCATGTCGATCGCCGAGCAGATGGGCTACCGCCTGCAGAACACGGCCTATTCGGTGAACATCAAGGAGCGCCTGGACTTCTCCTGCGCGATCTTCGACGCCCAGGCCCGCCTGATCGCCAACGCGCCGCACATGCCGGTGCACCTGGGCTCCATGGGCGAGTCGGTGCGCACGGTCATGAACGCCAATGCCGGCCGCATGATGCCGGGCGACGCCTACGTGGTGAACGACCCGTACCACGGCGGCACGCACCTGCCCGACGTGACGGTCATTACGCCGGTGTTCGACCGCGGCGGGCGCGAGATCCTGTTCTACGTGGGGTCGCGCGGCCACCATGCCGACATCGGCGGCACCACGCCCGGTTCCATGCCGCCCGATTCGAAGACGGTGGAAGACGAAGGCGTGCTCTTCACCAACTTCCAGCTCGTGAAGAACGGCGAGTTTCGCGAACAGGCCGCGCGCGACATCCTGGGCTCGGGCCGCTGGCCCGCGCGCAACCCGGACCAGAACATCGCCGACATGCACGCGCAGATCGCCGCCAACGAGAAGGGCGTGCAGGAACTGCTGCGCATGTGCGACCACTTCGGCCTGGACGTGGTGCGCGCCTACATGGGGCACGTGCAGGACAACGCCGAGGAGGCCGTGCGCCGCGTGATCTCGGTGCTGAAGGACGGCAGCTACGAATACCCGCTGGACAACGGCGCGGTGATCCGCGTGGCGGTGCGGGTGGACACCGCGGCGCGCAGCGCCGTGGTGGACTTCACCGGCACGTCGCCGCAGTTGGACAACAACTTCAACGCGCCCGGCGCGATCGCCGTGGCGGCGGTGCTGTACGTGTTCCGCACCCTGGTCAACGACGACATCCCGCTGAACGACGGCTGCCTCGTGCCGCTGTCCATCATCCTGCCGGAAGGCTCGATGCTGCGCCCGAACCCGCCGGCTTCGGTGGTGGCGGGCAACGTGGAAACGTCGATGTGCATCGTCAACGCGCTGTACGGCGCGCTAGGCGTGCTGGCCGCCAGCCAGGGCACGATGAACAACTTCACGTTCGGCAACGCGCGCCACCAGTACTACGAGACCATCTCGGGCGGCACGGGCGCCGGCCCGGTCCGCATCGACGCCGCGGGTCCGCGCGACGAGGGCTTCGCCGGCACGTCGGTGGTGCAGGCGCACATGACCAACTCGCGCCTGACGGATCCGGAAGTGCTGGAGTTCCGCTTCCCGGTGCGCCTGGAATCCTACGAGATCCGCAAGGGCTCGGGCGGGGCGGGGCGCTATCCCGGCGGCGAGGGCGGCGTGCGCCGCATCCGCTTCCTGGAGGACATGACCGCCGCCATCCTGTCGAACAACCGCCGCTATGCGCCGTTCGGCCTGGCGGGCGGGCAGCCCGGCGCGATGGGCCGCAATTCGGTCGAGCGCGCCGACGGCACCGTCGAGGAACTGGGCCCGCAGGACAGCGCGCAACTGCGGCCCGGCGACGTGTTCGTGATCGAAACACCGGGAGGCGGCGGGTACGGGCTGTAGGATGGGTGGAGCGCGGCAGTTCCTGGGTAAGAACCCCGATGCTCAACGCGCGAAACCCATGCGGCAGGAAATAGACTGTGTTGGTCATCGGCCAAAAAACAGTCTGCCCACGGCAGCATGGGTTTCGCGCGTTGAGCATCGGAGTTCTTGCTTAAGAACTCTCGCGCTCCACCCATCCTACGCCTCATCCGGGTCGGACATCACGTCCAGAGCGATGTCGGCCTTGTCCTTGCGGTCGTAGACCCGCAGCGTGACCTCGTCGTCGCGGATCTCGAAGACCGCGGTGGCCAGGGTGTTCTCGTCGTCGGGGTCGTCCGGCGCGGTGCGCAGGATGGGCAGTTCGCCTTCGGTATCGTGCAGCGCGGCGAGCAGGTCCGCGCTGCCGGTCCCGGCCGACCAGCCGTCCACGATTCTTTCGATGCGGTTTTGCCGCGCCCGCGACGAATCGGTCACGATCTGCGCCAGCCCGCGGGTCTCGGCGTGCACCATGTGGTTGGCGTGCCCGTAGCGGGTGCCGGTTTCGAGGATGGAGATGGCGCCCGGCGCGGTCTCGACGCTGAAGAGCCGGGGATCGCCGGCGGCGCCCAGCAGATGGTGGAAGCCGCCCGCGTGGGGCAGGTCGCGCAGCAGCGCGAGGGCGTCGTCCAGCGTGGCGCAATCCAGCGCCGCGCGCGCCAGCAGCATGCGCGGCACGCCGGGATGCCGTTGCCGCGTGCGCAGGTTGTTGATGGTCTGGACCAGGCCGGCGCGGTTCGCGCCGAAGGTGTGCCCGGGCAGGGAGCCGGGATAGTAGAAGCTGAGGTAGCCGGGCGCGTCGTCCAGCGCCACGTCGACCAGATGGCAGCGCCCGCGCAGATACGGGTCGCCGTCTTCGTTGTGCGCGATCCAGCGCGCGCCGTCCGCGGTCTTCAGCGCCACCGAGGTGCAGCCGTCGGCCGTGCTGTGCAGCAGGTCGCCGCGGCAGTGCCAGAGCAGCACGTCCTCGACCGGCAGGCGCAGTCCTTCGGCCAGCCCCTCCAGCTCTTCCCAGACGGCGGGCAGCGCCGCCCGCGCCTGCTGCGCGAGTTCCTCCAGGAAGGGGTGGCCGCGCCATGGCCGCAGGGCCTCCCAGGCGCCGCTTTGCTCCAGATACGCGGACATGATGGGGCGGGCAAGCTTGCCCAGCGCCAGGCCGACCTGGCGCCGGTTTCCGGCGATGCGTACGTACTTGTAGGCCATGGGGATTCTCCGGGTGTCCTGCGGATTGTAATTTTTCTAAGCTCTGCCGGGTGGGGACGGATGCGTTAAGATTCCCGGTAAGTTGCTCCGGAGATCCCGGCGCGGCCCAGGAATCATGCCCTACAACAACCCCGGGGTGCCGACGGTCCCCAAGAGGAGAGTTTCATGATCAAACGCAAAGTCGCCGCCGCGCTGGTCGGCCTGTCCGTGGCCATGTTCGGCGCCGTTTCCGGCGCCCACGCCCAGGGCAAGGAACTGGTGGTGGCCACCGATACCGCTTTCGTTCCGTTCGAATTCAAGCAGGGCAACACCTATACGGGCTTCGACGTGGATCTCTGGGCGGCCATCGCCAAGGAACTCAACCTGAAGTACAAGCTGCAGCCGATGGACTTCGCCGGCATCATTCCCGGCCTGCAGACCAAGAACATCGACGCCGCGCTGGCCGGCATCACGATCCGCGACGACCGCAAGAAGGTCATCGACTTCTCCGACCCCTACTACGAAAGCGGCCTGGCCATCCTGGTGGGCGAGAAGAACACCGACATCAAGGATGCCGCGTCCCTGGCCGGCAAGACCGTCGCCGTCAAGACCGGCACCGCCACCGTGGACTTCCTGAAGGCCCAGGTGCCGGGAGCCAAGCTCAAGCTGTTCCCGAACATCGACAACGCCTATCTCGAACTGGCCACGGGCCGCGTGGACGCCGCCGTGCACGACACCCCCAACGTCCAGTACTACGCCAACACGGCGGGCAAGGGCCGCGTGAAGGTCATCGGATCGGTCAAGAGCGGCGACTTCTACGGCATCGCCTTCCCCAAGGGCAGCGACCTGGTTCCGCAAGTGAACAAGGCGCTCGCCACGCTGAAGGCCAACGGCCAGTACGACGCCATCTACGAGAAGTGGTTCGGCAAGAAGCCCTGACCGCCGGGTTCGAATCGCTTTCGGGGCGCCCGCCTTCCGCGGGCGCCGGCCGTAGCCGGCCGCAACGCCGGAACCAGGGGGGAACATCGTGGAGTTCGACTGGGCTGTAATCAGAGACGCGCTACCCAATCTGCTCGAGGGTACGCTGATGACCATCAAGATCACCTTCTGGGGCTTGTTCGGCGGTTTCCTGCTGGGGGCGCTGTCGGGCGTGACGCGCGCCTACGGGCATCCCATCCTGTCGGCGATCGCGCAGATCTACGTCGCGGTCATCCGCGGCACCCCGATAGTCGTGCAGGTGATGTTCATCTACTTCGCCTTGCCCTTGCTGGCCGACATCCGGGTGGACGCGGAATGGGCCGCGATCGCCACGCTCATCATCAATTCGGGCGCGTACATTTCCGAGATCGTGCGCGGCTCGCTGCTGTCGGTGCACAAGGGCCTGAAGGAAGCCGGGCAGGCCATGGGGCTGCCGTTCCATAAAATCCTCTTCCACATCATCGGGCCGGTGGCGTTTCGCCGCATGATTCCGCCGCTGGGCAACCAGTGCATCATCAGCCTGAAGGATTCCTCGCTCTTCATCGTGATCGGCGTGGCCGAACTGACCCGCCAGGGCCAGGAAATCATGGCGAGCAACTTCCGCGCGGTCGAGATCTGGTCCGCGGTGGCCATCGTCTACCTGATCCTGACGGGCCTGATGGCGCTGGGCCTGCACCTGGTGGAAAAGAGGATGCGCATACTATGAGCATGGTTGAATTCCACAACGTCACCAAGCGCTTCGGCGAATCCACGGTGCTCGACGGCATTTCGCTGAACATCGACGCGGGCGAGGTCGTGGTGGTGGTCGGCCCGTCCGGATCCGGCAAGTCCACTTTCCTGCGCTGTATCAACGTGCTCGAGACCATCAACGACGGCGACCTGCTGGTCGATGGTCTGAGCGTGAAGGGCGGGGCGGCGCAAGTGCGCGAGATCCGGCGCGAAGCGGGCATGGTGTTCCAGCAGTTCAACCTGTTTCCGCAGATGACGGCGCTGGAAAACGTCATGTTCGGGCCGGTGCACACGCGCGGCCAGGGCCGCGCCGAAGCGCGCAAGCTGGCCGAGAGCCTGTTGGCCAAGGTCGGGCTGGCCGAGCGCATGAACCACTATCCGGCCGAACTCTCCGGCGGCCAGCAGCAGCGCGTCGCGATCGCTCGCGCGCTGGCGATCAAGCCCAAGCTGATGCTGTTCGACGAGCCCACTTCGGCGCTGGACCCCGAACTGCGCCACGAAGTCCTCAAGGTCATGCGCGATCTGGCGGAAGAGGGCATGACCATGGTGGTCGTGACGCACGAAATGGAATTCGCGCGCAAAGTGGGAAGCCGGTTGATCTTCATCGACGCCGGCAAGATCGCCCACGACGGCCCGCCGGCCGAACTGCTGAGCAATCCGCCGAGCCAGCGGTTGAAGGATTTCTTGCAGCACGTGGCTTGAGGTCGGATGGGTGTCTGACACCCGTGGGCGTATGCTCGGCTTGGAGCGGCGTCTCGTAGGGGTGTCAGACACCTGGCCACCCCGTCAAGGTGTCTGACACCCCTACGAGACGGCCTTCAAGTAGCAACAACGTTTCCCGGGTGTCTGACACCCCCACAACAAAAAACTACCCCTTCACCCGCACGATCTTCTGCACCTGCGGCACGTGCCGGATGGCGCGGATGACCTGCGCCAGGTGCTTGCGGCTGTCCACCTGGATCGTCAGATGCAGGGATACGGTCGAGACCGCGTCGTCGTGCATGGTGACGTGCATGATGTTGGCGTCCGCCGCGGTGACTTCCGCGGCCAGCCGCCCCAGCACGCCGCGTTCGTTGCGCGTGACGATGTCCAGGCGGGTGGCCAGGTGCTTGGCCGTGTGGGCGTCCCAGCCCACGTTGATCCAGCGTTCCGGTTCGCGCAGGCGCTGGCGCAGGGCGACGGGGCAGTCGGCCGTATGCACCACCAGCCCGTGCCCCATGCGCATGCCCGCGACGATGGGGTCGCCGGGCAGCGGGCCGCAGCAAGGCGCCAATTGCACGGCCTGGCCTTCGTTGCCCTGGATGAGGATGGGGGCGCTGCGCGCCGAGGTCAGTTCGTCCACGGCCGCGGCCGTGGTGGCGACCAGTTGGTGTTCCGGAGCGAAGCGGCGGGCCACGACGGCCGCCAGGCGCTTGCCCAGCCCGATGTCGGCCAAGATTTCCTCGCGCGAACTGGCGCCGGTGCTGCGCGCCAGCTTCTGCCAGGCCGGGTCGTCGGTGGCGGGCAGCGGCATGTGCAGTTCCTGCATCGCCTGGCCCAGCAGGCGCTCGCCGAAGGCCACCGATTCCTCGTATTTGACCGTGCGCAGATAGTGGCGGATCTCGGAGCGGGCGCGGCCGGTGCGCACATAGTTGAGCCACTGCGCGTTGGGCCGCGAGGCGGGAGACGTGACGATTTCCACCGTGTCGCCGCTATTGAGTTCGGTGCGCAGCGGCACGAACTCGCCGTTGACCTTGGCCGCCACCGCCTGGTTGCCGATGTCGGTGTGGATCGCGTAGGCGAAGTCGACCGGCGTGGCGCCGCGGGGCAGCGAGATGATCTTGCCGCGCGGCGTGAACACGTAGACCGCGTCGGGGAAGAGGTCGACCTTGACGTGTTCCAGGAATTCGCCGGAATCGCCGGTCTGGCTCTGGATGTCCAGCAGCGATTGCAGCCACTGGTGCGTGCGTTTCTGCAGGTCGTTGAGCGTCAGGTCGGCGCCCTTGTAGAGCCAGTGCGAAGCGACGCCTTCTTCCGCCACGTGATGCATGTCGCGCGTGCGGAACTGGAATTCCACCGGCGTGCCGTAGGGCCCGACCAGGGTGGTGTGCAGGGACTGGTAGCCGTTCACCTTGGGAATGGCGATGTAGTCCTTGAACTTGCCGGGCACCGGCCGGTACAACTGGTGCAGCGTGCCCAGCGCCAGGTAGCACTCGGGCAGCGTGTGCACGATGACGCGAAAGCCGTAGATGTCGAGCACGTCGGAGAACGACTTTTTCTGGTCGACCATCTTGCGGTAGATGCCGAACAGCGTCTTTTCGCGGCCGGTGACTTCGGCCTCGATGCCGGCGGCGGGCAGCGCGGCCCGCACCGAATCGGCGATCTTGGTGATGACTTCGCGGCGGTTGCCGCGCGCGGCCAGCACGGCCTTGTACAGCACCTGGTAGCGGTTCGGGTACATCGCCGCGAAGCACAGGTCCTGCAGTTCGCGGAACAGCAGGTTCAGGCCCAGGCGGTGCGCGATGGGCGCGTAGATGTCCAGCGTCTCGCGCGCGATGCGCCGGCGCTTCTCGGGGTTGACCGCGTCCAGCGTGCGCATGTTGTGCAGGCGGTCGGCCAGCTTGATGAGGATGACGCGCACGTCGCGGGCCATCGCCAGCAGCATCTTGCGGAAGCTTTCGGCCTGCTGTTCGGCCTTGGTGGCGAAGTCCAGGCGGTCCAGCTTGGACAGGCCGTCGACCAGCTCGGCGACTTCAGGGCCGAATTTCTCGGCCAGCTCGTGCTTGGCGATGCCCTGGTCTTCCATCACGTCGTGGAGCAGGGCGGCCGACAAGGCGTTCACGTCGAGCTTCCAGCCCGCGCAGATCTCGGTGACGGCGATGGGATGCGAAATGTAGGGCGAGCCGCTGGCGCGGAACTGGCCCAGGTGCGCCTGGTCCGCGAAGCGGTAGGCTTCGCGCACGCGTTCTACATCTTTCTTGTCGAGATAGCTGCCGATGATTTCGGTCAGCGGCGCCAGCGAAGCGACCGGAGAGGCGGTCGCGTCCGCCGCTTCCTGGGCGGCGACGGACGGCGGCGCGGGGGGATTCTTGTCTTTCTTGCCCGTACGGCGCCCAAGGCGGGAGCCGGCGCGCAGCGCGGCAAGCAGACCAGAGGAAGCGTACTTCAGCCCGGGAAAAGCCATGCTTGCCGCCCCCCGGAGATGATCAGGTGGGAACTTTACGCAGCATTTCCACGCCGGTTAGGCCGCCCGCGATTTCGCGCAGGGCAGTGACCGTGGGCTTGTCTTTGCTGTCCAGGCGCGGGGCATGGCCTTGCGCCAGCTCGCGAGCGCGGTAGGTTGCGGCCAGCGTGAGCTTGAAACGATTGGGGATTTGATTCAGACAGTCTTCGACGGTAATGCGAGCCATTAGGACACCTGGTGCTGATGGAGGATAGGGAGAATGCGTTCGGCTCAGTGTTCGGCCGGGATGCCGAGTTGCGAGAACAACTGGCTGTGGCGGGCGGCCTGAGACGAAAAACGCAGCCGCGCGGCGCTGACGATTTGAGTCAGTTCCGACAAGGCTACGCTAAATTCTTGATTAATAATAACATATTCGCATTCAGGCGCGTGGGCGATTTCGCCGCCCGCGGCCATCAGCCGGCGCGCGATGACTTGCGGTTCATCCTGGCCGCGCGCCTTCAGCCGGCTTTCGAGTTCTTCGATGGACGGCGGCAGCACGAATACGCCGATCGCGCCCGGGAAACGCTGCTTGACCTGGCGCGCGCCCTGCCAGTCGATTTCGAGCAGCACGTCGCGCCCGGCGCGCGTGGCTTCGTCGATGCGGTCCCGCGGCGTGCCGTAGAAATTGCCATGCACTTCCGCCCATTCCAGCAGGTTCTGGCCGTCGCGCAGGCGCTGGAATTCCTCGGTGGACACGAAGCGGTATTCGCGGCCGTCTTCTTCGCCGGGGCGGGGCGCGCGGGTGGTGCTGGAAATGGAAAGCAGGATGGAGGGGTCTTGCTGCAGCAAGGCCTTGACCAGGCTGGACTTGCCGGCGCCGCTGGGCGCGACGACCATGAAGACGTTTCCGGGGTTGGCGTGCATGGATTGTGACTGAGGCGTAATGCTGAGACTGCAAGGATAGCAAATCGCGCGGCCCGGCAGGAGGAAAACCCCGCCGCGCCGCGCGATGCGTCGTCAGCCGCCGGCCCCGGAGGCGGCCGCGTTCAGCCTGCCGCCCGGCGCGGGCGCGCCGCTGCCCAGCAGGTGGCCGTTGACTTCGATGCCGTACAGGGAGTCGTCGGAGTCGTGGTACTTGGCGCGGGTCGCGGCGACCGACTCCGCGTAGCGCGGATCCTGCGGACGTTCATGCGCGTTCATGAAGTAGGCGACGTTCCAGGCTTCCTGGTCGCTCAGCATGCCGGCCTGCCCGAGCGGCATGTTGGCCTTGATGAAGCCGGCGGCGTTGCCGATCTGGTGCATGCCCGCGCCCCAGTTGAAGGAATCCGGCCCCCACAGGGCCGGGAAGACCCAGTGCTTGCCGTTCTTCTGGCCCTGGCCTTCGGCCCCGTGGCAGACCGCGCAGTACTGCGCGTAGACTTCGCCGCCGCGCAGGTAGTCGGCCTTGCGGGCGGGCGGCGGCAGCTTGCGGTAGCCCTGGCCCTCCAGCGCCACGCCGGTGGGCGCCTTGCTCGCCAGCCAGAACATATAGGTCTGCAACGCGGTCAGCGTGGGGTCGTCCGCCGGCGGCGCCTTGCCGTTCATGCTGAAGCGGAAGCAGCCTTGCAGGCGCTCGGCCAGCGTGTTGACGTGGCCGTTCTTGGCGCGGTAGGCGGGGTACAGGACGTAGGCCGCCCACATCGGCGCCGAATCGGGCCGGCGGCCCGCGTCGAGGTGGCAACTGGCGCAGTTCAGGTCGTTGCCGACGAACTTGCCGGCCAGTTGCGGCGTGTGCAGGAAAATCTGCTCGCCCTCGCGCACGGTTTTGCCGAACTCGGTGTCGGGCAGGGAAGCGGCCGACGGCGGGGTGAAGGCGGGGCGCGGTTCTGCGGCGTGCAGGGACGCGGACGCGGCCAGGCCGGCGGCGGCGAACAGGAGGCGCAGGCGGATGGCGGTCATTGCTTGGCTCCTGCGGAGGCGCTGGCGGATTCCGCCGTCTTGGGCAGGCCGGCGTAGTAGGCGGACACGGCGTCGATTTCGTCCTCGGACAGACGGGTGGCCACGGCCGGCATCAGGCCCAGCGGGCCGGGCGGGCGCTGGCCCTGGCGCCAGGCGCGCAACTGGCCCGCGATGTAGGCGGCGGGCTGCCCGGCCAGGGCGGGGAAGTTTTCGCCCACGCCGATGCCGCCGGGTCCATGGCATTGATTACAGGCCGGCACGTTCTTGTCCCAGGCGCCGCGGGTGGCCAGCCAGGCGCCGGCGTCCGCCGGCCTGGCCGGATGCATGGCGGTCGCGGCCAGCCGGTCGGTGTCCAGCGGCGAGGGGAGCGCGGCGTAGTACCGCGCCACGGCTAGGCGCTGCGCGGGATCCAGCGCCTTGGCCGTGGCGGCCATCAGGGGGCTGACGCGCGAGCCGTTGGCCATGGCGTTCAACTGTTCCTCCAGGTACCGGCCGCCCATGCCCGCCAATTGCGGGAAACCGGCGGCGGGATTGCCTTCGCCGCGGGCGCCGTGGCAGGTCATACAGGCGGGCGCGCCGTTCGCGCCCTGCGCGCTGATCTGCTTGCCGTCGGGCGCGGGCTGGGCGCCGGCCGCGGCGGCGAACAGCGCGCCCAGGGCGAGCGCGCCGGGGAGGGACCGTGGGGTCATGGAATCTGCTCCGGATTGTTTATTGGATTTTTGGTAATAAGCTAATTTCCGGAAATTATATAAATACTTGCGGCCGATCAATACGAAGATGAAATTTTTGCTTGCGCGCAGCGCGTGAAAAGTGTGTCGCGGCTGGTACCTTCGCTTGCAGCATCGGACAGGCGATTCGGGTAGCATTTCGCGGATCGATAACAGGGAGAATCCGATGCAGACGAACGAGATCGAACCCCCGCGCGTAGCGCTGGTCACTGGCGCCGGCACCGGCATAGGCCGCGCGGTGGCGCTGGAATTCCTGGCGCAAGGCTATCGGGTCGTGCTGGCCGGCCGCCGCCGCGATCCGCTCGAAGCGACTCGCACCGCGGCGGGCGAGGACGGCGTGCGGGCGCTGGTGGTGCCCACGGATGTATCCGACGAGCAGGCCGTGCGCGATCTGTTCGACACCACGCAGCGCGAATACGGCCGCCTGGACGTGCTGTTCAACAACGCGGGGCGCGGCGCGCCGGCCATGCCGATCGAAGAGCTGCCCGTCTCCGTCTGGCGCGAGGTGGTGGACACCAACCTGACCGGCATGTTCCTGTGCGCGCAAGCCGCCATCCGGGTGATGAAGGCTCAAAGCCCGCGCGGCGGCCGCATCATCAACAACGGCTCGATATCCGCGCATGCGCCCCGGCCGTTCTCCATTGCCTATACCGCCACCAAGCATGCGGTGACGGGGCTGACCAAGTCGATTTCGCTGGATTGCCGTCCCTACAACATCGCCTGCGGCCAGATCGACATCGGCAACGCGGCGACCGAGATGACCGAGCGCATGGCGGCCGGCATTCTGCAGGCGGACGGCAGCACCAAGGTGGAGCCGCGCATGGACGTCGCGCACGTGGCGCAGGCGGTCGCCGCGATGGCGCGCCTGCCGCTGGAAGCCAACGTGCAGTTCATGACCATCATGGCCACCAACATGCCCTTTGTCGGGCGGGGCTGAAAACGCCTCCGGCCTGCGGCGGCCCGTCAGTCATGGACGAGCCGCGGCAGGCCGCGGTGCCGCCCCGGGCGCCGTATCAGCGGGGAGAGGCCTGCGCCAGCATCTGGCCCTGTTTCGTATCCAGGTAGCGCCGCGCGCCGACGTAGCGCTTGGTCCAATAGGAATTCTGCATTTCATCCACGCGGACCTTGGTGCCGCGGCGCGGCGCATGGACGAACTTGTTCTGGCCGATGTAGATGCCCACGTGCGAGGTCACGCCGCGGCCGCGGGTGGCGAAGAACACCAGGTCGCCGGGACGCAGTTCCTTCTTGTTGCCGACGGATTCGCCGGCGGTGCGCTGGGCGCGGGCGGTGCGGGGGAGTTCCAGTCCGGCGATCTCGCGGAATACGTACAGCACCAGGCCGCTGCAATCGAAACCTTCGGCGTCGTCTCCGCCCCAGCTATAGGGGGTGCCGATCGCTTCCAGGCCCGCTTGCACCACGCGGTCGCGCAGGGTGGGGACCGTGGGCTCCTGCGCCAGGCGCAGGCCGTTGAGCGTGGGGCGGGCCTGCTCGGACCGGAGGGACGCCTGGGCGGCGTCGGGAATCCAGGAGAGGGTCAGCGCGATGATGGGCGCTGACAGGAATACGGGAATGCGGAAATTGGCAATTCGGGCTTTTCGCGTGGGCGGCGTCATTACGTCACTTCAGGAATTCGGAGTGGGCGGCATGGCTTTGCCTGGGCAGGCAAGCCGGCGGAAAGGGGGCTGTCCCGGGACGCATGACCCAGAATGCCATGGCATTGTAATAGAATAATGTTTCATTACATTTGTAGTGCAATGCAGCATTCTTGCCCGTCGCCATCGCGGAACGCCGCCGCTCCCGAAGCGGCCGCTGCGGGCGGGGCGAAACCGGCGCACGGGCGCCGGAATGTGACGCTTCTTCCGCCGCCGGGTCGGGCATAATCGGCGGGAACGGCCCCTCCGGCATGGCAAGCCGGGAACGGCCGCTGAAACACGCATAAGAAAGCGGAGCAAAGCTCGATGATGAACGCAGTACACCCGTTGTCCTCCATGAACCGGCCCGATCCCATGCCCTTCGCGCCTTTCCAGGACGCCGTGTCGGCGGTGGATCGGCTGATCGAAATCTACGCGCGCAACACCGCTTTCCTGCGCGCCGCCTTCCGCGACGTCCTGAAAGGCGCCAGCAACGGCCGCGAGCGGGCCCGCGCCTATTACCCGGCCATCCGCATCGTCGTGGAAACCTACGACCCGATCGATACTCGGCTTTCCTACGGCCACGTGGCCGAGCCCGGCATCTACCAGACCACCGTCACGCAGCCGGCGCTGTTTCGCGATTATCTGATCGAGCAGGTGAGCCAGTTGCTGCAGAACCACCGCGTGGCGGTGGAAGTGGGCGAGTCCGATTCGCCGATCCCCCTGCATTTCGCCTTTCCCGAAGGCGCGTACGTCGAAGGCGAACACCTGGAGGCGCTCAAGCGCCCCTTGCGCGACCTGTTCGACGTGCCGGACCTGGCGGTGACGGACGACGCCATCGTGAACGGGTCCTGGCGCGGCAAAGAAGGCGAGCCCAAGCCGCTGGCGCCGTTCACCGCCCAGCGCGTCGATTATTCGCTGCACCGCCTGCAGCACTACACGTCGACCGCGCCGGCGCACTTCCAGAACTTCGTCCTGTTCACCAATTACCAGTTCTATGTGGACGAATTCTGCGCGCGCGCCCGCGCCCTGATGGCCAGCGGCAACGAAGACTACGAGATGCTGGTCGAGCCGGGCAACCGGATCACGCGGCGCGGCGAAAGCGGTCCGGGCGACGAGGACCAGGCGGTCCGCCTGCCGCAGATGCCGGCCTACCACCTGGTGCGCGGCGACCACTCCGGCATCACGCTCGTGAACATCGGCGTGGGTCCGTCCAACGCCAAGACGATCACCGACCACATCGCCGTGCTGCGGCCGCATGCCTGGCTGATGCTGGGCCATTGCGCCGGCCTGCGCGATTCGCAGCGGCTGGGCGACTACGTGCTGGCGCACGGCTACGTGCGGGAAGACCACGTGCTGGACGACGATCTGCCCACCTGGGTGCCGGTGCCCGCGCTGGCCGAAGTGCAGGTGGCGCTGGAGCAGGCGGTGGAAGAGGTGGCGGGGCTGTCGGGCTGGGACCTGAAGCGCATCATGCGCACGGGCACGGTCGCCACCATCGACAACCGCAACTGGGAACTGCGCGACCACCTGGAGCTGGTGGAGCGCTTCGCGCAATCCCGGGCGATCGCGCTGGACATGGAGTCCGCCACCATCGCCGCCAACGGCTTCCGTTTCCGGGTGCCCTACGGCACCTTGCTGTGCGTGTCGGACAAGCCCCTGCACGGCGAATTGAAGCTGCCCGGCATGGCCAGCGCCTTCTACCGGCGCCAGGTCAACCAGCATCTGGAAATCGGCATCCGGGCGCTGGAGCGCCTGCGCGGCATGCCGCCGGAACGGCTGCATTCGCGCAAGCTGCGCACCTTCATGGAGACGGCCTTCCAGTAGGCTGGCGTCGGGGCCGGTTGATCCGTCCCCCAGGTGCCCGGATTTCGCCTGTCAGGGCCTCTTGCGCTATTCTCGCCGGTTGCTTGGAAATCCCAAGGCACCCGGCGCGCAACGCGCCCGTGCCTTCATGACCTGAAGGAATGCATTTTGGCACCATCGGAACACGATGAACGCCGCGCCGGCGGCACGCGCGGGGCGGAGGCCGGCCGGCCGTCCGAACTGCGCCGCACCCTGTCCGCGCGGCACCTGACCATGATCGCGGTGGGCGGCTCCATCGGCACCGGGCTGTTCGTGGCTTCCGGCGCGACCATCGCCAAAGCCGGCCCGGGCGGCGCGTTGCTGGGCTACGTGCTGATCGGCATCATGGTCTATTTCCTGATGACCAGCCTGGGCGAACTCGCCGCGGCCATGCCGGTGTCCGGATCCTTTTCCACCTACGGCGCCCGCTACGTCGAGGACGGCTTCGGCTTCGCGCTGGGCTGGAACTATTGGTACAACTGGGCGGTGACGGTGGCGGTGGACCTGGTGGCCGCGCAGCTCGTCATGGCGTACTGGTTCCCCGACGTGCCGGGGTTCTACTGGAGCGCACTGTTCCTGGCGGTCACCTTCGGGCTGAACGCGATGTCGGCGCGCGGCTTCGGCGAGGCGGAATTCTGGTTCGCGCTGATCAAGGTGGTCGCGGTGCTGGGTTTCGTGGCCATGGGCGTGATGATGCTGCTGGGCATCATCCGCGGCGGGGAAGCCGGCGGCCTGGCCAACTGGACGGTGGGCGACGCGCCTTTCGCGGGCGGCTTCGCCGCGCTGATCGGCGTGGCGATGGTGGTGGGCTTTTCGTTCCAGGGCACCGAACTCATCGGCATCGCCGCGGGCGAATCCAAGGACCCGGCCCGCAACCTGCCGCGCGCGGTGCGGCAGGTGTTCTGGCGCATCCTGCTGTTCTACGTGATGGCGATCCTGGTGATCGGCCTGCTGATTCCCTATACCGATCCGCACCTGCTGCGCAACGAGGTCGAGGACATCAGCGTCAGCCCGTTCGCCCTGATCTTCGAACGCGCGGGCCTGCTGGGGGCGGCTTCGGTCATGAACGCGGTGGTGCTGACCTCCGTGCTGTCGGCGGGCAACTCGGGCATGTACGCGGCCACGCGCATGCTCTACAGCCTGGCCCGCGATGGCAAGGCGCCGCGCATCTTCGGCCGCATTTCGCGCAACGGCGTGCCGCTGTGGGCGCTGCTGGCCACGACCGCAGTGGCGGCCCTGTGCTTCTTCACCTTCGTTTTCAGCCCCAACGCCGTCTACATCTGGCTGCTCAACACGTCCGGGATGACGGGCTTCATCGCGTGGCTGGGCATCGCGATCAGCCACTACCGGTTCCGCCGCGGCTACCTCAAGCAGGGCCACAACCTGGCCGATCTGCCCTATGTGTCGCCGTTCTTCCCGTTCGGCCCGATCTTCGCCTTCGTGCTGTGCCTGGTCATCACGCTGGGCCAGAACTACCAGGCTTTCCTGCAGGACAGGATCGATTGGGGAGGCGCGGTGGCGACCTATATCGGCATTCCGCTGTTCCTGCTGATCTGGGCGGGCTACCGGCTGGCGCGCGGCTCGCGCTTCGTGAGCTACCGCGACATGCGCTTCCCCGATGCGCGGGCGCGCAGCCAATACCTGGACTCGGCGCTGCGCGGCGAACCCGCGGCGGGCGAGGCGCGCTGAGCGAGGGCTGTTGGGAAACGTCAGGGAAGGAGGGGAAATGTTCAGAGGGATTGCAAAACGCCACGGTGGCGGTTGTGTCATGCTTGCCCGTCGGATCGATGACAAGACGATCGGCATGCTGGGCACGGCATTTCTTTGCCACGAAAAGGGGTATCTGCTGACCGCCGCACATACGTTTTCCTTGACGGACGAGCTGGGCTTCGTGATGCCGGCGCCAGTGGATCAGTTCAATCGCAGCGTGTTGGAAAGCTGCACGTTCTCGCCGGTCACGGTTGCCCAGTTCGATGCTGCGAACGACGTCGCCTTGCTCAAGATGGAAGTCGCGGTGGGGGTAAGGGTTCCGCCCGATGGTTTTGGCTCCGATGACCTGGCGCCCGTAGGGGCCAGTGTTTGTTATCTCGGATTTCCGCATGTCCAAAATGGTCAGCACGCGTTGAAGGTGTCGGGAACAATTCTAGGTTCGAAAGTGCTTGCTTCCAATGGCTCCAGGCAGCTCCTTCTTGATTCGATGGCAGAGGCAGGGAGCAGCGGGGGGCCGCTGATCGATCTGGCAAGTAACCGAATCATCGGCATCATCAGTCGGCGCTTTAGCCCGACTGGTACCGGTGCATCAATACGCATTGGCAATCACGCACTGGGTACTGAAAGCATGATTTCGTATGCCACTGCCGTGAGCCATGCGCTGGCATTGCTTACAGCGGAGGGGCTCCATGTTTGACTTCCAGTACGACGCGGGAGCGTTTCGAGAAATCGTCGACGAGTTGGTCCCCGGATATCAGCGGTCTATCATTCTTTCCGCACTTGAGTCCGCGGCGGACAGCGATAAGGATTTTGATGCGATCGGCCTTGGCCTTACCGGAGAGCAAGTCGATGCCGGTCTTATGCTCCTGACAGGAACTGGCTCAAGGGAAAATCGTCAGAGCATGTGGGGTGCGATCAAAGCGGAATTATTCGATCTTTTTTGCACTGCGTCCAAGAAGTACTCCAATGAGCGCAAGGACGGGATCGCAACGATCAAGCATGTGGTGTTGATCATTGCTACAGCAGTGGCTGCACAATTCCACGTGGCTGTCGGTGTGGTCGTTGGCGCTGTAACGGTCGCAGTAATGGGGGCTCTCAAGATCACAAGAAATGCGTGGTGCGAGGTCAATCGCCCAGCAAAACAGTGAAGCCAAGCGCGACATATTCCGCTCTTGCATGTATTTCTGCATCAACGGCTTTAGCAAGGCTTGGGCGCAAATAGTTGGGGCGGCCGCACAGGCGGGGCCGGCGGCTGCAATTGAGCAGATCAGCCGGGCCGCGGCAAGGGGTGCAGTGCCTGCTGTCGAGTCAATTGCGCGACAAAGCTCGCGAACGGTTCAATCTCGCCGTAGGAGCTTGCGCGCTCCAACGCCTGCATGTAGGCCTGCCGCTGTTGTACGGGGATGACGGTCCAGACGTAGCCGCCGGTGGCGAGCAGGGCATTCATCAGGAATCGGGCCAGCCGGCCGTTGCCGTCCATGTAGGGGTGGATGAAGACGAACAGGAAATGCCCAAGAATGGCCCGGACGGCCGGATGCGATTCGTTTTCGATAAGTTCGAACAGCACGGGCATGCATTCGCGCACCGCTTCCTTGGCAAGGGGGACGTGCAAAGCGCCGCGAATGAATACCTGGTTATTGCGCCATCCAGCAAGATCCGAAGGCTTGAGCAGGCCGGCTTGCACGCTGGGGCTGAAGAGCGCCAGGTACCAAGCGCCCAGCGCTTCGCGCAGGCCTTGAGGGCGGGCCTGATTCGCCTGCTGTTGCAGTGTCCGGGATATGAAGTCCTTGACGAGTTTGTAGGCCTCGAAATATCCCTTGGCCGCCATGGCGTCGCGTTGTTGACGATCCGAGCCTTCCGGATCCCAGGCGCCGTTGCGGACCTTCTCGATCAAGTCCGCCGTGACGTGGTAGCCCTCGATGGACAGCGAGTGATAGGCGTCCGCCACGTAGCGTGCTTCGATGTCCTTGATAATCCGGGCCTGATCGGTGGGCAAGGGTGCAGGGGCAGGGAAAGCGGCGATCACGGATTCACGCATGGCCGCCCAATTCAGGCGCAGGCGTTGCACATGGGGCGAGACGGGACGGTCCGCGATCAGTGGCGCTGGCGGCGCATCGAACGGCGAGGCCTCTTGAACCGTGTAGCCGGCCCCGCGCAGGGTATCAGCAATGTTGTTCGCGAAATCGGCCCGGCCCACCGCTCGAAACGCGCCCGCCAGCCGTCCGCCGATGACGGAGTGGGAACCGTCGAGTAGCCGCAGCAGCAGTGGCGAGGTGTCGTCGAACATCCCCAGCGCGATGCGCGCGGCCAATGGCTGTTGCACGAAGAATGCGGAAGACACGGCAACGAGCGCATCCGTGAGAGTCACGAGACGGATACCTTGATTCTCCGCGTGGGGCTCGGCAGGCAGCAGCCCGGGCGCGCGATAGATGAACAAGGAACAACCGTGGGGCAACTGCACCAACTGGTTATTGCCCGAGATGGACCAGACCTGTAGCTGCCGGGGAAGGGTGCGCTCGCCTGAACGCAGCAACAGGGAGGTCTCGGGCCCGAGGTGCCAATTCTCCCCGAAACGGGAGTCACAATAGCCGGCGACGAAGTCGCGCATCCCGGCGAACCATGCGGCGGTGCTGCCTTCGACGCTAACGGTGGAGAGGTCCGGCCGGGCGGGTAGATACCAGCCTTTGATGACCTCCTGTAGGTATCCTGCCTTGCTCAGACGCTCCCGATGGGTCCGCGACAAGGCGGAGCCTCGAACGACGCGCTGGCCGCTGTCCTGGATAGCTTTGAGCTGTTCGAGGGATGCGGCAAGTTTTTCGTTGGAAGTCGCCATGGTTCGAGGGTTACACTAATTTTAAGTTTTATCATTTCACTATTATTATGCTGTGTAACTACACTAGTTTTACGACTTGTTTGTACACTAATTTTCTGTTGTCCACCCAAAATGGGCGGCTTTCCTCTACAGCAAACTGAGAAACGGGAGAGGTCTATCCTCCGCTTCGGGTTACCTGTTTCGACGAGATTTTGTAAAGGGCGGCCGAATCGTTACGCTCGGCTTTTGCTGGGATTGCCGTTATCGTCCTTGGCCAAGCGCGTCCGCAGATACAGCGGCATGAGGTCAGCGCGGTGGTATCGACTCAGACTGCCCAGGGATTGATGACATCTAGGCCCGGATGTTGGAAATCCCGTTCGTTGCGCGTGACCAGTGTCAGTCCGTGCGCGAGGGCCGTGGCCGCCAGCAAACTGTCGATGGCCGGCAACGCGCGCCCGGCTTGAGCCACCAAGCGTCCCCAGCAATCCGCGACGGGTTCGTCGATGGCCAGCACGCGGCCGCTGAAGAACCGGGGAAGCTCGACTTCCAGCCAGTCCAGATAACTGCGTTTTCGTTCGCCCTCCGGCATCAGTTCGATGCCTTTGCGAAGCTCGCCCATCGTCAGTGCGGATAGGAATAGTGTTGTGGCGGGGCGCTGCTCCAACCACCTGACCACGTTGCCGTCCGGTTGCTTTCGACGCAACTCCGATAGGACATTGGTATCCACGAGATAGCTCAAAGTCCTTCCTCGCGCGTCGGGCTGTCGTCACGGGGAAAGGCGAGGTCTTCATCTCCGGCCAGCGGAGAGCGGCGCATGAAGGCGACCAGAGATTCTCCCGAGCCTGAAAGTTTGTCGAAGTCCGCCCGAGAGAGCACGACAGCCACAGAACGGCCGTGCACGGTGATTTCCTGCGGACCTTGGGTTCCGGCCGCCTTGACGACTTCGGACAAGCGGGCTTTGGCTTCTTGCATTTGCCAGGCGTGCATGTTGCTTCTCCCAATTCTGACCAGAATAGTCAGATTTTACGAGATAGCCTTGGCGGTGGCAATGGGATGAACGACGCAGGCCTGGCTGGGGGATAAAAAAAGCAAGAGCCTGGCTTTTCGAGAAGGCTCAGGCACTACTCAATATTCTGTGCCTGCTCCCGCATCTGTTCGATCAGCAGCTTCAAATCCATGGCGGCGCGGGTGACGTCCATGCTGCCGGCCTTGGAGCCCAGGGTGTTGGCCTCGCGGTTCATTTCCTGGAACAGGAAGTCCAGGCGCTTGCCCGCGCTGCCGGCCTGCTTTTTGCCCGATGGCTTGCCGCCGCCGTCGGTGAGCAGGTGGCGCAGTTCTTCCAGGTGCGAGCGCAGGCGCGACAGTTCTTCCGCCACGTCGATGCGCAGCGCGAACAGGTTCGCTTCCTGCGACAGCCGTTCCGAAAGCTCGGCGCCGGAGATGTGGGTGAAGCCGCCGGGAAAGGCGGATTCGACGCTTTCGCGCAGCTTGGCCGCCAATTTGTCGCGATGGTCGGCCAGCAGTTGTGGCAGGTGGGTTTGCACCGTGTCGACGATGCGCGCCACGCCGTCGGCGCATTCGCGCATCATGCCGGCCAGGCGCTCGCCTTCGCGCGCGCGGCCTTCCTGGAGCTGGGTCAGCGCCTGCTGGGCGGCCTGCATGCAGGCCGCGCCCCAGGCCTGCGGATCCAGCGCGTCGTTGGCGCGCTGGCCGGGCCAGTTGAACAGTTCGACCAGGCGGGGCGGGGCGATGTCGGGCACGATGCGGCGGGCGGCCTGTAGTTGCTCGGCCAGGCTTTCCAGCCAGGCGGGGTCCAGCTTGGACAGGTCGGTGCTGGCGTTGCGCGTGTAGGAAACGCGGATTTCGACCTTGCCGCGCCCGAGGTTGGCGGTCAGGAGTTCGCGCAGCGGCGTTTCGACGTGGCGCAATTCGTCGGGCAAGCGGAAGTACAGATCGAGGAACCGGCTGTTGACGCTGCGCAATTCGAGCGCCAGCGTGCCTTGTTCCAGGTCTGCTCGGGCGTTGCCGAAGGCGGTCATGCTGCGAATCATGATGTGCGTGTCCTGGTGATGCTTGTATTGGGGACCGGTGGCGCCGATGCCCGCCATCCCGCGCGTGCTGGGACGGGCGGGGGCGCTGAACCGGATATATCGCGGCAGGATACTCCAAGCGGCGGTTTCCTGTGGCGGCAGCCCGTACAATGCGGCCAATCGAAGCCCTGTCTGGAGCCTGCCTGTGACCATTGCCCCTTCCATCGCCCGTCCTTCGGGCCGCGCCGTCGACGAATTGCGGCCGTTCAGCCTCGAACGCGGATTTACGCGCTACGCCGAAGGTTCGGTGCTGGTGAAGGCCGGCAATACCCACGTGCTGTGCACGGCCAGCGTACTGGAAAAGGTACCGCCTTTCCTGAAGGGCAAGGGGGAAGGCTGGGTAACCGCTGAATACGGCATGTTGCCGCGGGCCACGCACACGCGCGGCGACCGCGAGGCGGCGCGCGGCAAGCAAAGCGGCCGCACGCAGGAGATCCAGCGCCTGATCGGACGCAGCCTGCGCGCGGTGTTCGATATGAAGGCGCTGGGCGAGCGCACCCTGCACCTGGATTGCGACGTGCTGCAGGCCGACGGCGGGACGCGCTGCGCCAGCATCACCGGCGCCTGGGTGGCGGCCGCCGACGCGGTGGCCCTGCTGATGAAGCGCGGCGATCTCGCCGCCAATCCGATCCGCGACGCGGTGGCCGCCGTGTCGGTCGGCCTGGTGGAAGGCCGCGCGGTGCTGGACCTGGACTACCAGGAGGATTCAGCCTGCGACGCCGACGTGAACGTCATCATGACGGGCAGCGGCGCTTTCGTCGAAGTGCAGGGCACGGGCGAAGGCGCGACCTTCACCCGCGCCGAACTGGATACGATGTTGGTGCTGGCCGAAGGCGGCATCACCGGCCTGGTGCGCGCGCAGAGAGCGGCGCTGGCCTGACATCGCGCATAGCATCCTTGTCGGTGTCTGACACCCGTATGCGTTGATCTTCGGATTGCCGCGTCGCTTCCCGGGTGTCTGACATGTCCATGTGCGTGGGTGTCAGACACCCGGGAGGCTCTGCTTCAGGCCGTAAGAACGTCTCGTACGGGTGTCTGACACTGATCTGAAGAGCGTCCTTTTCGGTGTCTGACACCCGTATGCGTTGATCTTCGGATTGCCGCGTCGCTTCCCGGGTGTCTGACACGTCCATGTGCGTGGGTGTCAGACACCCGGGAGGCTCTGCTTCGGGCCGTAAGAACGTCTCGTACGGGTGTCTGACACTGATCTGGCATCGGCCGTGCACACATCCGCAGCCGCGTCAGCCTGCTTTCCTGGGCAGCAGCGCGTCCACCTTGTCCATGCTTTCCAGGTTCCAGATCGCGTCGATCAGGCCGCGCAGTTCCGGTTCGGTGGCGGCGCCGGCGTAGCGGCCGAGGCTGAGCGTCTTGTCCTCGATTTCGGCGCGGCTCAAGGTGTTGCCGGGGTCGCCCTTGGGCTCGTCCACGCGGCTGTGCAGCTTGCGGCCGTCGCGGGTGTAGACGGTGACCTTGCCGATCCAGCGTTGCGGATAGGCGCCGTCGACTTCCGGATCCAGTTCCATTTCGACCTTGCCGCGGAAAGCGGTGACGCCGGGGTCGTCCAGGCCGGCGTCGAATTCGGCCAGGCCCGCGCGGCCCTGGCGGGCGATCAGGGCCAGGACGGTGCCCATCGAGAACTTGGACTGGTGCACGGTCTGGGGATTGACGACGGGGCCGAGCACGTCGATGGCGCCCTGGTGGACGTGGGCGACGACGCGTTCGATGTCGGCCTCGGCCAGGTTGTTGTCGCGCAGCGCCTGCTGCAGCGCGTCCGCGGCCGGGTGGGTGTGGCGGCAGGACGCGTGGAATTTGAACGAGGTTTCGGCCAGCGCCCAGCGCTCGCCCAGGCGGTCGCAGAGGCGGCTGGGGTCGGCGTCGGTGGACATGCCGGCGGCCATGCCTTGCGGGCCTTCCAGGATGTGGCGCGCGCCGGTGAAGCCGTCTTGCGCCAGGTAGGCGGCGGTGATGCCGTCGGCGGCGGCCTTGGCCGTGTGCAGTTGCTTGGAGTCGGCGGCGTCGCGCAGGAATTCCCACAGGCCCGCGGCCTGGGTGCCGGCGGAGCCCAGCGCGTTCAGCATCGCTTCGGGAGACAGGTTGAGCAGGCGGCCGGTGGTGACGGCGGCGGCCAGGGTGCCGGCGGTGCCGGTAGTATGGAAGATCTTGTAGTGCGAGCGGCCCAGGAATTCGCCCACGCGGATGCCCACTTCATAGCCGGCGACGGCGGCGACCAGCAGGTCGCGGCCGGAGCGGCCCAGCGCCTGCGCCACGGCCAGCGCGGGCGGGAACACGACCGCGGCGGGGTGGAACACGGAACCGTTGTGCACGTCGTCCTGTTCGACCACGTGGGCGGCCGCCGCGTTCACCATGGCGGCGAACAGCGGCGTGGTGCGGCGGCGGGTGATCAGGACTTCGCTGGCGCCGTCGGCCGGGCCCATGGCGGCGGCGTAGCGGTCGATGGCCTGCACGGCGCGCGCCGAGGCGCCCGCCAGGATGGAGGCCAGGCAGTCCAGCAGCAGGTCTTCGGCGCGGCGAAGGACCGGCGCGGGGATGTCTTCGTAGCGCAGGTTGGCGGCAAAGGCCGCGAGTTCGGCGCTCAGGTGGGGGGTGTCTTTGGCTGCGGTCATGGATGGCTGGCGGCTCAGAAGGAACGGGGCAGGCCCAGGATGTGTTCGGCGACGTAGGACAGGATCAGGTTCGTCGAGATGGGCGCGACCTGGTAGAGGCGGGTTTCGCGGAACTTGCGCTCGACGTCGTATTCGTTGGCGAAGCCGAAGCCGCCGTGGAATTGCAGGCAGGCGTTGGCCGCTTCCCAGGAGGCGTCGGCCGCCAGCAGCTTGGCCATGTTGGCCTGCGCGCCGCAGGGTTGGTGCGCGTCGAACAGGCGGCAGGCTTCATAGCGCATCAGGCTGGCCGCTTCCACGTTGATGTGGGCGCGCGCGATGGGGAACTGCACGCCCTGGTTCTGGCCGATGGGGCGGCCGAACACCATGCGTTCCTTGGCGTAGGCGGTGACCTTGTCCACGAACCAGTAGCCGTCGCCGATGCATTCGGCGGCGATCAGGGTGCGTTCGGCGTTCAGGCCGTCCAGGATGTACTTGAAACCCTTGCCTTCTTCGCCGATCAGGTTCTCTTCGGGGATTTCGAGGTTGTCGAAGAAGAGTTCGTTGGTCTCGTGGTTGACCATGTTCGGGATGGGCCGGATGGTCATGCCGTGCTTCACGGCGTGATGCAGGTCCACCAGGAAGATCGACATGCCTTCCGACTTGCGGGTGACCTGCTCCAGCGGGGTGGTGCGGGCCAGCAGGATCATCAGGTCCGAGTGCTGCACTCGCGAGATCCAGACCTTCTGGCCGTTGATGACGTAGCGGTCGTCGCGCTTGACCGCGGTGGTCTTGATCTTGGTGGTGTCGGTGCCGGTGGTGGGTTCGGTGACGCCCATCGATTGCAGGCGCAGTTCGCCGGCGGCGATGCGCGGCAGGTATTCGCGCTTCTGGGCTTCCGAACCATGGCGCAGCAGCGTGCCCATGTTGTACATCTGGCCGTGGCAGGCGCCGGAGTTGCCGCCGCTGCGGTTGATTTCCTCCATGATGACCGACGCTTCGGTCAGGCCCAGGCCGGAGCCGCCGTATTCCTGCGGGATCAGGGCCGCCAGCCAGCCCGCTTCGGTCAGCGCGCGGACGAACGCTTCGGGGTAGCCGCGTTCTTCGTCGACCTTGCGGAAATATTCGGAGGGGAATTGGGCGCAGAGATCGCGCACGGCTTCGCGGATGTCCTGGTAGGCGTGGGAGGCGTTGGTCATGAGACTGTTTCTGGATGAGGAAGGGTTCGGTACAGGGTTGAATGTGCCGCAAGGCGCCGTCCGTGCCAATTCACAATTGGTTAATACGGGGTTCCTGTTCGCAAAAGCGCGGTTTGATGACGGGAGTTTGTCAGCTCCGCCGCGGGGTTGTGTCAAGAAATTGCCAAACTGGGTGTCCATAATTCCGCCGAGGCCGCCGCGGGCGGCGAGGTAACACACGGACGGATATGCGGAAAAACATCAGGGTCACGACGGCGTTGTCGGCCATTCTTGCGTTGTTTGTGTTGCTGTTCGCCGCCGCGGCGGCAGCCGGCATCGCCGTATTGCGCGACAACCGCGCGGCGATCGAGGCGCTGGGCCGGGGCAGCATCGAACGGGCCAGCGATCTGGCGGACATGACGAGCCGGCTGTTCCAGGCCCGCGCCGCGCTGACGGACGCCAAGACGGCGATGGAAGGCGGGCTGGAAGAGGCGCGCGACGCGTCGCTGGCGCATGCCGACACGCTGCTCAAGCAGGCCGCGGCCAGCCTGGCGCGCCTGCGCGCCAACCCGGACGCCAGCGCGCGGGGCGCGCCCCTGTTCGGCGAGGTGCTGGCCGCCCACGCCGCTTTCGCGGACAGGACGCTGGCGCCCATGCTGGCGGCCATCAAGGGCTGGAACGGGATCGAGGTCAACCGGCTGGCCGACAAGGTGCTGCCGGGCAGCGGCGCGGGCTACGTCAAGCAGGCGGACGCCTACCAGGCCTACGCGCGGGAACAGGGGCAGGCCGCGGTGGCCGGCGCCAGCCTCATGCTGGAACGCGTGATCGCGGTGGCGGCCGGCGTGCTGGCGGCGGTGCTGCTCCTGGCCGTGGCGATCCGGCTGGCGTTCCGCCGCGGCATCCTGCGTCCGCTGAACGAGGCCGGCGCGCACTTCGACCGCATCGCGGACGGCGACCTGACGGGCGCCATCGCCCTGCGCGGCGACAACGAGATCGGCGTGCTGTATTCCGCCATGCGGCGCATGCAGACCGGCCTGTCGGCTGCGGTGGCGTCGGTGCGGCGCGGGGTGGAGGAAATCCATACCGGCTCCGGCGAGATCGCCGCCGGCGGCGCCGATATGTCGGACCGCAGCGCCCGCCAGGCCGGTTCGCTGCAAGAGGCCGCCGCCAATCTGATGCAGCTCGCGCATACCGTGCAGTTGACGGCCGGCAACGCCGACCAGGCCAACCGGCAGGCGCTGGGCGCCACGCAACTGGCGCAGCGCGGCGGGCAGGCCGTCGAGGAGGTGGTGCAGAGCATGCGGGACATCGCCGACAGCGCGCGCCGCATCGGCGAGATCGTCGGGGTGGTGGACAGCATCGCCTTCCAGACCAATATCCTGGCGTTGAACGCCGCCGTGGAAGCGGCGCGGGCGGGCGAGCAGGGCAAGGGCTTTGCGGTGGTGGCGGGCGAGGTGCGCTCGCTGGCCCAGCGCAGCGCGCAGGCGGCCAGGGAGATCAAGGGCCTGATCGAAGACTCCGCCGCGCGGGTGGAGGCCGGCGTGCGGCAGGTCGGCCTGGCCGGCGACACCATGCGCGACATGGTCGTGTCGGTGGACCGCGTGACGCAGATCGTGGCCGAGATTTCCAGCGCCACGGCGGAACAGGCGGCCGGCATCGCCTCGGTGAACGACGCGGTGGCCGACATCGAGCGGTCCACGCAGGAGAACGCCGCCATGGTGGAGCAGACTGCGGCGGCCGCCGCGGCCCTGGAGGCCCAGGCGCAGGGCCTGCGCCGGGCGGTGGCGGTGTTCCGGATCGCCGCGCCGGGCCAGGCCGGCGCGGGGCAGGCTTTAGCTGTCGAACCGCGGCAGCGGGGCGCCGGCGTAGCGCTCGGTCACCAGCGACAGGTTCCCGTGCTTGACCTTGTGCTTGACGTGGGCGGCGGCCGAGGCGATGTCCTCCGGGCGGATGCGCTCGCATAGCGAGGGCGTGACGGTGAGGGCGCCCACCCCCAGCGTCACGAACGGGAAGAAGCGGGGCACGCCGTAGCGGTCTTCGGCTTCGATGCCGCCGTTGCGGCGGCCTTCGTCGTCATACAGGTCCATGGCGCGCTCGTTGAATTCCGCGATGATGCGGCGGGCGCGCTCCATCCAGTCGGGGCTGCGCAGCAGCACCACGAAATCGTCTCCGCCGACGTGGCCGACGAAGTCCCGCTGCGGATCGCAGTGGCGCTTGATGACTTCCGCGGTCAGCCTGATCATGTCGTCGCCGCGCCAATAGCCGTAGACGTCGTTGAAGGGCTTGAAATTGTTCAGGTCGCCGTAGCAGACCGTGAAGTCGTCCGCGTCCTCCAGCAGCGTGGCGATGTGCCGGCTGATGGGGATGTTGCCGGGCAGCGAGGTCAGCGGATTGGCGTAGCGCGCCGCCTCGATGCGCATTTCCGTCACCGAGCGCACCAGCGTTTCGCCGGTGGCCAGGCCGTCGTAGCGGCCGTCGCGGGTGATGATCAGGCCGTCCATCAGGTAGCGCTGGTCTTCGGAGATCAGCACGTGGCTTAGCTGGTCGATGGATACGTTCAGGTCCACCAGCACCGGTTCGGCGTTCATGAAGGTCGAGCACGCGTCGCGGCCGAACAGCTCGCGGGTATAGCGCTGCGCGTAGTGTTCCAGGAAGTCGCGCCGGTTGACGATGCCCACCGGCCGGTTGTCGGCATCCACGACCGCCACGGCATGCATGTTCTTGTTCTCGATGAAGAGCCGGTGCACGTCGTCGTTGGTGTGTTCGGGCAGCAGGGCGGCCGGCGCCTCGACGCGCAGGCTGGCGGCGGTGCCGCCGACGGCGCGCTGCGGTTGGGATGCCGGCGTCCGCACGCGCAGCGAGTCGCGCAGGGGCGGGGCCAGTTCGGTCAGCAGCATTTCTTCCGGCCGGCCCAGGAACCAGCCCTGGGCGTAGCGGATGTCCAGGTCGCGCACCACGGCCAGGTCCTCGGCGGTCTCGATGCCTTCGGCCACGACCGCGGTGCCCAGATGCTGCGCCACCTTCAGGATGGCGCGCACCATGTTCTGCTTGCGCTCGTCCTGCCCGATGCCGTCGAAGAAATAGCGGTCGATCTTGACCAGGTCCGGCTGCATCTCGGACCACAACTGGAGGTTGGAATTGCCCACGCCATAGTCGTCCAGCGCCACGCGCATGCCGGACTCGCGCAGGCAGGCGAAGGCGTCGGCCAGTTCGGCCATGTGTTCGGACAGCGGGTCCTGCTCGGTCAGTTCGACGATGATGCTGGACGGCGCGAGCGCGCAATCCTTCAGCAGGCGCCGGGGCATTTCCTCGCCCCACAGGGTCCAGTAATGAAGCAGCGCCGAACCGGACAGGTTCAGGAACAGCATGCCGGCGGCGTCGTGCCTCTGGAAGCCCTGGGCGCCGGCGCGGAAGCTGGCCAGTTCCAGTTGGGGATGCAGGCCCTGGCGCCGGGCTTCCGCGAACAGCGCGTCGGGAAAATGCAGCGCCGTGTCGTCGGGCCCCCGGATCAGGCTTTCGTGGCCGTAGACGCGGCTGTGGGACAGGTCAACGACGGGTTGGAAGCGCGGGCGCAGCAGCCGTTCGCGCAGTATCCCGGCGAGGTTCACGTGCGCGGGCGCGCACTTCCGGTTGGAGGAGAGAGCGCGGGCCGCAGCCGGCCGGGGCAAAGCGTGAATAGGGTCCATCGCCGGTGCGTTCAGATACGATCAGTGACAAGTTGGCCATATTGACAACAAAATATGTCTGCGTTGTTGCGCCGACGACTGGCGCGCCATCTTCCGGCGTCGACATACGCCTGTCAACAGCGATTTCGATCTTGCCCATCCGCCCCGCAGGGGTATTGCGCGCGCCGGCGGCGCGCGCAGGCCGCGGCCTATACAATTTGCCCCATGACTGCTCCCAAGATTCCCGAATCCCTGCGCCGCGTCGTGCTGGCGTCCAACAACGCCGGCAAGCTGCGCGAATTTTCCGCCCTGTTCGCGCCCCTGGGCATCGAACTGGTCCCGCAAGGCGAGCTGGGCGTGCCCGAGGCCGAAGAGCCCCACGTCACCTTTGTCGAAAATGCGCTGGCCAAGGCCCGCCATGCCAGCCGCCTGACCGGCCTGCCGGCCCTGGCGGACGATTCGGGGCTATGCGTGGCCGCGCTGGACGGCGGGCCGGGCGTGTACTCCGCGCGCTACGCCAAGATGCACGGCGGCGAAAAGTCCGACCAGGCCAACAATGCGCTGCTGGTGCGCAAGCTGGAGGGCGTGGCGGACCGCGGCGCCTGGTACGTGGCGGTGCTGGCCCTGGTGCGTTCGGAGAACGATCCCCGGCCGCTCATCGGCGAAGGCCTGTGGCACGGCGAGATCATCGACCAGCCCGAAGGCGCCAACGGCTTTGGCTACGATCCGCATTTCTACCTGCCCGACCTGGCGCTCACCGCCGCCAGCCTCGACCCGGAGGAAAAGAACCGGCTCAGCCACCGCGCCCGCGCGCTGCGCGAATTGCTCGGCAAGCTGAGCCAGGCTTGAGGCCGCGCGCCGCGCGCGGCGCCCGGTCCAGGAACCACGCATGTCCATCATCATTCCCATCCGCAACGACATGGGCGCGTCGCCGTCGCGCCCGAAGCCGCCGTCCGGCGCCGCGCTCACCAGCCTGCCGCCGCTGTCGATCTACGTGCACGTGCCCTGGTGCGTGCGCAAATGCCCGTATTGCGACTTCAATTCGCATGCGGCGCCAGGGGGCGAGATCCCCGAACGCGCCTACCTGGACGCGCTGCGCAGCGACCTGGAGCAGGCGCTGCCGTCCATCTGGGGGCGCCAGGTGGTGTCGGTCTTCCTTGGCGGCGGCACGCCCAGCCTGCTGTCTTCGGCCGGGCTCGACGAGCTGCTGGCCATGCTGCGCGCCTATCTGAACCTCTGGCCCGACGCCGAGATCACCATGGAGGCCAATCCGGGCACCGCGGAAGCCGGCCGCTTCCGGGACTACGCCGCCAGCGGCGTCACGCGGTTTTCGCTGGGCATCCAGAGTTTCGACGACGCCCAGCTCAAGAAGCTGGGGCGCATCCATGATGCCGCGCAGGCCAGGGCGGCCATTGAAATGGCGCAGCGCGCCGCGCCGCGGGTGAACCTGGACATGATGTTCGCCTTGCCCGGCCAGACGCTGGAGGCCTGTCTGACCGATTTGCGGCAGGCGGTGGCGTTCGGCACCGAACACCTGTCGCTCTATCACCTGACGATGGAGCCCAACACCGTGTTCGCGAAGTTCCCGCCCGAGGACCTGCCCGACGACGACACCAGCGCGGCCATGCAGGACGCGGTGGAGGCGGAACTCGCGGCCGCCGGCCTGGCCCGTTACGAAGTGTCGGCCTATGCCAGGCCGGGCGCCCGCTGCCGGCACAACCTGAACTACTGGGAATTCGGCGACTACCTGGGCATCGGCCCGGGCGCCCACGGCAAGCTGTCCTTCCATGATCGGATCGTGCGCGAAGCCCGGCTGCGCGGCCCGGATTCCTGGATGCAGGCCGCGATGGCCCGGGACGGCAGCCATATCGCGGAAAGCCGGCAGGTCGGGCCGGACGAACTGCCGTTCGAATTCATGCTGAACGCGCTGCGCCTGAAGGACGGAGTGGCCGCTACGAGCTTCGGCGAGCGCACCGGCCTGTCGCTTGCCGTCATCGCGCACCAATTGGAGGCAGCCTCGGAACGGGGCCTGCTGGACGCCGATCCCACCCGCCTGCGGGCGACGCCGCTGGGCTGGCGGTTCCTCAATGACCTCCAGGAAATGTTCCTGTAGCGTTCAGGCACCACAGTGGGGCATTCGTGCCCCATAATGTGCACCATAGTGGTGCCTTGTTTTCCCCTGACCGTGCCGCCACTCCCCGGGAATCCCTGGGGAGAAACCTGGCACGCATATTGCTTATTTGGTTTATGCCAGTCGAAGGGCAAGGCCCTCGACCCTTTTATCTAATGGAGATGACATGGCAAGCCCGAAAGACGTCCTGAAACAGATCGCCGACAACGAAGTGAAATTCGTGGATTTCCGCTTTACCGACACGGTCGGCCGTGAGCACCACGTTTCCGTGCCCACCTCCGCGATCGATGAAGACAAGCTGGAAAGCGGGCAGGCTTTCGACGGTTCCTCGATCCCGGGCTGGAAGGGCATCGAAGCTTCCGACATGCTGCTCATCCCCGACCTGGCGACGGCCAACCTGGATCCGTTCCGCGAAGAGCCGACCCTGATCCTGTCTTGCGACGTCGTCGAACCCTCGGACCTGAAGGGCTATGACCGCGATCCGCGCTCGCTGGCCAAGCGCGCTGAAGCCTACCTGAAGTCCTCCGGCCTGGGCGACACCGCCTACTTCGGCCCGGAACCCGAATTCTTCGTGTTCGACGGCGTGACCTGGAACACCGACATGTCGGGCACCTTCGTCAAGATCAAGTCGGAAGAGGCCTCCTGGTCCACCGGCCTGGATTTCGAAGGCGGCAACACCGGCCACCGTCCCGCCGTGAAGGGCGGCTACTTCCCCGTGCCCCCGGTCGATTCCTTCCAGGACATGCGCTCGGAAATGTGCCTGCTGATGGAACAGATGGGCGTGCCGGTCGAAGTGCACCACCATGAAGTGGCCGGCGCCGGCCAACTGGAAATCGGCACCAAGTTCAGCACGCTGGTGCAGCGCGCCGACTGGACGCAGATCGTCAAGTACATCATTCACAACGTGGCCCACGCCTACGGCAAGACCGCCACCTTCATGCCCAAGCCCATCGTCGGCGACAACGGTTCGGGCATGCACGTGCACCAGTCGATCTGGAAGGACGGCCAGAACCTGTTCGCGGGCAACGGCTACGCCGGCCTGTCGGAATTCGCGCTGTATTACATCGGCGGCATCATCAAGCACGCCCGCGCGCTGAACGCCATCACAAACCCCGGCACCAACTCGTACAAGCGCCTGGTCCCGCACTACGAAGCCCCGGTCAAGCTGGCCTACTCGGCCCGCAACCGCTCGGCCTCGATCCGCATTCCGTACGTCGGCAACCCGAAGGGCCGCCGCGTCGAAGCGCGCTTCCCGGACCCCCTGGCCAACCCGTACCTGGCCTTCTCGGCCCTGATGATGGCCGGCCTGGACGGCGTGCAGAACAAGATCCACCCGGGCGATCCGGCCGACAAGAACCTGTACGACCTGCCGCCGGAAGAAGACGCCAAGATCCCGACCGTGTGCTCCTCGCTGGAGCAGGCGCTGGAAGCCCTGGACAGCGACCGCGAGTTCCTGACCCGCGGCGGCGTGTTCAGCAACGACATGCTGTCGGCCTACATCGACCTGAAGATGGGCGATGTGAACCGCCTGCGCATGACCACGCACCCGGTCGAATTCGACATGTACTACAGCCTCTGATGCTTTGAGGCTGTACCTGGCGGGAGCGCGATGATGTAGGCAGAAACCAGGGCCCACGCCACGCGCACCGCCAGGACGCGGTTCGACGGATCGTCCGCCAGGCCCCGGCCCGGCGGGCGGCGGCCGGATGCCGGCGCCGTCGCGTTCCGCTTTCCCCTCACATTCGGGTATGTTGAAAAATGAATGTAGAAGCTCTCGATCTGCTAGCCACGTCCGTTTTCCTGGTCAACGAACGCGGTCATATCGAATACGCCAACGCGGCCGCCGAAGACCTGTTCGGCCGCTCGCGCAAGCAACTGGGCGGGCACTCCGCCGCCACGCTGTTCGACAGTCCGGAAAACATCCAATCCTCGATCGACCGCGCCGCCGCCGGGCGCTATGCCGACGTCAGGCAACTGGCCTCGTTGCGCCGCGCCACGGAATCCGTGGAAGTCTCGGTGACGACGGTGGGGCTGACGGGCCAGCGCTGGCCCGTGCTGATCGAAACGCGCGAGATCGAACAGCGCGTGCTGGCCGACCGCAACCACCGGCTGGTCGACGAGATCGAGGCGCACCGCGAACTGCTGCGCAACCTGGCGCATGAAGTCAAGAATCCCCTGGGCGGCTTGCGCGGCGCCGCGCAATTGCTCGAGGCCGAGCTGCCGAGCGCGGCGCTGGCCGAGTACACCCAGGTCATTATTTCCGAAGCCGACCGCCTGCAGGCGCTGGTGGACCGCCTGAGCGGCCCGCAACGTGTGCCGCTGAACGCGCGTCCGGTGAACATCCATGAAATCTGCGAGCGCGTCTGCGCGCTGATCCAGGCCGAGTTCCGCAACGACGTCACGCTGCTGCGCGACTACGATGCGTCGGTGCCCGACCTGAAGGGCGATGCCGCCCGCCTGATGCAGGCCGTCCTGAACGTGGCGCGCAACGCCGCCCAGGAACTGGTCGCGCGGCCCCAGGGGCCGCAAACCGAACCCGGTGTCGTCACCCTGCGCACGCGCGTGGCGCGGCAGGTCATGCTGGCCCACAAGCAGCACCGCCTGGCGCTGGTGCTGTCCATCATCGACAACGGTCCCGGCGTGCCGGACCACATCCGCGACCGCATCTTCCATCCGCTGGTCACGGCCCGGGCCGGCGGCACCGGGCTGGGGCTGAGCCTGGCCCAGGACTTCGTGCAGCAGCATGGCGGCATCATCGAATTCGAATCCCGACCCGGGCGCACCGAGTTTCGCCTGGTCCTTCCGATGGAGCCTGCACACTGATGAAACCCGTATGGATCGTCGATGATGACCAGGCCATCCGCTGGGTCCTGGAAAAGGCGCTGGCCCGTGCCGGCGTCCCCACCCGCAGTTTTTCCCAGGCGGCCGACGTGCTGGAGGCGCTGTCGCGCGAAACCCCGGTCGCCCTGGTGTCCGATATCCGCATGCCCGGCGGCAACGGCCTGGAGCTGCTGCGCCAGCTCAAGGAGCGCCATCCCGGCCTGCCGGTGATCGTGATGACCGCGTTCGCCGACCTGGACAGCACCGTGTCCGCCTTCCAGGGCGGGGCCTTCGATTATCTGGCCAAGCCGTTCGACGTGAACGAGGCGGTCGCGCTGATCCAGCGCGCCATGCAGGAGTCGGCGCAGCCCGAAACCCCCGAGGGGCAGGGCGAGTCCGCGCAGAACAATGAACGCTGGATGATGACGCAGTCCTCGTCCACCGCCATGCAGGAAGTGTTCCGCGCCATCGGCCGGCTGGCGCAGTCCAAGGTCACGGTATTGATCACGGGCGAATCCGGCACCGGCAAGGAACTGGTGGCCCGCGCCCTGCATGGGCACGGCGTGCGCGCCGGCGGCCCCTTCGTGGCGCTGAACGCGGCGGCCATTCCGCGCGACCTGCTCGAAGCCGAACTGTTCGGCCACGAGCGCGGCGCCTTCACGGGCGCCAACAATCTGCGCCGCGGGCGTTTCGAGGAAGCGCACGGCGGCACGCTGTTCCTGGATGAAATCGGCGACATGCCGATCGAACTGCAGACGCGCCTGCTGCGCGTGCTGGCCGAAGGCAGCTTCTATCGCGTGGGCGGCGCGCAGCCGGTGCGGGTGGACGTGCGCATCGTGGCCGCCACGCACCAGCCGCTGGAGCAGCGCGTCGAACAGGGCCTGTTCCGGGAAGACCTGTTCCATCGCCTGAACGTGATCCGGCTGCGGCTGCCGCCGCTGCGCGAACGCGTCGAAGACATCCCGGCCCTGGCGAGCCACTTCCTGACCGCCAGCGCCCGCGCCCTGGGCGTGCCGGTCAAGCGCCTCACGCCCGAGGCGCTGGCCGTGCTGACCAAGTTCGATTTTCCAGGCAACGTGCGCCAACTGGAGAACTTCTGCCATTGGCTGACGGTGATGGCGCCGGGCCAGACGGTGGAGCCGGCGGACCTGCCGCCGGAGATCCGCGCCATGGAGCACCAGCGGATCATGAGTCCGGCGGTACGTCCGGCCGTCCCGGTGGCCGGCGCGGGCACTGTGGTGCAGGCGTCCGCGCCCATGGACGAGGGCTCGCCGCGCAACTGGCAGGATTCTCTGCTGCGCGACGCGCAGTACCGCCTGGAACGCGGCGAACCCGCGGTCATGGCCACGCTGACGCGCCAGTTCGAAAAGATCCTGCTGCAAAGCGCGCTGGACGCCAGCCGCGGCCGGCGCGTGGAAGCCGCGTCGCGGCTGGGCATCGGCCGCAACACCATCACGCGCAAGCTGCGCGAGCTGGGCATCGAGGACGAGTGATGCGGCGGGGCAGGGTTGTGTCTCAGTGTCTGACACCCGTACGAGATGCCCCCTTCCGGATCAAGGCAAGCCTTCCCGGGTGTCTGACACCAACATCTGATGCGTGTCAGACACCCGGGAAACACCGCGGCAGGCCGACGGCCATCGCGTAGGGGTGTCAGACACTGGGCCGTTGCGACTACCACGCGCAAGCTGCGCGTCGAAGACGAGTGATGCGGCAGGGCAGGGTGTCTCAGTGTCTGACACCCGTATGAGATGCCCTTCCGGATCAAGGCAGGCCTCCCCGGGTGTCTGACACCAACATCTGATGCGTGTCAGACACCTGGGAAACACCCGGGCAGGCCGACGGCCATCGCGTATGGGTGTCAGACACTGCGCCTGTTGCGACTACCACGCGCAAGCTGGGCATCGAGGACGAATGAGTCCGCGGGGCAGGGTGTCTCAGTGTCTGACACCCATACGAGATGCCCTTCCGGGTTAAGGCAAGCCTTCCCGGGTGTCTGACACCAACATCTGATGTGTGTCAGACACCCGGGAAACACCGTGGCAGACCGACGGCCATCGCGTACGGGTGTCAGACACTGGGCCGTTGCGACTACCACGCGCAAGCTGTGCGTCGAAGACGAGTGATGCGGCGGGGCAGGGTGTCTCAGTGTCTGACACCCGTATGAGATGCCCTTTCGGGTTGAGGCAAGCCTTCCCGGGTGTCTGACACCGACATCTGATGCGTGTCAGACACCCGGGAAACACCGCGGCAGGCCGACGGCCATCGCGTATGGGTGTCAGACACTGGCCCCTGTCGCGACTACCCCAGCCCCAGCAGGCTCTCGCACAACCGCGGGGACTTCAGTTTCTGCAACCACCACTTCAGCGCCTCGCCCGGCGGCTCGGCCCGCCAGGCGTAGGCCACGTGTTCCGTCAGGGACATGCCTTCGTCCGTCTCGCACACCGCCAGCAGGCCCTGCGCCAGGTACGGCGCGGCCAGCGTCAGCGGCAGGTAGCCGCAGCCCAGGCCGCGGACCTGGGCGTCGATCTTGGCCTGCATGGTGGGCATGACCAGCGTGGGCTGGTCCGCCAGGATGCCGCGCGTCTGCGGCGCCAGGTTCCGGGACGTGTCGGCCACCACCACCGCGCAGTAGCGGGTAATGTCGGCGCGGCTGAGCGGCTGAGGCAGCGAGGCCAGCGGATGGTGGGCGGCCACGCAGAAGGCGAATTGCGTCTGCCCCATGGCTTGCGAGCGGTACGGGCCGGTGGGCTCGCCCGCCGCGCCCGCGCCGATGACCAGGTCCGCGCGGCCCGCGGTCAGGGCGTCCCAGTTGCCGCTCAGCACCTCGCTGGAGAAGCGCAGGGTGGTGGCGCTGCCCAGCGCCTGGAATTCCTCGATCAGGTCGTAGAGCGGACGCCAGGGCAGCACCGCGCTGACGGCGATGCGCAGCTCCACCTCCCAGCCCGTGGCGATGCGCTTGACGCGGCAGGCCAGGTCGTCCAGCGATTGCAGGACGTGGCGCCCGTCCCGCAACAGCGTCTCGCCCGCCGGGGTCAGCAGGGCCCGGTGGCCCGACCGGTCGAACAGCAGCACGTCCAGGCCGTCCTCGAGCTTGCGGATGGAGTAGGTGACGGCGGAGGGCACCTTGCCCAGCTCGCGCGCGGCCTTGGCGAAGCTGCCGTGGCGCGCGATCGCGTCCACCAGGATCAGCAGTTCGGGGGTGATGGGCTGCATGGGGATCTATCGTTCAAATTGATTGAATGGTTCCGTCAAAATATAGCGCCAAACCGCGGACATGGCACGCGCACAATATCACTCATGCCGGTGCTGCGGCGGAATCTCCCGGATCGGGAGCGATACGCAGGGCCGAACCACCATTCACATTATTGAAACAGGAGTCCGCAATGCTTACGATTCGCCGCGCCGCCGAACGGGGCCACGCCAACCACGGCTGGCTGGATTCGTTCCACACCTTTTCCTTCGCCAACTATTACGACCCGGCCCACATGGGCTTCGGCGCGCTGCGCGTGATCAACGACGACCGCATCGCCGCCGGCCGCGGCTTCGGGACGCACGGGCACCGCGACATGGAGATCATCACCTACGTACTGGACGGCGCGATCGCGCACAAGGACAGCATGGGCAGCGGCTCGACCATCCTGCCCGGCAACGTGCAGCGCATGAGCGCCGGCCGCGGCGTGATGCATTCCGAGTTCAACCCGCTGCCGGATACCGAAACGCACATGCTGCAGATCTGGATCGAGCCCGACGTCGCCGGCATCGCGCCCGAGTACGAAGAGCGCGGCTTCAGCGACGCGCAAAAGCGCGGCCGCCTGCAAGCCCTGGTGTCGGCCGATGGCATCGACGGTTCGATGAAGATCCACCAGGACGCGCGCCTGTACTCCGGCCTGTTCGACGGAGCGGAATCCGCCGCGCTGGACCTGGCCGCCGGCCGCCGCGCCTGGGTCCATGTGGCGCGCGGCAGCGTGCTCGTCAACGGCACCGAACTGTCGGCCGGCGACGCCGCCGCCATCACGGACGAAAGCCGTGTCGAGCTGTCGGGCGGCAAGAACGCCGAAGTGCTGGTGTTCGACCTGGCATGACGCTTGCGCCGGGCGGAATTTTCCGCCCGGCTGGCCTTAAGATGGCCTTTGGCCCCTACATCCGGAGAGTTTCATTATGTCCACCTTGTCCGAAGCCGGCGAAAGCCAGATTGAAACCGTCGTGGTGCCGCGCACGAGCGACCTGGGCGGCTTTTCCGTCCGGCGGGCCATCCCGTCGGCGCAGCGCCGCACCGTCGGGCCGTTCGTTTTTCTCGACCACATGGGCCCGGTCGAGTTCGCCCCGGGTTCCGGCATCGACGTGCGGCCGCACCCGCACATCGGCCTGTCCACCGTGACCTACCTGTACGAAGGGTCGATGGTGCACCGCGACGGCGCGGGCCACACCCAGACCATTCTGCCCGGCGAGGTCAACTGGATGACGGCGGGCAGGGGGATCGTGCATTCCGAGCGCTCGTCGCCGGAAAGCCGCCAGGCCGCGCAGCGCCTCTGTGGCCTGCAGATCTGGGTGGGCCTGCCCAAGACGCACGAGGAAACCGACCCGGGCTTCACGCACTACGGGCTGGACGTCCAGCCGGTCGTCGAAGGCGAGGGCGTGCGCGCGCAGGTGGTGGCCGGCACGCTCTTCGGCAAGACGTCCGGCGTGAAGACGCTGTCGCCGCTGTTCTATGGCGACATGCAATTGCAGGCGGGCGCGACGGTGGTCCTGCCGGCCGAGCACGAAGAGCGCGCGGCCTATCTGGCGCAGGGCAGCGTCGAGGTGGACGGGCAGGAATTCGAAAGCGGCCGCCTGATCGTGTTCGCGCCGGGCCGCCCCGTGCAGATCCGCGCCCGGACCGCGGCGCGCTTCGCGGTGCTGGGCGGCGAGCCGCTGGACGGGCCGCGCTTTATCTGGTGGAACTTCGTCTCCAGCAGCAAGGACCGCATCGAAACGGCGAAGCAGGACTGGCAGCGCAACCGCTTCGGCCAGATCGTGCCGGGCGACGAAACCGAGTACATCCCGCTGCCCGAGCCGCGCGCCTAGCGCGCAACCGCAAGGCCCGCCGCGCGGCGGTATGATGCGCGTCCCGACCCCAACAACAATCCGGGATGGAGACACTATGCATCGCTCTACCTTCAACGCGCTGCGCGGCCTGGCCGCGCTGGCGCTGATCCACGGCGCCTCCTCGGCGCTCGCCGCCGGCTATCCGGCCAAGCCCATCACCTTCATCGTTCCCTACACCGCGGGCGGCACCACCGACCTGGTGGCGCGGACCGCCGGCCAGAAGGTGGCCGAGAAGCTCGGCCAGCCGGTCATCGTCGAGAATCGTCCGGGCGCGGGCGGCAACATCGGCATGGATGCCGTGGCCAAGGCCGCGCCCGACGGCTACACCATCGGCTTCGGCGCGATCTCCACGAACGCGCTGAACCCGTTCGTCTACCCGTCCATGCCCTTCGACCCCACCAAGGATTTCACCGGCGTCAGCATGCTGGGCGCGTCCACCGTGGTGCTGGAAACCGGGCCGGCCCTGAAGGTCGGCAGCGTCAAGGAACTGGTCGCGTACGCGAAGCAGCATCCGGGCACGTCGTTCGGCACGCCGGGCACCGGCACGTCCATGCATCTGGCCGGCGTGATGTTCGACCAGTTGACCGGCGCGGGCATGCAGCACATTCCGTACAAGGGCAGCGCGCAGGGCCTGAACGACCTGCTGGGCGGGCACCTGCCGGTGATGTTCGACAACCTGCCGGCGTCGCTGCCGCACATCAAGGCGGGCAAGGTGCATGCGCTGGCGGTCACGGGCAGCAAGCGCGCGCCGGCGCTGCCGGACGTTCCCACGCTGGCCGAACTGGGCTACGAGGCCGCGGTGGTGGACCCGTGGTTCGCGGTCTACGGCCCGGCGAAGATGTCGCCCGAGGCGACCAAGGCGCTGAGCGAAGCGTTCCAGTGGGCCCTGGCCCTGCCCGAGGTGAAGGACAAGCTGGAACAGGCCGGCTTCATGCCCTACGGGTCTTCGCCCGATGAAGTGGAACGCCTGACCCAAAGCCAGCACGAGGCGTTCAAGGCCTTGTCGCAGAAGGTGAAGCTGGCGGCGGATTGAGCGGCTTATTGCGGGTGTCTGACACCCGGGTGGCGGCAGCCTTGGTCGAAGGCTGTCTCGTAGGGGTGTCAGACACTGGCACAGCTTCCAAGTGTCAGACACCCACTCCCGACAAGGCTACCGCCCGCGGGCGAAGGCCTGCTCGCGCCGCTCTTCGAGCGCCTCGCGCCGGATGAAGTCGCGCACGAAGGCGTCGGCGGGGTGGTGGTGCAGGTTATAGGGCGTGTCCCACTGCGCGATGCGCCCCTGGGACATGACGCCGATGCGGTCGGCGATGGCGAAGGCCTCGGCCTGGTTGTGCGTGACCAGGATGGCCGTGTGGCCCGTGGTCTTCAGGATGTCGCGGACTTCGAAGGCCAGCCGTTCACGCGTATCCACGTCCAGGTTGGAGAACGGCTCGTCCAGAAGCAGCAGGTCGGGCGAGGGTGCCAGCGCGCGCGCCAGCGCCACGCGCTGCTGCTGGCCGCCGGAGATCTCGTGCGGGTAGCTGTTGGCGGCATGCGCCAGGCCCACCAGTTCCAGCATTTCCTCGACGCGCCGGGCGCGGTCGGCGCGCGCCATTTTGCGCAGGCCGAAGGCCACGTTCTGCGCCACCGTCAGGTGGGGGAACAGCGCGTAGTCCTGGAACATCATGCCGACGCGGCGCAGCTCCGGGGCCACCTGCACGGTGGGCGAGGAAATGACCGTGCCGTCCAGCAGGATGCGGCCGGCGCGCACCGGCTCGAAGCCGGCGATGGCGCGCAGCACGGTGGTCTTGCCGCAGCCGGATTCCCCCAGCAGGCAGCCGATGTGCCCGACGGGCAGTCCCAGCGTCAGGTCCTGCACCACGGGCTTGAGGCCCTTGGGGGTGTCGTAGGCCAGGGAAAGGTGTTCGAGTTCTAACAGATCGGGCACGATCAATGTCCCATTTTCAGATTGGTCCGCGCCAGCAGGATGACGGGAAACAGGCCGGCCAGCACGATGGCCAGCGCCGCCACGGCGCCTTCCTCATACGTGCCGCGGGCGGCTTCCGCATAGAGCCAGGTGGCGAGGGTGTCGAAATTCATGGGCCGCAGCAGCAGCGTGGCGGGCAGTTCCTTCATCGCGTCCACGAACACCAGCAGCGCGCTGGCCGCCAGCGCCGGGCGCAGCAGCGGCAGGTGCACGCGGCGCAGCGTGCCCGCGGAGCTTTCGCCCAGCAGGCGCGACGCCTGTTCCAGCGAAGGCGGGATGCGCGCCAGGCCGGCTTCCAGCGCGCCGGTGGAAATCGCCAGGAAGCGGATGGCGTAGGCGCACACCAGCGCGCCCATCGAGCCCATCAGGAACAGGCCGCCGCCGCCGAACACCTTGGCAACCGCGTTGTCGATCCAGACGAACGGCGTCAGCAGCCCGATGGCCAGCACCGTGCCGGGCACCGCGTAGCCCAGGCTGGCGATGCGGGCGCAGGCGCGTCCGGGATTGAAGCCGGCGCTTTCGCGCAGGGTGCGCCCGGCCCAGGCCACGATGAGGCCGCACAGCAAGGTGACCACGGTGGCGCTGAACGCCACGATCAGCGTATTGCTCAAGCCCCCGATCAACTGGTCGGAGACGCCGCCCACCAGGTGCAGGCGCTTGTAGGTCTCGACGACGAGGTACAGCGCGGGCGCGGCGAAGCCCAGCAGCACGGGGATCCAGCCCAGCGCCGCCGCCACCGCCGCGGCCGGGCCGTGCAGGCGGCGCGGCTGCATGGGGCGCATGCGCTGCGTGTTGGCGTAGCGCTGGCGCTTGCGCCCGTGCCGCTCCAGCAGGATCAGCCCGATCACGATCGCCAGCATGGTGAGCGCGATCTGGGCCGCGCCGGCCAGGTCCGAGCGCGTGACCCAGGTGGTGTAGACCGAGACCGTCAGCGTCTGCACGCCCAGGAATTCGGACGCGCCGATATCGTTCAGCGTTTCCAGCAGCGCCAGGCTGACGCCGACCACGATGGCGGGGCGGGCGAGCGGCAGGGCGACGCGGAAGAACACCGCGACGCGGCCCGCGCCCAGCGTCCGGGCGGCTTCGAGCAGGCTGGCGGCCTGCGTCATGAACATGACGCGGGTGCTCAGGTAGACATAGGGATACAGCACGAAGCCCAGCACGAAGATCGCGCCGTGGATGGAGCGCAGGTCGGGCAGGTGGAACTGGCGCGGGCTGTCGTAGCCCAGCAGCGCGCGGATCGCCGTCTGTATCGGGCCGATGGGGTGCAGCAGGTCCAGGTAGGCGAACGCGATGATGTAGGTGGGCACCGCCAGCGGCAGCAGCAGCGCCCAGGTCAGGACGCGGCGGGTAGGGAAGTCGTAGGCCGTCACCAGCCACGCCGCGCCCGTGCCCAGCAGCGTGACCAGCACCCCGACGCCGGCCAGCAGCATGGCGGTGTTCGCCAGCGCCTGCGGCAGCACGTAGCTGGCGAGATGCTGCCAGTGGGCGAGTTCGCCGCCCAGCGCCCACCAGCCCAGCGTGAGGACGGGCGCCAATACGGCCAGCGCGATCAGGGCGGCGCCGGCCAGCCAGCCGGCCCCGCGTTCAGTCCAGCGCAAACGCAGCGGCCGGGGCAAGGAATCTGTGTGCATGCTTCAACGTCGATGGCATCAATGGCAAGGCCTGCTCCCCCCGGAAAGAAGGGAGCAGGCCCTGCGCGCGGGCCGCAAAACGGTCCGCGCGTCTGTCACTGCCGCAGGGAGGAGCCGCGCCGCGAGGCGTGGCGGCCCATGGGCTTATCAGTTGTCGAAACCGACCTTGTCCACCAGTTCGCTGGCTTGCTTGCGATACTTGGCGATCTCGGTCAGGGGCAGCGGGTCCACCTTCAGTTCGCCGAAGCTGGCGATCACGGGGTCCAGCTTCACGCCCTTGCGGACGGGGTATTCATAGTTGGCCTGCGCGTACAGGGCCTGGGCCGGTTCGGACACCAGGAAGTCCAGCAGCTTGATGGCGTTGGCCTTGTTGGGCGCGTGGGCGGCCACGGCGGCGCCGCTGACGTTCACGTGGGTGCCGCCGCTCTTGGCGTTGGCGAAGGTCGGGCGGATGACCTTGATGGCGTCGCCCCACTTGCGGGCGTCCGTGCCGGGTTCCGCGTTCTTCATCTGGCCCACGTAATAGGCGTTGGCCAGGCCGATGTCGCAGATGCCGCCCAGGATGTCGCGCGCCACGTCGCGGTCGCCGCCGGCGGCCTTGCGGGCCAGGTTGGCCTTGACGCCGCGCAGCCATTTTTCGGTGGCTTCGGCGCCGTCGTGCGCGATCATGGAGGCGACCAGGGCAGTGTTGTAGGGATGCTGGCCCGAACGGATGCAGACCTTGCCCTTCCACTTGGGATCGGCCAGGTCTTCGTAGCGGAAGCTCTCGAGCTTCAGGTCCTTTTCCACGTACAGCACGCGATCGCGCAGCGACAGGGCGTACCACTTGCCGTCGGCGCCGCGCAGGTTGGCGGGAATGACCGATTCCAGGGCCTCGGACTTGACGGACTGGGTCACGCCGCCGTCGACCAGGTCCAGCAGGTTGCCGATGTCCACGGTCATCAGCACGTCGGCGGGCGACTTGGCGCCTTCGGCCTTGACGCGCTCCAGCAGGCCGTCCTTGACGAACACGGTGTTGACCTTGATGCCGCTTTCCTTGGCGAAGGCGTCCAGCAGGGGCTGGATCAGCTTGGGCTCGCGGGTGGTGTACAGGCTGACTTCCTCGGCGGCGTTGGCCTGCACGGCGAAGGCGGCGGCGCCGGCCAGCGCCAGGGCGCGTAGCAGCGAATTCAATTGGGGACGCTTGGTCATGGCGAAGTGCTCCGGCTAGGGCTACAGCGGGAAGCGCCGGGTGGCGGCTGTTCCGCTGCTCGAAAAGCGGTCTGCTAACGAAAATGATTATCAACTGAGAACGGCACAATAACAGGAAGCTTTGCAGCGTTCAACTATTCGTAAGCGTGCGGCGCGGGCGCTTGATCCCCATCAATACGGCATAAGGGTATTACGGAATAATGAGAGCAGTTATCATCAAGACCCTGTAGAATAGGGTCAACCCTAATGCCGCCCGCGCCTTTTCTGCGGTGCGGAACGACCTCGCGATGCGAGGCCGGGCCCGCCTGGAAACCAGACTCGCCCGACTTTGTCTCGCCCTTACTTCATACGACATGGCTGCTTTCAACACTGAGCGCGTATTGAGCGTGCACCACTGGAACGACACCCTGTTTTCCTTTACCACCACGCGTGACGCGGCCTTGCGGTTCCACAACGGCCACTTCGTGATGATCGGCCTGGAAGTCGAAGGCAAGCCCCTGCTGCGGGCCTACAGCATCGCCAGCGCGAACTACGAAGAGAATCTCGAATTCCTCAGCATCAAGGTGCAGAACGGCCCGCTCACGTCGCGCCTGCAGCACCTGAAAGAGGGCGACACCATCCTGGTCAGCCGCAAGCCGGTGGGCACGCTGGTCGTGGACGACCTGCGGCCCGGCAAGCACCTGTTCCTGTTCGGCACGGGCACCGGCCTGGCGCCGTTCATGAGCATCATCAAGGACCCGGACGTCTACGAACGCTTCGAAAAGGTCATCCTGGTGCACGGCGTGCGCTGGGTCAGCGAACTGGCCTACGCCGACTTCATCGAAAAGGAACTGCCGAACAACGAGTTCTTCGGCGACGTGGTCCGCGAGAAGCTGGTGTACTACCCGACGGTCACGCGCGAACCCTTCCGCAACCAGGGCCGCATCACGGAGCTGATGGAAAACGGCAAGCTGTGCGCCGACATCGGCATTCCCCAGATCAACCCCGAGACCGATCGCGCCATGATCTGCGGCAGCCCGCATATGCTGGCCGACATCAGCGCCATGCTGGACAAGCGCGGCTTCACCGTGTCGCCGGGCGTCGGCCAGCCGGGCGACTACGTCGTGGAACGGGCGTTCGTCGACAAATAAGGCGCTGCGTTCCCGCGCAGAAGAATCCACCGCGGGTGCGCGGTGGATTTTTTTTTGCGCGCGCCGGGGCATTCGATGACCGGGCGCGCTTTTCCGCATCCGCCCTACGGCATTCCGCCCCTTTCGCAAATGTCTATTGCTGTTTAAACTTCGATAGTTGTAGCTTCTATCCGTCATCTGAAGGATTCCGCCCATGAGCAAGCAAATCATCCATACCGACGCCGCGCCCGCCGCGGTCGGCCCTTACTCGCAAGCGGTTGCCGTAAGCGGCACCAAGACTGTCTACCTTTCGGGCCAGATCGGCCTGGAACCGGGCACCGGCGACCTGGTTTCCGAGAACTTCGACGCCCAGGTGCGCCAGGCGTTCGCCAACATGCAGGAAGTCATCGCCGCCGCGGGCGGCACGCTGGACAACGTGGTCAAGCTGACGCTGTTCCTGACCGACCTGGGCAAGTTCACGGCCGCCAACGCGATCATGGCCGAGATCATTCCCCAGCCGTTCCCGGCGCGCTCCACCATCGGCGTGGCCAGCCTGCCCAAGGGCGCGCAGTTCGAGGTCGAGGCCATCCTGGTCCTCTAGGGCGCGCCCGGGACGTTTCGAACAAGGGGCTCGTTCCTTCATGCCGGCCGCGGCCGCGGCTTCCAAGCGACCCGGCGCCGACCCCAAAGGCGCCGGCAAGTCCATGACGGATACGGAGCGCAAGCTTCGTAACCTGGGCTTGGTGCTGCCCGAGGATTTCGTGCTGCACCTGCCGCTGCGCTACGAAGACGAAACCCGCGTCGTCCCCATCGCCGCGCTGCGGCCGGGCTTCCCGGCCCAGGTCGAAGGCGAGATCACCAAATCCGAGGTGCTGTACCGGCCTCGGCGCCAGCTCACCGCCACCCTGGCGGACGACAGCGGCGAACTCCATTTGCGCTGGCTGAATTTCTACCCCAGCCAGCAGAAGCAGGTCAGCGTGGGCAAGCGCCTGCGGGCGCGCGGCGAGGTCCGCGGCGGCCTCTTCGGCCGCGAAATGGTCCATCCCCGCATGACGAACGCGGACGCTCCGCTGCCCACCGCGCTGACGCCCGTCTATCCCAGCACCGAAGGGCTGCCGCAACTGACCCTGCGCCGCGCCATCGCGCAGGCGCTGGACCGCACCGACCTGTCCGACACCTTGCCCGACGAGGCGCGCGCCCGCTACGATCTGCCGCCTTTCGAGCCGGCCATCCGCGCCCTGCATACGCCGGCGCAGGGCGAATCCGAAGCGGCCCTGCTGGACCGCGTGCATCCGGCGTGGCGGCGCATCAAATTCGACGAGCTGCTGGCGCAGCAACTGTCGCTGGCGGCGGCACGGGCGGCGCGGCGCATCAAGGAAGCCGAACCGCTGCCGGCGCGCGCCGAATCCGGCGGCCTGGTCGCCCGGCTGTATGAAGCCCTGCCGTTCAAGCTGACCGGCGCGCAGCAGAGAGTGGTCGAAGAGATATCCGCCGACCTGGCCAAGCCGTACCCCATGCATCGCCTGTTGCAGGGCGACGTGGGCAGTGGCAAGACCGTGGTGGCGGCCATCGCCGCGGCGCAGGCCATCGCCGGCGGCGCGCAGGTCGCGCTGATGGCGCCCACCGAAATCCTGGCCGAGCAGCACTTCCGCAAGCTGGTGTCGTGGCTCCAGCCGCTGGGCGTGAACGTGACTTGGCTGAGCGGCAGCCTCACCGCCAAGGCGCGCCGCGCGGCCGCTGCCGCCGCCGCCGACGGCAGCGTGCAACTGGTCGTGGGCACGCAGGCGCTGATCCAGGACCACGTCGAATTCCACCGCCTGGGCCTGTCCATCGTCGACGAGCAGCACCGCTTCGGCGTCGGGCAGCGCCTGGCGCTCACCCGCAAGGGCGAAACCGTGCGCGGCCGCATCGTGCCGCACCAGCTCAACATGAGCGCCACGCCGATTCCCCGCACCCTGGCCATGACCTTTTTCGCCGACCTGGACGTGTCCGTCATCGACGAACTGCCGCCGGGACGCACGCCGGTCCTGACCAAGCTGGTCTCGGACGCGCGGCGCGAAGAAGTCATCGCCCATATCGCGCAGGCCGCGCGCGGCGGGCAGCAGGCCTACTGGGTCTGTCCGCTGGTCGAGGAGAGCGAGGCCCTTGAACTCCAGACGGCGGTGGACACCTACGAGGGCATGCGGGTGGACTTGCCGGACCTGCGCATCGGACTGGTGCACGGCCGGCTGCCGCAGGCCGAAAAGGCCGCCGTGATGCAGGCGTTCCGCGACGGCGAAGTGGACCTGCTGGTGGCCACCACCGTCATCGAAGTCGGCGTCGACGTGCCGAACGCCTCGCTCATGGTGATCGAGCACGCCGAGCGCTTCGGCCTGGCCCAGTTGCACCAATTGCGCGGGCGGGTGGGGCGGGGCACCGCCGAATCGGTCTGCGTGCTGCTGTACCAGACGCCGCTGTCGCAGGTTGCCCGCGAACGCCTGCGGGCCATGTTCGAAACGTCGGACGGCTTCGAGATCGCCCGGCGGGACCTGGAACAGCGCGGCCCGGGAGAATTCCTGGGCACGCGCCAGTCCGGCATGGCGCTCTTGCGTTTCGCCGACCTGGAAACCGACGCCGCCATCGCGGAGGACGCGCGCGACGCCGCCGTCTGGCTGCGCGCCGAACATCCGGCGGCCGTCGAAGCCCACCTGGCGCGCTGGATGCGCGGGCGCGAGGATTTCCTGCGCACATGAACCCGCCGCCAGCCATGAACCTTCATCTATCGAGCGCCGGCGATGCCGCCGGCGCGCAACCCCCGGGGGCGTAGTCCACCATGACTCTCACCGAACTCAAGTACATCGTCGCGGTAGCGCGGGAACGGCATTTCGGCCGGGCGGCCGAGGCCTGTTTCGTCAGCCAGCCCACGCTCTCCGTCGCGATACGCAAGCTGGAAGACGAACTGGGCGTGACGCTGTTCGAACGGGGCGGCGCCGAGGTGGGCGTCACTCCCATCGGCCAGCGCATCGTCGCGCAGGCGCAGAAGGTGCTGGAAGAAAGCGCCAGCATCAAGGAAATCGCGCGGCAGGGGCACGATCCGCTGGCCGGGCCCCTGCGCGTCGGCGTCATCCACACCATCGGCCCCTATCTGCTGCCGCGCCTGGTGCCGGTGCAGATCGGGCGCACGCCGCAGATGCCCCTGCTGCTGCAGGAGAACTTCACCGTCCGCCTGGTCGAACTGCTGCGCCAGGGCGAGATCGACTGCGCCATCATGGCCTTGCCGCTGCCCGAGGCCGGCCTGGTCATGCAGCCGCTGTACGACGAACCCTTCGTCGTGGCCGTGCCCAACGACCACGAACTGGCGCGCCGCAAAGCGATCGACGCGCAGGACCTGAAGCAGCAGACCATGCTGCTGCTGGGCAGCGGCCATTGCTTCCGCGACCAGGTGCTGGAGGTCTGTCCCGAACTGTCGCGCTTCTCGGCCGCCAGCGACGGCATCCAGCGCACCTTCGAGGGTTCCTCGCTCGAAACCATCCGCCACATGGTCGCGGCCGGCATCGGCGTCACCGTCCTGCCCGTGACCGCCGTGCCCGAGCACCCGCCCGCCAACAGTCTGCTGCACTACCTGCCGTTCGAGGGCCACGTGCCGGAACGCCGCGTGGTCCTGGCCTGGCGCCGCAGTTTCCCGCGCCTGGCGGCCATCGAGGCGCTGGCGCAGGCGGTCTACGCGTGCGAGCTGCCGGGCGTAAAGATGCTGACGGACGAAGTGGCGGCGGTGCAGGACTGATACCGACATTTGAGCGCCGTCAACAACCCGCGCCCTTGTTGACGCGAACCTGGGGCGGCGCCTCAATTCCCCAAGTCCGCAGTGGTATCCTTGTTTTGCACTTTCATCCATAGGAGCTAGCAATGGCCAAGTCCACCAAGAAGACCTCAAGCGTTCCGCGCATCAATATCGGTATCTCGGACAAGGACCGCGCCGCCGTCGCGGGCGAATTGTCCAAGCTGCTGGCCGACTCGTACACGCTGTACCTGATGACGCACAACTTCCACTGGAACGTCACGGGGCCCATGTTCAACACCCTGCATTTGATGTTCATGACGCAGTACACGGAAGAGTGGAACGCGCTGGACAGCATCGCGGAACGCATCCGCGCCCTGGGCCACTACGCGCCCGGCACCTATCGCGAATTCGGCAAGCTGTCGTCGATCTCCGAGCCGGAGTCGGTGCCGGAAGCCCTGGAAATGGTGCGCTTGCTGGTGACCGCGAACGAATCCGTCGCCAAGACCGCGCGCGCCGCCTTCGAGAAGGCCGATGCCGCCAACGACCAGCCCACGGCTGACTTGCTGACCCAGCGCCTGGACGTGCACGAAAAGAACGCCTGGATGCTGCGCAGCCTGCTGCAATGACCGCCGCTCTGGCAGCATGAAAAAAACCGGAACCTCGCGGTTCCGGTTTTTTTTTCGTCCCCGATCAGGCCGGGTTGCTTTGCAGGAAACGGTCCAGGATGCGGCGGCTTTCCGCGACGTTGCCGTTCTTCAGGTTGTGCATGGCCAGCTCGATATTGGCCTCGCGGTCCATCGGCGAGGTCTGGATCACGCGCTGGGCGCTGGCGATGACGTCGTCGGCGTTGGTGGAGTTCGAGCGGCGCGCCAGGAACTCGCGCTTGTGCGCATCCGCAAGCGAACGCTGCAGCGAGATCAGCCCCTGATACGACGGATCGATCGACTGGATGCCGTTGAGGGCGTCCTCGGCGTCCCGCAGGCGCTCTTCCGTCAGGCATTTGCGGAAGCTGCGGGCCAGCGCGCGCAGGCACTTGTCGATATGGTCGTGCGCGGTGTTCAGGTCCATGGCGCCGCTTTGCGACAACTGCGCATAGACGCGCGCGGCGGCCTGGTGGGCGCCTAGCTGCGACAGTTTCACCGCGGCCAGCGCGACGGTCTCGCGTTCGGCCGGCAGCGCGGAGCCGGCAAGGCGCTGCCAGCATTCGATGGCGGCGCGCGCATGCCCCTGCGCCTGGAGTTGCTTCGCGGCGCGCTGGACATAGCGCGGGTCAACGGGGGCGAGGTGGGCCAGGCGGCCCAGCAGCGCCACGGTCTCGGTGCTGTTCTGGTATTCCGGATAGGTTTCATAGGCTTTCAGCAGGCGCCGGTAAGCCTGGTTGATCTGGTCGTCCTGGTCTTCCTGGGTGTCCTGCGGCAGCGACTGCAGCGCATAGAACGCGCTGAGCGTGGGCAGCAGGGCGCCGACCCGGCCGGTGCGCTTGACTTCGCGCGTGGCGCGCTTGAGGACCGCGGCGCGCGCCGAGTCCAGGCCGGCCTGATCCACGCCCGGCGTGCTGGCGAGCGCATTCACCATGTTGGCGGCGTCGGCCAGCGGGGTATGCGCCCGCGAGGCGAAGCGCAGGGCGCGCACGGCGTCGCCGGCCGCGTACTTGCGGAAGGCCTGCTCGGCCTGCGAATTCTGGCCCAGCTTGGAATGGATGCGGCCCAGCAGCAGGGCGGTCTTTTCGTCGCTTTCCTTGCCCAGCGATTCGGCGGCCCAATCGCGGGCTTTGTCGTACTCGCCGACTTCCATCGCGCCTTCGGCGGCCTGGCGCAGGATGTAGGCGCTGCGGTTGCTGTCGATGGACAGGGCGATGGACCAGGCGTCCAGGATATCGTCGGTCTGGTCCAGCGCGGTCACGGCGCGGGCGCGCAGCACATAGGCGGTGGGGCTGCCGTTCTTGAGTTCGATGGCGCGGTTGGTCAGCAGCAGGGCGTTGTCCCACTCGAGTTCGCGGGCCGAAGCCTTGGCGCGCTCGATGCATTGCTTCCAGTCCAGCGGCTCGGTGGACGCGACCGGGTTCTGGTCGGCGGTGCCGAGCAGTTTTTCGCAGATGGCGCGGCCCACCAGCTTGGCGAAGGCCGGCGTGTAGTGCGCCGTGTCGCGGCCTTCGTCGGGCATGCCGCGGCTTTGGCCGAAATGCGCCAGCAGCGCGCCGGGCTCGATCACGGGGATGCCCAGGGTGCTTGCGGCCAGCTTGACGGTCTCGACCATCTGGGCGCGGTCGGCGATGGGCTGGCCCTCGGCGTTGATCGCGTTGCAGTGGGTCACGAGCACGAACGTGCCGCCCAGCAGTTGCTGGATCGTTTTCAGGTCGTCCAGGATCTCCTGCGCGTTCTGCACGTGCATGACCGTGTGGGTCAGGGCATGCTGCACGTGTTCGGGCACGTGGGAGAAGCTGGGCGCTTCCTGCAGGGCCGCCCGGCGCTTGGCCAGCGCGTCGCGCGAGGCGTGGTCGAAGAAAATCTTCAGGAGTTCGGGGCAGAAGTTCAGCGCTTCCTTGAAGCGGACTAGTTGCAGGTACTTCCCGTCCAGCTCCAGCACCTTGGTCGAACTGATCTCGACCACGTAGCGCGAATCGGCGGGCTGGGGGCTGGCGGGATTGGACTCGCGCAGCGGCTCGCTGGAAATGAAGGGCCAGGCGCCTTCCGGCAGCGAAGTTTCGCCGCGCATGTAGCGGATGGCCTGGATGGTTTCCTTGGTGTTGTGCGTGAAACCGTAAAGAAGGCGATTATCCAGAACGAAGTTCCGCTGCGCCTGGAGTTTGGTCATGGGGCCTGCCACACGGCAGGATCCGATCGTTGAGATAATCATTGTCCGATACTCCTTCGTTACATCAGAGCGAAAATATATAGGAAGAAATTGCCTTCCCGGCTGCGGGGAGTGAGTATGAGTAACTGTTTTCCCGGCTTCAGGGGGAAAATACGGCCGCCGCGGAGCGGGCAGAAACAATATAAAAAGAACTGCTGCAAATGAAATCCGGGAATAATCAATTTCCATCAGGTTATTTAGAACCCGATATCTGTTGCGGCGTTATTCAGGATATTTTCATATGCAGGAGACGCGGCTCGGCGCGCACGCCGGAATGCGCGCCGGGCTGGGGTTTGGCGGCCTGCATGAGGAAATCGTCCAGGGCCTGCTCCAGGGGCGGATATTCATGCGCGAGGCGTTCCCGGGCGCGTTTCCCCATGGCGCGCACCGCTTCCTGGTCCTCCAGGGCGTCCAGCAGGGCATGCGCGATTTCGGCGGGGGGGCGTGAATAATCGACATGCAGGCCGCCGCGTCCGGGCTCGACGAGATCGGTATATGCGGGATTAAGGCCGACCGCCGGGCAGATGCCTTGGGCCATGCTTTCCAGCAGGCTGGCCGTCGGCGGCAGCGCCGCGATTTCGGCCCGCGTCGGAATGAAAGGAAACAGCGCCAGCTCCACGCGGGCCAGCAATTGCTCGCGCGAAGGCAGGTCGCCGATTTCGGGCAGGAAAACCAATTGGTCGTCGTGCAGGCCGATGGAGACGGCGTGGCGGTGCATGAGCGCGGTGGATTTCGAATCGCTCAGCACCAGCAGCGCGGTATCCGGGCGGCGCAAGGCAATCTCCGCATAAATGTCGATGACCGCGCGCGCCACTATCGGATCGGGATGATCGTCGGTCATGGCCAGCACGCGCTTGCCTTGCAGCGCGGCCAGCGCGGCCTCGATCTCGGGCGCGGCGGCCTTGCGCGCCTTTGCCGGCGGCAAGGGCAGGGGCGGAAGGATGGTGGCTTCCTGGGTCCCGCCCAGCAACTGCTGGGCGGCGTCGTGCATCGCGCGCGAACCGAGGGCGACCAGGTCGGCGTCGACGAGCGCTTCCGAGACCAGCTTGAGTTCCAGCCGGCCGCGTTCCGACAGTTTGTGGTTGGCGGTGGCCTTCTGGAAGTAGTCGAGGCCGAGGAGGACCAGGCCGTAGGGCACGCGCAGGGTCTGCGCGGCGGTGCTGGCGGCGATGGCGCAGCGCAGGCTGTTCCAGGCCAGCACGGCCCGCGGCGGTTGGCCGACCGTCGTCGCCAGCACGGCCTCGGACAGCGCGCCGGCGGCGTCCTCGATGGCTTGCGTGCGCCCGGGCTCGGCGTGCACGGCCTTGTAGACCACGCCATCGAGCACGATATCGGTCTGCGGCAATTCCGCGCGCAGGTTCGCGTCCGCCCGCGCCGCGTCGTCCGTGGCCAGGCTGATCACGCATACGGCGCCGTAGCGCCGATGCAGCAGCGCCGCGTGACGGTGCAGGGCGTTGCTGGCGGCATTGCGGCCGTGCAGCAGCGACACGGGCGAAACGATCACGATGGGGCCGGCCGCGTTGAAATCGAACGCCTGCGGAGGCCGCGGCGCGCGGCGCCTGGCGCGGCACATCAGTTCGTGCGCGTTGCGCACCCGCCGGGCGCGGTGCTGCTCGGCCGTGCTGAATTCCACGCCGGTATCCTGGGCGCGCGCGAGCAGCTTGGCCGGCGCGGTCACCAGGCCGGCGTCGTAAAGGCTGAAAGCCAGTTGCCGGACGTGCGGGGCGGCCGGCTCCAGGGTCAGGAGCTGCTCGGCGATCTGTTCGGAGATATGCGGGTAGCTGCTGCGGGCCCATTTGGCGACTTCGCAGAAGACCTTGACCTTGGTCTGCGCCGGCCACGGCTGCTTCGAGATCCACAGAATGACCTCGGCGTCCCGGACGCGGCGCGCGTAGTCCAGCGCTTCCTTGATGGCGCTGGACGTTTCCGCGGGCAGCACGGCCGGCGCCTGGCGCTTGGCCGGCGGCGCGTGGCGCCGCTCGCGCTTGTGGGCGCCGGACAGCTTGTACAGCCGCAGGGGCAGCATGACGTAATCGGCAAGGCTGCGGGCGCGCGTCACTTCCTGGCCGAAGCGCCAGGTCAGCGTGCGCTCTTGCCGGGCCAGTTGCTGGTTCGATTCGCGCAGCAGGGCCTTGACGCCGGCCAGGTCCTTTTCGGCCTGGAGCCGCGCCGCGCGCTCCTGTTCGAGGCGCGCGTACATCAGTTCATTCTCCTGCGCGAGCTGGCGCGTCCGGTCTGGCTGCGCGGGCGCCCGCCGCGCGGCGGCGTCGGCGGTGGGGGCGGGGTTCGCGATGGCGGTGCTGGGAGGCATGAGTCTTCTGAAAGGTGTGTGTTCAACGGGCCTGAGCGGCTTCGTGGCGGTGGCGGCGCACCCACGACTCGCGGTAGGCGATGCGCGCAAGCCGGCCTTCGGCGCTCGCGAGGCCCGATTGGGGAGCCTGGGTCAGCGAGCCGGCGCGGTGCAGCGCCAGGGTCTGGACGTCGGCGGTGCGCAGCAGGGCGTTCCTGCCCAGGCGCAGGGCGATGCGGTGCTCGTATTCCTCGTCGGCGCCGAAGCGGGTTTCGTCGAAGGCGCCGACATCGCGCAGGACCGAGCGCCGCATCATGAGCGAGCAGGGGTTGTGGCGTGCAAAGGGAAAGATCCGTGGTGCTGCAAGGTGTCCATCCTCCGAGATGCGTATCAGTCTGCTGACCGTGGCCGCCGCGCCTGAACGTTCGAGGGCGCGCAACTGGGACGCGATGCGCTGCGGCAACATAATGTCGTCCGCGTCCAGGAAGGTTATGAAGCTGCCCTTGGCGTGGCGCATACCTATATTCCTGGAAGCGTAGGCCCCATTATTCGGAAAGCGAAGTGCAGTTATACGCGGATTTTCCGACGCCAACTGCCGCATATGTTGGAATGTGTGATCGTGCGAGCCGTCATCTATGGAAATAATTTCAATATTAGGATAGGTCTGGTTCAGCACGGAGCGCAGGGCGGTGCCCACGTAGGGGGCGGCATTGTACGCGCAGATAATTACCGAAATCAGTGGCCGCTCGTGAACGGAAAAGGCCGGGGAGTCCCCGTTTTCCGCAATGAAATCGGCCAATCGCAGGGGGGCATCGGCGTCGATGGCGGGGTTGCGAGTATTTGTCAGAATATCGTTCAATAGTTTTCTGGCTTGCCCGAATTCGCCGGCCCGGCTGTGCAATGCTGCAAGAATTACATGCAAATCTTTTGATTTCCTAAATTCTTGGGCAAGCCGGCGGGCCGCCTCGAAGCCGGCGCCGAGGTCGCCCTCGGCCAGCGCGAACGCGGCCTTCAGTGCCCATTCGCGGGGGGCCAGCCACTGTGCCGCCGCGCGGGGATCCCAGCGCGCGAGCGCCAGGGCGTACTGGCGCCGTTCATAGTCGGAAACGCGTCCCAGGTAGCGCCGGGGATCGGCGGCCGCCTCCGGGCCGTGCAGCTCCAGGCGCGCGCGCAGGCGCGCCAGGCCGAATTCGGGGAAAACGGATGGCTTTGTTTCAAGGCTTGTCCGAAATAATCCAATCCTGTTCAGGATTACCGCGTTGCCAGCCCCTTTTTCATAGAGCTCGTCGACCCGCATGCGGCGAGTAAGCCGATGTATTTTTTTCTGATAAAGATTGAACAGGTGCTTGAGCAATGGCTGATCCGCCGGGACGGACTGCGGGCGGCGCGGCACCCGGTCCGTCCCTGAAAAAACAGGATTTGAGGGAGGAGGCGCATTCATTATAGGACCGCATATACCGCATTTATTTTTCAGTTCCGACGCGGGCCACGTTTGATTGGATTTGATAAATATTGAAATCTGCGCCCCGCGGCCTCCCTCGTATCATTCGTTCCGATTATCCGGGCCTGTGACGGTCCGGTTCCAGGAATATTCGCGGCCCTGGCCGGAAAATGGCCGATTATCGGGAGAGGACCACATGATTCAAGGCGGAGCAGCCGGGTGAGCGCGACGGCGCTGCAAGTGCAGTTGAGGGTCGTGCTGTCGCTGATCTTCCGCGAGACGCGGGTGCGGTTCGGCGGAACGCGGCTGGGCTACCTGTGGGCGCTGATCGAACCGATCCTGCACGTCGCGGTGCTGTCGGCGATCTACGTCGTATGGGGCCGCATCGCGCCCATGGGGAACCTGCAGATGTTCTTCATCACGGGGATCATGCCGTTCTTCCTGTTCAGCCACACGTCCTCGCAGTTGTCCCGGGCCATTTCCTCGAATGCGCAACTGCTGCGGCTGCCTCCCATCACGAACATGGACATCGTGTTCGCGAAGGCGCTGCTGCAGGGCCTGACCTGGATCATCGTTTTCTTCACGCTGCTGTTCATCGTGATGCTCGGCGGCAAGCTGTTGCTGCCCGAGCACGTGGAGGAGTGCGGCGCGGCGGCGTTCTTCACGTTCCTGCTGGGGTTCGGCTTCGGCCTGAACAACGCCGTGCTGAACGTGATGTTCAAGTCGTGGGAGCGCATCTACAGCGCGGTCACGCGGCCGTTGTACCTGCTGTCCGGCGTGTTCTACCTGGTGGATTCGCTGCCCGATCCGGCGCGGCGCGTGCTGGTCTGGAACCCGTTGGTGCATGCGATCGAATGGTTCCGCGAAGGCTACTTCGCGAACTTCAGCTCGCTGACGCTGGACAGGTCCTATCTCATCAAATGGTCGATCGCCAGCGTGGTGCTCGGCCTGTGCATGGAGCGGGCGTTCCGCCGCCGCCTGCATTCGCGTTGACCTGCGCCGGTTCATGGAGGGCCATTTGCTCGAACTCAGGCATATCTCGAAGGGCTTTCGTTCCAAGAAGGGCATCAAACGCGTGCTCGACGATATTTCCTTCACGTTCCGCCGCGGCGAGAACATCGCCATCCTGGGCGGCAACGGTTCGGGAAAGTCGACCCTGGTGCGGATGATCTGCGGCATGGAACTGCCCGACTCCGGCAGCATCCGGCGCGAAGGCACGGTGTCCTTTCCGCTGGGTTTCGCCGGCGCCATCAGCCCCAACATGACGGGGCGCGACAACGTGCGCTTCGTCGCGCGCGTCTATGGCGCCGACGTCGGGCAGGTGGAACGGTTCGTCTATGAATTTTCGGAACTCGGCAGGGCGTACGACCTGCCGGTGGTGACCTACGCCAACAGCATGCGCGCGCGCCTGTCGTACGGCATTTCCATGGCGCTGAAGTTCGATATGTACGTGGTCGACGAGATGGTCGCCGTGGGCGACCCGGCATTCAAGCGCAAATGCCTGGAGGTGTTCGCCGAACGTGCCAAGGACGCGACGGTGCTGATCGTGTCCAGCGTCACCACGTCGCCGGCGCGGTTCTGCTCCGCCGGCATGATCCTCAAGGACGGCAAGCTCGGCGAGCTCAAGCCGTTGCCCGACACCATCGCGGCCTACAGCGGCACGGCCGACAAGACCGCCGCGGTCGCCTGATTCCACGCCGCCCGCGGGCGCCGCAAGCTGAAATTCTACGAGTAGCGAAATGACGAGTACGGAGAAAGTCTATACGGGGCCTCGGCTGCCCGACAACATCACGCCGCCCACGATGAGCCGCCTGCGCTGGTCGGCGGTCCTGGTCATCGGCGTGCCGGCGGTCCTGCTGGCGATCTACCTGTTTTTCATCGCGGCGGGGCAGTACGTCTCGGAGGCCCGGTTCGGGCTGCGGGCGGGCTCCCAGACGCAGGTGGCGGGCGCGGGTTCGCAAAGCCATCCCATGGCGGGCGCGGCCGGCATGACCACGGAGCTGTTCGTCGACGCCTTCGCGGTGGTCGACTACGTGAAATCGCGCCAGATCGTGCAGGAACTGGACAAGACGCTGGACCTGCGCAAGATGTGGTCGCGCCCGGCGCTGGACGTCTGGTACGGCATGGACAAGGACGACACGGAAGAGGGCCTGTGGCGGCAGTGGAACCGGATGGTGGACATCCAGTTCGACATTTCCACGGGCGCCATCATCCTGAAGGTGCGGGCGTTCTCGCCCGAGGAATCGCTGGCGCTGGCCCAGGCCATCCTGGATTCCAGCGAGAAGCTGGTGAACCGGATGTCGGCGAAATCGCGGGAGGACAGTGTCCGCTTCGCCGCCGACGAGGTGAAGCTGGCCGAAAAGAGCCTGGTCGAGGCCCGCCTGGGCGTGCAGGAACTGCGCGCCCGCACCGGCGTGCAGGATCCGTTCAAGGAGGCCGAGGCCAATCTGGCGCTGGCCGCCAAGGTGCGCGGCGACATCGCCACGCTGGCGGCGCAACTGGAGTCGCTGCGCCGCGGCGGGCTGACGAGCGGCCCCGCCTATGAGCGGGTGCAGGCGCGCCACGAGGCGCTCAAGCGCCAGTTGGCGGACTTGAACGATCACCAGATCAGCGGCGGCGGCGAACGCAACGGCAAGAACGCGCTGTCCGGCCTGCTGCGCGAATACGAAGGCGCCGAGACGCAGCGGCAGTTCGCCGAAGCCTATTACACCGGCGCGCTCAAGGCCCTGGAGGACGCGCGCGCGCTGGCCTCGCGGCAGGTGCTGTACACGGTGGTCGCCTCGCAGCCGCAATTGGCCGATGAGTCGCTCTATCCGCGCCGGTTCGTGGATACCGCGCTGGGCGTGCTGACGCTGTTCATCCTGTGGATCGTCGGTGTGCTGGTGACCTACGCGATCAAGGATCACGCCTGACCGGGGCGGCCACAACGAGGAATCGAGCCATGTTCTCCCTGCTTTCCAAATTGCGGCGCCCCAGGCGCGCCGAGACCGGCGAAAAGGCCGCCGGCGGCAAACCGCGAGAGCGCGCGGCCGTGCCGGAGCTGCTGGCGGCGGCGCTGGCCGCGGCCGGCGACGAGGGCGCGGAGCCCGAACGCGATCTGCTGCAGCGGGCGCGCCACGCGCTGGAGTCCCGCATCAAGGCCAACGACCCGCTGGGCGCGGTGCCCGAACTGCTCGGCTACGTGCAGCAATATCCGCAGACCGAGTTGTTCCAGGTGCTGGTGGCGCGTTGCCTGGAAGCCGCCCACCGCCCCGACGACAGCCTGATCGTATGGCGGGGCATCCACCAGCGGTTTCCCGATTCGTCCGACGCGTTCATTCTCATGCTGCGCGGCGTCAAGCGCCAATTGGGCGTCGAGGCCGGGCGCAAGGAAATGGAACTGTATTTTTCCGGCGGCAGCGCCGCGGCCAAGGACATCCTGCTTGAAGCCAAGAGCTGGGACGAACTCGGCGACGCCGAGCGGGGCGCGGCGTGTTTCGAACGCCTGGCGCAGACGCATCCGAAGTTCGAGACGGGCTACGCGGCCTGGTCGCAGTCGCTGGTGCGGCGCGGCTACCCATGGCGCGCCCGGCAGGTGCTGGAGCAGGGCATCGAAATCCTGGGAGAGGGCGCGCGCAGGCTGTCGCGCCGCCTGGCGGACCTGAACGGCGACCTGATCGCCTTGCGGCGCCTGGGCGTGGACGGCGAAGGCAGCGATACGCCGGTCAGCATCCTGGTGCTGGAGAAACTGTTCGAGGAAATCGGCCGGCGCCGCAATGCCGAGTACGAACCCGCCGACGAGTCCTTCGTGGGGCCGGTGCTGATGATCAACGGCTCGCTGGGCGCGGGCGGCGCGGAGCGGCAGTTCGTCAATACCGCGGTCGCCCTGCAGTCCGCCATCCAGCAGGGGCGCTCGATCGCGGGCTATCCCGTGCTGGGTCCGGTGCAGGTCGTGTGCCGGTCGCTGCGCAGCCGGGAGGGCGCCGATTTCTTCGCCGCGACGCTGAAGGAGGCCGGCGTTCCGGTGTCGGTCTATTCGGACATGGCGGAATGGGGAGGCTGCGAGGTTTCGTCGCTGCTCAGTCCCTATCGCGATTACCTGCGCTTCCTGCCCAAGCAGATCGTGGAGGGCACCACCAAGCTGACCGACGTGATGCGGGTGTCGGTGCCGTCGGTGGTGCACATCTGGCAGGACGGGTCGATCTTCGCGACGGCGCTGGCCGCGCTGCTGGCGGGCGTGCCGCGCATCGTGCTGTCGGTGCGCACCATGCCGCCGGTGGACCGTCCGGACCGCTACCGCGTCGAGTACGACACGATCTACCGGGCGCTCCTGGGCATGCGCGGCGTGGCGCTCAGCTCCAATTCCGGCTTCGCCGCCCGGCGCTATTCCGATTGGCTGGGCCTGGACGAGCGCAGCATTCCGGTGGTCTACAACGGGCTGGCGCCGCTGCCCGCGGCGCAGGACGAGGACTGCCGGCGCACCTGGGAGGCGTTCGCGGCGCAGGCGCCCGCCGGCGCCTACACCATCGGCACGGTCATGCGGGTGGACGACAACAAGCGCCCGTTCCTGTGGGTCGAGGCCGCGCACCGCTACGCCCAGGCCAATCCCGAGGCGCGCTTCGTCATGGTGGGCGGCGGCCCGCTGCTGGAGCCCGTCAAGGAGTTCGCGCAGCGGCTGGGCATGGACGGCCGCATCCTGTTCACCGGGATTTCGCGGCGCGTGGGTTTCTGGCTGTCGCATTTCGACGCCTTCATGCTGCTGTCGCGTTTCGAGGGCCTGCCCAATGTGCTGATCGAGGCGCAGTTTTCGGGCGTGCCGGTGGTGACCACACTGGCCGGCGGCGCCGGCGAGGCGGTGCAGGAGGGCGTGACCGGCGTGACGCTGCCCTCGGGCGAGATCGAGGCGCCCGAGGTGGTGCGGGCGATGGAGACGATACGCGAGATGTGCCGGAACAACCCCGACATCGGGGCCAGGGCGCGCACCTGGGCGACGGCGCGTTTCTCGCTGGACCAGATGATCGCCTCCACCGTCAATTGCTATGTCAACGCCTGAGGGCGCCGGGCCCCGGCCTGCATTCTGGAACGGAGTTATGAATACACGAGTCTTACGCTTTACCGCGGTCTGCGCGCTGGCCCTCCTGTCGGGCTGCAGCCTGCTGTCCGGCTCGGGCCCGACGCGCTCGGCCATCCTCAGCGGGCCGTCGGACGGCAGCGCCGCGCAATACGACGTGGTGGACCTCCAGGCCGGCACCATTGCGCCCTACTTGCTGGACAAGAACCGCAAGGACGACGGCGGCACTTCCGAGGGCTATGCCGGCAACATCCGGGTGATGCCGGGCGACGTGTTGCGCATCCTGGTGGCCGATAGCGTCGAAGGCGGCCTGTTTGCGCCGCTGGCGGCCGGCGGCACCGTTTTCGAGGCGGTGCGGGTGGATGCCAACGGCGCGATCTCGCTGCCCTACGCCGGCCGGCTGAAGGTGCAGGGCAAGTCCTTGCCCGCGATCGAGGAGATGGTCAAGGGCAGCTTGCGCCACTCGGCCGCCGTGCAACCGCAGGTGATGGTGGACCTGGCCGACGACCGCAGCAATTCCGTGCTGGTGGCGGGCGCCGTGCCCCGGCCCGGCCGCTTCGGCGGCATCAAGGCGCCCTTGACCGCGCTGGACGCCATTACGCTGGCCGGCGGCTCGACGCTGCCGTCCTATCAGGCCGACGTGGTGATACGCCACGGCCGCAGCGTGAGGCGGATTCCGTACTACCAGTTGCTCAACGGCAGGAACGTGGCCGTGGAGCCGCGCTCGGAACTGGTGGTGGAGCCCAACCTCAAGCGTTTCGTCGCCATGGGCGCATTGAGCAAGCCTGGCCTGCATGAGCTGCCGTCCAACCAGACCAATCTGCTGGACGCGCTGGGCGTGGCCGGGGGCCTGAACGACCGCGCGGCCGACGCCACCGGAGTGTTCGTCTTCCGCCTGGACGGCAAGGCCGCGGACGGCTCGCCCAAGCCCGTCGTGTTCCGCCTGAACATGCGCAATCCCGAATCCATGTTCCTGGCCAAGCAGTTCGAGCTGCTGCCCGAGGACGTCGTCTACGTCAGCAACGCGCCGATGTACGAATGGGAAAAGATCATTACGCCGATCGTGCAGGTCCTGATCGTGGGCCAGCGCGTGGGTACTTATTAATTCGTTTGCTGGAGAAATGAAGTGAATCAGAAACTGCGGACCCTGCAGGACGTGAAGCTGGCCGTCGTCGGCCTGGGCTATGTAGGCCTGCCGCTGGCCGTGGAGTTCGGCAAGCGCTTGCCGGTGATCGGCTTCGACATCAACCGGCGCCGCGTGGACGGCCTGGTATCGGGCTTCGACCAGACGCTGGAAGTCAGCGCCGCCGAATTGGCCGAAGCCGCCCAACTGACGTACACCGCCGACCGCGCGGAGCTGGGCAAGGCCAACGTGTTCATCGTGACCGTGCCGACTCCCATCGACGAGTACAAACAGCCGGACCTGACCCCGCTGGTCAAGGCCAGCGAAACCATCGGCGCGGTGCTCAAGCGCGGCGACATCGTCATCTA
>NZ_UFQC01000004.1 GCF_900496975.1 Achromobacter veterisilvae
CCTGCGGCGCCGCTTGCGGCGGCCGCGCCGCAGGCGCCTTGGCGGCGGCCTCGGCGGGCTCGGACACAGCGGGAGGGGCGGCAGCCGGAGCCTCGGCGGGCGGCGCTTCGCCTTCCACGCGGACCCGGGCGATGACGGTATCCGCATTCACGATGCCGTCGACGGCCACGACGTGCTCGACCATGATCCCGTCTTCATGCGCCGGCACCTCGATGATGGACTTGTCCGTCTCGATCTCGACCAGCACCTCGCCCGCCTTGAACGCCTGCCCCGGCGCCACGATCCAGGCGACCAGACGGGCCGCGTCCAGCGCCTCGCCGGTCGGCGGGACGACCATGTCTAGCGTTCTCGTCATGCTTTTTCCTTCATGAACTGGATGAACTCCGTGATGGCGCCCTCGGGCTCCATCAGGTAGAACACCTTGGTGCGCCCCTGCCGCATGACGCGCGGCGACGACACGCTTTCATAGCCGGCGCGGGTGGCCTGTTCGTACACGGCGTCCACGTCCTCGACCTCGAACGCCATGTGGCTGTAGCCGAAATCGCATTGCCGGCGCGGCCGCTTGTCGCCGTCCGGCGTGTAGTACTTGAACAGTTCGACCCGATGCGCGCCATGCCGCAGCATCGCCCAGCGGATGGTCGCCCCCGGCAGCCCCACCACCTCGCCCAGCGCGGGCTCCGACCGGTGGTCCATTTCCCCCTCCAGCTCGAAGCCGAGGAAATCCGTGTAGAAATTCCGGGCGCGCTCGAAATCGTTGACGCACACGGCCGTGTGGTGCGCGGCAAGCAGTCTGTCTTTCAGCATTTGTTCTGTCTCCCAGGCGCGGGCGCCTGCATCAACGGGACCCGCCGCGGCGGGCATCCAGGGACCGGAGCGCGGTCTCCACGGCCTGAGCGTCCGCCAGCGCGGCCCGCTCCAGCACCTTGGAGACGACCGGCGACGAGTTGGAACCCGTGACGTGGACGATCTCGTGGTCCAGCCAATCGAACAGCCTGGACTGCGCGTCGCTGGCAAGCCGGGATCCGATCGAGGTGCCGCGGGTGGTCTGCTCGACGATCATCAGCGCCTGCGTGCGCCTGACGCCCGCCTCTATGGTTTCCCAGTCGATGCCCAGCGGATCCAGGGTGCGCAGGTCGATCACCTGCGCGTCTATGCCGGTCCGTTCCGCGGCCTGGCAGCACGTCTCGACCATGACGCCGTAGGTCAGGATGGTGCAGCGCGCGCCTTCCCTGGCCACGCGCGCGCGCCCGATGGGAACGATGTAGTCCCAGTCGCCCGCCGGCACCTTGTCCACCTTCTTGAAGAGATCGTTGTATTCCACGATCAGGACGGGATCGTCGCAGCGCAGCGCGGCATTGAGCAGCCCGATGTAGTCGTAGGGGCGCGACGGCGCCAGGATGCGCCAGCCGGGGTACTGCGCGAACAGGCCGCTGGCGTCCATCGAGTGCTGCGAGCCGTAGCCGGTGCCGGCCGTGACCCGGCTGCGCACGAGCACGGGCACGGCGAACTTTCCGCCGAACATGTGGCGCACCTTGGCGATCTGGTTGAACAACTGGTCCGCCGCGACGAGCGCGAAATCCGGATACATGATTTCCACGACCGGGCGCATGCCGTTCAGGGCCGCGCCCAGCGCCAGGCCGGTGAAGCCGTTTTCGCAGATCGGCGTGCCGATGAGCCGCTCCGGGAAATGGTCGCCGATATCCTTGGTGGCGCCGGCCGTGCCGCCCTTCAGGCGATGCACGTCCTCGCCCAGGATGAAGATGCCGTCGTCGCGCTGCATGTTCAGCAGCATCGCGCGCGCGATCACGTCCTGGAACTTGGCGTCCACCAGGCCGGCGGGCGCCTGGTCTTCGAGTTCCACGGCGCGCTGGCCCGCCAGTTCTCCGAGGTCGCCCCGGATGCCGGTGTCCACGCTCGCGGGATCCGGCCACAGTTCGGGACGGATGCGCTGGGACTTCTCGTCCCCGTAGTGCTCAAGCAGCCGCTCCAGCGCGCCGTCGATCAACTCGTCCGCCCGGCGCTCCAGCGCCGCGATGCCGGCGTCGTCGATCACGCCCAGCGCCTTCAACTGCGCGGGGAACGCCAGGATGGGATCGCGCGCCTGCCAGGCTTCTTCCTCCTCTTTGTCGCGATAGCGGAAAGCGCTGCCCTTCAAGGCGCCGGACTGGTGCAGGTAGCGGTAGGTCTGCGCCTCCAGCAGCACGGGCCCGCCGTCGCGGCGGACGATGGCGCGCGCCTCCTGCATGGCCAGGCGCGCGGCCACGACGTCCATGCCGTCGAATTCGATGGCCGGCACGCCCAGCGACAGGCCGCGGGCGGACAGCCGGGTTTCGCGGGTCTGTTCCGAGACGTGCGTGGATACCGCGTACAGGTTGTTCTCCACGAAGAAGATCGTGGGGGTGCCGTAGAGCGCCGCCAGGTTCATGGCCTCGTACGCCGCGCCGCTCTGCATGGCGCCGTCGCCGAAGAACGCCACGGACACGTGGTCGTGGCCGCGCAGCTTGTCCGCGAACGCGTAGCCCACGGCGTGCGACGGGTTGCCGCCCACGATGGCGTTCGAACCGTAGATGCCCGCCTCGGGATAGCGCAAGTGCATGGAGCCGCCCCGTCCGCCGCAGTAGCCGGGCGTGAGGCCCAGGATCTCGGCGTAGGTCCGATGCACGACCTCGCGATGCGCGTCCAGCGTGGCCGAGGCCAGCGGCGCATAGTCCGCCGGCGTGGCATGGTTCAGCGCCTTGGCCAGGAACTGATGGTGCATCCGGTGCGTGCCGTTGATCTTGTCCGCGGATCCCAGCACCGACATGGCGCCCACCGCAGCGCCGTCCTGCCCGATGCTGGAATGCGCCGGACCATGCAGAATGCCGGCCACGCTCAGCTTCAGGAGCTTTTCCTCGAAGCGCCGGATCAGTATCAACTGCTCCAGCATCACGGTCATTTCCCGGGGCTCGATGGCCCGCGCGTCGGCCGCGGAGACGTTGAGCCGCCACCACGGAGTCTTGGTCTTCAGGGCGGCAAGCCGGGAGGTCATCGCATCGTCTCCAGATCGGGGGGGCGTGCCGGACGCCGGGCGCTTGCCGGCGGTGCCCGCCGAGGACGCCGGCGCGGCGCCATCATCGATATGCTTCATCGTCGCGTTCCTTCAATGCGCCGCGGCCAGGGCGGCGTCCAGGGGCTCCGTTTCCTGCGCGCGGAGCAGCTTCCAGATATGCGTGCGCAGGTGCACGAACGCCTCCATGTCCATTACGTCCTCGATCCGTTCCATGCTGTCCCACTCCTCGCGCTTGCGCACGTCGGCCACGTTGATGATTTCCTTGATCTGCCCGGGCCGGCCCGTCAGCACCACGACCCGGTCCGACAGGTACACGGCTTCCTCCACGCTGTGCGTGATGAACAGCACCGTGCGCGGATTGAGCCGGGACAACTTGACCAGCTCTTCCTGCATGACCACGCGGGTCTGGGCGTCCAGCGCGCCGAAGGGCTCGTCCATCAACAGCACGTCGGGATCCAGCGCATAGCTGCGCGCGATGGCCACGCGCTGCTGCATGCCGCCGGAGAGCTGGTGGGGATACGCCTGTTCATAGCCCGCCAGGCCCATCAGGTCGATGTAGCGCGCCACCGTTTCCGCCCGCGCCTCGCGCGAAGCGCCCTTGCACTTCAGGCCGAAACCGATGTTCTCCGTCACGGTCTTCCATGGGAAAAGCGCGAACTGCTGGAACACCACGGCGCGGTCGGGGCCGGGCTGCTCCACCTCCTTCCCGCCCACGCGCACGCTGCCCGACGACGGGAACTCCAGGCCCGCCGCCATTCTCATCAAGGTGGTCTTGCCGCAGCCGGACGGCCCGACGATGGAGACGAACTCCCTTTCGCCGACCTCGAAGCTGACGTCGTCCAGCGCCAGGAAGCGCTCTCCGCCCCGGCTGAAGGCGCGCTGCACCCGTTCGAAAGTGATCTGACTCATGCTTGCGTTCCTTTGTCTACTTTGAAACGTCGGCGACGAATGCCCTGAGCTTAGGATCGTCCTGGATCATCTTGAGATACTTGCCCGTGACCATGGCCTTGGAATCGGGGATCTTCTTGATGACGCCCACCGACACCATGAATTCCCCCACGCTGTTCCACCAGTCGACGATGTCCGAACTGCCGGCGGCATTGGGACCGAACAGCTTCACCTGTTCGGCCAGATCGAACGCCGGCCGGTCGCGCAGTTCTTGCGCCAGGTATTTGTCCGGGAACTTCACGCCGACGCTGCCGAAGAAGGCTTTCAGGTAGGCGCGGGCCTCTTCGGGATGCGCGCGCTGCCATGCCACCGCGCGCAGGTAGACCGCCAGGAACCGCGCGACCTTGTCGGGATGCTGCTTGGCGAACTGCGGCGTGGTGAACAGATAGCTGTGGATGGGCATGTTCAGCTCCGCCCCCGTGCAGATCACTTTGGCGCCGATGGCTTCTTCCAGGATGTAGGTGTTGGGCGCCCACACGGACGAGACGTCGTACTTGCCGCTCATCACCGCCGCGTTGATGTCGGGCGGCGACAGGTTCACGAAGCGGTAGTCGTCCGCCTTCAGCCCGAACTTCTTCGAAAGGCATTCGGCGGCGCCCCACTGGCCCGTGGAATTGCTCGTGACAGGAATGGTCTTGCCCTTGAGCAGCGCGGGGTTCTTGAGGTATTCGTCCGCCCGGTCCTTGGTGGCCATCACCGTGATGATCGCCGCCTCGCCGTCGGCGATGCCGATGGTCTGCAGGCCGTACTTGGACGCGCCCAGCAGCGACGGGATATTGCCCGCGCCGCCCACGTCCCACGAACCCGAGGCGCCTGCCGCGATCTCGACCGCGCCGGAGGCGAAAGTCGAGATCACCGGATTCAGGCCCACCTCTTTCCACCAGCCTTTCTCGCTGGCGATGTACCACTCCAGCGCCCACCGCTGCGGCTGCTGCCCGATGCGGATGTTGAACAGTTCCTCGCCCGCCGGCGCGGCCTGGGCCGCCGCCGCCCCCGGCGCCGCCAGCCAGCACCCGATGGCGAGCGCTGCCAAGGCCTTGAGGCCTTTGTAGTGTTTCATTGTCTCTCTCCAAGATGGATTGCCGCCACTGCACTGCCCTTCCGTTCGCCCTCCTCTGTCAATGGCCTCGGGACGCCGCGCCCCTCAGCGGGACCAGTCGCGCTGGACCCGCCGCTGCAAGGCGCGCATGCCCCAGTCGATGCCCGCCCCGATCAGCCCGATGGTGATCATTCCGCTGATCACGATGGCGGGCTCCAGGTTGCTGCCGCCCTGCACGATCATGTAGCCCAGGCCGGTGGAGCCGACGATCAACTCCGCGCCGATCAGCGACTGCCAGCCGAACCCCGCCCCGACCCGGATGCCGGCGACGATGTGCGCCAGGGACGCCGGCAACAGGATCTCGGTCAGCGTGGCCCACCGGCCGGCGCCCAGCATCTGGCCCGCCTCAATCAGCGCGCGGTCGATCTGCCTGGCGCCGCGGTAGGCGTTGAGCACGCAGGGCGCGAAGGCCCCGGCGAAGATCACCAGCGTGGGCGACAGGAAACCCGTGCCGAACCAGAAGATCGCGAATGGCACCCAGGCGATGGGGGGAATGAAGCGGAACGCTTCGAACACCGGCGCCACCGCCCAGTCCAGCGCCCGAAAGCGGCCCATGAACAGGCCCAGCGGCACGCCCAGCAGGACCGCGATGGAGAAGCTGATCAGGAACTTCTCCAGGCTGGCCAGCAGATGCATCTGCAGGACCGACCCGGCGTAGGGTTCGCGGGTGTGCTCCGCCATGCTGCGCAGCACCGTCAGCGGGCCGGGCAGGAAGGCGGGGGACACCAGGCCCAGCCCGGAAAGCAGCGCCCAGCCGCCGAAGAGCGTCGCGATACCCAGCGCCGGCATCGCCCAGCGTTCCAGCGCGCGACGCGACAGAATGGCGCGCCGGCCGCCCCGGCCGGCCGTGCTCAGGCTTTCCATGGCATCACCTTGCGTTCGACCTGCGCCAGCAGCGCGGACATCAGCATGCCCATCGCCGCCACCGCGGCCATGGCCACCAGGATCATTCCGGAGTTCAGATCGCGCGTGGCGATGATCAGCACATGGCCCAGCCCGACGAATGAACCGACCAGTTCGGCCGCCACCAGCACCATCCAGCAGGCCTGCAGCGAAGTGCGCAGGCCGGTGAAGATCGAAGGCAGCGCCCCGGGCACGACCACGTCCAGCAGCATCAGGCGGCCGGCCGCCCCGTTGACGCGCGCCGCCTGGAGCAGCGTGTCGTCGATGTTGCGCACGCCGGTATGGGTGTTGATCACGGTCGGCGCGAACGCGGCCAGCCAGATCACGAAAACCTTCGCGCTCGTGCCCAGCCCGAACCACAGGATCGTCAACGGGATCCAGGCGATCGGCGCGATCGGCCGGACGATCTGGAAGACGGGATTGACGTAGGCCTCGACCAGCCGGCTCCGCCCCATCAGGATGCCCAGCGGCACGCCGGTCAGCGCCGCCGCCGCGAAGCCGTAGAGCACCAGCCCTGTGCTCGCCACGATGTGCTGCCACAGCGTGCCGTCGGCGTAGCCCGCGCCGGCGATCTCCAGCAGGGCGTCGTAGGCGTCGGCGGGCGACGGCAACTGCATCGCGCTCAGCAGTTCCAGCGGCCCCGTGGCCAGGTACCAGGCCAGCAGGAGCGCGGCCACGGAGGCGCCGCTGACCAGCCAGCGCAGCGAGAGGCGCCGGCGCCGGGACGGCGCGGGCGCGGCGGCGGCCGGGGGGATGGCGGTCATGGCCGCGGTCCGGTCGAGCAAGGCCGGGGCGCCGGGAACGGCGCTTCGGGAAAGGGGAAGCAGAGCCATTTCAATGCGTCCTCAGCACGATCTTGGCCGACGCCGAGCGCCCGCCGTCCAGGTCGGAGAAGGCCTGGGCGCCCGCCGCGAGCGGGCGCTCCTCGACCCACGCCAGGTCGCCGAACACGCCCCGGTGCAGCGCGTCCACGGCAGCGCGCATGTCGGCCGTCGTGTAGGTGTACGCCCCGATCAGGGTGATCTCGTCAAGCGTCAGGCGGCGCATGTCGATCTCGCTGGCCCAGTCCTGCAGGCCGATGTGCAGCATGACGCCACCCGGCTGGACCGCGGCCAGCGCGGCCGGGCGCGTGGCCTTCCCGCCGACCGCGTCGATCACCAGTTCGAAGCCGCCGGGCGCCGGCTGGGTCTCGCGGGGATCGAAGGCGGCGCAGCCCGCATGCCGTTGCGCGGACGCGCGCCGCAGCGGGTTGGTCTCGGCCAGGCTGACACGGCAGCCTTGGCTGCGCAGCAGCAGCGCCGACAGCAGCCCGATCGCGCCACCGCCGATGACCAGCGCCCGGGCTTCGGCCAGCGGCCGGAACAGCGCCCGCTGCGCCAGCATCACGCCGTGCAGGGCGGTGGCCGCCGGCTCGGTCAGCGCCGCCGCGCGGGCCGGCATGTCCTGCGGAATCGCGACCAGGCAGCGCTCGGGAATGGTCATCAGTTCGGCGAACGCGCCCGGACGCGTCATGCCCACCATGCCGCGGTTGCGGCACAGGTTGTTGCGGCCCTGCACGCAGAAGCCGCATTCGCCGCAGGGGATCAGCGGATTGGCGGTGACCCGTTCGCCCGCGCGGGGGCCACCGACCAGCACGCCCGCGAATTCATGGCCGAGGATCAGGGGCGGATTGCGGCGCGGATCGTGCCCGTGGTAGGCGTGCATGTCCGACCCGCAGATGCCCACGGCCTCGATGCGCAGCAGCGCATCGCCAACCGCCGGGGCGGGTTCGGGCTCGTCCTGGAACAGGATCTGCCGAGGCGCGGTGTAGACGAGGGCTTTCATGGCGGGGCTCCCTGGGAATGTCCGGTCAGCGGGCCGAAAAGCCGCCGTCGACGAACAGCGTCTGGCCAGTGATGTAGGCCGACGCCTCGCTCGCCAGGAACACGGCGGCGCCGTGCAGATCGTCCAGCCGGCCGTTGCGGCCGATCATGGTGCTCCCGGCCAGCGCCTGCACGCGCGACGGATCGCTCATGACCGCGGCCGTCAGCGGCGTTTCGAAGAAGCCCGGCGCGATCGCGTTGCAGGTGACCCCGTGGCGGGACCAGTACTCGGCGATGGCGCGGGTCAACTGCATCAGCCCGCCCTTGGAGGCGCCGTAGGGCGCGCTGTCGGGAAAGGCGCGCACGCATTGCAGCGAGGTGATGTTGATGATCCGCCCCCAGCCTCGCTCCCGCATGGCCGGCGCCAGCGCGCGGGTAAGCAGGAACGGCGCCGTCAGGTTGATGGCCAGCGAACGGTCCCAGTCGTCGTCGCCGGTGTCCTCGAATGGCTTGCGCACGTTGATGCCCGACGCGTTGACCAGGATGCCGGGCGCGCCGAACGGCTCGGCGGCCCGCTGCGCGAAACCTCGCAGCGCCTCGCGGTCCGCCAGATCGCAGGGCAGCGCCCGCGCCGCCAGCCCTTCCGCCGCGAATTCGGCCACGGCGCCGGCCAGTTCAGGCTCGCGCCGCGCCACCAGCACCACGCGGGCGCCGGCGCGCGCCAGCGCCAGGCCAATGGCCTTGCCGATCCCCGAGCTGCCGCCGCTCACCAGCGCGACGCGGCCTTCCAGTCCGAACAGACGGGACATTTGGTTCTGCATGTGGTCCTCACTCGCGCACGGGCTCGCCCAGTTCGAAGGATTCTTGCGGAAAATACTTGGCCAGGCGGTCGTCCGCCGTGCGCGCGTGCGCCTCCATGCCCTCCAGGCGCGAGATCCGCGCGGTCACCTGCGCGGTGTCGCGGCTGGCCTGCCGCGTCATGCGCTGCCAGGTCACGGTCTTGATGAACTTGTGCACGGACAGGCCGCCCGAATAGCGCGCGGCGCCCTTGGTGGGCAGGATGTGATTGGTGCCGCTGGCCTTGTCCCCGAACGCCACCGTGGTTTCCTCGCCCAGGAACAGCGAGCCGTAGCAGCTCAGCCGCCCGAACCACCAGTCCAGATCGCCGCAATGGACTTCCAGGTGTTCGCTGGCGTAGCCGTCGGACACCTGGGCCGCCTCTTCCCGCGTATCGCAGAGCACCACCTCGCCATAGTCGCGCCAGGCCGCGGAGGCTGCGTCGCGCGCCGTGGGCGGCAGCGCCTCGATCAGTTCGGGCACCCGGCGCAGCACCGCTTCGGCCAGTTCCCGGTCGGTCGCGATCAGCCAGGCGGGGGACTCGTGGCCATGTTCCGCCTGGCCCACCAGGTCCGACGCGACGATGGCCGGGTCCGCCGAGCCGTCGGCGATGATGCAGACCTCCGACGGGCCGGCGAAGACGTCGATGCCGACGCTGCCGAACAACATGCGCTTGGCTTCGGCCACGAACTTGTTGCCGGGACCGACGATGATGTCGGCCGGCTTGCCGGTGAACAGGCCATAGGCCATGGCGGCAATGGCCTGCACGCCGCCCAGGGTCATGACGGCGTCCACGCCCGCCACCTTCATCGCGTACAGCACCTGCGGATGGATGCCCTCGCCGCGATAGGGCGTGGAGCAGGCGATGACCGTGGGCACGCCGGCCGCCTTGGCGGTGGCGATGCTCATGTAGGCCGACGCGATGTGCGCATAGCGCCCGGTGGGCACGTAGCAACCCGCCACATTGACCGGAATCAGCCGCTGCCCGGCCACCAGCCCCGGCGACAGTTCGATCTGGAACTCGCGCACCGATGCCATCTGCGCCTGCGCGAACTTGCGCACCTGGCCGGCCGCGAACTCGATGTCGCGCTTGATGCCCGCCGGAATGGACGCGGTGCGCCGTTCGATCTCGGCGGCGGACACCAGGATGTCCCCCTCCCATTTGTCCAGCCGCCTGGCGTAGTCGCGCACCGCGGCCTCGCCGCCGGACTTGATGTTCGCCAGCATTTCCGCGGCGACCTCGCGCGCGGCGGCCTCGTTGCCCTGGGGTTGCTTCGCCGCGGATTTGAGCTTGTTCACTGCCATCGTTTCGGCCTCGGATAAGAGAGGGGACGGGACTCAGTTGGCGTTGTTGGCGAAAGCCTTGAGCGCCGGGGCCTGGTCGACGCGCTTCATGTAGTCGTCGGTGATGTAGGTTGCCGGATCCGGCACCTCGGTCAGCGTGCCCACGCCCTTCAGGTAGGCGGACAGCGATTCATAGGCCTGGTCCAGGGACGACTTGCCGCCCGTGCGCGACATCAGCTTGAGCTGTTCCTCCAGCGTGAAGATCGGCCGCGCCAGTTCCTGTTCCAGGTAGCCGTCGTTCAGCTTGATGCCGTTGGCGTCGAACAGCTTGCGCAGGTAGCCCATGGCCTCGGCCTTGTTGCTCTTCTCGAAGCTCACCGCCCGCAGGTACACGGCCAGGAATTTGGCCACGGCCTCCGGGTTCTGCTTGGCGAATTCGCCGCGCGCCACCAGCGCGCCGGGAATCATCACGCCCGCGTCCTTGCCGCTGCACACCACTTCCGCCCCGCTCTGTTCGTTCAGGGTGTAGAAATTGGGCGCCCAGGTGCCGGCCAGCATCCCGTTGCCGCCGATGAAGGCGGAGACCAGTTGCGCCGGCGCCAGCGTCACCACGCTGACGTCGCTGCGCTGCATGCCCCATTTCTTCAGGCAGGCCATGGTGGCGTATTCGCCCGTGGAATTCGGGCTGAGCAGGATCTGCTTGCCCTTCACTTCCTTGGCCGCGTTGCTGCGCACGGCCGCGGCGTTTTCCTTGCGCGCCATCACGCCGTTGGCGGTCGATTCGTCGTTGGTGATGCCCAGCGTGACGATGCCGTAGCGTTGCGCGCCCAGCACCGCAGGCGGGGACCCGGTGCCGCCCACGTCCCAGGACTTCGACGCGGCGCCCGCGATCTGCTGCGCGCCCGCCGGATAGACCACGAACTCGGGCTTCAGGCCCGCTTCGGCCCACCAGTTCTTTTCCGTGGCGATGTAGATGGGCAGCGCCCAATAGGCGATCTGGTAGCTGACCTTGATGGGCGTGGGCGCCTGGGCCGACGCGGGGGGATTGACCAGCAGCGCGCCCAGCGGCGCCAGGCACAGGCTCAGGATGCGACGGGGGATTTTCGACATGCTTTGTCTCCAGTTTGGCGGATTCCGGTGTGCATGCGCGAGCTGCCGCGTCATTCCCCGGATGGCAGGCTCGGGTCTGTGTCCGAGCTCATTCTTGAAAGCGCATACAGAGAATAAGCGCGTGGAAATCGCATTCAACCCCGAGAAAACCCTAGAGATAGACCGTAGCGTTCCAATAACTGTATATTCACAACATCAAAATTCTGAAAGCGCTTTCAAACATGAAGCGAAAAACCCAGCCGATCTCGGGCGACACGCTGAAATCGATTGCCGCCAGCGGAGGCATTTCCTCGGCCACCCTGTCCCGCGTGCTGAACCATCCGGAAAAGGTGCGCCCCGACCTGCGCGCGCGCGCCATGGCCCTGCTCGCCGAGGCCGGCTACGTCCCGCACGGCGCGGCCCGTTCGCTGGCCTCGCGCAAGACCCGCACCATGGGCGCCATCATCCCCACCGTGGACAGCGCGCTGTTCGCCAAGCTGGTCGACGGCATGCAGCAGACCATCCACGAACACGGCTACCAACTGCTGCTGGCCAGCACCAACTACAGCCCGGCCCGCGAAGCGGGCGAAGTGCGCGCGCTGATCGAGCGCGGCGTCGACGCCATGATGCTGGTGGGCCGCAGCCGCGATCCCGAGCTATACGAGCTGCTGCGGTCCAAGGGCATCCCCTTCGTCACTACCTGCCACTACGACGCCTCCGAACCCTGGCCGATGGTCGGCTGGGACAATGCCGCCGCCGCGCAGCGCATCGCGGGCTATCTGCTGGACATCGGCCACCGCCGCCTGGGCGTGATCGCCGGCATTTCCAAGGACAACGACCGCGCCGCGGACCGGGTCGCCGGCTTCGCCCGCGCGCTGCAGCGCCGCGGCATCGACCTGCCGCCGCAATACGTCATCGAAAAACCCTACACCGTGCCGGAGGCCCGCCGCGCCATGGCCGCGCTGCTGCGCCTGCCCGAGCCGCCCACCGCCGTGATGTGCGGCAACGACATCCTGGCCTACGGCGCCCTGCAGGAATGCCTGTGGCAGAACCTGCGCGTGCCCGAGCAGATCTCCATCACCGGTTTCGACAACATCGAAATGGCCGCGCACTGCCGGCCCGGCATCACCACCCTGAACGTGCCGGCCTTCGAGCTGGGCCAGCGCGCCGCGAACATCCTGCTGGCGGCCGACGCCGACACGCCGCCGGAAAACGTCTGCATCGAACTCGAACTGATCGTCCGCGATACCACCGCGCCGCCCCAGAGCAGCACCGGCGCGCGCCACAACAGTTAAGTCCACCGGAAGAGAGCCCCATGGAAAACACCGAAACACCCCGCATCGCATTCCTGGGCCTGGGCGTCATGGGAAGCGCGATGCTGCGCAACCTGGCCGCGCGCGGGTATGCAGTCGCAGGCTACGACGTCGTTCCCGCCGCCATGGACCGCCTGGCCGACACCGGCTTCCGGCGCGCCGCCACGCCTCGCGACGCGGCGCTGGGCTGCGACGTGGCCATCACCATGCTGCCCACCTCCTCCCACGTGCGCGAGGCGCTGTTCGGCCCGGACGGCGCGGCCGCGGGACTCAACCCAGGCGCCCTGGTCATCGAAATGAGCACGGGCGACGCCGTCGAAACCGACCGCATCGCGGCAGACCTCGCCGCGCGGGGCCTGCGCTGCATCGACGCCCCCGTCGGGCGCACCCCGCGCGAAGCCGCGCAGGGCAAGGCCCTGATCATGGCGGGCGGCGCCCAGGCGGACTTCGACCAGGCGGCCCCGATCTTCGCGGCCATGGCCGACGAGATCGTGCACGTGGGCGGTTTCGGCTCCGGCATCCGGCTCAAGCTCGTCAACAACTACATGTCCATGGTCGGCATGGTGCTGACTGGCGAGGCGCTGATGTTCGCCGCGAAGCTCGGCCTGGACCGCGCCACCGTGGTCAAGGTGCTGTCCAACACCACGGCGGGGCGCGGCCAACTCTTGACCAACTTTCCCGGCAAGGTCCTGGCCGGCGACATCAGTCCCGACTTCCCCATGCGCATGGGCTACAAGGACATCAATCTGGCGATGAACCTGGCGGCTTCCGTGGGCGCCCCCCTGGGGCTCGGCGGCTATGCCCGCGAGATGTTCGCGCTGGCCAAATCCTGGGGCAGGCAGGAACAGGACTGCACCGCCATGCTGCTGCTGCTCGAAGACGTCGCGCACCTGGAGCGCGGCGCCGCGCTCCCGTGAGGCCACGCCATGAGTGAACACATCGCAACCTTGCCGGCGCGCCGCCCGCGCGCCTCGCGCCGGCGCGTCACCGTCGGGGTCGCCGCCGTGGCGATCGCCTTCGCCGCCTGGTGGGCCGTCTCGGCCCTGGGCCTGGTCAACGGCGCGCGCTTTCCCACGCCCGCCACCACCTGGCAGGCCGCCGTCCAACTGTCGCGGGACTCCGGCTATGCCGGAGGCACGCTGTTCCAGCATATCGGCCACAGCCTGCGCCTGGTGTTCCTGGGCTTTCTGGTCGCCATTTCCACCGGCGTCCCGCTCGGCCTGCTGATGGGCTTCAGCAAGCGCTTCGACGCCCTGATCGGGCCGGTCTTCTCCTTGCTGCGCCCGATTCCGCCGCTGGCCTGGATTCCGCTGGCCATTCTCTGGCTGGGGCTGGGCGACTCCGCGAAGATCTTCCTGATCTGGGTGTCCTCATTCACCCCGGCCGTCATCAATACCTACGCCGGCGTGCGCAACATCGATCCCACGCTGATCGAAGCGGCGCGCGTGCACGGCGCGGGCGGCCCGGCGCGCATGCTGCGCGAAGTGCTGGCGCCGGGCTCGCTGCCGATGATCTTCACCGGCCTGCGCCTGTCGCTGCAGACCGCCTGGATGACCCTGGTGGCGGCCGAACTCATCGGCGCCTTCATCGGCCTGGGCAAAGTGCTGGACACCGCCGCGCTGGACATCCGGCCGGGCATGATCCTGTACGCCATGATCTGGGTGGGCCTGCTGGGCGCGGTGATGACGCGCGGACTGGAATGGATCGAAAAAAGGGCACTGCCATGGCTACCCTGACGCGCACGGCGGGAGACGCGCCCGCCCTCAATTTCGGCCTGTCCTGCCTGGGCCTGGCGGGCTTCTTCCTGGCCTGGCACCTGCTGAGCGTGGGCGGCCTCTTCCCGCCCAACTACCTGCCCGGGCCGCTGGCCGTGCTGCGGACCATCGTGCAGTTCAGCGGCGAGCCCTATTCCGGCGCTACGCTGTGGACACACCTGGGCGCCAGCCTCTACCGCTTCGCCTGCGGCTTCCTGCTGGCGGCCGCCATCGGCATTCCGCTGGGCCTGCTGATGGGCTGGTACCGCTGGCTGGACGACATCGTCAGCCCGTTCTTCGACGCGCTGCGCTTCGTGGCGCCCATCGCCTGGGTGCCGTTCGCCGGCCTGTGGTTCGGGACCGGCATCGGCGGTCCGACCCTGATCATCTTCGCCGGCGCCTTTCCCCCCTGCCTGATCAGCGCCTACCGCGGCGCCAAGTTCGTGGACACGCGCCTGCTCGAGGCATCCCGCACCCTGGGCGCCAGCGGCCCGCGCATCGTGGCCGAAGTGCTGCTGCCGGCCTCGCTGCCGTCCATCCTCGCGGGCCTGCGGGTCAGCGCCGGAATCGGCTGGCAATCGCTGGTGGGCGCGGAACTGATCGTGGTGGGCAACGGCATCGGCTACATGATGGTGCAGGGCCAGCTCAACATCGCCACCAACATCGTCATGGCCGGCATGATCGCCATCGGCATCGTCGGCATCTGCATCGACGTGGCGCTGCGCACTTTTGAACAGCGCCTGAAGGCGCGCTGGGGACGCTAGATGAACCAGGAAGCAACGGAAGGCGCGCTGTCGGTGGTGGTCACCGGCGGCGCCAGCGGCATCGGAGCGGCCGTGTGCCGGCGCGTGGTCCAGGCGGGCGGCCACGCCGCCATCCTGGACCTCGACCATGACGCCGCCGCCGCGCTGGCGCGGGAATTGGGGCCGCGCGCCGCGGCCGCTCCCGGCGACGTGCTCGACGAGGCCGGCCTGCGGGCCGCGAACGAAGCGCTGGCCGCCCGCCTGCCGCCGATCACGGGGCTGGTGAACTGCGCCGGCATCGCGCAGGTGCCCACCCCGATCGAAGACTATCCGGTGCAGGAATGGGCGCGGGTGGTGGATTCACACCTGAAAGGCACCTACACGGCCTGCCGCGTCTTCGGCTCGGCCATGGCCGCGCGCGGCCGCGGCGCCGTCGTCAACGTGGCATCGGTGCTGTCGTTCCGCCCCGGCCCGGTCCTGGCCTACGGTCCGGCCAAGGCCGCCGTGGTGAACCTGACCGAGGCGCTCGCCGTGCAGTGGGCGCGCCAGGGCGTGCGCGTGAACGCGATCGCGCCCGGCTGGACCGACACGCCGTTCCTCAGGCCCAAGGAGCGGCAGGGCGAACGCGACATGACGCCCATCCTGCGCGCCACGCCGCTGGGCCGCCTGATGCGGCCCGAAGAGATCGCGGAAGTCGTCTTCTTCCTGCTGTCCCCCGCGTCCGCCGTCGTCACCGGCGCCACCATCCCCTGCGATGGCGGCGTCATCGCAGGATCGGGATGGGCGCCCTACGGCGGCTTTCCTCAAGCCGGGTGACCGGAGGCCAGCCCCGCGCTGTCCAGGATGGCGGCGCGGAACTCCGTCATCAGGGGCGACCAGGTGGTGGCGTGGCGCGAAATCAGCGCAATGTGGCGCTGCAAGGGCCTGCCCAGGACGACCGGCAGCACCGCGATGTTCCGGTCCGCGGCCAGGGCGCTCTGCGGCGCGACGGCCAGCAGTTCGGATCGAGCCAGGAGTTCGAGCGTCCCCTTCGAGAAATGCTCGACCTCCAGCGCGGCCGCCGGCAGGCCCAGGCCGGCCTCGGCATAGCGAGCGTCCAACGCCTTGCGGGCGACGGAGGTGGACGCAGGCAGTATCCAGCGCTGGCCCTGTAGATCGTGCAGCGACAGTTTCCTGCGCGCGGCAAGCGGGTGCTTTCGGCTCGCGGCCACGCATAGCCGGTCTTCGATTATGGGCTCCTGCCGCAGCGCCGCGGGCACGTCGGCATAGACGGGCGCCACCGCCAGGTCCAGCCCGCCGCTGGCGACCCGTTCGTTCAGGTCGTCCGACAGCCCTTGCGTCAACTGGATGCGCAGGGCGGGCCGGCGCGGCAGGAGCAGCCGCAGCGCCGGCATCACGAAGCTGTCCACCGTCGCTCCCGTCGCCCCTACGCGCAGCAGCCCCGCCTCCCCGACCCGCAATTCCATGGCGTGCCTGACCGCGTCGCGGTATTCCGCCCAGAGCTTCCTGGCATGCTCCAGAAACACCAGCCCGGCCGACGTCAGCCGCAGGCCGCGTCCGCTGCGGTCCAGCAGCGCCAGGCCCGTGTCCGCCTCCAGGCGCTGCAAGGACTTGGACAGCGCGGGCTGGCTGACATCGCATGCAGCCGCGGCCCGGCCCAGGTTGCCGTGCTCGACGGCGGCCAGGAAATACTCGATGTCCCGCAGCGAAAGATTCATGAACAATATTTATGCTTATCCATACTTTCAGGAATATAACGCCGCAAACCTCCCCCTAGAATTCCTGGCCTATACCCGAAGACAAACGGAAGGCGCAGCGCATGGACAAGAAGCCCAACATCGTACTGATCGTGGCCGACAACCTGGGATGGGGAGAACTGGGCTGCTACGGCGGCGGCGCCTTGCGCGGCGCCCCCACGCCCCACATCGACCGGCTGGCCGCCGAAGGCCTGCTGCTGCAGAATTTCAACGTCGAAAGCGACTGCGTGCCCACGCGCTCGGCGCTGATGAGCGGCCGCCACCCGATCCGCACCGGCTGCCTGCAATCCGTCCCGCCGGGGCTGCCGCAGGGGCTGGCGCGCGACGAGATCACCCTGGCGCAGCAGTTGTCGGCCCAGGGCTACGCCACGGCGCACTATGGCAAATGGCACCTGGGCGACATCCCGGGCCGCTACCCGTCCGACCGCGGCTTCGACGAGTGGTACGGCATTCCGCGCACCACCGACGAAAGCCAGTTCACGTCCTCGATCGGCTTCGATCCGTCCGTCGCCGACATCCCCCACATCATGCAGGGCCGGGCAGGCGAGCCTTCGGAGAACGTCAAGGTCTACGACCTGGACACCCGCCGCGGCATCGACGCCGAGCTGGTCGACCGCTCCATCGGGTTCATGCGCAGACACGCCGAGACGAGCCGCCCGTTCTTCCTGTACCTGCCGCTGGTCCACCTGCACTTCCCCACCCTGCCGCACCCCGACTTCGCGGGACGCACGGGCGCCGGCGACTTCGCGGATTCCATGGTGGAAATGGACCACCGCGTCGGGCAGATCGCCCAGGCCGTGGACGAACTGAACCTGCGCGACGACACCGTCTTCATCTTCTGCAGCGACAACGGCCCGGAATTCCGCAAACCCTACCGCGGCACCGCCGGCCCCTGGAGCGGCACCTACCACACCGCCATGGAAGGCAGCCTGCGCGTGCCTTTCATCATCCGGTGGCCCGGCAAGGTGAAGCCGGGACTGGTCTCCAACGAAATCGTCCACGTCACCGATCTGTACGCCACGCTGTCGCGGATCGGCGGCGCTCCCATCCCGCAGGACCGGCCCATCGACGGCATCGACCAGACCGACTTCTTCACCGGCGCCAGCCCGGCGTCGCTGCGGGAAGGCTTCCTGTTCTACATCAAGAACGAGCTTCGCGCGGTCAAATGGCGCGACTGGAAACTGCACTTCTACTGGGAGCCGGAAGTCAATGAGGGCAAGGGCAAGCTGGAATCCCCGTACCTGTTCAACCTGAAACAGGATCCCAAGGAAGAAAGCGACATCCTGATCTTCAACACCTGGGTGCTGGGCCCCATCCTGAAAATGGTGCAGGCGTTCAACCAGTCGTGCATCGCGCATCCGAATACCCCGCCGGGCAAGCTGGATCCCAGTTGACGTCCAGGCGGACCGACCGACAGAAAAACACCAGGGGAAAGAAATGAAGTTCACTATCCGTTGCGGCGCGCTGCTGCTCGGCGCCGCCGCATCCGCCAGCGCCGGCGCGGCGGACGCCAGGCTGGACTGGCCCGCCAAACAGATCACGTGGGTGGTCGGCTTCGTGCCTGGCGGCACGGCAGACGTCCTGACCCGCATCGCGGCGCAGGAACTGGCCCGGCAAAGCGGCCTGAACGTTGTCGTGGAGAACCGTCCCGGCGCCGCGGGCGCCATCGCCCTGCAACTGGTGGCGCGCAGCAAGGCCGGCGACGGCTACCTGCTGACCGTGCCGGGGCCGCTGATCTACCCCACGCCCCAGCCCGAGATCGGCCGCGAATTGTCGCCCGTCATCCTGATGGCCCAGGGCCCCATGGTCATCGTCGGCCCCGCCAAGGACGCGCGGGCGTCGCTGCAGGACGTGCTGGAGGACGCGAAGCGGCGGCCCGAAGCCTGGAGCTACGGCAGTTCCGGCAATGGCACTTCGCAGAACCTGGCCGGCGAACTGCTGAACCAGTACGCCGGCACCCGCATCGTCCACGTGCCCTACAAGGGCGGCGGGCAGGCCGTGGCGGATGTGGCCGGCGGACAGATTCCGCTGGCCATCCTGGGGTCGGCTCCGGTCATGCCGCAGATCAAGGCGGGCACGCTGAAGGCCTACGCGGTCACGACGCCCTACCGCCTGGACAGCCTGCCCGGCGTGCCGACGGTGGAAGAGTCCGGATTCAAGGGCTACGCGGCCACCCAGTGGTTCTCGGTCGCGGCCGGCAACGCCATCCCCGCGGCGCAGCTAAAGCAGGTGAACGCGGCGCTGCAGGCCGCCATCCGCGCGCCCGAATTCAAGGCCGCCGTCGACAACGCAGGCATGGTCGCGGGCGGCGGCTCTCCGGAAGAGCTGCAGGCGTTCATCCGGGCGGACAGCGCCAAATGGAAGAAGCTGCTGGACAGCGGCGCGGTCAAGCTGGAGAACTGATCCCGGCCCGCGACCCGCCGGAATCCCGCACGCGCAGCGCGCCGTCAGAAGGTCACCTTGACCGATGGCGCGCTGCGCCGCGCCTCGCCGTGGAATACCGCTTCGATGTTGTTGCCGTCCGGATCCAGGACGAAGGCCCCGTAATAGCCCGGGTGATAGTCCCGGAAGCCGGGCGCCCCGTTGTCCTTGCCGCCGTGGTCCAGCGCCGCCCGGTAGAACGCGTCCACCATCGCCTGGTCCCGCGCCTGGAACGCCAGATGATGGCGGCCCGTCAGTTGCCCCAGCGCGGCCTTGCTGTCCGCCGTGGACACGAACAGTTCGTCCGCCCAGAAATAATCGTCGCCGGCGCCGCCCATCGGCACCTTCAAGGCGTCGAAGACCGCCTGGTAGAACCGCTGGCTGGCGGGCAGGTCCCGCACCACCAGTTGAATGTGGTCGATCAGCCGGCCACGATGGATTTCATGGGTCTGCATGAGACGCTCCTGTAAGAGGGGTGCGTTTGACTATAACGTCCGCTCCTGCGCAGGCGCGCAACAAGGCGCAACGCCGGCGCGCCCGGATGCGAAACCCGATTGCCCCGCGTCCGCGCATACCATAAAATGCGAAACACTCTTATTTGCATTTAGGCTGCGACCATCAGCCCCGGGAGAAACCCATGGAAGCTGACAATTGCGATCCGCGGCAACAAGTCCACACGCTTTACCGCGATCATCATGCCTGGCTGCAACTCTGGCTGCGCCGCCGCCTGGGCAACGTCAGCGACGCTGCGGACCTCGCGCACGACACCTTCGCCCGCATCCTGGATTCGCGCCTGCCCGCCGTCCTGCACGAGCCGCGCGCCTACCTGACCACGGTGGCGCGCGGCATCCTGGTCAACTGGTACCAGCGCCGCGCGCTGGAACAGGCCTATCTGGAAGCGCTGGCGCAGTTGCCCGAGGAACTGGCGCCCTCGCCCGAGCGCCAATTGCTCATCCTGCAAACCTTGCATGAAATCGACGCCATGCTCGACGCCCTGCCCGCGCCGGTGCGGCGCGCCTTCCTGCTCTCGCAGATCGAAGGCCTGACCTACGAAGCGATCGCGCGCGAGATCGGCGTTTCGCTCATTACCGTCAAACGCTATATGGCTCGCGCCTTCAAGCAGTGCCTGGCCTGCATGGAATAGCCCATGAGCGCCCTGGACAACGCCATCCTCGATGAAGCCGCCGAATGGCTGGTCGTCATGAACGCCGGCGCCGTCTCGGCCGAGGACCGCCAGGCCTGGATGGCATGGCGCGCGCGCAGCGCCACGCATGAACAAGCCTGGCAGCGCGCCGAACGGCTGATGGGCGCCTTCGGCGGGATTCCCGCCGCGCTGGCCATGCCGGCGCTGGACCGGCCGCGCTCGCGCCGCGCGGCCCTGGCCAAGCTGGCCGCGCTGCTGGCCGTGGCGCCGGCGGCCTGGGGCGCCTGGCGCTGGTCCGAGAACGAGGGCTGGACCGCCGACTACCGCAGCGCCACCGGCGAACGGCGCGAACTCCGCCTGGCCGACGGCACCCGCCTGATGCTGGACACGGCCTCGGCCGTCGACGTGCGCTACGACGCCGGGCAACGCCTGGTCGTGCTGCGCGCGGGGGGGATCTACATCGAGACGGCCGGCGATCCCCGGCCCTTCGAGGTTCATACGCGCGACGGCAGATTGCGGGCCCTGGGCACGCGGTTCACAGTGCTGCAACAGGACGGCCAGACGAGGCTCGCCGTGCAGGAAGGCGCCGTGCGCATCGCCACGGACCAGGACGCGCGCATCGTGAACGCCGGCGAGCAGGCCGCCTTCTCCGCGCGCGGCATCGGCGCCGCCGCCGCGCTGGACCCCGCCGCCACCGCCTGGACGCGCGGCATGCTGCTGGCCGACGGCATGCCGCTGGGCGACCTGGTTGCCGAACTGGCCCGCTACCGCAAGGGCGTCCTGCGCTGCGACCCCGCCATCGCCGGCCTGCGCGTGTCCGGCACCTTCCCACTGGCCGACACCGACCGCACGCTGGCCATGCTGGCCGCCACCTATCCGGTGGCGGTCGCCTCGCGCCTGGGCGGCTATTGGATCACGCTGGGTCCTGCCTGAAGCGCGGCGGGGCCCGGCGCCGTCACCACCGGTACGTCACGTTGGCCACCACGCTGCGGCCCGCGCCCAGCAGGCACGCATTGTTCAGGAAGCAGCCCGCGACGTAATACTTGTCCGTCAGGTTCCTGACATTGAGCGCGGCGCTCAGGCCCTTCAAGGACGGATCGGCGCGGCCGAAGTCGTAGCCCACCATCGCGTCCACCAGCGTGTAGGCGGGAACCTTGAAGGTGTTCTGCGCATCGCCGAAGGTGGTGCCCGTGTAGCGCACGCCCGCGCCCAGCGTCAGGCCCTCCAGCGCGCCGCCGGCCAGGGTGTAGTCCGCCCACAAGGACAGAAGATGCCTGGGCACGCGCACGGGCACCTTGCCCTTGTTGCTGATGCCGATGAAATTGGGATTGTCCTTCGTCACTTCCACGTCGTTGTAGGTATAGGAGGCGATCAGGTTCAGGCCCCGCACCGGGCGCAGCACGCCCTCCAGTTCGATCCCGCGCGAGGTCACTTCCCCTTCCTGCACGCTGAACGACGTATTCTGCGGGTTGGGCGTCAGCACATTCTGGCGCCGCAGGTCGAAGGCGGCCAGCGTGACGTAGCTGTCCGAGCCCGGCGCCTGGTACTTCACGCCCACCTCGTATTGCTTCGCTTTTTCCGGCTTGAACTGCGCGCCGTTGATGTCGGTGCCCGTCAGCGGAGAGAAGGATTCGCTGTAGCTCACATAGGGAAAGAAGCCGCTGTCGAAGGCATACCCCAGGCCGGCGCGGCCCGTGAAATCTTCGGCGGCGCTGTCGGTGCGCGTGTCGAGCAGCCGGTTCCGGGTACGCTGGTCGACCCAGTCGTAGCGGCCGGCCAAGGTGGCGACCCAGTTGTTCAGCTTGACCTGGTCCTGCAGATACAGGCCCAACTGGCGGCTGCTTTCATCCGTGCTCAGCAGCGACGTGTAGCGCGACGTATCGATGCTGACGCGCGTAGGATGGTAGATGTTGATCGGCGGCGCGTCGCCCGTCTGCGTATCGGCCGTGCGGCGGGTGTATTGGTAGTCCAGCCCCGCCAGCACGGTATGGTCCAGCGCGCCCGTGGCGAATTTGCCGACCAGCCGGTTGTCCACCGAGTACGTGTCGCTGTCGTAGTCGCGCAACTGGTAATAGCGCGCGATGTCCGTGTCGTCGATCACCCCGCTGTTGCGGAAGAGCTGGTCTTCATAGCCCTTGAAATGGCCGTAGCGGAAATTCTGCTGGAACGTCCACGCGTCGGAGAAGGCGTGGCTCAATTCGTAGCCGATGTTGCTCAGCTCGCCCTGCTCCTTGTCGAAGCCCGGCTCGTTGACGGAGCGGTGCCGCGGCACCCGGCCATTGGGATTGGAACCGTCCAGCACCGAATACGGCAGGTTGCTGGTGAACAGGTTGCGGTTCTTCTGGTACGACGCCAGCAGCGTCACCGACGTGCGCGCGCTGGGCGCCCAGGTCAGGCTCGGCGCCACGTACACCCGGTCGTCCGGAATGCCGTCGATATTGCTGTCCGCGTTGCGGCCCAGCGCCACCAGCCGGTAGGCCAGCGTGCCCTGCGCATCGGCCACGTCGCCGATGTCCATCGAACCCTGGATCCGGTCATTGCTGCCCGTGGACAGGCCGACCTCGCGGTGCGACTCGAACAACGGCCGCTTCGACACGAAATTGACGATCCCGCCCGGCGAACCCTGGCCGTACATCACGGAAGACGGCCCCTTCAGCACCTCGATGCGGTCCATGCCGTAAGGCTCCGGCGCGAAGTACCCGGTATTGCTGTTGCGCAGGCCGTCCGTATAGGCATTGGCGGAGATCTGCTGGAAGCCGCGCACCATCAGCGTGTTGTCGGTGGGATTGTCCCCCGCCACGTTGGCGTAGACCCCGGCGGTGTAGCTCAGCGCATCGCTGACGGTCTGCGCGCCCTGCACCGCCATGCGCTCCTGCGTCACCACCGAAATCGACTGTGTCGTCTCCATCAGCGGCGTGGCGGTCTTGGTGGCGGTCGTGGCGCCGCCCACCAGGTACGGATTCGTGCCGGCGTAGCCGGCCGCCCCCGTCACCGTGATCGCCGGCAGCGTCGCCGCGTCGGACACCGACTTGCGCAGCGTATAGCTGCCGTCGGCGCGCGCCGCCATCTCCAGCCCGCTGCCCGCCAGCAGCCGCCGCGCCGCTTCCGCGCGGCTCAATTCTCCTGATACGCCCGGGCTTTGCAGACCATCGGTCCAGGACGGTTCGAAGGCCAGCGAAATTCCCGACGCCAGCGCGAAGCTGGCGATGGTCTTGCCCAAAGGACCGGGCGGAATGTCATAGACCTGGCGGGCGTGGATGCCGGCGGGAGACTGGGGAGCCTGGGCGTAGGCCGAGGCGGCGGCCAGGGAACTGGCCAGCACGGCCAGGGAGATCGCGCGTCGGCGCCGGGCGGAGGGGGAACGCATGGGTAGAGCCTCTCGAACTGGGGTGGATGCCTTGTATGCCAGTCGAGGAGGGAAAAGGTATCACCTTCGGATGGAATTTTTTTGGAGTGAGCGGTTTTTTGGTGCGAACCAGCGGCCGGGATGGTGACGCCCACGCCCGCCTGTGCCGGACCTGAAGCGCGCCGATGTCCGATTCATCGATTTTGGCTCACTCCGGCGCGCCCAGATCGAGGCGCTGTTTGCCACCGCGGGCCCCGGAATCTTGTCGTTGCCGACAAGATTCCGGGGCGGCTGAGGAACGACCTCGGACCGCATTCTCGTCGATAAGCCCTTCCGGAACAGGCATAGGCCGTGATCTAGCCCTGGCCCGTTTCGGCCTCGTCCCGAACGCCTTCCGAGTCGTGCGCGGTGGCATCGAGAGAAGCCCTTCTGCCTGCAGGTGCATCTTTCAACAGCCGATCCTTGAGCGATTCGCTGGCCCTGCCCCAACGGTTGAAGAACATCAGGTTCCCGATAATTTTCTCCCGCTCTTCCTGGTCCTCAGTGAGCGCAAAATAGACCTCCTCGGCGCTCGGCACGTCGATGATACCGAACAGGGTATCGATCAGAGCACCCCGAATTTCGGGATCCGGATCGCGGGCGAATCGCAGTTGAGCGGGGATGGACAGGGGATGGAGAAAGTCATGCGTCTGAAGCAGGCGGAGTCTTACTCCCTTGTCGAGATCAATTGCCAGTTGGGACTGCGTATCCGACGAAAGCCCCGGCTGTTCCGCCAGTTCCAGGCGTACCTCCGTGTCCTTGTCTTTGGCCAGGATCAACTGCACATCGTCGCTCAGGCGCGTGAAAAGAGGGCTACTGCCTGCTTTGGCCAGTCGTTTGCGGATACTCGCGGACGCGTCGGTCGCCAATATCCGTTGCGCGGACGGCACCAATCCGGCGTATGCGGCCAGCGCATACCGGACTTTTTCGTCTCGATCCTGGGCAAGAATCTCTTGCGCCATGCGGCCGATGCCCCGAAAGACAAAATCGCCGCGCTGATCAACCAGGCGCGCTCGCACCTTTGCATCGGAGTCCTGGGCCAGCAACAACTGCGTACGCTTGCGCAAGCCATCGCAAGCGGCCAGGGCAAGGCGGACGGAAGCGCTTTCGTCCTCCGACAACTGTCGCTCCACTTCCGCGTCCATCCATCCATCCTTGCGGATCAGGCCGCTGCGTACCAGGACGGCCTCATCCTTGAGCAGGATTTTCTGGACCTTCAGGCTGATATGCTCATTGGCCGCCAAGGCTTCGCGAACCCGGGTACTCGTATGTCCGGAAAGCGCTTCCTGCGCACCCTCGGACAAAGACGGATTGCCCGCCAGCTCAATGAGGAATGCATCGGAGCCATCACCCAGCGCCAAGGCCTTGCCTTGCAGGGCCGCTGGAAGCTTGCGATTCCGAGCCAGCGCAAATCTGAGCTTTTCCGCGGCACCGGCGGTGAGAGGCTGTCTGAGAATATTCGCCATCAAGGCTTCGCCGATATGCGGATTTCCTGCCAACAGCAGACGCACCTCGTCCGAGCCTTGCTTGAACAAGCGGTTGTACTGCGCTTCGCTCAAATTGTCGTTGCCGGCCAGCGCTTCCTGGACTTCCAGGACATCGTTAATGAGCTTTTCCGCAACCGGCAGAGCAAGAGCCGGATTCCCGGCCAGGGCGCGGCGCGCCTCCTTGTCGCCGTCTTCCGCCAGCCTGGCCTGCAATGGTGCGTCCAATCCCCGATTGGCAGCAAGGCAACGACGTGTCTCAATGTCCCCTCTTTCAAGCAACTGCTGTTGTGTCTGGACTGAAATAGCGCGGTTTGCGGCCAGCGCGCGCCTGATTTCCGGGAGGGAGTTGCTCAGCGATTGCTGCACGTCGGCCGCAAGATCAGAAGATGCCGCCAGGCTGACGAGAATGTCGGCGTTGGAATCCTGGACCAGGTGTCTCTGAACGATTGCGGGCACAGTACGGCCCCAACGCACCAGACGCTCGCGCACGCTGTCATTCTCATCGCGCATCAGTATCTCGAGGGCTGCATCCAGCGTGGCTTGATTGGCGGCAAGATTTCTGCGCACCTCCACGCTTGGATCGCGCGCCAACCGGGCCTGCACTTCGCTGCAAAGCTGGGCATTGTCCGCCAGAGCGGCCCTGACGTCTTCGGCTTCGCTCTCGCTCAATTTCATCTGCAACGTTGCGCCAAGATGCCGATTTCCCGCCAGCTCTCCTTGCACGGATTCCGTGTCTGCGGCGAGCAATTGAAGAGTGGCGCTGGCCAGGTTGGGGTGCCGGGCCAGGTCCCGGCGCACGTCTTCCTTCGGATCCTGCGCCAGAGTCTTTTGTGCGCCGGCGCCAAGGCTTTCGTTTCTCGCCAGCGCGCGGCGCACTTCCGGATCATCCTTGGCGAGTTCCAACTGAACTGCCTCTGGCAGGAACGCCGAATGGCTGCGCTGCGCCAACCGGATTCTGACCTCGATATTGTCGTCCTTCGTCATGGCGAGCTGGACGGCTTCGGCCAGTGATTTCAAGTCGGCAAGCGCTTCGCGAACCTGGAAATCGCCGTCGCGGCTCAGCAGTTCCTGGATGTAGGGATGCAATGTCTCGTTGGTGGCAAGATCTTCGCGAATTTCCGATTTTGATTCGGTTGCCAGCCGCTTCTGTACATCCGAACTCAAGGCCCGGTTGCGCGCCAGGCGCCTGTGAATAGCGGGATTCTTGTCGGCAAGCAGACGGATATGCAGAGCATCGTGGCTGCTTCGCCCGGCCAACAATAGCCGATGGTCGCTTGTAAGCTTCAGACGATCGAACTGCAAAGCCAGCAGATCATGCGGCGCATGCGGATGCATGCAGGCCAGATGCAACAGGTCGAGATCGAATTCGGCGTGATTCTCCAGGATATTGATGCGCAGTGTCAGCAGGCGCTCTGGACAGTTGGGGTTCTGATAAACCTCTTTCCGAATATCGAGTTCCGGGTCCTGGGCCAGCTTTTCCAGCAGATCGTCGGGACAATCCGGATTACGAGCCACATCGCGGCGACGCAAGGCATTGGGATCGTCCACCATCTTGATCATCTGCGCGACGCTCAGACCATCCACCTTCGAGGCCGGCTTGAGCTTGAGTCGTTCGAAAAGCTCTTCGTACTTGTTCACCTGCTCTCGCAGGGTTTCCCGCAACGGTACGGTACGCTGGATGGCGGACTCGATATGCTCAAATCCCAGCTTCGTCTCGCTGAGGAACGCCGCTTCCCGTGCTTCGTTGATTGCGTTCTGTATATCTGCACCCGCATAGTCGCGGCATTGCGCAACCAGCGCGTTGTGCTGTTCCGAAGTGAGTTCCAGGCCATCCTTCCTAAGATAGATATTCAATATCTCGCCGCGCTCGCCGGCATTCGGAAAACCCACATAGAACACGTCGTCGAAGCGTCCCTTGCGCAGCAATTCAGGCGGGAGCGCCGTGATGTTGTTGGCAGTCGCGATGACGAAGACTGCGCCGCTCTTCTCTTGCATCCAGGTAAGGAAATACCCGAAGAGTCTTGATGACACTTCGGATCCGCTGCTGCTGTTCATGCCGACGAATGCTTTTTCCAGTTCGTCTATCCAGAGAATGCACGGGCTGACGGTTTCAGCCATGGTCAAAGCGCGACGCATGTTGTGCTCGCTCTCCCCAACGTACTTCCCAAGCAACGAACCGATATCCAGACGCAATAGCGGCAGTTGGAACACGCCCGCGGCGGCCTTGGCCGTCAGGGATTTTCCGCAACCCGGCATCCCGGCGATCAATACGCCCTTGGGCGAAGGGATACCCGCAACGGCAGCCTTGTCCAGGCGGCGAAAAATCTCCGCCCGCCGGTTGAGCCAGAGCTTCAGGTTTTCCAAGCCGCCGATATCGTTGGCGCTTTCCGAGACCTTGATCATTTCCAAGACACCGCTCTTGGCGATGATCTGTTCCTTTTCTCGCTGGATCAGCGCCAGCGCAGTCTCATCGACCTGCTCGCACTGTTGCCCCACCATGGCCAAGGCAGATCGGATCTCCTCGTGGCTCAGGCCGCTGCAGGCCGCGTTCAAGCGCTGCCGCAACGTTTCAGGGACGCGCAGTTCAAGCGCCTGGCTGACCGTATCGATCTGCGCTGCGATTTCGTCTCCCCGTGGAAGCATCAAAGGCAACAAGGTGATCTGCGCCTCAACCGAGGGGGGAATATGGAGCGTTTCCGATACCAGGACGACCGCCGCCTTGGCGCGATGATGCCGTTGGATGCGATTGAGCAACTGCTTCAGGCGCGCCGTAGCCAGCGGCTGATTCTCCAGGGCGCTGCGCGCATCCTTGATGATGATCAGTTTTCCATCCAGGTCATCATCCAGCAACACCGGCAGGCTGTGAGCCAAGTCGGTGCTTGGTTCCTGGCCACCGCGGGGCTGCTTGTTGAAGAAATCGACCCAACCGTACCCCAGGTTCCATTCCTTGGGGCTGAGCTGAAGGTCGGCGGCAACGTCCGCCATCACGGTGTCGACGCGGCTTTCTTCCCCCGATTGGATGAACAACCCCGGGTAGCCGGCGATCAGATGCCGTTTTATCTTTTCCTTGAGTTCGAGCTGGTTCATGGTCTTTACCAGAGCGAGGCAATAGCCGAACCAATGGACTGCAACGCACGCCCCGCCGACTCCATGGCGCGTCCGGCGCCTTGGGCAGCCTTGGATAGAAGGCCAATGGCCGTCTTGGAGACGGCCTTGCCGGCGGAATAAACCTTCTCGCCAATATGTCCGCCAGCAATACCGCCCGCCACGCCGCCGACGAAACCGCCGACCAGGGTGCCGACGGGACCGAAGACTGTGCCCAGCGCGGCGCCAAGGGCGGCGCCCTTGGTCGCCCCCATGATGGCGACAGTGGCCGTAACGGTGGTGTTGCCGATCTCGTCCAACGCGTCGGCCTGGGTGAGTTCTCCTTTGCCCAGTTTGTAAAGCACCTTGGCGTTCTGCAGTCCCACGCAGGCGATATTGGCGATCAGGCCGGCCGGCGTGTTGCGCAACGCGGCGCCGAGCCAACCGTTCTTCACTGCCACGACCAAGGCGCCGGACACCGACACTTGCGCCGCGACGTTTCCGGCCGTACGCAAGGAGCTTTCAAAAAACTCTTTCAGATCGTCGTCGACACTGGGATTTTCCCGGCCATTCAGGCTGTTCCACGCGCGTCGGCCCAATATACGGGCGCCTTGCATGCCCGCGGCGATGCAGGCGCCTAGAAGCGCCTGCTTGCCGATCTGCTTGGCCACTTCGATGCGATTGGTGTCGTTCCATTCATACTGGCGCGACTCCTCCCTGGCCTGCGCATCTTCCTGGAGCCGCTTTGCCTCTTCCTTGGAAAGGGGCCGGGATTGCACTCCGTCAGCTTCAATACGCTCCGTGCTATTTGGTACGTCGGCCCCGTGGCCTTCCGGCACCAGGCGCTCCTGATCCGGATAGTCGCCTCGCTCGAACAAGTTTTCAGTCTGATTGGCGTCTGAGCCATACTTGGACTGATATTTGTTGACAACATTCCCCTTGGTATCGACGATCTCGATATCCACGGAATTCAAGTCACGCGAATTGACCATTCGTGCGCGGTAACCACTACCCTTTGCCGCTGCGTCGATGTTGAACGTATCGACATGATGCTGCTCGGCAATGAAGCCGTCGAGATTCCAGTTGAGACTGACATTGCCGGTCTGCGTCATGATGACATGACGCGCGTTATAGTTGGCTTCACTAAGCGCCTGGTCGATGCCGCTGGCGTACTGCCCTACATTTGCCGACCCCGCCAGCCCCGCATTTTTCTCTATTTCGCGGGCCAGCCAGGAGGCCTTGCTCTGCCCCTTGTCCAAATGCTGCTGCAGCGATTCGCGCGAACGGTTGAAAGCGCCGGTCGATGCCATGATCTCCCGCGTGCTTTGCAGAAGCTCCTCTTCACTGCCCCATATCGCCGGGTACTTACGGAATTCATCGCTCAACCACTGTTCAAGGGGCTTTTCGCCACGCTCGTTGCAGGAAGCCACAAACGAGCTGATGAGGGCCGTGGTTTTCTCGGCGGCTTCCTTGTCTTCAAAAAACGCGTTTTCCGCCTGCGCAATCTGATCTTGCTCCAGCGCCTGTTCGTCGACGCCCTCGTCATTGCGAGGTTTTTCTACAGCTTGATTCATGGGTTTGATCCTATTCAGACAATGTTGACTGCAAGTAGTGATTCAGTTCGTCATGTAGCTGCTGTTGCAGCCATGAGGGCTCTACCACCCGTACATGAGGGATCCAATAGCGGAGGATCGGCAACAATTGGTTTGGATGGTTGACCTGGCAGCGAAGCAGCAATCCGCCGTCGTCCCGCTCTTCGATCAGTTCCTGATGCGGCAGGACATGCCGGCGTTTGAAGTAGTAGGCGCCGGACCGGGCGACCCTGACCGTGACGGCCAAGCGCGACTGTCCGAACCAGACATCCTCGTCGTCGTCGATCTGGGCATGAATGCCGTCGTCGGGAATGAATGTTTCATCCAATACCTGTAGATCGGCAATCCGGTTCAGGGCAAAGCTCTTCAGCCGGCCGTCGTCGATGGCGGCCAGATACCAGACGCCCTTGTTTTGAATCAGCCGATATGGCTCAAGCAGTCGCCGGCGCCCCGTATACATCATGGCGCAGCGCCGATTGTTCTCGACGGCTCGTTTCAGTTCGCGGAAATTCCAGACGTCGGGGCGATCCCCTTCGAAATGCGCATCCCGTACCAGCAGCCCGGACTTGCCCGATTTCAGCAGCTCCAGCCAGGACCAGTTTGGCCCGGCGGGGAACATTTTCTCGACGCCGCTTATCTGTGCAAAGACATGCAAATCGCCAGGATTCAGCCGATTGCGGTATTCGTCAGCCAGCCGATAACGGCCATCGGACAGCGGCACCACCATGTCCCCCAGGCGATTCAGGTCTCGATAGATCGTGCGTTCGCTGACACCGAAGCGCGTGGCCAGTTCCTGACGCGCCAATTGCTCTCCCAAATGCAGGAGACGGAGAATTTCCGCGAGACGCAAGGCCAGTGTGTCGTGCGTGTTGACAGCCATGAAACAACTCTGATGAACGTTAGCCGCGACTCTAAAGCCCATCACTGACAGGGCGTGTCAGTGCTTCCAGATATCTCCCGAAACGGGGGAAGAGATAGTATGGATGACTGCTCGTGACCATCTTTATTCTGCAGCCCCGGGACTTTCACGATGAACCGCCGTTTATCCATTGGTCATGCGGGAGAGTCTTCGGCGCGAGGCTGAGCCAATCATAGCCCGGGGGATAATCTAACTAATCCCACACAAAAGCCGCATTTAATGGCGTTTATTCACGGTTATCTATCTACGCAGCGAGAGACACGGCCACGGAAATCGCGCGGCGGCGCCTGCGGAGAAAAAAATGGGAGGCAGGCCGCAAACTCGGCGATTCACTTTCTGAGATAGGATTTCTCCCCGCTGCCTGAATAGCAGAAGGTACCGCCTCGCGGTCCAGTGCAGTATTGCCCATCCCGGCAGCTACATGCGCCGCTGGTGCTGGCGGCTGGAGACTTGGACGTGAGCGGAATTGTAGTCTGACACTATTATTGAAGCCCTACCAGGCCAGATAGAACATCGCCTTGGCCAGCACCACGATGGCCACCATGTGGCAAAACACGCTGATGTGCAGCCGCCGCTGCAATTCCCCGGTCAAGCGCTTGCGCCTGGCCTGCACCAGGGCGGTGACGACATGCGCCAGCACGCTGAGGGCCAGCGCGATCTTGAGGGTCAGCAGGATGCCGAAGGGCGAACTGGCCGGGCTGGCGAGCGCGCCGCGGTACTGCCAGGCCAGGCCCAGGCCGGCCAGGTACAGCACCAGCACGGCCCAGGGAACCACCGAGCGCACGCGCGGGCCGAGCTGGCCGCCCAGCGCCCTGCGCACGTCCGGAGGCAGGCGCCGGTGCACGGGTTCCAGGAACAGCACCTCGAAGGTGACGGTGCCGACGAAGACGAAGGCGGCCAGAAGGTGCAGGATCAGCAGCAGGGGATAGGTATTCATGGCTGGAAAGCTCCGTTGCCCTTGATTGTCTCACCCAGGCGGAACGCCTGGGGATGAGATACATCAAGCCGGCCAGCCCCGTTTGCTAAAACCGGTATGCCACCCCGGCACTGAACGAGCGTCCGTTGCCCGGCAGGAAGATCGGCATGACGGGCGTGGCGGTGTTGCGGATGGCGTAGCTGCTGGCATAGGTCTTGTCCGTCAGGTTGTCCGCCTGCACGTATCCGCTCCAGTGCGCGTCATGCTCGTAGGCCACCTTGAAACCCAGCAGCGCATAGGCGTTCTGCTGCGTGCCCGGCGCGTTCGCGTGGTTGGTCTCGGTGTCGCTCATCAGCCAGCGCAGGTTCGGGCCGAAACGCCAGCCGCCCAGGCGGTACATCACCTCGGCGCTGAGCAGGTGGCGCGGCACGCCGGCGATGCGGTTGCCCTGGTATTCGCCGCTGCGGAAGCGGAAGTCGCTGAAGGTGTAGGCGATACGGTAGTCGAACAGTCCTTCGCCGGGCGAGGGCAGGCTGCCGCTGATGCCGGCTTCGATGCCCTGGTGCCGGGTGCGGCCCGCGTAGTTGTAGGTGCCGGCGGGCGTGCCGTTGGCGTTGGTGACGGACATGAGTTCGTCTTCGACGTTGCTGCGGTACAGCGACATGGTCCAGTTCAGGTCGCGGCCCGCGACGTTGAAGCTGCCGTCTCCGCCGATTTCATAGGTGAGCGCCCGTTGCAGGTCGAGCTTGCTCATGGAGGTGACGGCGCTGGCGGGGTTCATGGGAGCGGGAACTTCGCCGTTGACGATTTCCCAGAAGGTGGGCGCTTCGTTGCTGCGGCTGACGTTGGCGTACCAGCGCTGCGTGGCCGCCGGCCGCCAGACGATGCCGCCGCGCGGCGTGGCGTAGTCCCAGTCCTGGTCCAGGCTCTTGCCGGTATTGCGCTCGCGCGCGTCGCGCACGGCCTGGGTGTACTTCAAATCGCCGACCAGGCTGAGCTGGTCCGTGACGTGCCAGTCCACGCCGACCAGCGCGCTGCGGTTCTCGGCCTTGAGGTCATAGGCGCCGAAGCGCTGCAGGCGGCTGCCGTCGGCGGGGCGGATGGCGTACAGGTCGCGGTCCATGTCGCTGCGCTGCCAGTCCAGGGCAACGCGATAGTCCACGCTGCCCGCCTTGCCGGCCAGTTGCCACATGAGGCCGTAGGTATCGCCGTCGGTCACGTTGGCGACCTGCGGATTGGTGAAATCGTCGTTGGTGCGCTGCCAGTAGATGCCGGCCGTCTGGTTCAGGGCATCGGTGCCCCAGTAGCTGCGGTTGGCGATGCGGAACTGGCTGGTGTCGCGGTGGGGATCGCGCTTGTAGACGTTGTTGGACAGGTCCTGCGGCGTATTGCCGTCGCCGAGCACGCTGCGGGGATCTTCGTACATGCGCGCCTTCGGGATGGGCTGCGGGATGTCGAACTTCAGATCCGTGTACGACAGGTACGTGCGGTTCTCGAAGGTGCCCCGGCGAAAGCCCAGGTTGCCCTGGAAGCTGGAGCGCTCGGACGAGGAATGGTGGCGGTAGCCGTCCGACTTGTCATAGCCGAAACTGAAGCGGCCGTCCATGCGTTCGTCCTCGAAACCCTTGGACAGCGTGAGGCTGCGCGTTCCGAAGCTGCCGCCGCCCAGGCGGATGACGTCGCTCTGCACGCCGGTCAGGGACTGGAAGTCGACTTCGCCTCCCAGCGTGCTGGCGCCGGGCGACAGCGCGTTGGCGCCGCGCCGCACGGTGACCAGGCCGGCGTTGCGCGGCTCGAGCAGGCTGATGATGAAGGATCCGTCGGCATCGTTGAGCGGCAAGCCGTCCTGCATGAGCAGGATGCCGCGGCTCAGGGGATTGCTCTGGATGCCGGAGCCGCGGATGTTCAGGCGCGGCTGGTCCAGCCCGCCGAAGAACTCCTGCACGACGACGCCGGGCTGGTAGTCCAGCGCGTCGCGCAAGGTGATCAGGCGCACTTCCTGCTGGGGCTGGATCAGGTTGGTGCCGCCGGGCACCGTTTTCAGTTCGGCCGCGGCCTGCTGCGGGCCGGGGTCCAGGGCGCGCGTCAGGGAATCGCCGGACACCACCACGGGGGCCAGCGAAGGCACGGCCTGCGGGGCCGGGGCTTGCGCGGTTTGCTGGGCGTAGGCCGACGACAGCCCGAGGGCGCCGAGGGCTAGGCTGGACGCCAATTGGCGCAGGACGAAGGACGTCATGGGAGAGCTTCCATGTAGAGCGGGAAATGGGCTGGAGAAAGGGTCTGTAGCGCGGACTGGACCGCGCGGGCCGGTTTACCAGGACAGATGGAACATGGTCTTGGCCAGCAGCACGATGCCGACCATGTGACAGAACACGCTGATGTGCACCCGCCTGCGCACCGCGCCGCGCAGGCGCTGGCGGCGCGCCAGCGTCATGGCGATGACGACGTGGATCAGCACGCTGGTGGCAAGCGCGATCTTGATCGACAGCAGCAGGCCGAAAGGCGAACTGCCCGGGCTCGCGAGCGCGGCGCGGTGTTGCCAGGCCATGCCCAGGCCGGCCAGGTACAGCACCAGCACGGCCCAGGGCACGACGGCGCGCACGCGCGGGCCAAGCTGCGCGCCCAGCGCCTTGCGCACCTCGACGGGCAGCCGCTTCTGCACGGGCTCCATGAACAGCACCTCGAAAGTGACGGTGCCTACGAAAATGAAGGCGGCGAACAGATGCACGACCAGCAGGAAGGGATAGGAATTCATAGCGATACTCCAATGTCGGAAACAGGAAGTCGGGCCGGCGTCTCAGGAAGGGCCGCCAGCCTCCAGCAGCAGTTCGCACAAGCGCTGCGCGTCGGTCCGGCCGCCGCCGCCGGAAGCACCCTCCAACGCGATGGGCGTGACGCGCCCCCGCTCGACCATGACGCAGCGGTCGACCAGCCCCAGCAGTTCCTCCGGGTCGTGGCTGATGCACAGCAGGGCCGCGCCGCTGCGGGCCAGTTCCTCGCCGCAGCACGCGGCGAGCTGGCGGCGCAGCGCCGGATCCAGCGCGCTGAAAGGCTCGTCCAGCATCAGCAGGTCCGGTGACATGGACAGGGCGCGGGCCAGCGCCACGCGCTGCGCCATGCCGCCGGACAATTCGCCAGGCCAGGCGTGCATGGCGCCGTCCAGGCCGACGCGGGCCAGCCATTGCGCGGCCAGGGCGCGGGCCTTGGCGGGCGGATGCCCCGCTCCGCGCAAAGGCAGGGCGACGTTGTCCAGCGCGTGGCGCCATGGCAGCAGGCGGGGTTCCTGGAACATCAGCACGGGAAGCCGGAAGCCGTTGCGCAGCGCGCCGCCGCTGGGGCGCGCCAGGCCGGCGGCCAGGCGCAGCAGGCTGCTCTTGCCGGCGCCGCTGGGGCCGATCAGGCCCAGCCGCTCGCCGGGCCGCAAGCGCAGATCCACGTCCCGCAACACGGTCTGCGCGCCATAGCGCAGGGAAAGGGATTGCATCTCAAGCATGGCTGGGCTCCATCCAGCGGCCCAGCCGGCGTTGCAGCGGCTGCAGGAAGGCGAATTCCAGCAGGGCCACCAGGCCCAGGATCAGCAGCACCCAGGCAAAGAGTTCGGCGGTGTCGAAAGTGCTGCGGGCATTGGCCAGCGCGTAGCCCACGCCGTTTTCGGCGCCCAGCACTTCGGCCATGACCACCAGCCGCACGCCCCCGCAGGCCGCGATCAACAGCGCGGCCAGGAGCGGCGCGCTGAGCGCGGGCAGGTACAGGTGGCGCAGGCGCAGCCAGGGGCCGTAGCGGTAGACGTGGGTCATCTCGATCAGCTTGCGGTCCACGTGCAGCATGCCCTTGACGGTGTTGACGTACATGCCGGGCGCCATCATCAGCGTGGTGATGAAGATCACCATGGGCGAACCCAGCCCGAACCACAGCATGGCCAGCACCACGACGACGACCGGCGGCATGGCCATCAGCAGCCAGCGCAGCGGCTCGATCAGTCCGCGCAGGCGGGCGCTGTGCCCGGCCAGCACGCCCAGCGCGAAGCCGATGGACGCGCCCGCCAGCACGCCCACGCCGATGCGCATCAGGCTGACGCCCGCGTTGGCGAAGAACTGCGGACTGCGCACCAGCGGGCCGACGGCGCGCAGCGCCTCCCAGGGCGTGGCCATGAGCAGCGGGCCGAGCTGGCGCGCGGCCACGTGCCAGGCCAGCAGAAGCAGCAATACGCCGGCGGCGCTCCAGGCGCGCGAGGTGCGCGCGGGCGCGGCGAGGACGGGGCCCTTTGCGGACGCGTTCATCGGATCGGCGCTCATGGTCCGTAGAACCCGGCGGGCGGCAGGCTGCCGCCGATGGCTTGCGGGGAGCGGGCGGCCAGCAGGCTATACAAGGCCTCGAGCTCGGGGCGCGCGTCCTGGGCGCTGCGGGTGTCCAGGCGGGTGCCGCGGATGGCGGTCTCGATGGCCGGCTGGGGCAGGTGCGGCAAGTGCTCGCGCACCAGCGCGGCGCAGTCGGCGGGATGTTCGGCGCACCAGCGGGCGGAGGCGGCGTAGGCCTGGTTCACGGCGCGGCACAGTTCCGTGTCGCCCGCCACGCCGGCCGAGGCCATGACGCCGGCCTGGGGCAGCGAGGGCTGGGCCGGGAAGGCGCCGCGCCAGGCCTGCTCCAGGCTCTGGCCGCGGTGCAGCGCGGGCGCCCCTGCGGTCTGGCCGGCGCGCCACAGCAGCAGCGAGGCCATGGGTTCGACCAGCAGCGCCTGGTCGGCCTGGCCATTGAGCATCAGCGCTATCGCGTCCTGGCCGTCGCGGGTGCGGCGCAGCGCCACCGGCGCCAGGCCGCGCGCCGCATGGGCTTCGAGCAAGGTATCCAGCAGCACGGCCGGCAAGTCGCGCTGGAACGGCACCACCAGTTCGCGGCCGGCCAGGTCTTCGAAGGTCTGCACGGCCGGATCGCGGCTGACCAGCCATAGAATGCCCCAGACCGATATATTCAGCAGGCGCACCGGCATGCCGCGGTTGTGCAGCAAGGCGGGCAGCGTGCAGGGCGCGGCGCTGAAATCGAGCTCCCCGTTGACCAGCAGCGTGCGCAACTGGTCCGGGGTCTGCCACAGGCGGAAGCGCAGTTGGCCCGCGCGCTCGGCCAGCGCGCCGGTGGCCGCCATGTGCATCAAGGGGTAGCTGACCACGGCGCCGGGGCCGGCCAGCGTCAACACGTCATGGCGGCGCGTCGCCGCCGCGCGGGCGGCGGGCAGGATGGGCAGCAGGGCTGCCCCAAGTGCGGCGGCGCACAAGCGGCGGCGCGTAGGCGAGTCTTTCATTGGATTTCAAATAAGAATTGTTATCGTTTAAGATTCTCCCATTCACGCTGAAAGACCCAGAATGACAAATATCAATCTGCCCGGGCCGGGCCCGGCCGATCTGTTGGCCAGGCACCCGCTGCTGCAGGGCCTGCCGTCCGGCATGGCTCCCGAAGTGGCCGCCGACCTGCTGCGCGGCGCCAGCCCGCTGCGCGCCGAGGCGGGGCAGGTCCTGTTCGGCGAAGGCGACGAGGCGCTCCACTATCTGCTGATCGAAAGCGGCCAGGCCGAAGTCGTGCGCTATGGCTACAACGGCGACGAACGGGTGTTCCGCGTGTTCGAACCCGGCCAGTTGATGGCCGAGGCGGCCATGTTCATGCCTCACGGCCGTTATCCGATGCAGGCGCGCGCCCGCAGCGCGCTGCTGGGCTGGCGGCTGAGCCGCCGCTCGCTGCACGACGCCTGCCGGCGCTGGCCGGACCTGGCGCTCAAGCTGCTGGCCGCGCTCAGCAAGGGCCTGTACGACCAGGTGAACAAGGTGGACTGGATGACCTCCAGCTCCGCGCCCGAACGGCTGGCCAATTACCTGATGGGGCTGCACGAGCGCCAGGGCGCGATGGTGACGCTGCCGCTGAACCAGCGCCAGCTCGCCGCGCACCTGGGCATCCGCGCCGAAACCTTGAGCCGCCTGCTCAACGACTGGCAGACGCAGGGCTATATCAGCGGCAAGCGCCGCCAATGGGCCGTGCATGACCCGGCGCACCTGGCCAGGCTGGCGACGACGGCGAAGCGGCCGTTCTGAAGCGGGGACGCGGCCGGACGACAATGACTTTTGTCATCGGCGCGGCGGCGGCGGCAACGGACAATGCGGACAGATCGTCTCCCCTGCCCCGCCATGCCCCTGTCCGCCCCCGCTCCCGCCTCCCCGCCGATCACTGAAGAAGCTATCCGGCGGCTGGTGCACCGCTTCTATGCGCAGGTGCGCCAGGACGAAACGCTGGGGCCGATCTTCAACGCGCGCGTGGCGGACTGGGATCATCACCTGGAGATGCTGTGCGACTTCTGGTCTTCGCTGCTGCTGGGCACGCGCCGCTTCAAGGGCGCGCCGATCCCGGCGCATGCGCGCATCCCGGACCTGTCATGGCCCTTGTTCCAGCGCTGGCTGGCCCTGTTCCACGGCGTCACCGCCGGGCTGGACCACCCGGCCCTGCAGGCGCAGGCCGACGCCATGGCCGAGCGCATCGCGGCCAAGCTCTGGAGCGTGTGGCAGACGCGGCAGTCGCTGCCGCGCCTGCCCGACACGCTGCCGGAAGGCGTGCGGCCCTATCGGGAAAGCCCGGTGTTCACGCCCGACAACCTGCCGGCCGGGCTGCGCTCGGCGCATACGACCAAGGACGGGACCTGGGGTTTATTGAAGGTGCACGCGGGCGTGCTGCGCTACACGCTGGATGACCCGCCGCACACCGAAGCGGTGCTGGCGGCGGGGCAGCAGGTGGTGATCGAGCCCCAGGTCCGCCACCACGTGGCGTTCGAACTGCCGGGCAGTTTCCAGATCACCTTCTGCCGGGCCGGCGACGCGGAGCCGCCGGCCCCTGGCGGCGCCTGAGGCGCCTACTTCTTGCCGGAAGCGTCCTGCTCCACCACCATATCCAGCACGTACACCTTCGACGGCGCGTCCGCGGGCGGATTCTTCCAGTCGTACTGCTTCACGCGCAGCACGGTGCGCACGCCATCGCGATGCTCATAGCCTTCGATGGACTGGTACAGCGGATGCCACTTGTCCTTGGCGGGCTGCTGTATGCCCGCCTCGTTGTAGCGGCGCTCGCGCACCATCAGGCACTGGTAGCCGGGAATCATGGGGTGGCTGCATTCCACCTTTTTCGCGGCGACTTCCAGGAACCGGATCTCGCCGGCGCTGCCGTAGAGGGTTTCGGGCGTGGGTTCGCCGACGAACGTCAGCACGCTGCCGTCCTTGGCCACCAGTTCCAGTCCGGGTTCGGCGGCATCGCCGCTGAGCGTCGCGCGCAGGTCCCCTTTCATGCGCTGGCCGATTTCGGCGTCCAACTGCATCAGGCTTTGTTCGCACGCCTTCATCGTGGAAGCCAGGTTTGCAACGTGCAGCACGCCATCCTTATAGGTGTATCCGCCGAATTGCGCGTTGCAGCCGCCGCGGATGTTCAAGGCGTCGCTGGTGAACGCCAGGCGCAACGGGTGTTCGACCCCGGCCTGGAGCGCGGCGATGGATTTGCCCGAAGCATCCGTGGCCGAGGCCAGGCGCCAGTAATAGGCGGGCAAGGTCACGGCAGGGCTGGCGGGCGAGGTGGCGGCGTTGGTAGGCATGGAGGACGATCCTTCGCGAGGAGAGGAAGCCGGAGCGCAAGCTTGCAGCAGCGCGGCGCATACGGACGCAAGGAGGATGGTTCTTTTCATGGTGGGTCCTTTCAGCCGGATGGCACTGATGAAAAGCGGCATTCTACGTCCGGGGCATGGACGGATCTGGCGGACTGGCCGCCAGACCGTTTCCAAATCTTGCCGACCCGCCATAGCGATAAACCAGGGAGATTACAGTTGGAAACGATGTTGGCACTACGCGCCGCGAATCGATTCGCGCGGGGTCTGCGGCAGTCGGAACACTAGAAGTCAGCGGCCAATGCCTCGGCCATGCCTTTGAAGTAGCCGTGAACATCCGAAGACCCGGTCCAGTAAGCCAGGTTTCCAATGACATACAAGCGCTTCTTCGCGCGCGTCACGGCAACGTTGACCAGATTGGGGGTTTTCCCCGCGAAACCGGAAATAACGCCCGGCTTCAAAGGATCTCCGCCCAGCAGGAAAATGACGTAGTCGGCTTCTTTGCCTTGAAAGGTGTGAACAGTGCCGCACATTTCATCGGAATTCTTCCGGCCATAACGGGGTTCGAGCAGATCGGTCATCTGTTCGGCAACCCGTTTGAAGGGCGTCACGATATAGACCTTGAGTTTGCCCTCGGCGTCTCGCAGGTTTCCTTCTATCAGCGTTTCGACCATGGACATGGCACGCCCGCCGTGGTCCGGGATCCAATGCCCATCGGCGCCGTGAACCGGCATATCGATCCACTGGCTGTCGGGCACGGCTCCGTCGAGGCTGTCCTTGCCCGCACCGTAAACCATTTTTCCGCCATAGGCGATCTTGTTGGAAATATCGAACATGGGATTCAGGCAACGGCGGTGCACCACCAACGGCGCTCCCAGCCAAATCCGATTGTCCGCGCCATCCCGATCCAGGTACGTGCCGAACCGATTGGAATGGTCCGCCAGCGTCTGCGCAGACGCTGCGGGGGGAACGTAGCGAATATCCGCGCCGCAGCGTTCGCGCAACGGTTCGGTGAGCTCTTTCGGCACGCCCACCACCGGTTCCAACTGGAGGGGATCGCCTACGATCACTGCCCGCTTGGCACGCCACAAGGCCCCCACGGCCTGTTGAGGCGCGGCCTGTCCAGCCTCGTCGATGAGCACCCATGCCAATTGCTCCTCCCGCACGCCTCGAAACAACCTTGGAAATGACGCAAACGTCGTCGATATCAAGGGGACAACCAGGAAGAAGGTGTCCCACAGCGGCATGGGGCCGGAACGGAACTGGTTGGCGTTGATCTGCCCCTGCAAGAGGGACGCGAACGCGTATAGCGTGGGTTTCAGCTTGCGCCACGCCGCCACAACAAAAGCCTTGTGCAGCTCCATTGCCGCCACGAAAAGCTCGCGCCTGGCTTTGAATACTTCCTCATCCTGGTAGGGCGAGCTGCTATGGAAAACGTCTCGCGATACGCCGAACAAGTTCCAGGCGGCACTTGGGGGGTCTCCCAAACCGGCGTCGACCAGCGCTTGCCGATACTGGGCCAGCAAGGCCTGCTTGCCGTGCAGCGCCTGTTCCGCTTGGGCGCAAGGCGCCCTTACGCTCAACGACGGCCTGGCTGCGGATCTCTGCTACCGCGAGGCAGTGCCGATAAGCGTCTTCCGCCAATTGAACCGCTTTCAGGGCGGAATCGAAAGCGGTCGAAGGGTCGGCTATCCGCTCGCTCAGTGAGTTGACGGCGGCATCGTAAACGGCTTGCGCCCGAAGGACTTCCTGCTCCAGGCGGGCCGCCCGATCATGCCAGGTGGAGGCCCCGGTTTCCTCGGACCGCAGAGCGCTTATCTGCCGATGCTTTTCATCGATTCTTGCATTGAGATCGTCATAGCGGGCCTGCCAAGCTCTGGCCGATGCACGATTGAAGATCGACTTCATCAGGCCTGGCTGTATCGCTTGATGCGCTTGGCGGTCATCTCGCAATACCTCCACGTCCATCCGCAGGTGCGCGAGTATCTGCTGGAACTCGTCAGGGGTCTTTGCCGGCTTGTCGCGCAAGAGCGCCGCGTGGGCCTCCTGGGCCTGGTTGAAGGCATCCCGAGCCGAGCGCAGATTTTCGAACAACACCAGCGCCCGCTTGGACGCTTCAAACTCGCCACTGGCCGCGTCCAGCGCCGCGCGAGCATTCGCCTCCTCGCTCATCGCCGCCCGATAGGCTGATTCGAGCATGGTTCGGGACTGCTTGAGCTGCTCGATTTCGGGCAAGAGCCGTTCGGTTTCCCTCAGTTGGGTCGCCAATGTGCCCGCCCGCTCCAACGCGCTGCGGGCCTTCGCCCTGGCTTCGGCATAACGGGATCTCGCTTCGGTCCAGGAAGGAACTTGGGCGCCAAATTCCTCTACCCACTCCGGCAGCGTGAAGGGACGCAATGGATTGGGCGCCTTGGGTGGATCCGCCTCTGCCGATTTTCCCGCAGGGGCGTTATCGCGAATGCCATACCAGAATCGGCTGAGAAAGGCGCCCCGATTTGCCTGGCTGCCCAGCACCGCGGAAACCATCCCCCAGCGCTGCCGCTGAGGCTGGCGTTCCTTGTCACGCTCACGCAATCCCACGGAATCCGCCACTTCCGAAAAGTAGTCGATATCAATCCTCGGATCGATTGCGCCTACCCCCGGAAGCTCTTTGCTAATGTTCTCCACAGCGCCATTGTTTGCGCTGCTGACGACGATGCCAAAGCCGCGCAGTCGCTCGTCGAGTTCCCACACCGGATACTGGTGGCGTTCCACTTCGAGCTTCTGCTTGAATGCCTGCAGAGGATCATTGAACTCGTACAGGACATCCGCACGCTGCTGCACCACGGATGCGACAATGTCCTTGAGCATGGTCGTCTTGCCAGTCCCGGGCGGGCCGTTCACCGAGAACAACCCTTGCTCCGCCAGATCGCGCATAACGGCGTTCACGGCAAACTGTTGGGCCGTCACCAGCGGGAACTTGGCGGGCCAGCACGACAACGGCATAAAGCGGGGATGCACTCCGTCGACCAGGCAATCGCGCGCGGCATCCACATCGATACGCTCGGGATGCCTGGGCATCTCCAGATACTGGGTCAAGGCGTTGCCGCAAGTGCGGGAGACATACTCGCGCTCGACCCGCTCCAGTTCTTCCGCGAAGAAGCTGTTCAAGGGATCTTCAGGCCGTTTGGCATCCGATTTCTCAGATACCTTTTGCGCCTGGATGATCCAGTCGCTCTGGCTCTGCGGCGCCCACCCACATGCTTCGAATACCAGATCCGAGATATCACGGACATCTGCGGCATCAAGCGGACGCCGTTTCACTCTTGGCTCAATCGGTTCTTCTTCGGCGCGCTTTATGGCCTCCTTGTCCGCTTCCGGCTCCAGGATCAACTGGCGTGCGACAAGTAGCAAATCCACTTTGGCGGCGATTTTCTCGTACACCCCGTCTGCACCGAAAAACCCCGAAAAATTGAAGCGTGTGGCGCCGGCTTGCGCAGCGCTCATGCACCCCATGGCCCAGGGAACGGAACTGATGAAAATCCTGCCTGAAACATATCCGTTCTCGTCGATGGGAATAACGAACGCCGCTGCGTCCGCCGGCGCTCGTTGTTCGGAAAGATCCAGTACGGGCGCATCCAACAAGGTCCGCGCGGATTCGATGAAATCAGCGCCCGGGACAATACCGCCAAAAAGCAGGAAACGCTTGCGATGGCGGAACAACGTTCGCAGACGTTCGAGCTTCTGCGGGTCTTTCCAGGGCATTTGATCGTCGCCCGGCGCCTGAGGAGAAAGCGCCCATACGCAATGATCCTTGCGAAGCTCCGGAACGGGCGGCTTTTGCGGACTGAGATATTCAAAAGTCTGCCAAAGCCTCAGAGCGGAGAGTGCCTCTTGATCCTTGGAACGAGCCCCATCCTCATTTTTCATAGCTGCCATGCCAACGCGTCCCTTTCAATTCCGGCTGTGCTTTTAATACGTTAAGCATCGGATTTTGACACAGAGTTACAAGCCATCCTGACCATAACGCCGATTCCGCCGCGACCAAAAGACATTCTGCTGGCAGCGTCGCTCGGGGAATATTCGTCTCCTCTTGCGCGTCCATCCCAATGACATGCCGCAAACGCCGCGCCGCGCAGCACGACCGCACGGCATGGCGTCCAGACCAACCTGCCGATCGCGCCGTCCGCGGCGTCCTCTACAGCGCGCATCGGCGCAGAGCGGGAGTGCTTGATATGAAGTCGATCGGAAAATTTGCCTGCGGCATGGCCGCCGTGGTCTGCCTGGCCGCCCATGCCGCGTGGGCCGCGCAGGATCTGAACGTGTACGGCCCCGGCGGCCCCGCCCCAGCCATGAAGGAAGCCGCCGAGGCGTTCGGCAAGCAGCACGGCATCCGCGTCGAGGTCACCGCGGGCCCCACGCCCGCCTGGGCCGAACAGGCCAAGCAGGATGCCGACGTGATCTATAGCGGGGCCGAGAACATGATGAGCGGCTTCGCTTCCGCGCTGCCTGGCGTGTTCGAGCTGCGGGACGCCCGCACGCTGTACCTGCGGCCGTCGGCCATCCTGGTGCGCCCCGGCAATCCCAAGCGCATCGGCGGCTTCAAGGATTTGCTGAAACCGGGCATCAAGGTCATGGCGGTATCGGGCGCGGGGCAGACGGGCCTGTGGGAAGACGTGGCCGGCCGCCTGGGCGATATCGAAACCGTCCGCGCCTTCCGCGCCAACCTGATCCTGCCGGAAGCCGGCAACAGCGCGCAGGCGCGCAAGCAGTGGACCGAGGACCAGACCATCGACGCCTGGCTGATCTGGAACATCTGGCAGGTGTCGAATCCCGATCTGGCCGGCGTGGTCGAGATCGAAGAGCCGTACCGCATCTACCGGGACGCGGGCGTCGTGGTGACGAAAAAGGGGAAGGCCAATCCGCAGGCGCGGGCCTTCGCCGATTTCCTCGCGGCGCCCGAGGGCAAGGCCATCTTCCGGAAGTGGGGCTGGAAGACGGACTGAGCCCTCCCCTGCGCCGCTAGCGGCACACGCGGTAGGCCGGCTTGAGCTTGCTCAGGACCTCGGGCGCGCCGCTCTCCGACACCACCAGGGTGTGGCCCAGCGACATGGCGAGGTTGTTGGGCGTATCGATCAGGATGGCGTGCAGGAACAGCACCATGCCCGGTTCGGCCAGCGTGCCGTTCTCGGCGAACAGCAGCGGGGGCACGTCCATCCAACTGGGCCGGAAGGTCGCTCCCAGCGAATAGCCGCAAGCCGCCATGCGCGCATGGCCGTAGCCGTGCCGGTCGAACACGCGGCGGTGGGCCTGGTCGATATCGCCCAACGGATTGCCCGCCTGCGCGGCGGCCGTCATCGCGGTCAGCGCCTCCAGCGTGATGTCGAACATGCGCTCCTGCCGCGGATCGTGCTTCCCGATGGCCACCGTGCGCATCAGGCAGGCGCAATAGTGCCGGTAGCTGGCGGCGAACTCCAGCGTCAACTGGTCTTCCTCGTCCAGGTGCCGATAGCCGGTGGCGGTGCGCACCAGCAAGGCGCGATCGCCGGATCCGAGCACCGGGCCGCCCGGAGGCGGATCGCCGCCGCCCCGGAACTGCACCGCCGCCCCCGCCGCCGCGATATCGCCTTCGAACGCGCCCGGCCGCGCCGCTTCCAGCATGGCCAGCAGGGAGTCGTCGGCCAGGCTCGCGGCTTCGCGCACGTAGCGCAGTTCCGCTTCCGATTTCACCACCCGCAAGGCGCGCACCAGGTGCGAAGCGTCGACCAGCCTGCACCAGTCGGCCAGGCGGGCGTGCACGCGCGCATGGTTCTTGCCGACCAGGCCGAAGTTGTCGGTTTCCATGCCGACCCGCCTGCCGGCCAGCCCCAGTTCCTCCAGGATGGCCTTCAGGTCGATGCTGGGATCCGCGCCCTCGTTGTCGTACCAGATGCGGATGTCGTCGACGATGGAGGTGCGCTGGGCCTGGACCAGGTCGGGGCGGCGGGTCAGCAGGATGGGAGGCCGGTCGTCCGCGGTCAGGATCGTGCACTGGAAGAATACGTAGCCCGCCGTGTCGAACCCGGTCAGGTAGTAGTGGCTTTCCTGGGCGAACAGCAGCAAGGCATCCAGGTTTTCCGCCTGCATGCGCTTGCGCGCTGCCCGTATGCGGTCGAAAAACGTCTCGCGCGGAAAATGTAGCGCCATTGTGGGGTCTCCGGAGGTAAGTCGTTGTGGAAGAAGACGGTTCGACGTCAACGGCGCCGCTGCAGGGCCCGCGCGGCCAGCGGCAGCGCCACCGACACGAGAATGAGCAGGGTGGAGATCGCCGCGATGGCCGGATCCACTTCATCGCGCAGGGAATTGAACATGCGCTTGGTGAGCGTGGCGCTCGGGCCGCCGGCGATGAACAGCGCCACCACCACTTCGTCCAGCGAGGTGATGAAGGCCAGGATGGCCGCGGCCATCACCGAGAAGCGGATCTGCGGAAGCGTCACGTCGCGGAACGCGCGCAGCGGATGCGCGCCCAGGCTGCGCGCGGCCATCTCCTGGCTGAAGTCGAAGCTGGCCAAGGCGGCGCTGACGGTAATGAACACCAGCGGCAGCGCCAGGCAGGTATGCGCCAGGACCAGCCCGAGCAGCGTGTTATTCAGCCCCAGGCGCGCGTACAGCAGGAACACCCCTACCCCGCACAGGATGACCGGCAGGGCCAGCGGCAGCAGGAACACCAGCCGCAGCCAGCGCGCATGGCCGGCCGTCGCGCGGGCCGCGGCATAGGCGGCCGCCAGGCCCAGGGGCGTGGCCAGCACCGTGGTGCCCGCCGCCGCCCGCAGCGACACCCAGGTGGCCTCGCGCCACTCCAGGCTCTGGAAGTACTCCAGATACCAGCGCAGCGACCAGGCGCTGGGCGGGAAGGTCAGGAAGCGCGAATCCGAGAAACTCATGGGGATCACCACCAGCGTGGGCGCCACCAGGAACAGGACGATGAGCGCGCAGACGGGCGTCAGCCACCAAGGCGCGCGCGTGTGAAAAGAATTCTGCATCGCCCTACCTCGCCAGGAGTTTTTCAAGACCGAACACGCGGCCCAGCAGCCAGATGAACAGCAAGGTCACGGCCAGCAGCACCACGCCCAGGGCGCTGGCGGCGCCCCAGTCTCCGTAGAGCGAAATGTTGCGTTCGATCTGCATGGACCACATGACGACCCGGCCGCCGCCCAGGACCGCCGGCGTGACGTAGAAACCCAGGGACAGCACGAAGACCAGCACCGAGCCGGCGGCCAGCCCCGGCAGGGACAGGGGCAGGTACACCTGGCGGAAAGCCTGCCCCGGCGTGGCGCCCAGGCTGGCCGCCGCCTGCATGTAGTCGGCGGCGATGGCGCGCATGCTGGCGTAGAGCGGCAGCACCATGAAGGGCAGCATGATGTGGATCATCCCGATGGCGGTGCCGGTGAAGTTGTGGACCAGGCGCAGCGGCGCGTCGGTCAGGCCCAGGTCGGCCAGCCAGCCGTTGATGACCCCGCGCCGCTGCAGGAGAATCAGCCACGCGTAGGTGCGCACCAGAAGCGAAGTCCAGAACGGCAGCAATACGCAGAGCATCAGCAGCGCCGCCGCGCGCGCCGATACCCGCGCCATCAGGTAGCACAGGGGATAGGCCAGCAGTGCGCACACCGCCGTCACCAGCAAGGCGAGTTCGAAAGTCGTGCGGAAGCTGTAGAGGAAGGCGCCGTGCCACAGGCGCTCGTAATTCGCGAAGGTCAGGCCGTCCGGGCCGATGACGGACAGGGCCGACAGCCACAGGATCGGGCCCAGCAGCACCACGGCCAGCAACAGCAGCGCCGGCGCGGCCAGCAGCAGCAGGCGCCACTGGCCATGGCGCGCCCGCGCGGCGCGGGAGGCCTGGGCGCGCGGCAAGGTCGCGTCAGCGGCCATCATGGGCCTCCTTGGGAATGAGCACGGTGTCTTCGACGTGCAGGGCCAGGGTCACTTTCTGGCCGGTCGCGACACCGGACTCGCGGATCTGCGTGGGCCCCAGGCGCAGCGACACCTCCAGGCCGTCATCCAGGCGGACGAAGAGGCGGGAGCTTTCGCCCTGGAAGACCGTATCCGCCACTACGCCGCTCAACAGATTGCAGGCCGGATCCGGCGCGGCGTCCGCCAGCATCAGATTCTCCGGACGCAACATCAGCCATGCCTCGTCGCCGCCCGGCGCATCCTGCCCCGCGGGCAGCGCCAGCGGCCGCCCGGACACCAGATGCCGGCCGCCCTCGCGCCTGACCGGCAGGAAATGCGATTCGCCGATGAAGTCCGCCACGAAGCGCGTGGCGGGCCGCTGGTAGATGCTGCGCGCGCCGGCGATCTGCTCGATGCGGCCGCGGTTCATCACCGCGACGCGGTCCGACATGGTCAGCGCTTCGCGCTGATCATGCGTGACGTACACGGTCGTGACGCCCAGGCGGTCGTGCAGTTGCCGGATTTCGCGCTGCATCTGCTCGCGCAGTTGCTTGTCCAGCGCCGAGAGCGGCTCGTCCATAAGCAGGATCGCGGGCTCGAAGACGATCGCTCGCGCCAGCGCCACCCGCTGGCGCTGTCCGCCGGACAACTGGCTCACGCGCCGGTCGGCCACGCCCGGCAGGCGCACCAGTTCCAGCGCGCCGGCGACCCGCTCGCGGATCTCGGCCTTGGCGCATTTCCTGAGCCGCAAGGGGTAGCCGATGTTCTCGCCCACGGTCATGTGCGGAAAAAGCGCATAGCTCTGGAACACCATGCCGATGTTGCGCCGGTGCGCCGGCTCGGCCACCATGCTGCGGCCGCCGAACCGCAGGTCGCCGGCGTCCGGCTGCACGAAGCCGGCCAGCGCCATCAGCAGCGTGGTCTTGCCCGAGCCCGACGGGCCCAGCAGGGTCAGGAATTCCCCGCCGCGCACCTCCAGGTCCACCTGGTCCAGCACTGTCTGCGCGCCATAGGCTTTGCACAGGCCCTCCACCGCGATGGGCAGGCCCCGCTGTTTCGCATCCGTCATGGCTGTCCCCGCCTTCAGCGTTGCAGCATCAGATCGAAGCGCTTGGACATGGCGTCATAGTTCTGCGCCCACCATTGCGTATCCAGCACCACGGCGCCCGCGCGGTTCTCCGGCGAGTTCGGCAGCCGGGCCGCCAGCTCCGGGCTGATAATGCCGGTTTCATAGGCCTTTTCGTTCGCCGGGGCATAGTTGATCAGCGTGGACAGGCGTGCCTGCGTTTCGGGCTTGACGAGATAAGCCAGCACTTTCATCGCGGCTTCCTTGTTCTTCGCCCCTTTGGGAATCGCCAGGCAGTCGTACAGCACGATCTGCTGGTTCCACGAAAAGTCCATCCTCGGGTCTTCGGTGATCAGATCCTGGATGCGTCCGTTCCAGATCCCGGACATATCGACTTCCCCGTGCTGCATGAGCTGCACGGATTCGGCGCCCGACCCCCACCATGCGCCTACGCTGGGCTTCAGCTCGGCCAGTTTGCGGAAGGCCCGATCGACGTCGGGCGGATAGATGTCCGAAGGCGCTACGCCGTCGGCCAGCAGCGCGGCCTCGATGTTGTAGAGGGGGGAACGCCTCAGGGAACGCATGCCCGGGAATTCGCGCGTGTTCCAGAAGTCCTTCCAATTCTGCGGCGGCGCCCCCTTCAGGGCCTCCTTGTTCCAACTGATCACGACGCCGTACACGACGTCCGCGACCCAGTAGTCCGACTTCATGTTGTCGGGAATGCCGGTCGTATCGACGATGGCCGGGTCCAGCTTTTCCAGCAGGCCTTCCTTCTCCATCAAGGGGCAGGATTGGTTGCCCTGCTGCACGATGTCCCACGCGGGCTTGCCGGACGCGACCTGGGTGCGCACATCGGCCAGGCCGGATGTGGTGTCTTCCCTGATGGTGAGGCCCAGCGCTTTTTCGGCGGGTGTGAACCAGGCTTCCCGCTGCGCCTTCTGGAACGAACCGCCCCAGGAAGCCAGGGTGATGCTGCCGCCATCGGCCTGCGCGCCGGCGGCCACGCAAGCCAGGATCATGCCGCCCAATAACTTCGCCTTCATTGTGTTCCCCTTGAATCATGAATCGAGTTGGATGCCTATCGGTCAATTCACATCGAAAAAATTCATATATGCTTTGAACCGAACAATATAAGCACGGCTTGTTTTCTTAGGGACTATAGGGCAGCAAATCCGCAAACAACTGATTGAAATTCAATACATGAATTTTTTGAGTGAATCCCCATGATCTCCGAACGCGATACTCCCGAGCCGCCCCTGCGGGCGATACGCGCATTCGAAGCGTTCGCCCAGCACGGTTCCATCGCCGACGCCGCCGCCGAGCTGAACATCACGCCGTCCGCCGTCAGCCATCAACTGCATCTGCTGGAAAGCTATATCCAGACGCCGCTCACGATGCGCAAGGGCCGTTCGCTTTGCCTCACGGACGAAGGGCGCGATTACTACCGCTCGATCCACACGGCATTCACCGTGTTGCGCAGCGCCACGCGCCAGGCGCAAGAACGCGCCACCCTGACCCAGGTCACCGTGGGCGTGACGGGCCTGCTGGGCACCGGCTGGCTGTTGCCGCGGCTGGGACGCTTCATGCGGGAACATCCGGACATCGGCATCAACGTGGTCTACGCCATGCACGGCACGTATCCGAGCGATTCGGCGGACCTGTCGATCCGTTTTGGCGCCGGCCGTTGGCCCGGCTGCCAGGCCACGCGCCTCCTGGCGGGCGCCGTGGTGCCGGTCTGCACGCCGGCCTTTGCCGATCGCCATGGGCCGTTCAAGCATGCGCGGGACCTGGCGCAGGCGCCGCTGGTGCACGATGGCGACCGCGCGCGCTGGGCCGCCTGGTTCGCGCAGGCGGGCGTGCGGCCGGAACGGCTGAACGGTCCGCTGCTGGAGGATGCGCAGCTCACGCTGGGCGCCGTCCTGGCGGACCTTGGGGTGGGGCTGATGCGCCTGGCGCTGATTGAAGGGGAACTTGCCGCCGGCCGCCTGACGCAGCCGTTCGAGCAGCGCCTCGACACGGGGCTGGACTACTACCTGTGCGTGCGCGAGGAAGACCCGCCCACGGAAGCGGCTACCCGCCTGGCCGAATGGATACTGGCCGAAAGCACCGCTATTTCCGCTGTTCCGACCGCCAGGCGCGCGGAGCGACCCCGACATTCCGGGTGAAGATCCGCGCGAAGTGGCTCTGGTCGGAAAAGCCGCACTCGGCCGAAATGTCCGCCAGGCTCAGGTCGGACCGCCTGAGCAGTCCCATCGCATGCTCCAGCCGCCGTTCGCGCACCCACGCGAACGGCGTCATGCCCATCGCGCTCTTGAACGCCCTGGCGAACGTGGCCCGCGACATGCCGCAATGGTTCGCGATATCGGCCAGCGCGATGTTCTGCGCCAGGTGCGCCTCGACATATTCCGTCGCCCTGGCCAGTTGCCGCCCGCTCAGCTTGCCCGCGGACCGGCCCTCGGCGCCCCGCAGGCCGGCCTGTCCGTATCGGCGCAGCAGATGCGCGACCATGGCCAGCGTCAGATGTTCGATGAACATTTCGTCGCCCGATTCGCGGCGCATCAGGCTGGGCAGCAGCGCCTGGACCAGCAACCGCATGGTCGCGTCCTCCGTGCCCTGCTGCTGGCGCAGTCCGGGCACCTTGCCGGCGAACAGTTCGCCGCCCAATTCGTCGAGCACGTCGTTGCGGATCTGGAGCCGCACGTTGTCATAGTCCGACAGGTGCTGGCAGGCGTAGGCGTTGGTCAGGTCGGTCAACGCCATGGAGGCCTTGGAGTGGCCGCCGGCATGGACGAGTCGTTGGTCCACCCACAGTTTGTGCGATGCAAAATCCTGCATCTGGAAGATCACCGAATACGCGCGGGCCTGGGGAATGGCCTGCACATGCGCATCGGCGTGGTCGCCCACGTGCCGGAACCTGGCCGCCGCCAGCAGGGGCGTGCGCAGGGCCGCGATGCAGTGAGGAGGATGCGTGACCGGAGCGGCCAGCGACTTCTCGGTAGGCTGCATGGGTACCTCCGTTGGTGATGCGCTCCAATGTTGTGGAACTGTACCCTAGCCACTCATCGTGACAAGTAGGCCGCGCGCGATTCATTGTCGCCCTCCGGTTGACGCAGAATGCCCCCGCCGCGCATCCGCCCTGGGTAAAATGGCCGGCCATCGATTCAAGCGGGCGCTATGCAATTCGACGACGTTCGTATCTTCGCCGCCGCGGTCGACACCGGCAGTTTCACGGCCGCCGCAGAGAAATTGTTGCTGTCCAAGCAATTCGTCAGCCGGCGGATCGCGGGCCTGGAGGCATCGCTGGGGGTCCGGCTGCTGGTGCGCAATACGCGCAAGCTCACCGTGACCGAATCGGGCCGGGAGTTCTACGCGCATGCGCAGCGCATACTGGACAACGTGGCCAGGGCGGAACAGGCCATGGCGCTGCGGCGCACCGAACTGCACGGAACGCTCAGAGTCAGCACGCCCATGTCCTTCGGGCTGCGCCATCTGTCCCCGCTGATTGCCGAGTTCCTGGCCCAGCACCCCGCCCTGCAATTGCAGGCCATCCTGGACGACCGCCACGTCGACCTGGTCGGCGAGGCGTTCGACATGGCGCTGCGCATCGGCGCCATGCCCGATTCCACGCTGATCGCTCGCCGCCTGGGCGAACTGCGCATGGTGGCCTGCTGCAGCCCGTCCTATCTGCGGGAACGCGGCCTGCCCCTGACGCCCCTGGACCTTCAGCGCCACAATTGCCTGCTGTACGGTCGGGAGGCCAAGAACGGCTGGCCGTTCACCGTGGATGGCGAACAGCAGTCGTTCGAGGCGCGCGGGCCTTTGCTTTCCAACAACGGAGAAGTCGTGCGCGACGCCGCCATCGCCGGCCTGGGAATCGCGCTATTGCCCCGCTTCATCGTGGGCGGGGCGCTGCGCAGCGGGGAACTGGTCGCGGTGCTGGAAAACCACGCTCCCCGGCCGCTGCCCGTCAGCGCGGTCTACCCGCAGCACCGCCAGCAATCGACGAACATCTGCGCGTTCGTCGAGTTCCTGGAAGGCCGCTACGCGCGCATGACGGAAAGCCTGGAAGCGTAGTGCGCTAGCGTTTCCCGGCGGCCCGCGCTGTCAGGGCGCCGAGCGCCAATCCGCCGATCAGGCCCAGGTTCGCCAGAAAGGCGTTCATGTCATGAAACCTCGCCTGCGGGTCCGGCAGGTTCCAGAATGCGTGGCCCATCACCGATGCCGCGAGGGTGAACGCGGCCAGCGCGCCCGCCGCCAGCCAGGGCCAGGCCCCGGCGACCAGCAGGATGGAACCGCCCAACTGCACGGCGATCACCAGTACCGCGTACAGCGCCGGCGGGTGCAGGCCGAAATGCGCGGCCTCGGCCAGCGCGGACGGGAAGTCCAGCAGTTTGCTCACGCCGCTCCACCAGAACGGCAGGGTCAGGACGAGCCGGGCCAGACGGCCCGGCAGCGGCGACGAAAGCCAGGCCGCGCCAGGATGAGTCGTCATGGCGCCGCCCCTAGACCGCCCAGCACGCGCAACCCAGCGCGCCCCAGAAGGAAGCCGCGTCGGCTACCGGCATGTCGCGGCTTGCCGCCGCCATGTGCGCGTGGCCATGCACGGCGCAGGCGCTGGCGCACCCGCAACGGGCCGCCACCGACGCGAGGTAGCCGTTCTGGCTGGCCGTTTTGCGCGAGAAATAGCCGCCGAAGGCCCGCACCGGCGACCAGTCCGGCGCCGGCGGCGGCACCTCGGGCGCGTCCTTGGAAAAGCTGCCCGTCCCCCAGACCACCTTGCCGCCCAGCAGCGTCAGGTCGCTCTCGATGGCGATGATCTCGTCCTCGGGCACCGTGAAGTAGTCGCGGTCCAGCGCCACCAGGTCGGCCAGTTGGCCCGCGGCGATGCGGCCCTTCTTCCCCTGTTCGTTGGAGAACCAGGTATTCGCCTCGGTCCACAGGCGCAGCGCGGTCTCGCGGCTCTGCCGCTGCGCGGCGGGATACATGCGCAGGCCGCCCAGGCTGCGCCCGGTGACCAGCCAACTGAGCGAGACCCAGGGGTTGTAGGACGCCACGCGCGTGGCATCGGTGCCGGCGCCTACCGGCACGCCGGCCGCGAGCATTCTCGAAATCGGCGGCGATTGCTCCGCCGCCGGCGCGCCATAGCGCTCCACGAAATCCTCCGCCTGGTACATCATCCGGTGCTGGACGGCGATGCCCCCGCCCAGCGCGGCGATGCGGTCGATGTTGCGCGGACTGACCGTCTCGGCGTGGTCGAAGAACCAGTGCAGGCCCTCGAAGGGCTGGTCGGCGTTGACCTTCTCGAACACGTCCAGCGCGCGCGAGATGGTTTCGTCGTAAGTGGCGTGCAGCCGCCAGGGCCAGCGCTGCGACACCAGTTGGCGGACCACGGGTTCCAGGTCGGCCTCCATGTTGGGCGGCATTTCGGGCCGCGGCTGGCGGAAGTCCTCGAAGTCCGCGGCGGAATAGACCAGCATCTCGCCCGCGCCGTTGTGGCGGTACAGGTCGTCGCCCTGCCCCGGCCGCACCTGCTTGCCCCAGCCCTGGAAGTCGGCGAGTTCCTGTTTGGGCTTCTGCGTGAACAGGTTGTAGGCCAGCCGCAGCGTGAGCAGGCCGTCCGCGTGCAGCTTCTCGATGATCTGGTAGTCCTCGGGATAGTTCTGGAAGCCGCCCCCGGCGTCGATCACGCTGGTCACGCCCAGCCGGTTCAGTTCGCGCATGAAATGGCGGGTGGAATTGAGCTGGATGTCCGGATCCAGCTTCGGCCCCTTCGCCAGGGTGGAGTACAGGATGGTCGCATTGGGCTGCGCGATCAGCAGGCCGGTGGGCTCGCCGTTGGCGTCGCGCTGGATCTCGCCGCCCGGTGGGTTCGGCGTGTCGCGCGTATAGCCCACGACGCGCAGCGCGGCGCGGTTCAGGAGCGCCCGGTCGTAAAGGTGCAGGATGAATACCGGCGTGTCCGGCGCGGCCGCGTTGATTTCATCCAGCGTGGGCAGGCGCTTTTCGGCGAACTGGTGGCGCGTGAAGCCGCCCACGACCCGGACCCATTGCGGCGGCGGCGTGTTCTGCGCCTGGCGTTTCAGCATGGCCATGGCGTCGGCCAGGCTGGGCACGCCGTCCCAGCGCAATTCCATGTTGTAGTTCAGGCCGCCCCGGATCACGTGGGTGTGGCTGTCGATCAGGCCCGGAATGACGCGGCGCCCGCCCAGGTCGATGACGCGCGTGCCCGCCCCCGCTTGCGGCAGGATCTCGGCCGCCGTCCCCACCGCGGCGTAGCGGCCGTCCTTGACGGCAACCGCCTCGGCCTCGGGCCGGGACGGGTCCAGGGTCGTGAATTTGCCTCCGTGGAGGATCAGATCGGGTTCGGTCTTCATGGATGCGCTCCTTCCCAGGGCCGCGCCGGGCGCCAGGCCCAGCGCGACCAGCGTTTTAACGGTGGTCCTGCGGTTGCGGTCGAATGCCGTCATGGGTCATTCCTTGCGCGCCCTGTCGGGCGCCAGATAGTGGCGGACCACCGGCGGCGCGTCGCCCTGGTGGAAGTGGCGCACGGAAACCTGCTGGTCCTGGTCCGACACGGTCACGCGGTCGTGCTGCCGCAGATGCTCCACCCAGGACGCCACCAGGAAGTACTCGATGTAGTGCGCGGGTTCGCCCGTGTGCTCGAATATTCCCCAGGCATAGGCCCCGTCCCGCCGGCGCTGCTCGCCGACCTTGTCCATGGCGTCGAGGAAAGCCTCGCGCGACGCCGCGTCGACGCGGTATTCCACGGTGACCATGACCGGCCCGCGGTCGTGGCGCACGCCGGTGCTCAGCACGGGCGCCGGCCAGTGCATCGACGGGGCGAGATCCAGTTGGGCGCCCAATTGAAGTTTCCAGCGCCAGGTCAGGGGAATGGCCAGCAGCGCGCAAATCGCGGCCGCCAGCAGCGCCTGCGAAATGCCGAACAGGCTTGCCGCCTGCCCCCACAGCAGGCTGCCGGCGCTCATCGAACCGAAGAACACCGTGACGAAGATGGACAGGCCCCGCGCGCGCACCCAGTCGGGCAGCGCCGTCTGCGCGGATACGTTCAACGAAGACAGCACCGCGATCCAGGACGCGCCCGCCAGCAGGCTGGCCGCGATGGCCGCCGCCGGCACCGGCACCAGCGCCACGACGGCAAGCGTGACCGCGATGCCGCAGGTGCCCAGCATGACCAGGCGGTCCGCCCCGCAAGCCTTCCTGATGCGGGGCAGCAGGAAGGCGCCCAGCACCGCCCCCAGCCCGACGCTGCCCAGCATGATGCCGTACAGCTCCGCCCCGCCCCGCAGCACGGTGCGCACGACCAGGGGCAGCAGCGCCCAGAACGCGCTCGCGAACACGAAGAACGCCACGGCGCGGACCAGCGTGGCCTTCAAGGCGCTGCTGTTGCGGGCGTAGCGCAGGCCGGCCGCCATCGCGCCCCAGAGCTGTTCCGGGGGCAGCGAGTTGCCGCGGTCCGTTGCCGGCTTCCACCACAGCAGCGCCGCCGCCACGATGAGAAAACTTATTGCGTTGACGGCGAACGGCACCGCCAGCCCCACCGCCGTGATCAGGAAGCCGGCCAGCGCGGGGCCAATGGCGCGGCTGATGTTCACGCCCACGCTGTTGATGGCGATCGCCTGCTGGAGCGATGCGCGCGGCACCAGGCTGGGGACGATGGCCTGCCAGGCGGGCGCGATCAGCGCGGTGCCCGTGCCCATCGCCAGCGTGAACAGCAACAGCGCGACCGGCGTCGCCAGGCCGGCCCAGACCAGCCAGGCAAGCGCGGCCGCCACGGCGCACAGCCCCACCTGCACCAGCAGCAGCAGGCGGCGCCTGTCGACGATGTCGGCCAGCGCGCCCGCGGGAAGGGACAGGAGGAACACCGGCAGCGACGTCGCCGTCTGCACCATCGCGACCATCATCGGAGACGGCGACATCGACGTCATCAGCCATCCCGCGCCGACGTCGTGCATCCAGGTGCCGACGTTCGAGAGCACGGTCGCAACCCAGAGAACCGTGAAGTTGCGGGAAGCGAACGGCGATGGGCCTTTCTCGTCCTGCGGGCGGGCGGTGGCTGCCTGGTTCATGTCTTGCTCGCTTTGGCATGCCGCGGCGCGCGCGCCGCGGCGGGTTCAGGGATCAGGACTTGCCGGCGGCGACCGGCGCCAGGACTTCGTGCTTCGACGCCGTGCGTTCCGCCGCCTTGTGCACCATCGTATAGGCATAGTCCACGCCCATGCCATAGGCGCCCGAGTGGTCCTTGACGATCTGCATGACCGCGTCATAGGAATCGCGGCGCGCCCAGTCGCGCTGCCATTCCAGCATCACTTGCTGCCAGGTGACCGGCACGACGCCGGCCTGCACCATGCGCTGCATGGCGTAGTCGTGCGCTTCCCTGGACGTCCCGCCGGAGGCGTCGGCCACCATGTAGATCTCGTAGCCGCCCTGGTCCATGGCTTCGAGCGCGAAGCTGTTGTTGCAGACTTCCGTCCACAGCCCCGAGACGACCACCTTCTTGCGGCCGGTGGCCTTCAGGGCGTCGCGCACCTTCTGGTCGTCCCAGGAATTCATCGACGTGCGCTCCAGCAGCTTCTGGTCGGGAAACACGTCCAGCAGCTCGGGATAGGTATGGCCGGAGAAGCTCTCGGTCTCCACCGTCGTGATGATCGCGGGAATGCCGAAGACCTTGGCCGCCTTGGCCAGCGCGACGGTGTTGTTCTTCAGCACCTGCCGGTCTATCGACTGCACCCCGAAGGCCATCTGGGGCTGGTGGTCGATGAAAATGATCTGGCAGTTGCGCGGCGTCAGCAATTCTAGTTTCGGGTTGGACATGGAAAGCTCCTTGGTCGAGCGGGTTGTGGCGAAACATCGCCGTGAATGCCGGATTGAGCCGGGCGCGCAGGCCTGGCGGCCGCCCGTTGGCGCCGCCGCGCCGCGTGCGCGCGCCCTCAGGCGGCGGGCGGATTGCCCTGGCCGCCGTCCTTGCCCTCCGTCCTGGGAGGCAATCCGGTGATTTTTGGCGCGCATTCGTTGCTGAACCAGGACACGGATACGGGTTCCCGGTGAATGACGCGTTTTGCGATGGGGACGAGTTGCTCGCCGATCAGCATGCCGAGCAGGCCGACGAGCGCGATGGCCGGCGGCGCGGGCGACCGGACGTGGATGAGCCCGTAGATCACGCCGACGAGCACGCCGGCGCCCAGGGATATGAGGTACATAGCGGGCTCCCAACCATGAGTTGCATCGGTCCGTACTTTCCCGCAGATCCCGGTACGGCGCTAGAACGGCCGTATCGCGGAATTTGTATATCCGTCTCGGTGGAGGCGCCGGCCCCTCAGTTCTTGACCATGGAGCGCGGCAGGTTGATCAGGAAGTCGGCCAGGCCCTTGGCGCCCTGGGCCAGGCTGATGTGGCGCATCATCATCCGATGGGCGCGCTCCGGGTCGTGGGCCAGGATCGCCTCGAGCAGTTCGCCGTGCTGCTCGTACGAGGCGCGCACCCGCCCCACCGCGCTGAACGCGTGGCGCAGGTAGGCGCCCGTGCGGGCGCGCAGGCTCAGGAGCTCTTGCCGCAGGTACGGATTGCGGCAGCCGCGGTAAAGCACCTCGTGGAACGCGTGGTTGGCCTCGCGCCATCCCTCGGCGTCGTCGGCCTCCACCAGCGCGGCCGCGTCGCGATGGATTCGCGCCAGTTCCTGGCGTTCTTCGTCGGACATGCGCTGACAGGCCATCCGCGTGCACACGCCTTCCATCTCCGCCATCAGCTCCCAGATGGCCAGCAATTCCTGCACGTCCATCCTGGCCACTTCCATGCCGTTGCGCGGCTGGCTCTCGAGCATGCCCTGCACCTTCAACTGGATCAACGCTTCGCGCACCGGTGTCCGCGACACGCCGAAACGCGCGGCGAGCTCCTGCTCGTCGATCGCGTCGCCGGGTTTCAGGACGCCGGCGCGAATGTCCTCCTCGACGGCCAGGCGGATGCGTTCACTGACTTTCATTCTGCCCACGTATAAAAATTTGGTTGCTGTAAATTATCGCTTGTTCTATAAATATATTTATAAGTCGTCAAATAATACAAGAAGGGGTGGCAATGCGTATTCCCGACAGAGGTGGGCCGTTGCAGGACGACAGGGCCGGTTTGCCGCCCCTGGCCCTTGGCGTGCGCGAACTCCTTGCGCTTCAGGGCATCCCGGCAAGCGAGGCGCAAATCCGCGGCGTCGCCAAGACCCTCGTCCGCCTCGCGCCGCCGGCGCGCCGCCAGGAGCCCCTGCGATGACGCCGGCCGGCCTGCCCGCCGGAATCGCGGCGCTGCGCGCCGCCCTGCTGCGGGGCGACGTCGACCTGGGCGACGCGCTGTCCAGGCAGCGCGCGGCATTCGCCGCGGATTCGCGCCACAGCGCCGTCAGCGTGTTCGCCCCGCCCAAGCAATTGCCCGATCCGTCTCTACCCCTGGCCGGCGTGGGCCTGGCCCACAAGGACATCTTCATGCTGCCGGGCCGCGCGCCCGGCTGCGGCACGGACCGGGCCGCGTCGGCCAGCCCCCGGCCCGGCCCGGCGGCGACGCTGATCCGCCGCCTGGACGCCGCGGGCAGCCAGCCGCTGGCCGCGCTGGCCATGGCGGAACATGCTTGCGGCGCGACCGGAGAGAATCCGAACTACCCCTTGCCCCTGAACCCGGTCGATGCGCGGGCGGCCGTGGGCGGTTCATCCAGCGGCTCGGCGGTCGCGGTGGCCGCCGGCCTGTGCTATGGGTCGCTGGGCACCGACACCGCCGGATCGGTGCGCATTCCCGCCGCCACCTGCGGCATCCTGGGACTCAAGCCCACGAGAGGCTTGCTGCCCGCGCACGGCATCGCGCCGCTGGCTCCCAGCCTGGACACCGCGGGCATTCTCGCCCGCGATGCCGCCGATGCCGCCCTGATCCTCGAAAACCTGGTCGCCCCGGCCCAGGCGCGGCGGCTCTTTCCGCAAGGCGCCGGCGCCCTGGCCGGCCCGCCCGGGAAAATCGATTGGCGCGTCGCGGCCTGCTGGGAGCATCCGAATCCCGCCGTGCAACTGGACGCCGAGGTCGGCGACGCCTTGCAAGGTTTGGTGGACGCATTGCCGGCCGGCACGGCGCAAGCGCCCATCGCGCTTGCCGGCCTGCCGGCCTGGAGCCGGCTCGCGGACACCCTGCTGCACGCCGAAGCCGCCGCCACCCACCAGGCCGCCTTGCGCGAAGAGGCGCCCGCCCTGACTCCCCTCACGCGCACGGTGGCGCTGGCGGGCGCGGCGCTGCCGGCCGTCTGGTATCTCGACGCGCTGCGCCAGCGCGGCGCCCATGCCCGCCAGTTCATCGCGCAGGCGCTGCGCCGCGCCGACCTGCTCCTGACGCCGGCGCTGCCGCGCGGCGTGCCGGACTGGCCCCAGGTCCTGACCGGCGGCGAGGCGTTCGAACCGCGCCGGCTGCTGGACATGTTCTGCTGGATGTCCTTCGTCAATTACCTGGGCCTGCCCGCGATCGTCTTCCCCATCGGACTGGACGGCCGCAAGCGCCCGATCAGCATCCAGGCGATCGCCCGCCCCGGACAGGAAGCCCGGCTGCTCGCATTCGCCCGCCACGTGGAGCAGGCGCGTCCGCACGCCGCTTCTTTCCTTCCCTCTTCTCTTTGAAGCCGAGACCATGCCACAACTCTCCGCCTCGCCAGCCTTGCGGCGCTTCCGCGTGCTAGACCTCTCCCGCGTGCGGGCCGGCCCCACCTGCGTGCGCATGCTCGCCGACTTCGGCGCTGACGTGATCCGGATAGAGCCTCCGCCGGGCGTCGATCCCAACGAAGCCATGTTCGCGGCCGACCGCTGGAGCGGCGACTTCCAGAACCTGAACCGCAACAAGCGCTCGCTGACCCTCAACCTGAAAACGCCGGAGGGTCTTGAAGTGTTCAGGCGCCTTGCGGCCGAGGCCGACGTGGTGGTCGAGAACTGGCGTCCGGACGTCAAGCAGCGGCTGGGCGTCGACTATGAATCGCTGCGCCGGATCAACCCCCGGCTGATCCTCGCCAGCATCTCCGGATTCGGCCAGACCGGCCCCTACGCGGGCCGGCCGGGCTTCGACCAGATCATCCAGGGCATGGGCGGACTGATGTCGGTCACCGGCCTGCCCGGCCAGGGGCCGGTGCGCGCCGGCCTGGCGGTCGCCGATTCCAGCACCGGCCTGTATGCCGCGCTGGGCATCCTGACCGCGCTGCTGGAACGCGAACAATCCGGCCAGGGCCAGTGGGTCCACGCCTCGCTGCTGCATTCCCAGATCGCCATGATGGATTTCCAGGCGGCGCGCTATCTGAACGACGGCGACGTCCCCCGCCAGGAAGGCAACGATCACCCGACCAGCAGCCCCATGGGCCTGTTCCACGCCAAGGACGGCATGTTCAACCTGGGCGCCGCGGGCGAAGGCAACTGGAAGCGCTTCTGCGCCGCGCTCGAACGGCGCGACTGGGAGTCGGACCCGGAGTTCGCGACCGAAAAGCTGCGCGTGGCCAACCGCCAGCGGCTGAACCGGGAAATCCAGGCCATGTTCCTGAACGCGGACGTGGACCATTGGGTGACGCTGCTCAATGAAGCGGGCGTGCCGGCCGGCCCCGTCTATTCCGTGCCGCAGATGTTCGAAGACCCGCAGGTGCGGCACCTGGGGGCCGCCCGGACCTGCCCCGCCTGGCAAGGCGGCGAGCGCACGCTGATCACGCAGCCGGTCACCCTGGCCCGCACGCCCGCCGACATCGCGCGCACCGCTCCCGGCTGGGGCGAACATACCGAGGAAATCCTGCTCGAGGCCGGCTACGCTGGCGAGGATATCGAACGGCTGCGCGACGCCCGCGCGATCTGATACGACTGCCCACGCGGAGTTTCTCCATGACCCTGACCTCCTCATCCCCCGCTCCCGGCCGCCTCGACGTGGCCCTGGACGGCAACGTCGTGCGCGTCCGCATCGTCAACCCCGCGCGCTACAACGCCATGTCCCTGTCGATGTGGGAAGACCTGGCGCGCGCCCTGGGGGAAGCCGGCAACCGGGAAGGCGCGCGCGCCGTCGTGCTGGCGGGCGACGGCGACCGCGCCTTCGTGTCCGGCGCCGACATTTCCGAATTCGCCTCGCAGCGCAAGGATCCGGGGCAGGTCGCCCGCTACGACGCCGCGGTGGCGGGCGCCATGCGCGCCCTGAGCGCCTGCCCCCTGCCGGTGATCGCCGCGATACGCGGCATATGCATGGGCGGCGGCATGGCGCTGGCGCTGGCCTGCGACCTGCGCTATTGCACGCTGGGCTCGCGCTTCCGGATGCCCGCCGGGCGGCTGGGCCTGGGCTATGCGATGGAAGGCCTCAAGCGCATGCGCGACACGCTGGGCGCGGCCCGCGCCGCCGACCTGTTCATGACGGCCAGGACGCTCGACGGCCAGGAGGCCGCGCGCATCGGCCTGGTGCAGGAAGCCTATGCCGAAGACGCGTTCGACGAGGCCGTGGCCAGGCGCGTCGGCGAAGTCGCGGGCAATGCCCCGCTCACCCTGCGCGCCGCGAAAATGGCCCTGCGGCATCTGGCCGGCGAGCCGTCCGCCCCGACCGCCGAAGCCGTGGACGAAGCCGTCCGCGCGTGCTTTCTCAGCCGGGACTACCAGGAAGGGCAGCAAGCCTTCCGCGAGAAACGGCCGCCTGTATTTACCGGAAGCTGAGCGCGGTCCGGCTCGGCTTCTTCCTGGCGCGGCGCCGCCGCGCCGCTCGCAGTGTTTATCAAGCAACAAGGGGAAAATGCATGAAAACGCTCTACAGGATGACCCTCGCCGGCGCGCTCTGCGCCTACGCCGCGGGCAGCCACGCCGTCGGCCCTCGGCCGGCGCCCGCGCCGCAGAAGCAGGTGTTGACGGTGGGCTACGTCAAGGTCGGCCATCTCTCGCCCATCATCTTCGTCGCCGATGAACTGAAGGCCTGCAACGTCGAGGTCAAGCCCGTCGAATTCGTCCGCTATGCCGACGCGCGCACCGCCCTGCTGTCCGGCTCGGTCGACGTGTCCGGCATCGGCCCCGCCGACCTGGCGATCGCGCTCGCCCAGGGCAGCCAGAAGCTGGTCGGCCTGTCCGGCGTCGCGTCCTCGCCCAAGTACCTGGTGACGCGCAAGGGCGTGAAGATGGACGACTGGAAAGACCTGGCCGGCAAACGCATCGGCATCGCTCCGGGATCGGCCGTCTGGTTCCAATGGGCGGCCATGCTGTCCGAAAAGGGCGTGCCGTACAACACGTTCACCGCCGTCAACATCCAGGGCGGCGGCACCGCGTTCGTCCAGTCGCTGCAGCGCGGCGACGTCGACGCGGTCGCCCTGTGGGAGCCGTTCGAATCCCAACTGGTCGCCGACGGCACCGCCTTCTTCGCGAAGAACCTGGAATACAGCCAGAGCAAGGCGGTGGGCGCCGAACTGGGCCTGCTCGCCACCACGCGCGACGCGCTGCGCGACAAGCGCGAGGCCGTGAAGTGCTTCCTGTGGGCCTACAAGAACGCCGAGGAAAAGCTCTCCAAGGATCCCGAGGCGTTCGCCGAAGCCTATTCCAAGTACACCGGACTGCCCTTGAACGTCACGCGGGAATCGGCCAAGCTGATCAAGCTGGGCGGCGTGCTGGACCTGGACCAGATGCGCCGCCAGGCCAAGACCTTCAATGAACTGGGCGTCATTCCGAAAGACGTGAGCGGGCAGATCGACACGGTATGGGATGCCGATCTGCTCAAGGAAGTCATGTGATTGCGCGGCTTGCGGGCCGGCCTGCCGGCCCGCAAGCCAAGGAGATGCTGGTGAACGCTTCAACATTGAAATGCGCAACGCCGATCCGCCGCTCCCGCCGCGCGATCGGCCAGGCGGGACTCGGACTGGCCGTGCCCGTCCTGATCCTGATCGTCTGGCAACTGGTGGGGCAGTCGCCCGACATGGCCGGCGTGGTGCCGACGCCGGTCCAGGTCGCCCGCGCGTGGTATGCCTGGATCTTCGGCCCGCCGGGGATGGGACTCAACCCCTACCAGGGCACCTGGGCGGGCAATGTGCAGTACTCGGCCATGCGCGTGATCCAGGGCTTCGCGCTGGCGATGCTGCTGGGCATTCCGCTGGGCCTGGCCATCGGCTGGAGCCGGCTCGCGTCCCAGACGCTGGACCCGCTGATACAAGGCCTGCGGCCGATTCCGATCACGGCATGGCTGCCTTTCTCGATTGCCCTGTTCGGCATTCGCGACATGGGCTCCATCTTCCTGATCTTCCTGGGCGGCTTCTACGCCATCGTCGTGAACACCACGCAGGGCGCGCGCGACGTCGACCGCAACCTGGTGCGCGCGGCGCGCATGATGGGCGCCTCTTCCACGCAATTGCTGCGCCGGGTCGTGCTGCCTGCCGCCATGCCGGCCATCTTCACCGGCTTGCGCATCGGCCTGGGCATCTCGTGGACGGCCGTGATCGTCTCGGAAATGGTGGCCGTGAAATCCGGCCTGGGCTACGTGCTGTGGGACGCCTATTACGTCGGCCGCATGGACATCGTGCTGGCGGACATGGTCTCCATCGGCCTGATGGGTTTTCTCAGCGACCGCCTGATCGTCATCATCGAGCGCCGGGTCCTGGTCTGGCGCATGCTGCAGAATCATTGAGGGTGCCATGTCTGATATTTCAGTCACGAATCTGAGCAAGACCTACCCGGGAGCGACCCCGGTGCAAGCGCTGGACGGCATCGACCTGCACGTTCCCGCCGGCGAGTTCGTGGCCCTGCTGGGGCCGTCCGGCTGCGGCAAGTCCACCTTGCTGAACCTGATCGCGGGCTTCGAATCGCCCACCTCGGGCGCGCTGACCGTCGACAGCGAACCCGTGACGCGGCCCGGCCCGGAACGCGGCGTCGTGTTCCAGGAAGCCGCGCTGTTTCCCTGGCTGAACGTATGGGAGAACGTCGTCTTCGGCCCCAGGATCGCGGGGCTGTCCAAGGCCGAATACGCCGAGCGCGCCGAAGAGATGCTGCGCATCACCGGCCTGTCGGCGTTCACCCGCCACCTGCCCATCCAGCTCTCGGGCGGCATGCGCCAGCGGGTAGGCATCGCGCGCGTGCTCACGCTGGGCTCCAAGGTGCTGCTGATGGACGAACCGTTCGGCGCCCTCGATGCGCAAACGCGGCTCACCATGCAGGAGCTGCTGCTGTCGGTGTGGCAGAAGCTGCGGACCACGGTGGTTTTCGTCACCCACGACATCGACGAAGCCATTTTGCTGGCCGACACGATCTACGTCATGTCGGCCCGCCCGGGACGCATCGCCACGCGCATCACGGTCCCCATCGAACGCCCGCGCTCGCTGGACCTGATCACCGGCGAAGCGTTCAACGGGCTCAAGCGCGAAATCCTCAAGCAAATGCGGCACTGACCCGCGGACCCATCATGACGACTCCCCGTATCCCCTACGCGTTCTCCGCCGATCCGCCCGCCCTGGCCGAACCGGGGCAAGGCAGGATCATGGTGCACCTGGTCATCAACGTCGAACACTGGCCGTTCGACCAGCCCATGCCGCGCACCATCATCACCCCGCCGCACGGCCGCGAGACCGTGCCGGACGTGCCCAACTTCAGTTGGGCCGAATACGGCATGCGCGCCGGCCTGCCGCGCATGCTCGCCGCGATCCAGTCCCGCGGCCTGCCCGCCTCGACCAGTTGCAACGCCAGCGTCATCGACGCCTACCCGCGCGCGGCCGAGGCCATGCTCGCGGCGGGGTGGGAATTCATCGGGCACGGCATGCACCAGAAAACCCTGAACCAGGCGGACGCCGAGGCCGAACTCATCGGCGCGTGCCTGGAAAAACTGCGCGCCTTCACCGGCAGCCGTCCCCGCGGCTGGCTCAGTCCCGGCCTGCGCGAAACGCCGGACACGCCCGACCTGCTTGCCGATGCCGGCGTCGAATACGTGTGCGACTGGGTGCTGGACGACCTGCCCAACTGGATGCGCGTCAAGCGCGGTTCGCTGATCCAGATGCCGTACAACCTGGAGTTGAACGACTCGGTCATCTATGCCGTCGAAAAACATTCCTCGCCCGAATTCCTGCTGCGGCTGACGCGCACCCTGGCGCTGTTCGAGCGCGAATGCGAAACGCAGCCCCGGGTGCTCGCGCTCGGCCTGCATCCGCACCTGATGGGCGTTCCGCACCGCTACGGCTATTTCGAGGAAATGCTGGACCTGCTGGCCGGCCATCCCAAGGTCGATTTCATGACGGGCAGCCAGATCGCCGACTGGTTCAAGCAGCGCCGCCCCCTTCCCGTTCCCGCCCCTTGATTCCCATGCCTACCGCTATCGCCCATGACGGCTATCGCCTGCACGTAGAAGAGACCGGGCAAGGATCGCCCGTCGTTTTCGTCCATGAGTTCGCGGGCGACCACCGGAGCTGGGAACCCCAGTTGCGGGCTTTCGCGCGCCGCCATCGCTGCGTCGCCTATGCCGCCCGCGGCTACCCCCCGTCCGACGTGCCGGCCGATCCGGCCGCCTACTCGCAGGAGAACGCCGTCCGGGATCTCGCGTCGGTGCTGGCGGCCCGCGGCATCGACCGTGCCCATATCGTCGGCCTGTCCATGGGCGGCTTCGCGGCGCTGCATTTTGGCCTGGCCCACCCCAGGCTCGTCCGCTCGCTGACCATCGCCGGCGTGGGCTACGGCGCGCTCGCGTCCGGCCACGCCGCGTTCCGCGACGCTTCGCTGCAGGCCGCCGAACGCTTCGAAACGCTGGGCAGCGCAGGATACGGCCCGACCTATGCCGCCGGCGCCGCCCGGGTCCAGTATCAGAACAAGGACCCGCGCGGCTGGCAGGCCTTCGCCGACGCCCTGTGCGGCCACGACGCCACCGGCGCCGCGCTGACCTTGCGCGGCGTCCAGGCGGCGCGCCCCGCCCTGGATACGCTGGCCGGCCCGCTCGCCGAGCTGGCCGCTCCCGTCCTCATCATCGCCGGCGACGAGGACGACCACGCCCTGGAGCCCGCCTTGTTCCTCAAACGGACCCTGCCCGCCAGCGGCCTGCTGATGCTGCCCAAGACCGGCCACACACTGAACCTGGAAGAGCCCGAGGCGTTCAACCGGGCCGTGCTGGACTTCATCGCCGCCGTCGAGGCCGGATGCTGGGCCCCGCGCGACCCTCGCGCGGCCGGCGAAGTCATGAAACTTTCGTGAGGCTGGCCGGCGAACCCGCCCGGACCTGCCTGCGCCGCGCCGTCGCGGCCGCCTCGTCGACGGGCGGCATTATTTCCCGCCTAGAAATCCACTTGGCAGGGAAACCCTTTTGACTGAGTCGAAGGCAGGGCCTTGGCGATGCCCTTGACGGGCAGATTCACCACTTTGCCGTCGCTCGTCCTGGCCTCCAGACGCTTGGCCTTGCGCATGGCGTCCCAGGCAAAATAAAAGTTATTCGCGCCCACCCGCGAACTCGTTTCATAGGGCTGCGATATTTCCTTGCCGTCGATAATCAGGCTGAAATCCTTGCCGTCGCCGCCATATTCCTGGCCCGCCACGGTCAGTGTCATGGACACGGGACGGTCTTCGCTGCAGGCAATATAAAGCGCATTTTTCTTTGCATCGACGGCGGTGTATTCCGATACCCCCTGGCCCCACCCGCTGGACCACTGCCCCGCCTCGCCGAAAGCCATCGCGGCCGCAGGCGCGAGCACACTGCCGGCAATGGCCATTAAACCGGCGGATAAACACTTTTTCATACTTCCTCCTCGAATTCCGCGGACCGCCGGATAACGCGAAATAACCAACGACCGTCGCTCGCGGGATCGAGATTCCGGATTCCGACTGCGGAAAATCAAACAATATAAGACCAAAAGAGTCAATAAATTGCTCAGAATTTGATATTGTGATTAAATGTGAACAAAATACAATAAAAGTTCACTTTTAATAACATATAGTATCATTTGACGGAGAAGCGATGAAGTGGGCAGCAGTGGCAGGTTTGGCTTTGGTACTGGCGGGTTGCGCCAATCCTCAAGCACGAAAGGACTTTTCACGGGATCTGGCGGCCGGCAATCTCCCTGCCGCCACCAGTAGCGCGGTACAGGCGGCAGGTCCCCTGGACGCCGCCCCCACCGACCTGCCCTGGGCCCTGGAAGCGGGCGCCCTCCTGCGGTATAGCGGGCTGTCCGAACGTTCCACGCAGATGCTGGACGGCGCCGAAGACCTCATGAAAGACGACGACACGCGCAACGTCGCGGCCAGCGCCGGCAATCATGCCCTGTCGCTCGTGGCCAACGACAACGTCCTGCCCTATACGCCGGCCGTGTACGACACGGTCATGCTCAATACCTATAAGGCCCTCAATTTCTGGCAATTGGGCGACTATGCCAATGCGCGCGTCGAATGGAACCGCAGCGACGACCGCCAGCGCCGCGCCGCCGAGCACTTCGAAGCCGAAATCGCCAAACAGCGCGATGAAGTGAAAAGCGACGAAAACGCCGATCTGGTCAATCGCAGCCTGTCCGGCACGGACGAAGCCCTGCTCAAGGCCGGCGTCGACCTGTCCCAATGGGCGCCTTACGCGGGCTACGTGAATCCGGCGGCGCTCTACCTTCATGGCCTGTACTTCCTGTTCAACGGCGAACAACAAGCCGACGCCGACAAAGCGCGCAAGAGCCTGGAGCGGGTCTATGCGCTGACCAAGAACACCCAGGTCAAGATCGATATGGCGGCCGCCCAGCGCAAGGGCGGCAAGCTCAAGCCCGCGGTCTGGATCGTGTTCGAAAACGGCACGGCGGCGCACAAAGAGCAATTCCGGATCGACCTGCCCCTGTTCCTGGTGAGCGGCAACGTCAAATACACCGGCATTGCGCTGCCGGTGATGCGCGACGGCACCCCCGCCTATCCCTACCTGACCGTCGGCCGCCAGCAGACGCAGATGCTGGCCGACATGGACACCATCATCCGCGGCGAGTTCAAGACCCGTTTCAACGCCATCCTGATCAAGGAAATCGTGCGGGCCACGGCCAAGACCGTGGTGCAGAAGCAATTGAACGACTCCAGTCCGCTGTTGGGCTCGCTGGCCGCTATCGCCCAGGCCGCTTCGACGCAGGCCGACCTGCGTTCGTGGTCGACGCTGCCGCACAACTTCCAACTGATGACCGTGCCCTATCCCCAGTCGAACCAGTTGAAGCTGGGCTTCCCCGGCCACGAAGACCTCGTGGTCGATCTGCCCCAGGAAAAAAGGCCGGTTGTCGTGTACGTCCGCGCGCTGAACGCCGCAACGCCGCCTCGCGTCGACATCCTCGCTTCCAAATAACGATCTACAAGGAACATCATGAGCCTGAAGCTCTCTCTTTCGGCCGCATTGCTGGCGGCGATGCTGGCCGGCTGCGCCACCACCACCCAATACGTCGACCAGAAGAACGATAACGTCGCGGTAATGGGCCTGGACTACAAGGACTTCGAGTCGGCCGCCAACAAGATGGTCAACGACATGCTGAACTCGCCGTTGATGGTGCACCCGAAGGCTGCCCAGGGCGGACGTTTCGTGGTGGCGATGTCCAACATCACCAACGACACGGCGCAGCGCATCGACACCGACCAGTTGACCAAGAAGATCCGCGTGAGCCTGCTCAATTCGGGCCGCTTCGTGATCACCACGGCGGTCGGCCTGAACGGCCCCGAAGACGCCATGACCGCCAAATCGCGGGCGCTGAAGGGTTCGAAGATGGTGAACCAGGCCACCGTGAAGAAGGACGGCCGCGTCATCGCCCCGGACTTCTCGCTCTCCGGCAAGATCATGCAGCGCAATAACCGCGTCGACAGCCGCACGCAGCAGGTCGACTACTACTTCCAACTGACGCTCACCAACCTGGACGACGGGCTGGCGTACTGGGAAGGCGAAGAAGCCATCATCAAGCGCGGCGACAACCGCACGGTGACCTGGTAACGGTCATGGCTGAATGGACCGCCTGCCCGCAAGCAGGCGGTCTTTTTTTCGAGAGCAGATTCATGATGAAAAAATGGATGTTGGGCGCGGCGCTGTTCTGCGCCGCCCACGCGGCGAACGCCGAAGACGTCACCGTGCCCGCGGTCGGGTATGGCGACACGTTCGAGCAGGCCGTCGAGTCGGCCCTGGGCAATGCCATCAAGCAGGTCAACGGCGCGGCCGTCGCCACGCGTTCGGGCAGCCCCAAGGCCTATGTGCAGGTCAAGCGGGATGCCGAGGGCCAGGCTTCCGCCGAACTCAATGCCAAGCGCACCGAACAGGACACGCAAAGCGGCCTGATCAAGGACACGGTCACGAACAACGAGCAGAACCTGAACGCCAGCGCCTCGTCGCAGGCCGAGATGTCCAGCAAGACCACGGTCGAAGCCGGCGTCGGCAGCACGAACGACGTGCGCGCGCAAGGCAAGGTGAAGGGCTACTCGGTGACCAGGCAGGAATGCGGCGGCAGCAAGGGCTGCATGGTCGAACTGTCGGTAACGATCGAGAAGTTCGAATACCAGGCAAAGACGCCCAAGCTGGAACGCGATAGCATCGCCATCGTCACGACCGGCAAGCTGCGCCGCAGCGCGCTGTCGGCCGACATGCGGCAATCGGTCACCGACAAGCTGGTCAAGAGCGGGCGGTTTACCGTGCTGGACCGCAGCAACGACGTCGCATTCGAAAAGGAAAACGACTTCCTGGCCAGCGACAACGTGTCCGATCAACAACGGGCCCGGCTGGGCCAGGCGGCCGGCGCGGATTTCCTGCTGATCATCGACCTGACCCAGGCCGCCGTGTCGACGCGGGTGCAGGAGAACAACATCGACCTGACCGGGGAATCCACCCGCGAAGTCTCGCAGTCCACGCGGGCCTCGGTGCGCTATACGCTGGTCGAGGCCGCGACCCGCGCAGTGAAGTGGTCGGACTCGGCGTCGTTCGCCTCGGGCGGCAACAAGATCAGCGCCGCCATGGAACAGTTCCAGGCAAAAATGGTCGGCGACATCATCGAAATCGTGAACCCGGCCAAGGTCGTGGCGGTGCAGAACGGCCGCGTGATCATCAACCGCGGCATGGGCAGCGTGGCCGAAGGCCAGGTCTACGACATCTACGCCACCGGCGAAGAATTGGTGGATCCCGACACGGGCGAGAAGCTGGGCGCGGCCGAGGAAAAAGTGGCTTCGATCAAGATCGGCGAAATCAAGGCCAAGGTCGCCTATGGCGCCTTGCTGACGGGCCAACTGGAATCGATCGCCAAGGGTTCGATTGCGCGGATGGCCGCACCGCCCGCCGAGCCGGCCAAGAAAGCGCCGCCCAAGCGCGCCGCGCCGCCCAAGTCCGACCAGAAGATCGACTCGGCGGGAGGCGTCATTCTCTGACGCCCCGGCAGTCCGCCCGCGGGTCGATCCAGGCCGCGGGCGCGCCAGCCAGAAAAAAGCCCGCGTTTCCTGAGGAAACGCGGGCTTTTGCAAACAGGGCCTGGGACGCCTGACCGGCGCCCCCGCACATCAGCCGAACACGCGGAAGCGCTCGGCGTCATCCATGAACGGCTTCTCGCCGAAGCCGTTTTCATTCGAGCCGAACGGCATCTGCGCGCGCAGCTTCCAATAGGCCGGCACGTTCCACTGGCTCGCCACGGCGGCGTCGATCAGCGGGTTGTAGTGCTGCAGGCTGGCGCCCACGCCGGCATTGGCCAGCGCGGTCCAGACCGACAACTGGGCCATGCCGCCCGCCTGTTCCGACCAGATCGGGAAGTTGTCCGCGTACAGCGCGAACTTCTCCTGCAGGCTGCGCACCACGTCCTGGTCTTCGTAGAACAGCACGGTGCCCGCGCCGGCGGCGAAGCTCTTGAGCTTGGCCTCGGTCTTGTCGAAGCCTTCGGCCGGCGCGACCTTGCGCACTTCCTCGATGGCGAGGTCCCAGAGCTTTTCGCTTTCCGCGCCGAACAGGATCACCGCGCGCGAGCTTTGCGAATTGAAGGACGAGGGGCTGTTCTTGATCGCTTCCTGGATCAGGGAGGTCAGTTCCTCCTTGGAGGTCGACAGGTTGCGGCCCAGCGAATACTGCGTGCGACGCTTCTTCAGAGCGTCGAGATAAGCGTTGCTCATAACGATATAGCCTTCCGACTGGTAGATAGAGGAAAATGCACGGAGGAATTCTACCGGCGGGCAATCGCGCAAAGCACATGTCCCAGCCATAAAGCCGCAATTTTGGACGGAACAAACTGTTCCACCCATGCGGCAAATCCTCGATATTACGGAGCACGCATGCACTTCACGCAGGACCCCGCCTCTCCCGCCGCCCCGGCCATCGGCTTTGACGATTTTCTCAAGGTCGACATCCGCATCGGCACGATCCAATCGGCGGAAGCCTTCCCCGAAGCGCGCAAGCCCGCGTACAAACTGACGATCGACTTCGGCGCGGGCGTGGGCATCAGGAAAAGCTCCGCGCAGATAACCGCGCACTATGCGCTGCATGACCTTCCCGGCAAACGCGTCATGGCGGTGGTGAATTTTCCGCCGCGCCAGATCGGCCCCGTGAAATCCGAAGTCCTGGTGCTGGGCTTCGCGGACGCGGAAGGCGGCATTGTGCTGGGGGTCCCGGACGGCGAGGTGCCCGACGGCACGCGCCTGACCTGACGCCGCGCGCTCCTCCGCCCCTTCCATCACGCACGCCCGGCGCGCATTCCCGCGCCGGCGCCCTCCCTGCCTGACGTTCCGTCCCGCGCCATCAGGGCATTCCCCTATTACCCGCCTGCCGCCAAAAAACTATCGTATTCGAGAATTATCAAATAAGAGAATTCTCGCTTCCGACAAAATGACAGCAGAACCCCTATTCGATTACGCCGTGATCGGCGCCGGCATCGCCGGCGCTTCCGTGGCCTACCGGCTGAGCGCCACGGCGTCGGTCGTCGTATTGGAACGCGAGGCCCAGCCGGGCTATCACTCCACCGGCCGCTCGGCGGCCATGTTCATGGAGACCTATGGCACCGCGCAGATCAAGGCGCTCACGCGAGCCAGCCGCGCCTTCTACGAGCAACCGCCGCAAGGATTCAGCGAACACCCCCTGCTGAGTCCGCGCGGCGTGCTGTACGTCGCGACCCCTGACCAGAAAGACCTGCTGCGGGAGGTCTACGAAGATTTCCACAGCCAATCGCCCAACGTGGCGCTGATCGACGCCGCGCAGGCGGTCGAACGCGTGCCGTGCCTGCGCGGCGACCAGATCTGCGGCGCCATCGAGGAACCCGACGCCCGCGACATCGACGTGCACGCGCTGCACCAGGGCTTCCTGCGCGGCATGGGCCGCCAAGGCGCGGTGCTGCACAACAACGCCGAAGTCGTATCGGCCGCCCATGCCGGCGAGGCCTGGACGCTGACCCTGGCGGACGGCCGCCGCCTGCGCGCTCGCGCGCTGGTCAATGCCGCCGGCGCCTGGGCCGACCATGCCGCCGCCCTGTGCGGCGCGCGCCCCGTCGGCCTGCAGCCGTGCCGCCGCACGGCGTTCACCTTCTCTGGCCCCGAGGACGTGGACTTCTCCCGCTGGCCCGCCGTCGTCGGCGTCGACGAAAGCTACTACTTCAAGCCCGACGCCGGCCAGTTGCTGGGCTCGCCCGCCAACGCCGACCCGGTCGCCGCGCACGACGTCGTGCCCGAAGAACTGGACGTCGCCACCGGCATTCATCGCATCGAAAACGCCACCTCGCTCACCATCCGCCGTCCCAGGCACACCTGGGCCGGCTTGCGCTCGTTCGTGCGCGACGGGGACTTCGTGGTGGGCTGGGATACCGAAGCGCCGGCCTTTTTCTGGCTGGCGGCGCAAGGCGGCTACGGCATCCAGACCGCCGCCGCCACCTCCGAACTCGCCGCCGCGCTGCTCATGCGCCAGCCGGTGCCCGCCCACCTGCACGCGCATGGCGTCAATGCCGATGCCGTGCGCCCCGCGCGCCTGCGCTGACCCTCCACCCCGGACGCCACCATGAACGCCATCACCCGCTATCCCAGCCCCCTGCCCCTGCCCTTCTCGCGCGCTACCCGCGCGGGCGGCTTCCTGTTCCTGTCGGGGCAGATTCCGATGGACGCCAACGGGCAGGTCGTGCGCGGCGATATCGGCGAACAGACCCATGCCGCGCTCGCCCGCATCGAAGAGACGCTGGCCCTGGCCGGCGCCACGCTCAAGGACGTGGTGCGCGTGACGGTATGGCTGTCCGACCTGGACCTGTTCGCGCAATTCAACGACGCCTACCGCAGCCATTTCCCCTCCGACTTTCCATCGCGTTCGACGGTCGAGGCCAAGCTGGCCATGGACGTGGACGTGGAGATCGAAGTGCAGGCCTGGCTGGGAGGCACGCCGGCCCATCAGTCTTCAGTGCCGCGCTATGCCTCCGGCGCCTCTTCGGCGCCGGGCCCCGTCTCCGAAGCCTGAGCCGGCCCGCCGGGCCGGATTGCCTGTACACCGCGCGGCGCGGATGCCGCGCATTGCGGTATTTCCCTGGCGCGCGCGGCAACGCCCGCGCCCCGTCCATCCTTTACGCGGAGCGGCAGCATGAAAATATTTTCCGGGTCCCTCGCGACCGAGACGAACACCTTTTCTCCCATTCCGACCGGGCTGTCCGCCTACCGTGCGCGCGGCTACTTCCCCGCGGGCCAGCACCCCGACCGCATGCAGATGTTCTCCGGCCCGCTCTGGGCCGCCCGCCAGCGCGCGCAGGGCAAGGACTGGACGCTCATCGAAGGCATGACGGCAGGCGCCACGCCGGCCGGCGTCACCACCCGCCACGCCTACGAAACCCTGCGGGACGAACTGCTGGAGGACCTGCGCCGCGCGGGCAAGGTCGACATCGCCCTGTTCGGCCTGCACGGCGCCATGGTGGCCGACGGCTACGACGATTGCGAAGGCGACCTGCTGCGCCGCGCGCGCGAGATCGTCAGCCCCGATACGGTGATCGGCGCCGAACTGGATCCGCATTGCCACATGACGGCCGCCATGGTCGACAGCGCCGACTTCCTGGTCTGTTTCAAGGAATACCCGCACACCGACATCCTGGAGCGCGCCTACGACCTGGTGGACCTGTGCGTGGCGCGCGCCCAAGGGCGCATCCAGCCCGCGCGCGCCGTGTACGACTGCGAGATGATCTCCATCATGCATACCAGCCGCGAGCCTATGCGCGGCTTCGTGGACCGCCTGCTCGCCATGGAGGGCAAGGAAGGCGTGCTGTCGATTTCCATCGCGCATGGCTTCCCCTGGGGCGACACGCCGGACATGGGGTCCAAGGTGCTGGTCTACACCGACGGCGACCAGGCCCGGGCCGACGCGCTGGCCCGCGCGCTGGGCGAAGAGATCATCGGCTTCCGCGACCGGCTGGCGCCCCCCTACCCCGGCGCCGACGAGGCGCTGGACCAGGCGCTGGCGCTGGACGATTTCCCGGTCGTGCTGGCGGACTCCGCCGACAACGCGGGCGGCGGCGCGCCCAGCGACGCCACCTTCATCCTGGAACGCGTGCTGGCGCGCGGCATCCGCGACGTCGCGACCGGACCCTTCTGGGATCCGGTCGCCGTGCAGCTTTGCTTCGAAGCGGGCGAAGGCGCGCGGATCAAACTGCGCATCGGCGGGAAGGTGGCCCCGGTCTCCGGCATGCCGCTGGACCTGGATTGCGAAATCCTGGCGCTCAAGCGCGACGCCGTCATGACCGGCCTGGCCGGCACCCCCGCGCTGCTGGGCGACGCCGCGGTCGTGCGCAGCCAGGGCGTGACCATCGTGCTGACCACCAACCGCACCCAGGCCATGGGCACCGACCTGTTCACGCAGTTCGGCGTGGACCTGCGGGCCATGAAGCTCATCATCGTGAAGTCGTCGCAGCACTTCTACGCCTCGTATTCGCAAGTCGGCCGCCACGTCATCTACGTCGAGACGCCGGGCGCGATCACGCAGGACTACAACGCACTGCCTTACACCAAACGCAAATTGCCGAAATGGCCGTTCACGGCATGAGGCGCCATCCATCGCCGCCCGAGACGGGCTTCGGAATGACCAAGGGGACAAGAATGATCAGACGTTTCAGTTTGCTGGGCGCGGCCGCCCTGCTGGCCATGGGCGCCGCCACGGGCGCGCTCGCCGAGCCCACGACCCTGCGCCTGGTGCCGCACGCGGACCTCAAGACGCTGGACCCGCTCTTCAACACGGCCTACATCACGCGCAACCACGGCTACATGGTGTTCGACACCCTGTTCTCGCAGGATGGCAAGGGCCAGGTCAAACCGCAGATGGTGGACACCTGGACCACGTCCGAAGACGGCAAGACCTGGACCTTCACTCTGCGCGCGGGCCTGAAGTTCAATGACGGCACCCCGGTGAAGGCCGAGGACTGCGTCGCTTCGATCCAGCGCTGGGCGAAGAAGGACACGCTCGGCCAGGCCCTGATGGCCGCCGGCGCCGAACTCGCCGCCACGGGCGACGACACCTTCACGCTGACCTTGAAGGAACCCTTCGGCCTGGTGCTGGACGCCCTGTCCAAGCCGTCCGGCATGCCGCCCTTCATCATGCCCAAGCGTCTGGCCATGACGGACCCGAACAAGCAGGTCACCGAAATGGTCGGCTCCGGCCCGTTCCTGTTCAAGCGCGACGAGTGGGTGCCGGGCAACAAGGTGGTGTATGTGAAGAATCCCGCCTACGTGCCGCGCGCCGAACCGGCCGACGGCCTGGCGGGCGGCAAGAACGTCAAGGTGGATCGCGTCGAATGGGTCTACATCCCCGACGGGAACACGGCCACGGCGGCGCTGATGAACGGCGAAGTCGACATGATCGAACAGACGACGCCGGACTTCCTGCCCGTCCTGGAAAGCAATCCCGACATCACGCTGGGCACCTCGGTGGCGTCCCAGGGCATGGTCATCGTCAACTCGCTGCACCCGCCGTTCAACAACCCGTTGGCCCGCCAGGCGCTGTACCACCTGGTGAACCAGAAGGAAATGCTGTCGGCCATGGGGTACCCGGAAAAGTACCGGGTCGACTATTGCGCCACCCTCTACATCTGCGGCTCGCCGCTGGCCACCGACGCCGGCGCCGCGCCCTACGCCAAGCCCGATCCGGCGCGCGCCAAGCAGTTGCTCCAGGAAGCCGGCTACAAAGGCGAGAAGGTCGTGGTCCTGTACCCGACCGACCACCTGAGCGCCCCCGCCGTCATGGTGTTGACGCAGAACATGAAGAAGGCCGGCATCAACGTCGACCTGCAGTCGATGGACTGGGCCTCGCTGGCCGCGCGCCGCCTGAAGAAGGACGCGCCCGAGCAAGGCGGCTGGAGCGTCTTCGTGACCTGGGGCGGCTACTACGACGCCAGCACGCCGGTGACCAATCCCTGGCTGTCTGCCGCCTGCGGCAACAGCCTGCCCGGCTGGCCTTGCGACAAGGAACTCGACACGCTGCGCACCAACTGGATCCGCGAGACGGATCCGGCCAAGCGCAAGGACATCGCCGCGCAGATGCAGGCGCGCGCCTACCAGACCGTGCCATACGTCATGTTCGGCGAGTTCAAGCCGGTGTCCGCGGTGCGCGGCCTCAAGCACACCGAGCTGTTGAAGACCGGCATCCCGGTGATGTGGAACATCGAAAAACCGTAAGGCAGACGCCGGGCGCCTCTCGCGCCCGGCCGCAAGCCCGGGGGAAACCAGCGTGAAATACATCCTGCGCCGCATCGCGGCCGTCATTCCCGTCATGGCCGTCGTCGCGGTCGTGGTGTTCCTGTTGATCCACCTGTCGCCGGGCGATCCGGCGGCCGTGATCGCGGGCGACAATGCCACCGCCGACGACGTGGAGAAAATCCGCCAGAACCTGGGCCTGGACAAGCCGCTGCTTCAGCAGTTCGGCATCTGGGTGGCCCACATCGCCACCGGCGACCTGGGCACCTCGATCGCCACGCAAATGCCGGTGTCGCAACTGATCGGCCAGCGCATGGGCCCCACATTGTCCATCGCCATATTCACCATGCTGTTCGCCGTGATCGCGGCGGTGCCGCTGGGCGTGCTGGCGGCCTGGAACGCGGGACGCTGGCTGGACCGGCTGGTCATGGTCGGCGCGGTCTGCGCCTTCTCGGTGCCGGTCTTCCTGATCGGCTACAGCCTGGTCTACGGCTTCTCCATCAAGCTGGGATGGCTGCCCGTGCAGGGCTACAAGCCGCTGTCCGCCGGCGTGGCGCCCTACCTCCGCCACCTGGTGCTGCCGTGCCTGTCGCTGGGCCTGGTCTATATGGCGCTGCTGACCCGCATGACGCGCGCCACCATGCTGGAAGCCCTGTCCGAAGACTACATCCGCACCGCCCGCGCAAAGGGCCTGTCGGCGGCCCCCGTCGTGTGGCATGCGCTGAAGAATGCCGCCAATCCCATCGTCACCACCATCGGCGTCGGCGTCGCCCTGCTGATCGGCGGCGTGGTCGTCACCGAAACCGTGTTCGCCATCCCCGGCCTGGGCCGCCTGACCATCGACGCCGTGCTGCGCCACGACTACCCCGTCATCCAGGGCGTGCTGCTGGTGGCTTCCGGCATCTACGTACTGATCAATCTGCTGGTCGACCTGAGCTACCGGCTCTTCGATCCTCGCATCCGCTACTGAAGGGGGACACGCATGACTACCGCCACCCTGCCTCTGCCCGCCAGGCGCCCGCGCTACCGCCGGGTCCTCAAATCGCTGCGCCGCCACCCCATGCTGTACGTGGGCGGCGCCATCCTGCTGGCCCTGGCCGCGATCGCGCTGGCCGCCCCCTGGCTGGCCACGGTCGATCCGCAGGACATCAACCCGATGGCGCGGATGAAGCCGCCGTCGTCCGAGCATTTCTTCGGCACCGACGCGCTGGGCCGCGACGTGTACTCGCGCACCGTCTGGGGCGCCCGCATATCGCTGGTGGTCGGCATCGTGGTGGCGGCGGTCGCCACCGTGGGCGGTGTCGCGCTGGGCATGGCGGCGGGCTACTTCCGCCGCCTGGACGCCGCGATCATGCGCATCATGGACGGTCTGATGGCCATCCCCGGCGTACTGTTGGCGATCGCGCTGATGGCCACCCTCAAGGGCGGCCTGGGCACCGTGATCATCGCCATCGTCATTCCTGAAGTGCCGCGCGTCGTGCGCCTGGTGCGCGCGCTGGTGCTGACGATCCGCGAACAGCCCTATATCGAGGCGGCCGTGTCCTCCGGCACCCGCGTGCCCGCCATACTGCTGCGCCACATCCTGCCCAACCTGTTCGCGCCGCTGATGGTGCAGGCCACCTTCATCGCCGCCTCGGCCATCTTGACGGAGGCCGTGCTGAGTTTCCTGGGCGTGGGCATCCCGCCCCAGACCCCAAGCTGGGGCAACATCATGGCCGAAGGCCGCAACTTCGTCGCCGTGGCCTTCCACATCATCCTGTATCCGGGCCTGTTCCTGGGCGTGGCCGTCCTGGCCGTCAATCTCGTGGGCGACGGGCTGCGCGACATGCTCGACCCCCGCCTGGCCAAAAAGCTGTAGGAGCGCCCATGCAACCCCAACCTGTCTTGCGCGTGCACGACCTCACCACCTGCTTCGACGGGGACGACACCACGGTGGTTGCCGTGGACGGCCTCTCGTTCGACCTGCTGCCCGGCGAAACCCTGGGCCTGGTCGGCGAATCCGGATGCGGGAAGAGCGTCACGTCGCTGTCCATCATGCGCCTGCTGCGCGCCCCCGGGCGCGTCGCGGGCGGCCGGATCGAATTCGACGGGCGCGACCTGCTCGCCCTGCCCGAGAAGGCCATGCGCGAGATCCGGGGCAACCGGATCTCGATGATCTTCCAGGAACCGATGACCTCCCTGAACCCCGTGTTCACGATCGGCAGGCAGATCAGCGAATCGCTCATGCTGCACCAGGGCCTGTCGCGCCGCGACGCCCTGGCGCAGGCCGAGAAGCTGCTGGACCTGGTGCAGATATCCGACCCCGCCCGCCGCGTCCGCGAGTATCCCTACCAGTTGTCGGGCGGCATGCGCCAGCGCGCCATGATCGCCATGGCCCTCGCCTGCCAGCCCAAGGTCCTGATCGCCGACGAGCCCACCACGGCGCTGGACGTCACCATCCAGGCGCAGATCCTGCACCTGCTGCGGGACATCCAGGCCAGGCTCGGCACCGCCATCGTGCTGATCACGCACGACCTGGGCGTGGTGGCGCAGATGTGCCAGCGCGTCATCGTGATGTACGCCGGCCGCAAGGTGGAGGAAGGCAGCGTCGACGACGTCCTGGACCGCCCGCAGCATCCCTATACCCAGGCGCTGATCCGCTCCCTGCCCGAGTTCGTGGACGGCCAGGGCCATGGCGCGCGGCTGGCCGAGCTGCCCGGCATCGTGCCGGTGATGACGCCGGCGTCGCGCGGCTGCCCCTTCGCCGAGCGCTGTTCCCAGGCGCAGCCGCGCTGCGTCGAAGCCGCCCCGCCCGCCGTGGACGCCGGCAGCCGGCACCGCGTCTGGTGCTGGGCCCGCGAGGCCGCGCCCGTAGCCGACGCCATGACTGCGTGAGACCCGACATGAACCTGCACGACACCCCCCTTGCGCCCGCCGCCGAGGCCTTGCCCATGCTCGAAGTCGTCGGCCTCAAGAAGCACTTCCCCGTCGACGGCGGCGCGAAAGTGCTGCGCGCCGTCGACGGCGTGTCCTTGTCCGTCCCGCGCGGCCAGACTCTGAGCCTGGTCGGCGAATCCGGCTGCGGCAAGTCCACCACCGGCAAGTGCCTGATCCGGCTCGCCGAGCCCACCGAAGGCCGCATCCTGCTGGAAGGGCACGACCTGGCGGCGATGAACGGCAGCCAGTTGCGCGCCATGCGCCAGCGGATGCAGTTCATCTTCCAGGACCCGTTTTCGTCCATGAACCCGCGCATGCGCGTGCGCGACATCATCGACGAGCCGCTGCGCAACTTCGGCCACGGCCGCGCCGCGATCCGGGAACGCGTCGCGCAACTGCTGGCGCGGGTCAGCCTGCGCCCCGACGCCGCCGACCGCTACCCCCACGAATTCTCGGGCGGGCAGCGCCAGCGCATCGTCATCGCGCGCGCGCTGGCGCTGGACCCGGGCCTGATCGTCTGCGACGAACCCGTGTCCGCGCTGGACGTCTCGGTCCAGGCCCAGGTCATCAATCTGCTGATGGACCTGCAGCGAGACCTGGGCCTGACCTACGTATTCATCTCCCATGACCTGAGCGTGGTGCGCCACATCAGCCACCGGGTCGCGGTGATGTACCTGGGCCGGATCGTGGAGATCGGCACGCGCGACGCCGTCTTCGGACGCCCCGCCCACCCCTACACCCGCGCCCTGCTGGCGGCGGTGCCGTCCGCGCGCCAGGGAGAGCGCGCGCCGGTCGAGGTGCTGAAGGGCGAAATCCCCAGCCCCCTGTCGCCGCCTTCGGGCTGCGCGTTCCGCACCCGCTGCCCCATGGCCCAGCCCCGCTGCGCGCAGGAAACCCCGCCGCCCCGCCACATCGCCCCCGAACAGCAGGTCGCCTGCCACTTTGCCTAGCCGGAGATACGCATGAACCAGCCCGACGCCACCCCATTCGACTACATTCTTGCCGGCGGCACCGTCATCGACGGCGCAAACGTGCCCGGCCGCCGGGCCGACGTCGGCGTGCGCGGCGACCGGATCGCCGCGGTGGGCGACCTGAGCGGCAGCGCCGCCGGGCTGCGCATCGACGTCGCCGGCAAGGTGGTGGCCCCGGGGTTCATCGATTCGCACACGCACGACGACAACTACCTGCTCAGGCACCGCGACATGACGCCCAAGATCTCGCAGGGCGTCACCACCGTCGTCACCGGCAATTGCGGCATCAGCCTGGCGCCGCTGGCGCACGCCAACCCGCCCGCGCCGCTGGACCTGCTGGACGAAGGCGGCTCCTATCGCTTCGAGCGCTTCTCCGACTATCTGGACGCCCTGCGCGCCGCGCCCGCCGCCGTCAACGCCGCCTGCATGGTGGGCCACTCCACGCTGCGCGCGGCGGTCATGGCCGACCTGAAGCGCGAAGCCACGCCCGCCGAAGTGCGGGCCATGCGGGCCCTGGCCGACGACGCGCTGGCCAGCGGCGCCATCGGCATCTCCACCGGCACGTTCTACCCGCCGGCCGCCAGCGCCAGCACCGAGGAGATCATCGAAGTCTGCCGCCCGCTCGGCGCGCGCGGCGGCATCTACGCCACGCACATGCGCGACGAAGGCGAGCACATCGTGCCGGCCCTGGAGGAGACCTTCCGCATCGGCCGCGAACTGGGCGTGCCCGTCGTCATCTCGCACCACAAGGTCATGGGCAAGCCGAACTTCGGACGTTCCAGGGAAACGCTGCGCCTGATCGAAGCCGCCATGGCCGCGCAGGACGTCTCGCTGGACGCCTATCCCTACGTGGCGGGCTCCACCATGCTCAAGCAGGACCGCGTCCTGCTTGCCGGACGCACCCTCATCACCTGGTGCAAGCCCTTCCCAGAACTGAGCGGGCGCGACCTGGACGAAGTCGCCGCCGAGCGCGGCAAGTCCAAGTACGACGTGGTGCAGGAACTGCAGCCCGCCGGCGCCATCTACTTCATGATGGACGAGCCCGACGTCCAGCGCATCCTGGCGTTCGGTCCCACCATGATCGGCTCGGACGGCCTGCCCCATGACGAACGCCCCCACCCGCGGCTGTGGGGCACCTTCCCCCGCGTGCTCGGCCACTACTCCCGCGACCTGGGCCTCTTTCCCCTCGAAACCGCGGTCTGGAAGATGACCGGCCTGACCGCCGCCAAGTTCGGCCTGGCCGGGCGTGGGCAGGTGCAGCCCGGCTACTTCGCGGACCTGGTGGTCTTCGACCCGGCGACCGTGGCCGATTCCGCCACGTTCGAGCGCCCCACGGAGCGCGCTGCCGGCATCCATTCCGTCTACGTCAACGGCGCGCCGGTCTGGCAGGACCAGGCCTTCACCGGCCGGCACGCGGGCCGGGTGCTGAACCGCGCCGCCTGAACGGCCGCAACCTTTACAATCGGCATGCGCGGCGGGGCTTGCGGGCCCTGCCCCAGCCCTCAACCCCTTGATGCCAGACCGCTACATGGCCCTTTCCGGCAAGACCGTCCCGCCCGAGATCGTGGGCAAGGAAGAAATGGGCGCTCGCCTGCGGGCCGAGCGCAAGGCAAGGAAACTGACCTTGCAGGCCGTGTCGCGCGCCAGCGGCATCGCGGTGTCGACGCTCTCGAAGGCCGAGCTGGGGCAGATCGCCCTGAGCTACGAAAAGTTCGCCGCGCTGGCGCGGGCGCTGGACATCGACATGACCCGCATGTTCATGCTGGGGGATACTCCGCAGGCGGCCGTCGCTCCCACCTTCATCAAGAACAAGCTCGGCGACGCCCGCGACTACGTCACGGAGAACTATCACTACCGCTTGCTCATGGGCGAATACCCCGGCAAGAAGATGACCCCGATGTTCGCCCTGATCGACGCGCGCGAGGTGGTCGAGTTCGAGGACTACATCCGGCACCCGGGCCAGGAATTCGCCGTGGTGCTGTCGGGCAAGGTCCGCATCCAGTTCGAGAACGGCGACAGCGTGGTGCTCGGGAAGCTCGAGACCGCCTATTTCGACAGCAGCATCGGGCACGTCTACCTGTCGCTGAGCAGGAAGCCGGCGGAAGTCCTGGCGGTCTGCAGCGACACGGACGAGGTGCCCTCGCGCCTGAAGGCGACCTGAGCGCGAGCGCGGCAGCCCGCGCCTACCCCAGGATCTCCCCGTTGTGCTCCCCCAGCCCCGGCGCCCCGCCGGCGGCCGCCCGCAGACTGGCGGAGAAGCGGAACGGCGTGGGCGCGCAGCGCAGCGCGCCCTCGGTCGGGTGCTCGACGTCCTGGAAAAAACCCACGTCGGCCAGGTGCGGATCGTTCAGCAGCTCGTCCAGGCCGTTGGCCGGCCCGGCGGGAATGTCGTGTTCAAGAAACAGCGCCAGCCATTCGGCCGCGCTGCGCGCCAGCAGGCTCTCGCTGATCTCTTCGTACAGCGGTTCCGCGTGGCGGATGCGGTCTCCCATCGTCGCGAAGCGCGGGTCCGCCGCCAACTCGGGCCGGCCCACCAGGGAGAACAGGCGCTGCCATTGCGCGTCCGTATTGGCGACCAGGCAGACATGCCCGTCGCGGGTCTTCAGGGGCCGGTGGTAGCGGCTGAAGACCCGTTCGTAGCCGCGCGCCGACGCCTCCGCCCCCGCGACGCTGAAAATGCTGTCGGCCAGGTGTTCCACCAGATTGAAGGACGCCATGGTTTCGAACATGGGCACTTCCACCTGCTGCCCCTGCCCGCTGGCCGCGCGCGCCACCAGCGCCGACGCGATCGCGCCGGCCAGGTAGACGCCGCAGAGCTTGTCGGTGAAAAGCATGGGCACGAAGCCGGGCTCGCCGTACATGCGCGCATGCAGGCCCGATACCCCGCTCATGCCCTGGATCACATCGTCATAGGCGGGGCGTTCGGCGTAGCGGCCGTCCTGGTGGAAACCCAGGGCCACGGCATAGACCAGCCGCGGATGGCGCGGGGCCAGGTCTTCGTAGGCAATGCCCAGCCGCCGCGCCGCGGCCGGACGCATGTTGTGCACGAAGACGTCGGCCGTGGCCAGCAGCGCATCCAGGCGCGCCACGTCGCCGGCGTCCTTAAGGTCCAGCACCACGCTGCGCTTTCCGCGGTTCAGGTTGAGGAAGAAGGACCCCATCTTCGGGTTGCGCGACGTGCCGACCATGCGCATGGGATCGCCCTGCGGCGGCTCGACCTTGATCACCTCGGCGCCCATGTCCGCGAGCATTTGGGTCGCCATCGGCCCGAATACGAAGTTGCTGGCGTCGATGACGCGCATGCCGGCCAAAGGACCTGTCATATCTGCTCCTGGTTGGATATCGCCCGGGACGGGCCCGGGATGGGCGCGGCCCGCGGCGGGGCGGGAGCGAGCCGCTCGCGCGCCTCGCGCAGCAGGTCGCGCCCGATGATGAGATGCTGCACCTCGGTCGCGCCTTCGTAGATCCGGAGCGCGCGGACGTCGCGGTACAGCCGTTCCATGATGTGGCCCTCGCGCACGCCCAGGCCGCCGTGCATCTGCAGCGCCGCGTCCACGACTTGCTGGGCGTGCTCGGTGGCGGCCAGCTTGGCCATGGCCGCCGCGCGCGGCGATCCCTGGCCCGCGTCGCGCGCCCAGGCGGCGCGGTAGACCAGCAGGGCCGAGGCGTCCGTCAGGGTCGCCATCTGGCTCAGCCTGGCCTGGGACAATTGGAAGTCGGCAAGCGTCTTGCCGAACATCTCGCGCTCCAGCGCGTATCGAGTGGCCTCGGCCAGCGCGCGGCGCGAAAAGCCCAGGGCCGCCGCGCCCACCGAAACGCGGAAGATGTCCAGCGTGCGCATGGCCAGCTTGAATCCCTGGCCCGGTTCGCCCAGCCGCTGGCCGCCATCGACGCGGCAAGCGGAAAACGCCAGCGTGGCCAGCGGATGCGGAGAAATGACGTCGATGCGCTCCGATACCTCCAGGCCGGGCGTGCCGGCGTCCACGATGAAGGCCGAGATGCCCTTGGCGCCCGCGCTGCCGGGCTCGCGGGCGAAGACGACGTAGTAGTCGGCGACGCCGCCGTTGGAGATCCAGGTTTTCGTGCCGTCCAGGACATAGCCGTCGCCGTACCGCCTGGCGGTGCACGCCAGCGCGGCCACGTCGGAGCCCGCCTGCGGCTCCGACAGCGCGAAGGCCGCCACGTAGCGCCCTTCGCGGGTCGGCCCCAGGTAGCGTTCGCGCTGCGAGGGCGAGCCTTCCAGCGAGATGGCGGCCGAGCCCAGCCCTTGCATGGCGAATACGAAATCGAACAGCGCGCCCTGCTGCGCGAGCCTGTCGCGCAGCAGGCAGACCGCGCGCGTGTCGATGCGCGCGCCGGCCTGGGCCGGATCCGCCACGGCATGCGCGAGCAGGCCCGCCTGCCCCATCCGCGCCGCCAGCTCCCGGCACGCCCGGTCCAGTTCGGGCCGGCCCTGCGGCGCGGACCAGGCAGGCAAGGCCGACAGCCAGTCCTCGGCCTGCCGCAGCACCGCCTGGTGCTCCGCACCGAAGAAGGGCAACGCGAGCGTCGCTTGCATATCCATCGCGTAACGTCCTGTCGTGGGTGCCGGATTACTGCTTGGGGATGTTGGCCGTCTGCGCCGTGGCGATCTCGAGTTCGATTTCCTTCCTCTGGAATTTGGCCAGCGCTTCCGCGTCGCCAATGAAGGAAATGAAATTGCTCTGCGCCAGGAAATCGCGCGTCTTGGGCTCGGCATAGATCGCCAGCAGGGCGTCCTGCAAGGTCTTGATCACCGGGGCGGGCGTCTTGGCCGGCGCGAACATGGCCCACCACGCCACCTTGAAGAAGTCCTTGTATCCCAGCTCCTGCAAGGTCGGCGCGTCCGGCGCGCTGGCCAGCCGTTCGTTCGTCGTCACCGCCAGCAGCCGCAGCTTGCCCGCCTGCACCAGGGCCTGCGCGCCGCTGTATTCCGCGATCACGAAGTCCACCTGCTTGCCGGCCAGGTCATTGAGCGCCGGGCCCGCGCCCTTGTACGAAATGCCATTGGCGCTGGCCTGCGCGAGCGACAGGAACCATTCCGTGGCGATCTGGTAGGTCGCGCTGCCCGCGCCATAGTTCAGCTTCTTCGGATCTTTTTTCGCGGCCGCGACCAGGTCCGCCACGGACTTGTACGGCGAATCCTGGTAGACGTAGAAGCCCATCGGCGCCTGGGCCAGCACCGCCACCGGCGCCAGGTCGGTCAAGGGGTCGTAGGGCAGCTTGGCGAACGCCGCCACGTTGGTCGCCACCGGCGCGTTGGCCGCGAGCAGCAGCGTGTAGCCGTCCGGCGCGGCCGTCACCACCGTCTGGGTCGCGATGATGCCGCTTGCGCCCGGCCGGTTTTCGGCGATCACGGGCTGGCCCAGCCTGGCTTCCAGTTGGCGGGCGGTGAAGCGCGCCAGCGTGTCGGTGCCGGTGCCCGGCGGATAGGGAACGATCAGCCGGATGGGCTTGTCGGGAAAGGCGTAGCTCGCCTGCGCGCCCACGGCCAGCGTGACGCCGATGAACAGCTTGATCAATCGTTTCATGTCTCCTGCTCCTTGATAGTGCTTTGTCGTTGGTTGTTGGGATACACGGGTCTGCGCCCGTTGTCAGGGGGAGGGTTGCGGATGCAGGGCGACGCGCCCGATCACCTCGCGGGACGCCAGGACGGCCAGCGCCTCTTCGTACGATTCCAGCGCGAAGGTCCGCTGCGTGCGGGGCTTCAGCGCGCCCTCGACCACCCAGCCGAACAGTGTCGCGAACGCGGCGCGCACCGCCGCGCGGCGTTCGGGCGGGACCGGCACGCGGCCCCAGCCCATGTAGTAGCCCCAGTAGATGCCGATGGCCGTGGCGTTCTTGACCAACAGGATATTGGCGGGAATCTGCGGAATATCGCCGCCGGCGAAACCCATGGGGATCAGCCGCCCTTCCGGGGCCACGCAGCGCATCGACTCGTCGAAGACTTTGCCGCCCACCGGATCGAAGATCACGTCGGCGCCGCGGCCGCCGGTCAGCGACAGCACGGCATCGCGGAAGTCGCCGTCGCGGTAGTTCAGCCCGGCGTCGGCGCCATGGGCCCGCGCCGCGTCGAGCTTGGCTTGCGTGCTGGCGCAAGCGATGACCCTCGCGCCCATCCTCTTGGCGATTTCGATGGCCGCCAGCCCGCTGCCTCCGCTGGCGCCGTGCACCAGCACGGTCTCGCCGGGCTGAAGGTGCGCGCGCCAGCACAGCGCCCCGTAGGCCGTGGCGTAGATGGTCGGAAACTGCACCGCGCTGTCGAAATCCACGCCGTCGGGCAGGGCGAACGTGGTGTCCTCCGGGGCCACCGCCTCGCTGGCGAAGCCGCCCGAACGCACGCCGGCCACCACCCGGTCTCCCGGGCGGAACAGGGTGACGTCCGGCGCGCATTCGGTGACGATGCCCGCGACCTCGGTGCCCGGGGTCAGGGGCAGCGCCGGCCGGTTCTGGTGCTTGCCTTGCAGCACCAGCAGATTGGCGAAGCTCACGCCGCAGGAATGCACGGCGATGCGCACGCCGCCAGGAATCATGGGCGGCGCGGCGCAGACTTCCACGCTGACTTGGCTGGGATCGTCCAGCCCTCGGCAAATCACGGCTCGCATGCGGGGCTCCTAATCGGCATCGGGCAAGGCGCCATGACGGCCCGCGCCCTGTTGGAAACGTTGCGCGCCCGCCCTCGCCTCCAGGCGGCGCGCCTCGGCGGCATAGGCCATTTCGGCCGCCACGGCGTCCCGTTCCGCCATGCCCGCCTGGGCATAGGCCGATTGGCGGTCGGAACGCAAGGCGATCTGCGGGAACTGCGCCATCTGGTGCGCCAGCGCCTCGGCCTCCGCGCGCGCCTGCCCGTCCGGGACGACGCGGTTGACGAGCCCGTAGCGCTCGGCCTCCGCCGCGGACACGATGCGGGCGGTCAACAGCATGTCCAGGGCGCGGCTCATGCCGATCAGCCGGGGCAGGCGCACGGTCGTGCCGTCGCTCATGGGCACGCCCCAGCGGCGCGACAGCACGGCGAACGAGGCGCTCTCTTCCGCGATCCGCAGGTCGCACCACAGGGCCACGCCCAGCCCGCCGGCGCACGCATGGCCGGCCACGGCCGCGATCACGGGCTTGGACAGCGGCGCGTGCAGCGGACCTTCCGGGCTGCCCGCCCACGGCTCGTAATCGGCGCCGCCCGCCAGTTCCTTGAGATCGGCGCCGGAACAGAAAGCCCCGCCCGCGCCGCACAGCACGGCGACGCGCGCTTCGTCGTCGGCGTCGAATTCGCGCATGGCGCGGGCCAGCCCGGCCGCCGCTTCGCGATCCAGCGCATTGCGCACTTCGGGCCGGTTGATGATCACCGTCGTCACAAAGCCGGTGCGTTCCACCAGGATTTTCGGAGCCATAGATCGCTGTCGTCCTGTTATTTAAATAATACCGATTAGTATCAAAATGGATTAAAAAAAACCGCGCGGGCCCGTCGCCCGCGCGGTCCGGCGCTTACCGCGGATGCGGCAACAACGCGCTGACCGCGAAGCCGGCCAGTTCATCGGCGACGCGCTCGCGGTCCTTCGCGGTTTCGTTCTTGCGCGGGTGATACCAGCGCGACGTCCAGTTCAATGCGCCCAGCAGCGGCTTGACCAGCAGCTTGGGATCCATGGGGCGGAAATCGCCGGACTGCACGCCCTCTTCGATCACGCGCATGTACAGGGCTTCGTTCGCCGCCCGCAGCTTGAGGATGTCTTCCAGCTCGGCGCGTTCGGAAGCCGTGGTGCGGCCCGTCAGGTGCAGTTCCAGGCCTTGCGCGGCCACCCGGAGATACGCCAGGTGCTCCATCATCAGCAGCGTGTGGTCATGCGCCATCCCGCGCAACCGGGCCGCGGGGCTTCCGCCGGCCAGGGCGTGGGGCTCGATCGCCTCGCGGGTCAATTCCATGGCGCGCCGCTGCACGGCGAAAAACAGCGCCGACTTGTTGCGGTAGTAGTAATAGATGATGCCCTTGGTGGCGCCGTACGCGTCGCTGATGTCGTCGAGCGAGGCCGCGGAAAAGCCCAGGTTCATGAATACGGACGCGGCGGCGTCGAGAATGGCGAGGCGCTTCTCGATTCCTTCCGTACTGTCGATCAGGCTTGGCCGTCCCATGGTGTCCTTGCTGTGCCGAAAATAAACGCGAAATTCTACCCTCAGGGCCGTCCGCCGAATTCCGCGCGGACAGCCTGCGTATGCGCGCCGATGGCCGGCACCTCGCCCAACTGGCGCGGTTCGCCGCGCACCTGCGCGGGCGGCGCCACGATGGAGGCCTCGCCGTGCGCGGTGCGCACGTTCACGCGGCGCAGGTGCGGATGCGCCGACAATTCCTTGACGCCGTTGACGGACGCGTATGCGATCTTCGCCTGCGTCAGGCGCTGCCGCAGTTCGGCAAGATCCATTCCGCGCAGCACCGATTCGATCTCGGCCTTCAGCCCGTCGGCATGCCGCACGCGATCCTGGTTGCTGCGGTAGCGCGCGTCGTCGACCCATTCAGGCCGCCGCAGGACGTCGCTGGCGAAGCGGCGCCACTCGCCGTCGTTCTGCACCCCGATCAGGAGCTGCTGCCCGTCGCCGCAGGCGAACGCGCCGTAGGGAGCGATGGTGGGATGCCCCAGTCCCACGCGCGGCCAGACCGTGCCGGCGTAGTCGTAGTGCAGCAAGGGCACGGTCATCCAGTCGGCCATCGCATCGAACAGCGACACGTGCAGCGCGCTGCCCTGCCCCGTCCGCTCGCGCTGCAGCAGCGCTTCGAGAATGGCGGCGTGCGCGTACATGCCGGTGCCGATATCGCAGGCGGAAATGCCGATGCGCCCGGGCGCTTCCGGCGTGCCGGTCACCGAGGCGACGCCCGATTCGGCCTGCACCAGCAGATCGTAGGCGCGCATGTCCGCATACGGCCCCGTCTCTCCGTAGCCGGTGATGTCGCAGGTGATCAGCCGCGGATTGGCGGCGCGCATTTCCTGCCAGCCGAAGCCCGCGCGCGCCGCCGCGCCCGGCCCCAGGTTCTGGATCAGCACGTCGGCCTGGAGGATCAGCGTGCGCAGCAGCGCCATGTCCTCCGGCTGCGCGAAGTCCAGCACGATGGACTCCTTGCCGCGGTTGAGCCACACGAAATACGTACTGTCGCCCATGACCGCGCCGTCGTAGCCGCGCGCGAAATCGCCGGCCGCGCGTTCGATCTTGATCACGCGCGCGCCGGCGTCGGCCAGCCGCGACGAAGCATAGGGCGCCGCGGCGGCCTGTTCCACAGCGATCACCAACAGACCTTCCAAGGGCAACGGCATTCCTGTCTCCAATCCGGTATTCTTTTTTTAATGCTACCGCGTAGTATCAGAATTCGCAAGAACCCGCCGATGCTGGCATCAGACTGTCACATGCGGCGGCGATACTGGCGGCGCAATGCGCGCAGATCCCGGCGATCCCTCCGGGAAAGCCCGGATATCCATATGAAAGGTAAATCGTTGGCGCGCATTCCAGGCCGGCTTACGATGCCTGGCATATACCGGGCCTGGAGCCCGCAGGAATTCCGACATGCAACGCTTGATATCCCCGATCCTGACCCGCCGCCCGGCCTTGCTGGCCGGCCCGCGCAGCTCGCGCCGCTACGATGCCGTCGTGTCGCTGCAGGCCTATCGCGAAGCGCGCCTGCTGCGCGAATCCGCCCAACGCATCCTGGCCGTGTCCGCGCGCTACATGCTGCCGGGCGCCTGAACGCCCATCACCGGAAGCCGGCGGCGCGGAACATGCGTTCGTAGATCCCGCGCAGCGTCGCTTCCTTGCGCTTGTTGTACGCCATCACCTCCATCTCCGGGCAATCCGAACCGAACACGTGCAGGTTCACTCGCGGCTCGTCCAGTTGCAGCAGGCGGTGCTGGTGCCAGGAAGGCTCGCGCAGCGCCAGGACGTAGCCGATCGCCTCCAGCGCCGGAATTCAGGCGTGGCCATGCGACCGTTCCTCCTGCCTCGGGGCGCCGCCCCGCATTACGCCTCGTCCGGCACGCTCATGGCCTTGCGGATTTTCTCGGCCACTTCCACCAATTGCGGGCCGTAGACTTCCACCAGTTCGCGCTCGGGCAGCAGATAGGCCGCGCCGCCCAGGTTCAGGCCGTACAGGCTGCCGTCGGACAGCCGTATGGCGGTGCCGGCGCCGTGGATATAGCTTTGCCATTCGCCCAGCGACGTGCAGAAGCCGTAGCGGTCCATGTCGCGCATGGCCTTTTGCAGGCCGACCATGGCGGTCGCCCAGTCGGCGCCGAACTGGGGCTGCAGGACTTCCAGCAGGCGTTCGCGCTCGCCCTCTTCCATGCGGGCCAGGTAGGCGCGGCCCATGGCGCTGGTGATGATGGGAATGCGCGAGCCGTTGAACAGGCGCAGGCCGATCAGGCCCGAGCCTTCGCAGGTTTCGATGTACAGCATCATGCGCTTGTGCAGGATGCCCAGGCCGACGTTGCCGTTGGTGCGGTCGGCAAGTTCCTGCATGAGGGGCGCGGCCACCTTGCGTATGTTGCGGCGGGCCAGCGCGACCTGCCCCAGCGCCAGCGTGCTGCTGCCCAGTTCGTAGTTTTCCTGGCGAGGATTGAATTCCAGGTAGCCGAGGCGGCACAGGGTGTAGGCCAGGCGCGAAACCGTGGCGGCCGGCATGCCGGTGCGCTCGGACAGTTCGCGGTTGCCCAGCGGGCCTTCGCGCGGCCGGAAAGCCTTGAGGATATCGAGGCCGCGCGCCAGGGCCACGACGAATTGCCGGTCGGAACTGTCTTTCAGGTCGTCGCGGGCGGCCGAGAGGCCGGCCGGGCTGGCTTCCATCGCCTTGCGGCGCCGGCCGTTCGCGGGCGCGGGGTGGGGGTCAGTCTTGCTCATGGGAGGGTCCGGATTCAGGCGTATGAGTCTAGCAGACGGGTCGGGCGCTTCCGCCTAGGCGCCGGGGCCGACGGCGGGGTTGCCTTGCCACTGGGAAATGGCCGCGTCGGACCAGCCCCAGCCGCGCAGGCATTGCTCGTAGCGGCTGTTGACGGGCTCGGGCGGACGGGGCGTGGCCGTGGGGGTGCCGCCGAAGCGCGGCGCCGGCGCGGGCTGGGCGACGCCGTCGATATCGATGAAGGTGCCGCGGGCGCGGTTGTGCGGGTGGGCGGGCGCATCGGCGATGGACAGGACGGGCGCGACGCAGGCGTCGGTGCCGTCGAAGACGGCGCACCATTGGGCCTGGGTACGGGTGGCGATGCGCGCCGCGATCTCCTCGCGCAAGGCATCCCAGCCGGCTTTCGCGTCGCCGTCCATGGAATCGCCGCCCATCCCCAGCTTGTCGAAGAAGACCCTGCGGAAGCGGGTCTCGATGGGCGCGATGGACAGGTACTTGCCGTCGGCGCAGCGGTACACGTCATAGTACGGCGCGCCCGAGTCCAGGACGTTGGTGCCGCGCTCGGGATTGAGCAGCCCGGCGGCGGCCATGCCGAAAAACGGCGTCATGAGCGAGGCGGCCCCGTCCACCATGGCCGCGTCGACCACCTGCCCCTTGCCGCCGCCGCGCGCCGCGAAGACCGCGGCCATGACTCCCAGGGCCAGGTACAGGGCGCCTCCGCCGAAATCGCCGACCAGATTCAGGGGCGGCGTGGGCGGCTGCCCCCGGCGGCCGATGGCATTGAGCGCGCCGGTCATGGCGATGTAGTTGAGGTCGTGTCCGGCCATGGCGGCGTAGGGGCCGGTCTGCCCCCATCCGGTCATCCGGCCATAGACCAGCCTGGGGTTGCGCGCCAGGCAAGGTTCCGGCCCGAACCCCATGCGCTCCATCGTGCCGGGCCGGAAGCCCTCGAGCAGCGCGTCGGCGGAGTCGAGCAACTCCATGGCGAAGCGCGCGCCGTCGGCCGCTTTCAGGTCGACGCTGATGCTGGGGCGGTTGCGCAGCAGCAGGTTGTACTTGAGCGGGCGCTCCACCCCCAGGTCGGCCGCGGGTTGCCGCCGTTCCAGCCGTATGACGGTGGCGCCCAGGTCGGCCAGCAGCATGCCGCACATCGGAACCGGGCCGATGGCCGGGAACTCCACCACTTTCAGTCCAGCCAGGGGACCCATTGCTTTCTCCTTGTGCCACGTCATGTCATGCCCCCACCGTGGCGCTGCCGTTGTTCAGCACGACGGCGCCCCGTTCCAGCGCGCTGCTGCGGAACACCGCCGCGCCACGGTCGATCCAGATTTCCGTGCGCAGTGTTTCGCCAGGGTACACCGGCGCCGAAAAACGCACGTCCATGGATTGCAGCCGTTGCGGCTCATTCCCGCAGGCCGCGTCGAGCAGCGCGCGCCCGGCCATGCCGAAGGTGCACAGGCCGTGCAGGATCGGGGCCTGGAAACCCGCTTCCGCCGCCAATCGCGGGTCCACGTGCAGGGGGTTGTAGTCGCCCGACAGCCGATAAATGAAGGCGGCCTGCGGCAGGATGGCCTGGTCCCGCACGTAGTCGGGCGCGCGCCCGGGCATGGCCGCGCCCGGGCGGGCCGGCGGCGGCGGCCCGCCGAAGCCGCCGTCGGCGCGCAGCATGGAGGTGACGAACAGGCTGCACAGCAGTTCATCCGTCGCCGCGTCGACGACGTCGCGCCGGCTATGCACCACCGCGCCCTTTTCCGGCCCGCGGTCGTACACCTCGGTGACCCGGGTGCGGCCGATCACGGTGCCGGAGGTGGGCAGGGGCCGGTACAGCGCCATGCCTTGCTCGCCATGCAGCATCTTGTGCCATTGCAGGCCGAGCGCGGGATCGCGCATCCACAGGCCGGCGTAGCCCAGCACTACCGCCATGGTGGGCAGCGCCCGCAGATCGCGTTCGTAGGCGAAGCGCAAGGTTTGCGGAGATTGCGGATCGTCGCCGACGCCCAGGCCCAGCGCGTACAGCATGGTGTCGCGCTCGGTATAGGTGTGCCGGACTTCGGGGATGGTCCAGTTCAGTAACTGTTCTCGGTCGATGGGCATCGCCAGGCTCCTGGTGGCCGCGCCTTATGGGCGCGACGGCGCTTCGAAGATGCCGACCACGCAGGCGGCTTCTTCAAGCCCGTAGAAGCCGCCGCCGTTCTCGGTCATGCCCAGGCGCGGATTGCCGGGAACCTGACGCTGCCCCGCTTCGCCGCGCAGTTGCGTCACGATCTCGTGCACCTGGATGGCCCCGGTGGCGCCTATCGGATGCCCCTTGGAAAGCAGGCCGCCCGATACGTTCAGCGGCAGGCGGCCGCCCAGGCGCGTCGCGCCGCTTTCGACCAGCGCGCCCCCGTCGCCGTAGTCGCAGAAGCCGCAGTTCTCGCTGTGCAGGATCTCCGCGATGGCCGACGCGTCATGCAGTTCGGCCAGCGAGATATCCTGCGGCCCGACGCCGGCCGCCTCGTAGGCGCGCCCGGCGGCGCCCCGGGTGAGATGGCGGTCGACCTGTTCGGCGGTGCGCTGCGAGCCGCTGCTCGCGGCGATGCCGCGGATCCGCACCGCCCGGCGGGCGTCGAGCCGCTTGAGCGCTTTTTCGGATACGACCACCAGGGCGGCCGCCCCGTCGCTCATGGGCGCGCACATCGAGCGCGTCATGGGCCAGGCGACGAGTTTGTCGGCCAGCACTTCCTCCACGGTCATGGGCGTCCGGTACTGCGCCAGCGGGTTGAACTGCGAGTGCCAGTGGTTCTTGGCGGCCACGGCGGCAATCTGGCGCTGCGTGGTGCCGAAGGTCTTCATGTGGAAACGAGCCTGCGCGGCGTAGATGTCCATGAAGACCGAGCGCTCGCCCGTCTCGGCCAGCGCCTCGGGCGGAAGCTCCATGCCCGCGCCCATGGCCAGCAGCGCCTGCATGTGCTGCTCGGCCAGGTCGCGGTCCCAACTGCCCTTGAAGGCCTCGAACATCTGTTCGCGCTTTTCGGGGTAGTTCATTTTTTCGGCGCCCACCACCAGGGCGACGTCGTACAGCCCGGCCTTGACCGCGGCGTGGGCCTGCAACAGGCCCGAGCTCGAACTCGCGCAGGCGTTGTCGGTATTGAAGATGGCGATGCCTTCGAAGCCGTAGGCGCGCAGCGAGCATTGCCCGCGCACGCCATGCTGGCCTTCCAGCGCGCCCTGGCGCGTATTGCAGAACCAGGCCGCCTCGACGGCCCCGCGTTCCAGCCCGGCATCCTGCAGGGCCTTGTCCACGGCCATGGCCGACAACTGCTTCACGCTCAGGCTCAGGTGCTTGGCCAGGGGCGTCATGCCTATGCCTACGATGTATGTCTCGCTCATGTTTCTCTCTGTCTGTGTGGCTGGCGCGTCAGGCCAGCTTGACCGCGCCCTGCCGGCGCAGGGCTTCAATCTGTTCGTCGGCGTATCCGAGTTCGCCCAGGATCGCGCGCGTATGTTCGCCATGCGCTGGCGCCGGACCCTTGGCCATACTGCGCTGGCCGTTGAACTTGACCGGCTGTCCGACCGTGCGCATCGGACCGTGGCGCTCGCTGTCCACGTCGACCAGGATGCCGCTGGCCAGGGTGTGCGGATGGTTCAGGGCATCGGCGAAGGTGTTGATCTGCGCGCCCGGGATGCCGTTGTCCAGCAGCAGGCCCTGCCAATGCGCCGCGTCCTGCCCCGCCAGCACCTCGTTCAGTCGCTGCGCGACCAGGCCGCGGTGCTGCACGCGCTTGGCATTGCTCTCGAAGCGCGGATCGTCGCGCATGTCTTCCAGGCCCAGCACGTCGCACAGGCGCCGCCACAGGGCTTCGCTGGCCACGCCGATCAGGATCTGTTTATCGCGCGCCTGGTAGGCCTCGTAGGGGCAAAGGGATTCGTGTGCGCAGCCGTAGCGCTGCGGTTCCGTTCCCCGCTCCCAGAAGCTCTGGAACATGTAGCCCAGGAACGCCATGCCGGTTTCGAACAGCGAGGCTTCGATGCGGCATCCTTCGCCGGTCTGGCCGCGCTGCATCAATGCGGCCAGGATGGCGCTGGTCGCCTGCATGCCGGTGCCCTGGTCGACCGGCGAAAACGGCGCCCGCACTGGACCGCTGCCCTGCTCTCCCATGATCGAGCACATGCCGACGAAGGCCTGCAGAATCATGTCGTAGCCCTTGCCGTGCGCCAGCGGGCCGCTGCGTCCGTAGCCGGAGATGCTGCAATACACCAGCCGCGGGTTGATGGCGGAAAGCGTTTCGAAGTCGATCTTCAGCCGTTCGGCCACGCCAGGGCCGAAACTCTCGACGACCACGTCGGCGCTTTCGACCAGCTTGTGTACCGCCGCCAGCACGTCGGCGGATTTCAGGTCCAGCGCTATGCTGCGCTTGGCCCGGTTGGCATAGTGGAAGACCGCGCCTTCGCCGTTCCTGAAGGGCGGCCAGCCGCGGGTGTCGTCGCCGATGTCGGCGGCTTCCACCTTGATGGCTTCGGCGCCCAGGTCCTGCAGCGCCTGGGTGCAGATGGGGCCGGCCAGCACTTTGCTGAAATCCAGAATGCGTATGCCCGCAAGAGGCTTGATGGACATGGTGTGCTTCCTCCTGGCGCGGTCAGTAGCGGCCGCCGGTGACGTGGACGACATCCCCCGTCAGGTAGCCGGCCGGCTCCGACGCCAGGAAAGCGACGACGCTGGCCACGTCGTTCACGTGGCCGATGCGGGGAATGGGCGTGGTCGCCTGGGCCGCCTCGCGGATCTTTTCGTAATGCGGGAGCCGCCGCACCGCCTCGGTATCGATGATGCCCGGCGCCACCGCATTGACCGTCACGTTGTGGCGGCCGTGTTCCAGGGCCATGGCGCGCGTAAACCCGATCAGGCCGGCCTTGGCCGCCGAGTAATTGGCCTGGCCGGCATTCCCCAGGTGGGCGCGCGACGAGATATTGATGACGCGGCCCCATTTCTTCTCGGCGAAATGCCGCGCCGCTTCGCGGGTGCACAGGAAGGCGCCCTTGAGAATGACGTCGACGACGCTGTCCCAGTCCTCCAGGCCCATCCTGGTGATGCGCATATCGCGCGTGAACCCGGCATTGTTCACCAGGATGTCCACGCCGCCGAACTCGGCGCCCGCCCGCTCGAAGAGCTTGAGCACGGAGGCTTCGTCGGTGACGTCCACCTGGCAGGCATGGGCGCGGCCGCCATCGCGCGCCAACGCGTCGGCCTGGGCCTGCGCGGCCTGGCCGTTGATGTCCGCGACGACGACCGTGGCGCCTTCGCGGGCCAGTTGCGCGCATATCGCGGCGCCGATGCCGCTGCCGCCGCCCGTGACGACGGCCACTTTCCCCTCCAATCCCAAATCCATCCATGTCTCCAGTCTTGTGTTGCAGGACGGGACGGCGCTGCCGCGCCGCACCCTGGCAAGGGCTTTCGCCCCAACGATCATAAATGCAGAAATGATTTCCGCAATATATCCGAACAACCTTCGCAGTGGCAACAAGCACCGGTTAATTGGCTTGTTCAGCCAAAAGACGCTCTCATCAGATTATTGCGAAAATCATTTTCGTAATGTACATTGACCCGACTTTCAACCCCATGGACAGGAGACGACGACCCATGCCAAGCACAGGCTTCGACCCCACCGCGCACCAAATGTGCGAACAACGCTATTTCGACGACTTCAAGGTGGGCGAGCGCTTCGTCCTGCCGTCGCGCACGATGACCGACGCCTTGTTCGCCGCATTCCAGCTAGCCAGCGGCGACAACCACCCGATCCACTACGACGTCGAGTACTGCCGCGCCAACGGCATGCCGCACATGCTGGCCCATGGCTTCCAGGTGGCGATCCAGACGGCCGCGGGCGCCGGGCTGTTCCCGCACATGACCGAAGCGTCGATGAAGGGCTTCATCGAGCAAAGCTCGCGCTTCGTGGGCCCGGTCTATGTGGGCGACACGCTGTACAGCTCGCTGGAAATCGTGGAACTCAAGCCCGGCCGGACCACGGGCACGGTCCGCATGGCGACCCGCGTGGTGAACCAGCGCGGCGAGACCGTGATGGAAGGGTCGCAGACCTACCTGCTGAGAAAGCGCCCAACCGAATAACGAACAACGCCCAAGCCGGCGTACAGGAAGGAGGGAGACAACATGAAGCAGTCGGCAATCCGCCTCATCATGGCCGCGAGCATCGCCGCGGCGCCGCTGGCCGCGCACGCGGCCCAGGACAACTATCCGCAAAAACCGATCACGCTGCAGCTCGGCTTCCCGCCGGGCCAGGCCACCGACACCGTGGCCCGCATGCTGGCCGAACGCGCCGCGGCCCGGCTGGGCCAGCCCGTGATCGTCGAAAACAAGCCCGGCCAGGGCGGCAGCGTGCTGCTGTCATCGTTCGTGCGCCAGCCCCCGGACGGCTATACGCTGACGATCGCCGCGACCGGCGCGGCAGTCACCAATCACTTTCTGTACAAGACGGTGAACTACAAGACCCCGGACGACTTCACGCCGGTCGGCCTGGTGGCCGACCTGCCCCTCGTGCTGGTGGCCCGCCCGGGCATGCCGTTCAACGACGTGGCCGGCCTGGTCGCCTATGCCAAGCAGCATCCGGGCAAGCTGAACTACGCCAGCCCGGGCACGGGCACCTCGTCCAACCTGGCGATGGAAACGCTGAAGCAGCAGAACGGGCTGCGCATCGAGCACATCCCGTACCAGGGCAGCGCGCGCGCCATGACCGACCTGCTGGCCGGACAGGTCGACATCGCTTTCGACACCGTGCCGGCCGTGCAGGCCTTCGTCAGCTCCGGCAAACTCAAGGGGCTGGCCATCGGCTCGGAACAGCGTCTCAAACTGTTCCCGGAAGTGCCGACCATGAAGGAAAGCGGCTTTGGCAGCGTGCCGGCCCACGTCTGGATCGGTTTCCTCCTGCCCAAGGGCGCCTCGCCCGCGGTGGTCCAGAAGCTGAACGGCGTGTTCAACGCCGTACTGCAGGACAAGGAAGTGATCGAGAAGCTGGAGGGGCTGGGCGTGGTGGCGCATACGACCACGCCGGAAGGCTTCGAGGCCATGCTGCGCAAAGAGTTGCCGCGCTGGGGCGATATCGTCAAGCAGGCGGGCCTGGAACCTCAATAGGTCGCAGCACCAGGGGCCGAAGGCGGGCGCGGTCTTCCAGCAGGGCGTGCGCCCTGGCCGCATCGCGCAGCGGCAGTTCCTGGCTTTCCTGGATGTCCAAGGCCCCTTCCTGGCAAGCGTCGAAGTAGCGTTTGGCGGCCTCGCGCAATAGCTCGGGCGTGCGCACATGCTGGAAAACGCTGGGACGGGAAAGCGAATTGGATTTCGGAAACAGCATCGACACTTCGAAGGCGGGCACGGCGCCGGATGCCTGGCCGTAGTTCGCCAGGTGCCCGAAGGGCGCCAGGCATTGCAGCGAGCCGAAGAAGGTGTCTTTGCCGACCGCGTCATAGGCGACCTGGACGCCGGCGCCCCCGGTGATTTCGTGCACGCGCGCCACGAAGTCCTCCTCGCGGTAGCGCACCACCGAATGGCAGCCCGCGGCAAGCGCCAGGGGCACCTTTTCGGGGGAGCCCACCGTGCCGATCACGTTGGCCCCCAGGTGCCGGACCCACTGGCACAGGAGCGTGCCGACGCCGCCGGCCGCCGCGTGCACCAGCACCCAATCGCCCTTCTGGATGGGATAGACGCGCTGGACCAGCATCTGCGCGGTCAAGCCCTTGAGAAGCGACGACGCCGCCATGATGTCGGACATGCCGTCGGGCAGCGGCACCAGAAGATCCGCGCCGATGACGCGCCGTTCCGCATAGGCGCCGTACTGGCGGGTCACGTAGGCGACGCGATCGCCCGGCCTGAAATCCCGCACGTCCCGTCCGACGGCTTCGACGACGCCCGCCGCCTCGATACCGGGGATGCCCGGCAAGGCCAGCGTCTTGTACAGGCCGGACCGCACATAGGCGTCGTGAAAGTTCACGCCGATGGCGGTGTGGCGCAGCACCACTTCATGCGCTTGCGGCTCCGCGACGGCGACGGGTTCCCATTGGAGGACCTCAGGTCCCCCCGCGGCGCGCATGACGATGGCTGAAGTCATGGAATCTCCTCTTTCTCGGTGAATGGATTACAAGGTGCCGGGATACGCCCCGCCGTCGATCAACAGGTTCTGCGCGGTGAAGTAGGCGGCCTGCTGGCTGCAAAGAAAGGCGCAGGCCGCGCCGAACTCATCCGCCCGTCCGAAGCGCCGCGCGGGAATGGCGTCGAGCCGTTTGGCGGTATAGGCATCCAGCGCCATCTCGGCCTGCCCCGCGGCCGCGGCCAGATTGGACCTGAGCCGGTCCGTGTCGAACGTTCCAGGCAGCAGATTGTTGATGGTGACGCCGCTGCCCGCCACCTGGCGCGCCAGCCCCGCGACGAAACCCGTGAGACCGCTGCGGGCGCCGTTGGACAGGCCCAGATAGGGGCTGGGCGCTTTCACCGCCGTGCTGGTGATATTGCAGATCCGCCCCCAGCCTCTGGACATCATGCCATCCAGCGTCTCGCGCATCAGCGCGATCGGCGTAAGCATATTGGCATTCAGCGCCTGGTGCCAGATGGCGTCGTCCCAATCGCGGAAGTCCCCCGCCGGCGGCCCTCCCGCGTTCGTGACGAGGATGTCGAATTCGCCTGCGCCGCCGCCGGGCAGCCTGGCGGCGGCGGCCAGCGCGCTCGCGCGCCCTTCCCCGGTCGTGATGTCGGCGGCGACGGCCTCCACGGTTACCGGTCCCAGCGATCTCAGTTGCTCGGCCGCGGCCCGCAGCGGCGCCTCGTTGCGCGCCACGATCACCAGATGCGCGCCCGCCTGCGCCAGCGCCTCGGCGCAGGCGTAACCCAGCCCCTTGCTCGCGGCGCATACCAGCGCCCGCTTTCCGGAAATACCCAGATCCATAGTCCTCTCCTCTTTGTCGGCCGACGTGACGTTCGGTTCAAATGCTACTGGATTAAGTATCTATCAAAATAAATTTTGCTGCTTGTGAAATTTAAATTTCATTATTATGATTCAACTCAAACGGGCGCTCTCTCCCGGGAGCGGTGTCCAAGAGCGTATCCGCATACCGCCCGGGTCCCTGGGCATTCCCTTTCCCTTCCCTTCACGCAACCATCCGAGAAGCAATGAGCGCAACATCCACAGCCCACGCGTCGATATCGCGGTCCCGTACCGGCGGGCAGATCCTGGTCGATCAACTCCGCATCCATGGAATCGACCATGTCTTCTGCGTTCCCGGGGAAAGCTATCTCGCGGTGCTGGACGCATTGCACGATGCCGACATCAATGTGACGGTATGCCGCCAGGAAGGCGGGGCCATGATGATGGCCGAGGCGCACGGCAAGCTGACGGGGCGGCCCGCCGCCTGTTTCGTGACGCGCGGCCCGGGGGCCACGAACGCCACGCCCGGCATCCACATCGCTACGCATGACTCCACCCCCGTGCTGGTATTCGTCGGCCAGATCGAGCGCGGCGTGCGCGAGCGCGGCGCGCTGCAGGAACTGGATTACCGCGCCGCGTTCAGCCACTTCGCGAAGTGGGCCACCGAAATCGACGATGCCCGCCGCATACCGGAGATCGTATCGCGCGCGGTCCATACGGCCATGTCCGGCCGGCCCGGCCCAGTTCTGGTCGCATTGCCCGAGGACATGCTCGTCGACCGCGTCGAATGCGCCGACGCGCAACCGGCCCAAGCGGTGCAAGCCAACCCCGGCGCCGAACAGATGGCCAGCGCGCTGGCGCTTCTGGCCCAGGCCAGGCGGCCCCTGGTGGTGCTCGGCGGCACGCGCTGGAACGCCGAGGCCGTGAACCGCTTCGCGCAATGGGCCCGCGCATCGCGGCTGCCCGTGACGGTCTCGCTGCGCCGCCAGATGCTCTTCCCCACCGGCAACGAGTCCTTCGTCGGCGACCTCGGCTTCGGCCCGAACCCGGCGCTGGTGGAACAGGTCAAGCAGGCCGATCTCATTGTCTTGATCGGCAGCCGCATGTCCGAGACGCCCAGCCAGGGCTATACCCTGCTCGACATTCCGGTCCCCAGGCAGAAACTCATCCATGTCTTTCCCGATGCCGCCGAACTCGGCCGCGTCTACTCGCCCACGCTGGGCATCTGCGCGACCCCCTCGGCCTTCGTCCAGGCGCTCGGCTCCCAGCCGCTGCCCGCCTCGGAATCGCGGGCGGCATACGCCGCCGATCTGCGCGCCATCTATGAAAAGTGGCGCAGCACCGATGACGTGGTGACGCCCGGCACGCTGCAGATGGCCAAGGTGATGGAGCATCTCAACAAGGTGCTTCCGCAAGACGCCATCGTATGCAACGGCGCGGGCAACTATGCCACCTGGATCCACCGCTTCTACCGCTACGGCGCCTTCGGCACGCAACTGGCGCCGACCTCGGGCTCGATGGGCTACGGCGTGCCCGCCGCCGTGGGCGCCAAGCGCGTCTTCCCGGACAAGACCGTGGTCGCGTTCGCCGGAGACGGTTGTTTCCTGATGAACGGCCAGGAATTCGCGACGGCCGTGCAGTACCAATTGCCCATCATCGTCATCGTGGTGGATAACGGCATGTACGGCACGATACGCATGCATCAAGAGCGGGAGTATCCGGGCCGGGTCAGCGCCACGGCGCTGCGCAACCCCGACTTCGCCGCCTACGCCCGCGCGTTCGGCGGCCACGGCGAGCGCGTCGAGAAGACGGAGGATTTCGCGCCCGCCTTCGAACGCGCGCGGGCATCGGGCCTGCCGGCGATTCTGCATTGCGTGATCGATCCGGAGGCCATCAGTCCCGCCTTCACGCTCTCTCAGGTGCGCGAGTCCGCCCTGGCCGCCGGCCGCGGCCGCGCCTGACCCACCGTCCGGAGGACGCCATCGTGGACACAGCAAAAACCGTGCATCGCAACCTGATCGGAGGCGAATGGTGCGAACCGGCCGACGCCATCCGGAATATCAATCCGTCTGACACCCGGGAAACCGTGGGGCTGTACGCACGCGGCGACGCGGCCGACGCGCAGCGCGCGGTGGAGGCGGCGCGCGCCGCATTTCCCGCATGGGCCGACAGCTCGCCGCAATTGCGGCACGACGTCCTCGCGCGGGCGGCGCAGGAACTGCTGGCGCGCAAGGAGGAACTGGGGCGCCTGCTTTCCAGCGAAGAAGGCAAGACGCTGCCCGAAGGCATGGGCGAAGTGGCGCGCGCGGCGAGCGTATTGGCCTTCATGGCCGGAGAGGCGCTGCGCATCCGCGGCGACCGCCTTCCCGGCCTGCAACCCGGAAGCGACGCCGAAGTCACGCGCGAACCCCTGGGCGTGGTGGGCGTGATCGCTCCGTGGAATTTTCCGATCGCCATCCCCGCCTGGAAGATCGCGCCGGCGCTGGCCTACGGCAACACCGTGGTGTTCAAGCCGGCGGAGCTGGTGCCCGCCTCGGCCTGGGCGCTGGTGGACATCCTGCATCGCGCGGGGTTGCCGGATGGCGTGCTCAATCTGGTGATGGGTTCGGGCAGCCAGATCGGCGGCGTGCTGTGTTCGCATCCCCAGGTCGACGCGATCAGCTTCACCGGCTCGGTCCCGACCGGCCGCCGCATCGCCGCCGACTGCGTGGGCGGCGCGCGCATGAAACGCATGCAACTCGAGATGGGCGGCAAGAATCCACTGATCGTCCTGGATGACGCGGATCTCGATGTCGCGGTGGAGTGCGCCGTGCAGGGCGCGTTCTTCAGCACCGGCCAACGGTGCACGGCCTCGTCCCGTTTCATCGTGACCGAGGGCATACACGACCGCTTCGTGCGGGCGGTCGTCCAGCGGCTCGAGGCGGTAAAAGTCGGCCACGCCTTGCGGGCGGACACGCATATCGGTCCGGTCGTGGACCGAAAGCAGCTCGACACCGATCTGTCATACATCGACATCGGCAAGCGGGAAGGCGCCCGCCTGGCCTGGGGCGGCGAGGTCCTGGAGCGGGACACGCCGGGGTTCTACCTCCAGCCCGCCCTGTTCGTCGACGTCGGCCCGTCCATGCGGATCGCGCGGGAAGAGATCTTCGGGCCGGTCGCGTCGGTCACGCGGGCGCGCGATTTCGACGAGGCGCTGCATATCGCCAACGACACGGAGTTCGGGCTTGCCGCCGGCATCTGCACGACCAGCCTGCGCCACGCGTCCCGGTTCAAGCGGCAGGCGCAGGCCGGCATCGTCAAGGTGAATCAGGCGACCAGCGGCCTGGACTACCACCTGCCGTTCGGCGGATCCAAGGCTTCCTCCTACGGGCCGCGCGAACAAGGCCAGTACGCGGTGGACTTCTATACCGTCGTCAAGACGGCGTACACGTCCGCGTGACGCCGACGCCGCGAGGAGCGGTTCCCATCCCCTGAAGGAGACAAAAAAGATGAAAAAAATGATCACCCGCCTTTTTCTGTTCCCGGCGGTCGTATTGGCGGCTTCAGCGCATGGCGCGGATTATCCGCAGCGCGCCATCCGCATCATCGTCCCGTTCGCCGCCGGCGGCATCACCGACGTGATGGGGCGCACGATCGCCAACCATCTCAGCACCGAACTGGGGCAGCCCGTCATCGTGGACAACAAGCCCGGCGCCAGCGGCATGATAGGTTGCGAGACGGCCGCCAAGGCCGCGCCCGACGGCTATACCCTGTTGATGGCGGGCATCGCCCCCCTGGGAACGAACCCCGTGATGTATCGGCAGATCCGGTACGACCCGGTCAAGAGCTACGAACACATCGGGCTGGTGGCCAAGCAGCCGCTGGTCGTGGCGCTGAGCAACGCGGTGCCGGCGAACAACATCCGGGAACTCGCCGCCTATCTGAAACAGCGCCCGCCAGGAGACATGTTCTATGGCACCTCCGGCAGTTCCTACCAACTGATCACCGAAGCCTTCAACGCGCAGTTGGGCGTGAAGATGACCCATGTTCCCTTCAAGGGCACGAGCCCGGCCATCGAGGCGATGCTGGGCGGGCAGATCGGCTTCATGATCGACCCCTATTCCACCATGGGCCCGCTGGTCAAGGCCGGAAAAGTGAAGGCGCTGGCCTTGACCGCGGACAAGCGTTCCGATGCCGCGCCGCAATTGCCGACGGTGATCGAGGAAGGGGTGCCGGGATTCGAGGCCTCGTCGTGGCAGGGCCTGCTCGCTCCGGCGGGAACGCCCAAGGACATCGTCCAGAAACTGAACGCCGCCCTGGTGAAGATTCTTGCGTCCGATGAGATCAAGCAGAATTTCTCGGCGTCGGGCGTGCAGCCCTCGCCTTCCACCCCCGAGGAATTCCGCCGCTTCATCGTTGCCGAGAACCAGCGCTGGAAGAGCGTCGCCGCCGCCGCCGGCATCCAACCCCAGGATTGACCGCGCGATCGTGGAGTCCGGCCGGCTTCAGCGGCCGGACAGTTGCGCGATCTGCTGCAGGGCGGGCACCTGGAGCGGCATCAAGCGGGTGCAGGCCAGCAGTTCCTTGGCGACGAAAGCGACGGTCTCGTCGTCGAAGCTTTCGGAATAGGCCGTGATCGCCAGGCAGCCGAGCGCGGTCTTGTCCCAGGAATGGAAATTGGCGGCCACGGCGCTCAGGCCATCGTAGTACTCGTCGCGCACCAGCACATAGCCGTTCTCGGCGGCCCGTTTCAGGTCCGCGTCCAGCTCGGCCTTGGTGGTCAGGGTTTTATTGGTGCGCGCCACATACGGAGGCTTGCCCAGCAAGGCCTCGCGCCTGGCCGGGTCGGAGGCGAGCAGCAGGGCCTTGCCCGGACCCGACGCATGCAGCGGGCCATGCAGCCAGGTCGTGTAGTACGGGTTGAGCGAAGTGCCCGCCTGCATGACGTCCACGACCACGCGCTCGCCGCCTATGTAGGCCACCAGGACCACCGATTGGCCCACCTTGTTTGCCAGGCCGCGCACCAGCGGATCGGCCTGGCGGCGCAACTCTTCCAGCGGGTGCTTCAGTGCCAGCGGACGCAGGGTGGACGGCGAAGCCAGATAGTATTTGCCATCGCCGATGCGGATGACGCGCTTGGCGTCTTCCAGCGTTCTCAGCAGGCGCAGCGTGGTGCTGAGATCCAGCTTGACGTCGGCGGCCAGTTCCGCGAGCGTCATCGGATGGCTTGCCGCGATCAGCGTATCCAGCAGGGCCAGGCCGCGCAGCAGGGTGCCGGCCAGCGGCCCGCTGCCCTTGGCGCTATCGGTGTCCGTCTCGGCGACGGCGGAGGGTGCAGGATTTTTGCGTGGTCTTGGCATAGTCTGGATCAGAGTTTAGCGTACTTGCGCAGGGCTTCCGTGAACGAAAGTCCTGCGCGGATTTCCTCGCTGGCCTTCCTGTCCTGCTGCTCCAGTTCGCCGGCGAGCCGCGCGACTTCCTCGGCGCGATCGCGCGGCACCACCACCAGGCCGCTGGCGTCCCCGACGACGATGTCGCCGGGATGCACGGGCATGCCGTCGATCTTGACGGTGGTGTTGATCTCGATGACCTTCACCCGTGTCTTGCCCGACAGCGGCACGACGTGGCGCGAGAAAACGGCAAAGCCCTGCTCGATGATCTCGTCGGCGTCGCGCACGCCGCCGTCCACCACCAGCCCGGCGACGCCGTTCTGCACGGCGGCCACCGAGGCCACGCCGCCCCAGGTGGACACTTGCTGGCCGCCGTTGTCGATCACGACGACATCCAGGGGCTGGCACATGTCGATGACCGCGCCCAGTCCGAACTCGGATGGCTTGTAGGCGTTCTTTGCGCCGGTCACCTCCTTGACGGTGAGCGCGGCGCCGACGAATCGCATTCCCGGCGCGACGGGCCTGAGGTTCAGGCCGATGCTGCCGATGCCGAGATCGTCGAGCACGTTTCCGATGGTGCTGGTGGCGAGCCCCTTGAATGCGTCGATCAGCGCGGGGGAGGTGTCGGGGCGGGTTCCTTGGTGGATAGACACTTGCGTTCTTCTCCGAATTGAATGATGATGCACGAAAAATACAATAAAGAAATAAAACTTTCAATGAATGAATAATTAATTTCGTTCAATGATGTGACTTTGTTTATGCGGTCGAGTAGCAGAGCTAGGCGACGATGACTCTGCCTATCTGGACCGCCAAGGTTCAAATACAAGGAGACTGAATACATGCGTGACTCTCGACGTACCGTGCTCAAGCAGCTTTCCGCCGCGGCACTGATGGGGGCTTTTGCTCCGCGGGCGTTTGCAACCAGCGATTGGCCGCGCAGGCCGATCAGGGTCATCGTGCCCTTCACCCCAGGAGGCTCGACCGACATCGCGGCGCGGCTGGCGGCCGAAGGCATGGGCCGCTCGCTGGGGCAGACCTTCGTGGTGGAGAACCGTCCGGGCGCGGGCGGGAACCTGGGGCTGGAGGCCCTGGCCAGGTCGGACAATGACGGCTACACGATCGGCATTCTCACCACGGCGCATCCGATCAATAGCTGGCTGTACAAAAAGCCCGGCTACGACCTCAAGACCAGCTTCTCGCCCATCGGCTTCCTCCAGGAAGGCCCCATCATGCTGGTGGTGCACCCCAGCCTGCCGGTCAATACGCTGCCGGAGTTCATCGCGTACGCGAAGGCCCGTCCGGGCCGGCTGAACTTCGCCACGTCGGGAACCGGAAACTCCACCCACATGGCGGGCGAACTGTTCTGCAACCGCGCGCAAGTGCAGATGACCCACGTGCCCTACAAGGGCAGCGCCCCCGCGATCACGGATACCATCGCCGGCGTGTGCGAACTCAGCTTCGATACGATGATCTCCGCGCTTCCGCACGTCAAGGCGGGCAAGCTCAAGGCCATTGCGGTCACGACGGCCCAGCGCTCCCCCATGACGCCGGACGTGCCCTCCATCGCCGAGACCATTCCGGGCTTCGACGTCTCGGCATGGAATGGCATGGTGGCGCCGGCCGGCACCCCGAAGGAAGTCATAGACAAGCTGCATCAGGCGATGGCGGTGGCGCTGGCCGCGCCCGGCGTGGTCCAGCGCTTCGCGGAAATGGGCGTGACGCCCCGCGCCATGCAGCCTGAAGAGTTCCAGCGCTTTATCCTTCAGGAAGCGGATATGTGGGGCAAGACGGTGCGGGCCGCGAACATCACGATCGATTAAGAACACGGAGACAAGAATGCAAGCAAATCGACGTTCCGCCATCAAGGCGGGATTGGCCCTGGCCGTGGCGGCGGCGGGCATGGCGGGTTCGCCTTCGCACGCCGGGGACGAGGCCGCCGGCGCCTATCCCGCCAAACAGGTGACTTTCCTGGTGCCTTATGCCGCCGGCGGCCCCACGGACCTGATAGCGCGTCAGCTCGCCTTCGGCCTGGGCAAGCTGTGGGGGCAGCCCGTGGTGGTCGAGAACCGCACCGGGGCCAGCGGCATCGTCGCCCTGACGGCCTTGGCGCGGGCGCCGTCGGACGGCTATACGCTGGGTATCATGGTGTCTCCGGTGACGGCCATCGCGCCGCTCACGCAACCCAACTTCCGCTATGACGTGACCCAGGACTTCACGGCGGTATCCGATCTGGTGGACTACGCCCTGGTCCTGCTCGCCGGCCCGCAGACCAAGGCGGCGAACCTCAAGGAACTGGTGGAATTCGCCAGGCAGAACCCGACGGCCGTGACTTACGGATCCTCGGGCCTGGGCGGCACCAACCATCTGGCCGGCGAACTGTTCTCGCGGTCGGCCGACGCGCCCATGCTGCACGTGCCCTACAAGGGGAATGCGCCGGCGCTCAACGATGTCATGGCGGGGCAGGTCAGTTTCGTTTTCGCCCAGACCGATGCCGCCATCGGCCTTGCCAAGAGCGACAAGGTGCGCGCGCTGGGCATCACCTCGCGGGAACGCAACTCCGCGCTGCCCGACATTCCCACCATGGAAGAAAGCGGCTTCAAGGGCGTGGATGTCGGGGGCTGGACGGGCGTGATGGGTCCGGCGAAACTGCCGCCCGCGGTGTTGAAGAAACTGGAAGACGGCATTGCCGCAGTCAAGAAGACCCCCGAATTCAAGGAAAAGATGGAGTCGCTCGGCTTTGTGATCACCGGAACCTCTTCCGCCGCCTTCACCCAGCGCGTGCGCGCGGAACGGGACTTCTGGAAAGCGAAAATCACCGAAGCGAACATCCAGCTCCAATGAATCCGGGAAAACTCTTGTCCGTGGGGGACTTCGAGCGCGCGGCCAAGTCCGTCCTGCCGCGCGCGGTTTTCGGCTACGTCAACGGCGGCACGGAAGACTGCCAGACGCTCGCCGCCAACAGGGACGCGTTCCGCTCGGTCCAGTTCCGCCCGCGCGGCCTGGTCGGGGTGGCCGATCGGACGCAGGCCGTCGAACTCTGGGGACGCCGGTACCGGCATCCCTTCGGGATTGCGCCGATGGGGGTAACGGCCATGTGCCGCCATCGCTGCGAATGGGACCTGGCCAAGGCAGCCTCGCACGCGGAAATCCCGTTCGTGCTGAGCGGCCTGTCCACGCTTGCGATGGAAACCGTGCGCAAGGCGGACGCCGATTTCTGGTACCAGGGTTACCTCCCCGGAGACAGGGAGGTCATTGAACCGCTCATGCGGCGGCTGCAAGCCAACGGCGTCAATGTCCTGGTCGTGACCATCGACACGCCCCTGGGCGCCAATCGCGAGAACAACCAGCGCAACGGCTTCACCATTCCATTCAAGTTCAGCCGCGGCCTGCTCTGGGACGGCATCTGCCACCCCCGCTGGTCAGCCAACGTGTTTGCCCGCACCCTGCTCTCCGACCGGGAAATACCGCGTTTCCGCAACGTGGTCGCGGACGCGCGCGGCTATCGCATCACCGAGGAACCCAAGGGCGGCCTGCGCGGCGGCCGCGACCGGCTGGACTGGTCGCACCTGGCGTGGATGCGCGAAGCCTGGCCCGGCCGCATCGTCCTCAAAGGCGTGGCCCACCCCGGCGACGCGCAGATCGCCGAACGGATGGGGCTGGATGGCGTCATCGTCTCGAACCACGGCGGGCGTCAGCTCGACGGCGCGCAGGGGTCGCTCGATGCCCTGCCCGACGTGGTGGCGGCCGTCGCGTCCACGTTCCCCGTGATGGTCGACGGCGGCTTTCGGCGCGGCACCGACATCCTCAAGGCGCTCGCGCTCGGCGCGCGCATGGTGTTCCTGGGGCGTCCGTTTCTCTATGGCGCATCCGTCGCCGGACAAGCCGGCGTGGCGCGCGTCATCGACATTCTGGGAACCGAAATCGACCGCAACCTGGGCCTCCTGGGCTGCCGCGACGTGGCTGAACTGGGCAGCGACTTTATCGTGTCCCGCGGTTGACGGCGGCCGGCCCGCCTTGCCCGCGAACGAAAAAAAAGCCCGTAAGAACCTTGGTTCTTACGGGCTTTCCGCATATCCGCCACGGCGAAGCGCCCCGGTTTCAGGCCGGAACGCTTCCCCAGCCGGCGCTAGAAGCGCGTCTGCAGATACAGCGAAGCCGCATGGCTGCTCAGGCCGGAGCCGAACTGGCCGCCATAGCCGACACCGAAGGACGTGGCTTCGCCGGCCTTGACTTCGGCGGCCAACTCCAGGGCCGCGCTATCGCGGGCCAAGGGCACGCCGCTGATGTGGAAATTGCTGCCCTGCCCCTGGATGAACGCCAGGCTCCTGCGCTGATCCACATCGCCATCGGCGTGCACCCAGGCCAGGCTTCCCCGCAGCGCGGCGGGCTGCTTGAATAGCGTGAAGGACGTCGCCCCCCGCACGCCCAGGCTGCTGGTGAGGACCCCATCCCGCTGGCTCTCGCCCTTCAATGCGCCCGACCCGCCGCTTTCCTGGAAGGCGCCGGCGCGCTGCGAAGTCCAGGCGAGCTGCGCGTAGGGTCCGACGCGGGTGTCGTCATTGACGTGCACGTCATAGCCGAGCTCCGAGAACAATTGCATGCTGTTCACGCTGTAATCGGCCTTCAGGGACTGGCCGCCGGCCAGGTCGATATGGCGCGTCGAATCCACTTTGTGGTGGGTGTACGCGGCCCCCACGCGCAGATTCATGCTGTTTCCGCCCAGATTCCAGCGCTTGCCGCCATAGAGCGCCGCGGTATAGCTTTCGGTGTTGGCGTGGGAAGAGCGGTCGTCCACGGTGGTCTTGCCGTCGACATAGCCCAGCGCCCCGCCGACGCGCCAGCCGTCGGAGATCTCGACGTCGCCGCCGACCAACAATCCGCCCTGGCGCGTCTTGGCCGACGCGGCCCCGGCTCCGTCGGCACCAAGCCGGTATTCGCCGCCCAGCACCTGGGCCCACAACGGCGACCCCTGCACGGGCGAGGCGCCGGCCCGTCCCAGGACTGCGCGCTGCACCAGGCTGGTCGACTGCAACAGCGCGGACTGCGTGCTGGCGTGGATCTCGCCGCTGAGCTGGTTCAGCGCGCTGGCGGGGCTCGAGGACACAAACGCGGCATCGGCGGCGCTGTTCATGCCGGCGACCGACAGCGCGCCATCCAGGGTATGGCTTTGATTCGAGGTCAGGCCCTGGCGCACGGCGGCGACCTTGGACTGATCGACCGAAAGGCTGACGAAGACATCCTTGCTGCCGTACTTGACGGGATCCAGGCGGACCAGCGTATTGGCGAAGCTGCTGTCCAGCCCGCTGCTGGCGAACGTGCCGACGACATTTCCGCCTACCGTCTGCAGAATCCGGTAGTCGTGACCCAGGCGGTAGCCGCCGTTCCCGTTTTCCTGGGCGACGATCAGGTTCGTCGCGGAGATATCGACGTTGCCGGTGGAAGCCCTGATCAGGTCGGAAGCGCCCGCCGCGTTGACTTCGGCCTTGTAGGTGGTGCCGAAATTGCTGATGGAGCCGTAGGTCTGCACGCCGATCGAGTTGCCCGGGCTGAGGGTCGCGCCGGCGGCATTGACGTCTCCGCGGACATTCAGGTTGCCGCCAAGAACGGACCCGCTGGAAGCGGTCACATTGCCCTGGACGACGATGGGAGCCCCGACGGATCCGCCCGCCAGCGTGGCGCTGTTGCTCAACGCCACGTCGCCGCCGATGGAACTTCCCTGCGTCTTGCTGAAGAGGAAGTTCGAACCATCGCCGCTCACGCCGCCCGCGATCTGTGCCGTCCCCTGGAATACAAAGGCGGCGCCGGTGCTGCCCGAGACGGACTGCCCGATCACCAACGGCCCCTGGAACGTCATCTGCGCGCCGCCGGAAGCGGCCACGTTGGATTGCAGCGTCGTCGGGCCGGAGAAGCTCATGGTGGCGCCGGTATTCACGACATTGCCCGCCACCGAGGTATTGCCGTGGAAGACGGCCTGCCCGCCTTCAGCCACGGACACGCCGCCGCCGATGGTCGCGCCGTTATTGAACACGATCGTGGCGTTCTGCGCGCCCGACACGTTGCCGCTGATCGGCGCTCCGCCATTATCGACGAACTGCCCGCCGGCTTCCGTGGTCGCGTCATTGATGCCGCGCACCAGGCCGCTCCAGTTGGCCCCGGCCTCGACCGTGAAATTGGTGGTGCCGGCGCGGCTGCCCGACTCCGACAGGCCGTCCAGGTCCACGACGTCGCCATAGGCCGACGAGCCGGCGGACAACGTCAGATTCACGATGCCGTCCATGCCGGCTTCGTTGCGGTTCACCTGCAGCAGGACGCCATTGTTGCGCGTCGCGTCCGTACCGCTGCCCAGGACGATCTGCTGTACCTGCTCGGCCGAATTCAGATTGGACACCAGCGACGCGCCGGCCGACTCCAATCGTGTGTTGACCAGGTTGACCGTGCCACTGTCGTTGATGACGATGCCGTCGCCCTTTTTCGAGATCAGCGTCGAATTCTGCGCCTGGAAGCTGCTCCCGTAATTGACCTCGGCGGCGACGGCGCGGTCTCCCTTGACCGTCACCGAACTGTCATAGAGTTCCACCGTGCCGGAGGTGAGGCTGTCGCCCACCGCGCCGCCGACCTTCGCGCCGACGCTATCGGCGCCATGCGTGACCAGCGTCATGTTGCGCGCGCTGATCGTGCCGTTCCCCACGCCCTGCGTCCCGCCCACGGCCACCAGCCCGTTGGCCGTCTCGTAGGGGCTGTTCGCGTTGGGATTGCCGGCCACATCGATATTGGCGCCGTTCAGCGTGACCAGGCCGCCCTGGTAGGCCCAGATCGCATCGCCGACGCTGCCCGAGGTGCGCACGACGACATTGGACGCGTCCACCGTGGAACCCGCGCCGCTTGCGTACAGGCCGTAGGCCATGAAGCCATTGGTCTGCACGCTCGCGTCCTGCAGCGTGATCTCGCCGCCATTGGTGGCGTAGGCGCCGTAGGCGCGCTGGCCTTGCGTGGAGATCGCCGTGCCATTGGCCACACTGATCGTCGACCCCGCGCCATCCGCCGTCAGCGCGTAGGCTCGCGAGCCGTCGCCGTCCTGCGCATCGCGGCCTTTGGTATTGGCCGTACTGATACTGCCGCCGCTGATGGCGATGCTGCCGCCCGCCTGGGCGCGCGCCCCGTAACCGTAGAGCCCGTTGGTCTCGACCGATACGCCGGTCGCCGCGATCGACGAGTTCAGGCCGTCGGCGAGCATGCCGTACGCCTGGTTGCCGTTGACGACGAAGGTGTCGCCATTCAGGGTGAGGCTGCCGCCGTTCTGCGCCGTGGCGCCGTGCGCGTTCGCGCCCTGCGTCGTGATCGAAGAGCCGGTGCTGTCGACCGTGCTGCCGTAGGCGGACGCCAGGCCCGACGCGTAATCGCCTTGCGTCGCGATCGACACCGACTGCAGCGTGATCTCGCCTGCCGTGGGTTCGGAGGAGTCGCCCGCCACCACTCCCGCGGCGCCCGCGCCCGTGGTCGAAATCGTCGTGTTCTGCAGCGATACCTGGCCGGCGCCCAGACTGCCACCGTACGCCCGGATCCCGGCGGCCCCCACGCCTTCCGTCTGGATATCGCCCCCCAGGTAAGAGAGGGTCGCGCCGTTGAAGACTTCCGCCCCGAAACTGCCGGCGCCGTGCGTCGTAATGGAGGTGTCCTGGGCCTCGACCGCGGCGCCCTTGTTGGCCGCCTGGATCCCGACGGCGTAGCTGTCGCCCAGCGTTTCCACCGAGACCCCGTCCAGCGTGATGCGGGTCAGTTGCTCCGGGTCGTTGGGCGTGCGGTAAGCCACGATGGCATGGCCGAAATGGTTGCCCGTGGTGACCTGCACGCCAACCGCGTCGATGGACCCGCCGTCGTTGGCCTGCAGGCCGACGGTGCGCTTGCTGCCCTCCACCGATACGGTTCCGCCATTCAACCTGACGTTGCCGCCGCCGGAAGCGCCCACGCCGGCGGTGAACGCGTGCGCGTAATCCGTCCCGTTATTGGTCGAGTACGCCGAGACCGAAATCGTGGCGTTGTTCAACGTCGCGGAAGCACCCGCGCCCGTGGCCAACACGGCCCGGCCGTTCTGCCCGGTCGGGCTGTCCAGGTTGTTGGTGATCATCAGGTTATCCAGCACCGCCTGGCCGCCGGCGCTGATCTTCAGCAGGTCGTACGCCCCGCCGGAAATGATGCTGGAATCGCCCGTCAGCACGCCCCCCGCCACGACATTCAACGCGCCGTTGACGGTTTGCGAGCTGATGTCCTGGGCGCTGTCCACCGTGGTCTGCCCGCTCGTTTCCGATGCGTAGCCGAACGCCCCCGTCAGCGCGACGACCAAGGCCGTCCGCTGCATGCGTCTTGACTGAAGTCTTGATTTCACCGTTTTCTCCATTGATGCGCTTGGGCCGGGAACTGTTCGCCGGACACCGTGCTGAAAGCCTTGCCGGCCGCGTCCCCACGCGATGCCGGGTGACCACCTGATGTCAGGTGCAACGAAACTTGTGTTTGAATACAAATCACAAATGTGTTACTTCGGGACGTGCGCGGACAACAACCGTGCCGCGCCCGGCTAGTCGTTCGCGAAAATTGCGCTCAGCTTCTCCAAATGCTCCAGCGCCTGGCCGCAGCCTTTCACGACACAGGTCAGGGGGTCATCGGCCACGAAGACGGGCAATCCCGTCTCTTCCTGGAGCAATCGGTCCAGGCCGCGCAGCAGGGATCCCCCCCCGGTCAGCGCAATGCCGCGTTCGGTAATGTCGGCGCCGAGTTCCGGCGGGGTCTGTTCCAGGGCGATCTTCACCGCCGATACGATCTGGTTCAGCGGATCCGTCAAGGACTCCAGAATCTCCGCGGACGACACGGAAAAACTGCGCGGCACGCCCTCGGCAAGATTGCGCCCGGTGACCTCCATCGTTTTCAGTGGCGCTCCGGAATAGGCGGCGCCCACTTCCTTCTTGATCAGTTCGGCGGTGGGCTCGCCGATCAGCATCCCGTAGTGGCGCCTGATGTAGTTGACGATCGCCTCGTCGAACTTGTCTCCGCCGACCCTGACCGATCCCTTGTAGACCATGCCGCCCAGCGAGATGACGGCCACCTCCGTCGTGCCCCCGCCGATATCGACCACCATCGATCCGGACGCTTCCGCCACCTCCAGGCCCGCCCCGATCGCTGCCGCCATCGGCTCCTCGATCAGATAGACGCGCGACGCTCCCGCGCCCAGCGCGGACTCCCGGATCGCCCGCCGCTCCACCTGGGTCGACCCGCAGGGAACGCAGACGATGATGCGCGGGCTGGGCGCGAACAGGCTTCTCGAATGGATCATGCGGATGAACTGCTTGAGCATTTGCTCGGTGACCGAAAAGTCCGCGATGACGCCGTCCTTCATCGGCCGGATGGCCTCGATATTCCCCGGCACGCGCCCCAGCATCTGCTTCGCGGCCTGGCCGACTGCCTGGATGACCCGCTTTCCCATCCCGGATCCGTCGTCCCGGAGGGCGACGACGGACGGTTCATTCAGCACTACTCCTCTTCCTCGCGCATAAATCAGGGTATTCGCCGTGCCTAGATCGATCGCCAGATCCGTTGCGAATCTATGACGGAGAAATTGCATCATCGCCGGTTCTCACTAGCGGGCGAGGCCAGGCAGATGCAGCACATTCGGGTAGAGCGCGGTCAGCGTCAGCATGTCCGAAACGAACGCCATCTCCATCAGGATGAGCAAGAGCGGAATGACGTAGTTGGACAATACGGAGATGCCGAGCCCCACCCGCAAGGCCAGGCGCTTGCCCGGCCACATCGGGAAATACTCTTTCATCTCGAGCTGCGCCTGGAGATAATCCGAGCGCGAGTGCGCCTCCTTGCCGGAGGTCAGCGCGGCATATTCCTGGTGATACTCTTCCAGCCGCACTTCCGAACCCCCCGCCATGTACCGGGTCAGGCGACGGCTCAGGTCCTTGAGGGAATCGCCCTCCTGATTGAGCTTGTCGGCCCGCAGTTCGAAGCCGGCCTTGCCCGCGATCACGGTGAACACCAGGATACCGACGGCCAGCAGGACCTGGACCATCGCCATCACGGCGGGACTGAAGCCCAGCGTAATGGGGGAGTTCTGGAGCAGCGGAATGATCATCAGCCCCACCGCGAACATCATCGAGGTGAAAAGCCGGAATCGATAGGAACGTCGCAGGCGGACGGACGCGTTGTAGCGGCACTTCTGGGAAATGCGCATGCGCAGCAACAGCGTCTCCGCCTCCGTGCGCGGCCGTATAAGCTCATTGATCGGCGTTAGCACGTCTTCTTGCATGGAGGTGATGTCGGCGGTGTCTTTCATGGATCCGAATCGTCGTGGTTTGGGAATGCCTGACTTCCTGAATGCATCGGAAGCTTCGAAAAAATCCGCCAGACCCGACACATTGGCGGGCCTGACATTGTCGGAAGCGAACAAGCGACCAAGGCGAGGAATCTGCATTCGTTTCGCGGGGTGGTTACTGGCCGGAGAGACTCAACGTCCCTCCGGCGATTGCTTTGAATGACGACTGCCGATCAGAAGCGGACTTTCATGAACAGCGAACCGGCATTGTCGGTATTGCCGCTGCCGAACTGGCCGTCATAGCTCAGCCCCAGGGCAAAGTTCTTGTCCAGGCCGACTTCACCGCTCAGCCCTACGACCGCGGCGTTCTTGGCTATCGGCGAACCGTAGACCGAAAACGCGCTGCCGCCGCCCTGAACGAACGACATCGAACGCGAGGGATCGCGGTCGCCCGTGGCATGGCGCCAGCCCACATGGCCTCGCAGCGTGAACGGATTGGTCTTCCCGGGGTAGACCAGCGCCGTGCGCAGACCCAAGGTGTAGGTGCCGAGGTCCTCGCGCGACGAGCCCGCCTTCAACGCGGCGTCTCCGCCCGACTCGTCAAAGCCGCGCAGGCGCTGTTTGAACCAGGCGACGTTCACATACGGCTCAACCGAATAGTTGTCGCCCAGCGCAATCGCATAGCCCAGATCGCCGAAGAGCTGCCAGGTCGATCCGTTGTAGTCGGCGTCCAGGTCCTGCGAACCGGCCAGGTCGACCGTACGGCTGGTGTCGATGTTGTGCCGCGTGTAGCCGCCGCCGACCAGCAGTTTCAGGCTGCCCGGGCCGGCCTTCCAGGCGTTGCCGCCATACAGCATCATCGTGTAGTTGTTGACGCTGCCGTCCGAGTTGCGGTCGTTGAGCTTGAAATCGCCGCTGCTGACGCCAGCCGCGGCGCCGAGACGCCAGCCGCCGCCGATGGCCGCGTCGCCGCCCACCAGCAGCCGGGTGGTCGAATAGCGCGTGGATGCGGCATTGCCGTCATCGTTCGTCGTCATTCCCGCCGCATTGAAACTCGCCCACAAGGGATAGGCGCCGCTGACCGGCATGGCATCCGGCGATGCCGCGTCGGTCGAGGCGGTCGGCTGGCCGGGCAGCATCTGCGCGCCCAGGTTTGCGCGCATCTGGCCCTGCATCGCCGCGCTGGTCGACAGCATGTCGTTAAAGAGAATGGACCGCACGCTCGCGTGGACTTCACCCGAAAGCTGGTCGAACGCGTTCCTGGGGTTGGCCGAGAAGAAGGCCTCGTCCACGCTCGCGTTGGAGCCGGCCAGCGTTGCCGAACCCAAGGCCGCCCCGCGTTGGTTGCGCGAGAAGCCGTAGTTCTTGATGGCCCCGGTGTCCGGCGCCATGCGGACGGCCACCGATTGCGGCGCATAGATCGTGCTCAGCGCAAGCAAGGGATAGGCCTGTCCGTCCCAGGACGTAGCCGTGAATTTCCCCTGCACGCCCGACGCCGCGGTGAGCACCGTGTAGTCGTGATTGAGAAGGACGCGGCCCACGCCGTTCTCGGGTTTGACCACCAGGCTGGCCTTGCTGATGTCCGCGCCGCCGCTGCCGGTGACTTCCACCAGGTCGGATTGGCCTTGGGCGTTGATTTCCGCCTGATAGACCGAGCCGGCCTGCCAATCGATGGCGTTCGTCGTGATCGCGCCGACGGAGTTGCCCGGGCGGATGATGGCGCCATTGCGGCCCGTCAAGGTGCCGCCGATCTTCCAGTTTCCGCCCAGGGTCGCGTTGTCCACGACAACGTCGCCGCTGGCCGAGATCCGGTTATCGACCGTGCCGCCGCTCGAGACGGCATGATTGTCGATCAACAGCGAGCCAAGCGTGCTGCCGTCGGCGAAATGCAGGGTCTGATTGCCTCCCTCGGTCACGACTTCCCGCACGCCTTGCATGAGGCCGTCATACGAAGCCAATGCGCCCAGACGCACGTACGTGCCGCCGTCTCCGACCAGGTCCTGCTGAATGTCGACGATATTGCCCTTGGTGACCGAACCGTCCTTGAGATCCAGGTTCACCCGGCCATCCCGGCCTTCCTCGCTGCGCTCCACCTGCAGCAGCGTGCCGTTGTTCTGCACCAGCGTGGCGCCGCTGTCGATCGAGATGTTCTGGCGCTGCCCAGCGGTATCCAGGCGCGACGTCAGGCTGGCGCCGGTGGATCGCACGACGGAGTTCGCGATGCTCAGATTCGCCGAATTCTCCAGCACGATGCCCGACGCGTTCTCGCCGGTCGCGCTCAGTGTGCTTCCGGAGATCTCGAGCGACGACACCGCCCTGTGGTGCCGGCTGACGACCGAGCCCACGCGGGCGGCTGCCGCGCCCGCGCCCGACGCGCTGACACGGCTGTCGGCCAGGCCGACCTGGCCGCCATCTTGCACCGACAGGCCCGAGGCTTGCTCGCCGGTCGTCGTGATGGTCGATCCCTCGATCAGCGCGACGCTCTTCCTTCCTTGCACCAGCACGGCGTCGCTGCGGTCGCCCGAAGTCGACACCGTGGCGCCGGACACCCAGGCCCCGGCTTCGTTGCGGTCGCGATCATGGCCACGGCGGCCGCGGCGGTCGTCGTTGTCCCGGGTGGTCCGCACGATCAAGGCGTTCGCGTCGTTGCCCGTCGCGTCGAGGGTCACGTCCTTCAGAAGCGCCAGGCTATTCTCGACCTTCACCGCCGCGCCGCCGTCGCCCAGCGCCGTGACCTGGCCGCCCAGCACCGCGGCGGTCGCCCCGCCGGAGACCGCGATGCCAACCCCGGGGGCCGGATCGCTGCGCCTTGTATAAATCTGCGTGTCGGTGCCGGCCTGCACCGTGGTGTTGATGGCCAGCAGGGAGCTGTCCCGGCCGTCGACGCTGATGCCGATGGCATCGGCCGACACCGTCGACCCCAGCAGGGCCGCCCCGGCGCCCTTGCTGATGGCCACCCCTTGGCTGTCCTGTCCGGTCGCCGCGATGTCGGTGTCGACCGTCCAGACCGAACTGCCCTTGCCGGAAACGTTTATGCCGCGCGCATCATCGCCTTGCGCCTGCACGTCGCCGCCCAGGACGAGGGCCTTGCCGCCCTTCGTGACATTCAATCCAATAGGGGATTCGGGCTGGTAGCGGCCCCGGCCATAGATATTCTCCTGGGCCTGCGCCGAAATCTGGCTGTTCTTGGCAACCAGCAGGCTGCCGCTGCCCGTCACGGTTGCGCCGGCCACCGACCCGACCGCGACGCTGTCGGCCAGATAGGCGAAACCGGAAGACTTGATCTCCAGCGCCTGGCCATCCTGGCCGTTCGCGGTCAATTCGCTGTCGAGGATGAGGGCTCGGGCGCCCTCGCCGCTGACCGCCGCGGCGATGCCATTTTCCCCATTCGCCGACATTTCGCTGTCGGTAACGACCGCCAGGCCGCCGCTCTTGACCGACAGCGCCTTGCTGTCCTTGCCGGAGGCGGAGATTTTCAGATCGTCAGCGATAGCCTTGGAACCGCTGCCTTGCACCGACAGGCCGTCGGCGCTGCGGCCGCTGGTGCCGATCTGGCTGCGCGACATCCGCAGTTCGGCGCCGCTGCCGACCGCCACGCCATCGCTGTCGCGGCCCGAGGTGCTGATGGAGCTGCGCGAGACATTGGCCTGCGCCTTGTCGGACAGGACGATGCCGCTGGCATCGGAGCCGGAAGTGCGGACCTCCGTCTTGCGGACGCTCGCGTCGCTGCCGCGCCCATCCACGCGGATGCCGGCGCTGCCGGAACCCGACGTCGACAGTTCGCTGTCGGTAACGACCGCCAGGCCGCCGTTCTTGACCGACAGCGCCTTGCTGTCCTTGCCGGTGGTGGAGATTTTCAGATCGTCGACGATAGCCTTGGAACCGTTGCCTTGCACCGACAGGCCGTCGGCGCTGCGGCCGCTGGTGCCGATGTGGCTGCGCGACATCCGCAGTTCGGCGCCGCTGCCGACCGCCACGCCATCGCTGTCGCGGCCCGAGGTGCTGATGGAGCTGCGCGAGACATTGGCCTGCGCCTTGTCGGACAGGACGATGCCGCTGGCCCCGGAGCCGGAAGTGCGGATCTCCGTCTTGCGGACGCTCGCGTCGCTGCCGCGCCCGTCCACGCGGATACCGGCGCTGCCGGAACCCGAAGTCGACAGTTCGCTGTCTTCAATCTCTACGTCACCGCCACGGCTGACTTCAACCGCGCTGGAAGAGGCCCCGCGGGTACGGATTTCCGAGCGCTTCAGCTCCGCATCGGAATTCCGCCCGTCGACACGCAATCCGGCGGCGCTGGCCCCGGACGTCTTGATTTCGCTGCGGTCCACGCGCGCCTGGCCACCGTCGGTGACCTCGACGCCATCGGCGTTCGAGCCGCGCGTTTCGATTTCCGTCCGGTACAACGTGGCGCTGGAGCGATTGCCGTGTACCGCCACACCATCCGCGTCCCTGCCCTGGCTCTTGATCGAAACATTGCGCAACTCGACCGTGCCGCCCGACACCGCCTTCGCGACATCGCTGCCGTTGCCATAGGTTTTCAGTCGGGTGCCGTCCGCACTGACCGTGGCGTTGCGGCCCGAGGCCTGGAGCGCGGGCGAATTTGAAGCCTGCGTGGTCACGCTGCCGCCTTTGAGCGACACCTCGGTGTCGCGGCCCCGGGAGTGGCGGTTGTCATTGCTGGTCGCGCTGACGGCGGGCCCCTGCTGGACGTGGTGGCTATGCCGGCTCTTCCCATCGGCGGAGACATCGGTGTCCACCAACTCGATCTTCCCGCCGTCGATGGCTTTCACCAGTTCGCCGGAGCGGCCCTCGACGTCCACGCGCGACCCGCGGATCGTGCCCCCGTGCGTCGCGGTCAGACTGGTGTAGTCCTTGCCCCGCTTCAGCGTGACCTTGTCACGGCCTGAAGCCGTCACGTCGCGGGTGGGCTCCGCATGGGCTTGCGGAAAGGCAAGCAACAAAGCAACCGTCAACGTGCTCAAAACAAGCGTCGGCGCGCTTCTCGACCAATTGATCCTTGACATCAAAGTCCCTCCCGAGCCCCTCGGGCTCATCAGCATGCTGTGACACAGATTGTGTTAAAAGTTTTCGAAACAGGCCGACGAATTTAATTTTTCTTATAAAAATCATTGACTTAAAAAAAATTCGCTTGATCCAACAAGTTTCGTCGTGTTTAAATTATAAACACACTTGTGATTAATTGTGTGGGAGTTGCGGTGAAACCACGCGTGAAGATGATTTCCGAAGATCAAAGCACTGTCAGCGTTTCGGCGGCCTCCGATGGCGGGCTGCCGGAGGGTTGGCTGCCGCGCCATCCTCTTCCCGACGACGGCGCCAGCCGCGGCCTTCGCCAGCGCGCAAGGGAGACGGCGTTCCCGCTCCTTGGCGGCCAAGGTTCCAACATCAGCTATTTCTCGGTGGGGGACGTGGACAGCCAGCGTCAGGTCGAGAGCCTCAGGCTCCTGGGATTCGACGTAAAGATATGTTCCGACAGGCTATGGGCCGGCCTGGAGACCCTCGAGCCCGGGGGAATCCCGATCGTCGTGCTCCATGCAAGTCCCGCCACGGCCCTGCTGGGCGTCGCGCGCCTGCGATCGCTGCTTCCTTCGGCCTGGTTGATTGTGACTTCAGAGTTCCCGGACAAGGTCTCTCGCGTCGCGGCGATGCTGGCGGGAGCGGATACGTGCGCCGACGCCTCGCTGGACTCTCTGGAATTGGCCGCCACCGTTTTGGCCGCGGCCCGAAGACGGGAACCACGGCAGGGAGTGCGCAAAGCACCGCCGCAGGCCGCAGAGGCCCGCCAATTCAAGGCATGGAACCTGACCAATGACGGCTGGACGCTCAATTCGCCCAATGGCACGGCAATCGAGCTGAATCAGATAGAGCGGGAAATCATGCGGGACCTCATCGAAAAGTCCGATAGGCCGCTTATGCGTTCCAGCCACGCCGCCAACGGCGTGAACGACCGCGTGAGCCGCAACCTCGATGTTGCGGTCAGTCGATTGCGAAAAAAAGCCGCTGAGCACTCTATCCGTCTTCCGATCAAGAGCATTCGCGGCGTCGGCTACGTCTTCGTCGCTGAAGAGCCTTTCTAGCCCCGGTTCGGACCACCGATGCGCGCGGCCTGTTCGTCCGCGACCGTTTTGTCCATTGGCCTGGACATGCATCCGGGGCGGATTCTAATCCCCTCCGAAGTCAGGATCGTGCCGGTGGGTCATGTGGTCTGCGAGTTTCTCGATCCTGTCGTTCAGCAGGCCCATGGATTCAATGCAGAGCGATAAAAGCTCATCCACCTGCATATGATTGATAAGGACGTCGTTCGATTGCCCGCCCTCTGGAACGCCGTGTGTCTTGAGCAGCACCAGCAGCGATGCGACTCCGCAAGCCAAATTGCGGGTTGTCTCCAGCGTCTGCAACAATGGAACAGCATCCAATTTTTTTCGGCTGGCTGCTTCATAGGTTGCGCGGTCAAACCGCCCTCCACGAGGCTCACCAAACTCATCGCCAATTCCCATATTTCCCACCGTTACTTTATTACCGTTAATTTCAATGTCCGGCAAGGAAGAGGCGCGCGGTGTCCCTGACAACCATCCCTCATGGTTGAGGAATAGCCGGCGGCGATACCATTAACCCCCGCTCCCGTCTCGACAACAGTCCCCTTCCGCCCAACCACCATGTTCTAAACACAATTGTGTTTGTATTCTTTTTTAAATTCTCGCACAATACCTTATTTCTAGACTATATTTACCTAAGTGCTTATCAGCATCAGGATTAAGTGAATACAAAAAATACTTCACTTGTGTTAGTCAGGCGCGTATGATGGGGATGCACGGAACGTGGCCTCGGGAAGAGGATGACTTTTATGTCAGTTCTTCCGCCAGGCCAGGGCATGGCAATGTGGCCGCTGCGCCGCCGGTGAAGACGCATTGACTAAAGTAACAGCCGCTTTTCAGCCTGCCGAATGCGTTGCACGCGGCAATTTGTTGGCCGAAACATCCCGAGGCAAGCACACAGATGGCCTCGGTTTTATTAGAACTGTTTAAAGCCCGGGCGAGATATTGCCATGGCAGTCGAAACCGCTCTACAGGGCCCGATGCCCCTCCCGGCCATTCGCTGGCCGGCTGGACTCCGGCTATTGGGATATACCGTCAAGGCGACGGATGCGCGTGCCCGGCCTGGGGACGATCAGGCACGGAACAGATCCGCCCTGCGCCGAGGCAAAGTCCCCGATCATTGAAACCTTGGATACTGCCCAAGAGAAGCCGGATAAATGCGCCGATGGCAGCCGCCGTATACGGCCGCCTATTCCAGGGGGAATATAGGTGAAACCCCCAAGGCCCGAGAGTATTGAATACTCCTGGGATTCCCCGGGCGGTTCATGCGAGCAATTTCAAAGAAAACGGTGGCGCCAATATTAGGAAATTTATTTTTGGCAGGCGCACGAAAAATATGGCATTCGTAAACGGCAACTAGCGTTTATGCTGGCAAGCTTGAATATACGTTGCAACCATGCTCGAGAGAATTTTCTTCTCGGATGCGCTCAGGGACAAGTATTCCTCAAGGCTCACTTCCCTGAACGGCCAACGCACCGGCGAACTGTCCAGGGGATTCCTGGATGCCTTTCTTGCGGTGGCGCCGTCTGCTCCAGGCCCTTCGTCCCCATGGCTCAGCCAGCCCGGACTTACCTTCAGCGCCTGAGCAAGGCCGACCAACGCCTGGCCGGAAGGCTCAACTCTCTGCCCGCTCTCATAATTGCCGATTGCGCTCTGCGTGAGGCCACTGGCGAGTGCCAAGTCCTTTTGTGTCCATCCAAGACGCAGCCGCATTTTCCGCACTCTATTGCCGAAGGTATCCACAGTTCTAGTTCTTTTCCATTCGCAGATCGCCGCATAAGATGCAGGCAAGCCATTTCAATTTTAATCTCAATCTTAGCTAACTAAAGCCCCTCCAACGCGACCGCGAGGAATAAGTTAAGAAATGTTTCTCTTTGAATCCTTTTGAATATCTCTATTAACGTGGGCGCCTTATCGGCCACAGCAGTTAAACATATTCGGCGGTATATATCATATGAAACGGCGCGACTTATTCAATTTTAAGCTTAGATCGCAACATTTCATCGCAATGATACAAATTGTGACGTACTATTGAGCCACGGAGGAGCCCTGTCCGGCATGGCGATGGCGAAGCCTTGCACGGCGGACACGCCTCCGCCGGCCCTGGCCAGATTCAGCTCCGCCTCATTTTCTATCCCTTCGACCACCACGCAAGGGCTGCAACTGGCACACAGCTTGATCAGCGCCTGAAATCGCCGCCCCCCCTCTTTTGATTGCGCGGCCCGCCGCAACATCAAACGGTCGATTTTTATGATGCACGGAGAGGCTTCCAGCAGGAACGCCAAGGTGCAGTTACCCACTCCCACATCATCGAGCGCAACTCTTACGCCCGCCTTGCGCAATCGCAAAATCAAACCAAGCGATTTTCTTAAATCCCGCAGCACCCCGGTCTCTGTTATCTCAATGATGAGACGCGCGGCAACAGAGGGGCGCGACTGCAAAAAATCCATCACCTCGAACCACCATGGATCCGGATAAAAGGAAAACGCCGACACATTACATGCCAGGTGCCGCGTCGGATGCGCCTCCAGCACCTCGATCGCTGTCCAGACGATGCTACGATCCAGTAACCAGGCAATCCCCAGCCTTTCCAGGGCGATAGCGATCTGCCCGGGCCCGCCCACGGCGGGACGAAGCAACAACTCGTCGTACAGGACCGAAGACAGGTCCTGAATAAGGACCACGGGCTGGAACGCCAACGGCAACTGGCCGGTTCGAAGGCTCTCCAGCAGATACGATGCCTTGGCCATGTCGTCACGAAATTGCCCAGCCCGCGCCGGCTCGCCGCTTATCCCCTCCGTTCCTGGAACTCCGGCCTCGTCCGCGCCGGACGGTATGGCGCCGCAAGGCCTGCCGGCGCCAACGGACAAGAGTTCCGTGGCTATCAGCGGACATACCCACGAATCAGGCGTTATTTCGATTGGCATGCTAAGTGCCGTCCGCTGGCTCAGTTCGTAATTGAGGATGCCGTCAGCCAAGCCTTCCCACGTCTGGGCAGCATATCCCAAACTCACCGTCAGCACATCGTTCTCGCGCCAGACCGGAATCTCCGGCCCGCCCACAAGGGCCAGGCGCGTCCACAGCTCCCGCCTCACAGCGACGGCTACGTCGAGCCCGTATGCGAGTTCAATGTCCCGTAAATTGACTATCCGGACTCTCAAATAGGGGCACGCATCCCACTGGGCATCGACCCGGCTCGTTTCTATCGACGGAATCATGGAGTACATCCCAAAGCGCAGCGAAGCTGATACATGGATCTACCTCAAGACCTTCCACGTCGATGAGGACGCCCCGATTCGTACTCAGGCCGTTTGCCGGATGTCCTGGCTGTGACCGACCGACCAATGCCGCACCTGATTCTTGAACATGAACGGTAAGCCAGCCGCGCGCGATCATGGGTGAGGGACCATAACCGCGCGCGGCAGCCTTCCAGGGCATACTGCCCTACACGTATGTGTTTTTATATTTAAACACAATCGTTGTACTCTGTGAGGCCTGCCGAAAAGAAAATTTCCACATCCGGGAATGGCAATGAACAGCAATACGCGCTAAATCAATATATGAATTCCGCTCAAGAAATAAAACCATGCCGCGCCATTTAAAATGGCTCGCATTCCGCAATAAATATCCGCGATCAACCTATTTGTTTTTATTGATTTCGCGTTGACATTAATTACCCGAGCTTCAGGCAATATCTGAATCCTTGGAACTCAGGACGATCGCGCGACGCGCGGGATGGCAATACAACGAATTCGGCGAAATGGCGGCGGGCTCGCCGGGCGATGAAAAAAGCCCCCCACACCGCGCGCACGTCGTGCGCTTGCTGCTCCCCTTCCTCCCCCAAGGGGGCGCTTTTTGTCTTGGGGCGACAAAAAACCCGCATCCTCATAGGAGAGATGCGGGTTCTTTACTCTTCCAGGAGCGATCCCGGAACAAATTCTTGGTGCCGACGGCGAGACTCGAACTCGCACAGCTTTCGCCACTACCCCCTCAAGATAGCGTGTCTACCAATTTCACCACGTCGGCTGAACTGACCAGAAAAGCGTGCTTTCCTGGAAAGTCGAACATTCTATCACGCAAATCGGAATTCGGGTGAACCCAGCCAATCTCGCCGCGGGAATCCCCTCTTTTCCCCTTCGGGCGGCGGGGCAGACCGCTGGGCATCGAAGGGGCGGGTCTCGCTGCGCCCCCTCACCTGGACGTCCGGATGCGCGGCCAGGAAGCGCCGCAGGCGCGGAATCAGCCTGCGCGCGCCGAACGTGGGCTGGGGGCCGATCCGAATATGCCTTTGCAAGAATCGCGCGCCAATGAAAAAGGCCGGCATGCGCCGGCCTTTTCGCGTGCTGTGGCTTACTTCGCGGGCGTTTCGGCCGGCTTGCCGCCTTCCGGAGCCGGGGCGGCGGGCGCTGCCGGCACCGAGGGCACCGACGCGTCGGGCTGGGCCGGCGCGGCCGGAACCGAACCGGCGCCCGGCACGGACGACGCGCCGGACGGAGCGGCGGGCGCCGAACCCGGCACCTGCGGAACCGAACGGTCGGCCGGGAAGCTCTGCATCACGCCCGAATCGACGGCGGGGCCAGCCGAACCCTTGTGGCTGACGTAGGCCAGGCCGGCGGTGGACGCGAAGAAGACGACGGCGGCCCATTTGGTCGCGCGCGACAGGAAATTCGCGGCGCCGGTGGCGCCGAACAGGCTGCCGGCCGAGCCGCTGCCGAAGGCGGACCCCATGTCGGCGCCTTTGCCCTGCTGCAGCAGGACCAGGACGATAATAGCCAGCGCCGAGAACACTTGGACGGCCAGCAGAAGTTTGAGCATCAAGGGCATTGCAGACTCCGGAACGGAAACTTAGATGGCGGCGATTCGCAAAAATTCTTCAGCCACGAGCGACGCGCCGCCGACCAGGGCCCCGTCGATATCAGTCATGGCGAACAAACTGGCGGCATTGGCAGCTTTTACGCTGCCGCCGTACAACACTTGCACCTGCCCGGCGCCCAGCGCGCGCAAGGCGGCGCGGATGGCGCCGTGGACTTCCTGCGCCTGCTCGGGGCTGGCGCTGCGGCCCGTGCCGATGGCCCAGACGGGCTCGTAGGCCAGGACCATGCGGGACACTTCCGCCGCGCCCAGGGCCAGCACGGGCTTGAGCTGGCGTTCGATGACGGCGAGGGTATTGCCCGCGTCGCGGTCGGCCAGGGATTCGCCGACACAGACCACCGGGGTCAGGCCGGCGGCCAGGGCGGCCTGGGCCTTGGCGGCAACGGCTTCGTCCGTTTCGCCATGCAGCACGCGGCGCTCGGAATGGCCGGCCAGCGCCCAGCGGCAGCCGAACTCTTTCAGCATGGCGCCGGAAACCTCTCCAGTGTAGGCGCCCTTGCCGTGCGCGCTGACGTCTTGCGCCCCCCAGGACACGCTGCTTCCGGTCAGGGCCGAGGCGGCCTGCGCCAGGTAGGGGAACGGAACGCAGACGCCGATTTCGCAGTGGCTCGCAGCATCCGCGGCACGCAGCTCCGTCAGCAACGCGGCGTTCTCGGCCAGGTTACCGTGCATCTTCCAGTTGCCCAGCACGAGGCGGGCGCGGTTTTCGACTGAAGTCATGGCGAATTGTCTAGAGAGGGGCCTAGAGGGATAGCGGGCGGCGGCAAGCGCCCACGGGCCTGCCTGGAAAAAATTCCAGGCGAAACCCGAGATTGTATCCTGTTGCGGGACGCTACGCCGAGCGGCCCGCGATTCTTACATTGTCAGGATGATTTTGCCGATGTTTTCACCGCTTTCCATCATGGCATGGGCGCGGGAGGCCTCGGCCAGCGGGAACGTCGCGTGCACGATGGGCTTGATGTCCCCTTTTTCAAGCAAGGGCCAGGCGTGCTCGCGCAGGGCGCGGGCGATGGCGCCCTTGAAGGCGACCGGACGGGGACGCAAGGTGGAGCCGGTGATGGTCAGGCGGCGGCGCATGACCTGGGCCGTGTCCACATTGGCGTGCGAACCGCCCAACTGGGCGATGATGACGATGCGGCCGTCGTCGGCCAGGCACTGCATGTCGCGGGCGATGTAGTCGCCGGCCACCATGTCCAGGATCACGTCCACGCCGCGCCCGCCAGTCGCATCCAGCACTTCCTTCACGAAGTCCTGGGTTTTGTAGTTGATGCCGCGTTCGGCGCCCAGGGCTTCCACGGCGCGCGCCCGGTCGTCGCTGCCGACCGTGGCGTAGACCTTGTGGCCCATGGCGCGGGCTAGCTGGATCGCCGTGGTGCCGATGCCGCTGGCGCCGCCGTGCACCAGCAGGGCCTCGCCTTCGGACAGGCGGCCGCGGTCGAACACGTTGCTCCAGACGGTGAAATAGGTTTCCGGCAGGCCCGCGGCCTCGATGTCGGACAGGCCCTTGGGTAGGGGCAGGCATTGCGCGGCGGGCGCTACGCAGTATTCCGCGTAGCCGCCGCCCGCCACCAGGGCGCAGACCTTGTCGCCCACGGCGAAGCCGCTGCCGGCAAGGTCGCCGCCGACGATCTCGCCGGCCACTTCCAGGCCCGGCAGGTCCGAGGCGCCGCGCGGCGGGGCGTAGTTGCCCTTGCGCTGGAACACGTCGGGGCGGTTGACCCCGGCGGCGCTCACTTTGATCAGAACTTCACCCGCGCCGGTTTCCGGCGTGGGACGCTCCACGGGAACCAGGACCTCGGGGCCACCAGGGCGAGAGATTTCTACGGCGTGCATCGCGTGCCTCCTTTGCAGCAAATGGATTATTATTGCGCCCTTTGCTGCGGATCGCGTCCGCTTCGGGCAGATTGTTTGCCAGATGGCCGGATTGCCGGACAATACGCGGTCAAGGCAGTACCCGGAAGCGTGGCAGAGTGGTCGATTGCACCGGTCTTGAAAACCGGCAACGGGCAACCGTTCGTGAGTTCGAATCTCACCGCTTCCGCCAGAACAAGAACAAAATCAACGGCTTGCGGGATTGGCATGCCGATCGCCGCCATCTCCCTGGGCTGCCGGCACTGTCCATCGCGCGCCGCCCGGCCCATCTTCTTCTATTTTTGCGCCCCCGACAGCCTGCCGCCGCCAGGGGGCGCCTCGTTTCGCCCCAGAGCGCACGCCAGGCTGGCATGCGGCCGTGCCCGAAGCTAGAATAATTCTCATCCTCAAATTTTCCGGCCCGCCCGCCCCGTCCATGACCGCCCTCGATCCGACCGCGCAGCAATTGGCGCACGCGCTCTATCGCGACCATCACGGCTGGCTGCAGGGATGGCTGCGCAAGAAGCTGGGCTGCGCCTTCGACGCGGCCGACCTGGTGCACGATACCTATGCGCGCGTGCTGGCGCACCGCGAGCTGTCCGGCATCCACGAGCCGCGCTCCTATCTGGCCACGGTGGCGCACGGCCTGATGGTGAATCACTTGCAGCGCAAGGATCTGGAACGCGCCTACCTGGAAACGCTGGCGCGCCTGCCCCCTTCCGCGGCGCCGTCGCCCGAGGCGCGCGCGCTGGCGCTGGAAGCGCTTCAGGAAATCGACACGCTGCTCGACGGGCTTCCGGCAGCCGTCAGGCGGGCCTTCCTGCTGTGCCAGCTCGAAGGCCTCACCCATGCGGAGATCGCCGCCCGCCTGCATGTGTCGGTCGGGTCGGTGCGGCAGTACATCGCCCGCGCCCTGCGCCAGTGCCTGGAGCTTGCCGCGTGAGCGCGAGGGAAGCCGCGCGCATCGACCCGCGCGCGCTGGACGGCGCCGTCGAATGGTTCCTGCGGCTGACGTCCGGCGCCATGACCGACGCCGACCAGGCCGCCTGGCTGGCCTGGCGCAAGGCAGACCCGGAACACGAGCGCGCCTGGCAGCGCACCGAAGCGCTGACCCGCCGCTTCGAGGCCCTGCCGGAAGGCGCGCTACCCGTGCTGGCTCGTCCCCGCTCGCCCGCGCGCCGGCGGGCCCTGGCCAAGCTGGCCGTGCTCGCGGGCGCGGGGGCGGTGGGCTGGTCGGCCTGGCGCGAAGCCCCCTGGCAAGCCTGGACGGCTCAATATCAAACGCCGGCCGGCGGCAGGCGCGAATTGGTGCTGGCCGACCAATCCCGCATCGTGCTCAATACCCGCACGGCGATCGACGTGCTGTTCGACAGGACGCAGCGCCTGGTGGCCCTCCACGCCGGGGAAATCCTGGTCGATGCCGTGCCGGACCGCCAACCCGACCCTCGTGCCTTCGTGATTCGCACGAGCGAAGGCCGCATCGCGACGTCGAGCGCCCGCTTCGTGGCGCGGCACGACGACCGCACGTCCTCGGTGCAAGTGCTGGAGGGCGAACTGCGCGTGCAGCCGCTGGGCGCATCCAGCGCCAGCGTCGTGCCCGCGGGGTTCGGGCTGAAGTTTTCCGCGGCGCGGGCGGCCTCGCCCGAGGCGCTGGCCGGCGATCCCTCGGCCTGGTCGCGCGGCATGCTCCAGGTGGACGGCATGCCGTTGGCGGAGTTCCTCGAAGAGCTTCAACGCTATCGCACGGGCTGGATCGATTGCGCGCCCGAAGTGGCCCGCCTGCCGATTTCCGGTTCCTTCCCGCTGGCCGACACCGATCGGGTGCTGGCTGCGGTGGCCGACACGCTGCCGCTGCGCCTGCGCTACCGCACCCGCTACTGGGTCTCGGTGCTGCCGCAGGATGCCGCGGAGCGCGCGGGCACGGCTTTTTTGTAACAGCGACTGGCACTTTTCGCGTTTCGTCTGGCTATGAAGGCAAGACCAACGATTGGAGTGTCTTTCATGTCCTCGCGTATTCCTCCGCGGCGCGCGCGCCGCTCCCGTCTCGCCCTGCGCTGCGCCATCGCGTTCGCCCTGCCGCTGGCGGGCGCGGCGCCCGCACACTCCCAGGCGCCGGCGGGCTCGGCCAGTGTCGCCATCTCCCCGGGGCCGCTCGGCGCCGCGCTGGCGGCCTATGCCGCGAACGCCGGCGTGCTGCTGTCGTTCGATCCGGCGTTGACCCAAGGGCTGCACACGGCGGGCCTGAGCGGAAGCTATCCATTCGAAGAGGGATTGCGGCGTTTGCTGGCAGGAAGCGGACTGACGCCGCAGCGCAGGTCCGACGGCAGCTACACGCTGCGTCCGGAGCCGCAGGGCGCGACGACCTTGCCGGCGGTGACCGTGCACGGCGCCGCCGAGACGGCATGGGGGCCCGTGGGCGGCTACGTCGCGCGCCGCAGCGCCACCGGCACCAAGACCGATACGCCGCTGATCGAGACGCCGCAGTCCATTTCGGTGGTCAGCCGCGAGCAGATCGAGGACACCGGGGCGGCCAGCCTGGGCGAAGCGCTGCGCTACACCGCCGGCATCCTGTCGCAGGAAGGCAACGACCGCACCACGGACGGCTTCGTCATGCGCGGGTTCCAGCTTTCCGGCTACGGCGGCATCTACCGCGACGGCATGAAGTACATGGGCAACGTCTACGACGGCACGCAGGAGCCCTACGGCATGGAACGGGTCGAGGTGCTGCGCGGCGCGGCATCGGTGCTGTATGGCCAGGCCTCGCCGGGCGGGCTGGTCAACGTGACCAGCAAGCTGCCCACCGCGGAGCCGCTGCACGAGCTGCGCACGTCGCTCGGCAACCATTCGCGCTACGAACTCGCCACGGACCACGGCGGCAAGCTGACCGAGGACGGCACCTGGACCTACCGGCTCACCGCCCTCGCGCGGGACAGCGACACGATGGTGGACTACGTTCCGGACAATCGCACGTACATCGCGCCGGCGCTGCGCTGGCAGCCTTCGGCCGCCACGTCGATGACGTTCCTGGGCACCTACCAGCGGACCCGCACGGCCTACGTCTACGGCCTGCCGGCAATCGGCACGCTGGAAGACTCGTCCCAGGGCAGGATCCCCACGCGGCGCTTCACCGGCGAACCCGGCTACGACAAGTCGGAGACCCGGTTCTACGACATCGGCTATCGCTTCGAACACGCGTTCAACGACGCGGTGACGGTGCGGCAGAACCTGCGCTACTTCTCGTCCCGCAACGAACTGCCGTCCGTCAACCTGGGAGGCTTCGTGCCGGGCACCGGCGACACCGTGATCGATCGCGGCGCGCAGGACCGCGTGGACCATTCCGACAACTTCGTGGTCGATACTCAGCTCCAGTTCAAGGGGCTGACCGGGCCGCTCGCCCATACGCTGCTGGCGGGGGTGGACTATGCGCACCGGCGCCATCGCTCCGAGCGCTACAACCGCACGCTGGCGCCGCTGGACCTGTACCACCCGGTCTACGGAGCCGAGCCCGGCGTCCGCGTGCCGGCGCTCAACAGCTCCACTTCCAGCGACGACCGCTTCGGGGTGTACCTGCAGGATCAGGTGAAGATCGCCGACAAGTGGGTCCTGCTGCTGGGCGGACGCTACGACTGGTCCAGCGAACGCACCAACGCAATCTTCTTCGACGCGAAGCAAAAGACGGACAGCGAGGCCTTCACCGGCCGCGCGGGCCTGGTCTATCTGGCCGACAACGGCCTGGCGCCGTTCGTGAGCTTCAGCCAATCGTTCGAACCGACCAGCGGCGTCGACCGCGGCGGGTCGCCCTTCAAGCCCACCCGCGGCGAGCAGTACGAGGCCGGGGTGCGCTACCAGCCGGCCGGCAGCGATACGCTGATTTCCGCCTCGGTCTACCAGCTCACGCAGAAGAACGTGCTGACGCCGGATCCGTTGTTCCCGATGGATTTCCAGGTCCAGACCGGCGAAGTGCGTTCGCGCGGCTTCGAGCTGGAGGCGCGCAGCGCCGTCGGCGCGCACGGGCGCATCATTGCGTCCTATGCCTACACCAATGCCGAAATCACGCGCAGCAACAACCCGGCCGAGGTGGGGCAGCGGCGGGGAATGACGCCGCGCAATACCGTATCGCTGTGGGGCGACTACCGGCTGGCCGCCCTGGGCTTGCCCCGGATGCGGATCGGCGCGGGGGTGCGCTATATCGGGTCCACGCTGGGGCTTTTCAACACCGCGATCGAGGTGCCGTCCTACACGATCGTGGATGCCATGATGAGCTACGACGCCGGGCCGTGGCAGTTCACGCTCAATGCCAACAACCTGACCGACCGCGTCTACGTCGCGTCCTATTCCTATGGCGCGTTCTACGGTCCGCGGCGCAGTGTGATCGGCACGCTGGCGTACCGCTGGTAGGCCGGCGGCTTCCGGGGCGCGTCATGCCTGGCCGCGCGGCCCGGCCTATCGCGGCCCGGCCTGCCCCCCCGCCCGCAGGCGCGCCAGGATCTCCTCGCGGTGCTGGTCCAGGGCGGGGACGCCGGATGCCGAAGGCGGCAAAGGCTTGGAGAACTTCACCGGGAAGCCGACCAGGCGCCCCTCGGGCGTATCGGAGGTGACCGCGCGGTGCCGCACATGCGGATCCTCGAACACCTCGTCATGCCGCAGGACGGGCGCCCAGGGAATATCGTGCCCGTCGAAGACGCGTTCCCAGTGAGCCAGGCCGCGGCTCTTGAACAGCGCGCGCAGGAGATCGTTCAGGGCCCGCTTCTCCCGCATCCGCCCCGCCCGGGTCCGATAGCGCGCGGCGGCCAGGCCGGGGCAGGACGGCGCGAGCGCCGCGCACAGGTTGCGCCAGAAGGCTTCCTCCAGGATACCGAGCGCAAGGTGCCGGCCGTCCGCCGTCTCGAAGACATCGTTGTCGGGCATGACGTGCGCCATGTGCTCAATGGCGGCGCCGGCAGGGCCGTTCATGGCCTGGAGGGCGGGCGCCATCCACGCCATCAGCGTGTCGTGGATCGACACGTCCAGGTGCTGGCCCGCGCCCGAGGCGCGCGCATCCTGCACGGCGGCCAGGATGGCCAGCGCGGCATGCATGGCCGCGCAGTAATCCGACAGGCGCAGGCGGGGCCTCGCCATGACGTCGCGCACCTGCGACGGCACCGCCCAGTATCCCGCCAGGGCCATGTAGTTCACGTCATGGCCGGGACGCTGCGCATAGGGCCCCGTCTGGCCGAAGCCCGAAATGGAACACAGCACGACGCGCGGATTGGCGCGCGCCAGCCGCGCGTAGTCCAGGCCCAGCCTGGCCATGACCCCGGGCCTGAACCCCTCCACCACGACGTCGCAGCGTTCGACCAACTGCAAGAAAATGCGCTGGTCTTCGGCGCGCTTCAAGTCCAGGCAGATGGACTGCTTGCCGCGGTTGTACTTGGCGAAGGTCTCCGCCCCCAGTTGGCGCGCGGTGTCGCCTTGCGGCTTTTCCACCTTGATCACCGTCGCCCCCAACTGGCCGAGCAGCAGGGCGGTGTAGGGGCCGGGATGCAATTGCCCCAGGTCCAGCACCGTCAGGCCGCTCAGATAGCCCGCCGCGCCGGCGCTCACGCGAGTATCCCCTTGGCGATGGTGTTGCGCTGGATCTCGCTGGTGCCGGTGACGATGCGGTACAGCCGCAGCCGCCGGAAGATGAACTCCACCGGATGGTTCTTCGTCACGCCGACGTTGCCGTGGATCTGCATGGCCTTGTCGGCGATTTCGAAGCAGCGCTCCGACACGAACAGCTTGCACATCGAAGCGGCGTCGCGCACGTCCTCGCCGGCGTCGGCCCGCGCGGCCGTGGCAAGCACCATGTGCTCGCAGGCATAGAGCGCGGTCGCCATGTCGGCCAGCATGTGCTGGATGGCCTGGAAGCGGCTGATGGGGCCGCCGAATTGCTGGCGGTGTTTGGCATAGTCCACCGCCAGCCTGAAGGCCTGGCGCGCCAGGCCTATCATGGTCGGACAATGCAGCAGGCGGTTCACGCTGATGCGGTTCATGGCGATCTTGAAGCCCTGCCCCTCCTGGCCGATCAGGTTTTTCTTCGGCACCCGGACCCGGTCGAACACGATGTCCGCGTCGACGTACTGCCCGGTCATCGGCACGCAGTCGTGCACCAGGCTCACCCCGGGGCTGTCCAGGTCGATGAATATCGCCGAAATGCCGTCGGCGCCCCGCGCGGGATCCGTGACGCACATCGTGATGGCGAAGTCGGCGAACATCGAGGCGGTGATGTAGTGCTTGGTGCCCGTCACGATGTAGTCGTCGCCGTCCGGCACCGCCGCGGTCTGCAGCCGGGTGGCGTCCGAACCTGACTGCGGCTCGGTCATCGCGAAGCAGGCCCCGCGCTCGGCGTTGACCACGGGCATGATGTAGCGGTCCCGCTGATAGGGCGTGGCGTACTGGATCAGGTTACCGATGCGCGAAGGGCCGCCCCAGTCTCCCAGCACATGGGGGAACAGGATCGCGCCGGACGCGGCGACGTCGTCCTTGAGCGTGCACAGGTCCCGGTAGGACAGCCCCTGCCCCCCGATCTCGCGGGGGAGCTGGGCGCCATAGAACCCCAGCTCGCGGCATCGCTTCCACACGGATTTCACCAAATCGCGCGCGAACTTGTCTTCGTACCCCAGCCCCAGCGACTGCTCGAGCGGAATGAGTTCGTCCTGCAAATATTGCTGCAACCGGGCGCGCAGACCGGCCAGCGCCGGGCTTGTGTCTTGGGGCATGTCGTCTCCTCTCAGTCGTTCCAAGCTTGACAGCGCCAGGCATCCTCGTGATTATCTTTTCTTCGTTTTTGATAACCGGGCGGAATCATGAGACTGGAAGACCTGGACTACTTTCTGGCTGTCGCCCGGCTGGGGCACGTGGGCCGGGCCGCCGACGGCATCGGCGTCAGCCAGCCCGCGCTGACCAAAGGCATACGCCGGCTGGAAGAAGAGCTGAAGCTGCAGTTCTTCGTCCGCACGCCCAAGGGCATGGAGCTGACGGTGCCGGGGCGGGCCTTCTATCAGCGCTCGGTACAGGCAAGGCGCGAACTCGATGACGCGATGCAGGAAGCCGGCGACCTGCACCGGGGCAGCATCGGCTTGCTGCGCGTCGGCGTCACGCCGCTGCTGGCCGAGCCGTTCTTCAACCCGGCCTGCATCGAACTGCTGGCGCAACGGCCGGCGGCCAAGGTCCAGGTCATGGTCAGCCTGAACGACGCCTTGATTCCCGCCCTGCGCCAGGGGGACGTGGACTTCGCCATCAGTTCGTTGTTCGAGTCCGCGACCGCCGGCGAATTCGACCGGGAACCCTTGTTCTCCGACAAGCTCTTCGTCGCCGCTCGTCCCGGGCATCCTTTGCTGGACCGCCGCAAGATCCGCTTTGCCGACCTGATGGCCTACCAGTGGATGCTGCCGGGCCCGCAAACCGCGTCGCGACGCTGGCTGGAAGCCAAATTCGAACAGCACGGCTCGCCCCCGCCCAATGTGATGATCGAGTCCAACGCGTCGGTGTCGGGCTTGCTGGGCATCCTGCACAGCACGGACCTCCTGACCCTGGTGAGCGAGATCACCCTGTCGGCGCACGCCGGCCAGGGCCTGAGCGTCCTGCCCCTGGACGAAATGACCTGGCACCGCCAGATCGGCGTGCTGACGCGGCGCAACAGCTACCAGTCGCCGCTGACGCAGCGGCTGCTGGAGATCCTGCGCGAGCACGCCCGGGCCAGGGCCGCGGCGTAGCGCGCGCATGCCCGCGCGCGGGCCGGCCTAGTCCGCATGCAGTCCCAGTTTCTCGATCAGCGGCCCATAGCGGGCGGACTCTTCATCGATGAGCGCGCGCAGTTGCTCCGGCGTGCCGCTGATGGGCGTGAACGACTGCGACTCCAGCGCCCGCAGCACCTGGGGGTCCTGCATGGCGCGGCCGACGGCGGCCGCCAGCTTGTCCACGATGCCGCGCGGCGTATTCTTCGGCACGGCGATTCCCGCCCAACTGCCGCTGTCGAACCCGGGGTAGCCCAGCTCGGCCACCGAGGGCACGTCCGGCAGGGACACGGCGCGCCTGGCGCTGGTGACTGCCAGCGCGCGGATTTTCCCAGACGCGAGGAAAGGCATGGCGGGCGCCACCGCCACGATGCCCATGTCGATCTGTCCGCCGGCCAGATCATTGAGCGCGTTGCTGCCGCCCCGATAAGGCACATGGATGGCGTCCAGGCCGAAATGCTGCTTGATCGTCTCGAACGTCAGGTGCATGGAAGAGCCGACGCCCGGGCTGCCGTAGCTCAGCTTGCCGGGATGGGCCTTGGCGTAGGCAAGCAGTTCCGCGAAGGTCTTCACCGGCAGGGCGCTGCTGACCAGGACCACGTGGGGCGCGATGCTCAGCCCGGACACCGGCGCCAGGTCCGCGATCGGGTCGAACGACAGATTGGGCGTGAGGTGCTTGGCGATCGCGAAGTTGCCGCCGTACTCCAGCAGGGTGTAGCCGTCGGCGGGCGCGTTGGCGACCTTGGCGCCGCCCAGGTTGCCGCCGCCCCCGCCCACGTTCTCGACAATGATGCTCTGGCCCAGTTCCTTGCCCAGCGGCACGGCGACCAGCCGGGCGATGTAGTCGAACTGGCCGCCCGCCGAGAACGGAACGATGAGGCGTATGGGTTTGTCGGGGTAGCCGGACGCCGCCGCGCCGGAGGCCTGCGCGGGCGCGGCGGCCAGGACGGCCGCCAAGCCCAGGCTGGCCGACGCCAGGCAACGGACCGCCCTGCCCCAGAGGCGGGAATTTCGCTTATCCACTTTGTCTCCTGTTCTTGTACAAGGCGTGGCCCGGCGCGGGCCCGCTTTCGCATAGAGGTAACCCGCGGGCCGCCGGAACATGATGCCGTATCGGGCGAATTCCATAACGCCCGGGAATCGCGCCGTCGCGATAACGGGGCGGCATGAGGATTCGCGTCTCCGTTATCCGCTTGCGGCCGCCGGCCCCGCAGGATAGCGGCACGCAAACCCCTGACACGGATACCTCATGAACCAAGGCCGATACACCACCCGCAACGCCCGCTATTGGCGCGACCGCCCCGCCGTCATTTTTGGCGACCGGACGCTGAGTTTCGGACAACTGGAGACCCGCTCCAACCGCCTGGCCAACGCGCTGCTGGGGCTGGGGCTGAAAAAGGGCGACCGGGTTGCCATTCTGGCCTGGAATTGTCCGGAACTCATCGAACTGGAATGCGCGCTCTACAAGGCCGGGCTGGTCAAGGTGGCGCTGAATGCGCGCCTGTCCAACCAGGAAGCGCTGGACTCGGTCAACAATGCCCAGGCCTCGGCGTTCATCGTGGACCCGGCCCATGTGGAAGGGGCGGAATCGATCCTGGACGCGCTGGAGGGCGTGCGGCACAGACTGGTGACGGGGGCCCGCGACATCGGGGGCTGGCTATCGTACGAGCGGCTGCTGGAAGCGGCCGCGGACCGCAATCCGGACGTCCCGATGCAGGCCGACGATCTGGCCGTGCTGCACTTTACGTCCGGATCGACGGGCAAGCTCAAGGCCGCCATGCAGACAGTCGGCAACCGCCTGGCCTCGCTGCGCAAGGTCGTGATGGGCCGCATGCGCGCCAACCCCGGCGAAGTGCTGGCGCTGGCCGGGCCAATTACGCACGCCAGCGGCATGTTCATGCAGCCGTTCCTGTTCCAGGGCGGCACGATCCTGCTGCATGACCGCTTTGAACCGGAAAGCTTCCTCGCATCCGCGGCACGGCACCGCGCCGCCTTCAGCTTCATGGTGCCCACGATGGTCAATATGCTGATCGCGCACCCGCGGCTGCACCAGCACGACCTGAGCGCGCTGCGGCAGATCTCGTATGGCGGCGCGCCGATGGCGCCGGCACGCATCCGGGAAGCCTGGGAAGCGCTGGGGCCCAAGCTGAGCCAGGGCTATGGCGCGGGCGAAACCACGGGCGGCCTGGTGCTGCTGAGCGCCCTGGACCATGCCGAAGCCCTGTCGCGCCACCCGGAACGGCTGCTGTCCTGCGGCCGCCCGTTCGGCGAAAGCGAGGTGCGCCTGCTGGGCGACGACGGCCAGGAAGCCGCGGCGGGCGAGGTCGGCGAAATCACCGTCAGCGGCCCCGACGTCTTTGCCGGATACTGGCGAGAGCCCGAGCTGTCCGCGCAGGCCCTGCGCGGCGGCAGGCTGCATACGGGCGACCTGGCGCGGATGGACGACGAGGGCTTCCTCTATGTCGTGGACCGCAAGAAGGACATGATCATATCGGGCGGGTTCAACATCTATCCGACCGAAGTCGAGCAAGCCCTGTATCAGCATCCGGCCGTGTACGAAGCCTGCGTCTTCGGCGTGCCCGACAAGCTGTGGGGCGAGACCGTCAAGGCGATGCTGGTGCTCAAACCGGGCGAAACCGCCACGCAGGCCGACCTGATCGAGCACTGCCGCAAGCACCTGGCGGATTTCAAAAAGCCCCGCAGCATCGAACTGGTGGCCGAACTGCCGAAAAACGCCAACGGCAAGCTGGCGCGCAAACAACTGCGGGACGCGCACTGGGCGGACGAGGAACGAAAAGTAGGCTGAAGCCGCGCAAATTGCCGCGGCAAGGGGTAGTATGGGCGAAGCGGTTGCTGTTCACGCTCCTTGGAGGCCGGCGGGCTCGCGCCGTCCTCTTCACCCTCAGGAGGTCGTCATGTACAAGCACATCCTTATCCCCATCGATGGATCCGCCCTGGCCGCCGCCGGCCTGGAACAAGGCCTGGGCCTTGCCCGCGCGCTGGGCGCCAGCGTCACGGTGCTGACGGTCTACAGCCCCTTCCAGACGATTTCAATGGAAAGCGTGCAGCTTGAAGGCGTGCGCTCGGAATATGAACGCCACGCCCGGGATCTGGCGCAGTCATACCTGTCCGAGGCGGCGGCCCGCGCAAAGGCCGCGGGCGTGGAGTGCACGACGGAAATGCGGGAAAGCAGCAACCCCTACCAGGCCATCATCGACCTGGCCATGACCCAGGGCTGCGACATGATCGCCATGTCGTCGCGGGGCCATGGCGCCATGGCGGCCATGCTGCTGGGCAGCCAGACGCAAAAGGTGCTGGCGCACTCCACGCTGCCGGTGCTGGTGTACCGCTGAAGCCGGCTAGGCCCGGAAGGTCCTGGGAATGCCCGCGGCGGCCACGCCGCTGCGCAGGCTTTCCCGCGGCAGCGCGCTGGCCAGCAAGGCGCGCGCGGCCAGCAGCCTGGGCAGGTCGACACCCGTGCGGTACCCCATGCTTTCCAGCATGAACACGAGATCCTCGGTAACGATGTTGCCCGACGCGCCCGGCGCGAAGGGGCAGCCGCCCAGCCCGCCCAGGCAGGCGTCGAAACCGCGGATGCCCTCGTCCAGGCCCGCCAGCGCATTGGCCAGGCCCAGGCCCATCGTGTCATGCAGGTGCAGCTTGGCCAGCCGCTCGCCCACGGCGTCCTGCGTGGCGCGCACCGCGTCGCGGACCTGCGAGGGATAGGCGTAGCCCACGGTGTCGGCCAGCGCGATTTCGTCCGCCCCCGCCCGCGCGGCGGCGGCGGCCACCTGCGCCACCCGCCGCACCGGCACCGCGCCTTCCATCGAACAGCCGAAGGCCGTGGCCACGGCCGCGTCGATGCGCATGGGCCGGGCCTGCGACTGCGCCCAATCGACGATGGACGCCAGCACCTCCAGTTGCGCGTCGGTTCCCTTGCCCACGTTGGCGCGGCTGTGCGTGTCGCTGACCGAGACCGGGAACGACAGCACGTGCGCGCCCGCCTCGTGGGCGGCGATGGCGCCCTTGAGGTTGCAGGCCAGCGCGCAGACGGTCAGGCCGTCCATCTTCAGGACTTCGGGCAGGATGGCGCCGGTATCGGCCATCTGCGGCACCAGCCGCGGCGACACGAAGCTGCCCACCTCGATCTCGCGCAGGCCGGCGTCGGCCAACTGCCGTATCCAGCGCAGCTTGTCGGCGGCGGGCATCATGCCCTTGGCCATCTGCAGCCCGTCGCGCGGGCCGACCTCGCAAAGCCTCACTTCCTGGTTCATGGCTGTGTCCTGTGGTCTGCGCCGGGGCTATTGCTGCACCACGATGCCCGCGCTCTGGATCGTCTGGCGCGCCTTGCCGATGTCCGACTGGATCAGCGCGGCGAACTGTTCCGTGGAGACCGGATCGGTTTCCAGTCCCTGCGACGCCAGCGCTTCCTGCACGTCCTTGCGCGCCAGCAATTTGTTGAAGTCGCCGTTCAGGCGCGAGACGACGGCGGCCGGCGTCTTGGCCGGAGCCAGCACGCCGTAGTAGGTGACCACGCTGAAATCCTTGTAGCCCAGCTCCGCGACGGTGGGCACGTCCGGCAGCGCGGGATTGCGCTTGGGCGAGGTCACCGCCAGCGCGCGCACCTTGCCGGACTTGATCAGCATCGCCGCCGACGAGATCGACGAGCCCGCGAACTGCAGGTGCCCGCCCATCAGGTCGGCCAGCGCGGGGGCCGATCCCTTGTACGGCACGTGCTGCATCTTGAAGCCGGCCTCGTGTTGCAGCATTTCCATGGCGATGTGCACGCCGCCCCCGGTTCCCGACGTGCCGTAGGAGATCTTGTTGGGTTCCTTCTTGGCGGCCTCGATCACTTCGGGCAGCGTCTTGTACGGCGAACCGTCGGCCACCAGCAGCACCATGGGCGTGGTGGCCACCAGCGCCACGGGCGCCAGGTCCTTGACCGGGTCGTACGACACCTTCATCAGGAGCGGAATCAGCGTGACGTTGTCGGACTGCCCGATCACCAGGTCGTAGCCCTCGGCAGGCGAGCGCGCCGCCTCGGCCAGGCCCAGCGCCGTGCCCGCGCCGGGCTTGTTCTCCGGGATGACGGACCAGCCGTTAAGTTCATGCAGCTTGGTGCTCATCAGGCGGCCGATGTAGTCGGTGCCTCCGCCCGGGGTGGACGGAATGATGATGCGGATGGGTTTGCTGGGGTAGTCCTGCGCGTGCGCCGTGCAAGCGGCGGCCAGGGCCGCCACCGCCAGAAGTTTGCGGATCATCTCGGGTTGTCTCCTCTTTGATGGACGTCTTGGCGGTCTGATGCCGCCTCGACAGGGGTCGGGCGCTAGCGCCCGGTCATGCAATGACTCCCGCCGCGCGCAGGGCGTCGATGCGCGCGGCATCCCAGCCCAGGCCGCGCAGGATGGCCTGCGTATCGCCGCCCTGCGCGGGCGGGTCGGAACGCTTGCCGGCCTTGCGGCCGTCGAACTCGATGGGCAGCGCGGCCGCGTCGATCTCGCCGCCGTCCGGCAGCCGGGTCTTCAGGAGCGCGCCGCCCGCGTTCAGATGAGCATCGTCCAGCAGGTCGTGCGGCTGGCGGATGGGCCCGTACGACAGGTTGGCGGCTTCCAGCGCCGCGCACAGTTCGTCGGTCTTCCAGGTCTTGAGGATCTCGCCCACGCCCGGCACCAGCCAGGGCCGGGCGGCCTCGCGATCGACGGCGGTGGCCAGCCGCGGATCGGCGGCCCATTCGGGCGGCAGGAACTTCTGGGCGAAATTGCGCCATTGCGCGTCGCCGACGACGGCGACGAACACCCGGCCGTCCGCCGTCTCGAAGATGTCGTACACGCCCCAAGGCGGCCTGCGCTCCGAGCCCATGGGCTTGGGCGCGGCGCCGGTCAGTTGGTACTGGGCGACGAACTGCGCGACCAGCAGCAGGTTGTTCTCGAACAGGCCGGAGCGCACGTGCCGGCCGCGCCCCGTGGCGTGGCGGTCGTGCAGGGCCGCCAGCGCGCCCACCACCCCGAAGGTTCCGCCGAGGATGTCGTTGACCGACGCCGCCACCCGCTGCGGCGTGTCCTCGCCGCCGTTGATGTAGGCCAGCCCGCCCATCATCTGCACCACTTCGTCGAGCGCGGTGCGGTGCTTGTAGGGACCGGACAGGAACCCCTTGAGCGACACATAGATCAGCCCCGGATTCTCGGCGGACAGCGATTCGTAATCCAGGCCGTACTGCGCCAGGCTGCCGTCGCGGAAGTTCTCCACCAGCATGTCGGCCCGCAGGGCCAACTGGCGCACCGCGGCCTGCCCTTCCGGCGCCTTCAGGTCGATGGCCAGGCTTTGCTTGTTGCGGTTGAAGACGGGGAAGTAGCCGCTGCCCGAGCCCTTCAGCCGGCGCGTGCGGTCGCCCTCGATGGGTTCCACCTTGATGACCTCGGCGCCCAGGTCGGCCAGCGACAGGCCCGCCGCCGGCCCCATGATCATGTGGGACAGTTCCAGCACCTTGATGCCGCGCAAGGGCAGTTCGCTGCTGTCCATGAAGGGTGAAGCCGGTACTGCGCTCATCGGTGTTTCCTCTTGCCTGCCGGATGGATGGATCGGCGCGGGCAAGTGGAAGACCGGGCTTGCCGCTGCCGGAATGCGCCCATGATCGCCGCCGCCGCGGCATCGCGGGTAGCGGTCTTTCAGCACCGGGGTATTCTCGTTTCGGAACGTCCGGGTTAGCCCTAGGGCAGCACGCCCAGGTGCGCCAGCAGGGTGCGCGCCGCGGGCGCCAGCGCGTCCGGATCCCGCACGGCAATGCAGATGGGCGTGCTGGACCACGGGCCGGTCAGGCGGATGAAGCGGATGTCCAGGTGCGCATAGCGGGCCTTCAGGTACAGCGGCACCACGGCCACGCCCATTCCCCGCGCGACCAGCGTGCAGATGGTTTCGTGCGCGCTGACCCGCGCGCTGATGCGCCGCGTCACGCCCGCGGCCTGGGCCGCCTGCTCGAAGACGCTGCTGATGCCGTTGTCGCGGTTCAGCTCGACCAGCTCGAAAGGCAGCAGTTGCGCATAGTCCAGCGTCTCGCGCTCGGCCAGCAAGTGCTGGTCCGGCACCACGGCCGCCAGCTCGCAATGGCCGCAGGGATACACCTGCAAGCCGTCGTGGCCGAAGTCCGACCCCGCCGCCACGTCCGCCTGCCCTTCCAGCACGGCGCGGAAAGCGGCCTGCGTGGTGTCCTCCTGCAACAGGATGTCGATCTGGGGATGGGCGCGCCGGAAGGACTGGATCCGCTCCGGCAAATCGCCCGACAGGGCTGCGACGCTGACCGCCAGCCTGACGCGTCCGCGCACGCCGGTGGCGTATCCCGCCATTTCCCGATGCATGCGCTCCATGTCCTGCAGCAGCCGGCGCACGTGCGCGGCCAGCGCGGTGCCGGCGGGCGTGGGCTGCACGCCCTTGACGCCGCGGTCCAGCAGCAGCACCCCGAACGCCTCCTCCATTTCCGACATGCGCTTGCTGACTGCGGACGGCACGATGTTCTCGCGCGCGGCGGCCCGCGCCAGGCTGCCCTCTTCCAGGGCGGACAGGAACAGGCGCAGCGACACCAGGTCGATATCGCGCGGCAGGGAAACGGGCTGGGCGGGCTTCATGGCCGCAAGTGTCCCGCGCCTGGCGGCGGTGCGCAATCGGTCCAGTCGAAACCTTCCAGCAAGCCCAGCACGCAGCGCCTGACCGCCGCCACCGCCTCGTCGCGCAGCGCGTCCGCCCGCCATCCCATTTCGATGGCGTAGCCCGGCATGGCGACCGGGCAGGGCAGCATGCGCAGGCCCGCCGCCGCGGCCAGGCCGCGCGCCGCATGCGCCGGCAGGGTCGAGACGGAATCGCCGCCGCGCAGCAGGAAAGCCAGGGCGGAGAAATGCGTGGTCGAAGCCCGCACCCGGCGCGCCAGCCCCAGGCCGTGCAGCACCTCGTCCACCACGCCGATGAAGCCGCCCGAGGATACGAGGACGTGCTGGCGGCGGATGAATTCCTCCACCGACAGGGCCGCCTGGCCGGGCGCCAGGCTCGCGGGATCCACCAGGCAGGCATAGCCGCCCTGCCCGACCGTCACGCGCTGCAGGGCATGGGCGGCAAGGCCGCCCGAGGCGATCACCAGGTCGGCCTCCCGCGCCATGAGCATGTCCGCGGCCAGCCGGCTGTGGGTCTGTCGGAAGATGATGCGCAGGCCAGGCGCGCTTTGCGCGACCGCCCGGATCGCGTCCCGTCCCAGCGCGATCTCGAAATCGTCCGACAGGCCCAGCGTCACCGACCTGCCCGCGAAGTCCGTTGCGCCTGGCCGCGCCAGCGCCAGGCTCTGCCGGCATTTGTCCAGCGCCTCGCCGATGACGGGCCGCAGTTCGCGCGCGCGCAGACTGGGCGCCAGTCCCCGCCCGGTGCGGGTGAACAGGGCGTCTCCGTACAGCGCGCGCAAGCGGCCCAGCGCCGCGCTGACGGCCGACTGCGTCACGCCCAGCCGCAACGCCGCGCGGCCGGCGCCGCCCTCGTCGTAGATCGCCTCGAAGACCTTCAACAGGTTCAGGTCCGTCGACTCGATATCAATCTTGTTCATATCATTTATCTCTGGGCGGGATTGATTGATTTTAGAGCCCGCCGGACACTAGGACGCATCGGCATTCCTCCCCCACGCACCGAGACCTGGCCATGACCACCAAAACCATCGCCGCGCTGCAGATCGGCTCCTCTCCGGAAGGCAAGGGCCGGACCCTGGAGAACATACTGGCCTACGAAAGCGAGATCGCCGCCTCCGGCGCCTCGCTCGTCGTCATGCCCGAAGCGCTTCTGGGCGGCTACCCCAAGGGCGAGATCTTCGGCACCCGCCTGGGCTACCGCCTGCCCGAAGGCCGGGAAGCCTACGCCCGCTATTACGAGAACGCGATCGACGTGCCCGGCCCGGAGACGGAAGCGCTGGCCGGGCTGTCGCAGCGCACCGGCGCCAGCCTGGTCGTGGGCGCGATCGAACGCGGCGGCAACACGCTGTACTGCACGGCCCTCTTCTTCGAACCCGCGGCCGGACTGGCCGCCAAGCACCGCAAGCTCATGCCGACCGGCACGGAACGCCTGATCTGGGGCCAGGGCGACGGCTCGACCCTGCCCGTCATCGACGCGGCGGCCGGCCGCATCGGCGGCGCCATCTGCTGGGAAAACCACATGCCGCTGCTGCGCACGGCCATGTACGCCAAGGGCGTCGAGATCTGGTGCGCGCCCACGGTGGACGAACGCGACATCTGGCAATGCTCGATGCGCCACATCGCCCACGAAGGCCGCTGCTTCGTCGTCAGCGCCTGCCAGGTGCAGCCCTCGCCCGCCGACCTGGGCGTGGACGTGCCCGGCTGGGACGCCGCCCGGCCGCTGATCAACGGTGGATCGGTCATCGTCGGCCCGATGGGCGACGTGCTGGCCGGCCCGCTGCGCGGCAAGGCCGGCCTGCTGACCGCCCAGGTGGACACGGACGAACTGGTGCGCGCGCGCTACGATTTCGACGTGGTGGGACACTACTCCCGCCCGGACATCTTCTCGCTGACCGTGGACGAACGGCCCCGCCCGCCCGTGCGTTTCGTGTCGTGACCGGCGGTCCCGGCGGGATGGTATAGTCACGCCGCTGCCGGCCCTTCCGGGGCCGCGCAACGCCCGAGTGGTGAAATTGGTAGACACAAGGGACTTGAACTAATTTGAGCCCTTCGGAGGAAACTCCAAAGGTGTAGCCCGTCAAACTCGGCGAATGCCCTGGACCCGTTCCGAGCCGACGCCGAGCCAAGCCCAGGCCGAAAAGCCCGGGAAGGTGTAGAGAGCAGACGGCGGGCACCTAAGGCCGCAAGGCTACGGTGAAGGCGTGCTCCAGACCACGAACGGCGCCCCCGCGCTGGCGGCGAAAGCCGAAGTGGTAAGAAAATCCCTCGGCCTCGCGGCCGTACCGGTTCGATTCCGGTCTCGGGCACCACCCGCCCGCCTCAATGGCGCGCGCCTCGGCTTTCTCTTCTTTTGCAGCGCGTCCGCGCAAACCTCCTCGCGTTCCGCCCGCTTCCCATGCGGGCATGCGGCGGCTAGAATTGCGTCTGATTCTTATTCGCAAACCATTTTCTTCAACGTGGAAGCGCCCTCGACTCCTGCGCCAGCCGATCGCACCGCGGTGGCATCGATGTACCGCGAGCATCACGCCTGGCTGTTCGCGCTGGTGCGGCGCCACGCGGGCGGACACCCGGCCGACGCCTGGGACCTGGTGCAGGACACCTTTGAACGCCTGTTGCGCCAGACCTACCTGGAGCAACGCGGCTGGAGCCGCGGCTATCTGGCCACCATCGCCCGCCGCCTGCTGATCGACTGCCACCGGCGCCGCGCGCTGGAGGCCGCTTATCTGGCGGCGCTGGCGCAACAGCCCGAGCCGCTCTCGCCGTCGCCCGAAATGCTGGCCCAGGTGTCGCAGCAACTGCTGGCCGTATGCGCCGTGCTAGACCGCATGCCGCCGCGCATGCGCCGGGTGTTTCTGCTGGCGCGCCTACAGGGCCTGTCTTACGAGGCGATCGCGGACCGCCTGAAGCTCACGGTCAATGTGGTGCAAAAGGACATGGTCCACGCCTGGCAACGTCTTTATCACACGCTCGATGTCGACACGCCCTGACCCGCGCAAGCCTGACGCGGTCGCCCAGGCGGCCGGCTGGCTGGTGCGCCTGGAGCGGGACGACAGCGCCGCCACGCGGGAGGCCTGGCAGCGCTGGTACGCGGCGGACCCCTCGCACGCGGCGGTCTGGCAGCGCTTCGCGCTGCTCCAGGAGGCCGTGCCCGCAAACGGCGCCGCCGCCGCCGCGCTCGGGGCCATCGACTTCCAGCATGGCCGCCGCCGCGCCCTCAAGCTGCTGGTGGCCGGCGCCGGGATAGGATTGGGCGGCCCCCTGCTCTACGGCCGGGCGCAAGAAGCGGGCTGGCTCGCGGCCTACCGCAGCGCCACCGGCGAACAGCGCAGCCTGGCGCTGAATGACGACGTCGCGCTGATGATGAATACCGACACCGCCCTGGACGTGACGCGCGACGGACGCCGCCTGGACATCGCCCTGCGCGACGGCGAGATCATGCTGGACACCCGCGCGGCGGACCCGGCGGTGCGGATCCTGACCCGCGGAGGCTGCATCGTGCCCACGCGCGCCCGCCTGGTGGTGCGCGCGCAAGGCCCGCAGACCCGCGTGGCGCTCGAAGCGGGGCAGGCCGCCATCGCCACGCGCGGCGACCTCAACCAAGAACTGCGCGCGGGCGACGTCCGCCGCTTCTCGGCCCACCAGATCGCGGAGGTCGCGGGATGGGCCGGGCGCGAGTTCGCCTGGGTGCAAGGCATGCTGATCGCCGACGACATGCCCCTGGACGCATTTCTGGCGGAATTGGCGCGCTACCGGCCGGGCCTGATCCAGTGCGACGATCGCGCGGCCGCCCTGCGCGTGAACGGCAGTTTCCGGCTGAAGGACACGGACCAGGTCCTGGAAGCGCTGGCCGCCACGCTGGGCCTGCGGATCCAGTACCGCACGCGCTACTGGGTCCGCGTCGAATCGGCCTGATATTGAAACAATATGTAAATATCCGGCAGGTTCGCGGCCCCCGCTCGTTTGGATAGGTTGAAGCCCGCTGCGCGGGCCCCAACCCAAGAACCCATACCGATGTCCCAACGAATCTCCCATGACGGCCAGGTCCGCCGCTTCAAGCCCGCCACGCTTTGCCTGCTTCTGTGCGCCGCCGCGCTGACCGCGGCGCCCCCGGTATCCGCGGCCGAAAGCGCCGCGGTGGATATCGCCCTGCCGGCGCTGTCCCTGCAAGACGCGATTTTGCGGCTGGGCCAGGCCGCCCGCGTGACCATCATCAGCGCGCCGCCGCTCACGGCGGGCAAGCAGGCACCCGCCGTGCATCTGCAGGGATCGGTGACGCAGGCGCTGCGGCAATTGCTGCAAGGCAGCGGCCTGCGGGCGGTGCCCAACGCCAATGGCGAGGGATACCGCATCGAGCGCGCGCCCGAGCCTGTCGGGGAAGGCGCGGCCATGCTGCCCGCGGTGACGGTGACCGGACTGGGCGCCGGCGACATCGGCCCGCTCGCCCTGGACAGCAGCGTGGGCACCAAGACCGACACGCCCATCATCGAAACCGCGCAATCGGTATCGGTGGTCAACCGCGACCTGATGGACATGATCGGCGCCAAGACCACCGCCGAAGCCCTGCGCTACAGCGCCGGCGTTTCGGTGGGCTCGTATGGCGTGGACAGCCGCGTCGACGAGATTTCCGTGCGCGGCTTCCGCACCGGCAGCTTCGCCAACAACCTCTACCTCGACGGCCTGCGTCCGCCCGGCAGCAGCAGCGGCGCCACCGCCTCGGCCACCCAGTTCGACGGTTTCGGCCTGGATCGCGTCGAAGTGCTGCGCGGTCCGTCGTCGGTGCTGTACGGCCAGATCGCGCCGGGCGGGCTTATCAACGTGGTGAGCAAACGGCCCACCGATTACGCGCGCGGCGAGATCGGGGTGGGCACCGACAACTATGGCCTGGCGCGCCTGAACGCCGACGTCAGCGGGCCGGTCGATGCCTCGGGCGAATGGCTGTACCGCGTGGTCGGGACCGCCTACCACAGCGACACCCAGGTCGATTACGTCGAACTCAACCGCGTGATGCTGGCGCCCAGCCTGACGTGGCGGCCGTCGGCCCGCACCTCGCTGACGCTGCTGGCCAACTATCAGCAGGACCGCGGCGGCAGCACCTACCAGTTCCTGCCTTCGCACGGCACGTACTACGGAACGGCCTATGGCCGTTTCGGTTCCGACCGATTCCTGGGCGAGCCCGGCTTCAACCGCTACGACCGCACGCAGTACGCCATCGGCTATGAATTCAGCCACGCCCTGACCGACCATGTGAAACTCGGCCAGAAACTGCGCTACATGCGCGTGGACACCGACAACGACGGGGTCTCGCGGCAGGGCGATCTGCAGGCCGACGGCCGCACCCTGCGGCGCACTGCGTCCAGTAACGAGATCCGCTCGGAAGGCTTCACGGTCGACAATAACGCGCAGTTCGATTTCGGCCTGGGCCAGACCGCGCACACCCTGCTCACCGGCCTGGACTACCGCACCCAGACGATCCGCGTGGCGCAAGCTTCCGGCACCGCGCCCCCGCTCGACGTATTCGACCCGGTCTACGGCGGCCCGGTCGTGATGGGCGCCATGGCGCCCAGCCGGCGCAGCGACAGCGAACAGACCGGCGTCTATGCGCAGGACCAGATCCGCTGGGGACAATGGGCCGCCACGCTGGGCGTGCGCCACGACTGGTCGCGGGATAATTCGCTGGTGCGCGCCACGGGCGCCAAGACGCGCTATGACGACGAAGCCACCACGTGGCGCGCCGGCGCGGTCTATCTGTTCGAGAACGGCCTGGCGCCCTATGCCAGCTATGCCACCTCGTTCGAGCCGGTCAACGGCGCCGGCTTCGAAGACCAGCCCTTCAAGCCGACCGAAGGCAAGCAGGCCGAGGTCGGCATCAAGTACCAGCCGCCGGGTTCGCGCAGCATGATTACGTTCTCGGCGTATGAAATCACACAGCAGAACATCACCACGCCGGACCCGGACCCCACGCACCTGTGCAACGGCAGCCAATGCCAGGTCCAGACCGGTGAAGGCCGCGTCCGCGGCCTGGAGCTGGAAGGTAATTTCGCGCTGACCGACAGCATTACCGTGGTGGCTTCGGCGACGCTGATGCGCAGCGAAGTCACCAAGAGCAACGGCACGGAGCGGGGCAATGAACTGCCGCGCGTGCCGCGCCACAGCTACAACCTGTGGGTGGACTACCGCCTGCCGCTGGATATCGCGCCCGGCCTGAGCATCGGGGCCGGCGTGCGCCATACCGGCAGCAGCTACGGCGATACCGCCAACGATTACCGCAGCCCCTCGGCGAACCTGATCGACGCGGCCATACGCTACGATCTGGGCGCGGTCGATCCCAGCCTGAAGGGCCTGAAATTCTCCCTCAATGCCAGCAACCTGACCGACAAGGAATACCTGGCAAGCTGCTCGGGCAACGCCAGTTGCTACTACGGCGCCCGGCGCAATATTTCGGCGAACCTGAACTACACCTGGTAGACCCCATGACACACAAGATTTCGCGCCCGATTTCCGCCGCCGTGCTGGCGTGCATCCTGGCCGCGGCGGCGCAGGCGCAGACGGCGGCGCCCGACTCGCCGGTGCGCCCCGGCATGCAGCCGCTGGGAGAAACCGTGGCCGACCGCCCCTCGGCGGTCTACCGGTTCGAGACGCACAGGCTGGATTCGGACGACGGCAAGCGCCATTACCGCATCCAGATCGCCATTCCCAGGAATGCACCCGAGGCCGGCGGCAGCCCCGCGCTCTATATGCTGGACGGCAACGCCGCCCTGGCCACGTTGACGCCGGCCGACCTGGACAAGCTGGGACAGGGCCGCGCGCCGGTACTGGTCGCGCTGGGCTACGACGTGGCCACGCGCAACGACGTCGTGTCGCGGGCCTACGACTACACCCCGCCGGTGTTCGAGAACGGCAAGCCCGTGCCCGGCCCCGTAGTGCGCGGCCGCGTCGGCGGCGGCGCCGACGTTTTCCTGGAGTTCATCCGCGCCAAGGTAAAGCCGCTGGTGCGCGAGCGCGCCGCCATCGACCCGGACCGCGAATACCTGTGGGGGCATTCGTACGGCGGCCTATTCACCCTGCACGTGCTGTTTACGCAGCCGCAGGCGTTCGCCCGCTACGTCGTCGGCGACCCCTCGGCCTGGTGGCACGACGGCGCGCTGGTCGAGGAGTGGCGGCAGTTCGACGCCCGCAAAGCCGCCGGCAAACGGGTGGCCGTCCTGGTGGGTACCAAGCCGCGCGACCCCGGCCGCCCCCCGCCCGGCGGCGCGGAGCCGGCCGCGGGCGAGGATCCCCGCGCCGCGGTGCGCGAAATGGCCCAGGGCCTGAAGGCGGCGGGCGCCGACGCCACCTACGAAGCCTTCCCGCAGTTCGGCCACGGCGAGATGATCCGCGCATCGCTGGAAAGGGCCCTGGAGGTGGCGGTCCAGCCTTGAAGCCCGGCGTTTCGGCGGGAGCGCTTACACTGCACGGTCGCGGTCTTATCCCGACCGCCCCGAACGCCTCGACAGCCTTGACCATCCCGAACGCCTCCCCGCCCTTCATCGTCCTCGACGCCTGCGTCCTCATGTCCGGCATCCTGCGCCGCCTGCTGCTCCGGCTGGCCGAGGCCGGCGTGTTCGTGCCGGTCTGGACCGACCGCATCGGCGAGGAATGGCGCCGCAACGCGTCGCGCATCTGGGAAATACCGTCCGAGGTCATGACCGAGATGTGGGACGACATGAATGCGCGCTTTCCCGCCGCCCGCGAAACGGACACGCAGGTCTACGAGGCCTCCTTGCGCTACAGCGATCCCAAGGACTTCCACGTGATCGCGGCCGGCCTGGCGCGCCGCGCCCGCTGCGGCCTGCAGCAGCCGCCCGTGGTGCAGGTGCTGACCTGGAACCTGAAGGATTTCAACCGCTCGGAATTGCGGCGCCAGGGGCTGGACGTCTACAACCCCGACCGCATGCTGGTGCAATGGTGGCAGGCCCGCGCGGACAGCATCCGCGAGGCGGTGGCGCAGGTGCCCGCCGACTACGTCGCGCTGGGGCGCGAGCCCGAGCCGCTGTCGGCGACCCTGCACCGGGAACGGCTGTACGGCCTGAAGAACCTGCTGGCGCGCGACGTCGCCCCGGCCGGCGCGGCCTGAGGCGTCCTCAGTGGTCGTGATTGCTGGCGGCGAAGCCCGCCGCGTTCAGCACCGCGATCACTTCCTGGATATGCTCGTGCCCGCGCGTCTGCAGGACGAAGTCCACTTCGACATTGCGCACCGGCAATGAGGTGAATGCGCGCTGGTGGTGCACCTCGGTGATGTTGGCCTGCGCGTCGGCGATGAGCTTGGTGGCGTGCGCCAGCGCGCCCGGCAGGTCGCGCAGGTCCACGCGGATGCGGGCCAGCCGCCCGGCCCGCACCATGCCCCGCTCGATCAGCTCGCCCAGCATCAGCGGGTCGATGTTGCCGCCGGTCAGCACCAGCCCGATGCGCTTGCCCTTGTAGCGGTCGCTGCCGTCTTTCTGCGCATGCAGCAGCGCGGCCAGACCCGCCGCGCCCGCCCCTTCGACCACCGTCTTCTCGATTTCCAGCAGCACCACGATGGCGTGCTCTATATCGCTTTCGGAGACCAGTTCGATGCGGTCGACCAATTGGCTCACGATCGGCTGCGTCAGCGCGCCGGGGGATTTCACGGCGATGCCCTCGGCGATGGTGTACAGCCCCTGCGGCATGGACACGCCGTTGACCGCCGCGTACATGGACGGAAAGCGTTCGGTCTGCACGCCGACGATCTCGATGCCGGGCTTGAGCGCCTTGGCCGCGGTGGCGATCCCCGAAATCAGGCCTCCCCCGCCGATGGCGATGACCAGCGTGTCCAGTTGCGGCTGGTCCTCCAGCATTTCCAGCGCCACCGTGCCCTGCCCCGAAATGACGGCCTCGTCGTCATACGGATGGATCATGATCAGGCCGCGCGATGTCGCCAGCTCATAGCCATGGGCCTTGGCGTCGTCGAAGGTGTCGCCCGCCAGCACCACTTCGGCGCCGAAGCGGCGCGTGTTGGCGATCTTGACCGTCGGCGTGAAGCGCGGCATCACGATCACGGCCGGCACGCCCATGCGCTGCGCATGGTAGGCCACGCCTTGGGCATGATTGCCGGCCGACACCGCGATCACGCCCTTGGCGCGCTCTTCGTCGGACAAGGTCAGCATGCGGTTCAAGGCGCCACGTTCCTTGAACGACGCGGTGAACTGCAGGTTCTCGAATTTCAGCCAGATTTCGGCGCCGAAGATGTCGGACAGCGTACGCGACAGGGTAAAGGGGGTCTTCAGCACCTGGCCGCGCAGGTTTTCGCGGGCGGTCTGGATAGAGGCGATATCGATCACGATGGGTAGATCCGGTTAGCGGACAGGCAGAAAATTGAACAGCAGCAGGCCCTGCGCATAATTGATCCCGATGCGCCGCGAGTTTTCACCCAGCAGGTTGGCGATCAGGTCCAGCCGGCCGATGATGGCGCCGAACTCCCGCTCGAAGCTCAGATTCGTGGCGTTGGGGGACATTTCGTTGGCCAGCAACAGCGGCTCGCCTTGATTGTTGCGGCGCGACGCCAGCAACCAGGCGGCGGCCTCGACATTCCGTGCGGCATTGTAGACCCGCTGGCCATCCAGCGCGTCGGTGGCATACAGCCGGGTCTTGCCGTTGTGAGCCGCGATGATGGTGTCCGCCAGGCCGTAGATGAAGGCGCCGACGCGGTCGCCCGTGTAGTTGGGGTCAAGCGACACGGCCAGGATCTGGATGTCGCGCAGGCCGGCCAGATCGCCGGGCGGGACGCGGACTTCGATGGCATGCTTGACGCGGTTCACGGCCGTCTTCTGGTCCGCCACGCCGGTCTTGCGCCATTCGCGGGGATTGCGGCGGTAGAGCTTGTCCAGGAGGGAATACAGGCTCGTGAGGTTGTCGCGGACTTCCAGGGTGACCGTGCGGTTGAAATCGGTCTGGGCGAACTGGTCGGCCGACATGTCTTCGCCGGCGGGGCCGCGCTGGCCAGGACCGGGGCTGCCCATGCAGCCGGCCAGCATGGCAAGCAGCACCGCCATAACTGTGGTTGTCAGCCATCTATTCATGCTTGGCTCATCCGATTTCCCCCTTCGCGCCAGACTTTACAGGAATCCCGGGATTCGTAGGATGGGTGGAGCGCGAGAGTTCTTAAGCAAGAACCCCAGCATCCAGCGCGCGCAACCCATGCTGCCGTGAGCAGACAGCGCCCGACATCGGCCATGGGCAGACGGCTCCCCCCGCATCGGCCATGGGCGGACAGCCCCCCCCGCATCGGCCGAAAAAAACAGTCGATTGCAGCCGTATGGGTTGCGCGCGTTCGGCATCCGGGTTCTTGCCTAAGAACTCTCGCGCTTCACCCATCCTACGTCGTCGCCAGAGTCTCGGCACAGCACAACGCCCCCCCCAAAGAAAAACGGCGCCTTGCGGCGCCGTTCTTCGTCAATCAGCCTGCAAGCTTATTCGGCTTGCGGTTCCGATTGGGGAGCGGCTTCGGTAGCGGCAGCGGGTTGCTGCGCTTCGATGCCGCCGATGGCCTTGATGGACAGGCGCAGGCGGCCCTTGTCGTCGGCCTCGATGACCTTGACGCGGACCTGCTGGCCGACCTTCAGCACATCATTGATGTTGGCGATGCGGTAGTTGGCGATTTCCGAGATGTGCAGCAGGCCGTCGCGGCCCGGCAGCACCTGCACGATGGCGCCGAAGTCCAGCAGGCGCAGCACCGAGCCTTCGTAGACCTGGCCCACTTCGACGTCGGCGGTCAGCTCGACGATGCGGCGCTGGGCTTCCTTGGCCTGCGCTTCGTCGACGCTGGCGATCACGATCGTGCCGTCGTCGGAGATGTCGATCTGCGTGCCGGTTTCTTCGGTCAGCGCGCGGATGGTGGCGCCGCCCTTGCCGATCACGTCGCGGATCTTCTCGGGGTTGATCTTGATGGTCAGCATGCGCGGGGCGAAAGCCGACAGTTCGCCGCGCGAACCGTCCAGCGCTTCCTTCATCTTGCCCAGGATGTGCAGGCGGCCTTCGCGGGCCTGGGCCAGCGCCACCTGCATGATTTCCTTGGTGATGCCCTGGATCTTGATGTCCATCTGCAGCGCGGTGACGCCGTTTTCGGTGCCCGCGACCTTGAAGTCCATGTCGCCCAGGTGATCTTCGTCGCCCAGGATGTCCGTCAGCACGGCGAACTTGCCGCCGTCCAGGATCAGGCCCATGGCCACGCCGGCCACGTGATCCTTGACCGGCACGCCGGCGTCCATCATGGCCAGCGAGCCGCCGCAGACCGAAGCCATCGACGACGAGCCGTTGGACTCGGTGATTTCCGACACGATGCGGATCGTGTACTGGAAGTCTTCAGGCGCCGGCAGCAGCGGGATCAGCGCGCGCTTGGCCAGGCGGCCGTGGCCGATTTCGCGGCGCTTCGGCACGCCGATGCGGCCCGTTTCGCCGGTGGCGAACGGAGGCATGTTGTAGTGCATCATGAAGCGGTCGCGGTACTCGCCCATGAGCGCGTCGATGATCTGTTCGTCTTGCTTGGTGCCCAGCGTGGCCACGACCAGCGCTTGCGTTTCACCACGGGTGAACAGCGCGCTGCCGTGCGCGCGGGGCAGCACGCCCAGGCGCACGCTGATGGGGCGCACGGTGCGGGTGTCGCGGCCGTCGATGCGCGGTTCGCCGTTCAGGATCTGGCCGCGGACGATGGCCGATTCCAGCGAGAACATGATGTTGTCGACGGTCACCGCGTCCGGGGCGGACTCGCCCTTTTCAGCGGCGGCGGCGGCCAGCTTGGCCGACACGTCGGCCGACACTTCACGCAGCTTGGCGGTGCGGGCCTGCTTTTCGCGGATCTGGTAGGCGGCGTTCAGGCCTTCCTGGGCGGCCGAGGTCACGGCGGCGATCAGGGCTTCGTCCTTGGCGGGCGCTTGCCAGTCCCAATCGGGCTTGCCGGCGTCCTTGACCAGTTCGTGAATGGCGTTGATGACGGCCTGCATTTGCTCGTGGCCGTAGACCACGCCGCCCAGCATGATTTCTTCGGACAGTTGCTGCGCTTCCGATTCCACCATCAGCACGGCGTTTTCGGTGCCGGCGACGACCAGGTCCAGCTTGGACGACTTCAGTTGCGAGGCGGTCGGGTTGATGGCGTACTGGCCATCGATGTAGCCCACGCGCGCGGCGCCGATCGGGCCGTTGAACGGGATGCCCGAAATGGCCAGCGCGGCCGAGGCGCCGATCATGGCGGCGATGTCGGGATCGATCTCGGGATTGACCGACAGCGTGTGGATGACCACCTGGACTTCGTTGTAGAAGTCTTCGGGGAACAGCGGGCGCAGGGGACGGTCGATCAGGCGCGAGGTCAGCGTTTCCTTTTCGGACGGCTTGCCTTCGCGCTTGAAGAACCCGCCCGGAATACGGCCGGCAGCGTAGGTCTTCTCGATGTAGTCGACGGTCAGCGGGAAAAACGTTTGACCCGGCTTGGCCTTCTTGGAAGCCACGACGGTGGCCAGGACGACGGTGTCCTCGATCGACACCACCACGGCGCCGGAGGCCTGGCGAGCGATCTCGCCAGTTTCCAGGACGACCGTGTGCTGGCCGTACTGGAACGATTTTGTCACTTTATTGAACATGACGATTATTCCTTACAAATGAAAAACCGTGGCCGTCGCGACATGCGTCGCACCGACCACGGTTGCGTCATGGGGAGCCAGCCCCGTCGATCACTTGCGCAGACCGAGTTTTTCGATCAGTGCGCGGTACGAATCGGGATTGCGGCCCTTGAGATAGTCGAGCAGCTTGCGGCGACGGCTGACCATGCGCAGCAGACCGCGGCGCGAGTGGTGGTCCTTCATGTGTTCTTTGAAGTGACCGGTCAGTTCGTTGATACGGGCGGTGAGCAGAGCCACCTGGACTTCGGGGGAGCCGGTATCGCCTTGAGCGCGTTGGAATTGCGCAACGATATCGGATTTCTTGATGTCAGCTACAGACATTGATGACCTCTTCGGACATGCGACAGGGCCGAGGCGCCCTGACGTGGTTTGGAAAAAATTTGCGCGAACCTGGCTGAATTCGCTTTCTCACTGCTGCCATTGATGACTCAAACAGCAACCTGGAACGAGCTTGACGCTCGGGTCTAAATCCTGGGACTTACACCCCGGGGGTCCAGTCCCATCCTCAGGCTTCCGCGGCCAGCGCAAAGTATCTTGCAGAATCAATACACTTGATAAAGCTCGATGATTATAGCCGATTCGCTAGAATTACCCCAATGCGCCGGCCGTCCCCTTCCCTGGGCCGGATGGCCGCCCCCCGCCTCCGCAGGAGAGAGACATGTCCAAATATTACAAAACCGCCCGCACCGCGCTTGCCGCCGCGGCGCTGGCCGGCCTGACCGCCTGCGCGAACCTGGCCCAGATCCCCCCCGGCGCGCCCTACGCCGACGTCCTGACCCAGTTCGGCCGTCCCAATTTCGAATGCCCGCTGGCCAATGGCGGAAGCCGCGTCATCTGGACCCAGCAGCCCATGGGCCAGTACGCCTGGGGCACCAACGTCGGCACCGACGGCCGCGTGGACCGCGTGGTGCCGCTGCTGACGGACGCGCACTTCAAGGTGCTGGCCGAAGGCGACTGGGGCCCCGAGCGCGTGCGCTGCGAATTCGGCCCGCCCGCCGTCATCGAGGAATCCGGACTGGGCGAAAAGCGCGAAGTGGTGTGGTCGTACCGCTACAAGGAGAACAGCGTCTGGAACTCGCTCATGTACGTGTACATGGGCCGCGACGGCAACAAGGTGACGCATTTCCACCCTGGCCCGGACCCGATGTACGACGACGACAAGTTCATGTGGCGGTAAACCCGCCGCGGCGGGTTTTTGCTTTTCTGATGGCGGGGGCCGGTCAGGACGAGTGGCCGCGGCGCTCCTGCGTCAGGCGGCGCGCCCGGTTCCAGCGCCAGGCCCAGGTGATCCAGCCGGACAGGCCGTACAGCACGAACAGGCCGAACAGCACGACCGGGGGATCGCTGGAGATAAAGACGAACACCGCCACCACCAGCAAGATGCCCCAGAACGGCACGCTGCGGCCCAGCGCGAAGCTCTTGCCGCTGAAGAACGGCGCGTTCGACACCATGGTGATGCCGGCGTACATGGTCAGCGCGAACGCCACCCAGGCCATCAGGCTGTCGTGGATGGGCAGTTTGTTGTCCACGGCCAGCCAGACGAAGCCCGCCACCAGCGCGGCGGCGGCCGGGCTGGGCAGCCCCTGGAAGTAGCGCTTGTCCACCACGGCAATGTTGGTGTTGAAGCGCGCCAGGCGCAGCGCAGCGCCCGCCACGTAGACGAACGCGGCCAGCCAGCCCCAGCGGCCCAGGTCGTTCAGGATCCATTCGTACATGACCAGCGCGGGGGCCACGCCGAAGGACGTCATGTCGGACAGCGAGTCGTACTGCTCGCCGAAGGCGGACTGGGTATTGGTCAGGCGCGCCACCCGGCCGTCCATGCCGTCCAGCACCATGGCGACGAAGATGGCGATGGCGGCGACTTCGAAGCGGTCGTTCATGGCCTGCACGACGGCGTAGAACCCCGCGAACAACGCCGCGGTGGTGAACGCGTTGGGCAGCAGGTAAATGCTTCGGTGGCGGTTCTCGGAATCGCGCATGGAAAAATTGGGCATGGTCTCAATAACTTACAACGGACATGGAAAGGTTAACCCATCTGGCCCCGCTTGCGGGCCGGAGCAAGGGGCGTGCCTGCGCAATCGGCCAAGAAAAAGCGGCACGCCGATGCGGCGGGGTGTCTGACACCGGGGAATGGGTCAATGCGGCAAGGTGTCTGACACCCCCGAAGCACCGCCTCAACCCGACGCCCCTCTCCCACGGGTGTCAGACACCCGGAATGAAAAAAAGCGGCATGCCCTCGCAGGCATGCCGCTTTTTGACCAGTATCGCGGGAACGGGTCCCGCATCCGCATGGATCAGTTCTTGGACTTGTCCACCAACTTGTTGGCGGCGATCCAGGGCATCATGGCGCGCAGCTTGCCGCCCACCACTTCGATCTGCGATTCCGCGTTGATGCGGCGGCGCGAGGTCAGCGTCGGGGCGCCGGCGGCGTTTTCCAGGATGAACTTCTTGGCGTATTCGCCAGTCTGGATGTCCGTCAGGCACTGGCGCATGGCCTTGCGGGTTTCGTCCGTGACGATCTTCGGACCCGTTTCGTACTCGCCGAACTCGGCGTTGTTCGAGATCGAGTAGTTCATGTTGGCGATGCCGCCTTCGTAGATCAGGTCGACGATCAGCTTCAGTTCGTGCAGGCACTCGAAGTACGCCATTTCGGGCGCGTAGCCGGCTTCCACCAGCGTGTCGAAACCGGCCTTGATCAGTTCGACGGTGCCGCCGCACAGCACGGCCTGTTCGCCGAACAGGTCGGTTTCGGTTTCTTCGCGGAAGTTGGTTTCGATGATGCCGGCACGGCCGCCGCCGTTGGCGCTGGCGTACGACAGGGCCACGTCGCGCGCGGCGCCCGACTTGTCCTGGTACACGGCCACGAGGTGGGGCACGCCGCCGCCTTGCTTGTAGGTGTTGCGCACGGTGTGGCCCGGGGCCTTCGGCGCGATCATGATGACGTCGATGTCTTCGCGCGGCACGACCTGGCCGTAGTGCACGTTGAAGCCGTGGGCGAACGCCAGCGCGGCGCCCGGCTTGATGTTGGCATGCACTTCCTTGTTGTAGACGGAAGCGATGTTCTCGTCGGGCAGCAGCATCATGACGATGTCGGCGGACTTGACGGCGTCGGCGACTTCCTTGACTTCCAGGCCGGCGTTGGCGGCCTTGTTCCACGAGGCGCCGCCCTTGCGCAGGCCGACCACGACCTTCACGCCCGATTCATGCAGGTTCTGCGCGTGCGCATGGCCTTGCGAGCCATAGCCGATGATGGCGACGGTCTTGCCTTTGACGAGGGAGAGATCGCAGTCTTTGTCGTAGAAAACTTTCATGTTGTGCTCCAGATTCCAGTATTTTGGATATTGTTCAGTTCAGATGTAGGGTGCGGCTTGGCCTGGAAGGCCGGGTCAAATCTTCAAAATCCGTTCACCGCGTCCGATGCCGGACACGCCGGTGCGCACGGTTTCAAGGATGGCACTGCGGTCCAGGGCCTCCAGGAAGGCCTGTACTTTTTCCTGCACCCCCGTCAATTCGATGGTGTAGGACTTGTCGGTCACGTCGATGATGCGGCCGCGGAAGATGTCCGCCATGCGCTTCATCTCTTCGCGCTCCTTGCCCACGGCGCGCACCTTCACGAGCATCAGCTCGCGCTCGATGTGCGCGCCCTCGGTCAGGTCGACGACCTTGACCACGTCCACCAGGCGGTTCAGGTGCTTGGTGATCTGCTCGATCACCTCGTCGGAACCGGTGGTCACGATGGTCATGCGCGACAGCGTGGAGTCCTCGGTGGGCGCCACCGTCAGGGTCTCGATGTTGTAGCCCCGCGCGGAAAACAGGCCCACCACGCGCGACAGCGCGCCGGGTTCGTTTTCGAGGAGGACGGAAATCACGTGCTTCATGGGTGGCCTCCTTACAGGTCTTCAGAGCCGAGCAGCATTTCGGTCAGCCCGCGGCCGGCCTTGACCATCGGCCACACGTTTTCGGTGCGGTCGGTGATGAAGTCCAGGAAGACCAGGCGGTCCTTGTGCTTCTTGAACGCCTCGCGCAGCGCGGGCTCGACGTCAGCCGGGCGCTCGATGCGCAGACCCACGTGGCCATAGGCCTCGGCCACCTTGACGAAATCGGGCAGCGAATCCATGTAGGACTCGGAATAGCGCGAACCGTAGTCGATCTGCTGCCACTGCCGGACCATGCCCAGGAAGCGGTTGTTCAGGCAGACGATCTTCGGCGTCAGGCGGTACTGGTGGCAGGTCGACAGTTCCTGGATGTTCATCTGGATGGACGCCTCGCCGGTGATGACGGCCACGTCGTGCCCAGGATTGGCCATCTGCACGCCCATGGCGTACGGCAGGCCGACACCCATGGTGCCCAGGCCGCCGGAATTGATCCAGCGGCGCGGCTTGTCGAACTTGTAGTACTGGGCCGCCCACATCTGGTGCTGGCCCACGTCGGACGTGACGAAGGCGTCGCCGCCGGTCACTTCCCACAGCTTCTCCACCACGTACTGCGGCTTGATGACCTCGTCCGAATTGGCGAACTTCAGGCATTCCTTGCCGCGCCAGGCTTCGACCTGCTCCCACCACTTGGCGATGGAGGCGGGCTTGTGCTCGGCCGAGGCGATGTCGTATTGCGCGCTGAGATCGGCCAGGACGTCCTTCACGTTGCCCACGATCGGGACGTCCACGCGCACGCGCTTGGAGATCGACGAGGGGTCGATGTCGATATGGATGATCTTGCGGGCGTTCTGCGCGAAGTGCTTGGGGTTGCCGATCACGCGGTCGTCGAAGCGGGCACCGATGGCCAGCAGCACGTCGCAATGCTGCATCGCCATATTGGCTTCGTACGTGCCGTGCATGCCGGGCATGCCCACGAACTGGCCGCTGCTGGCGGGGAAACCGCCCAGGCCCATCAGGGTGCTGGTGCAGGGCGCGCCCAGTTGCGAAACGAGCTTGTTGAGCTCGGGCGCGGCATTCGACAGGATGACCCCGCCGCCCGTGTAGATCATCGGGCGCTCGGCCGACAGCAGCATCTGCACGGCCTTCTTGATCTGCCCCTGGTGGCCCTTGTTGACGGGCGCGTAGGAGCGCATCGAGATCTCGCCCTTGGGCGGGGTGTACTTGCACTGCGCGACGGTGATGTCCTTGGGGATATCCACCAGCACCGGACCGGGGCGGCCGGTGCTCGCGATGTAGAACGCGCGGCGCATGGTCTCGGCCAGGTCCTTGACGTCGCGCACCAGGAAATTGTGCTTGACGCAGGGACGCGTGATGCCGACGGTGTCGCACTCCTGGAAGGCGTCCTCGCCGATGGCCGCAGTGGGCACCTGCCCGCTGATGATGACCATCGGGATGGAATCCATATAGGCGGTGGCGATGCCGGTGACGGCATTGGTCACGCCCGGGCCGCTGGTCACGATGCAGACGCCGACCTTCTGCGACGAGCGCGAATAGGCATCGGCGGCGTGCACGGCGGCTTGCTCGTGGCGCACCAGGATATGCTGGAATTTGTCTTGCTTGAAAATCGCGTCGTAGATGTAAAGCACCGCGCCGCCGGGGTAGCCGAAAACGTGTTCCACGCCTTCTTCGGCCAGGCAGCGCACGACGATATCGGCGCCATTCAGTTCCATGTTGTCATTCCTTTCAAAACCGGCCCTGCAAACCCTGCCTGCTGCTCGCCCGGATACGGCGGCAACTGAACCCATACCGGCTACGACAACATGATCCGGCGCTTAGCGGCTCACGGAGCCACGCCACCCGGACACCTTGCCGACCCGGCACACGCTCGACAGAACGCAGTGCGAACGCCCCTGGGGGACGCTGGAGGTCGAAATGGAAGCCTTGGCAACACACGCTTGTGGCGCGGCCAACGGCAGGTGTAACTGCTGCGGGATGGATGGGAGGTGTCCCTGGCCATCCGCCTCAACGCACCGGCTTCGGATAGGCAGGCCGGCGCAAGTGGAGGAATTTACCGCGTTGCGTCAAAGGTGGCAAATCGGCCTTTCCACGGCCGTTGCGCGGAAGGTTCGGTAACCATCTGGCCCCAAAAAAAGCCCCCACGCCGCGCGCTACGCGCTTGCTGCCCCCCGAGGGGGCGTTTTTTGCCTTGGGGCGGCCCGGCGGCAAAAAATCCCACTGGCCCCATCTATATACTTGTGGCGTCGCCCAGAACCGAGCCCCGCCCATGGATTTGCGCATTGCCAGCATCCGCCGCTTCCTCTACAGCCATTACTTCTTCGGAGGGGTGCGCCAGGGGGTGGGAATGCTGTTGCCCGTGCTGGTGCTGGGCGGTGTCTTCGGCAACTACACCACGGGGCTGGTGGCGACCTTCGGCGCGCAGTGCCTGGCCATCATCGACCAGCCCGGCGGCCCGCAGCGCCATCGCACCAATGAAATGCTGGGCGGCGCGGCGCTGGGCACCCTGACCGTCGTCATTACCGGGCTGGCGTCCTCGCATCCGGTGCTGATCTGGCTGGCGGTCATCGCGCAGTGCTTCGTCTATTCCATGTTCACGGTCTTCGGCAAGCGCGGCGGACTGATCGGCTTCGCCGGCCTGCTGCTGATGACGCTGACCATGCATTCGCCGCTCGAACCCCACGAAGTGCTGGCGCATGCGGCCGCCACGCTGGGCGGCGCGCTGTTCTACGTGGCGTTCAGCCTGGGCTTTTCCCGCCTGTTCTGGCTGCGCGAGGAACAGCAGGCCATGTCGGTGGCGCTGTTCGCCACCGCCGACTACGTCGCCGCCCGCGCCGCCTTCTACGACGACACGGCGGACCTGGACGAGGCCTACCGCGCGCTGATCCAGCGCCAGTCCGTCATGACGGAAAAACACCAGGCGGCGCGCGACATGGTGCTGCGCGCCCTGCCCCGCGGCAAGGGCCTGGGCGACCGCCAGCGAGTGATGATCTGGAACATGTTCGTGGACATGCTGCAACTGCTGGACACGCTGGTGGCCACGCATACCGACTACGCCGCCCTGCGCCGCACGCTGGCCGGCAACGACTGCCTGATGTTCATGCGCGACGCGCTGGTGAAGATGTCGCTGGAACTCAACCGCATCGCGCTGGACGTGTCGCGCGGGCGCAAGGTGCAGTACCGCAGCAGCGCCCGCGCCGAACTGCGCGCCATCGAATACGAGATCGAACAGCTCAAGCAGCAGGGCCTGGGCGAACGCGAACCGGAAATGCTGGCGCTGATCGTCCAGGTGCTGCGCCGCCTGCGCAATTCGGCGCGCATCGTGGACCGGCTGGCCGACCACACCGCCGCCTCGCCGGACGCCAAGCCCACCGACGTGCTGCGCATCAACAAGTCGCTCACGCGCTTCATCTCGCGCCAGGAATTTCGCGTGGGGCTGCTGACCAGCAACCTGCGCCTGGATTCGCCGCATTTCCGCTACGCGCTGCGCGTGACGGCCGCCGCCGCCATCGCCATGACGCTCGCCAGCCGCTGGCTGTCGCCGGAGTTCTCCGCCCACAACTACTGGATCATGCTGACCATCGTCATCATCATGAAGCCGGGCTTCGCGCTGACGCGCCAGCGCAACGGCTGGCGGCTGATGGGCACGGTGATCGGCTGCTTCTGCGCCCTGCTGCTGTTCCACCTGACCGAACGGCCCGAAATCCTGTTCGCCGTGCTGCTGGGCGCCTGCATCATGGGCAACAGCCTGGTACAACTGAACTACATGGCCAGCGCCATTTTCAACACGCTGTTCGTGGTGCTGGTGTTCCATTTCGTGTCGCCGGGCACCGTCTCCATGGCGGTGATCGGCGAACGCGCCATCGACACGCTGCTGGGCTGCGCGCTGGCGCTGGTCTGCAGCTACATCCTGCCCTGGTGGGAGGCCCGCTATCTGAAGCCGCTGGCGGCGGCGGCCACGCGCGCCAACCGCGAATACCTGATGGCGGGCCTGCGCTACGTCGAGGCCATGCAGGCCCACGGCGCCCCGGTGGGCGCGGCCGCCGGCGACACCCCGGCGGTCACGGACGCCGACCTGGCGTGGCGGCTGGCGCGCAAGAACGTGCACATCTCGTTCAGCAATTTCGCCGAAGCCTTCTACCGGATGATGAGCGAGCCCAAGTCGCACCAGGTGAGCGTGCCCGAGCTGAACAACCTGCTGATCCAGAACCACATCCTGGCCTCGCAGATCACGGCGGCCATCCCCATCCTGGCGGCCCTGCCCAGAACGCCCGAGGCCGTGCAGCGGGCGCTGACCGGCATGGTGGACCTGCTGGACGAAAAGCGCGCCCAGCCGCCGGCCAACCTGCCCACCCAGTTCGAGACGGAAGGCGAACAGGCGGCCCTGGTCTATCCGGTCAAGCAGATGCTCAAGGCGGCCCACATGATCCGGCAGGAACTGCACGCGCTGGCGGACCCGCGGCATGCACCGCCGGTGGCGGCGGCGGCTTGAATCCCGGCGGGCGTACGTAGATGGGTGGAGCGCGGGAGTTGTGGGATGGGTGGAGCGCGAGCGTTGTGGGATGGGTGGAGCGCGGGAGTTGTAGGATGGGTGGAGCGCGGGAGTTGTAGGATGGGTGGAGCGCGGGAGTTCTTAAGCTAGAACGCTATTGCCGAACGCGCGAAACCCATCAGGCGGCGCCAGCCGGCATCTTTGCGCTTGCCACGAAAAACGGCGGCTGGCGCCGCCTGATGGGTTACGCGCGTTCGATATTTGAGTTCTTTCTTAAGAACTCTCGCGCTCCACCCATCCTACGCCTTGCGCCTGAACACCAATTTGTCTTCCGACGAGGCCGACGCGTCATACGCGTAGCCTTCCAGGTCGAAGCCCTGCAGGCCTTCGGGCTTGGACACCTTGTGCAGGATGGCGTAGCGCGCCATCAGGCCGCGCGCGCGCTTGGCGTGGAAGCTGATGATCTTCCAGGCACCGTTCTTCCAGTCCTGGAACACGCACTGCACCACGCGCGCCTTCAGGGTCTTCAGGTCGACCGATTTGAAGTACTCCTCGGACGCCAGGTTGACGATCACCGGCGCCTTCTGTCCCGCCTGGCGCTCGTTCAGGTAGCCGGCGATGGTTGAACCCCAGTACTCGTACAGGTTCTTGCCCTTGGGTGTGGCCAGGCGCGTGCCCATCTCCAGGCGGTACGGCTGCATCAGGTCCAGCGGACGCAGGACGCCGTACAGGCCGCTGAGGATGGCGACGTGCTCCTGCGCCCAGTCCAGTTGTTTGGCCGACAGGGTGGAGGCCTCCAGCCCTTCGTACACGTCGCCGTTGAAGGCCAGCACCGCCTGGCGCGAATTGGCCTGCGTGAAGCTGCGCTTCCAGTGGGCGTAGCGCTGCACGTTCAGTTCGGACAGGGCCGGGCTCAGGCTCATGAGGTCGGAGATATCCTCGGCCGACTTGGTCTTCAGCACCTTGATCAGGCCGGCGGCCTGGTCCACGAACAACGGCTGGGTATGCGTCTCGACGTGCAGCGGCGAGTCGTAGTCCAGTTTCTTGGCGGGGGAAAGCAGAAACAGCATGGCGGGATTCCTTTGTTCAACGCGCCGTCCAGCCGCCATCGACCGAGACGGACGTTCCAGTGATTTGCGCGGCGGCGTCCGAGGCCAGGAACACGGCGGTGCCGCCCAGTTGTTCCGGCGTGACGAACTGCAGCGAGGGCTGCTTTTCGCCCAGCAGTTCGCGCGCGGCGGCTTCCTGGTCCACGCCGTTCTTCTCCGCCAGCGCGGTGATCTGCTTTTCCACGAGCGGGGTGCGGACCCAGCCCGGGCAGATGGCGTTGGCGGTGATGCCCTGCCCGGCCGTTTCCAGCGCCGTGACCTTGGTGAAGCCCACCACGCCGTGCTTGGCCGCCACGTAGGCCGACTTGTAGGCCGACGCCACCAGGCCATGCGCCGAGGCGATGTTGATGATGCGGCCGTAGCCCTGTTTCTTCATGTGCGGCAGCGCGGCCGCGGTGCCGTGGAACACCGCCGACAGGTTCAGCGCCAGGATCGCGTCCCACTTTTCTACCGGGAAATCCTCGATCTGCGCGGTGTGCTGGATGCCGGCATTGTTGACCAGGATGTCAAGGCGGCCCATCTGGCGCACGGCGTTCTCGACCAGCTCGCGCACGGCCGCGCCCTTGGACAGGTCCGCGCCGTCGTAGATCACCTTCACGCCATGCTTGCCGGCCAGGCCGGCGCGGACTTTCTCGATCTCGGCGGCGTCGCCGAAACCGTTCAAGACGATATCGGCGCCCTGCTCGGCGAAGGCGGTGGCGATACCCAGCCCGATGCCGCTGGTGGAACCGGTGACAAGGGCGACTTTTCCTTTAAGCATGAGCGTTCTCCTGTGATCTGGCACGTGGGACGGGAAGCAAGGCAGGCGTCAAGTGTAGCTGCCCGGCAAGACGGCAATCATGCCATGTCCGCGCGGCCGGCGGGGTCAGGCCGCGGGCGGCTTGTCCCCGGGTCCGGAAGGCGGCGCCGCGGGCCCGGCGGCCGGCAGGTCCGCCATGCCTCCCCGGTTCTCGGGTATGCGCTCCAGCAGCTTGATGAGCACCGGCACCACGCCCATCGAGATCGCGACCACCACGGACAGCACGTCGCGCTGCTCCAGGTTCATAAGATGGTTGTCCCAGGCTTCGTTGAAGATCGCGAAGCTGAACTCGCCGCCCTGCGCCAGCGCGACCGCGAACAGCAGGCGGTGGTAGCGGGGCAGCCCCAGGAACCGCGCAAAGCCGTACAGCACCAGGCCCTTGACCAGCAGCAGCGCGGTCACGCCGACGATAATGAAGAGCCAGTGGTGTTCGACCACCCCCAGGTTCACGGACATGCCGATGGCCACGAAGAACAGGCCCAGCAGCAGGCCCTTGAACGGGTCGATGGCCTTTTCCAGTTCGTCCCGGTAGCGGGATTCGGCCATCAGCACGCCGACCAGGAATCCGCCCAGGCCCGCCGACAGGCCGGCGTAGTCGAACAACTGGGCGGCGCCCACCACCATCAGCAGCGCCGCGGCGGTGAACAGTTCGTTCAACTGCGCCTTGGCCGCCCAGCCCAGCAGCCGCAAGCGGTAGGCCAGCGCGACCACGACGACGGCGACCAGGGCCTCTTTGAAGGACGGCGCCGACGAGCCGTCGGACCCCAGCAGGCCAGCCGCCACCAGCATGGGGATCGCCGCCATGTCCTGGAACAGCAGCAGCCCCAGGGCCGACCGCCCCAGCGGCATGCGCGTCAGCCCGCGCTCCTCCAGCAGGCGCAAGGCCACCGCCGTGGACGACAGCGCCAGCGACAGGCCGCAAAGCACCGCCGCCTGCCATCCCATCCCGGCCAGGTGCCGCAGCGCCGCGCCGAACACCACCCCCAGCAGCAGGCCGCAGACCAGCATCTGCAGGGAACCCAGCACGAAGACTTCGTTGCGCATGGCCCACAGGCGCCTGGGCGAGAGTTCCAGCCCGATGATGAACAGCATCATCACCACGCCCCACTGGGACACCCCGATCATGGTGTCCACGTTCGTGACCAGCTTCAGGCACGACGGCCCCACCAGCACGCCCGCGATCAGATAGCCCGGAATGGCGCCCAGGCCCAGTTGCTGGGTGACGGGCACGCACAGCACGGCCGCGAGCAGGAGGATGAGGATGAGATCCATGAAGGCGATGGGCTGCGGAAGAGGCCGGCGCGCAAGGCCGGCATGAGGGAGATTCTGGGCAAAGAATGCCGCCGCCGGAAGTCAGTTGAAACCCGCGATGGGCCGCTTTCAGGCACCTCTTTACACAAGTGAAAAAAATCCTGTAGAATTGCGGGCTTCGCTACTTCGACAACGAAGATCCTTCCGACCAGGGATCTTGCGTGGAATGAATCCTTAAACGAATCTTTCCGCCGTTTTCGAAACCCCGTAGCGGAAAGGAGAGGTGGCAGAGTGGTCGAATGTACCTGACTCGAAATCAGGCGTACGGTATCCCCGTACCGTGGGTTCGAATCCCACCCTCTCCGCCAGTATTCAAGCACTTACGTGCTTTGCAAAGGCCCCGAAAGGGGCCTTTTGCTTTTGGCCTGGTGGGGAAAATATTGACGGGTGCCCGAGCCTAGGTAGGGATGGTCCTGTAATTCCACCAATGACCGGATACAGAGATTGGGCCGGGCTACAGTCCCAGCATGGAACCCTGGCCCTATGACCGATATTTCACCGTGGCAGAATTCGCCGCCCTGCCGATCGCGCAGCAGCGGCAGATCGCGCTGATCGTCCGCGCTCTCGTCTACTACCTTGAGCATGGGCCAGAGGCTGCCGCAGTCTCGGGAAAGCCCGAAAGCTGACCCCGATTTCAATGGGAATATACTGTGCAACCATCCAGTATCTTCCCATCATGAACGACAACGGAATTCTCGCCGAGGTCCCCGGCCAATACGTGGCCCAGGCCGCCCAAACCCTGCCGCCGGCCGTTACAGCCGAGGACCGCGACTATGACGTTGTGATAGATGCTGGGCACGCCGGCCGAGTCCGCCTGTTCTACCGCAAACAGAAAGCCCGACGCGGTAAGTTTAGCCACTGGTTCTGGCTGGCCCATCGGGCGGAACGGGTTTAAGGCTTGGCCCAGGCATCTACCACAGCCTGATGCCGGGCGGCGCACTCCGCGTACTGGAACGCCAGCGCGGCATGAGCCTGCGCCAAGTCGTCCCAGGATGCCGAATCAACGTGCGGAATCGGTGGGCACGGCGCGCTGAGGTTGACGGGCAGCGTTGGCCGCGTCGATGGCGTCATTGGTTGCGCGCACCCGGCCAGGGTCGCGCACGCAGTCAGCAGGCAAAGGGCGCTGAACGATTTCACGGGTATACCTCTCGATGACCTGCGGCCACGTCGCGGCGAGTTGATCGATGCGGGCCTGCAGGTCGCCGGACAGACCGGTCAGCCGCTCAGCCTCCGTCTTGAATTCTTCCAGGCTGGCCACGCGGTTGGCTTCCTCGCACTCGGCCCGGCCGGCGGCGCGCTGGGAGTTCCCGTACCACGCAATCGCGCCCACGGAGGCCCCCAGCAGCAACGCGCCCAGCAGGCCGGCTGCGGCGTAGCCCTTCCAACCTGTCAGCATCTTCAGCAGGCCGGCGATCACGCGCGCCCCTTCCAGTCACGCGGGATCTGGAAATGCGGGCCGTCCCTTAGCGTCTTCCAGTCGCCGCCCCACTCCACCGGCACACCCAGTTCGGCGGCGCAGGCCTTGACCACGCCGGCCAGATCCGCGAAGGCCTGCCAGTTGTTCCAGGGAATCGACCCGTCGACCAGCGGCGCCAGGTCGACGGCATGGCTCAACCCGTCCGCCTGCGGCAAGTGGTAGCTGGCCATCGTCTGGCTGACGCCCTTGGCCACGTTCTCGCGCTGCTGCGCGACCGTGCGCAGGCCTTCCACAACGGTGAAATCCACGGCAGTGCGCTGGATGGCCAGCTTCACAATCTCGACTAGGTCGGGATGCACGCCGGCCAGGCGGTCTAGACTGCGTTGGGAAAGTTGGAAGGACATGAACGGCCCCACAGTTTCGATGGGGCCATTCTGTGGCGCACACGGGGCGGTGGCGGATTTTCGTCAACCAATGAAAAAGCCGCCCGAAGGCGGCTTGTTCTCAACGGCTTGAGGCTCAGTGCTTACGCGACGCGCTTCTCACGCGGCTTCGCCCGCTCTGCAACTGCCTCAACCTCCGCCCTAGCGCGGCACGCAGCCTCTTGCAGCAGACGACGCTTCTCGCCGTCGGCGAAGCGCCGCAGAGCCTGCCGCATCAAAGGCTGGTACGACAACCCATGGATCGAGGCGATCATCTTAAAATCTTCGATCAGAGCCTTTTCCAAACGGATAGAGATAGGCTGCAAACCAAGCGCTTCGTTAAGAGCGGTCTCGTTGTGGTCAACCGCGACGACACTCTCTTCGTCCCGGCCCAGTTCACCGGATTCCCACGCGTCGTCGGTGTCCGTGATATGTGTGGCCTTAGACATGATTTTCTCCATATTTCCTGTATATACGAATCTCTTCCCGGTCAGGATCATAAGCTGTGCGAATCACAAACTTATCCGGGAACGGGATGTAACAGACCTTCAGCTTTCGGCCGTAGTCCGTTTCAGCAATGAACCATTCAGTAAGGGGGTCGGTAAGGTTCTTGGCGCGCTTGTCCTGCAGGTTCTTACCGACACGGTTCGCAAAACACTGGAGAATGTCCTCTTCGGACACGGGAGGGGTCTTGGCCGAAAGTTTAGCCCGGACGCCTTGCGAGATGATGAGACCCACTCAGTTCCCCCGGGCATGATCACAATGTAATCGATAAGTCCATTGTATATACACGGCGAACCTTTAGCAATCGCTAATGTTCGCTTGGCCGAACTCTAAGCCGAACGGCCTCAAACGGGGTCGAACCGCCTCGCGACCATGAAAAAGCCCCTCCGAAGAGGGGCTGCCGAGGGTGTCGAGCCTCGCGACGGCCTACCCGGTCCGACGTCCTGAGTCCGCGTACTCAGCCAACCGCCGCCGCATGACGTCCAGCGTGCACTGCATCATGTCCAGCATCCGGTAGGCAGCAGTCAGGGGATCCATGGGATCCGCCGGCGACGGCACCGCCTCCGCCACCTCCCGCGGCGTCCTCATCGCCACGACGCCCTTGGGCAAGCGACCGCGCCGCGGCGCCTGCTCTACCTTTGCGCGATCAAATTGCGGGTGAGTCAATACAACGGCGGATTGCTGCATCGCGACCTCTGTGTTAACTTTCATCGGGTATTCCCTTTCTTTTCGGGTTGGGACTGCAGTTTCAACGCCTCGACGGTGCCAGCCGTCGGGGCGTTTCCTTTTGGATCACGCAGATGCAAATATGCCAGTGCAGCCTCCGGTGTTCTATTAAATGCGTTTAAAGAACGAGCGCTCGAGGGGGTCAGGGTTGACATGGCGGCTCCTTCTCGGTCTGTCCAGAACATGATGACAAATCGCTGGGGGTAGATTCAAGTCCGGGCTTGATCATTGGATTGCGTCCGGCCCGTCGAGAGTTACCGGGATGTCATGACACTGGGCAGTCAAATCGCGCACCGCATCCCGCTGGAACATGTCGATCAATCCATGCAGTTGCTCGACCATTTCATGCATCCCCATGAAAATAAGCTGGTGGGCGATCGAGGAAAAGATCAGCATATATGTCGTGATTTGACTCGTTCCTGACTCTTTCTCGTATTGGGCTGCCATCGACAATATGGGATTGAGCAAGTCGGCATGTTCATCGAAGAGCGCAATGTATGCTGGTTCGCTCATGCCACAGCCCTCGCTAGGCGCTGATTAGCGGCGTTCCCCCGGTTAGGAATGCGCCTTTTCAAGGCCACCGCCAGTTCCTCGCATGCTTCCTTGGCCTTTAGGTAGCAATCCTTGTAGTGCAGCCCCTCTTCCATGCCCTGCGTCAACGCTTCCTGGCACGCCATTTCCACCACGGTAAGCTGGCTATGCTGGACAGCATCTAGAACATCGCGGAAAGCCTTGTCCGAGGCCAGCTTGACCAGCTCAAGGGCTGCGTACTCCATCTTGGTGATGCTCATGTAGTACTTGGCGGCGTTCTGGCTTCCCTGCGCCTTCGCGTAGCTGACGAACTCCTGGATAACGCCTGTCAGAGCCAGCCGAGTTGCCTTTCCTTCCAGGCGCTTCTGCTGCCAATAGGCGTCCTGGCGCTGGAGAAGTATGCGGCGCAGTTCGGCGCGCATCCGCAGAAACTCGTCGACAAGACGTTTCTGGCCCTGCTCAGCCTTGTCGCCACCGATGAACGGCATGGCGATAAGGAAAGCACGCTCGGTCAGTTGGTACGCACGGTACGTCCGGTTCTTGCTGTCGGTGTAGGTAATCTGCGTGAAATCACGCAGATTGATTGCCCGGCTTTCGACCAGTTTGTCTACTGCTCGCATCACATCGTGATGCCGACGACCGAATTCCCGCGCCACGATGTCCGATGTCGTCCACAGGTCATCGCCCTTGACTTGGATGAGGTCATCCATGGCGGACCTCCTTTTCCTGTTCCATCCGACGCGCCTTGTACTCCCGCAGGGCCTCGACAGCGATAGCGTTCATGCTGGTAAAGCGCTCCTTCGCGTAAATCCTGATCCATGCCATGACGTCCGTAGGGGCGCGGAGCTGTCCCCGCCATTCTTCCTGTTCCATAGTTCCTCCATGAAAGATGACTACATAACTGTAATGATTACATATCTGTAGTTGTATCGTCAATAGGGAAACCACTACATAATTGCAGCCATGTCCACGTCACCCAAACCCATCTCAGCAATTCCCCCGTTTGGCCTGAGGATGCAGCCCGCCCTCAAAGCCAAAGTGGAAGAGGCTGCCAAGCAAAACGCCCGGAGCCTCAACGCCGAAATCGTTGAGCGGCTCCAGGCGTCGTTTGATCCTATGGCCAGCGACAGCTCCACTGCCGACATGGCAGCGTTGGCTGCCAGGCTTCAAGCGGAGCTTGCGGAAGAGCAGTTCAAGAATCACACATTGGTCGTCAAACTGTCCGAGGTCGCGGAGATCATGGAGGATGACCTTCACGAACTCGAGACCTATGCCGAAGAGCATGACTTAAGGCTGGACGACTTCGGGATCGACGAATGGGATTGGCGAAAGATCATCAGCGAGTACCGCTACGCAGACCGCTGGCTGGAGCAAGAAGCCAAGAAATATGAAGACCAGCTAAAACAGGCTATGGAGGCCAGAGACCGTAGCCTCAAGGAACTGCGCGAGCGAATCGAGCGGCGCAACGCGGCCGTCCACGCCGGCGCTGCGGAAGAATCCGCGAAGCCGGCAGAGCGGATGCACTTCGACCACACAACGAAGGAGACGGACAAATGACCATCCAGTGGCGCAGGGGTATCCGGCGCATTTTGATAGTTGTGTCCATTCTCTGGTTGATACTGGCTGGGGCGATCCTTGCCACTGCACAAGCAGCACAAGGCTCAGAAGACAAGTTTGCCGACATCTTCGCAGACACCAAGGCGCCTGTTCAAAAGCCTCCAACGCCTTGGAAGGATGTCATTGTTAAACCAGAGTTCCGAGCATTGACTCTTCAGCAACAAACAACTGCTCGGCAACAGTACTTCGACCAAGTCGTGGCGCCGTACGTACCAAACGATAAGCTTGGTGCGGCCAGAGCACAGTTCTTTTCGGCCTATCCTCTCCCGGGCGAGACTCCAAACTTCTTTGATCAATTTGACGAGCCCAAAAAAATCGACCCATCGGCTGTCAAATGGGATCCCTCTACCAAACCGCCCGCAACTAGCATCTTGAATGCTTTGTTTTTCATGTTTGGGCCGATTGCTGCGATCTGGGCTGCCTACTTCACTTTTTGTTGGATTGTTGCTGGATTTCGGCCGAATTCCACTTACTCAAACCAACATGCCAATGGGGTTGACGGATGAAGGATCTCCCCCTATGGGAAAAGATCGCTCAAGCCATTGGCTTCGCGATCATGCTCATCGCGGCCTGGAAAATTCACTACGGCCCCATCTTCTATCGCTGGCTAGCGCGCCGCCGGCAGGCCCAAGCCCCCCGTAGTGATGGCCGGGAAGAGATCTGGAAAGAGAGCCTTTATGCCCGCCTGCGTCGCCGCCTGCGCGGCGACACCACCACCATTACCCTGGAAAGCCGCGCGCCCGACTGCAGGGTCGAGTAGCGCCTCGGCCAAGCGTTCCCGGATCCGCTCGTTCGCCCCGCTGTACGCAAGCCGCCCAACCTGCCCCAACACAGTCCGACCTCCCTTGTCGCCCGCGACCTGCCCCAGTTTCCCGGGCAGCAGGGCTTGCAAGATCCGATCAGTTGCGATGTTCTGCATTGTGTTCGACCCAGCAGCACGCGCCACGTTTTGTGTAGCAGCCTGCCGCGAAAGATCTTGCACGATGCTCTGGATGGTCTGCAGTTGCTGTGGGTTCATCACATCGGCTAGAGAATCCACGCCACCGAAGCCAGTCGACTGCCGTACCAGGGCACGCTCATTGCGCAGCGCCTTGTTGAAGGCATCGGCCATCAATCTCGGGTTGCCAGCCAGATCCGCCGTCCCCGCCGTGTATTTATCGAGCAACCGCTGACCAACATCCATAGCGTTGATCGGCTTGCTGAGATCGGCAAAGAGACTGCGGGCCTGCCCGTACTCAGGAATCCGTGATTCGAGCCAATTCATGAACTGCCCGCGCGTCGCGCGCAACGCAGCCTGCTCGTTCGCCCCAATCCCCAGCGTGCGGTCATTGAGCATGTCATCCAGTGCTTGCTTCAGCGTATGCAGACCATTCCCGGAGATCTGCTGCGTAGCTGCACCAGGCTGGCCAGCGAAAAGCTCCTCCCCTCGTTCGGCGGACAATCGCTGCGCTCTGGCAACCGCAGACTGCATGGCCGGCCGCTTCAGCAACTGTTCCAAGGCTCCATCAACGTCAAGTGTGCGTCCACGAACGGCGGCATACAGAGGCTCTACCGCAGCACTGCGCGCAGCCACCGCCGCCGCCCGAGCAGCGTCGTCTCCGGCGATTCCCTGCAAAGCGGCCACACGCGCCGCGTTGTTGGCCATTTGCTGTTCGGCCAGCGCCGTTCCGAATCGGGTAGGGTCCGAGGACTGAAGCGCTCGCTGCAATTGCGCAAGCCCCACGTCGCCCGCAGCCTCAGCCGTAGTTGGCGCCGATCCCGGCAGTACGGAAGAGGATCGGCCAAGGTTCGTTGCAGCCACGGCCGGATCGCTGGCGAACTCACGCATCACGCTTTGCGCAATTTTTCCCTGCCCTGCTTCCGTGAAAGGCTGAAGCAGGCTTCTGGCCACGTTGCCCGCGTAGCGGGCCCCTGCTCCTACAGCAGCCCCAGCGAAAGGGATCACCGCGCCCACCGCGCCACCGGTGGCAAGTTGCTTAGATTTCAACGCGTCATAGTCTCCCGCCTCCGTAATAGGCTGGGCACCGGCTAAGCCCGCGCCCAATGCCGAACTTCCGGCCGCACGCCCGAACAGCGCGGCCATTCCTTGCACAGTTGCATTGTTCGTGAGCGCGCTCGCGCCTGATCGGGCAAGTTGACCGCCGGCCGTAATCAAGCGGCTGCCAGCGGCCCCGGGCAATACCGCCCCGCCCGCGATGCGCCCGACACCAGCGGCGACTGAGCCGGGGGTGGCTGTCTGATAGTCTTGTTCCCGTTTGATCGCTTCCTGATCAGCCTCAGCAGCGCGCCGCTCAAGCCTCTTCGCCATTTCGGATTCAGGCGCAATTGCCTTGACCATGGAAAGCGTCTGATGAATCGCATTTTGCCCTTCGCCCGCAAAGATATCGCCAAAGCCTTGCTGGAAGCCCTCCTTCAGATTGTCCAGCGCTCCCGGCTCCGCGGTGGATGAGGAAGCTGCGGCCGCTGCCGGGGCCCCATACTGCCCCATGAACTGCGCGCGGGCCGCGTCGATCTTGCCGGCCGGCACGCGCGGCGCCACGACTTGGTCGAAGTACTGCTGCTGGGCCTTGGCCTGCTGCTCGGGCGTCAGGGCCTGGAATTCCGGCTTGGCGATAACGTCTTTCCAAGGCGTCGGAGCCTTGGCGGGTGCTGGCGCTGCCTGGGCGGACGGGAGAATCGCAGACGCGGCCTTGTCCAGTGCTTGGGCCATGAACCCCGGCGAGCGCTTGGGTTGCGCATAGGGGCTGCTGGGAAGGCTGGCCCACGTGCTGCCCGACTTCTGGATCGCCGTGTCGAAGTCGTCAGCGAGGATGGCCGGCAGCGCTCCATTGCGACGAAGCAATTCCACCGCAGCGATATCCTGGCTTTCGGGCCCGAAATCCTTCAGGCCCAGCTTGCCCGCGATGTCATCCCACGTGCTCCCCAAAAACTGATACCGGCCGGCCGCGCTGGTCTTATTTGGCGTACCGTCCGTCTGGGTGAAGTCGTGCAGTAGGCGCGGGTGGTCCGCCAGCGATTCCAGCTTGCCGCCACCGAACGCGGTGTTGTAGCCGTGCGTGTCGGTCCCTTCGGCGCTGCCGATGGCGTCCAGGAAGCGGCGGACGCGTTGGTCCTTGGCGTAGGCGCCCAATTCGTCGATCGTCATTACCCACCCCACAAATGCGCAAAATCATCGCCGGTGGCGCCGCTGGGTGCGCCGGCTGCCGGCTGCGGCTCGGGCGGCGTATTGAACAGCGGATTCGCGGCGGCATAGTCTCGCACGGCTCGGTTGAAGCCGAAATCCAGCCTCCCATGCTCGGCGATATAGTCGTCGGCCAGCCGCGAGATATCAACCTTGCGCTGTTCGAGCGCCCGGAAAGCGGCGAGCATCTTGCGGTTGCCCTCGGGTGTGCGGTCAAGGCCGATCTGTGCGTCGCGCAGGAAGACAAGGTCCCGGTCCGATACGGCGCCCGGCATGCCCATGCCACTGTCCGGCGAGCGCATGATAAGCGCCATGCGGTTCTGGATCGCTCGGATAAGCTCGCCGCCGGCAACCTTGTCGGCATCGCCAACGCCGATAGACTGAGCGAAGCGGCGCAGATTCAGTTCCGATTCGCCGCCCACGCCGGTGCGCACCCCGGATGACAGCGCCTGCTCTGCGAGGTCATACATCCCCATCATCTGCTGGGCCGCCTGCGCCTGCGTGGCGAGATCGTCGTACCGCTTTGCGAAGAGCTTGGCACTTTCGTTGTCCCAAGCCTTCTCCCCGCCGACATTCACCGTCGTTCCCGTTTTGGTGCCGGCCAGCATGGCGTCCTGATAGGGCTTCGTCCCGGGCTGCAGCCCAGCCGCGACCAGATTTCGCATAAGAGGAGTCGTGCCTTCCTTCTCGCCGAACAATGCGCGCATACCGGGGTCGATAACGACCCCCTGTCCCGTCGCGGCGTTGTAACCCGACCCGGTTTCGCCAATATTCTTGAACGGCTCGTAGGTCTTCCCCTCCAGAGCCGAGGTAAGCATATTGATCGTGTCACGGTCGGTCCCAGGATTCCCAAAATTGTCCAACACCTGTTTGCGAAATCCGACCTGCTGCAGGGTCTTGGCGCCGCCGGCCAGGTTATTGACGTCCCCGCCCGTGGCGTACATGTCCCCCAGGCCCGGCATGATGCTGTTCAGCGTGGAGATCGTGCCAGGGTCTCGGAGCTTCTCCAGCTTCAGACCCGACATCTCGGCATCCTGCCCCGCTTTTGCTGCCTGGGCTGACATGAGGCCGGATTGCAGTTGGGCCTGCTGGCGAACGTTAGCCCCCAAACCCAAGGCGCGGATGGCGTTGGAAAGACCGGGCAACGCGCCGGTGGCAAAGTTATCGTTCATAGGTCACCTCAGAGCCATTTCCCAAATCCAAGCGGATTGGACGCCGTTTTCAGCCCTAGACCTCCTGAGCCCATGGAAATACCATTGGCTCCGCCCGCGCCCGAAGCGAGCCCGCCACCAGACCAAGCGTTCGAAGCCCCGGCCGCACCACCAAGGCCGCTCATCAGGCCAGCGGAACCGCCAGCCTGCAGCAGTCCGCCTGCGAGCATCGTGCCGCCGCTGGGCTGCCCCGCACGGCTGATGCCGATCTGCGCGGCGTTGCCACTGCCTTGCGAAAAACTCTTCAGCCGGTCAATCAACTGCCCCGTCTCGGCCATACCCAGGGCCTCGTTCGTGCGCAAGCGGCCTGCCCCGGTGATCTTGCCCAGGACGCTGGCCAATGCGTTGGCGTTGCGCAATTGTTCAGCCTGCGACCGCGCACGACCCGCCGCGTAGTCCTGGGAAACGTTGCCCTGCACCGCGGACTGGTCCTGCATCGCCTGGGCAGACTGCTCCACAGGCTGAATCATCTGCTCGGTAGCCTGCTGCTCCAGCTCCTGCTGCTTCTCCTGGCGTACTTCCGGCGCGAAATCCTGCGCACGTGCCAGCGCTGCCTGCTCGGCCTGCTGCTGCAGGCCCTGCTGGCGCATCAGATTCTCCTGGATCAAGCGCTGTTGGTTTCGCCGGGCATCGGATGCTGCTTTCTGCTGCAGGGCCGCCCCGGCGACCATGGCAACCAAGCTGGCTATGGTGAACGGATCCATCGGTCTACCTCCTTAGCTGGTGGATCCGGCGTAGCTCGACCGCGGGTTGCTGCTGACGCCCGGCTGCCACTGCTGGTACGGCGCCGCGCCAGCGCGTGCACCCTGCTGTTGCTGGCCATACAGATAGGCCTGCGCCAGGTCGCCGAACAGGTTGCCAACCGTCGCGCCCGACCTCGCCGACGCGGCATTGGCGGAGTTCGCATCCAACTGCGACAGCGCCATCTGGGCGGCCTGTCCGGTGTCGATGCCCGACTGGGCCATGGAAATCAGGTTTTGCCGGCTGCGCTCGTCCGAGGTCTGCAGGTCCGCCGCCGCCTGGTCTCCGATACCCGCGGCCTTGATCAGCCCTTCGTTCGTGCGGCGTTGCAGTTCTGCGTTGCTGTCGATGTCGGCCGAACCGCCGATCAGCCCGGACCGCGCCAGCCCGAACCGGTTTGCGCGCTCGGCGTCCAGGAACTGGCGGTCAACGTCGCGGCGGTTCAGATCCGTCACGGCCTGGCGCTGTTGGTCGTACATCGCGTTGCGATCCATGCCGGCCACGCGCTGGACACCGGTATAGAGCTGTCCGGACCGAAGGGCCTGGTTGATGGCGTCCTGGTCGAGTACGTTGTACCCGCCGCTGCTGCCGTCCCAGATATTCAGGTTGCCGTTCAGATATCCGTCCAGGCGATCGCCGGTCGTCGCGTTCATGGCCTTGGTGGGTGCGGCCCACACGCTTCCGTCCGCGTTGTAATACGTTTGGCCCTGGTTGAACGTATTGGCCTGACCCACCCCCTTCAGGGTTGGAGAGCCGTTGAAAATCGAATTGATCGCGTTGACCGCGGCCTGCACTCGCGCTTGCCGCTGGTCTTCCATCTTTTGGGCGCCACCGTCGCCGCCACCGCCGCCACCAGACATGTCAATCTCCCAAATCTGCGCGCACCACGTTGTACGCCTTTCCAAAGCCATAGCGTTGCAGCATCCGGCTCATTGCCTCGCCGCATCGCGCCTCCACAATGTCCGCCCCGGCGAGGCGGCAAAACACTCTGAACTTGTCGAACAAATCGGCTGCGATCTCGTCCAACCGCTCACCGGCCAGGGCGATGATGTTGACTGCCAGCACGGCCGGGTAGTTGATAAATTCGAAGGCCATCGCTCCAACCAGTTCGCCGTCGTCGCCCTCGATGCGCCCTATGTGAGCGGCGCCGCGCCGGGCCAAGTCGAGCAACTGGCGCGGCTGGTATTCCGGCACGGGCGGAAGACGTTCGAAGATCGGCAGCAGCTTGGGGAATTCTGCCTCCAGCTCGGCCGCGTCCTGGATAAACGTCAATTTCATGAAATCTCCATCGACAAAAATCCATACTGGCGCTCTGTTCGATCTAGAGTGCCGGCATGACCAAAGCACTCGACCTCGTAGGGCAGAAGTTCGGCCTGCTCACCGTGATCAGCCGATCTGCCACCAACACTATGCGCGGCGGTTCCATGTGGGACTGCATTTGCGAATGTGGAGGGCGAAAAACCGCATGGAGCGCCAATCTCAAAAAGGGGGGCACGCGCTCCTGCGGGTGCTTGCGAAAAACCCAATTGATTGAACGCAACCGCGCGACAAAGACGAGACACGGCCTGACCGGCACGTCTGAGTGGCAGGTATGGCAAGGAATGTTGGAGCGCTGTAAGCATGGCTCCAAGGATGCGCACAACTACAGCGCGCGCGGGATTTTTGTCTGCCCGCGATGGCGGGCTTCGTTCGATACCTTTCTCGCAGATATGGGCCCGCGCCCCTCGCCCCGCCATTCCATTGATCGTATCGACAATAATGGCCCATATGAGCTCGGAAACTGTCGTTGGTCCACTGCCATCGAACAGGGAAACAATCGCCGCACGAACGTCCTCGTCGCATGGCAAGGGCGCACGCAGTCGCTGGCCCAATGGGCAGACGAGCTTGGCATCAAGCGGCCGACTTTGTACTGGCGATACGGTCAGGGATGGGAAGGTCATAGGCTCTTCTCAGGTCACCGCGCCGAGCGCCTCGAAATACAGCGTCACCGCATCCAGGCGGAAGGATTTGCTGGATAGGTTGCGGAAGATCAGTGAGAACTCGGTACCGGAGCACTCCACCGGGATGACCCCATCCGGCCGGGTATTCCCGCGGATCCGCACCGGCGGCGTGTAGGCGTCCGGATTGCGCACGTCGAATGCGATGGAGAATTCGCACTCACCTTCCATCACAACATCCGCACCCAGGATGCGTTTCATCTGCCCGGGCGCCTTGAGATCCATATAGGGAAGCTGCAACAACACTTCGAACTGCGTGCCGGCGTCGTCATAAGCATCCGCAGTAAACCGGTAGATATCGTCGCCGTTTCGGAAGTAAAGCTCGCCGTTCAGCTCAGCAAACGCATCGACCCGGAAAGGGATGTAATAGCGCGACCAAGCCGCAATCTTGGCCGTGCGCGAGACCGAATAGACATACAGGATGCTACCGATCACGCAGATGTATTGGCCCGTTCCGTAGTGGAAAAAGGCTTTAGGCACCGCGTTGGACTGCCGGATGTCGGGTACCACCAACGAATCTATGGGGCTGCCCACGTCGACATCAGCAAGATTGTTCGTGTACTGAAGCGTGGTGATCGATCGGAAGCCGAAGTCGGCCAGGAAGTACAGATCCCCGGATACATTGCGCACAGTCCGCGGATAGCTGGTGCCCACATTCTCGACCCGATCCACCAACTTCATCGTCGACGGATCGACGTTCTGGACCTCCCAAATCTGCGTACCGTCCCGCGCAAAAACCGCCAGATTCGATTGGTACAGCCCCAGGGCGTTGGCGTTCCGGTCGCCGCTGAACTGCAGACCGGTGGGCAGGAAGCCGGCGTCGTTCGTGGCGCTCCAATCCCGAGGCTTTGCCGCCGCGCAGTAACGCACCGTGGACCCGTCAGCACCAGCAGCGAAAATGCGCGACGCGGTCTTGATGACGGCTTTGGTGTGCGGACAGTTCAGGTCCGCAATGGCGGTGGTTTCCGCCGTCCATGTGATCGCGGTTCCGTCTGCCACCTGGCCGCCAGAATTCGTCGGCCATGCGGGTTCCGTTGCCGCCGTGGTCGCGGTATCCAGCGCAGTCCAGGTTACCGATCCGTCCGTCACCGTCTTCCCGTTCTCGGTCGGCCACGCGGGCTCGACAGTGGCGGTGGTGCCAGCCACGGTACATTGATAGCGGAAGCCGTTTGCGGTCGCCGGGCGGCGCTGGCTATTCAGCGCCTGCGCGGTGGATGCCGCCCAGGCGGAGATCCCGCCATCCACGGCGGTCACGCGGTACCGGAGCAGGTTCGGCGTAGTCGAGCCGGCATAGTCGCCAAGCCGCACTGTCGTTGATGCCTTCCATGCAGCAGGCGTATCCAGGTAATGGTGCCGGACGCTGCCATCTACATACTCGACGACCGCATAGATGAAGGCGTTGAACACGTCGGCAAACCAAACGTCGACCGCCGCGCGCTCACCATCCGGATGTGCCACTTTGTGCGCCTGAAAGCGGGTATCCGCATGCGTGACGGAGCCTTGGCCGTAGAACGTGTTCAGCTTTCCCAGGCCGGCGAACAGGCCCACCGTGCCAGGTTCCAGCGTCGTGACCCTGACCAGGCCCGGACGCTTCTGTGTAGCAAGGCCGGTAGTCACATACGCGTTCTTCATCTCCAGCAGTCGGTTGGCGTCCGAGACGCTGGCGCCCTTGCGGCGATCTATGCCGAGGTCGAATTTATCGAAGGTGATCGATTTCGCTGCCATCTATCGCCCCAGGACGAAACTTCCATCAGCAGTCTGCACGACCTGAGGCTGCGATGGCGCAGGCGCTCCAGCGATGTATCGTCGATTCTCGTGCTGATCGGATTTGAATTTCCCAAACAGGGCCTTGAATGCCTCGCCTGCGACGGCTGCATCAGGATGTCGATAGTGCGCTTTCGCCTGCGCCAGCGCATAGAGAAATACCAGACGGCCGGGAACCGTCGGCCGGTCGGAATCCTGCTCGAACCTCCCAGGAGACGCGGTGTACTCGACGATGACGTCGTACTGGCCGCCAGGGATCGGCCAAAGCTCCATTTGGCCGTTCAGCGTGTCGTAGCGCTCGGGAACGTCACGCATGTCGGTCAGCTCGCGCTGGCGCTCGGTGATACCTTGGAATAGTTGCTCGCGCCATGAGTCTCCACGGACGACCCAGACCGACAGCACATTCGCCGGGTCAATGTCCTCGTCCTCGTCATCGTTATGCCAGTCGTACAGGTAAGAACCCGCGGAAGTCTTGATAGCGCACTTTTTGCGCAATGCCGACACCCCGACCAGCGACTGAATGTACTCGTGGCCTTCCTGGAGAAAGTCATTCAGCACGTCCCGATTGTTCTCCGCGGCCGGCCCTTGTACGGCGAAACCCAGGCGCGCGCGAAGCCTGCGGCGTAGTTCGCCCAGGGTCTTGTAGCGATCAGATAATCCGTTCATGTAGCGCTCAACGTGAGAACGACCTGGCCTCCAACCTGCGACAGCGTGGCCGTCAGGGTGGTCTTGCCGGTCAGAGTGACGGTCTGAGGCGTCGTGTCAACGGACGCGAGCTTTCCAGCCGAGGACCCGGCGGGATCGAACATTGTTCCGATGTCGGCCCCATTGGCGAGCTTGACTCCCGTGTTCGTCGCGCTGGTCCCGGCAGTCACCAGGGAATCCAGTTCCATTGACTGCAATGCCGGCGTGTTCTGGCCATTGTCGAGCCGCAGGCGCGAGTTGTTGGGGATCAGCCGAAACTGGAACCCTGTGAACATGAACAACGGCGCTGCCATCCCGAGCGCGCCGGCAAATGAGGGCGCCGACAGCGGGCTCTGAATGGATTGGTCCGATGTGATGTCGTTGCGCACCACTTTCGAATAATCCACGACCCCAGGGTTACCCTGGAGGCCCGGAACTCCCTGTATGCCTTGGTTACCCTGTAACCCACGCAGGCCCTGCAGGCCTGGCGGCCCCTGTATACCCGGAACCCCCTGTATTCCTTGGGCCCCTCTACCGAATACAAACCCCGCAGACCAATCGCCTGAAGCCGCCGACAGCTTGAATGAGAGCAGGCCTGTATCCATGGCGAGGAAGGAAAAACCCTTCGGCTCCGTGTCGTACAGGCTTCGGTTCGCCGCGATATCGCGGGCATCGGCGTTGAAAGACGCGCCGACGGGACCCTGAGCCCCTGGGTTCCCTTGGGGGCCAGTATTTCCGACCTGACCTTGTGGGCCTTCAGGGCCTGGCCGAGAGAGGTTTTCCTGGGCATCCGGCGTCAACTGTTCGACGCCCACAGTGCCGGCCTTCAACGTTCCATCGTCGGCCTGCAGAAGCGCCTGATTCGCACGCAAAGCATTGATGCTGGTAGAGACGGCATCGTATTCGGCATTCAGCGCACCGTGGTCTGTGCGGTCTGGGTTGTTGTCCAGGAAATTCTTCTGCCGGACGTACTCAGGGGCTTGGCTCATTTCGCATCCCCTCCCCCAAGTTTGAAGGCGATAAGGCGCCGAGCGGCAAGCTCCAGCACCTGTTCGCCAAGGATTCCAAGGCCTGCTCCGGCGCCGATCACAACAGGCATCGGAGCGTCAGGGAACGGAATGTAGATGAGCGCCGCCACCGCCGCGACGGCGCTTCCCAAGATGGTGCGACCCAACACGACCCGCCACGAGAGCTTCTCCTGGCTTGTCAGGGCGCGCCCGACTGCGATGAGCGCGCCCACGCCAGCCAGCCATGCAATCGTCTGTTTCCAGTCGTTCATGCTGGAATCTCCTGGTCGAGGGTCGGCGCCAGCAGCGCGTCGCGCCGGTCGATCTGGAGCAAGCCCTTGCTGATATACAGGTCGATGCCCGCCGCCGTTGCGGGGTCTGTCACATCAATGAACTGCGCGGCGAGAAATTCGTCGTATATGAGACCGATGTGCATATCAGCGAAGCTAGCTGCACGGACCGCCATCTGCTCGTCAAGACTGAATCTCTGACGGAACTCCCGCACGCTGAATATCGTGCGAGGCGCTGCCGGAGGCTCCGGCTCGGGATCTGGCTTGGGCGGAAGCGCGATGCTGAAACCACCCTCGACGGAAACCACTTTCCCATCCAGCATGCCGGCAAGCGCGGCAGCATACTGGTCATCGGTGATCTCGATACCGCCGGGGATCGGGTCATGGCTGATCTGGTCATCTGCGGCGTAGGGCATCAGAGGATCCTCATGTAATAGGTAGCGCCAGCGTTGCGCATCCGCGTTTCTGTTGATGTGCGTACCGACGTGCCACCGGTCGGTGCGTCAAAGACAACGTTTGCAGTAGTCTCGATGTAAAACCCCATGCTGGAGATGCCGACGGAAAGTGAGCCATCTGAACTACCCATGGCATCGGCTGACAACCCGACGGAGCCGCTACCGCGTCGCGCGCGCAGAGCAAATTTTTGAAGTGCGTCATCTTGAACATCACCGGAAGCGCCTGCGCGTATACCGCGGCGCTCAGTGTTGACCAAGTTGATCGTGACCCCATTCAACGGGCTATCTGCAAGCGCAATTACGGCAGTCGCAGTTAGAAGCGGTGCGCTTCCGGACACAGACTCGCCGCTGAGAACGCCAGCGTTGTATGGATCTGATGCCGAGAGTTTTATGTAGCGACAGCCAGGAATATCTGTGGGTGGAATGTCGGCACCGGGAATATGGTCCCAGACGGCCACAAGCTCACCAATCCCTCTTGTCGCCCATTTCGGGCTTGCCGTAGTGAGGGCGGCATAGTATTTAGCGGAATACTCGTCACCGACTACTGGACCATCCGTCTTCGTGGCCCACTGTTGCGCCAGCGTAGCGCTCGATACCGCAACGGTCGCCGACGCAGCCGCGGCGCTCTCGCTCGTTGCTGCGCCACTAGCGTCGACCCATGCCGATGACGCACTGCCGGCCGCCGCAGACGCACTTCCAGCAGCATCTGAGGCGCTCGCAGCTGCGCCGACCGCCGAGCTATTTGCCTCGGTCACCGATCCTGCTGCGGCGGTAGCGCTTTCCCAAGCGCCTACGGCAGCCGCTACCGCGCTCGTGGCGCTCGTCTGTGCCGAAGCCTCAGACCCCGCTGCAGCCGCTTCGCTGATGCTGGCTGCCGAAGCGCTGACCTGGGCGCTGGTCTGCGCGGTCTGCGCGGCGTCGCGGGCGCTTGCGGCAGTGACCGACGCATCGACGGCGACCTGGGCAGCGTTATTCGCCTCCACAGCCGCCTGCTGGGCCTTCAATACGCTGTCATTGATGTTGCCCGAAAATTCTGCGTACAGCTCGTCCTTCAATTCGGGATCCAGCGCGTCCTTCGTGACGATCCCGTCGCGCAGCCCCCCGTCGTCCCGCTGGATCTTGGCGAGATTCCCGCGGATAGCGTTGATCGACGTAGCGACCGCATCCAGTTCGTTGTTGATGGCCTGGTTGTCGGTCTGGTCGCCATAGTCGGCCGAGAAATCCTTGGTCCGGTTGTAGGCGGGGGGCTGCGCCATGGTCGCTTACTCCTGCGGTGCGCCGGTGCCGGCAGCGTCGGCAGGCTTCTTGGCCTCGCCCGCAGCCGAGGCGCGCCCGCGACCACGCCCGCGGGCCTCGCCGGTGCCGGCAGCGTCGGCGATCTTGGCGATGGCTTCGTCGAGGCGATCGGCGGCGGTGTCGAGGTTGCCGGCGGCGCGCTTGCCGTAGACCTGCTCGACGACCAGGCCTTCTTCGTTGCCGCCGTACTTGGACGCCAGGCGGTTGAACTCGTCTTCCGACGCCGGCACCTCGCCCGCAACGTCGACGGCTTCCAGGGATTTCAGGTCCAGGACCAGGCCATCGACGTTCTGGACGTTTTCCTCGCCATGGATAGTCTGCAGGATGGCCACTTCGTGCGGACGCACGGTGACCGGGGTGATGGTGTTCGCGTCGCGGCGGATCCGCGCATGGATGACAAAAGGCATAGTTTCCTCTCTGGAAAGAGCTGCCCGGCAGCCGAAGCCACCGGGCTGCCCGATTAGGCGATGGCCAGGACCGAATGCGCGTTGGAGCGCTTCAGGACCAGCGCCAGGCGCAGGTTGATCATCTGGAACAGCGACAGCACGTTGTGCGGTCGCACCGGGGTGACGATGTCCATGTCGTCGTCGCGCAGGTCGATGAACTTCGTGTTCAGGAAGTAGCAACGCTTCTCCCACGGGATCGTGGGCGAATCGAGCGCATCCAGCGTTTCGAAGTTCGGATCCCAGACGATCGGCACGCCCTTGAAGAACAGGCCGGTTTCGGTGCCGGTGCCGGTGGCGGCGTCGATGCGCTTGGCCGTGCCGGACTCGGCGTTCTGGGTGATGGTGATCGTCTTGCGGTAGGCGTCGATGAACGCGGACCCGGCCAGGATGAAATCGGGCGAGCCACCGTTGCGGATGCACTTGCGCCACTGCAGTTCCATGGCGTCGGCCAGCGCGCCCGCAGTGCCCGACGCGATCGCCGTGACGGCGTTGTTGCGCCAGTACGTGGCCGTGGCGCGGTCCAGGCCACCGACGACGCCGGTCGCCGGCGCGGTGGCGATCAGGCCGTCCAGGCCCGTGACGGCATCGGTCGACGACGTGCCGTCGCGGTGCAGTTCCAGATCCAGCTTCTCGAAGAAGCCCAGTCGGAAGGACTCCATCTGCTCGTCGATCAAGTTGACCAACTGCACCTTCTCGCTTTGTTCGAGCTTGTAGGCGCCGCGTTCGCCCTCGCGGACCTTGATGCCGTTGCCGAAGAGCGTGTCGTAGGAGATGCGGAAGGCATCCACGGCACGGCGCCACGGGAATGCGGCCTGGTCGGTCGTCTGGCGGGTGTTGAAGTTGACGGCGGCTTCACCGTAGGCCCACGCGAAATTGCTGTCGTAGGACTTGCGGACGTTCACCACCACGTTCTGCTTTGCGCCGAGAAACAGCTTGCGCTTGCTCATCAGCTTCTTCAGCAGGGGATGCTCCACGCCGATCTGATCGACCGGGGTGTTGCGCATGTAGTCGTCCAGGGAAACCTTCCCCAGATAGGCGAGATCACCAGGAGAAATGGGCATTTGTCGCTCCAAGAATGAAAGTTGCAAAAAACCAACTTCCACACCGGTCCAGAACGCCAAGCTGGATGTGCTTGTCCCTTCTGCCGTGCGCGACTCCGGCATTCTCCGTCTTCGGAAAGGACTTGCGGCGCTACCGGACGCGACCCCGGCGATACAGCGACAGATTCGGTATGAGGGTGCTCGAAAAGACGGGCCCGACTGGGCTGGCCGCGCTCTCAGCTATCGCGATTTCCAGCCGGGCCGTCTACCCCGTGCCACCCATGGCAATGCCAGTATGAAGGCGCAAGGGAAACGTCAAGGATTTTTGTCGATTACAAGCCCAGGCTGTCGATGTGAGACATGATGCGCTCTGCCGGCGCCTGGTTTGCGGAAGCAATCGGCCGACCCAGCGCGCCAGTGCGGCCGCTGATCGGCGCGGGCGGCGCGCGGCGGGCAGGCGGAGCAACCGGCACGTTGTCGTAGAGCATGCGAATTGCCGTCGGCCATTGGTGAGGCTGGTAGGTGCTTGCGAATTCCTGCAGCTTTCGCGGATCGGCGAAGTACGTTTCCAACGCCTTCATGCGGGCCGGATGATCGATCTCGTGAGACCGGGTTTGGACATAGCTCTCCAACGACTGCTGCGCCTGTGCCACCGCCTGGTTGAATTGAGCGGTTTCTTGCTCCTGCGCCTGAACCTGGGCGCGCTGCTGCTGGATCGCCTGCTGCTCGCGGCGCATCTTCGCCACCTCCAGCGCCGTCTCGCGCGGCATTTCCAGGTTCTGCACGCGCTGGGCCAGGTCGGGGTGGTCCGCCAGCACATCGACGCCGGGCGCGTCCTGGCCCAGACGCCGATACAGGTCTGCGCGGGTCTGCTCCAGCATCTGCGCGGCCCGTTTCAGGTCGCTCGGGTCGTTGGAGTTGGCCAACCTCGAGAACTCGATGTGCTGCCCGAAGGATTCGGCCGTCATGCCTGCAGCATGGACCAACTCTCGCACTGCCGCGACCTCTCCCTGGGCGGCCTTCCGCTCCTCGATGATCTGTGCCACGCGAGCCCGACCGCGTTCCGACTTGATTCCGGTCAGCAGCTCGGCGTCTTCCTGCTCCGGCGTTTTCGCCGGTGGCGGAACCTGAGCGGGCGGCGCAGCGTCGGCGCCCGGTTGCTGTCCGGTGGCCTGCTGGCGCGCCGGATCGTTCGCGGCGAATCGGCCGAGTTCATCCCGGGTACGGTCCTGCGCCGCCTGGTCAGCGGCCTCACCATTGCCCCCCTCGGTAATCGAATCCAGGAAGGCGGCGGCCTGGCCGCCCTCGGATGGCAATGCAACACCATCACCGGCCGCGGGCTCATTACCACCAGGCGCGCCCGGCTCGGGCGTATTGTCCGCCGGCTCTCCCGCCGGCAATTCGTTCAGTTCTTCGTCCATATGAATCTCCTATTGGGTGAGTGCGGGGAGTACCGGTGCCTGGGCAGGCGCTCCGGGGATTTGGCCGCCTTGCTGCACGGCCGCCATGGGATCTTGCGAAGGGTCAGGTTGCGCGCCTGATTGCGGCGCGACCGGCTGGGCTGGATTGCCCGGCATGGTTGGCGCAGGCACGGGGGCAGGTTTCGGCAGGAACATATCCACGTCGATTCGGTCATCAAACCGATTGAGCGTCTCCCGCAGGAGCGCCTCGAGCGGCCCATAGTCCCCGCCGGTGCCTGCGATCTGCATCATCTGCAGCAGCAACTGCTGAACCAGCGGGAATACCTTGGTCCATATCTCCTGCGCCTGGGCCTTGTCCGGCGCGCCGGTGGTGCCGGCGACGATGTTGATTTCGACCATGTCGAAGATCTGGTCGCGCGAAAGCTGCGGCCAGTCGTATGCCGGCTCCAGGATCACCTGGACCTGCATACCCGGGTTCATCGGATCGGGTGCCAAGCCCGTCTTATGGGGGCCGGTGTACCGTTCGACCTGCGCGGGCGTCAGTTCCTGCAACAGGATCTGCGCGCCATACTCGTCCATTTCCTGCAGCAGATCCTCCAGCTTGTCCCGGAACTCGGCGGTACGGCCAGACAGCGATTGCTGCATGATGCTGGCTTCGGTGGCCGTCTTCGGCTGCACGACCGTGGAGCGCGCGGCGTCCTGCAGGCCGGTGACCTGCTCCCAGTCCACGCGGATCGGGCCGGTGTCGTAATCCGCCGGATTTACCGGGATGGACTGCTTAGGCATGATTACCTGCTGGACGGGCCGCCCTTGGGCGTCCAGCATCGTCACTTCACCCAACACGGCATCCGTATGGCGACTGATCGACTTCGCATCGACGCTGCCGGAGTCCGCCACCCAGCCGGGCTTGTTGGCTTCCCGGTGCGCGGCGAACTTGTCGCGGGTGTCGTTGTATTCGTTCTGCAGCTTCTCGGTCAGGTCGACCAGGCACGGCGCAACGAACTGCCCAGGCAGCACCGCGTAGGGCAGGATGAAGAACGGATACCAGCGCTGCCCGACCTTCTCGACGGGGTACGGCTCGCGGCAGAAGAAATTGCAGCCGTCGGCCATCGTGTACACGAGCTGGCTGGTTCGGTCCCAGATTTCCAGGATGCAGATCACCTCCTCGTCATCGCCTGATTGCTGCGACATGCCCGACATCAGCCGGCCGCTTCCATCCAGAATCTGGCCGCCCCTCGCTTCCCCCATCTGGAGGTCGGTGGGTTTGTATGCTTTTGCCTTGGACAAGTCCACCTTGTACAGCCCCTGGGCTGTTCCCCTGGGCATGGGAATGGCTTGCGTCATCCAATCGGCATGTGGGTAGTCCTCAAACTCCACCACCGCCGGATCGATAATCAGGTTCTCCGGAAGTATCCGATCCAGAACCAGTCCTTCGGAGCGCACAACCTCTGATTGCGCTTCCAGCCCGCGCATCTGCTCTTCCAACTCGCGCTTCCGGAGTTCTGCATCGCCGCGGCTGTCCGGGTCTTCGGCCTGCTGAATCAGGTTATCCAACTGCACCAGGTTGTCCTGGGCGTCGTTGATCCGTTGCATGATCAGCGGATCCTGCTCAATGTCGCGCTGATATGTCATCTTCACGATGCCGAAATACTCGGTCATCGCGGCCAGCACGGACATTTTCATCCGGCTCTTGAGCTTCGCCATGCGCATCTGCTTGGACAGCACGGTCTGCAGCGTGTCGCAGAAAAGACGCACGTCCTTGTTGCGCCAGGTGCCCGTGACCGACACATCGGGGTTCCGGGCGTAGATATTGGGCAGCGTCGCCTGCGCCGTCGAGAAAATGAGATTGGCGCGCGGATCGACGAACTCCTGCGCCGCCGGGTCTTTGTCCCAGCAGAAGCCCGCCACCTTTTTCCGGTTGTGGGTGATGCGCTTGCGCAGCTTTTCCCAGTGCTTGCGCCCCTTGGTGATCCGGCCGGCCCATTTCTTGGCCAGTTCATCGTCTGGCGGCAGGTGCAGGCCAGCGCCATCCGGCTGCTCTTCGGCCTGGGCGGTCAACAGGTCTTCAGTGGGCATGGTCAGACTCGCATGCTGTAGTTTCCATGCTCGTCATGCTGCCTGTCCTCGTCGTCATCGTCGGATTTTTGTCGATCCGGCGCATCCGGCGCGCGGCGACGGCGCATCACGCCATACCGCAGGGCATCCCAAGCGTGGTCTTCCGCGTCGCTGTCGACGTCTTCGGGGTTCAGATGATCGGGGGGCAACGCCGGTACCGTCCGAATCAGGTGCTTGCACGTCGAGAAAACCTTCAATTTGCCCTCGGTCAGCAAGTTGATGATCATCTGCGCACCGTTCACCCTAGAGCGTGGCCCGTTCCAGGCTTCCTGCCAGCGAACCCCCGCATCGCGAAAAATCTGCCCGATCGACCGATCCGCGCCGATCTTGGAGAAAATGCTGGGATCAGCGAGGTTCTGCCAGTATTCATAGCCCATGCGTGCGTCATGGCGCTCGATCTGCTTGACCTTCTCGGCCACGGCGGCAGCAGATTCCCTGGTCCCCACGTTTTCGCCTTCGCCGGCGCCGTACAGTTCCCGCCAAATGTAGACCACTCCGTCATGATCCATTGCCATCCAGTAGACGGCGTAGGGCCTTGCAAAACCCCAGTCCATAGACTTCCAGACCTTCCATGAACTAGGCACATTGAACGGCTGGACCACGCAGCTCTTGGCGTCCCAGACTCCTTCCAAGAACGATCCAACGTGGATATCCCAATCCCCATCCAACCAAGCGCGGCGCCGGTTGGGGTCCCGGATCCCGGCGAAGGTGTTGCGGTATTCCGGCTCTGCCGACAGAAGGACCGAGTTCTCGGCTAGGTCCGAGTGAATACGAACACGCGGACGCTGGCCATCCTCGCGAATCACCACGCCGGGCGGTGTTCCGCCGGTGCCAAGCTGGAAACGCTTCTTGACGGGCGCATGCCCGCGACCAAACGGGTTGCAAGTGGCACGTACCATACGCGGCACGTCCGGGTGCGACGATCGGCATGTCGAGTGCATGGACTCATAGAACGCCAGACTGCCCCAGTTGGTGAGTTCCTCGAATCCGAGCCACGGATACTCGTGGCCGTGATAGTTCCAGTAGTCTTCCTCGGTTGCCCCGTAGCGGAACAGCAACGCCTCCCCTGACGGCCATGTCCATTCGTAGGCCGACTTATTGAACTGGGCCTCCGGGAAAATGCGCCGGAACCAGCGCCGGGACTTCGCGACCACGTCAGCCAACTGCGGATAGGTCAGCCGGAACAGGGCGCCGCGCCAATACTCGCCGTAGCCACGGCCCACGTTCTGGGCGAACGACATCAAGAGCGCATCGGTCTTTCCGCCGCCGCGATTGCCCTCGAGGAGCGCTTCAAACACCGGGCAGGTCAGAAACGATACCTGCGCCCCAGGGTTCGGGCGCCATACGACCGGCGGCCGGGTCATCGGCCGGCCTCCCTCGCCGCAGCCGCTTCCCACTCCTCCAGCGACATAGCGCTTGGCACCAACAGCACACCGGCCTGCATGCCGCTGGGCAGCTTGTCACCCTTCGTTGTGTGGTCGACCCTGTCCTGGAGCATTCCCTCATGGCGCATGAGCAGCGCATTTGCCTCCGCCCGGCCCATGGTCTTGAACTTCAGGCCGTCGCGGGTTTGCTCGACCCCCTCGAAGATGGCGCGCTGATCCGGATCGAGCTTGCGCGTGTCCTTGAAGAACGTTTCACCCACGCCCTCGCCGAAGCACTCCGGGCAATCCGGGTGGGGGTCGCGCAGCTTGTGATACCCGACGCCTCCCTGCGCCTGGAAGCGCCCGGGGCTGGGCTTCTTGGGATCCGCCTTGTGTTCGGCCATTCGGCGGGTGTGGTCCGCCTTGTCCCGCGCCATTTCGCCCTGCGTCCGCTGGTACTGGAACCCGGCGCCGTGGCAGTATCGGCAGCACACCCGGCGAAACTCCGTCAGGCCGTTGCGGTCGGCGTGCGCCGCCGCCAGCAGGTTGCGCAGGATGGCGTCCTGGTCGACCTGCACGCGCTTGCTGCGTTCCGCCTTGGCGGCCGCGATCGCCTCGGCAATGGCTGGCTTGCCCAGTAGCTCATAGGCTATTTCCTTGGCCGATTTAGCGCTATATCCGGCGCGCTTAGCCGCGGCGGTGCCGTTCAGGTCCACCAGGTACTCGTCGATGAAGCGGAGAACCTTAGGGGTGAGCGGATTCTTGGCCATAGGTTGCGTGATCCTCGAAGGGGAATTCCAATTGGGGGCCGGCGTTGGCCGGCTTGAGAAGGCTGGGCATCAGGGCAACGGTGGCGCGGTCCCGTCCGCCGCGGTCCAGGTAACGGACCATGCAACGCTCGTGCGCGTCGCCCTTGGACTCGGCGCCCTTGTGCGCGACGACGACGCCCAGCCGGCCGGTGGGCGTCACCACGCGTGTACCGACCGGGAAAGCGTCAACGTCGAGCAAACGGTCCATAATCAAGTCCCGGGCAATGTGATGAGACGCGACTGGACCAGGCCGGCGCGCTCCATGGCAAAGCGCATGGCCGGCGGCAACGTCAGCGCCCGCGGCGCCACTTTGGTGCCAGGGACGACCATGACCGGCCCGGCGTAGGGCTGCTCGGGCTCAGCCGGCTTCGGCGCGAGGTGCGCGGCGACACGGCCGGCCAGCGACGCTTTCAACCAGCGCTCATATGCCGCTGTGGGCGTCTCGCCGCGGCGCTCAACTCCCTCGCCGGTGCACAGCCACAGGCCCAACTCGGCCTTGCGCAGGCGCGGCCGGATGCGCTGGGCGGGCTGCTTCTTCTGCCGCGCCGTCTTCGGGATCTCGCCGGCTTTCTCCCGGTGACGGCGCACCAGTTGCGCGATGCGAGTGGGCGTCACGCCGTATTCGCGCGACAGGTCGGAGGTGCCCTCTCCGTCCAAGCGCCGGCGGACGATTTCCGCGTTGCGTGCGGTCTGCTCGTGAGTGGTCATGCTGCCCTCTCCTGCGCCACGGCGTCGGCCTTGCGCGTTCGCTTGGGCTTGGTCCGCGGTGCAGCCCATTCCCCTTGCTCCCTGGCGATGGCCAGATGCAGGATCGCCAGCGCGTCGGCGTTGTTGTCGTCCAGCACGCGGTAGCCCCGTGCCTTGGCCTGCGTGACCATTGCATCCTTCTTGGCTACGCCGGAGCCGGTCCAGTGCTTCTTGATCTGCCCCACACCCAGGGGAACCAGGGTGATGCAATGCTGGTCGGCCACCATCTCCAGCATGGCGCGAAAGCCACCGTAGGCATGCGCTGCCAGCACCTGGCCCGAGCCGTGGCGCTTAACGTCCTCGAATGCGATCTGCGTGATGTTGTGATGCATGATCGTGGCCGATAGCCACGCCCGGAAGCGCTGCCATTTCTGGCCGGGCGCCCAGCTCGCGCGCGGCGTGAAATCCTCGGTGCCGTGCAGCAGCGCGGCGTCCCGCCGGCGCAGCGCCCAGCCCGTCTTGGCCCCCAGGTCCAGAGCCAGAATGTTGATGTTCAGGCCCACCGAGGGCGCCACCCCAGAGCCAGCATTGGCGCGGCTTTCCGGGATGATCATGCTGCTTTGGGCGCCATCCCGCGCCCAGGGGTCGGCGGCGTCCGTGTTAATTTTTTCGAGGCCAGATGTGGGCCGGCCCGGCGCGCGCGCGTAGCTGTCCGGGGCGCAGACGAGGCACCCGTCGCAGCCGCGGGCCTGGCACTGCATCGCCGTCCTGGCCAGCGTGCCAGCCATCGGGTCGTAGGGGTCGGTGAGGTTCGGTGAAGCGTTCATCAGATGGTTTCCTTGGCGGGGAAGTGGCGGGCCAGTTGGTCGATCACCGGCAGCATGGTCTTGGCGCGCGCGTCGTGGAGAACCTGCTGGCGGTCGTCCAGGTGCATGTCGTCGTAGCCGGGCGGCAGTTCCACGTCACGCAGGCACTTCCAGCCGGGCACCCGGTACACCGTCCAGCCGAGGGCGGCCAGCTTGCGGTCGCGCGCGGCGTCTTTGCGGGCGTCATGGAACTGCGCGCCGTCGCATTCCAGGGCCACCTTGGAGATGGGATTGCCGAAGTCGACGAAGAAGCCAGCCACCGGCAGCTGCGGCCACATGGACAGGCCGGCGCGGCGGATGTGATACCAGGCCTCCTGCTCGATCGGCGAAAAGATCAGCACCCAGTCGCCGACGGAATACTGGTTTTCGCCATCCCAGCTTTCCAGGCCGGCGTCGACTCGGACCTGGAATTGCCGGTAGGCGCGGCGGATGCGAGAGAACATCTCGCCCAGGTTGGCGGACCAGGTGGCCTGCTGCAGCGGGTAACGCTGCGACATGCGGCGGTGGTCAAAAAATGCCGGCATGTCCTCGGCGACGTGAACGGGCTCTTTCATGCGTCGGTTTCCTCGGGTTGGGTCTGTTCCAGCCAGGTGCTGCCCTGGCCGGCGCGTTTCGGGGTGCCCATGTGTTCCTGGGGCTGGCGGCACTCGTCGCCCAGCACGCGGAGCATGTGGACGCCCAGGTGGTAGGCGGTTACGCCGCGCACGCTGGGCACCTTCTCCAGCAGGTCGGCGCGGCCCAGGGCTTTGATGCGATCGCGCACCTTGCTGGTGACGGTGTCGCCCTTGGGACGGCTGACCAGCCAGTAGGCGGCGGTGAACAGGGCCTTGCGGTTCTGGGCGCGCGCGCTGATGTCGTCGAACTCGGACCGCGGCGCGCCGAAGTGCAGGCGGCAGTGCCAATCCTTGCCACCCTGGGTGCTGGCGCTCATCGTGCCCGGCAGGCAGCAGCCGAAGGCAGCGCAGACGCCATAGCCCCCGCTTTCGTTGCCGCCCACGGCGGCGCTGGCTTCGGCGTAGCTGCTCATGCTCGGGCCCCTTGCTGGTGCTGGGCGACCTTGGCCGCCGTCTCGGCCTTCAGGACGTCGAGGCGGTCACGCTCGGTCTGGCTGGCCGCTTCGGCTTCGCGGCGGCACTTCTCAGACGGCGTGATGGCCTTGGCCAGCATCTGGTGCAGCTTGCGGATGTTCTCGGCCGCGACCGCATCGTCGGGGATGCCGGACTCGGCCGCCGGCGGCGGCAACAGGCCGGCCACGTGCGGCGCGGGCAGTTGGCCCAGATCAACGGCGTGCTGCAAGACGGCCTCGCGCTGCGTGAGGTCATGTCCCAGGGACGCCACCCAGCGCACCGGGCGCAGTTCCTTGCGAGCCTGCGTCAGCAGCCGGCCGTACGCCGCTTTGAACGCCATGCGGGCGCCGACCTCATCACCGCGGGCCAGCACCGGCCGCGCAGCGGTGAGCGCTTGGCTGATCTCGTCGGTCCAGACTACCGTGACCGCTTCGTCATCGGCACGCATTGCGATGGCCCATGCCTCGTCTGCGTCGGGCCGGCCGTCGTTGGCCGCAGCGCCCTCGATCTGCGCGACGATGTGCGCGGGCTGCACCATGGTCTTGAACCGGCCTTCCACCGGGTCGATCAAGTGGGCTTGGATGGCCTTCTCGACGATGTGCAGCGGATACCGGCGCACCGCATCGAAGAACAGCAGCTTGGCGCGGTCGCTCAGCACGGGCAGTTGCCGAAGCGCGGCAACGTCGTCCAGCAGCGCCATGAACGCGTCGAAATCGTCGTCAGACATCGATGATCTCCTGCTGATTGCGGCGCGCCAGCAACATGCGCTTGGCCTGCGCGTTGATGGCGGATGCGTCCGCCGGGGGCAAACCGGAACCGGGGCGAGTGTTGACGACCGGCACCTTGGCCCAATTCGCACGGATGGCGTTCATCAGAGCTTCGTCCCAGTCGACGTAGGCATAGCCGCGCGCCTTGGCGCTGCCGATGAAGTGCTCGAGGTGGCGGTCCAGATGCGTGTGGCCCTTTTCGGCCGCCCATCGGCGGACACGTTCGGAGAGTCCGAAGCCGTCCGGCAGCTTGGTCTTGCGTTGGGCCTTTTCGGAAGGGGCTCGCGCAGGCGCGCGATTACCTGTTCCTATACCTGTTCCTAATACCTGTTCTACCTGTTCTGTAGGGAAAACTGGTACTGCTTCGGGTGGATTTTGGGACTGCTTCCCGGAAAAACTGGTACTGCTTCCGGAAAAATTGGGACTGCTTCCACCATCCGAAGGTGTCCCAGTTTCGGGACCGCTTAGGGGTTCCAGTTTTGGGACTGCTTCAACGCTGGAAGCAGTCCCGGATTTGGTACCGCTTCTGACCCTCGAAGCAGTACCAGTTTTGGTATCGCTTGTCGGCTCGGAAAGTTCGTAGACCGTGACCGATTTGGTCATGCCGGCGCGGTCGCCGGTGTCGCGCAGTGCGCCGCATTCGACCAGGCGGATGAGGTTGGCGAGGATCGTCTTGCGGTCTTGCCCGGTGTCACGGGCCAACTGCGTGACGGACGGATAGGCCGTCCAGGGTCGCTGATCCTTGTGCGCATAGTGCGCCATCACCGTCAGGATTTGCTTTGCCGGTGCGTGGCTGATGGGCTGGCTCAGCGCCCATTCGACGGCCTGGTGGCTCATGCCGCCTCCTGCAGCTTGCTGGCGCGCACGGGCAGCCAGCAGTTGTATGCCCACTCCCACGTGGCGCGCTTGATGTCGCGGTCAATCCCACTCTGGTCGTACAGCGCGTGGCAGAAATGGCACGCTGGAACGCTGAAGCGGTCAGGAACCTTCAGGCCCATGCCCTTCCCTTCGTTCTGGTGGGCTGGCACGACCGTAGGGTCGCCCTCGTAGCTCTTGCAGCCGGCGAAGTTCAGGTAGCAGCATTCGCCGCGGCACGCGGCCAGGTACTTGGGTTCGTGGCCGGCGCGCTTCTTCGGCGCGCGGCGCTTGATGGGGGACCTCGACAGGGGTGTCGAGCCCTTCGGCATCGGGGTCTTGCGGGTCAGCGGTGTGGATCTCATAAGGGCAGTCTGGCGCGGGAGGGGTGTCGAAATCTCGACTTTTTGCATTCGCCCACTGTCCCGCAGACCGGTAGTCGGAATCCCGTCTTTTTTCATGGCCGGCCCCCTTGCGTACGGAACTCGACGCCCAGTTCAGCGCCGGCGGCTTCCACCTGGGTCAGGTATTGGGCCATGCCCTTGACGGTCAGCATGGTGGTGCTGCCCACCAGCGCACGGTCACCGCGCGGGGTGATCTGCCACTTCACGTAGCCGTCCAGGCAAAGCTCGGGGTCGAACTGTTCGGGCAGGTATTCACGCTTGAAATGCTCGTGCCAGGCCTCGGCGGTGAAGCGCTTGCCGCCCACCCAGGCCTGTTCGGCAATGTCAGCCAGCGGCCCGACCCACATAAGCGCGTTCTGGCTCATCTTGCGCGGCTTGACGCGCTCGCGTACGACGACCTCGATAGGGTTCTCCGGATCCAGCGGCAAATTGCGCAGGAAGGCCTGGGCGGCGTCGTGTTGGCTGAAGCTCAACAACAAGAACGTCTTGGGGTTCAAGAGACGTTGGCGCATCAATGCCTCGTCGAGAAGGCTGTGTGGCGGCCAATCACCAGGAAGGCCTCACGCAGTTGGGGGTTCAAGTCTTCGCGCAGCATCATTTCCTCGTAGGCCTTGGCGCGGTCCCAGTTGTGCAGGCGTAGCGCTTCCTCGAAGGCGCGCTTGGTGATGGCCAGGGCTTCGTCATAGCTCATGCGGCCCTCTGGGCGATGACTTCTTCCATGATCGTCAGCCGGCCCAGGTGGTTCAGGTACTGGCGGATGCCATGGTTACCCACGGCTTCCTCGAATGCGTCGATGCAGTCGGCCGGAAGGTCCAGCCGCGGGCGCTTCTTGGCATCCAGAGGCTCGGGGTGCAGGTAGCTGCTCACGTGCGGCGCGTACAGGCCGCATTCCTCGGCTAGGCTGCGCTGGGTCATGTTGGGCCGCGCCCGGTGTTCCCAGGCGAGGCGCACGGCCTCGCGGAAGGTCTTGCAAGCCGCCACAGCAGATAGCGGCAGGAATCGCTTTCCGGCGGGCGCCGGGAACGTACTGGCGCCATAGACAACTGCGGAATGGGTGTGCACTTCGCTTCCTTTAGGAAAAAATCATCGGGTTACAACGTGAGTTACAGCGTGGACTCGGGCAAAAATTTTTCGTACCGACAACGTGATACGAACGAAATGACCGAAACCGAAAAGCTGCTGCAACACGCCCAGGACATCGCCCGCCGGACCTTCGTGGATCCGAGCGAGGCCGCGGTGCTGGCCATCTTCGAAGAGTTGCGCATCGAGCGCGACCGCATGGCCTGGGCCACCGATGGGCGCGACAGCGCGGCGGTGCACTGAGCCATGGCGGCCCGAAACTGGCGAGAACCCCTTCCTGCGGCTACGATCGGCGTTGCCCGGGTTGCCCGGGCGTGGGTACCAACCACTACCAACTTTCCCCACAGGAGGGGTTCTCATGACGACGGTGACGAAGTTCTTCGAGGACAACATCAAACGCCTCGGCTCGGCAGATCGCGATCCACTCGCGTGGAACCTGAATTGCGGGCTGTTTGCCCTCGCGAAGCAGATGGACGAGATCGAACAGCGCCAGCGCGCGACAGAACGTGCGCTTCAAGATCTCGCCGCCCAGATTCGAGTTCAGACGCGGTAAACAGGTGCGCCCCAGGGTTGCAGCGCAGCTCTTCCTTCAGCACCGCTGCCACCCTGGGCCCGTCTCTCCGCTGTTGCAGCTTGAGCGCCGGACGTATCAACGCCAGCAGGAAGCGCGCGTATAGCTCACGCATGGCTCGGCTCCTGCTGGGCCGACTGTGCGGGGAGCGCCATCAGGGCCTTCGATGCGCAGTCTCGGCAGATGTGATGGGTTGCCTCTGCGCCCAAGGGCTTGGCCGAGAACAGGGAGACCTCCCACTGGTGGCGGCCGCAGAAGTCGCAGACCCACGCGGCAACAGGTTTGAGGCTCATCTACGCCGCCTCCTGCTTCGCTGCAGCGGGAAAGGCCTCAGGCCTAATGGCCTGCAGGTACATCCGGCGCGCAGACGGGATTCCCTCTTTGCGCCAGTCAGACACCGAGGGCGGCTTCACCCTGCACAGGCGGGCGACGGCTACGGTTCCACCAAGCGCGTCGATGATTTCGGAGTCGGGGTGTTTGGTATCCATGGCCAATATTTAGCCATAGCTAAGATAACAATGCAAGCCATGGCTAACATTTACACAATTAGCATTAGCTAAATGAGCACACTCTCTGAACGCCTCTCTGAGGCCATGGCAGAAGCCGGCGTGACCGCCGCCGATCTCGCACGCGCCACGGGCACCAAGGCTCCGTCCGTCCATAAATGGGTACACGGCCAGACCAAGAATATTCGCGGTGCCAACCTTGTTGCAGCAGCCCAACTTCTCAACGTCAACGAAGCGTGGCTCGCGGATGGGCATGGTCCCAAGACGCGTAATGCTGCGCCGGACTTGTGGCCTTTTCCCACCATCAGCGCATCAGAGTTCGCGCAGCTCTCCCAGGCAGATAAAGACGACATCGTTGCGCTCATCGAAACGAAGATCTCTCGGCTCCGGAAAAACGCTTCGCCGCGATCGGCGTAGCAACGGTCTAGCCCCACCACGGTTCGTTTAGCAAACGACCTCCAGCGTTTAGCGCAAAGCTAAGTGCTGCTCCTTGTTGTTACAAAATAGTTAGCCATGGCTATTGATTGATAGTTAGCTTTGGCTAATAATCCTCCCCACACCTCCCCACCCCGGGGAGAACTGGGAGAAGCCCGTGACCGAGAAGACCGTCAGTACCGAACTGACCATCACCATGCGCAAGCTGCGCAAGTGGCAGGCCTGCGACGATGGCCGCCAGTGGTTCGAATCCAAGTTTCCGCAGGGCGCCGCGTACTCCGCCGTGCAGCAGGCCCTGCGCACCGACAACCGCTTCGATGATTCGCGCTGGCTGACGGATCGCGTGTTCGCCTCGCTGCTGACCGACCCGGCCGGCGTGACGCAGGCCGCGGCGGACGACGCGAAAGCCGAAATTGCTGCGCTGGCCGAAGCGACGAACCCCGAGAAGGTGCAGAAGGACGCGCCGGCCGATGTCGGCACCGCCGACGAGGCGGGCGACTCCGCCCGGATCGGCAGCAGCGGCGACTACGCCCGGATCGGCAGCAGCGGCGACTCCGCCCAGATCGGCAGCAGCGGCTACTCCGCCCAGATCGGCAGCAGCGGCGACTACGCCCAGATCGGCAGCAGCGGCGACTACGCCCAGATCGGCAGCAGCGGCAACTCCGCCCGGATCGGCAGCAGCGGCGACTCCGCCCAGATCGGCAGCAGCGGCGACTACGCCCGGATCGGCAGCAGCGGCAACTCCGCCCGGATCGGCAGCAGCGGCGACTACGCCCAGATCGGCAGCAGCGGCAACTCCGCCCAGATCAACGCGACTGGCCGCAACGCCGCGGTTGCCTGCGTGGGCCGCGAATCCATCGCGCGCGCCGGTGAAGGCGGCTTCATCGCGCTGACCTGGCACGACGAAGAGGCCGACCGACCGCGCATCACGGTGGGCTACGTGGGCGAGACCATCGACGCCGACACCTGGTACGGCGTGGATGCGTCGGGCCGGTTCGTCAAGGTCGACGCGCCCGACTCGGCCGACGAGTAATCCTTCCCCACCCGCCCCGGGTGCCGGGGCAAGGAGACAACCATGGACTATCCCGGTGAATACCAGACGCAGGCCGACATCCAGGCCAACCAGCGTCAGCGGCAGTGGGCGCGCGAAGCGCTCAAGCCCGCGGGCCCGAACGCGACGGAGGCCGAAGTGCTGCGCGAGATGCGCGCGCTGGGCGGCAACTTCGTTCAGCACCTGATGAACCTGTGGGACGCCGCGGACGATGAGAACCGCGAAATCATCCGCAAGGCGTGGCCGCACACGTTCCGCGAGTACGCCACCAAGGTGCACTACAGCAAGTTGGCCGTCGAGGCCGACCGCATGGGGAGGAACTGACCATGGGTGCCTATCACGCCGAACTGATGGACGACCTGCTGCAGGTCGCGCCGCCCTACTCCCTGCCGCACGAGCCGGACGAAGACGCGCCGACCGTGACGAAGGCGCAGGCCGTGGCCGCCGTGGTGGCGTGCCTGTCGAACGAAGCGCCGACGGCCTACGGGCTGACGGCGGCCGACTGGGCCGAACACCTGATGAACGAGCTGGCCGACAACCCGGCGGCGGTGCTGCTGGTGCTGCTGATCGGCTCGAGCGTGCCGAGCGTGGGCGAGTTCCTGGCCGGCCACCTGGGCAACTGCATCGAGGGCGTGGCCAACCGTCGGCTGGCCGAGATGGACCCGGACGAAGCGGAGCAATACCTGTGACCGCCCTCCTTCAATTCATAGCCGGCGGCCTGGCCGCGGCGTACCTGATTGGCCTGGCTGGCGATGCCGCGATGGCCCTGCACCGGAGAAATGCATGAACAAGATCAACGACGGCGGCCCGGCCTTCCCCAACGTGCCCGAAGGCGCTGGCTCCAGGTGGGCCGACTGGGACACCGGCATGACCCTGCGCGACTACTTCGCGGCGAAGGCCCTTTCCGGTCTGGCTGGTCGGAAGTTTCACAAGGGCGACCGTGAGGACGGATACGCGGAATGGGCGGCCGCCATGGCCTATGAGTTTGCCGACGCCATGCTGGCCGCGCGAGGTGCCCAATGACCACTTACCACCTCGTCAAGGGCATTGATCTGGAAGGTCCGGCCGGCTGCACGGTAGTCGCGGCGCTTCTCATCGAGTTCACGCATCACAAGGCCGAGCCCGACGTGGGCGCGCCCGAGCATCTGACCATCGAAAACATCGACGTCCTGATTGGTGCCGTAACCCACGAATTCAACGGCGATTACAGCGATGCCGACCTGGTCGCGGACTGCTGGCAGCACCTGGCCGATGAGAAGGAGCGCATCGAATGCGAGCGCGCCGACATGCAGCGCGATGAGCGAGGTGCCCAATGATCCGCCGCCTCCTGCGCGACCGCGACAACCGCGTTGCCGCCTACGTGGTGGCCGGCCTGCTGACCGCGCTGATCTTCGGCTATGGCGAGCGCCAGCAGACCGACGCCAAGTCCAACCCCTACCCCACCTGCGAAGGCTGCGGCAAGACCGCTGTGGCCGCCAAGGAATAGCGCCATGGACCCGGACGACGAAGACGCCGCGCTGGCGCACCAACAGCAGCAAGAGCAGCAGCAATCCGAAGCACCACCCCCTGAAAGGAAATGACCATGAAGTTCGAAAAAGCCGTGAGAAAGAAGGCCAAGCTACGGCTGGCACTGACCGGCCCCAGCGGCTCCGGCAAGACCCTGTCGGCCCTGCTGCTCGCCAAGGGCATCGGCGCCGCCATCGCCGTCCTGGACTCGGAACGCGACAGCGCGAGCCTGTACGCCGAGCCGATCAGCCTGCCGGGCGGTGTGGTGATCGAGCCGCCCGAGTTCGATTCGCTCAGCCTGGGCGCGCCGTACACGCCCGAGCGCTACATCGAGGCCATCCGCGCCGCGGAACAGGCCGGCTACGGCACGCTCATCATCGACAGCATCACGCACGAATGGAGCGGCGTGGGCGGCTGCCTGGAGCTGGTCGACGAGATCGCCCGAGCCAAATACAAGGGCAATAGCTGGTCCGCGTGGAACGACGTCACGCCGCGCCACCGCGCGCTGCTGGACGCCATCCTGCAGAGTCCGATGCACATCATCGTCACCCTGCGCAGCAAGACCGAGACGGCCCAGCAGGAGGGTCAGAACGGCCGCAAGACCGTGGTCAAGCTGGGCATGAAGGCCGAACAGCGCGACGGCTTCGAATACGAGATGACCGTGGTGCTGGACCTCACCCACGACGGCCATTTCGCCATGGCCACGAAGGACCGCACCGGCCTGATGATGGGCCGCGATCCCTTCGTCATCGACGAATCGGTTGGCACCAGCCTGCTGGCTTGGCTCGAATCGGGCGCCTTCGTCCCGCCGCCCCAAACCGGCATGACCGAGGACGCACTGGCCGCCCACCTGGCCGCTCTGGATGACGCCACCACCATGGCGGAACTGGTCGACGCCTGGAATGCCGCCCAGAAGGCCGCGCGCACCGCCAACGACGGCGCTGCGCTCGAACAACTCACCCGGCGCAAGGAAGGCCGCAAGGCCGCCCTGGCGCCTGCGCAGGAGGCCGCGTAATGGCATCGGTCAACAAAGTGATCCTGGTGGGCAATCTGGGCCGCGACCCGGACGTGCGCTACAGCCCCGACGGCGCTGCCGTCTGCAACGTATCCCTGGCCACGACGTCGAGCTGGAAGGACAAGACCAGCGGCCAGAAGCGCGAAGAAACCGAATGGCACCGCGTGTTCATGTACGGCCGACTGGCCGAGATCGCCGGCGAGTACCTGGCGAAGGGGCGCGCGGTCTACATCGAAGGCCGCCTGAAGACCCGCAAGTGGCAGGACAAGGACACCGGCGCTGACCGCTACAGCACCGAAATCGTGGCCGACCAGATGCAGATGCTGGGCGGCCGCGAAGACGGCGGCAGCGGCGGTGGCGGTTACAACGACGCCCCGGCGCGCCAGCCGCAGCAGCGCGCCCCGGCACAGCGCCCGGCGCCACAGCAGCGTCCCGCGTCCCAGCCAGCGCCCGCCGCCGGCCGGTCAGACCTGGACGATATGGACGACGACATTCCCTTCTGACGGAGACAACCATGAATATGCCCCTCTACACGCTCGCCCAGGAGTACCGCGCGCTCGCCGTGCGCCTGGCCGAGGGCGACTTCGACGAGAAGGCCATCGCCGACACCATGGAAGCCAGCGGCCTGCCCGAGCAGATCGGCGAGAAGGCCCAGGGCTGCGAGATGGTCGCGCGCACCTTCGAAGCCGACATCCCTGCGATCGACGCCGAGATCAAGCGCCTGCAGGAGCTGAAGAAGGCGCGCCAGGCCCGCGCCGATGCGCTGCGCGACTACCTGCTGCGCAACATGATCGCCAGCGACATCCAGGTGATCGAGTGCCCGCTGTTCCGCCTCAGCGTGGTGAAGAACCCGCCGGCCGTCGAGGTGTTCGACGAGAAGCAGATCCCGGCCGACTACTTCACCAGCCCGCCGGCCCCGCCGCCCGTGCTTGACAAGAAGCTGATCGCGCAGGCGCTGAAGGACAACCACGACGTGCCTGGCGCCCGACTGCGCCAGGGCGTGCGTCTGGCCATCCGCTAACCCTTCCCCAGCAGCACAACCTACGGAGCAATCCATGAACCACAACCAGATCGGGCAGTTCGCCCAGGCCTCCCAGCCGTCTATGGCTTCGTCGCCGGTTAGCGCGCAGCAGTCGTCCGGCGAGATTCTGGACGCGCTCGAGGCGCTCGCCAGCACCATCGCCAAGTGCGAATTCGCTGCCCAGGAACTGATGAGCCGCCTAGGCCCCGTTCTCTCCTGCACGAATGACAGCCAAGCATGCGGCACTGCACCCTTCCCGCAGCCGGACACGCAGATAGCGCGGATCGTCCTGGAGAACACCCACCGCGTGCGCGCCCTGATGACTTCCATCGAGGACGCCGGCAAGCGCCTCGCCCTGCCGTAACCATCGCCCATCACCAGGAGCAATCCCGCATGTTCTCCATCACCGAGCAAACCGCGACCCTGGCGCACATCAACGTGCGCACCGAGCGCCACGGCGAAGAGCCGGCCGGCGCTGCTGACCTGAAGATCAGTTTTACCGATGGCAACGGCGTGCTGTCCGAGTTCCATTCGGCGCTGCGTTCGTGGCTCTACAAGCAGGAGGAATCGCCCGACCAGGGCGAAATGCCTGTAGGCGATGCACTGACGGTGCGCCGCTTTGGCGACCTGATCGAGAAAATCCGGCTGAAGCATGAACTGATCGGAGCCAAGGTGCTGATCGGCTTCGGCCTGGGCGGCGCTTCCGATATCGAACTGGACCCCGCCGACGTGGATGGATTCGCCGCGGAGCTTATGGAAGGTGGGAGCGTGATCATCACCTTCCGCGTGAAATGCCACCCGAGCGGAGAGCAGATCAAGAAACTCTACGAGGTGCTGGGCAACGACATCACGATCAGCATCACGCCGGCGGTCGACAAGCAGGGATCGCTGGGCCTGAACCTGGAGCCGGAAGCGGCGTAACCCTTTGGCCGGCCCGGCGGCGGGACTCCCTGCCCTTCTCCCCGACCGCCGCCGGTGCCCGGCCACCAGATACCGAGAAGACCATGTCCCACGCCCGCAAGCCGCCCACGACGGCGCACCGCCCGCTACCCCCGTGCCGTACCCAGCACCGCGGTGATCGCGTCGTGCTCGCTCCCGCCTCGAGAAATTTCCTTCCAGTCACCGTTTTCCCGGACGAAGGCATACCAGTATCCGTCGCTACCCTTCTCCACCTTCGTGCCAGATGGGAGCGGCGGCCGCTGCGCCACGCGCACGGCGTCGTAGACGGTCTTGAGGACTTCATGGCTGTGCAGCCAGTCCGCGCCAAGTTGCTGAGCATTGGGCGCCCCGACGCGAGCAACCTTCGTAAATGCTTCAAGTCGTTCGGCGTGTTGCTTAGCGATCTCTTCATATTGGTCAAGCGCGTGTTGCAGCTTATCGCTCAATGCAGCCATTCAGATCTCCTAGTTGTCGTTTTGAGGTCGCGACGAGTCGCCGCAGGGAAGACCGGTATCAATACCCGATTCTTACACCGTGCGCAATCGAGCACTCAACTTGGAGCCTGACATGACCGAATTCGAGATCACCCATGGCCTGAGCCAGGACGAGCCGGGCCCGCTGGAGCCGCTGGAGTTGGCGAAGGTGCCGGCCGCCAAGCAATACCGCAAGAAGCCCGTAGTTGTGCAGGCGGTCCAATACCCCTGCGCACACCCGGCTCTGCAGCGCTGTTCGTGCGACGCCAACTCGGCCTGCTCCAGTTGCGGGCGAGAATTCATCATGACGCTGGAAGGCCCCCTCAACGTTTCGCCAGGAGACTGGATCATTACCGGCGTGCAGGGTGAGCATTACCCGTGCAAACCGGACATCTTCGCCGCAACCTACGAGGAAGCTGCTGCCCCCGTATCCACGGTAGCGCAAGGGGATGCCCAGGACGAGCGCGCGTTCGGCGATGAGGTACACGTTCTGGTGCCGGTCGGTCTGCTGGGCGCCGCTTGCAGTGCCATCGACATCAAGCGCAACGCACCGAAAACGCTGGCCGAGCTGCGCCGCTACACGACCGGCGATCTGAGCGGCCGTCATGTCCCCGCTCCCGCTCCCGCTCCCGCTGTTGGCGATGCGCGGAAAGAACTGACGCCCACGCAGATCGAGGCCGGCTGGCACCAGACTTTCAGCACCAGCAACCCGTATTGCCCCTGCAATCTCAAATCGTTCACCAAGGCCGTGCGGTGGGCCGAGTGCGCCATTGCCGCCCAACGTAAGGGGGGTGCGTGATGGCCTACACCACGAAAAGCATGAGCGAGCGGGCCTACCAAAACGGCTACTCCTCCGGGTACGCCGCTGGCCGCAAGTCTATGGGTCTGGCCGACCGACTGGCTGTAGCTGAATTCAAGGCCGATTTCTACGGACGCATGTTGCAGCGCGCAGTTGACGATTTGCATGAGACGAAGGCTGCACTCGCCGCCCAGCAGAGCGGCCAGTGCGCGGGGAGGTGAAGCCATGCAATTCACCACCGACGACAAGTTGCGCGCCGTGGCCGCGTTCCTGACCACGCTGCGGGACACGGCCGGGTGCACCCCCGACGAAATCAAGTGCCTACTGGATCCGCGAATGATCGACGGCATCCTGGCGGCCACCGACAAGGCACAGAAATGACCAACCACCCCAACCCGAACAGCACCGCCCAGGCGGCCGAACCTCAAACCGTGCTGTCGTTTGACGAGCGCGAGCGCATCTTGTGCCAGTTCATGGGCGAACCGATCAACCACGACCGGGAAATGGCCATCGCCATCGAAACCGCCGTGCTGTCCAAGCTGCGCGCCCCTGTAGCCAACTCGATGCCGATCCGACTGAGCGCAGAGGTGCTGGAGTATCTGAAGGAGGGCATCGAAAGTGCCACCGGATGCGAAGAGTCTGACGTGGACTACGACTTCGCCAATGAACTGGCGCGCCTGATGACCGGACCGCTCTATACCGCCCCTGTTGCAAGCGCTCCTGTAGCCGGGGAGGCGCTCGCAGTCGTGTACCCGCCCGATGGCACCGAATCGCCATTTACTGTTATCAACCTGGGAGCCGGCGCGGTGCGGATGGGGCCATGCATCCATGATGGCCGAATTGGCGCTCTATGGTTCGGCAAGGGCGGACAAGGAATGGGCCACGAGTGGGTGCTGAATCGTCAGGCACACCCCGGGGAAACCATCGCAGTCGTGACGTTCGCCAACGCGGATGGCCTGGATGTGATGTTGGGCGAATTGCTGCGTTGCCGGGAGAAGTACTTCCCCGATGCCGCGCCCCTGGCCAGCGCCGGGGACGCGCGCAAAGCCTTGGGAGGGTATCAGACCGATTCTTTCCGCGTCCCCAAGACCCACCCCGCACCCACGGCGGCCAAGGACGGCCAGCAGCGCGCCGGGGATGTGTCACCCCTGCTCGCCCGCGCGCTGGACGAGTGGCACGAGGACGACGGCCCGGTGATGTGGTGGGCCTGGTGCGGGCACGAATGGGCGGGTGAGGCGCCCTGGTGCGGTACGCCGCACTATCAAGACTGGCCCGGCTACCACACGCACTGGACCCCGATTGCGGGGTTTCCTGCCACCCCGTCCCCGCAATCGGCAGCTATTCGAAATTCTCTAATAGCTGAGCCCTCCGAGGATGGGAGCGCCAATGGCTGACCTGCACCTAGCCCTCAAGGGCGAATACTTCGACGCCATCAAGGCAGGAACGAAGACCGAGGAGTATCGGCTATGCACGCCCTACTGGCAAAAACGGCTCGCCAGCCCGTTTGGCCTTTACGACCGCATCGTGCTGACCCGCGGCTATCCCCGCCGTGACGATGCCGAACGGCGCTTGGTGCTGCCCTGGCAGGGATACACGATTAAGTCGATCACGCACCCGCATTTCGGCACCGACCCCGTGATGGTCTACGCCATCCACGTGCGTGTCGGCACTGACGAGAAGGAGATGTAGATGGCACACGCAGCCCAACACCAAGCATCGGCCGCGGCTCAGTGCGCCCCAGCCATGACGGAACTCATCCAAGTTGCGGATGCAGCACGGATGCTGGGAGTCTCCGCGCGCCATGTTTATGATCTAGCTGCCCCAAAGGGCCCCATTCCTTGCTATCGGATCGGAAAGCGCATCACCTTCGAAGTATCTGACCTACTGGAATACAAGCAAAAATGTCGATCTACAGAGATTCAAAGCGCGGTCAGTTCATCTTTGAATTCGACCGTACGATTGAAAACCAGCGAATCCGGGCTCGAAAACGTCTTCCGAAAGCTTGGACTCGAACCGAAGCGGACGCTTTCGACCGGAAAGAGTCGGCGCGCCTCTACGCCGTCGCGGCCGGCGTTGCGCGTGATCGGGCAACCGTAGAAAAGGCAATCGAGTATTACCTGGCGGACAAGAAGCACCTCAAGACCTATGACGAGGTGGCCCGCAACTTCGCGGCACTGTACCCCTACTACGTGGGCAAGTTCGTTGACCAACTTCCTGAAATTGCCGCGGAGATCACAGCCGAAGAATCGGACACGAAAGCACCGGCCAGCATCAAATACGAGATATCGCTGTTGCGGGCGGCCTGCCGCTGGGCATGGAAGAAGCACAACCACGGCGAGCATGACCCCGGCGCGCGAGTGCTGGTCCCCCAGGTCAGGAACGAGCGGCATGTCTACATGACCTTCCCGCAGCTCCTGAGCCAGCTTCGGCACTGCCGCAACAAGGGAGCGCGCAAGGCGATGGTTACCGGCTTCTTCACGGGAATGCGCCTATCTGAAATTCTCCGGGCGAAGATGGAAGGCGATAGCCTGGCTGTCTACGACACCAAGAACGGAGATGCCGTCAAGCGCGTTCCGATTCACCCGACGCTTAAGCGATATCTGGACCGGCACGGCTGGCCTGTAGGAGCGGCCAAGTCCACCGTGCAGAAGTGGTCCCGGGAAAGTCGGGCGAAAGCCGGCCTAGATCACGTACGCTTCCACGATATCCGCCACAGCACCGCCAGCGAGCTGATCAACAACGAGGTGGATCTGTACACAGTGGGGGCCATCCTGGGGCATAAGGACCCAAGAAGCACCAAACGATACGCCCATCTGAACCAAGCCAGCTTGGTCAAGGCCATCGGGAAAATGGGCGAGAAAAAGCGGGCCTGAAATGGTGGGGGAAAATTTGGCGGAACAGGCGCATTTTGGGCATCCGATGCGGTCAGCGCACAGCAAAATACCCTTTCAGATCAATGGCGCAAGGTGCGCGCATGCGACTCGAAATCAGGCGTACGGTATCCCCGTACCGTGGGTTCGAATCCCACCCTCTCCGCCAGTATTCAAAAAGGCCAATCCCTCGGGATTGGCCTTTTTTCTTTCAGGCCGGCGCGGTCGGCCGGGCCAGTTGGAACAGGTCCGTGCTGCGGGCATACCAGCCGCCCCCGTGCATGCGCGCGATCAGCGCCATGGAAGGCGTGTCCACATATCCGCGCGCGGCGTCCTGCACATAGGCGTCGTCGACGTGCGCCCCCAGTACCCGGCCGATCACCACGATCTGGCGCGGGCCGGTCACGACGGTTGCCTGGCTGACGCATTCCAGCGAAACCGGGCTGCCTTCGATGAGCGGCGGGCGCACGTGGACGGCCGGCTTCGCGGCCAGGCCGGCCGCGGCCAGTTCGTCCACGTCCGGCGGATAGTCCGCGCAGGTCTGGTTCATCTGCTGCACCAGCGACTCCGGAACCAGATTAACGACGAACTCGCCGTTCTCGATGATGTTGGCGCCGGAATCCTTCAGTTCCCCGTTGGCGTGCCGCATCAGCCCGATGGCGACCGTGGGCGGCTGATGCCCCATGACGTTGAAGAAGCTGAAGGGAGCCGCGTTGACGACGCCTTTGCCGGATACGGTGGTGACCCACGCGATGGGGCGCGGGGTGACGGTCGACGTCAGTACGTTGTAGACCGTCTGCGCTGGCAAGGCGCTGAAATCGAAATGCATGGCTCAAGCCTCCTGCTGCTGGCCGGCGGTGTCGATGGCGGACACCGCGCGCTTTGCGCGGGTGTCGACCTGCAACTGGAAGACGTCGGGGCGGGCATAGTGGCCCGAGACGTCGAAATCGTACTTGCCGCGCAGGATCTGGTTGGGGTCGATGTCCGCGTAAAGAATGGTCTCGCCCGAAAAGTCGGGGCCCGCCAGCACCTCGCCCAGGGGGCCGATGATGGCGCTGCCGCCGCGCATCAGCACCGTGTCCGGCTTGTCGCCCAGCGCGCACTCGAAGTCGTCGGGATAGGCGTCGCGGCGCAAGTGCTGGCAAGACGTCAGCACGTAGCAGCGCCCTTCGAGCGCGATGTGGCGCATGCTGGGGATCCACGAATCGCGGTCGTCGGCGGTCGGCGCGCAATACAGCGCCACGCCCTGGCTGTACATGTACATGCGCAGCATCGGCATGTAGTTTTCCCAGCAGATGACCGCGCCGATCTTGCCGTAGGGGGTATCGAAGACCGGCAGGGTCGAGCCGTCGCCGAAGCCCCAGATCAGGCGTTCGCCCGCCGTGGGCATGAGCTTGCGGTGCTTGCCCGCCAGCCCGTGCTGGCCGTTGAAGTACAGCACGGTGCAGTACAGCGTGCCGCCGTCGGCCTCGATGCAGCCCATCACCACGAAGCTGTCGGTCTCGGCCGCGGCCTGGGCGATCAGCGCGACCTCTTCGCCGTCCAGCCGGACGGCCTGGCGGTGATAGCTGGCGAAGGCGTCGCGGCCTTCGGGCTTGCGCATGCCGATCGGCGCGCCGAAGGAGTTGCCCTTGGGGTAGCCCCCCAGGAACGCCTCGGGGAACACCTGCACCCGGGCGCCCTGCTCCGCCGCCTGGCGGATCAGGGAGGCCGCCTTCTGGGCGCAGGCAACGCTGTCGGTGGGAATGGACGCCGCCTGGATGACGGCGGCCTTGAAGCTTTGTTGCGCGGACATGTCTCTCCTTTATCTCAGAGCGCCGGGTCTTCGTCGATGCCCCGGGCGCGGGTGTTCGGCAGGAACAGGCTGCCGATGACGCCGACCACCGCCGTCACGGCGACCGGATACATCAGGCCGCCGAAGATGTTGCCGCTGGCCTGGGCCAGGTAGGTGGCGGTAAAGGGCACGATACCGCCGAAGATGCCGGCGCCGATGTGGTACGGGAAGGATAGCGCCGTATAGCGGATGCGGGCCGGGAACAGTTCGACCAGGTAGGCCGCGACCGGGCCGTAGACCATGGCGACCACGGCTGTCATCAGCACCAGGATCAGGACGATGGTCGTGGTGTCGACGCGGGCGGGATCGGCGCGGTCCGGATAGCCAGCGGCGGTCAGCGCGGCCGCGTAGCCGGCGCGGTCGAAGCCGTTGACGGTCTTGCCGCCCACGCTCATGGCGATCTCCTGGCCCGGCAGCGGCGCGGCGTATTCGAAGTTGATGCCCTTGCCGACCAGGAACTTCTTGGCTTGCACGCACACTTTCTTGTGGTCGGCGTGGCTGCCGATCATCGCGGCCTGCAGCCCGAAATCGCAGGCGCCGCCGCTCACGTCGGCGTGCACGCGCACCGGCGTGCTCTGCATGGCTTGCGCCAGGGCGGGGTTGCCGGCCTTGAGCAGCGCGTCGAACATGGAGTGGTAGCCGAGGGCGGCGACGAACAGGCCCGCCATCATGATCCACTTGCGGCCGATGCGGTCGGACAGCCAGCCGAACAGCACGAAGGTCGGCGCGCCGATGATGAACCCGATCAGAATCAGCGTGTAGACGCTGGTCTGGTCCAGTTGCACGGCCTGCTGCATGAAGATCATGACGTAGAACTGGCCCGTGAAATAGGTCGCGCCCTGGCCGGCGGTGACGCCGATCAGCGCCAGCAGCACCAGGCGCAGGCTGGGCCATTGGCCGAAGGTCTCCTTGACCGGGTTCTTCGACAGGCGGTTCTGCTGCTTCATCCGCGTGAACACGGGCGACTCGTGCAGCTTGGCGCGCACGTAGATGGAGACGGCCAGCATCACGATCGACAGGATGAAGGGCAGGCGCCAGCCCCATTGTCGGAAGTCGTCCGCGCTCATCGAGGCCTGCGTGCACAGGATCACGATCAAGGACAGGATCAGGCCCGCCGACGAGGTGATCTGGATCCAGCCCGTCAGCAGCCCGCGGCGCCGGGGTTCGCAGTGTTCGGCCACGTAGATCACCGCGCCGCCGTATTCGCCGCCCACCGCCAGGCCCTGGATGACCCGCAAGGTCAGCAGCAGGATCCAGGACAGGTGGCCCGCCGATTCATAGGTGGGCAGGCAGCCGATCAGCACGGTCGCGCCCCCCATCATCACCACGGTGATCAGGAAGGTGTACTTGCGGCCCAGCTTGTCGCCCAGGTAGCCGAACAGCACCGCGCCCAGCGGCCGGATGATGAAGCCCACCGCCAGCGCGCCCAGCGCGGCCAGCAGCGCCACGGTGGGGTTGTCCTGCGGGAACAGCACCTGGCTCATGAAGACGGCCAGGGTCCCGTAGATGAAAAAGTCGTACCACTCGAACAAGGTGCCCAAGGTCGACGCCACCACCACCTGGCGCTCCTCTTTCCGGCTGAGCGTCTGCTCCGCGCCGATGTGCTGCATTGCGACATTCGCTTCCATGCTTTTTTTCCCCAATCGCTTTAGATTGATATTGCTGTATCCATTAACTATTATCAAACTTAAATCCGGGCATGAAAAAGCTAGGGAAAACCCGGCGGCGGCGCTTTCTCTCCTGGCGCAAGCCCGCTGCCGCCGCTGCTACACTCCCGCCAGAAACACAGTGGAGGCAGTAATGGCAAGGCCCGCCGGCAAGGTCGAAAAGAACGCAGAACAGACGCCAACCGCTGCGCGCAGGGGCATCCAGTCGATCGAAGTGGGGTTCCGGATCCTGGACGTGATCCGCAAGACCGGCCGCCCGATGCCCCTGAAGGAAATCGCGGACGCCTGTGAATTGACGGTGCCCAATGTCCATTACTACCTGGTGAGCTTCCAGAAGGTGGGCGTGGTGCAGCAGCACGCCGACACCGGCCATTACGGCCTGGGGCCCTATGCCTTGCGGCTGGGCCTGGCGGCCCTTGAACAGTTCGACGTGTTCACCACCGCCCGGCCCATCATGGCCGAAGTGGCCGCCATCACCGGCCACACCGTGTTCCTGGGCGTATGGGGTAACAAGGGCCCCACTATCGTCTACCGGGTGGAAGGCAGCCGCAGCCGCCCGCTGCTGGAATTGCGGGTGGGCAGCGTGCTGCCGCTGCTGTCGTCCGCGCTGGGCCGGAACTTCCTGGCCCACCTGCCGGAAGCCAGCACGCGCGAACTGCTGGAGCAGGAAATGGCCTCGTCCGTGCCCGAAGGGCATGGCGGCGCGGCCGGCAATTCCTATACGCCGCGGGACGTGCAGGCCATCCGCGACGAAGTGCGCAAGCACCGCCTCAGCCGCTGCCGCGATGCGCTGCTGCCGCACTTTACATCGCTGTCGGCGCCCATCTTCGACATGCTGGGCGAAATGAAGGCCGCCATCACGCTGATGGGCCCGGTGGGCGCCATCGACGACGATCTACAGTCCGACACCGCGCGGCTGCTCAGCGAAAAGGCCCGCTCGATCTCGGCCACGGCCGGCTGGGTGGAGCCGCAGGCGCGCTGAGCGCCGCCGCCAGGCTCATGCCGCCGCGTCCGGCAGCCGCCGGGGCGGCTGCGTGGCGGCCACGTTCCTGCGGTAGTAGAGGATGAATTCCGGCACCGGCATGGGCTTGCCGTAGAGCCAGCCCTGGCCGAAATCCACGTTGCGCGCCTTCAGGTGGTCCGCCTGTTCCTGGCGCTCGATGCCTTCGGCCACGGTCAGCAGGTTCAGCGATTTCGCCATGTCGATGATGTGGTCGGTCACCTTGTGGGTGGCGGAATCGGTGCCGATGGTGTCGACGAAGGACTTGTCGATCTTCAGCGTGTCCAGCGGCAGCCGCTGCAGATAGGACAGGCTGGAATAGCCGGTGCCGAAATCGTCGATCGCCACCGCGTGCCCCTGCTCCCGGGCCTGTTCGATGATGCCGCGCGCCTTGTCCACGTCCATGAATCCGCGTTCGGTGGCTTCCAGCCAGATCTGCCGGGCGTCGATGGCGGTGCCCGCGAGCATGCATTGCAGCACGCGCAACGCCTTGCCGTCCTTCAGGTCGGACGCGCTGAGGTTGACGGAGATGTGCATGCCCCGGTCCTCGGCTAGCAGGTCTTCCATGTCCCGGATCACCAGGCGGAACACCTCCTCGGTGATGCGGGTCATCAGCCCGTTCTCCTCGGCGATGGAAATGAACAGGTCCGGCCTCAGGGTCTTGCCGCCGGGCCGGATCCACCGGACCAGGGCTTCCGCGCCCACGCACCGCCCGCTCTGGAGGTCGATGATGGGCTGGTAATGGACGACGAACTCCCGCCGCCTGACGGCGATGGCCAGTTCGCCGGCGAGCGACAGGCGCCGGCGCGACAGCCACACGACCACGCCGATCATGAGCGCGGCGGCCAGCACTCCCATCGGCAGCCAGAACAGCCTTTCGCGCCGCAGCGCGCCCAGCGCCTCGCTTTGCGGTTCCAGCAGGACGGCCGCCAGGTCGTCGTTGCGGGCGACGGCGCTCAGGTAGGCTTCGTCGATGTCCAGCTTGCCGCCGTTCAGCGCCTGGGACACCAGCACCAGGTCCGGATGGTTGCGGGTTCCGAGCATGCCCACGCCCGGCAGGACCACCGCCAACTGGACACCGTCGGCCGGGCCCTTTTCGGTGAAGCGGGTTGGGTCGAGCAAGGCGCTGTAATCGCCGTAGCGCACGGCCACCATGCGGATGCCGGGGCTGACGACCGGCACCGGGTCCAGCACCAGCAGGCCGCCATTGGCCAGTTCGAACTGGGCCGGGGCCAGCGGTTCTTCATAGCCGGGAATGCCCCAGGTGGTGCACTTCACGCTATTGCCGGCCACGTAGGCCAGTTCGTCGACGGCGCGGTCGCGCAGGACCAGCGCCCTCAGGTGGCGGATGTGCTGGGGCGAACAGGGTTCGAACGGCATCTCGTCCACGCTGCGCAGCATGGCCACCGTCTGGTCCAGCAGGTCCTGGACGTGCGCCAGGGTCCGCCGGGCCTGCGCCTGCAGGTCGCCCTGCTCCACCGCGACGGCGCGGGACCAGGACATGTGCAGCGCGAAACCGATGGGCAGCAACGCCGCGGCGGCGGCGAAAGCGATGGCGATTCCGATTACATACGTGCGCGGCATCGAAGCCTGCCCCCTGGGATCGCCGACCTGGCGAAGTTATATCTTTTTACACTTTTGGAGGGCAAGTGTCTTCGTGAATTTTTGCCTTGAGGCCGCCCCTAGGAGCAAGCCCCGGCGGCGGGTTCAGCCTTCGGCGACGATCTTCGCGTCCTTGATGGTCTTGACGTATTTCTCCTGTTCCTGCTTCATGAAGTCGGCGAAGCGCCGGACGCTGCCGCCGCCGTCCTCCGCCCCGACCTGCGCCAGCTTTTCCTGCACGTCCGGCATCGCCAGCACCTTGTCGATATCCTGGTTCACGCGCTGGACCATGGCGGGCCGCATGCTGCCCGGCCCCACCATGCCGATCGTGCCGCCGGCGATTGGTTATGAAAGCGCTGCCAGCCGCTGCGCCAGTTGCGCGGCCTGGATCTCGTTCAACTCCACCAGCGGCGGCCTCACGGTGGCCCACGCCGGATCTGCGCGGCGCTGCGCGATCGCGGCCTTCATGGCGGGAATCATGGGATAGGACTGGAAGATCGCGCGGGTTTCGTTCAGGGCGCGCTGCCGGTCCTCGGCACCGTCTTCGCGCCAATGGCGATAGAGTTCGACGATGGGGCCGGCGTTGACGTTGCCGGTGGCGGTGATGCAGCCGGCGCCGCCCGCGCGCAGGGTATCCAGCAGCACCGTCTCCGTGCCGGCGAACACGTCGAAGCCGCGCGGCTGGAAGTCGCGCAGCATCGCTTCCGTATTGGCCCAGTCGCCGGAACTGTCCTTGACGCCCGCGACGATGCCGGGAAATTCGCCCAGCAGGCGCTCGATCAGCGCCAGGCTGATCGGCACGCCGGACACCGGCGGGATGTGATACAGGTAGATGCGCAGGCGTTCGTCGGCCACCTGCTCGATGACGTGCGCGAAGGCGCGGAACAGGCCTTCGTCGCTGACGCCCTTGTAGTAGAACGGCGGCAGCATGAGCACGCCGCCGCAGCCCGCCCGGACGGCGTGCTTCGTCAGTTCCACCGCGTCGGGCAAGGCGCAGGCGCCCGTGCCGGGCATCATGCGCGCGGCGGGCAGCCCCGCGTCCAGCAAGGCGTCCAGCAACTGGCGCTTTTCGGCCACCGTGAGCGAATTGGCCTCGGAGTTGGTGCCGAAGATCGCCAGGCCCGCGCCCTGTTCGAGCAGGGCGCCGCAATGCTCGACAAAGCGCGCAGCGCTGGGCGACAGATCCGCGTTGAACGGCGTCAGCACGGGGGAATAGACGCCTTGCGGGCGGACGGGGGCAGCGGTGCTCATGCGGGCTCTCCTGTGATCAGCGGCCGACGCGGGTCCACTTGCCGTAGCGCTCGACCATGCGTTCATCGAAGCCGAATCCCAGGCCGGGCTCCTGGTGCAGGACCACGCGGCCCTGCCTGTGGCTCAGTTGGCGGTCGACCAGTCTGCGAAAATTCAGGACCTGGTCGTCCCAGAAGAATTCAACATAGCGCGCATTCGGCGTCGCCGCCACCAGCGGCGCGTGGACGTCGTGGAACCAGTGCGGGCACACCACGACGCCATAGCTGGCGGCGGTGGCGGCGATGCGCTTCCATTCGGTGATGCCGCCGCAGACGGCGGCGTCGGTCTGGAGAATGCCCGCCGCGCCCTTGTCCAGCAGTTCCTTGTGATACCAGCGGCCGTAGCCGATTTCGGCGGTCGCGATGGGCAGGCGCGTCAGCCGCGCCAGCTTGGCGTGGCTGTCGATGTCGTCGGGGCTGAAGGGCTCCTCGATGAAGTAAGGGTCGTACTGTTCGAAGCGGCGGACGTACTGCATGGCCTGGGTGACGTCCTGCCACGCGTTATTGCAGTCCATCATCAGTTCGACGTCCGGGCCCACCGCCTCGCGCGCCGCCTTCAGGCGCGCCTCTTCCTCGCGCGGGGACAGGCGTCCCGTCTTCATCTTCACCGCGCGGAAGCCCTTCTCCACGTAGCTGGCCATTTCCTCGCCCAGGTGCCGCGGCGTCTTGCCGTCCAGGTAGTAGCCGCCGCTGGCGTAGGCCGGCACGGATTCAAGCTCGACCGCGCCCAGGTAGCGGTGCAGCGGCAGGCCCGCCGCCTTGGCGTTCAGGTCCCACAGCGCGATGTCCAGCGCGCTCAGCGCCCGCATCACGGTGCCCTGGCGGCCTTGCAGCAGGGCTTCCTGGTACATGGCCTGCCACAGCCCTTCGACGGCGTGCGAGTCCTTGGCCAGCAGCACCGGGGCCAGCAGGCTCTGGACCGCGGCCTCGAAGATGGCCCCGCCGGCGCTGCCCACGTAGCAGAAGCCGATGCCTTCCACGCCGTCGGCGGAACGGACCTTGACCAGGCCATAGTGCCGCGTCGAGACGCTGCGGTTCGAAAACGAGGTGACTTTATCCAGGGGCACCGCGGCGGCGCAGACGTCTATGGATTCGATGATGGGCACAACAGGCTCCTTGGTGGCTGGAAGGTTCCGACTGGGCGCCGCCGGCGCGGCTTCGCGCAGCCTTGACGCCCTGGACGTATTCTTGCCGCGGCCAAAGAAAACAACAATTATCTTCACCCATCTTTAGAATATGAAAAAAGCATCTTTTGGAGACAGGCCGCCATGGACTCGCGCTTTCTGCAAACCTATGTGCACGTGGTGGAGCTGGGTTCGATCGCCCAGGCCGCGCGGCACCAGGGGCTGACTCCCGCCACCGTGCAGCAGCGGCTGCGCGCGCTGGAGGCGGACGTGGGCAGCGCCCTGATCGCGCGCTCGGGCCGCACCGTGAAGCCCACGCCGGCCGGCACCCGGATCCTGGAGCGCGCCCGCGCGATCCTGCGCGACGTGCGGGACCTGCGCTCCGCCGCCTCGGACACCGAACTGCCCGCCGGCCCGCTCCGGCTGGGCGCCACGCCCACCGCCCTGACCGGGATCATGCCGCCCGTGCTGCGCACCTGGGTGGCGCGCCATCCGCACATCGAAATCTACATCGAGCCCGCCCCCACCACCTTGCTCTACAGCAAGGTGCTGGCCGGCGAACTGGACGGGGCGCTGCTGGTGCACCCGCTGTTTTCGATCCCCAAGACCTGCGCCTGGCGCGATCTGCGGCAAGAGCCGCTGGTGCTGGTCACCCCGGCCGGCATGAAGGTGCGCGACCCGCTGGCCGTCCTCGCGCGCGAGCCCTACATCCGCTACGACCGCAGCGTGGTGGGCGGCAAGATGGCCGAAGACTACCTGCGGGCGCGCAATCTGCGGCCGCACGTGAGGTTCGAACTGGATGGAATCGATTCCATCGCCAGGCTGGTGTCGGAGGGACTGGGGGTCGCGCTGCTGCCCGACTGGGCCGCCTCGGGCGAGCCGTCCGCCAGCGTCAGGCGCTGGCCGCTGCCCGCGCCCTGCCCCGCGCGCACTGTGGGCGCGATCTGGCCGCGTTCGGGGGTGCGCTCGGCGTTGATGCGGGCGTTCGTGGAACTGACCGAGACCGAACTGGGCCTGGCCTGAAGCCCCGGCGGCTCAGCCCAGGCCGGCGGCGTCCTGGCCGTCGCGGGCCACGACCGCGCCGCCGGACACCACCAGGCGGCGGGGCGCCCGTTTCACGACCGCTTCCGCCACGCAACTGGCGTCGACCAGCACCAGGTCGGCGCGCGCGCCGGGCGCCAGGCCGTAGTCGGCGAACCCGCAGGCGCGGGCCGCGGCCGCGGTCACGCAATCGAACGCCCATTCGACCTCGTCGTCGCGGCGCAGGTCGTTGCGCAGGCCGATCAGCGTGGCGCGCGCCAGCATGTCGGGGTTGCCGTAGGGCGTCCAGGTGTCGCGGATGCCGTCGTTGCCGCCGAAAATGGTCACGCCCGCCTCCCGACAGGCGCGCACGGCGGGAACCGGACGCGACGGCGGCGCCGTCGTCAGCAGCGCCACGTCGAGCGCCGCAAGCCGCTGCAGCAGCCCGCCCAGCCGCTTCGCGTCCACGCCGCCCAGACAGAAGGCATGGCTGATGACGACCTTGCCGTTCATGCCCAGCGCCTGGGTGCGGTCCAGGATCAGTTCCATCGTGAAGGCGCCCAATTCGCCGGGCTCGTGCAGGTGGATGTCCACGGGCTTGCCGTGCCTGTCGGCGATGCCGAACAGCACGTCCAGCGAGCGGGCGGGATCGCGGTCGATGGCGGACGGGTCCAGGCCGCCCAGCACGTCCGCGCCGCGCGCGAGGGCCTCGTCCAGCAATTCGGCGGTGCCCGGACGGACCAGCAGGCCCGATTGGGGAAAGGCCACCGTCTGGATCTCGACCAGGCCCGCCAGTTCCCGGCGCGTGGCGTGCACGCCGTCCAGGTGGCGCAGCCCGGCGTCGGTATCGACGTCGACGTGAGTGCGGATGCGGGTCGTGCCTTCGCGCAGGAACGCCAGCGCCAGGGCGCGCGCGTGGCTGGCGGCATCATGGCCGGTGCTGGCGCGCCATTGCCGTTCGTTGTGGATGCGGTCGGTCAGCGCCGACCCCACCTCGTTCACGTACCAGGGCGAACCCCAGGTGGTTTTGTCCAGGTGGGCGTGGCCTTCGACCAGGCCGGGCAGCAGCAGGGCGCCCCCGCCGTCTTCCACGGCCATGCCGGGATCCGCGCCAAGCGCGGGGCCGATTTGCCGGATGCGCCCGTCGCGCACCAGCACGTCCGCGGCGCCGCCTTGCGGAACGCGGACATTCTTCAGTAACAGGTCGGTCATGGTGTCGGGGCGAGCCGGGCAGAACCGCCGCCAGGGTTCACACCTGGGGCGGTTCGATCCAGAAAAAGCGTTCGCCTTGGCGGACCATGTCGGCCACGCCTTCGGCGCCGATGCGGTAGTCCGTACCCATGAGCGTGGCGCCGCCATCTTCATGGATGTGGATGATGGCCAGCGGGTCATTTGCCATGGTGTACCAGTAGTACCCCGGCTTGAGATCGTGCAGGTCTGTATTCATGCTTCGAGTATACAAACTTCCCCCCGCCGTATTCAAAAAGACACATAAATCCAGGCGGACGCCTGACATGATGGGCGCGACACGGCATACTGTCCGATGCCAGGCCCAAACCGAGCGCAATCGGCATGCGCCCGCTGGGCGATTGCCGCAATGGCCCATATGCCTTGATCGTGAGAGGAACCGCGAGCGTATGAAAAGGCAACCACTTCAATTCAGCGAGCCGCTTAAACAGGCTGTCTTGAACGGCGGCAAAGTGCAAAGCCGGCGCATCCTGAAACCGCAGCCCAGCAAACCCACCACCATCTGGTATGCCGACGCCTCGGATTCCGGAAGATGGGTGGCCATGGGTCCTTCCCAGGACCACCCTTCCGAATTGCGCAAGACCTCCAGTTGGGTCCGCTGCCCTTACGGGAAATCGGGCGAAAGCATCGTATTGACCGACGAGGCCGGCAATCCATTCGCCACGGCCGTGATCGTGGGCGTGCGCATCCAGCGGCTGCAGAACCTGTCCGAGGCCGACGCCCGGGCCGAAGGCATCCTCGCCCTTTACCAGTCGTCGTCCCTGCTGCCGGGCGTGCCGCTGCAGACCGCGTTCGCGCTGACGTGGTGCGAACGCTACGGCGCGCATGCCTGGGCCGCCAATCCCTGGGTATGGGTGGTCGAATTCCGCCGCCAGCAAGAGTGACCACCTGTAACCCCGGCGCCGGGCTTCATCGCATTCCACCCGATTTCAATCCATTTCAACCCGGGCTTTCCCAGAGCGGGCGCCAGTTGCTGCAAGGCAGCAAGAAATGGGCGATTTCTTTGGGGACAGTTGCGGATTGTCGCGATTGAGGCCGGGCCGCTTACCAATGGCTGACGGAAAAGACCGAAAATAGCGTCAACGAATACTCAACTTTGCTGCGTCATGCAGTAGGCAGGTGCAACATGAAAAAATGGCTTATCGCTGGTGTCGGTGCCGCGGGTCTGCTGATCTCCAGCGCCGCCCTGGCCCGTGTGGACGTCGGCATTTCCATCGGCGTGCCCGGCATCGTGTACCCGGCGCCGGTATACGTGGCGCCCCAGCCCGTCTACGTGGCGCCGCCTCCGCCCGTCTATTACCGCCCCGCGCCGGTCTATGTCGCGCCGCCCGTGGTCTATCCGGCGCCGGTGTACTACCGCGGCGGCCGCTACTACGATCGCGGCCACTACCATGGCCGCGGGCACGGGCATGACCACCACCGCGGCCGCGGACACGGCCGCGACTGATCCCCAAGCCGCCGGAAAACGCAAAGGCCACTCGCAAGAGTGGCCTTTTTTTCGCCCGCGGGCGGCGCCGAAGGCAAACAGGGCAATGTCCGGTGCCCTGTCTGGAATACCGTCAGGCCGAGGGGGCCTGGACGGGCTTTCCGGCCAGGGCGGCCGGCTGCTGCGGCGCCTGCGCGGCCTTGCCATCGGCCCAGCGGGGCGATTCCTGGACGAGGTCGATCCATCGGCGCGGCGCGCTGGACGCCCGCCACCAGCCATTATGCGGACGCATGAGCAAACTCCGGTTCACCGTTGAAACGCACGCCATTGATGCCTTGAAACAATTGCAGGCTCTCCTGTTCCGCTTCGTGCAAGCTCATGAACGGCGCCTGTCCGGGCACGGTCCAGCATTTTTCGGGCGCGGTGCCGCCGATCCGGCGGGTCCATATCTGCACGCGGTAACCCTCGTCGTCTTCGCGAGCGACAGAGCATCTCACACGAAAATCTCCAATCATTCTTGAAGTCATGGACAACTCCTTGTTATATAAGTGAATGAAGCGTGTAGAACACATGGTGTATTGTGCCGCAACTATCTGGCCCTTTTATTCGAATACACAATTGCTCACATCAAAATCAGACACTCATGCCGTCAGGTTAATGACCCAAAACGACAGGAATATGTCGATATGATAGAAAAAAACGGAGCCCGAGGGCTCCGTCTTTTTATCCGTCTAATGGAGGATGGACGCGTCGTCCGTCAGGGTTTCAATACTGTCTGGCCGCCCATATAAGGCCGCAGCGCTTCGGGAACCAGCACGCTGCCGTCGGCCTGCTGGTGGTTTTCCAGGACGGCCACCAGCGCCCGGCCGACAGCCAGGCCGGAACCGTTGAGCGTGTGCACGAATTCCGGCTTGCCCTGCGCGTTGCGGAAACGCGCCTGCATACGGCGGGCCTGGAAGGTCTCGCAGTTGGAAACCGAGGAAATCTCGCGCCAGGTGTTCTGCGCCGGCAGCCACACTTCCAGGTCGTAGGTCTTGGCCGAACCGAAGCCCATGTCGCCCGTGCACAGCAGCACGACGCGGTACGGCAGGCCCAGCAACTGCAACACGCGTTCGGCATGGCCGACCATGTCTTCCAGGGCCTCGTACGATTGCTCCGGATGCGTGATCTGCACCATTTCGACCTTGTCGAACTGGTGCTGGCGGATCATGCCGCGCGTGTCGCGGCCGCCGCTGCCGGCCTCGGAACGGAAGCAAGGCGTATGGGCCGTGAGCTTGATGGGCAGGTCCGCGGCGGCCTGGATGGTGTCCCGCGCCACGCTGGTCAAGGTGATTTCGGACGTGGAGATCAGGTACTGGTCTTCGCGGACATAGGGCTTGCCCTGGTCGTCCTGCTTGGGATCGTCGTCGCCGCCGCCCTTGGAGACCGCGAACATGTCGTCCTTGAACTTCGGCAACTGGCCAGTGCCATAGAGCGTCGATGCGTTCACGATGTACGGCGTATAGCACTCGGTGTAGCCGTGCGTGCCGGTTTGCAGGTCCAGCATGAACTGCGACAGCGCGCGGTGCAGGCGCGCGATGGGGCCGCGCATGAACGAGAAGCGGGCGCCGGACAGCTTGGCGGCCATGTCGAAATCCAGCCCCAGGGGCTCGCCCACGGCGACGTGGTCGCGGGCCTCGAACGGCAGGGCCGGCGGATTGCCGTCGGCGCCGGCGGGGCCGGGCAGCCAGCGGCGCACTTCGACGTTGTCGTCGGCGGACTCGCCCACCGGCACGCTGGCGTGCGGCAGGTTGGGCACCGACATCAGCAGGTCGTTGAGCGGCTGCTGCAAGGCGGCCAGCTCTTCTTCCAGTTGCTTCAGGCGCACGGGCACGGCCTGGGATTCCGCCATCACGGCGCTGGCGTCTTCGCCCTTGGCCTTGAGCTGACCGATCTGCTTGGCCAGCGCGTTGCGGCGGGCTTGCAGGGACTCGGTTTCGGTCTGGACGGCCTTGCGGCGGGACTCCAGGTCGTTGAACCGTTCCGTGTCGAAGGACACGCCGCGGGTCTTGAGGCGGTCTACGACGGTTTGCAGGTCTTTGCGCAGCAGTATCGGGTCTAGCATGGTGTAGTCGGTGAGGTTGCGTGAAGCAACGGGCGCGGCCCGTTACCGTTTCCTGGCACGTTCCTGCGCGTCCAGCTCGCGCAGGAATGCCAGCTTTTGCTGGATTTTAGCCTCCAGGCCGCGATCGGTCGGCCGATAGAAGGAGGGATTCAGTCCATCCGGAAAATATTGCTCGGCGGCGGCGTAGCCGTGGGGCTCGTCGTGCGCGTAGCGGTAGGCCTTGCCGTGGCCCAGTTGCTTCATCAATTTGGTGGGCGCGTTGCGCAGGTGGATGGGCACCGGCGCGCTGCCGTGCTCGGCCGCGAATTTGCGCGCCTGGTTGTAGGCGTTGTAGACGGCGTTCGATTTGGCCGCGCAGGCCATGTAGACCACGGCCTGCGCCAGCGCGAGCTCGCCTTCCGGCGAGCCCAGGCGCTCGTAGATGTCGGCGCCGTTCACGGCCAGGTCCGTGGCGCGGGGATCGGCCAGGCCGATGTCCTCCACCGCCATGCGCACCAGGCGGCGCGACAGGTACTTCGGGTCCGCGCCGCCGTCGATCATGCGGCAGAACCAGTACAGCGCGGCATCGGGGTTGGAGCCGCGCACCGATTTGTGCAGGGCGCTGATCTGGTCGTAGAACGCGTCGCCGCCCTTGTCGAAGCGGCGCAGGTTCTGCGACAGCGAGATTTCCAGCCAGGCCGCGTCCACCGTGTCGCGGCCGGCCGACTGCGCGGATTCCGCCACCACTTCGACCGCGCTGATGAGGCGGCGCGCGTCGCCGTCGGCCCAGGCCGCCAGTTGCTCGCGCGCATCGGCGTCGATGCGGATGATCTCGCCCTCGTCCCGCCCGTCGTTCAAGGCCTGCTCGGCCCGGTCGACCAGCAGTTGCAGCTCTTCGGGCGTCAACGATTGCAGCACGTAGACCCGCGCCCGCGACAGCAGCGCCGAGTTGACCTCGAACGAGGGATTCTCGGTGGTGGCGCCGATGAAGGTGAACAGCCCGCTTTCCACATAGGGCAGGAAGGCATCCTGCTGCGCCTTGTTGAAGCGGTGGACCTCGTCGACGAAGAGAATGGTGCGGCGTCCCTGCCCTTGCGCCACCTGGGCCACCGTCACGGCGTCGCGGATGTCCTTGACCCCGCCCAGCACCGCCGAGATGGCGATGAACTGGGCGTCGAAGCCATCGGCCATCAAGCGGGCCAGCGTGGTCTTGCCCACGCCGGGGGGCCCCCAGAAGATCATGGAATGCGGCCGGCCCGATTCGAAAGCGACGCGCAGCGGCTTGTCCGGACCCAGCAGGTGCGACTGCCCGACCACGTCGGACAAGGTGCGCGGGCGCAGCCGTTCGGCCAGGGGAACATAGGGCCGATGCGCGGGATCGGCCGCGAAGAGATCGTTGCTCATTGGCAGCAGATGGGGGGAGACAGCAAGTAAATCAAGTCAGTATTACACCATGCCGCTAGCCCAGCCGCGGCGGCGCGAAGCGGCGGTTGGCCAGCACCGGCAGCACCTTGCGCGCATGGGCCAGGCGTTCGGGGTCGATATCGGCGAACACCAGCGCCGGCGCCTCGCCCGCCCGGGCCGTCACCACGCCCAGCGGATCCACGACCATGCTGCAGCCGATGTTGCGCTCGCCGCATTCGCCCGTGGCCGCCACATAGCAGGTGTTCTCCAGCGCGCGGGCCGTGACCAGCACTTCCCAGTGCTTTTCCTTCAGCGGGCCGCGGACCCAGGCGGCCGGCAGCACCAGCAGGTCGGCGCCGTCCAGCGCCAGGCGGCCCGCCAGTTCCGGGAAGCGCACGTCGTAGCAGGTCATCAGGCCGACCCGCAGTCCTCCGATGTCGAGCAAGGGCGGGATGTCGTTGCCGGCCGTGACGTTGGTGGACTCCTTCATGGTGAAGGCGTCGTACAGGTGCAGCTTGCGGTACTGCGACAGGATCTGGCCGTCGCGCAGCGTGACCAGCGTATTCCAGACCCGGCCCTCGCCCGTCGGGACGTGGACGCACATCATCGTCGACAAGGAGGATCCCCGGCTGGCTTCCAGCAGCCGGCTCATGAAGGGACCGTCCAGCGGCTGCGCGGCCTTCAGGACGATCTGCGGATCGGTGATGTCGCGCGCCAGGATGCCCTCGGGCAGGACCAGCAGGCCGGCCCCGCCGGCGCGGGCGCGTTCCATCAGGTCGATGCAGACCTGTGCGTTTTCTTCCCAGACGCGGCTGACGGCGAACTGGCCCAGGGCAACTTTCAGCATGGCGCTTTCCTCGTGTAGGTGGTTTTCACCATTGTCGCGCCATCCGCGAACCTATGCTGACTACGGGAAACTCCTAGCTGCCGCCTGTAAATTTCTTTCAGGATAATGTCTAAAACCATATTTCAAAGTAAATATTTTCCAAAATAGGCGCCCGCCATGACGACTTCCTCCTCCCCCGCCGCCGCCCTGGACCCGAACGGCAAAGGCCTGGGCGCCTTTCCCGAATCCTGTACCACCTCGGGCGTGGCGGCGCTGCAGTGGAACCTGCTGCGCGAGGACGTGAGCCTGCCCGTGGCGGTGCTGTACGAAGCCCGGGTGCGCCACAACCTGCAATGGATGCAGCGTTTCATGGAAGCGTACCGGGTCAAGCTGGCGCCCCACGGCAAGACCACCATGAGCCCAGCCCTGTTCAAGCGCCAGATCGACAACGGCGCCTGGGGCATCACGCTGGCCACCGCGCCGCAGGTGCAGGCCGCCTACCGGCACGGCATCCGGCGGGTCCTGATGGCGAACCAACTGGTGGGCCGCGCCAACATGGCGATCATTGCCCAGCTCTTGCGCGACCCGGCCTTCACCTTCTTCTGCATCGTGGACTCGCCCGCCAACGCCGCCCAGTTGGGCGCCTACTTCGGCGACCAGGGCCTGGTCCTGCCGGTGCTGATCGAACTGGGCCCCGCCGGCGGGCGCACGGGCGTGCGCGACGACGCGCAGCTACAGGCGGTGGCCGAGGAAATCGGCCGCTGGCCGGGCCTGGCGCTGGCCGGCATCGAGGTCTACGAAGGCGTGCTGCAGGAAGAAGGCGCCATCCGCGCCTTCCTGCGCCGCGCCACGGACGCGCTGCGCGGCCTGGCCGCCGCCGGCCGCCTGCGCAAGAGCGGCCCGGCGCTGATCTCGGGCGCCGGCTCCGCCTGGTTCGACGTGGTCGCCGAGGAATTCTCGCAGCTCGACATCGGCGCGCCGCTGGAAATCGTGCTGCGCCCGGGCTGCTACCTGTCGCACGACGTGGGCATCTACCGGTCGGCGGCCGAACGCATCAATGCGCACAATCCCGTCGCCCGGAAAATGGAGCCCGGGCTGCAACCCGCTCTTCAGGTCTGGGCCTATGTGCAATCGCTGCCCGAGCCGGGCCGCGCCATCGTCGCGCTGGGCAAGCGCGACGCCGCGTTCGACGCCGGCCTGCCCACGCCCGCGCTGCTGTACCGCCCGGGCGGCCAGGCTCCCGGCGCGGCGCCCGCGCACTGGAAGCTCACGGCCATGATGGACCAGCACGCCTTCATGCAGATCGGCGAAGGCGACGACATCCAGGTCGGCGACATGATCGCCTTCGACATTTCCCACCCCTGCCTGACCTTCGACAAGTGGCGCCAGGTGCTGCTGGTGGACGAGCAGTACCGCGTTATCGACGTGGCCGAAACCTTCTTCTGACCCCCGCCCCCCGGCGCGATCCCGACTTACCCACGCGACATCCGTTTTTGACCCTCTGGAGAGAGAATCATGAACTTCCGCACCTCCCGGCGAGGCGGTGGGCTCAATAGCCTGCTGCTGGCCGGCGCAATTGGCTTGACCGCATTGTCGACCCCCGCCCTCTGTGCCGCGCCCGTCAAGGGAGGCACGATCTCGGTCGCCACCATCGGCGAACCGCCGACGCTGGATCCGATGACCAGCACGGCCGACCTGGTGGGCATCCTGACGCAGCATTTCTTCGAAACGCTGTATACCTTCGACGCCAAGTGGAACCTGACGCCGCTGCTGGCCGACAAGCTGCCCGAGGTCTCGCCCGACGGGCTGACCTACACGATCCCGCTGCGCCAGGGCATTACCTTCCACGACGGCTCCAAGATGGATTCGTCGGACGTGCTGGCCTCGCTGAAGCGCTGGACCGAGACCGCCACGCGCGGCAAGATGGCCGCCAAGATCATCGCCGGCATGGAAGCGCCGGACGCCAACACGATCCGCATCACGCTCAAGCAGCCCTACGCGCCCCTGACCGCCCTGCTGGCGATGAACAATAGCGCCGCCGTCATCATGCCCAAGGGCAAGATCGCCCCGACGCTGGCCGAGTTCGTCGGCACCGGGCCCTATCAATTGAAGGCGCGCGTACCCGACCAGTACATCCAACTGGTCCGCTTCGAAGGATACAAGCAGCGCGAAGGCGAGCCGGACGGCTACGGCGGCGCGCGCAAGCAGTACCTGGACGAAATCCGTTTCGTTCCGGTGAGCAACGCCAACACCCGCGTCGAAAGCGCGGTGGCCGGGCAGTTCGACTATGTCGACTCCCTGCCGGTGGAATCCCTGCCCAAGCTCAAGAACGGCCGCTCCGATCCGGTGATGCTCAAGCCTTTCGGCTGGCCGCGGCTGGTGCTCAACACCAAGCAGGGCATCATGTCCAACCAGGCGGTCCGCCAGGCCGTGCAACTGGCGCTCAATGAAGAGGACATGCTCTACGCCGCGTTCGGCGACAAGAACTTCTACAAGCTCAACGGCGACCTGTATCCCGAGGGCTACCCCTGGGCCACGTCCCTGGGCGGCAAGGTCTACAACAAGGCCGACGCCGCCGCGGCGAAGAAACTGGTGGACGGCGCCAACGTCCAGGACCGCAAGATCCGCATCCTGACCAGCCAGCAGTACGAATTCCACTACAAGATGGCGCTGGTGGCCGCCGAATACCTGAAGGCCGCCGGGTTCACCGTCGACATGCAGGTGGTGGACTGGGCCACCCTGACCCAGCGCCGCCAGGATCCGGCCGTCTGGGACATCTTCATTACCCACAGCCCCTTCCTGCCCGAACCCGCGCTGATCGATTTCCCGTCCAAGGACGCGCCGGGCTGGTGGGACACGCCGCGCCGCAACCAGGTGCTGGACGCCTTCAACCAGGCCAGCTCCCAGGAAGAGCGCGTGAAGCGCTGGGCCGACGTGCAGCAGGCCGTGTACGACGAAGTGCCTTTCATCAAGGTCGGCGACTTCAACGCGCAGGCCGCGCGCTCGCCGTCGCTGCAAGGCACCAAGGCCGTGCCGTGGCCGTTCTTCTGGAACGCGTGGAAGTCCGCCAAGTAGGATGGGTGGAGCGCGGGAGTTCTTAAGGAAGAACTCAGGTATCCAGCGCGCGAAACCCATGCGGCCGTGGGCAGACGGTGCCCTGCGGCGGCCGGAAAACACGCTCTTGCGGCAGCATGGGTTTCGCGCGTTCAGCACCTGGGTTCTTACCTAGGGACTGCCGCGCTCCACCCATCCTACGCCCCGAATATTTTCTAGGACACTCATCGTGTTGCGTTATCTCTTGAACCGGCTGGTCGGGCTGGTGGCCGTGATGTTCATCGTCGCGACCATCGTGTTCGTGATCATCCGCGTCACGCCCGGCGACCCCGCCGCCGTGATGCTGGGCCCCCAGGCCAGCCAGCAGGACATCGCGGCGCTGCGCGCGCAACTGGGGCTGGACCGGCCGCTGGCCGTGCAGTACCTGTCATGGCTGGGCAAGCTCGCCCAGGGCGACCTGGGCCAGTCCATCTTCATGAACAAGCCCGTGCTGGCGGCGCTGGCCGACCGGGCCGAGCCCACCCTCCTGCTGACGCTCATGTCGCTCCTGATCGCCAGCGCCATCGCCCTGCCGGTGGGCATTCTTTCCGCGGTCAAGCGCGGCACCACGCTGGACCAGTCGGTGCTGTCGTTCTCGATGTTCACCTCCAGCGTGCCGAGCTTCTGGCTGGGGCTGCTGCTGATGCAGCTATTCTCGGTGAAGCTGGGATGGCTGCCGGTGGCCGGCTACGGCGGCCCGGACGCGTCGCTGGCCACCCGCCTGTCGCACCTGATCCTGCCCGCCGTGGTGCTGGGCCTGGTGAATTCGGCGCTGATCACCCGCTTCATCCGCGCCAGCATGCTGGACGTGCTGCGCGACGACTACGTCCGCACCGCGCGCGCCAAGGGCCTGCCGGAAAGCAAGGTGATCCTGAAGCATGCCGTGCGCAACGCGCTGATCCCCATCCTGACCGTGCTGGGCCTGACCACCGCCCTGCTGATCAGCGGCGCCGTCGTCACGGAAACGGTGTTCGGCCTGCCCGGCGTGGGCAGCCTGGTGGTGTCGGCGGTGCTGCGCCGCGACTACCCCGTCATCCAGGGCGCGCTGCTGATCATCGCGGCCATCTATGTCCTGATCAATCTGTTCATCGACCTCCTGTATCTGCTGGTCGACCCTCGGGTGCGCTACTGATGATGATGAGGCCCACCCCCGAAGCGCCTGCGGCGCTTCCCCCTCAAGGGGGCGCCGCCTGCGGCCCGGCAAAGCCGGCTCCGCGCGGCCCCGATTCGATGCACCGGAAGTGGAGCAACTGAAATGACAAGCGCAACGACTGTAAGTGCCGGCGTCGACCGCTGGCAGGTGCTGCGCCTGCTGGTGTCGCGCAAGACCGTGCTGATCAGCCTGGTCGTGATCGCCGTGCTGGTGGCCGCCGCGCTGCTGGCGCCGTGGATCAGCCCCTACGATCCGTTCAAGCTGTCCATCATGAACCGGTTGAAGTCGCCGGGCGCCGCGCACTGGTTCGGCACCGACGACTTCGGGCGCGACGTGTTCAGCCGCGTCATCTACGGCGGCCGCCTGTCGCTGATGGTGGGCTTTTCCGTGGTGATCCTGTCCAGCGTGCTGGGCATCGCGCTGGGCCTGGTCGCCGGCTTCTTCCGGTCGGCGGACAAGTTCGTGTCGCGGCTGATCGACGCCATGATGGCCTTCCCCGACATTCTGCTGGCGATCTCGCTGGTGGCGGCGCTGGGGCCCTCGCTGATCAACGTGGTGATCGCGCTGGGCATCGTCTACACGCCGCGCCTGGCCCGCATCGTGCGCGCCTCGACGCTGGTGATCCGCGAACTGCCCTTCGTGGAAGCGGCCCGCGCGCTCGGCGTGCCCACCTGGCGCATCGTCACCGTGCACGTGCTGCGCAACCTGGTGTCGCCCATCCTGGTGCAGGGCACGTTCATCTTCGCCTACGCGATCCTGGCCGAAGCCGGCCTGTCGTTCCTCGGCGTCGGCGTGTCGCCCGACATCCCGACCTGGGGCACCATGATCAACGCCGGCCAGCAGTACATGGGGTCGGCCGACTGGATCATGATCTTCCCCGGCATCGCCATCGTGCTGTCCGTGCTGTCGCTGCAACTGGTGGGCGACGGGCTGCGCGACGTACTCGACCCGCGCCTGCGCAAGGAACTGTGATCATGACCGCAAGCACCCGAGACATCGTGCTGTCCGTGGAAGGGCTCAAGACCTGGTTCCACAGCCGCGACGGCATCGCCAAGTCCGTGGACGGCGTCACCTTCGACCTGGCCCGCGGCGAAACGCTGGCCATCGTGGGCGAATCCGGCTCCGGCAAGTCCGTGACCAGCCTGTCCATCATGGGCCTGCTGCCCAAGCCGGCGGGCCGCATCGAAGGCGGCAGGATCCTGTTCCGCGACCGCCAGGGCGCGCAGCACGACCTGGCCCAGGCCTCGCCGGCCACGCTGCGCCGCATCCGGGGCGCCGAGATCGCCATGATCTTCCAGGAGCCCATGACCAGCCTGAACCCGCTGTACACGGTGGGCGACCAGATCGCCGAAGCCGTGCTGCAGCACGAAGGCGGATCCCATGCCGCGGCGATCCGGCGCGCCCGCGACATGCTGGAGCGCGTGGAGATCCCGGCCGCCGACCGCCGCGTCAACGAATACCCGCACCAGATGTCGGGAGGCATGCGGCAGCGCGTGATGATCGCGCTGGCGCTGGCCTGCAACCCGGCCGTGCTGATCGCCGACGAGCCCACCACCGCGCTGGACGTGACCGTGCAGGCGCAGATCCTGGACCTGCTGCGCCGGCTGCAGGCCGAAATGAACATGAGCATCCTGTTCATCACGCACAACCTGGGCGTGGTGGCCGAGATCGCGCATCGGGTGGCGGTGATGTACGCGGGACGCGTGGTGGAGGACGCGGGCGTCTATGACCTGTTCGAAAAGCCCACGCACCCCTACACCCGCGGCCTGCTTTCCTGTCTCCCCACCGCCGCCCTGCTGGCCTCGGGCGAGCGCCTGCGCGCCATTCCCGGCAACGTGCCCAGCGTGCTGTCGCTACCGGCGGGCTGCACTTTCGCGCCGCGCTGCCCGCTGGCCGCCAGCGACTGCCTTGCCGCCGTGCCCGAACTCGTGCCGGTGCAGGCCGAACACCGCGCGCGCTGCATCAAGGTGAACCCGATATGACGAACAGACCCGCCCCCATCCGCGCCGAAGCGCCGCTGGTCCGGATCCAGGACCTGAAAGTCCATTTCCCCACGTCGCAGTCGCGCAACGCGCCCGTGGTGCGGGCGGTGGACGGCGTCAGCTTCGACGTGCCGCGCAACACCATCGTCGGCCTGGTCGGCGAATCCGGCTCGGGCAAGACCACCACGGGGCGCGCGCTGCTGCGCCTGTTCGCCCCGACCGCCGGCCGCATCCTGTTCGACGGGCAGGACATCACCACGCTGTCCGAAAAACAGATGCTGCCGTGGCGCCGCCGCATGCAGATCGTGTTCCAGGACCCCTACGCCAGCCTCAATCCCCGCATGACCGTGGCCGAGATCCTGGGCGAGGCGCTGGACACCCACAAGCTCGCGCAGCACCGGCGTTCGGCCCGCATCGGCGAGCTGCTGGAGCGCGTGGGCCTGAACGCCGACCACGCCCGCCGCTATCCGCACGAGTTCTCGGGCGGCCAGCGCCAGCGCATCGGCATCGCCCGCGCGCTGGCGGTGGAGCCGGACTTCATCGTGGCCGACGAACCGGTGTCCGCGCTGGACGTGTCGGTGCAGGCGCAGGTGCTGAACCTGCTGCAGGACCTGCAGCGCGACCTGGGCCTGACCATGCTGTTCGTGGCCCACGACCTGGCCGTGGTGGACTACCTGTGCGACGAAGTCGTGGTGATGTACCTGGGCCGCGTCATGGAGAGCGGCCCCACCCGCGAGGTATACGCCCGCCCCAGGCATCCCTATACCCGCGCGCTGCTGTCCGCCGCGCCCGTGCCGGATCCGCGCGCCCCGCGTTCGCGTATCCTGCTCAAGGGCGACATCCCCAGCCCGGTCAATCCGCCCTCCGGCTGCGTGTTCCGCACCCGCTGCCCGCATGCGATCGAGGCCTGCGGGACGACCGTAGCGCAGGCCGTCAGCGTCGGCCCGGGCCACTACGCGGCCTGTTCGCGCCTAGACGCCCCCGAACTGGCCCAGTAACCCAGGAATCCCCATGAACATCATCCGCGACATCGTCTTCCAGATACGCAGTCGGCGGGACGCGTTGAGCGTGACCGAACGCAAGGTCGCCGACGCCATCCTGGACGACATCATCTGGAGCGCCAGCGCCACCGTCGACCAGCTCGCCGCCAAGGCCGGCGTCAGCATCGCCACCATCTCGCGCTTTGCCCGCACCGTCGGCTGCGACGACACGCGGGACCTGAAGATGAAGCTGGCGCAAGCCAGCACGGTGGGCAGCCGGTTCCTGGACCCGGGCGCGTCCGCCGATGAAAGCACTTTCTACGCGCGCATCTACGCCGACATCGAAAGCACGCTGCGCGCGCACCTGCCCGTCTTCACCGAACCGCTGTTCGAGACCGCCGCCGCCGCCCTGGACAGCGCCCGCATGATCTATGTGTTCGGCATGGGCGGCGCCTCCGCCGTGCTGGCGCAGGAAGTCCAGTCCCGCCTGGTGCGGCTGGGCTACCCCATCGCCGTGTACAGCGACGCCGTGCTGCTGCGCATGGTCGCCGCCACCCTGGACGAGCGCGACGCCGTGCTGGTGCTGTCGGCCTCCGGCCTGACGCCCGAAATCGTGGGCGCGGCGCGCATCGTGAAGCAGTACCGCGCGCGCCTCGTCGCCGTCACGGACGCGACCTCCGAACTGGCCAAGCTGGCCGACGTGGTGCTGCCGATCCGGACGGACGAAACGGACTTCATCTACAAACCCTCGGCCTCGCGCTACGCGATGATGCTTGCGATCGACCTGCTCTCGACGGAGCTGGCCATGCTGAACCAAGAGGAAAACCGCGAACGCCTGCGCCGCATCAAGCTGGCGCTGGACGAACACCGCGGCGGCCCGAACCGCTTGCCGCTGGGCGATTGAACCTGGAACACGAGATGTACGACACCCTCATAGGCAACGTGCTGGTCCTGGACGGCACCGGCGGCGCCGAGTACCGCGCCAGCGTCGCGCTGGACGGCGGCCGCATCGCCGCCATCGGCGAGCTGCCCGGCGCGGCGGCGCGCCAGGCCATCGACGGCGCCGGCCTGGCGCTGGCGCCCGGCTTCATCGATGTGCACACCCACGACGACACCAACGTCATCCGCACCCCGGGCATGCTGCCCAAGCTGTCCCAGGGCGTGACCACGGTGGTGGTCGGCAACTGCGGCATCAGCGCATCGCCCGTCGCCCTGCGCGGCGAGCCGCCGGACCCGATGAACCTGCTGGGCGGGCGGGAAGACTTCAGCTACCCCACGTTCGCGGACTACACGCGCGCCATCGAGGCGGCGCGGCCGGCGGTGAACGTGGCGGCGCTGGTGGGCCACACCGCGCTGCGCAGCAACCACATGGACCGCCTGGACCGGCCCGCCACGCGCGACGAAGTCCTGGCGATGCGCGCCCAATTGCGCGACGCGCTGGCCCATGGCGCCATCGGCCTGAGCACCGGGCTGGCCTATGCCTCCGCCTTCGAGGCGGACACGGACGAAGTCAAGCTGCTGGCCGAAGCGCTGGACGAGTTCGGCGCGCTCTACACCACGCACCTGCGCTCGGAATTCGCCGCCATCCTGGAAGCCATGCAGGAAGCCTTCGACATCGCCCGGCATGCGCGCGTGCCGGTCGTGGTGTCGCACCTGAAATGCGCCGGCGCCGGCAACTGGGGCCGCACCCGGGAAGTGCTTTCCACGCTGGAGACCGCGGGCCGCCTGCAGCACGTGGGCTGCGACTGCTATCCGTACTCCGCCAGTTCTTCCACGCTGGACCTGAAGCAGGTCACGGACGAATTCGACATCGACATCACCTGGTCCGTGCCCCATCCGGAGCAGGCCCGCCGCAAGCTGGCCGCCATCGCCGCCGACTGGGGAGTGAGCCTGATGGAAGCCGCCGCTCGCCTGCAGCCGGCGGGCGCCGTGTACCACAACATGCACGAGGACGACGTGCGCCGCGTGCTGTCGCACCGCCTGACGATGGTGGGTTCCGACGGCCTGCCCAACGACCCCATGCCGCATCCCCGCCTCTGGGGCGCCTTCCCGCGCGTGCTGGGCCACTACAGCCGCGAGGTGGGCCTGTTCCCACTGGCCGAGGCGGTGCACAAGATGACGGGGCTGTCCGCCGCCCGCTTCGGCCTGGCCGAACGCGGCCTGGTGCGCGAGGGCTACCACGCGGACCTGGTGCTGTTCGATCCGGCCACCGTCATCGACCGCGCCACCTTCGCCGCCCCGGTGCAGACCGCCGCGGGCATCGAGGCGGTCTGGGTCAATGGCGCGCTGTCGTACCGCCACGGCCAGCCCACCGGCGACCGCGCCGGCCGCTGGCTGCCGCGCAACGGCGACCTGCGGAAGAACTTCCTGTGACCGGCCCCCTTCCGAATTCATCCCCTCTTCCAAGGAATCTCCCATGACCACCATTCCCACTCCCGACAAGAACGGCATTACGCGCTACGGCGTCGCAGGCGGCACGGGCCAGGGCGGTTCGCACATGCCGTTCGCCCGCGCGGTCGCGGCCGACGGCTGGCTGCACGTGTCCGGCCAGGTGCCGATGGAAAACGGGGAAGTCATCGAAGGCGGCATCGTCGCCCAGAGCCGCAAGGCCATCGAGCAGGTGCTGGCCATCCTGAAGGAAGCGGGCTACGGGCCCGAACACGTCGTGCGCTGCGGCGTATGGCTGGACGACGCGCGCGATTTCGCGTCGTTCAACAAGGTGTTCAGGGAATATTTCGGCGAGAATCCCCCGGCCCGCGCCTGCGTGCAGTCGTCGCTGGTGGTGGACGCGAAGGTCGAGGTCGACTGTATCGCTTATAAAGGGAACTCACGTGTCTGACACCCCATGAGATGCCCCTGCAAATTGCAGAGCCTCTCCTCGGGTGTCAGACACAGACGCGGCGCAGGTGTCTGACACCCCCACGAACCGCCCGTGCAGATTGCAGCGCATCTCCCCGGGTGTCAGACACCCCCGGGAGAAATCCTACATCCTCACCACATCCACACCCTTGGGCGCGACGAATTCGAATTCCTTCGCGGAAAGCTGCGGGTTGGCGGCGATGCCGGACAGGTCCACCCGGGTGGTCTGTCCGAACGAATCCAGCAGTTCCACACGCACCGGCAGATTGTCCTTCATGCCGATATCGACCCGCGAGAAACCCGCGTCGGCGGTGCGCGGCTTGGCGCGCAGCCATTCGACCCCGTCCTTGGCTGGCAGGGCCGACACCTCGAACGACTGCTCCAGCGAGCCCGAACCGAACAGGATCGCCGCAGGCGAAGTGCCGATGGCGGCGTCCACCTTGCGTTCCGTCACCTGGGCCAAGTCCGGATCGAACTGGAATACCTTGCGGCCGTCGGAAACGACGAGCTGTTCATAGGGCTTCTGCACCGCCCACTTGAATTTGCCGGGACGCTGGAACGAAAACACGCCCGTCTGGGCCGGCTGCGTGCGGCCCTGGTTGTTCACCGTGTACTGCGAGAACGAGCCGGTGGCGGCCGTGACCGTGGCGACGAACGCGCGCAATTGCTCCTGCGCGCTGGCGGCCAGCGCCACGGCGGGCGCCAGGGTCAAGGCCGCGACGGCGGCCAGTCGGCGAAACGTCTTCATCAGGCTTCCTCTCGGGCGGCCGCCGCGGGGACCAGGATATCGCGGTTGCCATTGGACTGCATCGCCGACACCATACCCGATTGCTCCATCTGCTCCAGTAACCGCGCCGCACGGTTGTAACCAATCCGCAGGTGGCGCTGCACAAGCGAAATGGAGGCGCGGCGGTGCTTGAGCACCACTTCGCAGGCCTGGTCGTACATCGGATCGGACTCGGCGTCGCCGCCGATTCCGGTGACGCTGCTGGCGCCTTCGCCGTCGCCGTCCAGCCCGCCTTCCAGCAGGCCTTCGATGTAGTTGGGCTCGCCCTGCGCCTTCAGGCTTTCCACCACGCGGTGCACTTCATCGTCGCCCACGAAGGCGCCGTGCACGCGCACCGGCAGGCCGGTGCCCGGCGGCATGTAGAGCATGTCGCCCTGGCCCAGCAGCGTTTCCGCGCCCATCTGGTCGAGAATGGTGCGCGAGTCGATCTTGGACGACACCTGGAACGCGATGCGCGTCGGGATGTTGGCCTTGATCAGGCCGGTGATGACGTCCACGCTGGGGCGCTGCGTGGCCAGGATCAGGTGGATGCCGGCGGCGCGCGCCTTCTGCGCCAGGCGGGCGATCAGTTCTTCGATCTTCTTGCCCACGACCATCATCAGGTCGGCCAGCTCGTCGATGACCACCACGATGGTGGGCAGCGGCGCCAGGGGCTCGGGCTGGTCGGGGGTCAGCGAGAACGGGTTCGGGATCGGCTCCTCGCGCTTGATCGCGTCGCGGATCTTGGCGTTGTAGCCGGCCAGGTTGCGCACGCCCATCTTGCTCATCAGGCGGTAGCGCTTTTCCATTTCGCCCACGCACCAGTTCAGCGCGTTGGACGCCTGGCGCATGTCGGTGACGACCGGCGCCAGCAGGTGCGGGATGCCTTCGTAGACGCTCATTTCCAGCATCTTCGGATCGATCAGGATCACGCGGGTATGGGACGCGTCCGCCTTGTACAGCAGGGACAGGATCATGGCGTTGATCCCGACGGACTTGCCCGAGCCGGTCGTGCCCGCCACCAGCAGGTGGGGCATCTTGGCCAGGTCGGCCACCACCGGGTTGCCCGCGATGTCCTTGCCCAGCGCCATCGTCACGACGGAATGGCTGGCGTGGTAGGTCTGCGAACCCAGGATCTCGGACAGGCGCACCATCTGGCGGCGCGGGTTCGGGAGTTCCAGCCCCATCAGGTTCTTGCCGGGAATGGTTTCCACCACCCGGATGCTGACCAGGCTCAGCGCGCGCGCCAGGTCCTTGGCCAGATTGACGATCTGGCTGCCCTTCACGCCGGTGGCCGGCTCGATTTCGTAGCGCGTGATGACCGGGCCGGCCTGCGCCGCCACCACCGTGACGGACACGCCGAAGTCGGCCAGTTTCTTTTCGATCAGGCGCGACGTGAATTCGATGGTTTCGGCCGACACCGTTTCCTGGTTGGCCAGCGGCGGATCCAGCAGGCTGATGGCCGGCAGGTCGCCCTCGGCGCCGCCCGACGGCGCGAAGAACAGCGATTGCTGCTTTTCCTTTTCGACGCGTTCGGACTTGGGAACGACGGTGATGGCGGGTTCGATCCGCACCGGCTGGTCGTGGACCAGCTTTTCCTGCTTGGCCACGACCTGTTCGGTGCGCACGGCCTTGGCCACCTCGCCGACCTTGCGGTCTTCGCGGGCGGCGTAGGAATTGCGGACGCGGCGCACCAGGCCTTCCAGCCATGCGCCCACTCGTTCGGCGACGGACAGCCACGAGAACGAGAAGAACAGGCTCAGCCCGATGGCCAGCATGACCAGGAAGGCCAGCGTGCTGCCGGTGAACCCGATGCTGCGGCCGATGAGATCGGCCAGCGTGTGGCCGATGACGCCGCCCGCGCCGCTGGCGGTTTCCGACGCCCCCGGCAGGTGCGTGCCGCGGCTGGCCAGGCGCAAGGCCTCCATGCCCAGGGAACCCACCAGCAGCAGGAAGAAACCGATGCCCTCTTCCCAGTGGACGCGGGGCAACACTTCCGGTTGTTTACTATTGGTTACTCGAAGATGGCTGGCCAGGCGGCGATATCCCGCGCGCACCCGATGCAGCAGCAGGACGACCCACCACCAGGCCGAAAAACCGAAGAGATACAGGAGGATGTCCGCCAGATAGGCGCCCAGGGTCCCGCCGCGGTTGTGGATGACGCCGGCGGGGACGGAGTGCGACCAGCCTGGATCGGCCGGGCTCCAGGTGGCGAGCACCAGGGTGAGCCACGCCGCCAGGGCGGCGAAGAGGATCCAGCGGGCTTCGCGCAGCAACGCGGAAAGGCGCGTCTGCAGGGGCGAGGGCCCGTTTCGGGTATTGCGCGAAGCGCGCGGAGAAGCAGTCGAGATACGCGGCATGCGGCTCATTATAATTGGGCGTTAACCTAAAGATACCCGCCCATGTCCACGCCTACGCACGCTAAAGTTTTGATACTCGGTTCCGGCCCCGCCGGTTACACGGCGGCCGTCTATGCGGCACGCGCCAATCTGAGCCCTGTTCTTGTTACAGGTCTGGCCCAAGGCGGCCAGCTCATGACCACCACGGACGTCGACAATTGGCCGGCGGACGCGGATGGCGTGCAGGGCCCGGACCTGATGCAGCGCTTCCAGAAGCATGCCGAACGCTTCAACACCGAAATGCTCTTCGACCACATCGCCAAGGTTGATTTGTCCAAGCGGCCGTTCACCCTCACCGGAGACACCGGCAAGGTCTATACCTGCGACGCCCTGATCATCGCCACGGGCGCCTCGGCCAAGTACCTCGGCCTGCCCTCGGAACAATCCTTCATGGGCCGCGGCGTGTCGGGCTGCGCCACCTGCGACGGCTTCTTCTACCGCAACCAGGACGTGGTCGTGGTGGGCGGCGGCAATACCGCCGTGGAAGAAGCGCTGTACCTGTCCAACATCTGCCGCAAGGTCACCCTGATCCACCGCCGCGACAAATTCCGCGCCGAACCCATCCTGGTCGACAAGCTGATGGGCAAGGTCGAAAACGGCAACATGGAACTGAAGCTGTTCCATACGCTCGACGAAGTGCTGGGCGACGACAGCGGCGTTACCGGCGTGCGCGTACGCCACGTGGACACCGGCGCCACCGAGGACATGCCGGTCACCGGCGCGTTCATCGCCATCGGCCACCAGCCCAACACCGAGATATTCCAGGGCCAACTGGAAATGAAGGACGGCTACATCGTCACCAAGAGCGGCCTGTCCGGCCTGGCCACGATGACCTCCGTCCCGGGCGTGTTCGCGGCCGGCGACGTCCAGGACCACGTCTACCGCCAGGCCATCACCAGCGCCGGCACGGGCTGCATGGCGGCGCTGGACGCACAACGGTGGCTGGAGAATGCGGGGCAGTAAGGTCGGCCTGGCCGACCTGAAACGCCTGAAGAAAGACCTTCAGGCCGAGCAAGAGCGCGCCGCCCTCGCCCAGCGGGTGGCGGCGCTGAAGAAGACGGCGCCCGCGCCCGATTCCGACCCCGCCGACGACATGGCCGCCTTCCGGCGCACCATGAAGTCCGTGCAGCCGATCAAGCAGGCCGCGCGCGTGGAGCACAAGCCGGCGGCACAGCCCGCCCCGGCGCTGCGCCGCGCCAACGCGCTGGGCGAAACGCCCAGCCGCGCCGACGCCGGGGTCTCCGACGGCGGCGAAATCACGCACCTGCTGTCCGAAGGCGGCACCGCCTTCGTGCGCGGCGACGCGGCGCCCGACACCGCGCGCAATCTGCGCCGCGGCCAGTGGCGCGCCGGCGCGGAACTGGACCTGCACGGCCTGCGCGTGGAACAGGCCCGCCATGCCCTGCTGTCGTTCCTGGACGAGTGCCTGGAACACGGCATCCGCTGCGTGCGCGTCGTGCACGGCAAGGGCTACGGCTCGCAGGGGCTGGAACCGGTGCTGAAAGACAAGGCGCGCACCTGGCTCGTGCAGAAGAACGACGTGCTGGCGTTTTCCGAGGCGCCCGAACGCGAAGGCGGCGCGGGCGCCCTGCTGGTGCTCCTGCGGCAATCGGAAGGAACCCGCAAATGAAATGGCTCTACCTGGGCGTGGCGATCGTCGCCGAAATCTTCGCGACCAGCGCGCTCAAGGGGTCCGAGGGCTTCACCCGCCTGGTGCCATCCATCGTCACGGTGTCCGGCTACCTGATCTCGTTCTATTTCCTGTCGTTGACGCTGCGCGAGATCCCCGTGGGCATCGCGTACGCCATCTGGTCCGGCGTCGGCATCGTGCTGATCTCCATCGTCGGCGCGGTGTTCTTCAAGCAGCACCTGGATACGCCGGCGCTGATCGGCATCGGCCTCATCATCGCCGGCGTCGTGGTGATGAACGTGTTCTCGAAATCGGTCGCGCACTGAGCCGCGGCCTGTCCGCTTCCATAGCGGCCGCGCGCCCCTAGGCGTTTTCGCCCTGGGGCCGGGCCTCGCCCGGACTGCGCAGATAGTCCACCAGCGCCAGCGTCGCCCGGTCGGGCGGGGGCGTCAGCAGGGACACGACGATGATGGTCAGGAAAGCCACCGGCGCGCCGAACACGCCCGCCGCGATCGGCTGGATGCCCCACCACAGGTCCACCGGCTGAGTACGGGACACGCCCAGCACCCATTCGCGCAGCCACGGATGCGTGTGCGTCATGTAGGCGAACGTCACCGCCAGCCCGGCCGCCATGCCCAGGGTCGCCCCCCATTTGTTGGCGCGCCGCCAGAACACGCCCATGACCAGCGCCGGGAAGAACGACGAGGCGGCGAAGGAAAACGCCGCCGACACCATGAAGAGAATGTCCGCGGGCTTGCGCGCCGCCACCCAGGCCGCCCCGAACGCGACCACCAGCAGCAGTATCTTGGACACCATCACGCGGCGCGCCGCCGACATGCGCGGCGACACCACCCGGTACCACATGTCGTGCGACAGGGAATTGGACAGGGTCAGCAGCAGGCCGTCGGCGGTGGACAGCGCCGCGGCCAGCCCGCCCGCCGCCACCAGGCCGGAGATCACGTAGGGCAGCCCGCCGATCTCCGGCATGGCCAGCACCACCACGTCCGCGCCCATGCTGATCTCGCTCAGTTGCACGATGCCGTCGCGGTTGACGTCGGTGACGTCCAGCAGGTTGCTGTCGACCGCGCTCCAGGCGTGCACCCAGTTGGGCAGGCTGAGGAAGCTGGATCCCACCACCTGCGTATAGACCTCGTACTTCACCAGCAGCGCCAGCGCGGGCGCCATGAAATACAACAGCAGGATGAACAGCAGCGACCAGCACACCGACCGGCGCGCCTCGATGACCGACGGCGTGGTGTAGGAGCGCATGAGGATGTGCGGCATGCCCGCGGTGCCCAGCATCAGGCAGAGCACCAGCGCCAGGAAATTGACGCGCATATTGCGCCGCTCTTCGGGATCCTTGGCGGGAAAGGGCTCCGCGTGCGGCGTGGGCGGCGCGGCCCGCGCCTCGAAAGAGGCCTTCGACTGCGACCACGCGATGCGCGCTTCTTCCACGTTGACGGGGTAGCCGGCCAGTTCGCGCTCGGCGGACCGGATCTCGACCATGGGCGCGTCGCTGGCGTTCAACTGGGCCAGCCGGCTGCGCAACTTGTCCTTTTCCAGGGCCCAGGATTCGGGCAGGGCCGCCACCCGGCGCGCCATTTCGTCGGCGTGCTGCTGCCACAGCCGGCGCACCTCGATTTCGGAGGGGTCGTTCTGCAGGTACACCTCCTTCTCGGTCACCTGCTGGAGCACGACGCCCGCCGAGATCTGCGGCACCGGCACGTTGGTGTGCTTGATCGACAGCCAGATCACCGGCACCAGGTAGGCGATGACCAGGATGATGTACTGGCCCACCTGCGTCCACGTGACGGCGCGCATGCCGCCCAGGAACGAACAGACCAGCATCCCGCCGAGCGCGACGAAGATGCCCAGTTCGAACGAAATGCCGGTCATTCGCGTGGTGATGATGCCCACCCCGTAGATCTGCGCCACCAGGTAGGTGAAGGAGCAGAGGATGGCGCACGCCACGCCCGCCAGGCGCGGCATGTTGCCGCCATAGCGCGCGCCCATGAAGTCGGGAATGGTGTATTGGCCGAAGCGGCGCAGATAGGGCGCCAGCAGCATCGCCACCAGCACGTAGCCGCCGGTCCAGCCCATGATGTAGGCGAGCCCGCCATAGCCCGTCAGGTACAGCGTGCCGGCCACGCCGATGAAGGAAGCCACCGACATCCAGTCGGCGGCCGTGGCCATGCCGTTGTAGACGGCGGGCACGCGGCGGCCGGCCACGTAGTACTCCTCCTGGTCCGAGGTGCGGCAGACGATGCCGATGCCCGCGTACAGGCTCACCGTGACCAGCAGAAACACATAGCCGATCCAGTTGCGCGGCATGCCCAGGATCTCGGCCAGCGCCATCAGCAGGATCATCAGCGCGAAGCCCGCCGTGTACAGCACGTAGATCCGCCGCAGCCGGACTCGGAATTGCTGGGGTGTGTCTCCGCTGAAAAACGGCATCAGCGGTTCTCCCCGGCCTCGTCGGCGCGCTCATCGGCGCGATTCATGATCCGGGCGTAGACGGCGATGATGATGAGATAGGCCAGCGGCGCGCCGTAGGCGGCCATCCAGAAGGCAAAGGGCCAGCCTATGAAGTCGAAGACCAGGCTGCGGGCGAAATACGAGGGGACGAACGTCAGCGCCGCCCAGACGGCGGCCAGCAACAGGATCAGCCGCAGATTGCGGCGCCAATAGGGAGTCGATGCGGGTTTGGGATGTGAAAGGCGCGATTCCGGCATAGCTAGGATGAGCGTGGCCCTACCTAAATATCGCGAAACGCGGCGCTTGAAAAGCCCCTGCGGAAGCAATGCCGGCTTTTTATGCGACAACGGCTGGCACTACCAGGTGCCAGCCGCTGTGCGTTTTGCTTTTTTTCTGGGTACTGCCTACTTTTTTTATGTACCGGTGCCGCCGGTATTTGCCCATGCAGGGCTTTGTCTCCTCACCTGCATGGGATGAGATTCTGCACCAGATGCGGGATCGTCACACTAGGGGAATGCCCTAAGACGGAGCATTCATTTACATATTCTCTGCACCATATAAGTGCATTTTGGGTCGGAAGTTCTAAATATTGGGATTTTCGCCAGAATTGGCCGGCGTTTGTGCCCGGACTTTTCCTTCGCCCAGGCCCGTGCGCGGGCCGATCGCCAAAGCCGGGCATGGCGGGAGCGCGGCCATGCCCATATCCGGGCATGCTCCGCCCGGGCCGTTTTTACGTTTCCTTTATCTCCCGCTCCCAAACCTATACCCCGTTTTTACCCCCCGCTCCGTAACCTGCCGGTGTCCTGATTGGTCGCCCCGCCTGCCCGGCGCGCATCCGCTTTGCCGCGCAGGCCGTCGTTCGAAGGGAGCCTCGCTCCCGGGAGGAAAAACGTGGATGCCCTCTATATCGCCATTTTCGCCGCCATGGCCGGGCTGACTTTCGCCCTGCTCCGGTTCTGCGAGGCCTTGTCCTCGGGAGAACGACCATGAGCTGGCTCTATTGGCTGAGCGGCCTGACGGCCGCCCTGCTGTTCGCGTACCTGCTGGCCGCGCTGTTCAAACCGGAGAAATTCTGATGACCGCCGAATTCATCGGTTTGCTGGCCGCGTACCTGGCGGTCCTGCTCGCGGTCGCGCCGTTCCTCGGACGCTACATCCGCATCGCCATGGAAGACGGGCAATCCCGGCTGACCGCCTGGGGCCGCCCGCTGGAACGCGGCATCTACCGGCTGGCGGGCATCGACCCGCGGGCCGAAATGGGCTGGAAGCGGTATGCCCTGTCCGTGCTGGCCTTCAACATCGTGGGGGTCGCGGCGGTCTACGGCCTGCAGCGCGTCCAGGGCATGCTGCCCCTCAACCCCGCGGGCCTGGGCGCGGTGCCGCCGGACTCGGCCCTGAACACCGCGATCAGCTTCGCCGCCAACACCAACTGGCAGGGCTACGGCGGCGAGTCGACGATGAGCTACCTGACGCAGATGCTGGCGCTGACCGTGCAGAACTTCGTCTCGGCCGCCACCGGCATCGCCGTGCTGTTCGCGCTGATCCGCGGCCTGTCGCGCCATTGCTCGGCCACGGTGGGCAATTTCTGGACCGACATGGTCCGCTGCACGCTCTATGTGCTGCTGCCGCTGTCCTTCGTGCTGGCGCTTGCGCTGGTCAGCCAGGGAACGATCCAGAACTTCAGTCCCTACCAGGAGGCCCAGACGGTCGAACCCGTGCGCTACCTCCAGCCGCGCCTGGACGCCCAGGGCCGGCCCGCGCTGGACGCGGCCGGGCAAGCCGTGGCGGATCCCGCCATCGGCCGGACCCAGCTCCTGGCCATGGGCCCGGTCGCGTCGCAGGAATCGATCAAGCTGCTGGGCACCAACGGCGGCGGCTTCTTCAATGCCAATTCGGCGCATCCCTTTGAAAACCCCACGCCGCTGGCGAACTTCCTGGAAATGCTGGCCATCCTGGCGATCCCCGCCGCGCTGTGCTTCACCTTCGGCGAAATGGTGGGCAGCCGGCGCCAGGGCATCGCGATCCTGGCGGCGATGACGCTGCTATTCACGGTATTCGCGCTGTCCACCGCCTACTTCGAGCAGCAGCCCAATCCGATGGCGGCCCAGGCCGGCGCCGACAGCGCGCTCAGCGCCTTCTCGCCCGGCGGCAACATGGAAGGCAAGGAAACCCGGTTCGGCATCGCCGCCACCTCGCTGTTCGCCACCGTCACCACGGCGGCGTCCTGCGGCGCCGTCAACGGCATGCACGATTCGCTGAACGCCATGGGCGGGCTGGCGCCGATGCTGCTGATGCAACTGGGCGAAGTCGTCTTCGGCGGCGTGGGCTCCGGCCTGTACGGCATGCTGGCCTTCGCCATCCTGGGCGTCTTCATCGCCGGCCTGATGATCGGCCGCACCCCCGAATACCTGGGCAAGAAGATCGAGGCCTACGACATGAAGATGGTGTCCATCGTCATCCTGGCGACGCCCTTGCTGGTGCTGGGCGGCACGGCGCTGGCGGTGTCGGTGCCGGCAGGCCAGGCAGGAACGCTGAATCCCGGCATCCACGGATTCTCGGAAATCCTCTACGCCCTGACGTCCGCCGCCAACAACAACGGCAGCGCCTTCGCCGGGCTGTCCTCCAACACGCCCTTCTACAACGTGCTGCTGGGCGTCGCGATGTGGTTCGGCCGCTACGCGGTGATCGTCGCGGTCCTGGCGATGGCCGGCTCGCTGGCCGCCAAGCGCCGCCTGCCCGCCGGCCCCGGCAGCATGCCCACGGCCGGTCCGCTTTTCGTGGCGCTGCTGATTGGCGCGGTGCTGCTGGTGGGCGCGCTGACGTACGTGCCCGCGCTGGCTCTCGGCCCGGTCGCGGAACACCTGCAAACGAAAGGCTAGGAAAGAAAATGGCCAAGATCGAAACCTCTACGATGGGCACCGCCGCCCGCACCGCGGCCAGCGGCGCCCATGAACGCCGGTTCGGCATGTGGTCGCGCGCCCTGGCGGGCCCCGCGGTGCTGGACAGCCTGCGCAAACTGTCGCCCGCCGCGCAACTGAAGAATCCCGTGATGTTCGTGGTCTACGTGGGCAGCATCCTGACGACCGCGCTGTGGGTCATGGCCCTGCGCGGCCAGGCCGAGGCTCCCGCCGGGTTCATCCTGGCGATCGGCGTCTGGCTCTGGTTCACGGTACTGTTCGCCAATTTCGCCGAAGCCCTGGCGGAAGGCCGCGGCAAACAGCAGGCGGCCACCTTGCGCGGCTTGCGCACCACCATAGAGGCCCGCTTGCTCAAGGGTTTCCGCGACGCGGACGCCGCCCGGGCGCAACCGGCCGACTGGCGCGGCCAGGCCGTCGGCCAGCCCTCCGGCCTGCTGCGCCGCGGCGACGTGGTACTGGTGGAAGCGGGCGAGACCATCCCCGGCGATGGCCAGGTCGTGGCCGGCGTGGCCTCGGTGGACGAAAGCGCCATCACGGGCGAATCCGCGCCGGTGATCCGCGAATCCGGCGGCGACTTTTCGTCTGTCACCGGCGGCACCCGCGTGCTGTCGGACTGGATCTTCGTGCGCATCGCCGCCGATCCGGGCGAGAGCTTCCTGGACCGCATGATCTCCATGGTCGAAGGCGCCAAGCGCCAGAAGACGCCCAACGAACTGGCGCTCACCATCCTGCTGGTGGGACTGACGGTGGTGTTCCTGCTGGTGGTCGTGACCCTGATGCCGTTCTCGATCTACGCGGTGGCCGCCGCCGGCGGCGGCGCCGCGGTCACGGTGACGGTGCTGGTCGCCCTGCTCGTCTGCCTGATTCCCACCACCATCGGCGGCCTGCTGTCGGCCATCGGCGTGGCGGGCATGAGCCGCATGATGGGCGCCAACGTCATCGCCACGTCGGGCCGCGCCGTCGAAGCCGCGGGGGACGTGGACGTGCTGCTGCTGGACAAGACGGGCACCATCACCTTCGGCAATCGCCAGGCATCGGCCTTCCTGCCCGCGCCGGGCGTGTCGCCGCGCGAACTGGCCGATGCCGCGCGCCAGGCTTCGCTGGCCGATGACACGCCGGAGGGCCGCAGCATCGTCGCATTGGCCGACAAGGCCCTCCACGCGCCGGCCGGGCCCATGCCTGGCGCGGAATTCGTGCCCTTCACCGCGCAGTCGCGCATGAGCGGCGTGGACCTGGACGGCCGGACGATCCGCAAGGGCGCGGTCGACGCCGTCCAGTCCTGGCTGGCCGCGCAGGACTCGGCGGTTCCCGCGCAGGCGCTGCAACTGGCCGAAGACGTGGCCCGCCGCGGCAGCACGCCGCTGATGGTCAGCGACGGCAGCCGCGCGCTCGGCGTCGTCGAACTGAAGGACATCGTCAAGCCGGACATCCAGTCGCGTTTCGCCGAGTTGCGCCGCATGGGCATCAAGACCGTGATGATCACGGGCGACAACAAGCTCACGGCCGCCTCCATCGCCGCCGAAGCCGGCGTCGACGATTTCCTGGCGGAAGCCACGCCCGAAGCCAAGCTCAAGCTGATCCGCGCCTACCAGGCCGAGGGCCGGCTGGTGGCGATGACCGGCGACGGCACCAACGACGCGCCCGCGCTGGCCCAGGCCGACGTGGCGGTGGCGATGAATTCGGGCACCCAGGCCGCCAAGGAGGCGGGCAACATGGTGGACCTGGATTCCAACCCCACCAAGCTGATCGAGATCGTCCAGATCGGCAAGCAGATGCTGATGACCCGCGGCGCGCTCACGACCTTCAGCGTGGCCAACGACGTGGCCAAGTACTTCGCCATCATTCCGGCCGCCTTCGCCACGGTCTATCCGCAACTGGACGTGCTGAACATCATGGGCCTGGCCACGCCGGCTTCGGCCATCCTGTCGGCCGTGATTTTCAACGCGCTGATCATCGTGGCGCTGATCCCGCTGGCGCTCAAGGGCGTGCGCTACCGCCCGCTGGGCGCGTCGGTGCTCCTGCGCCGCAACCTGCTCATCTACGGCCTGGGCGGCCTGCTGGTGCCGTTTGCCGGCATCAAGCTGGTCGACATGGCGCTCGCCGCGCTGGGCTGGGCCTAGCCGACACCAAAGGAACCCACCATGAATATCTCCGCCTCCTCGCCGCGCCAGGGCGGCATCCTGCGCCCCGCGCTGGCCGTCTTCACCGTCCTGTCCCTGGCGACCGGCCTTGCGTATCCCTTCCTGACTTCCGGCATCGCCGCCGCCGTCTTCCCTCATCAGGCCGCCGGATCGCTCATCAGGCAAGGCGACCGTCTCGTCGGCTCGGAACTGATCGGCCAATCGTTCAGCTCTGCCGGATATTTCTGGGGCCGCCCTTCCGCCACCGCGCCCATGCCGTACAACGCCGCGGGCTCGGGCGGTTCGAACCTGGGGCCTCGCAATCCGGCGCTGGCCGAAGCCATCCAGGCGCGCATCGCGGCCTTGAAAGCGGCCGATCCGGGCAACCCCCTGCCCGTCCCGGTGGACCTGGCCACGGCGTCCGGCAGCGGGCTGGATCCGCACATCAGCCTCGCCGCGGCGGCCTACCAGGCCGCGCGCGTGGCGCGCGCGCGCGGCCTGCCTCGCGAACAGATCGACGCATTGATCCAGGCGCATACCGACAAGCCCTGGCTGGGCGTGCTGGGGGCTCCCGCGGTCAACGTGCTGATGCTGAACCTGGCGCTGGACCGGCGGGGAGCGCCGCGCTGATGGCGCGGCGTATAGTATTGCCACCGGTTCTCCCATCCCTCTTGCGCGTCCATGGCTGATATCGCTGGCGAGCGTCCCGATCCCGACGCGCTCTTGAAGAACCTGGACGAGGCCGCGCGGCAGGCGGTGCGTGGCAGGCTGCGCGTCTATTTCGGGTCTTCCGCCGGCGTGGGCAAGACCTACGCCATGCTGGTGGCGGCCCGCGCGCAGGCCGCGCAGGGCGTCGGCGTGCTGGCGGGCATCGTCGAAACCCACGGCAGGCGCGAGACCGCGACGCTGCTGGAGGGCCTGCCCGTCCTCCCGCTCAAGGACGTCCCGTATCGCGGCCATGCCCTGAAAGAGTTCGACCTGGACGGCGCGCTGTCCCGGCGCCCGGACCTGGTGCTGGTCGATGAACTGGCGCACTCGAACGCCCCCGGCTCCCGCCACGCCAAGCGCTGGCAGGACATCCAGGAACTCCTCGCGGCCGGCATCGACGTCTGGACCACCCTGAACGTGCAGCACCTGGACAGCCTGAACGAGGCCGTGGGCGGCATCACCGGCGTGCGGGTCTGGGAGACCGTGCCCGACGAGGTCTTCGATTCGGCCGACGAAGTCATCCTGGTCGACCTGTCCGCCGACGAGCTGCTGCGCCGCCTGAAGGAAGGCAAGGTCTATCTGCCCGAGCAGGCCCGCCGCGCCACCCGCGACTTCTTCCGCAAGGGCAATCTGATCGCCCTGCGCGAACTGGCGCTGCGCCGCACCGCCGACCACGTGGACGACGACGTCCAGGCCTACCGCCGCGACCGCGCCATCGAGCCCGTGTGGCGCACGCGCGAGGCCGTGGTCGCCTGCATCGGCCCGGACGTCGACGCCGACTACGTCATCCGCAGCGCCCACCGCCTGAGCCAGCAACTGGAATGCGACCTGCACGTGGTCACCATCGACACGCCGCGCGCGGCCCCGCCGCCCCCGGCGGAACAGGACCGCATGCAGCGCAGCCTGGCCCTGGCGGATTCGCTGGGCGCCCGCAGCGAAACCTTGACCGGAGGCGACATGGTGGACGCCGTGGTGCGCTATGTGCGCCGCCACAACATCACCAAGGCCGTCCTCGGCCGGACCCGCGCCGGCGGCCTGCAACGCCTGCGCCTGTCGCTGTCCGCCGCGCTGTCAGCGGCCCTCTCGCCGGGCTGGCTGTGGCGCCGCCACAGCTTCGCCGACATGCTGGCCGCGGGCTGCCCCGAGATCGACGTCATCCGCCTGGGCGCGCCCCCGCTACCCGCCAGCTCCGCCCCCGGCCGCGATCCGCTCACGCTGGGACACCGTGCCGCCGACGAACGCAACCCGCGGCCGCTTGCGGGCTATGCCTGGGCGCTGTGCTATTGCGCGGCCGCCACGGCGCTGTCCATGCTGGCCTTCCCGGTGCTGCACCAGACCAATATCGTCATGCTGTTCCTGCTGGCGGTGGTGGCCGTGGCGCTGCGCCACGGCCGCGGGCCGGCGGCGCTGGCCTCGGTCGTCAGCGTCGGGCTGTTCGATTTCTTCTTCGTGCAGCCGCTGACCTCGTTCGCCGTGTCGGACGTGCAGTACCTGCTGACCTTCGGCGTGCTGCTCGCCGTGGGCCTGCTCATCGGGCAATTGACCGCCGGCCTGCGGCTGCAGGCACAAGCGTCGGTCAAGCGGGAGGCCGATGCGCGCAGCCTCTACGAGTTCGCGCGCGAGCTGTCCTCCGCGCTGCTGCCGGAACAGATCGTCGCCCTGGCCGGCGCGTTCGTGCACGCCACCTTCGGCTCGCGCTGCGCGCTGTACCTGCTGGGCATGGACGACAGGCTGAAGCTGGCCTCGCCCGCCGCCGACGACATGCCGCCGCTGGAATCGGCGCTGGCCCAGTGGGTCTACGACCACGGGCAGCCGGCGGGCGCGGGCACCGCCACCCTGTCCAACAGCGACCTGCTGTACCTGCCGCTCAAGGCGCCCATGCGCACCCGCGGCGTGCTGGCGCTGGCCGCTCCGCGCCGCAGCCTGTTTTCGAATCCCGATTCGCGCCGCCAGATCGAGGCCTACGCCACCCTGATCGCCATCGCGCTGGAGCGCCTGCACTATGTGGAAGTAGCGCAGCAGGCGCTGGTCAGCATGGAATCCGAGAAGCTGCGCAATTCGCTGCTGGCCGCCGTGTCGCACGACCTGCGCACTCCGCTGACCAGCCTGGTCGGCATGACGGACACGCTGATGCGCCAGCAGGCGGCCTTGCCGCCGGCCATCCACGGCACCATCCGCGCCATGCGCGACCAGGCCCAGCGCATGCATGCGCTCGTCGCCAATCTGCTGGACATGGCGCGGCTGCAAAGCCGGGACACGCCGCTGCGCCTGGAGTGGCAATCCATCGAAGAACTGGTGGGCGCGTCGCTCGCCGACTTGCGGGAACCGCTGGCCGCGCACAGCGTCACCGTGGACAGCCTGTCGCAGCTACCCCTGGTGGAATGCGACGGCGTGCTGATCGAGCGCGTGCTGTGCAACCTGCTGGAGAACGCCGCGAAGTACACGCCCGCGGGCAGCGCGCTGCGCGTGCACGCGGCCGTCCACGAAGGCGAATTGCGCGTGGCGGTCAGCGACAACGGCCCCGGCGTCCCTCCCGGCGAAGCCCGCCGCATCTTCGAGAAGTTCACGCGCGGGGACCGCGAATCCGCCACTCCCGGCGTCGGCCTGGGGCTGGCGGTGTGCGAGGCCATCGTCGCCGCCCACCATGGGAGAATCTGGGTCGAACACGCGCCGGGCCGGGAATCCGGCGCGCAATTCGTCTTTACGCTGCCCCTGGGCGCGCCGCCCCCGATCCAGCCCGAAATCCCCTGACCGCCGCGCAGCATGTTCGATTACCAGCCTACCATCCTCATCGTCGAAGACGACGCCAGCATCCGGCGCTTTGTCCGCCAGGTCCTGGAAAGCGAGGGCTGCGCCGTCCACGAGGCCGACACCGTCAAGCGTGGCCTGATCGAGGCCGGCACCCGGCAGCCCGATGCGGTCGTGCTGGACCTGGGGCTGCCGGACGAAGACGGCATGGCCTTGATCCGCGAACTGCGCGGCTGGACCGAAGTGCCGGTGCTGGTGCTGTCCGCGCGCGGCGCCGAGGCCGACAAGGTCGCCGCGCTGGACGCCGGGGCGGACGACTATCTGACCAAGCCCTTCGGCGTCAGCGAACTGCTGGCGCGGCTGCGCGTGCTATTGCGGCGCCACGCCAGGGGCGGCGCGGGCAATGCGGCCGAAATCGCCTTCGGCGACGTGCGCGTCGACTTCGCGAAGCGCGTGGTCGAACGCGGCGGCCGGCACGTGCACCTGACCGCCATGGAATACCGGCTGCTGGCGGCGCTGCTGGCGCATCGCGGCAAAGTCATGACGCACCGCGAACTGCTGCGCGCGGTGTGGGGGCCCGCGCACGTGGAGAGCGTGCACTACCTTCGGATCTACATGGGCCACCTGCGCCAGAAGCTGGAAGCCGATCCCGCGCAGCCCGTCCACCTGCTGACGGAGGTGGGCGTGGGCTATCGTTTCGCGGACTGACCCGGCCGCGGCGTCGTCAGCGCGATCAGCGCCACGACGATCAGCGAATAGGTGGAGACGCTGCGCATATTGCGGAACATCATTTCGGTCAGGCTGAACGCGCAGTAGCCCAGGCAGAACAGCAGCCCCATCTGCGCGCCGACGCGTATGACGCGATCGTCGCTGGCCAGCCTGCGCAGGAAGACCGCCGCCGGCAGCAGATACAGCGCCAGGATGCCCGCCAGGCCCAGCAGCCCGTATCCCGAAAGGGCCGCGAGCAGGTCATTGTGAGGCTCGCCATAGCCTTCGACGACCTCGCGCGATACGATTCCCTGCTTCTCGAGCAACAGGAGTTCACTGCGGAAGTTGTTCGGCCCTACACCTACGACAGGGCTTTTTTCAAACATCATCAGAGAAGCGTGCCATAGCTGCAATCGGATGCCAAACGACGTGTCTCGGTCCGCCGATGTGGCAAAACCCTGCAAGTCGCTGGTGATCATGTGCATGCGGCTACTGAAATTCCAGATGCCGACAGCGGTGACGGCCAGCAGCGCGCTGAGCACCAGCGCACAGTACACCTTGTGGCGTCGACTCCAGCCATGTAGCCCGAACAGAATAACCACGGCCAGGATGGGCAGCAGCATCCAACTGCTGCGCGTTTCGGACAGCCAGGTGGCCCAGATGCTCATCCCAGCGGCCAGCAGCTTGAGCGCGGTCTCCACGCGCGGCCAGCGCGTGCTGGCGCCCCAGCCGATCGACAGCAGCGACATCATGCCGAACAGCAGCGTCAGGTTCGCGAAGGCGACGGCATTGTAACGCCCGCCGATTTCCCCGACCGCACTGCGGTCCCACCACGTCATGGTGACGATCAGCATCGCCGAACCGGCCAGCGCGCCGGCCAGGATGCTCCACTGGATCTGCTTGAGCCACCGCTGCGGCGCTCTCAGCAAGAGCCACAGCACCGGCACCGCCAGCGCGAACCGGAGCAGTTTCTCCTGTTCCGAACCGCTCCACACGCCTAGCGCGGTGGACGTAACAACCATACAGACCAGCGGCAGCAGCAGCGCCAGCGCCATGGGCCACAGGGCCCGGAAATCCATCGGCTCATAGTGCCGGATCGCATTCGCGGCGATCGCCGTCAGCGCGATCAGGCCTGTGAGATAAATAATTGCCGGCCCCCCTACGGGGCTGGTCAACGCCAGCGCGGGAACCAGCAGCACCAGCCAGGTGGCCAAGGAAACGTACAGTCGGGGCACAACGATCAACCTGGTAAAAGACGAAGTGAAAGCAGCATGCGTCATGCTGGACAGGTAGACAAAACCCGCCCGCCATGACGGCGGGCGGGTTTTGCGGGACTGGCTTGCGGTAAGCCGCGAATTACATGTTTTCGATCATGACCTGGCCGAAACCCGAGCACGACACCTGGGTCGCGCCTTCGAGCAGCCGGGCGAAGTCGTACGTGACCTTCTTGGACAGGATGGATTTCTCCATGCTGGAGATGATCAGGTCGGCGGCTTCGGTCCAGCCCATGTGGCGCAGCATCATTTCGGCCGACAGGATTTCGGAACCGGGGTTCACGTAGTCCTTGCCGGCGTACTTCGGCGCGGTGCCGTGGGTGGCTTCGAACATGGCGACCGAATCGGACAGGTTCGCGCCCGGGGCGATGCCGATGCCGCCCACCTGCGCGGCCAGCGCGTCGGAGATGTAGTCGCCGTTCAGGTTCAGCGTGGCGATCACGTCGTATTCGGCCGGACGCAGCAGGATCTGCTGCAGGAAGGCGTCGGCGATGACGTCCTTCACGATGATTTCGCGGCCCGTCTTCGGGTTCTTGAACTTGCACCACGGGCCGCCGTCGATCAACTGGGCGCCGAATTCCTTCTGCAGCAGTTCATAGCCCCAGTCGCGGAAGCCGCCTTCCGTGAACTTCATGATGTTGCCCTTGTGCACCAGGGTCAGCGACGTGCGGTCGTTGTCGATGACGTATTGCGCGGCCTTGCGCACCAGGCGCTCGGTGCCTTCGCGCGACACGGGCTTGATGCCGATGGACGAGGTGTTCGGGAAACGGATCTTCTTCACGCCGAGCTTGGTCTGCAGGAACTGGATCAGCTCCTTGGCCTGCTCGCTTTCCGCCATGTATTCGATGCCGGCATAGATGTCTTCCGAGTTCTCGCGGAAGATCACCATGTTGGTCTTCTCGGGTTCGCGCACCGGCGAAGGCACGCCCTTGAAGTAGGCCACCGGGCGCAGGCAGACGTACAGGTCCAGTTGCTGGCGCAGCGCCACGTTCAGCGAGCGGATGCCGCCGCCGACCGGGGTGGTCAGGGGCCCCTTGATGGACACCACGTAGTCTTTGACGACTTCCAGGGTTTCGTCGGGCAGCCACACGTCCGGGCCGTAGACCTTGGTGGCCTTTTCGCCAGCATAGACTTCCATCCAGTGGATCTTGCGCTTGCCGCCGTAGGCCTTCTGCACCGCGGCATCAACGACCTTGATCATCACCGGAGTGATGTCGGCGCCCGTGCCATCGCCTTCGATGAAGGGAACGATGGGCTGCTCGGGCACATTCAGCGAGAAATCGGCGTTGACCGTGATCTTCTGGCCGCCAGCGGGAACCTTGATATGTTGGTAGGACATGAATGCTCCATTTGCTCCGGGTGATTATTCTGCACGCGCCGGCATCGGGAAGCGTCCGATTCCGCGGGGAATACCGTCCTCGAGAACCGCACACCGGATGGCGGATAGCAACCCATTCTATATCGCAAAAAGGCCGCCCGGCCCGGCGGGCCGCGACGGGCGGGTAAAATAATCCGTCGATATCCCGCTTTCCCTCCCCCGCAGATGTTCAATCCCTCCCGCGACCAAGTCCGCGAATTCTTCATCGAAACCTGGCGCAAGCACCGCGCGGCCGAAGTCCTGACGCCGCTCGAAGCCATCGCGCTGGACTGGATCATCGAGCATCCCGAATACCACGGCGACCTGGAAAGCCCCGAGGCCATGACGGCGGAATACTCGGTGGAAAAGGGGCGCACCAACCCCTTCCTGCACCTGTCCATGCACCTGGCCATCGCCGAGCAGTTGTCCATCGACCACCCGCCCGGCATCCGGAAGGCCTACCAGCAACTGGTGGCGCGCACCGACGCGCACCAGGCGGCGCACGAGATCATGGAATGCCTGGGCCAGGTGGTCTGGGAAGCCCAGCGGCTGGGCACCCCGCTGGACAGCGACACCTACATCGACCTGATCCGCCAGCGCGCCGGACGCTGAGCGCCGCGCCTTCGGCGGCCCGGCGAAAGGAAATGCCCCCACGCTGCGCGCGCTGGCTGCCCCCCCAGGGGGCATTTTTGTCTTGGGGCGGCCCGGCGAAAGGAAATGCCCCCACGCTGCGCACGCTGCGCGCGCTGGCTGCCCCCCGAGGGGGCATTTTTGTCTTGGGGCGGCCCGGCGACAAAAAACCCTCGGCATGCCGAGGGTTTTTGCTTCCGGGCTGGACGGAACCTACTTGCGCACGCCCAGGTCGCTCGGCTGCGCCGAGAGCCATGCCGCCACGTTGGAAATGTCCTGGTCCGACAACTGCGTGGCGAAAGCGCCCATGATGGGGTTCTTGCGCACGTTGGCCGTGGCCGCGCTGCCGGAAGCGCCGCGCTTGTATGCCTTCAGGGCATGGACGAGGTAATCGGCGTGCTGGCCGGCCAGCGTCGGATAGGCCGGATCCACGGCCGTCTTGGCGTCCGCGCCGTGGCAGGACGCGCAATTGAATTTGTCGAAGACGGCCTTGCCGGCCGCCAGATCCTGGGCCTGGGCGGCCGAGCCCGCCATTGCCAGGGTCGCGCCCGCGAGGGCAAGCATGATGCGATTCATGGTTTTGCCCCTTATTTGAGATTCGAGTAGTACGCTGCCAGGTCGGCGATGTCCTGGTCGGACAGGCTGCCGGCGATGGCGTCCATCGTGGGATGGCTGCGCGCGCCTTTCTTGTACTCGTTCAGGGCCGTTTCGATGTACTTGGCGTTCTGGCCAGCAATCATCGGAACGTGGTATAGCTCGGGAAACGTCGCCTTGTAGCCTTCGATGCCGTGGCAACCGATGCACATGGAAACCTTGTCACGGGCGTTCTGGACATTACCGACCACTGCTGCATCCGCGGCAACAGCCTGGCCGGCGATCGCACAGGATGCGATTGCGGCCAATACGGATAGCGTGTACTTCAGAGAGGTTCGCAACTTCATTGGAGTGGCTCTTCTTCGTATGGCTAAGGACTAGGGCCAGCTCGCTAGAAAAGGCCCTCGGCAAACATGTTGCGGGTCGAACCCAAAGCAAAACCGCCTGATTGTACGATAATTGCTCAGGATTAATACCTTAAGACGGTATTTGATCACCATCAAACCTAGACGCCATCCGACCATGTCCGCAGCCCAGTCCGCCACTTCCGCCTCGCCCGACCGCTTCGACGGGACCGACAGCTATGTCGCCACCGATGACCTCAAACTCGCCGTCAACGCCGCGCTCATCCTCCAGCGCCCGCTCCTGATCAAGGGAGAACCCGGCACCGGGAAAACCATGCTGGCCGAAGAAGTGGCGCGCGCGCTGGGCCGGCCGCTGTTGCAGTGGCACATCAAATCCACCACCAAGGCGCACCAGGGCCTGTACGAATACGACGCCGTGTCGCGCCTGCGCGACTCGCAACTGGGCGACGAAAAGGTCCGCGACATCCGCAACTACATCGTGCAGGGCACGCTGTGGCAGGCGTTCCAGTCGCCGGAACCGGCGGTGCTGCTGATCGACGAGATCGACAAGGCCGACATCGAATTCCCCAACGATCTGCTGCGCGAACTGGACCGCATGGAATTCCACGTGTACGAAACGCGCGAGACCATCTCGGCGCGGCACCGTCCTCTGGTCATCATCACGTCCAACAACGAAAAAGACCTGCCCGACGCCTTCCTGCGGCGCTGCTTCTTCCACTACATCCGCTTCCCCGACCGCGAGACGATGCGCGACATCGTGGCCGTGCATTATCCGGACCTGAAGCAGGACGTGCTGCGCGCGGCGCTGGACACTTTCTTCGCGCTGCGCGACGCCCCGGGCCTGAAAAAGAAGCCCTCCACCTCCGAGCTGCTGGACTGGCTGCGCCTGCTGCTGGCCGAGAACGCCACCGCCGCCGAGATCGACGCGCACACCGCCACGGCCGTGCCGCTGATGGCCGGCGCGCTGCTCAAGAACGAGCAGGACGTGCACCTGCTGGAACGCCTGGCGGCCATGACGCGCGGCGGCCAGCGCCGCTGATGCGGCACTCACGGGCGGCCCGCAAATGCTGATCGATTTCTTCTACCACCTCAGGGCGCACAAGCTCCCCGTCTCGGTCAAGGAATACCTGACCCTGGTGGACGCCCTGCGCCAGGACCTCATGGCGCCCACGCTGGACGACTTCTACTTCCTGGCGCGCGCCACGCTCGTCAAGGACGAAGCCCTCTACGACCGCTACGACAAGGCGTTCGGCGCGTACTACAAGGGCATAGCGGCCGCCCTGCCCGCGGGCAAGGAAATCCCGCTGGACTGGCTCATCAAGCAGTTCGAGAAAAGCCTCACCCCCGAGGAAAAGGCCGCCATCGAAAAGCACGGCTGGGACAAGCTGATGGAGCTTTTCAAGGAGCGGATGGAAGAACAGAAGGAACGCCATGCCGGCGGCAGCAAGTGGATCGGCACCGGCGGTACCTCGCCCTTCGGCACTGGCGGCTACCACCCCGAGGGCATCCGCGTGGGCGGCGATTCCGCCGGCAACCGCAGCGCGGTCAAGGTCTGGGACATGCGCCAGTTCAAGGACTACGACGATCAGGTCGAACTGGGCACGCGCAACTTCAAGGTCGCCCTGCGCCGCCTGCGGCGCTTCGCGCGGCAGGGCGCGGAAATGGAACTGGACCTGGACGACACCATCGCCAGCACCGCGCGCAATGCCGGCCACCTGGACCTGCGCATGGTCCCCGAGCGCCACAACACGGTCAAGGTGCTGATGCTGCTGGACGTGGGCGGCAGCATGGACGACCACATCGGCCGCGTCGAGGAACTGTTCTCGGCGGCCCGCAGCGAATTCCGCCACCTGGAAGTCTATTACTTCCACAACTGCCCGTACGAAAGCCTGTGGCAGAGCAACCGCCGGCGCCAGAACGAGCGCTTCGACACCTGGGACGTGCTGCGCAAGTACAACCCGGACTGGCGCCTGATCATCGTCGGGGACGCCACCATGAGCCCCTACGAAATCCTGCAGCCGGGCGGTTCGGTCGAACACTACAACAAGGAACCCGGCGCGGAATGGGTGCGCCGCCTGCTTGAGGCCTGGCCCAAATCGGTCTGGCTCAATCCGGAGCCCACGGCGTCCTGGCAGTACCGCCAGTCCATCGCCCTGCTGCGCGACATCATGCAGGGCCGCATGTACCCGGTCACCGTCGCCGGCCTGGAACAGGCCATGCGCGTCCTGTCAAAGTAGATTCTATGGTTTCACGCAAGCCTGCTTGGCCAGGAAGAGTTCTTGGTCGAAGGGTTTGCGTGATTTCCATACG